>JAFEDI010000009.1 GCA_018241725.1 Pseudomonadota bacterium | reverse complement strand
TCAACTCGCCAATCAGCGCCAGATCGGCAATTCCGTTGGCCGGACGCCCGTTCTGCGCCTGCCAAGTCTTCACCAAATTCAAGGTCGTCTGGCCGAATATGCCGTCGACCTGAATATCCACGCCGCGGTCAGACAGCCCCAGTTGCAGCAGCCGGACGTCGAACCCGCGAGCCAGCGGGGCCGACAGCGTCAGCGGCCGTGATCCCGGTTGCGGGCCGTCGTAGCAGCCGGAGGGCATTGCGGCCAGCGTCAGCGGTGAAATCTCCTTACCGCGAACCACAAACGGCAGCTCCAAGCCCCAGAAGCCCTGGTCGGCGGCTGCGTGCATTTACACAATCTCGGGCTAGACAAGGCGCCCCTTCATGACAAGGCACTCGTTCAGCATAGCCTGCGGTCGACAGCATTCAAGTGATCGCAGGCCATTTCATGCAGCAGGCGCAATGTGCCCGGCCCGGGCCGATTGCGGCATGCCCAGGTAGGTGAAGCAGTTGAGGATGGGGGGCGTCTCAGAAGACGGATCGCAAAGTACGCTACGCGTGCGTGAGGCTGGCACCCAGCGGTACAGCGTAGGAATGGATACGCCGAGGTTCCTTGCCACGTTCTTGGGCGAGATGCCACTGGCCAGCAGCCTCTTGGCCGACTCGATCCGACCCACAAGAGACGTCCAGCACCTCAATGGCCCGAAGACAGCTTTCCGAGTGAAGCTGTCACCCCGAAAGGCAGCGTTGCGGAGCTGTGAACCTAAATCCGGCAGTTACCCCCCTTTGTTTGCTGCCTGATCATGCAAACGTGGTGAGGTAACTGCCGGATTTAGGCTGATTGGACAGCGGCGGAACGCCCATCGCGTGCGTGGGTGGTACGTTCGGCTTGTCGTGGCTGTGATCAGCCGGGTTGTGACCGTGCTGGTGGGGGCTGCCCTCGTCCTCGAAGTCATCATCGCTATGACCATGATCGTTTTGATCCGTGGCCGCCCCAGTATGCGCGTGTGTAGTCGCACGCAAGGGTGCGCGCGACAGGGATGTTGCGCTCGAGAATGCGAACAGGGCATGCGAGAGCATCAGCAGCCCAACCAACACTCTCGCCAGCGCGCGAGCGATCCTTTTCGAGAAGATAGAGGTGGCCAGAAGAAAGGTCATGTCGGGTCGGGTTCAGGCAGGCAGGCAGGCAGGGAGCCTTTCGCGATCCGTGGCCGGTTTATACAGGAGTCGGATTCAATACGGCAATTCGGCAACACTCGGAAACGAGCGCGGGCAAAAGGGTGTTTCGGCACCTAGCGCCAGGTGGATGGATCGCCTGGTTCGGATGCCCCTCAGTGCAGCTTCACCTGCGGTTCCGTGCGCCGCGTCAGCGTGCGCGCGAAGGTGATCCAGGATCACCTTGGCCCAGCCGTGCAGGGCGAGCTCGTGCATCTTGTAAAGCGAGGTATACATCGGCTTGGCGTACCAGCCTGCGATGAACAGGTCGCCGCGCACCAGGCCGCCCATCATGTTGCCGACGGTGCTGAACTTGCCGAGCGAGACGAGCGAGCCGAGATCGCGGTAGTGGTAGTCCTGCAGCGGCTTGCCGTCGAGGCGGCGGCGGATCTGCTTGAACAGGTGCGAGGCTTGCTGGTGGGCCACCTGGGCGCGTGGCGGGACGAAGCCGTTCTTCTCCGGCCAGGGGCAGGCGGCGCAGTCGCCGATGGCGAAGATGTCTGCATCGAGGGTCGTCTGCAAGGTCTGGCGCACCAGCAACTGGTTGAGGCGATTGGTCTCCAGGCCGTCGAGGCGGGTGAGGAATTCCGCGGCCTTGACGCCGGCCGCCCACACGGTCAGCTCTGCCGGCAGTACCGAGCCGTCGGCCAGGCGCACGCCGTCGGCCAGCACTTCGGCGACCTTGGCGCCGGTATGCACTTCGACGCCGAGCTTGCGCAGCAGGCGCTCGGTCGAGCGTGACAGGCGCTCGGGCAGGGCGGGCAGTACGCGCGGGCCAGCCTCGATCAGCACCACCTTGATGTCGCGCTTGGCGTCGACGCGATCGAGGCCGTAGGCCACGACCTGGCGCATCGTGTGGTGCAGCTCGGCCGACAGCTCGACCCCGGTGGCGCCGGCGCCGATGATCGCCACCTTGAGCTGTTCCGGGCGCAGTTGCGTCTGCTGCGCCTGTGCGCGCACGCAGGCATGCACCATGCGTGTATGAAAACGGCGCGCGTCGGCCGCGGTCTCGAGCTTGAGCGCGTGCTCCCGCACTCCGGGGGTGCCGAAGTCGTTGCTCTGGCTGCCCACGGCGATGACCAGCGTGTCGTAGGGGAAGGAGCGCGCCGGCGTCAGTTCGCCGCCCTTGCGGTCGGTGAAGGGGGCGACGTGGACTTCGCGCGTGATGCGGTCGATGCCGGTCATCTCGCCGATGCGAAAGCGAAAGCCATGCCGGTGGGCATGCGCGAGGTAGCCGACCTCGTGGTCGCCAAAGTCCATGCTGCCGGCGGCGATCTCATGCAGCTTGGGCTTCCAGACGTGGCTGTGCTTGCGCTCGATGAGGGTGATCTCGGCCTTGCCACGACGGCCGAGCGTGTCGCCCAGGCGGGTGGCGAGCTCGAATCCGCCCGCACCACCACCGACGATGACGATGCGGTGCGGGGTGCTGGTGGTGCTTTGATTCATCCGTTCATCATCCTGTGGGCGGGTGCAGGCGCAGTGAGGGAGCCGGCGCTCACATCCCTTGGTAGATCGGCCCTTCGCCGCCCTGCGGGACCACCCAGTTGATGTTCTGGGTCGGGTCCTTGATGTCGCAGGTCTTGCAGTGCACGCAGTTCTGCGCGTTGATCTGCAGGCGTGGGCCGGCTTCGGCCTGAACGATCTCGTACACCCCGGCCGGGCAGTACCGCTGCTCGGGGGCGTCGTATTTCGCCAGGTTGATCGCGATCGGCACCGAGGCGTCTTTGAGCTGCAGATGGCAGGGCTGCTCTTCCTCGTGGTTGGTGTTGGACAGGAACACCGACGAGAGGCGATCGAAGGTGAGCACGCCGTCCGGCTTCGGATAATTGATCTTCCCGCACGCGGCCGCCGGCTTGAGCTGGTCGTGGTCCGAGGTGTTGTGCAGCGTCCACGGCACCTTGCCCTTGAACAGCACCTGGTCGATGCCGAACAGCAGCGAGCCGACCCACAAACCCTTCTTCATGTAGGGCTTGAAGTTGCGCGTCTTGTGCAGCTCGGCGTGCAGCCAGGAGGCCTGGAAGGCGGCCGGATAGGCCTCGAGCGTGTCGCGCTGGCGCTCTGCGGCCAAGGCCTCGAACGCGGCTTCGGCGGCGAGCATGCCGGACTTGATCGCGGCGTGGCTGCCCTTGATGCGCGCGGCGTTGAGGAAGCCGGCGTCGTCACCGATAAGGCCGCCGCCCGGGAACACCAGCCTGGGCAGGCTCTGCAGGCCGCCGGCGGCGATCGCGCGGGCGCCGTACTGCAGGCGCTTGCCGCCTTCCAGGACCTTGCGGATCTCGGGGTGGGTCTTGTAGCGCTGCATCTCCTCGAAGGGCGACAGATGCGGGTTGGCGTAGTTGAGCCCGACCACGAAGCCGACCGCGACCAGGTTGTCCTCGAGGTGATAGACGAAGCCGCCGCCATAGGTGGCCTTGTCCATCGGCCAGCCGGCGGTGTGCACCACCAAGCCCGGCTGATGCTGCTGGGGCTTCACCTCCCACAGCTCCTTGATGCCGATGCCGTAGGTCTGGGGGTCGGCGCCGTCGCGCAGATTGAACTTCGCCTCGAGCTGCTTGCCGAGGTGGCCACGACAGCCCTCGGCGAACAGCGTGTATTTGGCGTGCAGCTCCATGCCCGGCTGGTGGTGCGGGCCGGGTGTGCCGTCACGATTGAGCCCCATGTCGCCGGTGGCGACGCCCTTCACCGCGCCCGCCTCGTCGAACAGGATTTCGGCACCGGCAAAGCCCGGATAGACCTCCACGCCCAGCGCCTCGGCCTGCTCGCCGAGCCACTTCACGACGTTGCCCAGGCGCACGATGTAGTTGCCGTGGTTAACGAAGCAGTCGGGCAGCAGGCCGTTGGGGGCCTGGCGGGCGCCGGTCTCGGAGAGGAACAGCACGCGGTCCTCGGTGACCGCGGTGTTGAGCGGTGCGCCGCGTTCCTTCCAGTCGGGGAAGAGTTCGGTCAGCGCCTGCGGGTCCATGACGGCCCCCGACAGGATGTGGGCGCCGATCTCGGCGGCCTTCTCGATCAGGCAGACCGAGAGTTCCTGGCCCTTCTCGGCGGCCAGTTGCTTGAGCTTGATCGCCGCCGACAGCCCCGCAGGGCCGCCGCCGACGATCAGCACATCGAATTCCATCGATTCGCGCATGGTTCGATACTCCTTTGGCAGGGTCCTGACCTGGGCGATCATGACCCGCAATACGAGGTCAACAAAACGGCTCGGGAAGCAGTGCGTTCCCGAGCCGGAACGGTTCGAGCGCTCAGCGGGCAGGAAGACGAGATCTGTCGAACCCGCTGGAAGCGAGAACGCGGCGTCCGATCAGGCAAGGATGGATGTCAGCTCCGGCACCACCTGGAACAGATCGCCCACGAGACCATAGTCGGCCACCTGGAAGATCGGCGCTTCCGGATCCTTGTTGATCGCCACGATCACCTTGGAATCCTTCATGCCCGCAAGATGCTGGATCGCGCCCGAGATGCCGACCGCGATGTAGAGCTGCGGGGCGACGATCTTGCCGGTCTGGCCGACCTGGTAGTCGTTGGGCACGTAGCCCGCATCGACCGCGGCGCGGCTGGCGCCGAGCGCGGCACCGAGCTTGTCGGCGAGCGGCTCGAGCAACTGGTGGTAGGCGTCGCCGCTGCCCAGGCCGCGGCCGCCGGAGACGATGATCTTGGCGGCACCGAGTTCGGGACGCGCGCTCTTGACGATCTCGCGGCTCACGAGCGCGGTCACGCCCAGGTCGGCAGCGGCGGCGACCGCCTCGATGGCGGCGGCGTTACCGTCGGCGGCCGCGACGTCGAAGGCCGTGGTGCGCACGGTGATGACCTTGACCGCATCGGCGCTCTTCACGGTGGCGAGCGCGTTGCCGGCGTAGATCGGGCGCACGAAGGTGTCCGCGGCCTCGACCGCGACGATGTCGCTGATCTGCGCCACGTCGAGCAGCGCGGCGACGCGCGGCAGCATGTTCTTGCCAGCCGGGGTCGCCGGGGCGAGCACGTGGCTATAGCCGGCGGCCAGGCCCTTCACCAGCTCGGCCACGTTCTCGGCGGTCTGGGCTTCGTAATGAGCAGCGTCGCACACCAGCACCTTGGCCACACCGGCCACCTTGGCGGCGGCTTCGGCCACACCGGCGCAGCCGGCACCGGCCACCAGCATGTGCACATCGCCACCGAGCCTGGCAGCGGCGGCCACGGTGTTCAGCGTCGAGGCCTTCAGCGATTGATTGTCGTGTTCAGCAATAACGAGAATGGCCATGTTCAGATCACCTTCGCAACGTTCTTGAGTTTGTCGACCAGTTGGGCCACGTCGGCCACGCGCTCGCCGGCGCTGCGCTTGGGCGGCTCGGACACTTTCAGGGTCGCCAGGCGCGGGGCCACATCGACGCCCAGATCGGCCGGCTTGACGGTGTCGAGCGGCTTCTTCTTGGCCTTCATGATGTTGGGCAGCGTGGCGTAGCGCGGCTCGTTCAGGCGCAGGTCGGTGGTGATCACCGCCGGCAGGCCCACCGACAGGGTCTCGAGGCCGCCGTCGATCTCGCGCGTGACCTGCGCCTTGCCATCGGCCAGCGCCACCTTCGAGGCGAAGGTCGCCTGCGGCCAGCCGGCCAGCGCGGCCAGCATCTGGCCGGTCTGGTTGGCGTCGTCGTCGATCGCCTGCTTGCCGCAGATCACCAGGTTCGGCTGTTCCTTGTCGCACACGGCCTTGAGCAGCTTGGCCACGGCCAGCGGCTGCAGCTCGACGTCGGTCTCGACCAGGATGGCGCGGTCGGCACCGATCGCCAGCGCCGCACGCAGCGTCTCCTGGCAGGCGCCCACGCCGCAACTCACGGCCACGACTTCGGTGATCACGTCGGCTTCCTTCAGCCGCACGGCCTCTTCCACCGCGATCTCGTCGAAGGGGTTCATCGACATCTTGACGTTCGCCAGATCGACGCCGCTGCCATCGGCCTTGACGCGAACCTTGACGTTGTAATCCACAACGCGTTTGACTGGGACCAGAATCTTCATGAGTCATCCTCCTTGTTATTGGCGCCGACTGGCGCCTCTATGGCGTGTTGTTTCGCCATGCATGCGATGCCCACGGAGTCGAGTTGCTCGATCCCGTGCCCCGCGTTCGTCGTTTGCAAACCTGCCGGCACCGGCTGCATCGGACCCGGCAGCCGCCCCCTTCCCAAGCTGTGCGGCTTGCAATCGGAAGGGGTTGAGCGAGCTGCCGGATGTCCCGGTCTTCAGAAGGTCGCGCCAACGGCGAGGGCGAAGAAATCCCGATCCTTCGCGAAGTTGTACCGACCGCCCCAGATCGGCGTCCAGGATGCCTCGACGAAGAACCGTTTGTTCACGTCCGCCTGCAACGCAACGATCGCCAGACGCCGGCCCTCGATGAACAGCGAGTCGTAGGACCAGCCCTTCACGTCATGGCCAAAGGTGATGGACGGCTTGAGATCCACACCATCGAAGACGTTGCCATATATGGAAGACGCCCTCAGGCGGTAGCCCCAGGACAGCGCCGAGGCGTAGCCGTCGTTGCTGCACTGCGCAGCCGACGCGCCAGGCAAGCACACGCCGTTGACCGGACCCTGCCCGTAGAGATCGGAGCGAACGTAGCGCCGCTCGCTCACGTCCGGCAGGTCGTGGATGTACTTGACGCCGACTTCGCCCGCCAGGGTGAAGTCGCCGCCCAGCACCTTGCCGAACGGCTTGGACGCACCGGCGCTGAATTGGCTCATCTTGAGGCGGTCGTAGCCGTGGTAGACACCGCCCGCCGGCGTCGCCGCTGCATCGGCCCGGAGCAGGCTCGGGGCGGTGTTCGACACGAATGCCGAGAGCAGATCCGCGGTCGCCAGCTGGATGGTCTGGTTGGGACGGTAGGTATATTCGGCGAAGATCCGGGTCTGGTCAGGCAGACGCGTCTTGAAGTTCAGCCCCCAGACCTTCACGTCTTCCGGATATTCAACGAAGTACTGCACATTCTTGCCGTCGGGGTCGCCCGGAATGAACGGGGTGGTCCGTGACGACTTGATCACGCTGACCGCGAGCCGGCGGCTGTGATAGTTGGCGAAATAGGCGCCGAACTGCCCCAGGTTCTCGGCGAGATAAGTCACGCCGACGCCATATTGGCCGCCGTCCGAAGGATCCCCGTCTGCCGCGCGGTTGACGACCAGACCAAGTGCCTCGGCTCGTGCATCGTTGACCGTCACAGGCGCGACGACGACCTGGTTGCAGCCCGCAGTCGCGTAGTCGACAAATGAACCGAAGGTGCCGCAACCCGGTAGTTCATTGGGGCGGAAGCCGAACTGGTAGAACGCCTCGATATTGGTGTTTTTGTTCAGGCTCAACTTGGCGAAGGCCGCCGGAATCGGAATCCGGGTCTCCTCGGGAACCGCGCCGGCGCGCAGGCGCGCAGGATTGTCGATGGGATTGATCTGCTCCAGGCCGCCCAGAATCGTACCCGGGGAGCCCCAATCAATGGTCTGATAGCCGATCCGGGTGAACAGGGATTTGCCGTCCAGGTCGAAGTCGCCGTAGACGTTGGCCTTCAAGTCGGCCCCCGAGAAACGTCCGAGGCGACTGAAGCCCTTGTCGCTGAGGGGTTTGTCGGCGGCGTAGCCGTTCGGTGCATTGCCGTGCGGGACGCTGTCATCTTCAAGGGCGAAGTCGTGCCAGGCCTTGAGGCGCACAAACATCCCCAGGTTCCTGTACTTCAGGTCGGCATCGAGCACCGCCTTGAGCACGGTCGAGGTCTGGTCGCCACGCCCGTAGTTCAGTTCGCCGTCGTCATTGTTGGTGCCGCCCCTCGCCTTGCCGTTGACCCCCACTACAACACCGCTGCCGTGCGGCACCAGTTCGGAATCACGGTCATCCGCGCGGATGATGGTGCCGTAGGCAATCGTCCCCTTGGTGACGACCGTCACCTCGCCGAATTGGGTTGCCTGCGGCGTCGCGACGCTGGGCACCCCGGCGGTGAGCTCGGCCCCCTGTACCGTACCCATGAGGCACGTATGTGCAAGCACGGCCGTCCCCAGGATGCGAATCGACGATGCGCGCCACTGGCCGCAAACGCCGCTTGCGGTCGTCGTGCTCGCCCGCGCCGCCCCTTGCGCAACGGCACTTGTCGCTCGCGCAGCAGGGACTCGATCAGCAGGGGGATAGGCATGGCACCTGGTTCGATCGGGGGCCTTGTCGATGAAAGTGTCCTTCACGTCTTGCTCCTTTGGTCGATATCGCCTGAATTGGCGGTGTTGTTCTGCGGTTTTCTTGTACTGCGAGCGTCGATTCGACAGCCCGCGCGCCCCCGTTCAGGGGCATGGGGATGGGGATGGGGTTGGGGGTTAGGGTTGGGGTTTCCGGGATCCGCCGCGCAGAAAAAGACCCCATCCGGCACACGCGCCGGATGGGTAAATCGCCAACAGAGGGAGAAAGGGAGCTCCGCTGGTTGAAACCGGCCCGTTACCTCGCGGGCGGGCTCTGTCTCATTCGAACAGCACGTCGCCAAAGCCGCGGATTGCTGCGTCGCCCGCCATCGCCACCTTGCTCCAGGCCCCGGCCTGCGCCAGCAGTTGGTCCGCGTAGAAGCCGGCAGTGGCGATCTTGCTGCGATAGAACCGCTGGTCGCCGGCTTCGCTGTCCAGGTGGTTGGCCGCAGCCAAGGCCGCCTTGCCCATCATCCAGCCGCCGCAGACGAGGACGGCAAGGTTGAGGTAGGGAAGGGCCGCGGTCAGCACGGCCGAAACGTCCGACCTGACATTGCCCAGTACCCACTCCGTGGCGTCGAACCAGGCCTGCTTCGCGCCCAGCAGTTGCGCGCCGATGGCACGCAGTTCGGGCCGGCCGGAGGCCAGCAGCGCGTCGGCCGTGCCCTGCACCTCGGAGAAGACGACTTTGACGGTGGCGCCTTGGTCGCGCATCAGCTTGCGGAAGATCAGGTCGTTGGCCTGGATGCCGGTGGTGCCTTCGTAGATCGTCGTGATGCGCGAATCGCGCCAGTGCTGCGCGGCGCCGGTCTCCTCGATGAAGCCCATGCCGCCGTGCACCTGGATGCCGAGCGAAGTGACCTCGACCGCCATCTCCGTGCCACCGCCCTTGACCACGGGAATCAGCAGTTCGGCCAGGAACAGGTCGCGCTTCTTCTGCTCCGGGTCGGTGCCGGCGTGCGCACGGTCGAGCAGCCCGGCGGTGAAGTAGGTGACGGCGCGGCAGGCTTCGACGCGCGACTTCATCAGCATCAGCATGCGGCGCACGTCCGGATGCTTGTCGATCGTGACCAGCGCTTCGCCGGTCACGGCGTCCCGCCCCTGCTTGCGTTCACGGGCGTAGCCGAGCGCCTGCTGGTAGGCGCGCTCGCCGAGGGCGACCCCCTGCAGGCCGACGCCCATGCGGGCTTCGTTCATCATGATGAACATGTACTCGAGGCCGCGGTTCGCCTCGCCCAGCAGATAGCCGACGGCGCCGCCCTTGTCACCGAAGGCCATGACGCAGGTCGGGCTGGCGTGGATGCCGAGCTTGTGCTCGATCGACACGCAGTAGGCATCGTTGCGCTCGCCGAGCGAACCGTCGGCATTGACCAGGAACTTCGGCACCAGGAAGAGCGAGATGCCCTTCACGCCCGCCGGGGCGTCCGGCAGGCGGGCGAGGACGAGATGAACGATGTTGTCCGTCATGTCGTGGTCGCCATAGGTGATGAAGATCTTCTGGCCGAAGACGCGGTAGCTGCCGTCGGCCTGTGGCTCGGCGCGGCTGCGGATCAGGGCCAGATCGGAACCCGCATTCGGCTCCGTCAGGTTCATCGTGCCGGTCCATTCTCCGGAGATCATCTTCTCCAGGTAGATGGCCTTGAGTTCGTCGCTGGCGCAGGTCAGCAGCGCAGCCACGGCGCCACCGGTCAGCAGCGGACCGAGCGAGAAGGACAGGTTGGCGGACGAGGCCATCTCCTTGACCGCGATGCCGATGGCTTCCGGCAGGCCCTGCCCGCCGTACGCCGTCGGCGAGGCCAGGCCGTTCCAGCCGGCGTCGCAGAAGGCCTTGTAGGCTTCCTTCCATCCGTCGGCGGTGACGACGCCGTCAGGCCCGAGCTTGCAGCCCTGCGTGTCGCCGATCCAGTTGAGCGGGGCCAGCACGCCGCTGGCGAACTTGGCCGCCTCCTCGAGGATGGCGTCCGCCATGTCGGGCGTGGCTTCTTCGTAGCCGGGAAGCGCGGCGATGGCGTCGAGACCGACGATCTCGTCCATCACGAAGCGCATGTCCTTCACGGGGGCGATGTAATCACTCATGGTGTTCTCTCTTTCGATCTGTTCGTTCAGATGCTTTCGAAGATGCCGGCGGCACCCATGCCCGTGCCGATGCACATGCTGACCATCCCGTACTTGCCGCCGGTACGGCGCATGCCGTGCAGCAGCGTCGCCGTGCGGATGGCGCCGGTGGCACCGAGCGGGTGGCCGAGCGCGATCGCGCCGCCCAGCGGGTTGATCTTCGACGGGTCGAGGTCGAGCTCCTTGACTACGGCGAGCGCCTGCGCTGCAAAGGCTTCGTTCAGCTCGATCCAGTCCAGGTCTTCCTTGCGGATGCCGGCTTGCTGCAGCACCTTGGGGATCGCGACGATCGGACCGACGCCCATAATCTCCGGCGCCACCCCGCCGACGGCAAAGCCGGCAAAGCGGGCGAGCGGGGTCAGGTTGTGTTCCTTCAGGACCTTCTCCGAGACCAGCATCACGGCGCCGGCGCCATCGGACATCTGCGAGGCGTTGCCCGCGGTGACCGAGCCCTTGGCATGGAAGACCGGGCGCAGTCTGGCGAGCTTCTCGACGGAGATGTCCGGGCGTGCGCCTTCGTCGTCGGTCGGCGTGCGGTCGCGCTGGCGGATTTCGCCGCTCGCCAGATCGGGCTTGTAGTCGCGCACGGTGAAGGGCGAGGTCTCGGCCTTGAAATGGCCGGCAGCGATCGCGGCGCAGGCCTTGCGGTGGGATGCTTCGGCAAAGACATCCTGCGCCTCGCGGCCGATGCCCCACTGCTGCGCCACCTTCTCGGCGGTCAGGCCCATGCCGTAGGCAATGCCGATGTTCTCATCGGAGAACCAGACGGGGTTGGCCGCCACCTTGTTACCCATGATGTTGGACATCGCGGTCATCGACTCCGTACCGGCGGCGATCATCACGTCGGCCAGGCCGAGACGGATCTGATTGGCGGCGTCGGCGACGGCCTGCAGTCCGGAGGAGCAGAAGCGGTTGATGGTGATGCCCGGGACGGTATTCGGCAGACCGGCGAGCAGCGCACCGATGCGGGCCACGTTCATGCCCTGCTCGGCTTCGGGGATGGCGCAGCCGACGATGACGTCGCCGATGCGGGTCGGGTCGACGCC
>JAFEDI010000099.1 GCA_018241725.1 Pseudomonadota bacterium | reverse complement strand
GTGACCGACTCCGCCGGCCACCTGCTGCCCGACACCGTCAAGGCCCGCCTCAGCGCCGTGCGTGAAGCGCTGAAGCCCGAAACCGAACTCGGCTTCCACGGCCACCACAACCTGGCGATGGGCGTCGCCAACAGCATCGCCGCCATCGAAGTGGGCGCCACGCGCATCGACGCGGCCGCCGCCGGCCTCGGCGCCGGGGCCGGCAACACGCCGATGGAAGTGCTGATCGCCGTGTGCAGCCTGATGGGCATCGAGACCGGCGTGGATGTCGCCAAGATCACCGACGTCGCCGAAGACCTGGTCGTGCCGATCATGGACTTCCCGATCCGCATCGACCGGGACGCGCTGACCCTCGGCTACGCCGGGGTGTACGGCTCCTTCCTGCTGTTCGCCAAGCGCGCCTCCAAGAAGTACGGCGTGCCGGCCCGCGACATCCTGGTCGAGCTGGGCCGCCGCGGCATGGTCGGCGGGCAGGAGGACATGATCGAAGATACGGCCATCACGATGGCGCGGGAGCGGGGGATTATTGCATCCAGTCAGGTTTGATCAGTTCTTTCACCGCTACCGACGATTTAAGCTGAGACATTGAAGACAAGCCGGCAGCCTGAAAGATAAAGCAGGTCGCTGTCATTTTGCTCGGGGTGCGCAATGCAGAACAATCGCCTGACGGCTCTGGATCTCCTGCAATCAAGGGATCTCGATGAGGCCCGGGTATTGGTCGCGGGGATATTCTGTGATCACCGCCTTTCCTTGATGGATCGGCGTGGGCAATTGAATTATCGGCACCGCTATTTGCGGACGCCGGCCATGAGCTTCAGCATCATGAGTTACGGTGCGGATGTCCACGTAGCGCCCCAGGAGCTCGATGCCTTCTTTCTCGTGCAATTGCCATTGCGTGGCGAGGACAGAATAGAGTCAGGCAATCAAGTCCGATCAAGCCGCCCCGGCAGTGGAACAATCCACTGTCCGGGGCAGTCCTTTTCCATGAACTGGAGCTCGAACTGTTCAAAACTGGTCGTCCGCATCGAGCGTGAAGCCTTGGAACGCCATGCGACAAACCTTATTGGGCGGCCATTACGCCAGGCCCTGCAATTCGACACGGACCTGAATACCCGAAGCGGCGGCGGGCAGGCCTGGGAAACGACCATCCGCCAACTTCTCCGCAGCCTGCAGCAAAACCCCGAGCTGGTGGCGCACCCTTTGATGCGCGCGCAATTCGAGCAGCTGATCATGTCAGGCCTGCTGGTATGGCAGGGCAACAGCCTCAGCGATAGCCTCGACAGGCCAGATACCGAAGTCCTGCCCCGGCATCTCAAGGTAGCGGAAGAGTACATGCACGCCCACCTGGATACGGCAATTACCAACGAACAGCTGGCCGAGCTGACGGGAATCAGCCTGCGCACGCTGTACAACAGTTTCCGGAAGTTTCGCGGCGTCAGCCCCATGCGCTACCTCAGGGATTTGCGGATGGAAAAGGTGCGCCAGGAATTGCTGGATACCGAAAAATTCCGGAGCGTGACCAGTGTAGCGACGCGCTGGGGCTTTTTCGAACTCGGCCGTTTTGCAGCTGAATACCGGAAGCGCTACGGAGAATCGCCCAGCGACACCCTCCGGCGTGTGCCATGAATGAAATTTCCATTTCCCCTCAATTCCTAAATACAAGTGCAAATTGCACTCACTGCACAGACCCTGCAATAAACGCATAGCCAATATATTGCGCTTGCCCGAAATTGACATTGCCTAGAGAAACAGGCCTCAACAGACTTTCAGAATCGGAGCAAGCAAACATGCGCAATATCACCATCGTCGGAGCCGGCCAGGCTGGCCTTCAGCTGGGTATTGGACTTCTTAATAAAGGGTATACGGTAAGGATCATATCCAACCGCACCGGAGAGGAAATTGCGAAGGGCAAGATCCTTTCCAGCCAGTCCATGTACGACATGGCGCTGAGCCACGAAAGGGAATTGGGAATTGCCTTCTGGGACGCGGAGTGCCCACCGATAGAAGGCGCTCACATCCGCGTCGGCAGCGCGGAAACGGGCCCCATGCTGGATTTCCGTTCACGCATGTCGGCCAATGGCCAATCGGTGGACCAGCGGATCAAGATGCCCCGCTGGATGGATGAATTCGAACGCCTCGGCGGCGATCTGGTGATCGGCGACGTGGACATGGACGAACTGGAACGTCTGGTGGACACCTCGGATCTGGTGCTCGTGGCCACCGGCAAGGGCGAACTGGGCAAGCTCTTCGAGCGGGACGCCACGCGCTGCACCTTCGACCGCCCGCAGCGCGCCATTGCCCTCACCTACGTCCATGGCATGGTTCCGAGGGAAGATTTCACGGCCTTGAACATCAACATCAACCCCGGCGTCGGCGAACTGGTGCATTTCCCTGCCCTGACGCACACCGGCCCCTGCGACATCATCAACATCGAGTGCTTGATCGGCGGCCCGATGGACCGCTGGGATGCCGTGAAGACCCCGGCTGACCACCTGGCCATGACCAAGGCCTTGATTGCCGAGTTCTTCCCGTGGGAAGCACCGCGTTTCAGGGACATCCGCCTGACTGACGACAACGGCATCCTGTTCGGCCGCGTGACGCCCACCGTGCGCAACGCGATCGGCGTGCTGCCCTCCGGCCGGACGGTGCTCGGACTTGGCGACGTACTGGTACTGAACGACCCGATGACCGGCCAGGGTTCGAACAACGCCTCCAAGGGCGCCAGCATGTATCTCGAAGCCATTGTGAGCCACGGTCAGGCCGGCTTCGACCGCGCCTGGATGGAAGCTCTCGCAGAACAGTACTGGGACTACGCGCAATGGTCTGCCCGCTTCACCAACAGCATGCTCGTTCCGCCGCCGCCTCATGTCATGCAGTTCCTGGGCACCTGCTGCCAGAACGGGACACTGGCCCACAGATTTGCCGACGCCTTCAATGACCCCAAGAGCTTGTCCACCTGGTTCTACGACCCGGAAGCAACCTCCCGCGTCATCGAAGAAACGGCACTGGCAGCCTGAACTCCGACCACCGCCGGCAAGCCAATGGCCGGCGGCCAACGCACTGGCAAGAACAAACGCATTCCGGAGCCCAACATGACCAACCCCCCAACACGACTCCCTTCCTGTCCTGCTTGCATACGTCTGGGCGCAACAGTCGCAGCCTTCACCCTTTTTTCGTCCGCCCATGCGACCAACGGCCCCATGCCCCACGGCTACGGCATCAAGGCCATGGGCATGGGCGGTGCATCCATTGCCCTGCCTCAGGATGCCCTCGCCGCTGCCAACAACCCGGCCGGTATGGCCTTTGTAGGTAATCGCCTCGATCTGGGGCTGTCCGTGGTGATCGTGGATCCCAAGTCCAGCTTCGGCGGCACCGAGTTCAACGGAGATGGCGTGAAAGCCGTCCCCGTGCCTGAACTGGGCTACAACCGGGTCATCGACGATCACCAATCCGTCGGGATCTCGGTCTATGGCAACGGCGTGAGTACCGTGTATGACACGCCTCTGCTGGGTGGCCGCGACAAGGACAGCGCCAAGCTGACCCAGATCATCGCGTCCCCGACCTATGCCATCAAGCTTGCACCGGGCTATGCACTCGGCTTTTCGGCCGACTTTGCCTATCAGCGCTTCAAGGTTGACGGCGTCCCCGACGCCCTCGGCGTGGAAAGCCCGGGCGCGGATTCATCCACCGGTGTCGGCTTCAAGATGGGCTGGTCCGGCCAGGTGAGCGAGCAGGTCACCCTGGGCGCGATGTATTCGTCCCGAATCAGCATGGGCAAGCTCAAGAAGTACAGCAACCTGCTGGCCCATCGCGGTGAGTTCGACATTCCGGAACGCTATGGCATCGGCGTGGCCTGGCGCCCGACGGCAAGCATCGTGATGGCGGCCGACGTGATGCGCATCAATTGGGGCGATCTGGACTCCCTGGCCAACGCACTGACCGCCAGCGAACCCGGCTTCGGCTGGCGCAGCCAGACGGTGACCCGTGCCGGTGTTTCCTGGCAGGCCACGCCTGCCCTGACCCTGCGTACAGGGGTCAGCCATGGTCAGCAGATCGTCAGCCGGGAAAACGCAACCCTCGACTATCTGGCTCCCGTCACGCCCCAGGATCACTTCACCCTTGGCGGCACCTATGCCCTGAGCAAAGACACGGAGATATCCGTCATGTATGCCCGCGCCTTCGGCTCCGAGGTCCGCGGCAGCGGGCCGAGTAACGGGGTGAATGTCGATATGTCCCAGCACTGGGTCGGCGCCGCCATGGCTTTCAAGTGGTGACGTGGCCCTTAACAGAACGGCCGTAACAAGGGTGGGGCCAACGCGGCTCCACCCGTTCAGGACAGCGCTGCAACACTTGGCAGCCCATGTCCGAGTACGCTCAGAAAAGGAAACCTCCATGGTCAGCATCGACCTTTTTCGCGATGGCATGGCCCGCCTGACCGGCGCCGTCAATGTCATCACCACCGATGGCCCAAAGGGCTTCGCCGGCATGACCGCCACGGCGGTCTGCAGCGTGACCGACCAGCCTCCCACCCTGCTCACCTGCATCAACCGTTCGTCCTATGCGCACCCCATTTTCAGCGGCAACGGCGTGCTCTGCGTCAATGTGCTGGCAGCCGAGCAGCAGGATGTGGCCCAACTCTTTGCGGACCGCAATGTGACGATGCCCGAGCGTCTTGCCCGGGTCGCCCACGAGCGGCTCCTGACCGGCAGTCCGGCCTTGAGCGGTGCGCTGGTCAGCTTTGACTGCCGCGTCACCCAGCAACAGCAGTTGGGCTCCCACGATCTGTTCATCTGCGAGGTCCAGGCAGTCAAGATCGGAAACCCCGCCGCAGGGCTGACCTATTTCGGACGCAAATACCATTCGATCGGCCTGCCCGCCCTGGCCTCAGCCCTTGGCTGACCTGCGAATGGCCCCCGGCCACTGGACACATCGAACTGCAACGAGGAGACACGCTGATGACCACGATTCAGACATTCACCTGGAGTGACCGCTACCTGCTGGGCCACCAGTCCATCGACGACACCCACCGGGAATTTGTCGAACACGTGCGCACACTGCAAGAAGCGCGCGATACCGATATCCCGGAGGCCCTGGAAGCCTTCATTCGTCACGCCGAAGCCCATTTCACCCAGGAAAACGCGTGGCTGAACGCTCCGGATTTTCCTGGCGGCGGCGAATGCCATATCGAGGAGCACGAAAAGGTGTTGAGCTCCGCCTACGACGTGCGGGAGGTCGTGGCACAGGGCCGATACGATGTCGCCCGCGCCTATGCCCAAGCACTTGTGGGCTGGTTTCCAGGACATGCGGACTACATGGACTCCGCCCTTGCCACCTGGCTCGTAAAACGCAGCCATAACGGGCGACCGCTGGTATTCCGCCGCATGGAGGCGGTGTAGAGAAGATCGCGGCCCCTCCTCTTCGCGCAGGGTTTAGCGCATCGGACGACGCCACATGTTCACAAAAGCGTTAAATACGTGTTAGAATTTTCAACTCGCTGAAGACGTTGTTCAGAAGCGAAAAAACAATTCCTCGATAGCTCAGTCGGTAGAGCGCCGGACTGTTAATCCGTAGGTCCCTGGTTCGAGCCCAGGTCGAGGAGCCAGAATTCAATGCGGCAGTAGCTCAGTTGGTAGAGCGCAACCTTGCCAAGGTTGAGGTCGAGAGTTCGAGACTCTTCTGCCGCTCCAGTTTCAAGAAATGGGTTGTTAGCTCAGTTGGTAGAGCAGCGGACTCTTAATCCGTAGGTCGAGTGTTCGAGCCACTCACAACCCACCAAGCATCACCGGCAAAGGCCACCTTCGGGTGGCCTTTGTCACGTCTGGCCTTCCCCACTCACGCCCTTCCGCAGGCGCGTGGCCTGCACTGCGTCATCCACGCTCCAGTAAGCGGGGATGGCGTGGTCGATCTCGCCAACCAGGCCGGCGCGGGCCAGCGCGTCGCGGATGCGGTCCTTCACACGGGCCAGTGCCAGCTCGATGCCAGCGCTGCGCAGGTTGGTGGCCAGTTCGGCGAGCGCCTCGCCAGCCGTCACGTCCAGCTCGTCGCATACCTCCAGGCTCAGCACCACCACACCAGGCCGCCGCTCGAGGGCAGTCGCGCGCACCGACTGGAAAGCCTGCTCCGCGTTGGCGAAGAACAGCGGTTCATCCACCCGCAGGATCAGCAGCCCCGGCATGCGGATCGCTTCCGCGTGGCGCTGGCAATCCTGATAATCGCGGGTACCCGGCAACTGCCCCAGTTCCACGACCACCGGCTGCGCGAAACGATGGATCGCCAGCAACAAGGACGAACCGACAGCCAGCAACATGCCGAACAGCACCCCGAAGGCCAGCACCGCCGCCGCCGCCATCACTGCCAGCCAGGCATCGCCCCCCATCCGCAGGCCGGTGATGACCGCCTTCGGCCACAGGTTATGGGACAGAATACCGATCATCACGGCCGCCAAAACCGGCAATGGCAGCAAGCCAAGTGCATCGCGGGCGTGCCATAACAACAGGCCCAGGGTGAATGCCGCGGCAAGCCCGGCCGCCTTGCTGCGCGCCCCCGCCGAATAGTTGGCTGCCGCCGCCGAGAAGCCTGCCCCTACCGGCAACCCCTGCAGGATGCCGCTCAAAAGATTGCTGGCACCGATGGCCAGCAACTCCCGGTCCGCGCTGAGCGCGTCGCCCTTCTGCAGCGCCAGCGAACGCACCGAGCCCCAGGACTCGGCGAACAGGATCAGCAGCAGCGCCGGCGCCCATTCGGCCATGCGCAGCCAGCGCTCGGCACTCAATGATGGCAACTCCAGGGCCAGGCTGCGCCACTCGATATGCCCCACCAGAGCGATGCCGCGATTACCCAGGTCGAAGGTGGCGGACGCCACGATGCCCAGCGCCAGCACCACCAGTGACTGAGGCAGGAAGACCACGCGCCGCAAACCGTGATGCACCGCCAGCCACAGCAGCAGCGCGACGGCGCCAAGCCCGACGCTGGGCCAGTGGATTGCATCCGCCGCATCGATCAGCCCGACCAGTAGCTGCCAGGCGTTGCGGCCTGGCACATGGACGCCGGCCAGATGGGGTAACTGCTTGAGCACGATGGTCACCGCCAGGCCCCACGCGAAGCCGCGCAGCACAGGCCGCGAGATGAAAGCACCGATGGAACCGGTATGCAGCAGGCCTGCCATCACGAACAGCGCACCGGTCAGCAGCACCAGCGCGTAGCCCATCTCCGGCCCGCCCACCGCCACTGCGGTGGCGAAGATCGCCGCGGCGGAGGAGGTCGGCGCGACGATAGCGAAACGGCTTGAGCCGAACAGCGGGTAGACCACCAATCCCACGAGCGCCGCCAGCAGTGCGTGGGACGGCGGCACGCCGGCGATCGCCGCATAGGCCACCGACTCCGGCAGCAGCACGCCGGCCACCGACAGGCCGGCGAGGATGTCGCCCCATGGCAAGCTGGGCGCAGCAGGCAGAGTTCGGAGCGGCGACATGGCAAACGGGGATCGGCGTCGGATAAAGCATTATCCCCATTCCGCGCCCCTGGGAGACGGACAATAGCGCAAAGCCGGCAAGGGTTATCCCTAAAGGGATTTACCGGCCACTCTGAGTTACGTTAACGTCAACATCATAAAAAGGCGCCACCCGATACCAGTTCCGCCTCCGGAAGCCGCCCCCGGCACGGAAGGGAAGCCATCGACGGCCCGCCCCCAACACCGCCAAAGGAGAACCCCCATGTCCGAATTCGACGCCCCCCGCAGCACAGCCCAGGACATCTGGGTCGATCATCCCTGCGGCCGCCTGTTCTCCCGCGTCTGGACACCCACCGACCGCGACGCCGGCTCGCTGCCCGCCGAGCCCATCGTGCTGCTGCACGACTCCCTCGGCTGCGTCGAGCTGTGGCGCGACTTCCCGGCCGAACTCAGCGCCGCCACCGGCCGCCGCGTCATCGCCTACGACCGCCTCGGTTTCGGCCGCTCCGACCCGCGGGACGGTACGCTGAATCTCGATTTCATCGCCGACGAAGCCCGCAACTATTTCGCCACCGTGCGCCGCCACTACGGCTTCACCGGTTTTATCGTACTGGGGCACAGCGTCGGCGGAGGCATGGCCGTCAATTGCGCAGCCCAGTTTCCCGACGACTGCAAGGCAGTCGTCACCATCGCCGCCCAGGCCTTCCTGGAAGACCGCACGGTCGAAGGCATCCGCATCGCCAAGGAACAGTTTCAGGACGACAAGCAGGTCGACCGCCTGCGCAGATACCACGGTGACAAGGCCCGCTGGGTGCTCGACGCCTGGACCGAAACCTGGCTCGCCCCCGATTTCGCCGACTGGTCCCTGCACCCCGTGCTGCCGAAGGTGGGCTGCCCGCTGCTGGCCATCCATGGCCTCCACGATGAATACGGCTCGACCCGCCATCCCGAACTGATCGGCGAGCTGAGCAGCGGCCCCGCCCGTGTCGAGATCATCCCCGACACCTTCCACATGCCCCACCGGGAAAAGCCCGAGACCATCGTCACGCTGGTCACCGATTTCATTGCAGCGCTGCCGTAGACCATTGCCGGCATGGACCATCATCGGCGGCCCCTGAGAACACACCTCGGATGGACCACGGCATGAAACCGTCCCCCGGCACTCTCGCCTTCCTCGTGCTGCAGGCCGTGCTCACCGGCTTCGTCTGGTACAGCGCCCAAACACTGCCGCCGGTCGTCGCGTCACACTTCTCGGCCTCCGGCGTCGCCAATGGCTTCATGCCGCGCCAAGCTTACGTGGTCAGCTTTTCACTGCTCCTCATCGGCATTCCACTGCTGATCGCCTTTCTACCGGGGAGCCTGGCCCGCCGCAGCGGCGCCCACCTCAACATCCCCAACCGCACCTACTGGCTGGCCCCTGAACGCCGGGACATCACCCTCTCCTTCATCAGCAACCACGGCAAATGGTTCGCGGCCGTCGTGAGCCTCTTCCTCGGCTACGTCCATTGGCTCGTCGTACAAGCCAACCGGGTGCAGCCGCCGACGCTCTCCAGTGCCGACATCCTCGGCGGCCTGGCCATCTTCCTGCTGGCACTCGTCGTCTGGTTGGCCGGCCTGTACCTGCGCTTCAGGAAAGCCGGCTGAACCAAGCCCAACGAACCCACCGCTGCCCGTATCGAGACTCAGTGCGCAATTACCAAAACGACGAGTGGACTAATCCGTAGGCGACGCGAACCGCACTGCATAGACTGCCTCCACCGCCATTCGCGCAGCGTCATCGATGGGATGGCGCATTCGCCCCACGCCGCGCATGGATCGCCCTATGCATGCATCCCTTGATGCCCGAGGAGTCTCCTCCCCTGTGACACGCCTTACCTTCGCTTTGCTGCTCAGCCTCCACGGCCTTGTCACGGCCGCTTCGCCTGTATCGGCCCAGCCGCTGCCGCCGCCCTCCCGCACCGTCTTCAAATGCGACCAGGGCGGCAAGACGGTCTACTCCGACTCTCCCTGCCTCGGCGCCCAGCGTATCGAAGTGGAACCCACCCGCGGAGTCAACAAGCTGTCCGGCAAGGAGCGCATCGGAGCAGACGTCCAGCACGAACATTTCAGAGAGCAGATATCCGACGCCATCAGACCGCTCAGCGGCATGGACCGCAAGCAATACGCCGCCTTCGAACGTCGCTTCAAGCTCAGCCCTGAAGCCCAGCAGGAATGCCGGCGTCTCGACACTCACCTCCCGCCCCTGGAGCGCCAGGAGCTGCAAACCAGCGGAATCGAACTCGCCGCTGTGCAGCAACAACTCTTCGCACTGCGCAAGCGCTTCCGGGAACTCGGCTGCTGATGACCACGATGCACACCTATATCGCCCTGTTCCGCGCCATCAATGTCGGTGGCAAGAACACCCTGCCGATGAAATCGCTGACAGCCCTGCTCGAAGGCCTCGGCGCGACGGACGTCAGCACCTACATCCAGAGCGGCAACGCCGTATTCCGCCATGCCGACGACTCCGTGCCGATTGCCACACAGCTGGCGGCGGCAATCGGGGAACAGCATGGTTTCGAGCCCCAGGTACTGCTGCTGCGCAGAGAGGACATCCTGCGAGCCTGCGAACGGAATCCGTTTCCCGAGGCGGAGGCCGACCCCACGTCGCTGCACCTGGGATTCCTGGCCGCCATACCCCCTGCGCCAGACCTGCAAAAGCTGGCAAGCCTCAAGAAGGACAACGAGCGCTTCCTGCTCGACGGCAGCGTGTTCTACCTCCACGCCCCCGACGGCGTCGGCCGCTCCAAGGTGGCCGCCGGCAGCGAACGCCTGCTCGGCGTGCCGATGACAGACCGCAACTGGCGGACGGTCTGCAATCTCCGCGAACTGGCCGAGCGCTAGCACGCCCGGGGGGCGACGTCCGGCGTGGGTGAGGCGCTTGCGGTTACACTGTGCCCAGTACAAAACAGGTGGCCGAATGTTGCATGAATGATCGTATCGCCGCTGACGCAGCGCAAACGCAGGGCACCAACGCAATGCGCCGCCGGCTCCCCAACGAACCGCAGACACTGGACTCCCCCACCCAAGTCGCACTGACCCAGCACTTCCTGCTACCGGCCCTCGCCGAACTGGAAGCCTTCTTTCTGGCCGTACGCGCTCAGGTGGACCCGGTGCTGCAGACTCGCCAGCCGGTCAAGCTGGGCAAACCTTATCCGCTGGGGCAATGCCTGGAAATCTCCCTCGCGGTCCAGAAGCAATTACGCAGCGTGGATGACAGCCGTCTGGCCGGCGCCGCAGCACAGGGCTACGCGGCCTTCAGGGCCTTCCTGCAAGCCGGCGGTGAATTCCGCCAAGTGTGGGGTGATCTGCGCGGCAGCTATTTCCAGAACGCCTTCCAACTCGGCACCCTGTACCTGGATGTCTCCAACGACACGGTAACGCCCACCAAACCGAAAGTGGAGATCCTGCCTTTCGCCGACGCCCAGTTCGTCGCCATCCGCGACTATCAGCACTTCAGCGAAGTCGCCCGACGCTACTGGCAAGGCGAGCTACACCCCAACCACGTACTGCCCGAGCTGGCGCCCTACTGCCCACTGATCCACGTCAGCCCGGCAGGCATCGTCACGCTCCGCGAGGCCACCGGCTACATGCTCGGCCTCACACAGAGCCTGGGCTTCCAGCCCAGCGACGCGATCCTGTCCCAGCCCCCGATGCCGCTCGCGCTCTTCAAACGCGTCGCCCGCTATCTGGCCGGCCAACGTGGGCTGACGCTTGCCGGCTCTCCGGAACAGGGCCGGCAGCAGGCGCTACGCCATTGCCGCCAATACCGCGCCAAACGCTGGCATCACTCGGTCGATCAGACCGAGAAGGCAATACAGACGATCGGAAACGCCAATTGCGTGCTGGCACGCCACAGCCGCCCCGGCATCACCCACACCGTCCTCCAACCTCCCCCCCGGAACTCTGCGAACATGGCCACCATCAAGATCGACAATCAGGAATACGACCTCGACACCCTTTCCGCCGACGCCCGCACCCAGCTGGCCGGCATTCAGTTCGTGGATCAGGAACTGGCCCGCCTGCAGGCCCACGTAGCGGCGCTGCAGACAGCCCGCAATGCGTATGCAAGTGCGCTGAAGGCTGCATTGGTGGACACGCCGCCCCGGGCCGTATAACAGATCCAGCAGATCCCTTGCGTCGGAGAAGGGGCAGTCCACAAACCGCCGCTCGGGATTGGTACCGGGGCCACCGCCGCCGTCGAACTCGCGAAGTGTCGATGGAAACGGACCACAACTGTGTCGCAGGTGCGACGCCATGCGAATGGCGCCGCGCCCACGGCAGTAGCGGAAATGCTTACTTCGCCAACTTGAACTGCTTCAGCTCGCCGGTCAGGTAGCCGACCGCGGCGCCGGACTTGTTCTTGTAGTTGGCCTTGATCAGCGGATCCAGCGTGTCCTTGACGACGTTGTGGATGCTGCCCCAGTCGCCCGGATGCTGGAAGTTGCTCATGATGTAGGTCCAGCCGTTGATCTCGTCGACCGCATGCAGGCCGGTCGATTCGCCGCCGGCGGGGATCGACATGATGCGCGACAGCGCCTTGGTGTCGATGTTGTAGGCCCACAGGAAGTTATTGACGTGCTGGCTGCTGTCCTCGCCAATGAACAGGGTGCGCATCTTCTCGGAGAACTTGAGATTGTCCGGATTGGCGACCTTGTTCGGATTGCCGGTGTTGCCCAGCGCGTCGGCGGCGATATCCTCGCCGACCAGCAGCGCCTTGGTATCCGCCGGCATCCACTCGCTGTTGATGGCCGCGCCCTTGTCGTCCTTCAGGCCGCCCTTCAGGTTGAGCGCCATCACCGCGCCGGCCTTGAGGGCCTTGTCGATGGAGATGCCGTTGCCGGCGGTGTAGCCCTTGCCGCCGACGACCATCGAGTCCTGGCAGTTCTGCAGCGCGGAGTAAGCCACCTTGTCCTTGATGTTGACGGTCGTGCCTTCCATCTTCGTGAAGCCCATGCTGGCACCCACGTAGGCCGCGTAGCGATGGGTTTCCAGGAAGGCCGCGGCCTTTTCGTTGATGACCTTGATCCACTCGGTCTTGCCGTTGGAGATCACCTTCTTGAAGGTCGCGTCGGCGGGGTCGGCGCTGCGCACGTCCATGATGTCGGTCGGCTTGATGCCACCGTCCACCAGAGCCTTGATCTCGGCGCTCGTCGCCGAACCCAGCTTGATCCACGACAGCGACGCCGCAGCGGCAGCCGGATCGAGGGAGAAGCCCGCCCCGACCTTGGCCACATACAGCGAACCGGCGGACAGGTCGTTCTCCTTGTCGGCGACGAACACGAAGTAGCCGCTGTTGGTCGCATCGTCGCCCATGAACACCGTACGGCGGTCCGGCATCACCTGCACCAACTCGTGGGAGATGCGGCCCAGGCAATAGTGCTTCTTGATCGAACCGGTGCCATCCCCATTGACGGTGACTTCCGGCAAATGGCCGTAGTGATAGGGGTTGCCGGTCGCCTCGTTGCCGAACAGGTTCTTGCTGAAGGCCTTGAGCTGCGCATTGCTGGCCACGAAGGCGTCCGGCTCGTACTCCTCGCTCGACAGGTGGGTGCCCCACGGCGACAGGCTCGCGCCGCAGGTGATCCACAGGCCATTGACCTTGGAGGTATCCACGTTGTGGTATTTCACCAGGGACAGCTTGCCGGTAGCCTGATCCTGGTCCAGGGTCAGCACGGCGATCGGCGACGGCAACTTGCCGTACATGTCGGTCGTGCCGTCCTGCGCCCAGGTGGTGTACTCGAACTGCACCACGGCGAATACCGGCTTGCCCTTCACTCCATCCACCTTCGCGCCCTCGACGGTCAGCAGCGACGTGCCGTCCGGCGAATCGGAGAAGAACTGGCGCTCCTGGCCGGGCACCGTCGTATCGATGATCGGCTGGTTGTTGATGTCGTAATAGCCGCCCGCCAGGATCTTGCCGCCCTTGCCGTCGGCCACCAGATCGCCGGTGATGAAGAAGGGCTGGTAGGCCAGCGTGTAGTCAAGCTTGCTCGAATCGGCAAAAGTCACCGACATCACGGAACCCACCGTCGTCGTGGCCATCGCAGCCGGGTTGGCCAGCGTCGGCGCCGGCATGCTGCTGAAGCTGACACTGGAGAGCGCCACCGGCACATCGGAACCACCACTGCCACCACAGCCGCCCAGGAACGCGGAAGCCCCCGCGATAGCAGAGGAGAACGGCAACAGGGGCGCACCCGACATGAGTTTCAGGAGGTGGCGGCGGGACGAATCCGGCAGGGTTTTCATAGCAGTGGCGACTCCAGTGAGATGGCGGAAAGGGCGCAATCTTCACTGGCAATCATGAAAGCTTTATGAAAGCCTGGTGATAGCTTTTCCCCCTCACCGTGAAACATCCACCACAATCGAGCTCACCCATCCATGCGACTGACCGTCCGCGAATTCGAAGAACAAGACCGCGAAGCCCTGCGTGGGATCTACACCGCGTCGCGCCGTGCCGCCTTCATCTGGCAGGACGCAGCCGCCTTCCAGCCCACCGATTTCGACACCGACACCGAAGATGAATGCATCCTCGTCGCCCTGGCCGATGACGTGCCCGTCGGCTTCGCCTCCATCTGGGAGCCCGACAGCTTCCTGCACACCCTCTTCGTCCACCCCGACTTCCAGCACAAGGGCATCGGCAAGATGCTGCTCACCCACTGCTCGGCCTATTTCACCGCCGTCACCCCGACGCTGAAATGCCTCAAGGCCAATACCCCTGCCATCGGCTTCTACACCCACCAGGGCTGGCAGGCCGTCGCCGACGGCGATTCGCCGGACGGGCCTTATCTGCTTTTTGCGCGCCCCACTGAAGAGGAAGGATGACGGGGATCAATTCCGTCCAAATCTCGCGCAATTGATCCAATTCAATATGGAAATTACCTGCATGTGATAGCCATCCGCCTTGCACCTATTGCCACCGCATTTTTTTCATGACAATTCTCACAACCCCATTTTCATCTGACAGAAATTCACACGACAGGAGCCGCTAAGATTTTTCCCCAAACAAAAGGCATAAAAATGAGACGACGCTTCGCACTCCTTTCCGCACTGCTCGCTTCCACTACCTGTAGCGCCGCCACGCTTGAATCGATTCTCGAGCCCTTTCCGGTGCCAGCCACGGGGGACTACACCGCCAACGAATGGCCCATGCTGAACAAGATCAAGGGCGTTAAGTAGAAGAAGGAAGGACCGAAACGGACCGCTGCCGTGCGTCCGACCGCGGTTCCGGTGACCCCGGCAGCAGCGCCGACGCCTCAGGCAATCAAGGCCGGCAACCGCCTTTTCGGCGCCTGGAAGGCCACCCACTGCGAGTTCTATGTCAATGACCAGCTCGCCCCGATCCAGAATTGCAAGCTCAACATGGAACTGGGCTTCCGTTTCTCGCCCGACAGCTTCGAGATCAACGCCCAGGGCCGGGACCCCGAGATCAGCCCCGCGCCCACTTATCAGGACACCCAGAACTGGGTGGACGTGACCGACGCCAGAGGCCGCATGACCCACTTCGTACTGATCGCGCCGGACAAGGCCTATGTCGCCTCCAGTAAAAAGGAGAACAAGCAGACAAAGTTCTACCTCACGAGAGTTTCATCGCTCGCCCAATGAGGGCAGCCGGGCGGCACCCAGGGGGCATGGACAAGAACAGGCCACCAAACCCGTTCGCCCCTCTTCATGTAATCCGCAAGAAATCCGGCTTATTCAGCCCAGTGCGCTTGGCAAACGTGATTCCAGCTTTCTTAAAATAGAAAAAATGATAGCCCGTAGTCAGTCAACTACATAAAAAATCACTTGTTCCTGCAATAGTCCGGGGCCAATGAGATAAAGTATCGGGTCGCTCCAGACGCCATAAAAAGCAGCGGGCCAGTCGAAAGGAGAATTCATATCACTTCTCCAGACAAGAGTTCTGCGCCCAGTCACTTATTGACCCGTATGCATCCGAAAGAATAAGAAGCCTATTCCGTTGGCAATCCGTGCACTGGTTCCACCAACACGGCAATTATCCGTCTAACAAGGACGAGGAAAGAAAATGCTTGCTCGAATGAGCTTACGCAAAAAATTGCTCACGCTGAGTGCAGTGGCCATCATTGCGCTGGTCGCAGCAATCTTGTCCGGCGTGGCGGGGATCCGTGAAGGCATAGATGGAGTCAAGGAGATCGGGAGGCACAGGTTGCCGTCGGTGATCGCCATCCAGGGCATCCGCGAAATTCAGGTCGCCCTCAAATCCAGCACCTACGAAGTTGCCTTGTGGGAGAACGATGCTGACGCGCAGGATCAGTTTTCCACCATCGCCCATGACAAGGAGACATCCTGGGCGAATCTGGAGCCGGTCTGGAAGCGCTACGAGTCGATCCCACGATCGCCACAAGAAGACGCGCTCTGGCAGGCCTTTGTCCAGGAATGGAACGCCTGGAAGAAAATCGACCGGGACATCATCGACCTGATCAACAAACTCGCCGGCAACCACGACGCGGCGCGCCAGAAGGAACTCTTCCAGAAATACTACATGCTGGGAGGTGCCCAGCGGAAATCGTATCTCGCTGCCGAAAAGCTGCTCACTCAATTGGTGAACACGAATGCCGCAAATGTCGAGGCACAGACCGCTTCAGCCGAAAAAGCCACGGAGTTCGCACAAAACGAAATGATCGGTGTCGGCATTGGCGCCACCCTTGCGGTGCTGGTGCTCGGTAGCCTGGTCACCCTCAGCATTCTGCGGCAGATGGGCGGCGACCCTTCCTACGCATCCGAAATCGCCCGGCAGATTGCCGACGGTCAGCTCCACGTAGACGTGCAGGTCGCCGATGACGATCGCTCCAGTCTCCTGTTCGCCATGAAAACAATGCGCGACAAGCTCAACGTGATCCTGCTGGAGATCGAGGAGTGCAGCAAGCATATGGGCCAGTCGGCCTACCAGGTCGCGAAGATCTCGAACGAGATATCGGACGTCAGCCGTCAGCAGAGCAGCCGCTCCCATGAAGTGGCGGACGCGATGCTGCAGCTCCACCACATTTCCGAAGACGTTCAGACACAGGCCATTGCCGGAGCCAAGCGCTCCGCTCTCGTCGAAGGGCTGGCCAAGGACGGTCTGGACAACGTACACAGGAACATCGCCTCCATGGAGGACACGAGCGCCCGCGTCATGCGCGCTGCCGACGAAATACTGGATCTGGAGGGGGCCGCCCAGCAGATCCAGTCGATTGCCAACACGATCAAGGAAATCGCCGCGCAGACCAATCTGCTGGCCCTCAACGCCGCCATCGAGGCGGCCCGTGCCGGTGAACAGGGTCGTGGTTTCGCAGTAGTCGCCGACGAAGTGCGCAAGCTGGCCGAACGCACGACCATCTCGGCCAGCGAAGTCGAGCAGATCATCGAACAGTTGTCGGGCAAAGTGCAGCAGGTGTCGGGCACCATGCATCAGGTCGTCGAACAGGTCGGGCGGAACTAGGATGAGGCGCGCAAGACGAGCGGGACCATTGAAGGCATGGCCCTCAACGCCGTCGAATCAGCCCAGTCCATCCAGGGCATCGCCTCGGCCAGCCATCAGCAGCTCGACCGTTTCGCCCTCCTCGAAAATACGACCGAGACACTTTTTGCGACGCTGCGCGAAAGCGGCACCAAGGTCGAGACCACCGCAGCCATCGGCGAGGACCTGCGCGGAGTCACCCAACGGCTGCACAACATCATGACCAGCTTCAGCTTCCAGCATGGCAAGCCGATCTCCCAGGCGGTCAACGAACAAAGACGCTCGCCCCGCGCCGAACACAGCCTGCTCGTCCGGGTGAAGCAAGGCGAACAAACGCAAGACGGCATCTGCGTCGACTTCTCCCTCAGCGGCCTTCGCTTGCGTCTGGTCCAGGCTGTCGACGAGGCATCCCCCATCGAAGTAGCCGTCTTCATTCCCGACGACGACCTGGACAACTACGCCCGTCAGGCCCCCGTGCTCATCCACTGCCGCATCGTTCGCTCCGGCCGTGAAGGCGGCAAGTTCATCTACGGGGTCGAATTCACAAGAGCGAGCGGAGACGAGCAGAACGCCATTCGCCGCTGTTTCGACTTCTTCAAGAAGAACGCCAGTTTCTGATACCAGCCCGCCAGCGCGGGCAACAACAAAGCACACAAGGGAGTGTCATGTTTCTAGACGGATTGCAGCGCAAGCTGCAGACGGGCCTGTGCCTGCTGGGCGTTCTTGCCGCCCACGGGGCCGCGGCCGAAATGGTGGTGATCGTCGGCAAGGGCGGCCCCGATGCGATGACCAAGGAGCAGGTCGCCGACGTGTTCCTCGGCAAGGCCGCCAGCCTGCCCGGCGGCGCGGCCGCCGCGCCGCAGGACCAGCCCGAGGCGAGCCCGCTGCGCGACGAGTTCTACACCAAGATGACCGGCAAGTCCGCCGCCCAGGCCAAGGCCTACTGGGCCAAGCTGGCCTTCACCGGCAAGGGCACGCCGCCGCCCGAGGCGGCCAACAGCGCGGCGGTCAAGAAGGCCGTCGCGGCCGCCCCCGGCGGCATCGGCTATGTCGAGAAAGCCGCCGCCGACGCCACCGTCAAGGTCGTCCTGACCGTCCACTGAGGCCGCGCCGCGTCCCCTTACCGAATTCGCATCTGGAGGTTCCATGT
>JAFEDI010000098.1 GCA_018241725.1 Pseudomonadota bacterium | reverse complement strand
ATGGTCATCAGCGTCGCGGTGCGCCCGGGCCTGAAGGTCGAGCGCGGCGATGCGCTGGTGTCGATCGAGGCGATGAAGATGGAATCGGTGATCCGCGCCGAACGCCCCGGCGTCGTCAAGGAAGTCCACGTCGCCGTCGGGACGGTGGTGGATGCGAAGGATCTGATGGTGGTGATGGGCTGAGCCGGATGGCTGAACGGGCAGGGAGGCCCGGTGCAGATGAACAAAGCCGCTCCGGGTACGGACCCGGGGCGGCTTTTGTTCTGGCGATCCGAAAGTCTATGCTGATCACATTCCTCCCCGCCGACGGGCGCCAGTCACGATTCGGCAAATGGCCATCGGGTGTGACATGAGCGGACATGACGCAGATTTCTACGGCTGGACCCGGGAACAGGCTGCCGCCTTGCGGGCCGGCCGTTTCGATACGCTGGATCGTGAGGCGCTGGCCGAGGAAATCGAAAGCATGGGCAACCGTGAACGGCGCGAACTGGTCAATCGACTGGCGGTGCTGCTTTGTCATTTGCTGAAATGGCAATATCAGCCGGAACGTCGGGGTTCGAGCTGGCGATCGACGATCCGTGAGCAGCGGCGGCAGGTGACGCTGATTCTGCTCGACAATCCGAGTCTGCGGCCGAAACTGCCGGAATTGCTGGCGGATGCGTATGAATATGGTGCCGAGGATGCGCTGGAGGAAACCGGCTTCTTCAAGGCGCCCTGGCCGCAGCAGTGTCCGTTCGGGATGGAGCAGGTGCTGGCGGCGGACTTCTGGCCGGTGTGAAGGGTGACGGGTGCTCCCTGAACTGATTTGCCATGGGTCCGGCTGATCAGGGAGTTGAAGTATTCCTGTCACTCGCCACCGTGTTCCGGTATCCGTGGTTTCATACCGATAACCATCCGGGGCGAGTACCGCAGTATGGGGATGATTTCCGGTTTTCTGGCGGTGCTGGTATTTTAATCAGCTTGGCCATGTCCTTGCCGGCGGATGCCGCAGGGCTTGAAGTAAGAGAACCATCCAGAATGGTTGTTGCTTCAAGCGGCGTCGATGTTCCGGATGCATTCTGCAAAGGGTTGGCGCTTGCTCCGAAGCAGGTGCGTGTTTTTTTCGGCGTGCCCATGTGGTGAGTCCGGAAGAATTTTCCGAAAATCAGGATTGGCTGCCGTGTATGTGCGCGGACAGGCTGATTTCGGAAGAGCGGGCAGGGCGGAATGGGAGATGCGTGCAGGTGGTACGACGGGCAGCATTCGATGGCAGGATGCCCAGTCGCTTTGTGCCCGCCGTGCGCCGGATGGCGCCGGCATCAACCGCTGTGAGGCAATGAGCATCTGGCGTGAAGCCATCGGGCCGTTCATGGCGACGACCCGGTATTGATCATCGCAAGCTGTCGTTCTCCCTTGCGGCCATGGCACCGGCCCGCTCAGTCCATCCGCCCGACCAGCGCCAGCCTCAGCCCGAAGCCCACCAGCAGCGCCCCGAATCCCCACTGCTGCATTCGCCGGCGCAGCACGCTGCGTCGCAGCCAGTGGCCGATGACAATGCCGGCAAAGACATACAGCCCATCGAACAGCAGACCGATGCCGACCAGTACGGCACCGAGCCGGAAGAACGGGCCGGCCGGGTCGGTGGCATCGACCGATACGAACTGCGGCAGCAGCATCGAGCAGAACAGCAGGGCCTTGGGATTGGTGAGATTGGTCAGCAGCCCGCGCAATGCGGCAGCGGCCAGACTGTGCGCCGGCATCGGCGGCTCGCGGGCCGGGTCCTGTGCGCAGGGCAGCGGACTGCGTGCGATGTGCAGGCCGAGCCAGACCAGATACGCCGCGCCGACCAGTCGCAGCCCCTCGAAGGTCTGCGGCGAGTTGTGCAGCAGGGCCGCCAGGCCGAGTCCGGCCAGCGTCACATGAATGCAGCGCGCCAGCGCCAGCCCTGCGGCCACCGCCAGCGCAACCCGGCGGCCCTGCGTACCGGCGGTCTGCAGGATCAGCAGCATGTCCGGACCGGGCAGCAGATAGACCGTGACCAGCGCACCGATGAACAGCCCCGTGTGTTCCATGACCGGCCCTCCCGTCTGTGGAATCGAGCGGGCAGGGTAGACGCATGACCGGAGCCTGGGATTGCGTATTCAGCCATCCATGCCTACGGTTCTGGCAGAACATGCCATTGATTGATCTTTAATCTGTTGATCATGCCAATCCTGAAACCCGACCGGCTCGACCGGCGCATTCTCGAAGCCTTGCAGCGCGATGCGCGCCTGAGCAACGTCGAACTTGCCGAGGCCATCGGTCTGTCGCCGTCGCCCTGCCTGCGGCGCGTGCGCCTGCTGGAAGAGGCCGGCGTCATCAGCGGCTATCACGCGGCGCTGGATCGCAACGCGGTCGGGCTGGGGCTGACGGTGTTCGTCGGCGTCAAGGTCGGTCCGCACCATGAAGAAGCCTCGACGGCCTTTCGCGAGGCCGTCGTGCAACTGCCCGAGGTCGTCTCCTGCCATCTGGTTTCCGGTGAGGCCGACTTCCTGCTGCAGGTGGTCGTGCCCGATCTGCCGGCCTATGAACGCTTCCTGCTCGGCACGCTGCTGAAGCTGCCCGGCGTCAGCGACATCCGCAGCAACTTCGCGATCGCCACGGTCAAGGCGCAGACGGCGCTGCCGCTCGCGCATCTGGGGGCGGGCGGCGGCTGACGCGGCAGCGATCCGACAATTCCGACGGTTCCTGTCGGATTCCCTACCGCCCCGCTCGGGCCGCCATGACGTGCAAGTGCCTGAACCGGCGGTTGCCTGTGTCAATTTGCATGGAACTTGCTCCTGTGCCCCGTGCAGATTCGGGTTCGGGGAAGGGCTGGGCCATGCATGACATTGCGATCGTCGGTGGCGGGCTGTGCGGGCTGGCGCTGCTGCGGCTGCTCAGCGGCAGCGGGCTCGATGTGGTGCTGTTCGAGGCGCGGGCGCGGCTCGGCGGGCGGGTGCTGTCGGTGCCGGCGCGCGGCGGGCATCCGGGCGGCGATCTCGGGCCGGGCTGGTACTGGCCGGACACGCAGCCGCTGCTGAACGGCCTGATCACCGAACTGGGGCTGCGCACCTTCGCGCAGCACGATCAGGGCATCTCCCTGTACGTCGGCGGGCCGGACCAGCCGCCGGCGAGCCTCGGCGAGCGGCCGGTGCATGACGGTGCGCGGCGCATCGACGGCGGCATGGGCCGCATCATCGAGGGGCT
>JAFEDI010000097.1 GCA_018241725.1 Pseudomonadota bacterium | reverse complement strand
CGGCGGCAGCAATCTCGCCACCGCCCTATCCTTGAATTCCTGTCCGTATCGCGCCACGTCGTTCTCTCATCATCGCCCCCGAATTTAGGATTCTATCGAGGCGACAACTATTCTGACGCGGGGGGACCTCATCGCGGGGACCAAGGTTGTCTGGGTCAGGGTCGCCGAAGATATTTCCGATAGGTGAATGCGCCGACAGCCGGACGTGAAGACCAAAGGGGTAAATCAGTGCCCCTTAACGCCATACCCGTGCGCGCGGCCGGCAGCCTCAAACCCCTCCAGTTTCACGGTGAGCTTCTCCACCATTTGAACAGCGTCTTTCAGGTAGTCTCGAATGAAATAAACCTCTACTTCAAGGCTTTCTGAAAAGGGGAGTGTGAGATAGCAATCATCATACAAACCACCACGTTGATCACTGCAACGAATCAAGAAAATCATACGACTATCTTTCACATATTCATAGTAAACCGTATCCATATGAGGCTTTCCGTTGTCCTCCCTCATACTTTTCACAAAATCCGCCCCATACTTTCCAGTATCCTTTTCCGCATTTTTTTCATTGTACACAGACCACAACTCACGATATCTCCTCAATCCAATCCCGGCCTGATCAGACGGCTCCTCGACATAACCTTTCCACCTCTCTTCATGCGACTTTTTATAATAGGCCTGCCACGATTTTCTATTTCCCCATATCGTTATACTCAAATTTCTCTGAATACCTTCCTTTGGGTACATTTCCTCATTTCTTTCCGGACTCCAGGGCTGCACATCGGGAATCGTCGCATGGAGCATGATGCAGCAGATGGAGCCATCCGTTGCATTGTTCGCATATCCCTTCAGCCAGCTCTTCTCCGGAATCAGGAAGGCCGTGCCGTCGATCGGGATATATGAGTATCCGTTCTTACTTTCCACCGGGCTGGGATTATCGGCCCCCTTGCAGCCGGCAAGAAGACCGACCGCCATCAGCACCTTGCAGCAAGCCAGCAAAGCCCGCGCAGTTCTCGCTTTCATAGCGTCGAAACCAATCGGATCAAGCATTACACGGCAACCTCAAGAGAGAGAAGAAACTGCAGAACACACCTTGTCTATACATCCAGGGTCAACGTGTACTCCGTTGCCCTCGCATAGACTCCTCCATCCTTATAGGCCGTAAGCGCATCCTTCAAGTCCGAAAGAATATCGGCTCGCTTGTCCTCAAGGTGTGGAGGAATTTCGATACTGCGAACTCTCTTGTGGCCGTGACACACCCCTCCCGTAGGCCCACTTGTGCTCAGATTTTCCAACTCCAGAACGATCAAATCTTCGTGCCAATATAAAGTCCAGGTAGACAGATGAGAAAATTCTTCACGTCCCCTCGCAACAGTCCTCAAATAGATATTTCGATCTCGATCGATCGTCCAACTATTTGACGAGGTACCACCAACAACAAACCTCTCGTCGATGAGATGAATTTCGTATTTCTTGCAGTCATCTTCACTTAGATACTCATTCACAAAAGCCATAGCCTGTCTCCTTGCAAGAATAAGGACTCCCCCTCTTGGCACCACTCTTCGACTGGACCAAAGCGCAGCGCAGCCTCCCGACGGAACCGTTGCGACACCAACGCACTCAGGAACTCGTCCGGCCACATAAGAACAATGGCATTCGTTCGAATGATAATGCCAAGTGAATCATCCGGACAGCTACCGGGGACGCGAAAATGCCGCCGGCGAGGTGCGTGTCGCGGAGGATGCCTTGGCGGCAGCGAAGCGTGCTCGCCGTCGCGCCATGCAAGAGCGGACAGTTACCTTCCACTTTTCGAGCTCCGAGTCCGAAGTTTCAATGATTGAGTCCGAAACTTCGGACTCGGAGCTCGAACATTCGGACTCAAACACCGAAAGTTCGAGCTCAATCACCGAAACTTCGAGCCCGCCCATCCGCGATTCGATGAATTCGGCCGAAGATTCGATGAAAATCATGGAAATTTCGGTTTTCCGGTTGCGAGACAGGAAGGATTCCATCCATCAACGGATGATTGAATTCCGTTTTTCGGCAAATTTCATCGAAAAACGCTCCTGCGGCGAACGGCGCTGCAAGGGTGCGCGCCGGGTGGACGGAGAGTAGGGAGAAAACCGGAGGACAGCAGCCCGATGACAGGCGGTGGTGCCGCGTGGGCGCAGCATCGGGGCCGTTCTGCGTCCGCCATTGCAGCGGACGCCCTGATGAAACTTCAGCGCCCGCTGGCGGGCGGCGGCAGGTCTTCGAGGAAGGCGACGACTTCCGCTTCCACTTTCGAGCGGGTCATCGGCGGCAGGCTTTGCCAGACGCGCTTGCCGTAGGGCTTGGTGAGCATGCGCGGGTCGCAGATGGCGAGGACGCCCTTGTCGCGTTCGGTGCGGATCAGGCGGCCGGCGCCCTGCTTCACATTGATGACGGCGCGCGGCAGCTGGTATTCCATGAAGGGGCTGCGGCCGGATTTCTGCATGTGCTCGATGCGCGCGGCGAGCACCGGGTCGTCGGGCGGGGCGAAGGGTAGCTTGTCGATGACGACCACCGACAGCGCGTCGCCGGGCACGTCCACGCCTTCCCAGAAGCTCTGGCTGGCCACCAGGATGGCGTTGCCGAGGCGGCGGAAGCGCTCGAGGAGCTCGGTGCGCGAGCCCTCGCCCTGGATCAGCAGCGGCAGCTCGAGTTTTTCCCGCTCCAGGTAGTCGCCGATCAGCTCGTGGATGCGCCGCATGGCCTTCAGCGAGGTGCACAGCACGAAGGTGCGCCCCTGGGCGGCGCGGATCAGCGGGAAGGCGACCTTGGCGACGGCGTCCGGGTAGTCCGGGCTGTTGGGCTCGGGCATGCCCTGGGGCGCGTAGAGCACGGCCTGCGCGGGATAATCGAAGGGGCTGCCCCACACGGCGGTCTCGATCGGCGGCTCGACCCAGTGCAGGCCCAGCTCGCGGCAGTAGTGGCCGAAGTCGTTGCCGACCGCCAGCGTGGCCGAGGTGAACACCCAGGCCCGCGGGTGGCCGTCCATCTGGCGCTTGAAGATGGTGGCGATGGACAGCGGCGTGGCGTTGAGGGACAGGGCCTGGCTGAAGACCTCCACCCAGCGCACCCAGTCGGTGTTCTCGGGCTTGATCCAGCGGGCCAGGATCTCCTGCAGTTCCTGGGTGCGGCGCAGGCAGTTGGCCAGCCCTTCGGAGCGCTCGGCCTGGGTCTCGACGATGGCGCAGAAGAGGGCCAGCTCGTCGCCGAGGGCGTCCAGCGCCTCATGGAAGGGCTTGTTGTCTTCCATCTGGGCGAAGCCGAAGCGGGCGTTCTCGGCCTGCACGGACAGGCGCAGGTCGCGGGTGGCCTTTTCGAGCTTGCGGGTGGCTTCGATGAGATCCAGGCAGTCGCGGGCAGCGGCCACCGTTTCGGATCGGGTGTCGCGGGCCAGTTCGAGCAGCTGGGAGGTGGACACGCTCTCGCCGAAGAACAGGCTGGCGGTTTCCGGCAGCTGGTGGGCTTCATCGAAGATCACCGCGTTGCAGGACGGCAGCAGCTCGCCCATGCTTGCGTCGCGCAGGCTCACGTCGGCAAAGAACAGGTGGTGGTTGACCACCACCACGTCGGCGTCCATCGCGTTGCGCCGCGCCGCGGCGACGAAGCATTCCTTGATGTTGGGGCATTCCTGGCCCAGGCAGTTGTCCCGCGACGAGGTGGCGAACATCCAGGCGGCGGCGTCTTCCGGCACCTCGGGGCACTCGGCCTTGTCGCCGGTCTGGCTGATCTCCATGAAGCGCCCGATGGCGCGCAGGTGGACGGCGTCCTCGGGGGTCTGCAGGCGTGCGTCGGCGAGGTTGCGGGCCAGGTGGTAATGGCACACGTAGTTGGCGCGGCCCTTCAGCAGCGCCACCGCGACGGGCACCTTGAGGGCGGCGCGGATGGTCGGCAGGTCCCGGTTGAAGAGCTGGTCCTGCAGGGTCTTGGTACCGGTGGAGATGATCACCTTGCCGCCGTTCAGCAGCGCCGGCACCAGGTAGGCGTAGGTCTTGCCGGTGCCGGTGCCGGCCTCGGCGACGAGCACGCGGTTCTCCTTCAGCGTGAAGGCGATGTGCTCGGCCATCTCCACCTGCTGGCGGCGCGGCGCGAAACCGGGAATGGCCTTGGCCAGGGGGCCATCGGGCGCGAAGGCTTGTTCTACGTTCATGCTGGTACTGAAAAGCAAGGGGCGGCTCAGTCGAGGGCGTCGATCCGCAGCCAGACCTGGCCGCGGCTCTGGCTGTCGCCCTGGCGGACGCCGCCGGTGCCATAGTCGGACCGGCGGCTGTCGATCTGACTGCCGCCGAGGGGGATCCACTCCCCGACGCGGCCGCGGACCTGGGTGGACAGGCGGGAGGATTCGATGCTGCCGTCGGGGCGGAGCTGTTCGACGGCCGGCGTGATGTCGATGCTGACCTGCTCGCCGATCAGCTGCGGCGCAGCCATGAAGCCGCTCCCCACGTCCAGGAAGCGCACGCTGTCCACGGCCTGCCAGCCGGTTGGGCCGGCGCGCCACTCGCGCATGGCGATGGGCAGGGACTGGCCGACACGGATCAGCGCGCGTCCGCCCTCCACCACCTGGACCTGCTGACTGAGCTGCCCGCTGCGGCTGGCGCTGCCGGCGCCGGCCTCGACGATCACGCGGCTGTTGCTGGGCGACAGGCGGGCGTTGACGCCGGCGCCCCCGCCCTGCCCTGCCACATCCTGGTCCTGGCGCACGGACACCACGAGGCGGCGCAGCGGCGTATCCAGCGCGTCGATGGCGACGCGCAGTTCGGCCAGGTTGGCCGGCGACACACGCAGCAGCAGCTTGTCGCCCATATTGGACAAGGCCCCGCCGGGCTCCAGCAGCGGCCGCAGCGCCGACAGGATCTGCTCGGCGGGCCGGTGGCGCAGCGTGATGATCTCCAGGCGCGGCTCCGCCCTGGCCGTGGCGAACACGGCCAGCATGGCAAGGGCGAGGCAGGCCTGGCGGCGCTTCATGCCGCGCTCAGACCGAGGAGGTCCGGTGGGCTTCGGCGAGGTAGTCGCGGGAGCGCATCTCGATCAGGCGGCTGACCGTGCGGTGGAACTCGTTGGCCTGGCGGCCTTCCACGTAGAGGTCGTAGGCCTGGCACTCGGCGCTGACCAGCAGCTTGACCCGGTGGTCGTAGAGCACGTCGATCAGCCACGTGAAGCGGCGCGCCTCGGAGGCCATTGCGGCACTCATCTTCGGCACGCGGGAGAGGATCAGCGTGTGGTATTCGCGGGCGATCTCCAGGTAGTCGTTCTGGGAGCGCGCACCGCCGCACAGGGTGTCGAAATCGAACCAGATCACGCCGGGCGCCATGCGCTGGACCTTCAGCTTGCGCTCCAGCACCTCGATCTCGCCGGGCTTGCCCTTGGTATGGGCAATCTTCTCGAAGTCACTCGCAAGGTGCTTGTCGGCGGCCTCGTCGGCGGGCACCAGGAAGGCGTCCATCTGCTCCAGCGTGCGCAGCCGGTAGTCGGTGCCGTGATCCACCTCGACCACGTCGAAGCGGCGCTTGATCATGTCGATGGTCGGCAGGAAGTTGATGCGCTGCAGGCCGTTGGGATACAGGCCATCCGGCGGGTAGTTGGACGTCATCACGAAGATGGTGCCGCGGGCGAACAGCGCATCGAGCAGGCGGCCGAGGATCATCGCGTCGGCGATGTCGGACACGTGGAACTCGTCGAAGCACAGCAGGCGGGTCTGGCGCGCGATGCGGTCGGCGACCTTCTGCAGCGGATCGGCTTCGTTGTTGAGGTTCTTCAGGTCGTTCTGCACTTCCTGCATGAAGGCGTGGAAGTGCACGCGGCGCTTGCGCTGGTACGGGACCGAATCATAGAAGCAGTCCATCAGGAAGCTCTTGCCGCGCCCCACGCCCCCCCAGAAGTACACGCTGCGCGGCTGCTTGGGGCGCGACAGCAGCTTGCGCAAGGTACCCTTGCGGGCGGCCTTGAAGGCAACGAGTTCGGTGTACAGGCCTTGCAGGCGCTGGGCGGCGGCGCGCTGGGCGGGGTCGGACTTGAAGCCGCGGGCCTTGAGGGTGGCGTCGTAGGCTTCGAGCATGCCGTGCTCGGCAACCTTGAGGATTCGATGGGGCATCGTCGTGGCAGGTGTTGTCTGGGCGCGTTCTGGGCGCGCTACTTATGGAAACGGGGGTGGTCAGGCATTTTACTGCCTGACCACCCCCGGGTGATGCGCGGAGCCGGCTACAAAGGACTACACAGCGCCGGCCGTCGTCATCAGAAGTGCAGCGGACGCTTGTCCACCGCCAGGGCGGCTTCGTGCACCACTTCCGACAGGGTCGGGTGAGCGTGGCAGATGCGCGCCAGATCTTCGGACGCACCGGCGAACTCCATGGTCACCACGGCCTCGCCGATCAGTTCGGAAGCGTTGGCGCCGATGATGTGCACACCGAGGATGCGGTCGGTGTTGGCATCGGCGATCATCTTCACGAAACCGGCCGGGGTGCCGGCACCCAGCGCACGGCCATTGGCCATGAACGGGATCTTGCCGACCTTGTAGGCGGCGCCTTCGGCCTTGAGCTGCTGCTCGGTCTTGCCGACCCAGGCGATCTCGGGCGAGGTGTAGATGACCCACGGGATGGTGTCGAAGTTGGTGTGGCCCTTCTGGCCGGCGATGGTTTCGGCCACCGCGACACCTTCTTCCATGGCCTTGTGGGCCAGCATCGGGCCACGCACCACGTCGCCCACTGCCCACACGCCGTCCAGGTTGGTACGGTTGTGGCCATCGACTTCAACGAAACCGCGCTCGTCGATCTTGAGGCCGACCGCTTCGGCGTTGAGGCCGGCGGTGTTCGGCACGCGACCGACGGAGACGATCAGGCGGTCGAATTCAGCCGTCTGGGCGCCGTCCTTGGTTTCGTACTCGACGGTGACAGACTTCTTGCCGACAGTGACGGTGCCGACCTTGACGGACAGCTTGATGTCGAGGCCTTGCTTGGTGAACAGCTTGAGGGCTTCCTTGGCCACGTCCTGGTCGGCAGCGCCGAGGAAGCTGTCCATCGCTTCGAGGATGGTGACTTCGGCGCCGAGGCGCTTCCACACGGAGCCCATTTCCAGGCCGATCACGCCGGAGCCGATGAGGCCGAGGCGCTTGGGCACGGCGTCGATATCGAGGGCGCCGATGTTGTCGCAGACCAGCTTGTTGTCGACCGGGATGCCGGGCAGGTGACGGGCGGTGGAGCCGGTCGCCACGATGACCTGCTTGGCTTCGACGACTTCCTCGCCGACCTTGACCTGCCAACCGGCGTCGGTCTTGCCGACGAAGGCGCCATGGCCGGCCAGGAAGGTGACCTTGTTCTTCTTGAACAGGCCCTTGATGCCGGCGGTGAGCTGCTCGACGATCTTGCTCTTGCGGCCGATCATCTTGGCCACATCGATCTTCGGCGTGCCGACGGAGATGCCCTGCTCTTCAAAGGCGTGGCCGGCTTCCTCGAACAGGTGGGAAGTGTGCAGCAGCGCCTTGGACGGGATGCAGCCGACGTTCAGGCAGGTGCCGCCGAGGCGGGGCTCGCCCTTCGGGTCGGCGTAGGGATTGGATTCGGCGCAGGCCGTGTTGAAACCGAGTTGTGCGGCGCGGATCGCTGCCACGTAGCCACCGGGACCACCGCCGATGACCAGCACGTCAAATTGCTTCGCCATTTAGTCTCTTCCTTGTGCAGACAAAAACGCGGCACGGCTGCAGCCCTTGCGGGCCGCGACCGTGCCGACGGTTGGATGGATCAGACGTCCAGGATCAGACGGGCCGGATCTTCCAGGGCTTCCTTCATGGTGACCAGGCCCAGGACGGCTTCGCGGCCGTCGATGATGCGGTGGTCGTAGGACATGGCGAGGTAGTTGATCGGGCGCACGACGACCTGACCGTTCTCAACCACGGCGCGGTCCTTGGTGGCGTGGATGCCGAGGATCGCGGACTGGGGCGGGTTGATGATCGGGGTGGACATCATGGAGCCGAACACGCCACCGTTGGAGATGGAGAACGTGCCACCGGTGAGCTCTTCGAGGGAGATCTTGCCGTCCTTGGCCTTCTGGCCGAATTCGGCGATCTTCTTCTCGATGTCGGCGATGGACATGTTGTCCACATCACGCAGGATGGGCACCACCAGGCCACGGGGCGAACCGACAGCGATACCGATGTCGATGTAGCCGTGGTAGACGATGTCGTTGCCATCGACGGAGGCGTTCAGGATCGGGAACTTCTTGAGGGCAGCAACGGCAGCCTTCACGAAGAAGCCCATGAAGCCCAGACGCACACCGTGAGCCTTCTCGAACTTGTCGCCGTACTGCTTGCGCAGCGCCATGATCGGGGCCATGTTCACTTCGTTGAACGTGGTCAGGATGGCGTTTTCATTCTTGGACTGGATCAGGCGCTCGGCGATGCGGGCACGCAGACGGGTCATCGGAACGCGCTGTTCGATGCGATCACCGGTCGGAACGGCCACGGCCGGAGCCGCAGCAGCCGGAGCGGCAGCCTTCGGCTGGGCAGCGACGGCGTCTTCCTTGATCACGCGACCACCACGGCCGGAGCCGGCGACGTCAGCGGCAGCGATGCCCTTCTCATCGAGGATCTTGCGGGCGGACGGGCTCGCAGCACCAGCGGCGCCAGCCGGAGCGGCGGCGGGGGCAGCGGCAGCCGGAGCGGCAGCAGCGGCCGGAGCACCAGCGGCAGCCTTGGCTTCGGTGTCGATGGTGGCGATCACTTCGCCGGAAGTCACCGAGTCGCCACCGTTCTTGACGATCTTGACCAGCACGCCATCGGCCGGAGCCGGGGTTTCGAGCACGACCTTGTCGGTCTCGATGTCGATCAGGTTCTCGTCACGGGAAACGGCGTCGCCTTCCTTCTTGTGCCAGCTGACCAGCGTGGCTTCGGAAACAGACTCGGACAGTTGGGGCACTTTGACTTCGATCAGCATATCTTCTCCCTTGTTTTCAGTTCGGCGTGGACGTTTGCATCAGGCGTTGATTTCGCCAAACGCATTTTCGATGACTGCCTTTTGTTGCGCGTTGTGCTTGGCGTAATAACCGACGGCCGGCGAGGCGGCAGCCGGACGGGCCACCAGCAGGAACTTGCGCTCGTCGCCGAGGGCGCTGTCCAGATGGTGACGGGACGCCAGCCAGTACCACACGCCCTGGTTGCGGGGCTCTTCCTGGCACCACACGACTTCCTTGGCGTTGGGGTACTTGTTCACTTCGGCCGCGAAGGCTTCGCGCGGGAACGGATACAACTGTTCCAGGCGAACCAGGGCGATGTCGTCGATGTTGTTGGCGCGACGGTGGGCCAGCAGTTCGTAGTAGATCTTGCCGGAGCAGATCACCACACGCTTGACCTTATTGACGTCGAGCTCGTCCACTTCACCGATGACGGTCTGGAAGGTGCCCTTGGACAGATCGTCCAGGGAGGAGATCGCATCCTTGTGGCGCAGCAGGGACTTCGGCGTGATGATCACCAGCGGCTTGCGCAGCTTGCGCAGGGCCTGGCGGCGCAGCAGGTGGAAGATCTGCGACGGGCCGGACGGGATGCACACTTCCATGTTCATCTCGGCGCACAGCTGCATGTAGCGCTCGATACGGGCGGAAGAGTGCTCGGGGCCCTGGCCTTCATAGCCGTGCGGCAGCATCATGACGAGGCCGCACTGACGGCCCCACTTGGCTTCGCCGGAGCTGATGAACTGGTCCATGACCACTTGGGCACCGTTGGCGAAGTCGCCGAACTGGGCTTCCCAGATCACGAGCTGGTTCGGCTCCGCCGACGCGTAACCGTATTCGAAGGCCAGCACGGCTTCTTCGGACAGCACGGAGTCGTAGCAGTAGAACGGGCCCTGGCCTTCGCGGATGTTCTGCAGCGGATAGAAGGTGCCGTCGTGCCACTGGTCGCGGTTCTGGTCGTGCAGCGCGGCGTGGCGGTGGAAGAAGGTGCCACGGCCGACGTCTTCACCGGACAGGCGGATGCCGAAGCCCTGTACCACCAGGCTGGCGTAGGCCAGGTTCTCGGCCATGCCCCAGTCGAAGGGCAGCTTGCCGGCGCCCATCGCCTTGCGGTCGTCGATGATCTTCTGCACGCGGGGGTGCAGCACGAAGCCTTCCGGCGTGGTGGTCAGTGCGGTAGCCAGACGCTCGAGCTCGGCGGTCGGCACGGTGGTGTCGCACTGGTCGGTGTAGGCTTTGCCGGCGTACGGCGCCCAGTCCTGCGCGAACTGGCGCTTGAAGTCGGACAGCACGGGGTTGGACAGCAGCTCGCCCTTGTCGAGGGCGGCGCGGTAGTCCTTGATGAACTGTTCCGGCTCGTCGGCCTTGACGATGCCCAGCTGGGCCAGCTTGTCCGCGTAGAGCTTGCGGGTGCCGGGGTGCTTGGCGATCTTCTTGTACATCAGCGGCTGGGTAACCATCGGCTCGTCGGCCTCATTGTGGCCCAGCTTCCGGTAGCACACGATGTCGACGACGACGTCCTTCTTGAACTCCTGGCGGTATTCGACGGCCAGGCCCATCACGAAGGCCACGGCTTCCGGATCGTCGCCATTGACGTGGAAGATCGGCGCCTCACCCATCTTGAAGATGTCGGTGCAGTACAGCGAAGAACGGTAGTCGCGCGGATCGGAGGTGGTGAAGCCGATCTGGTTGTTCACCACGATATGGATCGTGCCGCCCGTGCCGTAGCCGCGGGTCTGCGCGAAGTTCAGCATTTCCTGGTTGACGCCCTGGCCGGCAACGGCCGCGTCACCGTGGATCAGGACCGGGATGACCTCGGCCTTGCCCTTGGCGCCACGACGGGTCTGGCGGGCATACACGGAGCCCTCGACCACCGGATTGACGATTTCCAGATGGGACGGGTTGAAGGCCAGGGTCAGGTGCACCGGACCACCGGCAGTCATGACGTCGCTGGAGAAGCCCATGTGGTACTTCACGTCGCCTGCGGACAGGTCGGACGCGGCCTTGCCTTCGAACTCGGAGAACAGCATGCTCGGCGACTTGCCGAGGGTGTTCACCAGCACGTTCAGGCGGCCACGGTGGGCCATGCCGATGACGATTTCCTGCACGCCCTTGCCGCCGGCGACGCGGATCAGCTCGTCCATCGCGACGATGGTGCTCTCACCACCTTCGAGGGAGAAGCGCTTCTGACCAACGTACTTGGTATGCAGGTAGCGTTCGAGGGTCTCGGCGGCGGTCAGGCGCTCGAGGATGCGGCGCTGCTGGTCGACTTGGTAACCGGGACGGCCCTTGGTGGGCTCAAGGCGGGCCTGGATCCAGCGCTTCTCACCGATGTCGGTGATGTACATGTACTCGGCGCCGATGGAGCCGCAGTAGGTCTGGCGCACCGCGTCGAGAATCTCGCGCAGGGTGGCGTGATCACCGGGCAGGCCGTGGAAGGAGCCAGTGTTGAAGGTCTGGTTGAGATCCGCCTCGGTGAAGCCGTAGTGGGACAGCTCGAGTTCATGGATCTCGGGACGCTCGGTGCGCTTAAGCGGATCGAGCTGGGCCCAGCGGGTGCCGAGGAAGCGATGGGCGTTGATGAGTTGCAGGACACTGACCTGCTTCTGATCGACGCCGGACGCGACGACGGTGCGGACCGGGCCGCGCTTCGCCATGTCAGCGAAGGCGTTGATGATCGGGTAGTGGGCGACGTCGCGGCCCTTACCGGGCACATTCTGCAGCGAGTCGAAATACGTCCGCCATTCCTCGGAGACGGAATCCGGATTGTCGAGATAGTTCTCGTAAAGCTCTTCAACGAACGGCGCATTGCTGCCGAACAGTTGGGAGCTCTCAAAAAGCTGTTTCATCATGGGCGACCACCTGGCTTATATCTTGTCTTTTTGAAGGTACTTGCTTTCGGTGGGGAGAAATCCCTGTTTGATTAACTTCTTCAGAAAAACGAAGCGGGATGGCCTGATGCTTCGACCATCCCGCATTCGCTCCCCTGTTTCCCCCTCCCCTTCCGGGCAAACTTAGCCGCGCTGGGCCAGCGGGACGACGTCGCGGCGAGCGGCGCCGATGTAAAGCTGACGCGGGCGACCGATCTTGTACTCGGGATCGGTAATCATTTCTTCCCACTGGGTCATCCAGCCGACCGTACGGGCCAGCGCGAAGATGCAGGTGAACATTTCAGTGGGAATGCCGAGCGCCTTCTGGACGATGCCGGAGTAGAAGTCCACGTTCGGGTAGAGCTTCTTCTCGACGAAGTACTCGTCTTCGAGGGCGATCTTTTCGAGTTCCTTGGCCAGCTTGAACAGGCGGTCGTTCTCGAGGCCCAGTTCGCCGAGCACGTCGGCACAGACCTTGCCCATCAGCTTGGCGCGCGGGTCGAAGTTCTTGTAGACGCGGTGACCGAAGCCCATCAGCTTGAAGGAGTCGTTCTTGTCCTTGGCGCGCTTGATGTACTCGCCAACGCGGGACACGTCGCCGATCTCTTCCAGCATCTGCAGGCAGGCTTCGTTCGCGCCACCGTGCGCCGGGCCCCACAGGCAGGCGATACCGGCGGCGATACAGGCGAACGGGTTGGCACCGGAGGAACCGGCCAGGCGGACGGTGGAGGTGGACGCGTTCTGCTCGTGGTCGGCGTGCAGCGTGAAGATGATGTCGAGCGCACGGACCAGAACCGGGTTCGGCTGGTACTTCTCGCACGGGTTGCCGAACATCATGCGCATGAAGTTGGCGGTGTAGTCCAGCTCGTTGTCCGGATACATGAACGGCATGCCGGTGCTGTACTTGTAGGCCATCGCGACGATGGTCGGCATCTTGGCAACCAGGCGGTTGAAGCTGATGTTGCGATGCTCGGAATCGGAAAAGTCCATTGCGTCGTGGTAGAACGCGGACAGGGCACCGACCACACCGGTCATGACGGCCATCGGGTGAGCATCACGGCGGAAGCCAGAATAGAACTTGGTCAGCTGCTCATGGACCATCGTGTGGCCCTTGATGGTCTTTTCGAAATCATCCTTTTGCGTAGCGTTCGGCAGCTCGCCGTTCTTCAGCAGGTAGGTGACTTCCAAGAAGTTGCAGTTCTCGGCCAGTTGCTCGATCGGGTAGCCGCGATACAGCAGCTCGCCCTTGTCACCGTCGATATAGGTAACCTTGGACTGGCAGCTGGCCGTGGACAGGAAGCCGGAGTCATACGTGAAATACCCAGTCTTACCGCCCAGGGTACGAATGTCGATCACATCATTGCCATGGGTTCCCGACATGATCGGAAAATCTACGGCCTTTTCACCTACGGTCAGAGTAGCAGTACGTTGCGTGGTCATATTTTGATCCCTTTTCCCTGTTGAAACTCCAGCTCCCTATTGACTAGACCCACCGGGCTACCGGGCCCGGAGCAGGTCCACCATTTCCTGCCAGCGTTCCTTGGTGACCGGCTTGCTGCCGTTGACCATGGCCCACAGGTCATGGTCTTCGACGAGCAAGAGGTCATCCAGATCGGCCAGCTGATCGTCGGTAAGACGATCGAAGTGCCTTTCAAGGAAGCGCGTGAACACCAGATCGAGCTCAAGGAGAGCCCGACGGCACTGCCAGCGCACACGCCCCCGGTTGAGCGTCATACCGCGCGACGCACCATCATGTCTTTGATCTTGCCGATCGCCTTCGTCGGGTTCAGATGCTTCGGGCAGACATCGACGCAGTTCATGATGGAATGGCAACGGAACAGACGGTACGGGTCTTCCAGGTTGTCCAGACGCTCGCTGGTTGCCTGGTCACGGGTATCCGCCAGGAAGCGGTAGGCCGCTAGCAGACCGGCGGGACCGACGAACTTGTCCGGATTCCACCAGAACGACGGGCAGCTCGTGGAGCAGCAGGCGCAAAGGATGCACTCGTACAGACCGTTGAGTTCATCGCGGTCTTCCGGCGACTGCAGGCGCTCGCGCTCGGGAGCGGGCTCGTTGTTGATCAGGTACGGCTTGATCGAGTGGTATTGCTTGAAGAACTGGGTCATGTCGACGATCACGTCGCGAATGACCGGCAGGCCGGGCAGCGGGCGCAGCGTGATCGGCTGGGCGATGTCGTCCATGCTGGTCAGGCAGGCCAGGCCGTTCTTGCCATTGATGTTCATGGCGTCGGAGCCACACACACCTTCGCGGCAGGAACGACGGAAGGACAGGGAGTCGTCCTTGGCCTTCAGGCGGACCAGAGCGTCCAGCAGCTTCTTGTCGGACTCTTCGAGCTCGACGGAAATGTCCTGCATGTACGGCGCGGCGTCCTTGTCCGGATCGTAGCGGTAAATCTTGAACTGTACGGTTCGCTTGCTGCTCATGTTCTATTCTCCGGAACGCTCAGTAGGTACGCTTGGCAAGGGCGATCGGCTCGACGTCGGCCGACATCGGCTGAAGGGTGACCGGCTTGTAATCAAGACGGTTGCCTTCGCTGTACCACAGCGTGTGCTTGAGCCAGTTCTTGTCGTCGCGGCCATTCGGGGTCTCGGCGCAATCGATCGCGTCATCACGCACGTGGGCACCGCGGGATTCCTTGCGGGCTTCGGCGGAAACCATCGTGGCCTTGGCGACTTCGATGAGGTTGTCGAGTTCCAGGGCTTCGGTACGGGCGGTGTTCCAGACCTTGGACTTGTCCTTGATCTGGGTGTGCTTGGCACGCTCGGCGACCTCGAGAATCTTGGTGACGCCTTCCTTCAGCATATCGGCGAAACGGAACACACCGGCGTGCTTCTGCATCGTGCGCTGCATGGCGAGGCGAACTTCATGGACCTCTTCGCCATTGGTCTGAGTTTCCAGACGGGCGATACGCGCCAACGACACGTCGGCGGCGTTTTCGGGCAGCGGCTTGAGGGTCAGCTGACCGGACTGGAAGTCGGCCACCACGGTTTCACCAGCGGCCTTGCCGAAGACCAGCAGATCCAGCAGCGAGTTGGTGCCCAGGCGGTTGGCGCCGTGCACGGAAGCGCATGCGCATTCGCCGGCGGCATAGAAGCCGGCAACCGGGACGTTCGGGTTGCCATCCTTCGGCACCACGACCTGCCCCTTGTAGTTGGTCGGAATGCCGCCCATCTGGTAGTGGCAGGTCGGCACGACCGGAATCGGAGCCTTGATCGGATCCACACCGGCGAACTGGATCGAGATCTCGCGGATACCGGGCAGACGCTTGTTGATCGTCTCGGGCGACAGGTGGGTGATGTCGAGCAGCACGTGGTCCTTCTCGGAACCGCAGCCACGGCCTTCGTTGATCTCGGTAACCATCGAGCGGGACACCACGTCACGGGAGGCCAGATCCTTCAGGTTCGGCGCGTAGCGCTCCATGAAGCGCTCGCCGGAGGCATTACGCAGGATGCCGCCTTCACCGCGCACACCTTCGGTGATCAGCACGCCGGCGCCGGCCACGCCGGTCGGGTGGAACTGCCAGAACTCCATGTCTTCCAGCGGAATGCCGGCACGGGCCGCCATACCGACACCGTCACCGGTGTTGATGAAGGCGTTGGTGGAGCTGTAGTAGATGCGGCCGGAACCGCCAGTCGCGAAGATAGTGGCCTTGGCATGGAAGATCGACACTTCGCCGGTTTCCATTTCCATGGCGGTCACGCCGAGCACGTCGCCATCCGCATTGCGGATCAGGTCCATCGCCATCCATTCGACGAAGAACTGGGTGTTGGCGCGCACGTTGCGCTGGTACAGCGCGTGCAGCATCGCGTGGCCGGTACGGTCAGCCGCCGCACAGGAACGGGACACCGGAGTCTGACCGTAGTTCTGCGAGTGACCGCCGAACGGACGTTGGTAGATCTTGCCGTTGTCGGTACGGTCGAAAGGCATGCCGTAGTGCTCGAGCTCGACGACCACTTCGTTGGCCTTCTTGACCATGAACTCGATGGCATCCTGGTCACCCAGCCAGTCCGACCCCTTGACGGTGTCGTACATGTGCCAGTGCCAGTTGTCCTCGGTGGAGTTGCCGAGGGAGGCAGCCACACCGCCCTGCGCCGCCACGGTGTGGGAGCGGGTCGGGAAGACCTTGGTCAGAACGGCGGTCTTGAGACCGGCTTCGGAGAGCTGCAGGGCGGCGCGCAGACCGGCGCCACCAGCGCCGACGATCACTGCATCAAAGGTACGCTTTGCGACTTTCACTTACAGCCTCCAGAGAATCTGAGCAGCCCAGCCGGCATAGCCGATGAGCAGAAGAGCAACGACCGAATGCAGGGTCAGACGAATGCCGGTCGGCTTGATGTAGTCCATGAAGATGTCCCGCACGCCAATCCAGGCATGGAAGAACAGGGACATGAAGAACAGGAAGGTCGCAAACCGCATGAAACCGCCACTGAACACGCCACGCCAGCTCTCATAAGAGCCATCGAAGGAGGACAGCACCACAACGGCGAGAACAACTGTGTAAATAGCCATCACCACCGCGGTGATGCGCTGGGCGAGCCAATCACGGAAACCGTAATGGGCGCCGACGATGACGGGCTTTACCATAGCTTGGACACCATAATGACAGTGAGGATGAGACTGACGATCAGCACGATGCGGGCGCTGGACACGGCGGATTGCTTATCGACACCAACATGCACGTCCAGCAGCAGGAAACGGATACCGGCACAGAAATGATGCAGGTAAGCCCAGACCAAGCCAGACAGAATGAGTTTGACGAAAACGTTGTCCACGACTTCCTTGAAGGAAGCAAAGGATTCGGGCGAACCGACACTGCTACCGAAGAGCGACAGCAGAACGGGCAGCATCAGGAACAGGCCTGCGCCGCTGACACGATGCAGGATCGAGACCTTGCCAGGCAAGGGCAGCCTGATCTCGTTCAACGCCAGATGCTTCGGGCGCTGCTTTTTCAAAGTCACCTCTGTCATAGATTTTTCCCTCTAACTATTGCGATTGCGAAATCGCACTTTTCCCACACAAAATTATAAGTATATACCCTTACCCAGCATTGACAGGCCGGGCTCGCCCATCAATTCACCCTGATTAACCTAACTGAGTTCGTTCAGATAATAGTGTTCTGCCGTCGAATACAACCCACGCCGCCATTCGACAGGACGGTCGCCATACGTGTAAGTCACTCGCTCCACGGACAGCAAGGGAGTGCCTTCAACAACACCCAGCGTTTCGCTTGTCATCCGGTCTGCGGCCACCGCGCGGATCCGCTCCTCGGCGCGGATCATCCGCACGCCAAAGCGCGCCTCAAACAAACCATAAAGCGATCCATGAGCAGCCTGAAGCACCTCCATGGTGAGCCCATGAAATATCTCGCCGGGCAAATAGATTTCATCTACAACCACCGGCTTTCCTGAAAAGCGCAGAAGACGTCGCAGAATGGTGACGGGCGCACCAAGTTCGATCCCGAGCATCCGTGCCGCCTCATTCCCGGCCTTTGCCTTCCAGCAATCAAGCGGAATGCTGTGCGGATGAGACAGATCGCCATCCATGGGAACGAGCCGCAAAAACCTGAACAACGCGCGCGGATCATTATGTGATGCGACATACGTGCCTTTGCCCTGTTTGCGGACAAGCAGGTTCTCTGCAGCCATCTCATCAATGGCTTTTCGCACAGTCCCTTGACTTACATTAAATCGCAGTGCAAGTTCCTGCTCGCTGGGAATGGCCTGCCCCGGCCGCCATTCGGCGGACTGCAAGGCGTTGATCATCAGATTCTTGATCTGACGATACAGAGGGCTGAAGGTGGGCGATTCGGGTCGCATTGGGTTATTGAAGCACACTTTTAGAAGACAGTCCACGGCAAGTCTTCTATCTTATATAAGACATAAGACATGAATTGACAGTCCTCACAAATGGACCTACGATTAACACGTTGAGCGATCACCCATTGATCACAACTTCGATTGCGCATCGCGACGACCTGTGGGAGGCCGCGCGAGTCTGCAGCATGGTGTCGAATCACTTCTTACTAGAGGGAGTTTCATAAATGGCAAAAGCCCCCGTTCGTGTCGCAGTCACCGGCGCCGCCGGCCAGATCGGCTACAGCCTCCTGTTCCGCATCGCCAGTGGCGAAATGCTGGGCAAGGATCAGCCCGTCATCCTCCAGCTGCTTGACCTCCCGCAAGCCCAGAAAGCCGTCAAGGGCGTCATCATGGAGCTCGAAGACTGTGCATTCCCCCTGCTGGCCGGCGTGATCGCCACCGACGACCCGAATGTCGCCTTCAAGGATGCGCAAGTTGCCCTTCTCGTCGGCGCCCGCCCGCGCGGCCCCGGCATGGAGCGCAAGGACCTGCTGACCGAAAACGCCAAGATCTTCACCGTGCAAGGCGCCGCCATCGGCCAGTACGCCGACCCGGACGTCAAGGTGCTGGTCGTCGGCAACCCCTGCAACACCAACGCCTACATTGCCAAGGAAATTGCCGTCAAGTACGGTCGCGTCCAGGCCAAGAACTTCACCGGCATGCTGCGCCTGGATCACAACCGCGCCCTGTCCCAACTGGCCACCAAGTCCGGCCGTGAAGTTTCCAGCCTGAAGAACCTAGTCGTCTGGGGCAACCACTCCCCCACGATGTACGCCGACTACCGCGCCGTTACCGCCAATGGCGACAACGTCAAAAATCTGATCAACGACGAAGCCTGGAACCGCGACGTGTTCCTGCCGACCGTTGGCAAGCGTGGCGCTGCGATCATCGAAGCCCGTGGCCTCTCCTCCGCCGCCTCAGCCGCCAACGCGGCCATCGACCACATCCGCGACTGGTGGCTCGGCTCCAATGGCGAATGGGTCACCATGGGCATCCCGTCCGACGGTTCCTACGGCATCCCCGAAGGCATCATCTACGGCTTCCCGGTCACCACCGAGAACGGCGAATACAAGATCGTCCAAGGCCTGGAAATCGACGAATTCTCCCGCGACCGCATGAACAACACGCTCAACGAACTGCTTGAAGAGCGCGACGGCGTGAAGGATCTGCTGGGCTAATTCAAGCCGCGGCAATTCAGCTTCACGAAAACGCGGGGACGGAAACGTCCCCGCGTTTTTTCATGCGGCTTTTTTTGCTACCCTCCGGCCGATCAAATCAAACAATCACATCCGTCATGTCCGCCCTGCCCCACCCCGATCTCGTCCTATTCCAGGGCGAAACCCCCTTCCCCATCCTGCCCGCAGTCGATCATTACGCCGGCAGCGAGAAGCTGATGCGCAAGGCATTGAGCCTGCAGCAAGAGCTCGGTCCTGTCTTCGACATCACCTGCGACTGCGAGGACGGTGCCCAGGCCGGCGCGGAGGCCAAGCATGCCGCCATGGCCGCCGGCATCGTGATGTCCGACGAAAATCTGTTCGGCCGTGTCGGCGCACGCATCCACGACATCACGCATCCGCACTGGGAGGCCGACGTGGACATTCTCGTCGGCAAGGCCGGTTCGCGCCTGGCATTCCTGACGCTGCCCAAGCCGCGCAGCGTGGCGGATGTGTCCAGGCAGATCGACGCAATCCGCGACGCGGAAACCAGCCACGGCGTCAATCGGCAAATCCCGGTCCATGTACTGATCGAGACCCACGGCGCCCTGCGCGATGCATGGGAGATTGCCGCACTCGAACGCGTCGAATCCCTCGATTTCGGCCTGATGGATTTCGTCAGCGGTCACCACGGCGCGATTCCCGGCGCTGCGATGCGCAGCCCCGGCCAGTTCGACCACCCCCTCGTGGCCCGTGCCAAATGCGACATTGCTGCCGCCGCACTCGCCAATGGCGTTGTCCCTTCCCACAACGTCACCACCGAACTGAAGGATCTCGACTACATCCGCCGCGACGCCGAGCGAGCCCGACAGGAATTCGGCTACCTGAGAATGTGGAGCATTCACCCCAACCAGATCGTGCCTATTGTCGAGGCCATGCGTCCGAATTTCTCCGAAGTCGAGGACGCATCCCAGATTCTCGTCGCCGCCCAGGACAAGCATTGGGGCCCGATCCAGCATGCCGGTAAATTGCACGATCGCGCCTCCTACCGCTATTACTGGGAGCTGCTGAAGCGCGCACGCGCAACCGGCATGAAAATTCCGGCAGAAGCAACCATCCGCTTCTTCCAGGAATAAAAGACAAAAATGGGGCGATAAAATCGCCCCATTTTTTCTCACCAGACCTGCAGCCAATCGGCCCAGCCTATTCCTTATTCCGCACCCAGCATCTTTTCAGGCAACAGGATCGAATTATCAGTGCTGTACTGATAATCGTGGAAAACGTGTTCGGCCGAAAGGATCTCGTAATTGCCGTCGGCCTTTTTGTACGACGTATCCTTCAAGCGATATGTGTAATGGCCACAAGTCCAGACATCGAAGTTGCGCATGTGGGTGCACAAGCAGGTCTTGTCCATCACTGAAATCTTCTTGACCCCCGGATGCAGCGCCACTTCCTTGTTGTACGCATCGATGTACGAGCAATTGCCACTGCTGTCGAGCAAGTAGCCGTAGGCCTCGCAGTTCGGACGAATACCAGAGCCGATGGCCGGACTTCCGGTCAGCATGCGCATCGGATAGCCGGTGGGGGAAATTTGATTGACGATAATTTCCTCTTCGCTGGCCTTGAAGTAATGCTGCTGCACATCCTCGGGCAAGCCGCACTCTTTTGTCACAGTAAAGCGCGTCGCCACCTGCACCGCACCCGCACCATTCTCGAGGAAAACCGCCGCATCGCTCCCCGTGAAAATGCCACCTGCAGGAATCAGCGGAATCTCGAGTTTCTCCTGGACCAGCCACGCGCGAATCTCTGCCACGATCAACGCCAGGTCGTACTTGGCCCAATCCATGCCGAAACCCAGGTGCCCGCCGGCCAGCGGCCCTTCCACCACGACATAATCTGGCAGACGGTTCGTACGAGCGCTCTTGCGCAGAAAGAGCTGCAGGGCGCGAAGGGACGACACGATGATGCCCAGCTTGGCATCCCGAAAGCGCGGATGATCCTCGATCAGACCGAAGGAGCCAAGATGCAGGCCCGCGGCAAGGGTGATGCCATCCGCGCCCGCATCCAGCGCCGCCGTCAAACGCACGCGCAGGGTTTCCTTCGGCGCGTTCATTGTCAGCTTTTCCATGCAGTTCACGAAGACCAGACCAGGCCCACGCTTCGCCTCCATGGTTTTGCCGACATGCAGCATCGTGGCCTCGGCCAGTTGCCCAAGATCGAACTGGACGACCGACTTGTCGGAATTGGCCACGTTGTACTTGTACTGCCGGAGCTTGTCCTTCACATACTTGGTATTGAAACGACGATCGGCAACCGTCTTGATCATTGCATCCGAGATGTGACCGATTCCGCCCAGGCGTGCAGCCTCCAGCGCCAGATCCGCGGTGGAGATGTCCACCCCCATACCGCCGATCACGATAGGCACCAGCTCCTGCTTGCCAAAGCGCAGACGGAAATCATCAACTCGTTTCATGAAACCCCTTCCAGACAGACATGACGCGCCACGAGGAGATGGTTCCGTTCGCGGCTAAACGTATCATTATCCCACTGCATGGCCTCCTTGCCTCTACTTAGATCAAGGAAAATGTGTCTGCGTCACTCAGATTCATCTTGCGAGCACCTTTCACCGACGAACGGCTCGCCGCAGTGCGGCAAATTTGTTACCTTGCCCATGCGGAAAATGTCACGGACTCCGCTAGAATCACGCCTCCTAAGCCAGTCACGCCCAGATGCCGGACCCCACGCCGCCCGCCCAAGAATGCGCTGTTCTGTTTGCCGACCTTGTCGGCAGCACGCAGCTGTATCAGCGCGTCGGCGACAAGTCAGCCTTTGAGGTGGTTGACCGCAGCATCCGCGCAATGCGTATTTCGGTCGAGACCAAAGGCGGCCGAGTGGTAAAGCACACCGGCGACGGCCTGATGGCCGTTTTCCGTGACGCAGACAGCGCCGCCGACGCCACACTGGCCATCCACCTGAGCATCAAGGAACTTCCCTCCCTACCGGAGCAGCGGCTTGCCGTTCGTATAGGCTTCCAGTTTGGCGCAGTCGTGGTCAGCGGGACAGATGTGTTTGGGGATACGGTCAATTTTGCAGCTCGCCTCGCCGAACTAGCCTCCCCCGGCAAGGCAATCATCTCGGCGGAGACAGCCCGGCGCCTGGGACCCGAGTGGCGCTCCGTGCTGCACCCCCTGCCTCCCCGGGTCATCCGCGGCGTGAGCCGCCCGGTTGAGTTATGTGAGCTGATGTGCGAGGCGGTCGGCGAGCTTACCATCGTGCAATCCGACCATTTTCTGCTGGAAACCGAGCCTGAGCTTCACCTGTACTTCGGCAACAGCTCCCTTGTGCTGAATTCGGCACGTCCAAGCGTCAGGATCGGCCGCGACCCCGCCGCCGACATTGTGATCAGTGACAGCCAATCGTCCCGGCGCCATGCGGAAATCGAACTGCGTGGCGACAAATTTGTGCTGATCGACCGGAGCAGCAACGGTACCTTCGTGCTGATCGAAGGCGAACGGGAGTTTCAGCTATCCCGCGAAGAGGTCGTGCTGCGCGGCCGCGGTCATTTCTCACCGGGCCGCAGCTGCTCCAGCTGCCCTCAGTTGATCAGCTTCGTCTGCATGTAGATCAGACGCGGAGCGCCTCTGCCAAAGCTCTGCCGGCCAACTGAACAGCCTCCCCGGCCTGCGGGAAGAACTTCCCGAGCGTGAAAAAGCCGTGGACCATACCTTCGAACTCATGGAAGCTCACTACGCCCCCAGCCTGACGCAAGGCATCGGCGTAAGCACGCACATCATCGGTGAGAGGGTCGCACCCCGCCGCGATGAAAGTTGCAGGAGGAAGGTCATCGAAGCGCGATGCAAGCAGCGGTGACGCACGCCAATCGCCCCAATCGGAATCGGACGGCAGGTATTTCTCGAAAAACCATGCCAGACTCTCCGTATCCAGGAAATAGCCACTAGCGTAGGTCCGACGGGAAGGGCGCTGGCTGAGAATGTCGGTACACGGATAAATCAACAACTGCAGTGCCGCCCGCGGCCCCTCCTCATTACGCAACTGCAGCGCGGTGACGGCACTCAGCGTACCGCCCGCACTATCCCCCGCAAGAGCGAAACGAGTCGGATCGATACCGAGCATCCCGCCATTTGCCAATACCCAGACCACAGCCCAATGGGCGTCCTCCACTGCACCGGGGAACGGGTACTCTGGCGCCAACCGGTAATCCACCGAGAGCACGGCGCATTCGCTGTAATTCGCAAGCTCTCGGCACAGCACGTCGTAACTCGGAATATTCCCGACGCACCAGCCGCCGCCATGAAAATAGAAAACCAACGGAAGGTTCTCATCCGCCTTCGCATGAAGGGGGCGATACATGCGCGCCATGATCACGCCATCACAAATGTGGGCACGCGGGATGGGCACATCGGTGATCGAGGCCACGGCCGGCGCCTCAGGCCTCAACGCAAACTGCAACTTTTCAAAGGAATGACGAGCCTGATGCACATCCAGTTCATGGAAGCGCGGCGCGCCGACACGGTAGACCATGTCGAGTAAGGCTTTGGCTTGAGGATCGAGGGCCATGGGAGTTTGCACGAGGTAAAAAGCCGCAAAGCTGAACCACCCCGTCAAGGGGCCACGAAAGCTTCACTCGGTAAATTCGAGCCGCAACTTTCGTCACGGACACACATCGGATAGAACAAAGACAAACCAATCAAAGACTTGCACTTTGAGATAAATTCTACCCGACTTCACGCCGGACATAGCGCTCAAACCCACCATCCCACTTGTCACGAACCCGACCTGATGCCAGCGCACTTACCCTCGAGGAGCTTGAGCAGCCAGAGCCACAGCCGCAACACAAGGGGCGATGCTCCATCAGCAGCCACTTGACCGCCCTAGCCAGCACGCCCGACTTGACCCAATAGTACGCACACGACACGCCGGTCGTGCTGCCGCCCAAAGCCAGAACCCTCATCCCCACTCTCCGAGTTTGTGAGGCAATGTCGGCCATACGACGGATATGCCGCAACTAGCCAAACCAGCCTAAAGCCTGGAGGCAAGCAAAGATGAGACCAAGTAAAAGAAGAAACGCTGACTGACGCCCGCCAACCAAGCGCGCCAAAGGGAGGAGAGGCTGCCCGGAAATCTTCGACTATCGATCGATAAGCCGTTGATTAATAAAGAAAATAGACTAAAAGCGGGGGACTTGCTAGAGTACTGCTGGTGCCGGGAGGGGGACTCGAACCCCCACACCTTGCGGCGGCGGATTTTGAATCCGCTGCGTCTACCGATTCCGCCATCCCGGCACGGGAAGCGGCGCATTATCTACGAAACTGTTACCCGTATCAACCCATGGCTTTAACCCTCGACGATTTTGACTACCTGCTCCCCCCGGAGCTCATCGCCCAAGCCCCCCTCGAACGCCGCACCGACAGCCGCCTGCTCCAGGTCGCGACGACACTGGGCGACCTGCACTTTTCCGATCTGCCCAGCCTACTGGCGCCCGGCGACCTGCTGGTCTTCAACGACACCCGAGTGCTGCATGCCCGCCTTTTCGGCACCAAAGATACTGGCGGCCAGGTGGAGGTCATGATCGAGCGCCCTCTCGGCGCCCATGAAGCCCTCGCCCAGATCCGCGCCAGCAAGTCGCCCAAGCCCGGCACCCGCTTGCACCTGGAAGGTGCGCTGGAGGTCGAGGTGCTGGGTCGTGCCGGCGAGTTCTTCCACCTGCGCTTCCCCGCCACCGAAGATCTGGTCGAACTGCTTGAACGCCACGGCCGCCTGCCGCTGCCGCCATACATCGAGCGAGCTGCCGGCAATGCCGACGAATCCCGCTATCAGACGGTCTATGCCCGCAATCCGGGCTCGGTCGCCGCGCCGACCGCTGGCCTGCACTTCGACGAGCCGCTCCTTGCCCGCCTCGCCGAGCACGGCGTAAACAGTGCCTACGTCACCCTCAACGTCGGCGCAGGCACGTTCCAACCAGTGCGTGCCCATGACTTGTCCGAGCACAAGATGCACACCGAAGCCTACGTCATCCCCGAGGCCACGGTGGACGCCATCGCTGCCACCAAGGTGGCCGGCAAGCGCGTGGTGTGCGTCGGCACCACCAGCATGCGCGCCCTCGAATCGGCTGCGCGCAGTGGCACGCTGCAGGCGGGACAGGCGGAAAGCGACCTCTTCATCCTGCCCGGCTACGAATTCCACGTCGCAGACGCTCTCATCACCAATTTCCACCTACCCAAATCCACGCTGCTGATGCTTGTGTCCGCTCTTGCCGGCATGGACACCATCCGCCGTGCCTACGCCCACGCAATCGAGCAGCGCTACCGCTTCTTCAGCTACGGCGACGCCATGTTCCTGACCAGGAATTCCCAATGAAATACGAACTTCTCGCCACCGATGGCGCCGCCCGCCGTGGCCGCCTGACTCTCAACCACGGCACCGTGGACACCCCGGCCTTCATGCCAGTCGGCACCTATGGCTCCGTCAAGGGCATCTCGCCGCAGGACCTTCGCGACATCGGCGCTCAGATTTGCCTTGGCAACACCTTCCACCTGTGGCTGCGCCCCGGCCTGGAGGTGATGGAGGCCTTCGGCGGCCTGCACCAGTTCATGGCGTGGGACGGCCCGATCCTCACCGACTCCGGCGGGTTCCAGGTGTTTTCCCTCGGCGCCTTGCGCAAGATCAGCGAAGAAGGCGTGCGCTTCAGCTCGCCGGTGAATGGCGACAAGCTCTTCCTCACCCCCGAGGAGTCGATGCGCATCCAGAAGGTGCTCAATTCCGATGTCGTGATGATCTTCGACGAATGCACACCCTACCCCGCCACGGTAACCGAGGCTGCTGACTCCATGCGCATGTCCCTGCGCTGGGCGCAGCGCTCCAAGGACGAGTTCAACCGGCTCGAGAACGACAACGCGCTGTTCGGCATCGTCCAGGGCGGCATGTACGAAAACCTGCGTGACGAATCCCTCGCCGGCCTGGAGGAAATCGGCTTCCACGGCTACGCGATCGGCGGCCTGTCGGTCGGCGAACCCAAGGACGACATGCAGCGCATCCTGCACCACACCGCGCCTCGCCTGCCCCAGCACAAGCCCCGTTATCTGATGGGGGTCGGCACGCCGGAAGACATCGTCTTCGCGGTGCAGGCCGGCATCGACATGTTCGACTGCGTGATGCCCACCCGCAACGCGCGCAACGGCTGGCTGTTCACCCGCCACGGCGACATCAAGATCCGCAACGCGCGCCACAAGTCCGACACCCGCCCGCTGGACGAAACCTGCGACTGCTATACCTGTCGCAACTTCTCCCGCGGCTACCTGCACCACCTCAACCGCCTCAACGAGATTCTCGGCGCGCGGCTGGCCACCATCCACAACCTGCACTACTACCAGCAACTGATGCGTGACCTGCGCGATGCGATTGCCAACGGCACACTGAGCAATTACGTCGCCCGCTTCCACCGGGAACGAGCCGGCCAGGGAGAGTAAGCGGCCTGTAAGCCGGGGATGCTTCGCCCGCCCGGCCCTTGCCGCTATAATCGCGCCTTTTACCAGCATCCCTCCATGCAGGTTTTCCGCGGAATTCCCGAACGCACCGAACACGGCTGCGTGCTCACCATCGGCAACTTCGATGGCGTGCACCGCGGCCACCAGGCGTTGCTGGCGAAACTCACCGCAAAGGCGCGAGCCACCGGCCTGCCCTCGTCGGTGCTCACCTTCGAGCCCCATCCGCGCGAGTATTTCGCCCACGAGAACCGGCCGCGCCGACTCACGTCCCTGCGCGAAAAGATCCAGCTCCTCGCGGCACAAGGCGTGGATCGCCTCTACATCGGCCGCTTCAATGCCCGTTTCGCATCGCTCACCGCCGAGCAGTTCATCGAGGACATCCTGATCCGCGGGCTCGGCGTACGCGATCTGATGATCGGCGACGACTTCCGCTTCGGCAAAAGCCGCAAGGGCGACTTTGCGATGCTGCAGCACGCCGGCCAGACAGCAGGCTTCACCGTCGAAGCCATGCACACGCTGGTTCACGAAGGCGAGCGCGTTTCCAGCTCGGCAATCCGCGCGGCACTTTCCGATGGCGACATGCCCCACGCTGCCCGCCTGCTCGGCCGCCCTTACAGTATCAGCGGTCGCGTCATGCACGGCGACAAGATCGGCCGCACGATCGGCTTTCCGACCGCCAACATCCAGCTCAAGCACCGCAGCCCGCCGCTGATGGGTATCTACACCGTCAGCGTCGACGGCCTGGCCGACAAGCCCTGGCCCGGCGTGGCGAGCATCGGCGTGCGCCCCACCATCAACGATGCCGGCCGCGCGACCCTCGAAGTGAATCTTTTCGACTGGAGCGCCGACTGCTACGACGCCCATCTGCGGGTCAATTTCCTGCGCAAGCAACGGGATGAGGAGCGTTACGACAGTCTCGAAGCCCTCACCGCCCAGATCGCCCGCGACGCCGACGAGGCCCGCACCTACTTCGTCCAGAATCCCCTCTGAATTCACGCACCGACCATGTCCGACAATCGCAAGACCCTGAATCTGCCCGACACGCCCTTCCCGATGCGCGGCGACCTCGCCAAGCGCGAACCCGCCTGGATCGCCGACTGGCAGCAGCGCAAGCTATACCAGAAGATCCGCAAGACATCCGCCGGCCGCCCCAAGTTCGTGCTGCACGACGGTCCCCCGTACGCCAACGGCAACCTGCACCTGGGCCACGCGCTGAACAAGATCCTGAAGGACATCATCGTCCGCTCCAAGACCCTGGCCGGCTTCGATGCACCCTACGTGCCAGGCTGGGACTGCCACGGTCTGCCGATCGAACACAAGATCGAAGTCACCCACGGCAAGAACCTGCCGGCCGACAAGGTCCGCGAGCTGTGCCGCGCCTACGCCGCCGAACAGGTCGAAGTGCAGAAGAAGGAATTCATCCGCCTGGGCGTGCTGGGCGACTGGGACAATCCCTACCTGACCATGAACTTCGCCAACGAGGCCGGCGAGATCCGTGCCCTGGCCGAGATGGTCAAACAGAACTACGTGTTCAAGGGCCTCAAGCCGGTGAACTGGTGTTTTGACTGTGGCTCCGCCCTGGCCGAAGCCGAAGTCGAATACGCCGACAAGAAATCGCCGACCGTTGATGTGGCTTTCCCCATCAGCGAGAGTGCTGCGCCCGGGCTGGCTGCCGCCTTCGGCCTCGCCAGCCTGCCCAAGACCGCCTACGCGGTAATCTGGACCACCACCCCGTGGACCATCCCGGCCAACCAGGCCCTCAACATTCATCCCGAGCACGAATACGCCCTCGTCGACGCGGGCGACCGCCTGCTGATCCTCGCCAAGGATCTGGTGGAGGAAAGCCTCAAGCGCCAGGGCCGCGAAGGCAGCATCCTGGCTACCGCCCAGGGCAAGGCCCTGGAAGGCCTGCAGTTCCGCCACCCCCTCTACGATCGCGTCTCCCCGGTTTACCTGGCCGACTACGTGGGACTGGACGCCGGCACCGGCATCGTGCACTGTGCCCCAGCCCATGGCGTGGACGACTTCAACGCCTGGCGCACCTACGGCCGTGGCAACGACGAGATCATCTCCATCGTCAAGGGCGACGGCGTTTACGTGGACGACCTGCCCCTCTTTGGCGGCATGTCGATCTGGAAGGCCAACCAGGCCATCTGCGACAAGCTCACGGAAGTCGGCAACCTGCTTTCCCACGGCAGCGTCATGCACAGCTACATGCACTGCTGGCGCCACAAGACGCCGGTGATCTACCGGGCTACCGCCCAGTGGTTCGTCGGCATGGACCGCCTGCCCACAGACGGCAAGTCCTTGCGCGAGAAGGCCCTGGCCGGTGTCGAAGCCACCGCCTTCTATCCGGCCTGGGGCAAACCCCGCCTGCAGTCGATGATCGCCAACCGGCCCGACTGGTGCATCTCCCGCCAGCGCAACTGGGGCGTGCCCATCCCCTTCTTCCTGCACAAGGAGACCGGCGAACTGCATCCTCGTACCGTCGAGTTGATGGAACAGGTTGCCCAGCGTGTCGAGAAGGAAGGCATCGAAGCCTGGTTCAAGCTTGACGCTACAGAGCTGCTCGGCACCGAAGCCGCCCAGTACGACAAGATCAGCGACACCCTCGACGTCTGGTTCGATTCCGGCACGACCCACTGGCACGTGCTGCGTGGCTCTCACAACGATGGCCACGCCACTGGCCCGCGCGCCGACCTTTACCTGGAAGGCTCAGACCAGCACCGCGGCTGGTTCCATTCATCCCTGCTCACCGGCGCAGCCATCGACGGCCACCCGCCCTACAAGGCCCTGCTCACCCACGGCTTCACCGTGGACCAGCAAGGCCGCAAGATGAGCAAGTCCCTGGGCAACACGATCCTGCCCCAGGAAGTCACCGACAAGATGGGCGCAGAGATCCTGCGCCTGTGGGTTGCCGCCACCGATTATTCCGGCGAGCTGGCCATGTCGAAGGAGATCCTGGCCCGTGTCGTGGAATCCTACCGCCGCATCCGCAACACCCTGCGCTTCCTGATGGCCAACGTCGCCGACTTCGATGCCGGCAAGGACATGCTGCCGGTGGAGCAATGGTTCGAGATCGACCGCTATGCCTTGGCCTTCACCCGCCAGCTGCAGGCCCAGGCCCAGGCCGACTACGATCGCTACGAGTTCCACCGTGTGGTCCAGGCGCTCCAGACCTTCTGCTCTGAGGATCTCGGCGGTTTCTGGCTTGACATCCTGAAGGACCGCCTCTATACCACCAAGCCCGACTCCCTGGCCCGCCGCTCCGCCCAGAGCGCCCTGTGGCACGTCCTGCAGGCTGTCGTGAAGCTGATGGCGCCGATCCTGTCCTTCACCGCCGAAGAAATCTGGCAATTACTGAGCCAGGATGCGGAGGACAGCGTGATGCTGCACACCTTCCACCAGCTACCCGCCCAGAACGCCGAAGAGGCGCTGCTGGAGCGCTGGAACGCGATCCGCGCCGCCCGTGCCGATGTGCTGAAGGTCATCGAATCGGTCCGCACCGAAGGCAAGGTCGGCTCATCGCTACAGGCCGAGGTGGAAATTCGCGCAACCGGCGCCAAGTACGACACCCTGGCCAGCCTCGCCGACGATCTGCGCTTCGTGCTGATCTGCTCTAAGACGACGCTGATCCGGGTCGACAACGAAGCCAATGAGAGCATCCTCGTCACCCCGTCCGAGCACAAGAAGTGCGAGCGCTGCTGGCACTACAGGGAAGACGTGGGTCACGATGCGGAGCATCCGGAACTTTGTGGCCGCTGCACGTCCAACCTGTTCGGCACCGGCGAACCACGCTCGGCCGCCTGAATCTTGTAAAACAGCAGGAGCCCGCCCTTGAAATTACGCCTCGGCAACTGGATCGGCCTCGCGGCCATCATCGTGCTGGCCGACCAGTGGACCAAGCATCTCGTCCGCGGCGCCCTGCGCAACGGCGAAGTCATCCGCATCACCGACTTCTTCGATCTGGTACTCGCCTTCAACCCGGGGGCTGCCTTCAGCTTCCTGGCTGACCAAGCCGGCTGGCAACGCTGGTTCTTCGTAGCCCTGGCAGCCGCCATCTGTGGCTGGCTGTTGCGCCTTCTGGCGCGCCACCAGCACGAGCTGCTGCAGCCGCTGGCGTTCTCGCTGATCATCGGTGGCGCCATCGGCAATGTGATCGACCGCTTCGTCTTTGGCGCGGTGGTCGACTTCCTGTATTTCCATATCGGCCGCTACGGCTGGCCGGCCTTCAATGTGGCGGACTCCGCCATTACCGTGGGCGTGATCCTGATGATCGTTGCGCAGTTGCGCGAACATCGCCACGCCCCCGCCCAAGAGAAGCTCTCATGACCCAGATCGTCCAGCCCGACAGCCTGCTGACCCTCCACTACCGGATCTCCCTCGATAACGGGCAGCCCCTCATCAGCACCTTCGAATCCAAGCCGGCTACCATGCAGCTGGGCCACGGCGACATCGCACCGGCATTGGAGCGCTGCCTGGCCGGGATCACCGTCGGCGAGCACCACACCTTCCTGCTCGAGCCGGAAAACGCCTTTGGCGCGCACCGTGAAGATCTGATCGAGAAGGTCCGCCTGGAGGACTTTCCCGCCGATGCCGAAGTGGCGCCGATGGTCATCATGGAATTCACCGCACCCGACGGCACCCGCTACCCAGGCCTGATCCGCGAAGTCCTCGACACCCATGCGGTGATCGACTTCAACCACCCACTGGCCGGCAAGTCGATCCGCTTCGAGGTCGAAGTGATCGGCATCAACTGAACATTACCGAGGTATCCGATGGAAGTACTGCTCGCCACCCCCCGCGGCTTCTGCGCCGGAGTCGAACGCGCCATCGAGATCGTCGAACGCGCCCTTACCCAGTTTGGCGCCCCCATCTATGTGCGCCATGAGGTCGTCCATAACCGTTTCGTGGTGGAAGGCTTGCGCGCCAAGGGCGCAGTGTTCATCGAAGAACTCGCCGACGTACCCGCCGGCAATACGGTGATCTTCAGCGCCCACGGTGTATCCCAAGCCGTGCGCACTGAAGCCGAAGCCCGCGGACTGCGCGTTTTCGACGCCACCTGCCCGCTCGTCACCAAGGTGCACCTGGAAGTCGCCCGCATGCGCGACCAGGGACGTGAGCTGATCATGATCGGCCACAAGGGGCACCCGGAGGTGGAAGGCACGATGGGTCAGGTCCGCGACGGCATCTATCTGGTGGAGTCTGTCGAAGATGTGGCGAACCTTCAGGTCACCAAACCCGACATGCTGGCCTACGTCACGCAGACCACGCTGTCCGTGGATGATGCCGGCGCCATCGTGGCCGCCCTGAGAGCCCGCTTCCCGAGCATTGTCGGCCCCAAGAAGGACGACATCTGCTATGCCACGCAAAACCGCCAGGATGCCGTGAAATTCATGGCACCGCAGTCGGATCTGGTGCTGGTGGTCGGATCACCGAACAGCTCCAACTCCAACCGCCTGCGCGAGGTAGCCGAACTGCTGAATGTTCCAGCCTATCTCGTTGATAACGCAGCAGCGATCGACCCTGCGTGGATCGCCGGAAAACTGCGCGTCGGCGTAACCGCCGGCGCTTCAGCACCGGAGGTGCTGGTCGACTCTGTAATCGCCCGCCTCAAGGAACTGGGCGCCGCCTCCGTTCGTCAGCTCGAAGGCGTGCCCGAGAAAGTGACCTTCCCGCTACCGAAGGAACTCCAGGGCAACACTGGCCAACAAGAAGCTTGAGGAGCTCCGCCGGGACAAGCCCCCCAATCCTGAAATCCAGCGCTTGCACCGGTAACCACAAAAAACAAAGCCCCCGACGACACTCGGGGGCTCTGTTTTTTTCAGAGTACCGGAAGAGCTACGGCGCACATCAACACTCCGCAGCCGCCAACTCGGCTCAAAGGTGCGGCTGCATGATCCGCCGGTAGAACTCGTGGAAGTGCTGCATCCCGTCCTCATAAGGCGACTGATAGGGGCCCACCTCGCTACGCCCCGCTTTCAGCAGCGCAAGGCGGCCGCGGTCCATGCGCTCGCCGATATCGTCGTCCTCGATGGCAGTTTCCATGTAGGCAGCCTGCTCGGCCTCAACGAAATCGCGTTCAAATTCGAGGATCTCTTCCGGATAGTAGAATTCGACCACATTGGTGGTCTTGTTCACATCTGTCGGAATCAACGTGCTCACCACCAGCACATGGGGATACCACTCAACCATAATGTTGGGGAAATAGGTCAACCAGATCGCACCGTGCTTGGGCATTTCGCCGCCATGGTAGTTGAGCACAGCCTCATGCCAGCGCTTATACGTGGGCGAACCGGGCTTCTTCAACGACGTGATACCGACACGCTGTACGGAATACCATTCACCGAACTGCCAGGTAAGATCGTCGCAGGTCACGAACTGGCCGAGCCCTGGGTGATAGGGCTCGACGTGATAATCCTCGAGGTAAACCTCGATGAAAGTCTTCCAGTTGTAGTTGCACTCGTGAATCTCGACTTTGTCGAGCTTGTAGCCGGCAAAGTCGAGTTCACTGGCTACCTGCATGCCGGCGAGATCCGCCGACGCCGCACGCGGCCCCTTGAACAGCAATCCATGCCAGTTATCGAGCTTCTGGCGCTGCAGGTTGAGGCAAGGGTTTTCAGGAAAGTGCGGCGCACCAATCAGCAGACCTTCCGGATTGTAGGTCCAGCGATGGATCGGGCAAACAATATTTCTGTCGGCGACACCGGAGCCCTGCAACATGATCGCCTGACGATGACGGCAGACGTTGGACATCTGGTAAAAGCCGTCTTCCCGATTGATTAGCAGGCTCGAATGGTCGAGCCATTCAAGCGACCGGTATTGATTGACTTCCGGCACCATCAACTCGTGGCCGACATAGCCGGGCCCAGCATCGAAGAGGAGACGCTTCTCCAACTCGAAGACCTTTTCGTCGAAATACCACGAGACCGGCAATTGGGAAACCGCCGGAGAAAGCTGTGCCTGAGAAGCGATGTCAGACATCCCGAACCCCCTGATTCAAAGCGAAAGCCCGAAACGTAAAGCACGATATTATATAGTATTACGCGTTTGACCTGTAGCCCGGCCATAGGCTATTTTTACGGTTTGCTCCTGCCTAGCCGGCCGCCCATGGTCAAATCTGCCTCCGCCAAGACGCCCAACAGTTTCGAATCGACCATTTCCGAACTCGAATCCATTGTTCAGGAAATGGAAAACGGGGCGCTCTCCCTCGAGCAATCACTCGCAGCCTACGAGCGCGGCACAGCCCTCCTCCGGCACTGCCAGGACGTATTGAACAGGGCGGAGCAGAGCATTCGCACCGTGGAAAACGGTGCAACCAACCCGGAGCAGCCCCAGTCATGAGCAGCACCCGCAATTTCAGCCAGTGGATGGGCGACATCCAGCAGCGGACCGAGATCGCCCTCGATCACGCACTGCCAGCAGCCGACATCGCCCCCGAGCGCCTGCATCAGGCAATGCGCTATGCTGTCCTTGGTGGCGGTAAGCGCGTTCGTCCGTTGCTCGTCCACGCAGCCGGCCAACTCGCGCAGGCAGATACGGGCCGCCTCGACAGGGTGGCCTGTGCGCTGGAACTGATCCATGCGTACTCGCTGGTACATGACGACATGCCCTGCATGGACGACGACGCATTGCGCCGCGGCAAACCGACCGTCCATGTGGAATACGACGAGGCCACAGCCCTATTGGTCGGCGATGCGCTGCAGACGCTGGCTTTTCAGCACATTGCAGATGCCGCCATTTGCGATGACCCGAGCCAACAGATCGGCATGATTCGCCAGCTCGCCGTCGCCTCCGGCTCCCGGGGAATGGCGGGCGGCCAGGCCATCGACCTGGCATCCGTCGGAATGGAGCTAAGCCTAGCCGAACTGGAGTTCATGCACATTCACAAGACCGGCGCCCTCATCCGCGCATCGATTGCCCTTGGTGCCCAATGCGGCCGCCTACTGGGGAAAGAAGCCATGGCCACGCTCGACCATGTCGGCAAGATAATCGGGCTCCTCTTCCAGATCGTGGACGACATCCTCGACGCCGAAGCGGACACCGCCACCCTCGGCAAAACAGCCGGCAAGGATGCCGCCAACGACAAACCCACCTACGTCAGCCTGCTCGGCGTCAGCCGCGCCCGCGAACTGGCCGAAGAAATGTGCCAGAGCGCCCTGGACCGCCTCGCCGCCTTCGGCACCGACGCCCAGCGCCTGTCGGAACTGACGCGCTTCATCGTCCGTCGCCAGTTCTAAGGCCAGCAGATCGACAGCAAAGAACACCCATTAACGACCCGGTATCCCGGAATGCCCCTCACAACGCAGCCCGCCAAACCTCGCGCCAGCCTGTTGGACAGCATCACTTCTCCCGCGGACCTGCGCCAGCTCGACCCCGGTGAGCTCCCCAAGCTGGCCGACGAGCTGCGCAACTTTCTGATCGACTCGGTCTCTCGCACCGGCGGCCACCTATCGTCGAATCTTGGCACCGTCGAGCTGACCGTCGCGCTGCACTACGTGTTCAACACGCCCGACGATCGCATCGTCTGGGACGTCGGCCACCAAACCTACGCCCACAAGGTTCTGACGGGGCGTCGCGAAGCCATGGCAGGTCTGCGCCAATATCAGGGCATCTCGGGCTTTCCGCGCCGCTGCGAAAGTCCATACGACACCTTCGGCACTGCCCATTCGTCAACTTCGATCTCCGCAGCCCTTGGGATGGCCGAAGCAGCCCGCCTGCGCGGCGAAGACCGACGCGCCATTGCAGTCATCGGCGACGGCGCGATGTCGGCCGGCATGGCTTTCGAAGCGCTGAACAACGCCGGCGACATCAGTGACACCAATCTGCTGGTCATCCTCAACGACAACGAGATGTCAATTTCGCCGCCTGTCGGCGCGCTCAACAAGCACTTGTCCCGCCTGCTCTCGGGCCGCCTTTACAACGGCGCGCGAACCATTGGCAAACGATTCCTCGAAAACCTGCCGCCGCCGGTTTTCGAGTTCGCAAAACGTACAGAAGAACACGTGAAGGGCATGGTGATGCCCGGCACGATGTTCGAAGAGTTCGGCTTCAATTACATCGGCCCCATCGATGGCCACGACCTCGAAGCCCTGCTGCCGACGCTGCAAAACCTGCGCACCCTCAAGGGACCCCAATTCCTCCACGTCATCACCCGCAAAGGGCAAGGATACAAGCTTGCCGAAGCCGACCCGATCCTCTACCACGGCGTCTCCAAGTTCGACCACGCCGCCGGCATCACAACGGGGAAGAGCAGCGGCAAACTCACTTACACACAGGTTTTCGGCGACTGGCTCTGCGATATGGCAGCCATCGACAAGCGCCTCGTGGCAATCACCCCCGCCATGCGCGAAGGGTCAGGCATGGTGCGTTTCGCCAATGAATACCCGGATCGTTATTACGACGTCGGGATCGCCGAGCAACACGCCCTGACTTTCGGGGCAGGCCTGGCCTGCGAGGGCTTCAAGCCCGTAGTAGCCATCTACTCGACCTTCCTGCAGCGTGCCTACGATCAGCTGATCCACGACATCGCCCTGCAGAACCTGCCGGTCATGCTGGCTATCGACCGTGCCGGACTGGTCGGTGCCGACGGCGCAACCCACCACGGCGCATTCGATATTTCCTACCTCGCCTGCATCCCCAACCTGACCATCTTCTGTCCGGCAGACGAAAACGAATGCCGGCAAATGCTTTATACCGCCTACCAGCACGACGGCCCAACCGCCGTCCGCTACCCACGCGGCAGCGGCCTGGGAATCCAGCCGACCAAGCTCATGCACGCCCTCCCCATCGGCAAGGGCGAGATCCGTCGAAGCGGCACCCGCTACGCCCTGCTTGCCTTCGGTAGCCTGCTCGGCACCGCGCTGCAGGTCGCCGACACTCTCGACGCCACCGTGGCCAACATGCGCTTCGTAAAGCCCATCGACCGCGAACTGATCCTCAAGTTGGCCGACAGCCACGACATCCTTGTCACGCTTGAGGAAAACGCCACCATCGGCGGCGCCGGATCGGAAGTGATCCGTGTCCTGAAAGAGGCAGGCAAAGCCATCCAGGTGCTACAACTGGGCCTCCCGGACCGCTTCATTGACCACGGCGACCAGCTGCAGCTCATGGCCGAGGTCGGCCTGGACGCCGCAGGCATCCTCAAGAGCATAAAAGACAGCGGCCTGCCGAATAGTTGAGCGCATTTGTCGGGAATGATAGGATCAAATCCATTGAGGGGCGCCAGACCCCCATTCCCCAACGAGACTTACCGAGAACAGTCATGATCACCCGCGAAGCCCCAACCCCCATCCCCGACGTACAAAATTCCGCCGACTCACGCCAACTGGCCATCAACAAGGTTGGCATCAAGGCGATCCGCCACCCCATCAAGGTTCAGGACAAGAAGAGCGGCGGCATCCAGCACACCATCGCGATGTTCAACATGTACGTGGGCCTGCCCCACAATTTCAAGGGGACGCACATGTCCCGCTTCGTGGAGATCCTCAACAGCCACGAAAGGGAAATCTCCGTCGAATCCTTCGAGCCGATGCTGCGCGAGATGGTCCGGAAGCTCGAGGCCGAAACTGGCCACGTGGAAATGACCTTCCCCTATTTCGTCAACAAGGCCGCCCCCGTCTCGGGCGTGCAAAGCCTGATGGACTATGAAGTCACGTTCATCGGAGAAATCAGTGAAGGGGGTAATTACGAGTTCACGATGAAGGTTGTTGTCCCCGTGACTAGCCTGTGCCCCTGCTCCAAGAAGATTTCCGAGTATGGCGCCCACAACCAGCGCTCCCACGTCACAGTGACCGCCACCACCAACAACCACCTGTGGATCGAGGAACTGGTCCAGCTCGTCGAAGAGCAGGCTTCCTGCGAACTCTACGGGCTGCTCAAGCGCCCCGACGAAAAGTTCGTCACCGAACGCGCCTACGACAACCCCAAGTTCGTCGAGGACATGGTGCGGGACGTTGCCGGCGCCCTCAACAGGGAAGGCCGCATCGACGCCTACATCGTCGAATCCGAGAACTTCGAGTCGATCCACAACCATTCGGCCTACGCACTGATCGAACGGAACAAGCGCGCCTGAACGAAAGGCTCGCAGCAGATACACGCCCACAAGCGACAGCAAAGGCAAAAAAAACGGAACCCAAGGGTTCCGTTTTTTTGTACCGCGGGAACTTAGGCCTTGGCGGCAGCCTTGGCAGCGAAGGACTTGTAGTCCAGCTTTTCCTTGATACGGGCAGACTTGCCGGAGCGGCTGCGCAGGTAGTACAGCTTGGCGCGACGCACATCACCACGACGCTTCACTTCGATGCTGGCAACCAGCGGGGAGTAGGTCTGGAACGTACGCTCCACGCCTTCGCCGGAAGAGATCTTGCGAACGATGAAGGCGGAGTTGAGGCCGCGATTGCGCTTGGCGATCACGACGCCTTCGTAAGCCTGCAGACGCTCACGGTTACCTTCCTTAACCTTGACCTGCACGATAACGGTGTCGCCGGGAGCGAATTCCGGAATCGTCTTGCCTTGGGTCAGGCGGGTGATTTCTTCCTGTTCGAGCTGCTGAATGAGGTTCATGCGTAACTCCTGAAAAAATATGGGCCAGTGGCCTTTCGTGCAGAGCAGGTCGCCACCTGATACACGGCTTTGTTATGGAAGCCGGAAATCAACCCTCCAGCTTCCCTTCAGCCTGCCGGAATGCATCCAGCAAACGAATCTCTTCCTTGCTTAACTTGCGATCGCTCAGCAAATCCGGTCGGCGCAACTCCGTACGCCCCAATGACTGCTGCAAGCGCCAGCGCCGGATCTCGGCATGGTTGCCGGACATGAGGACCCCGGGCACGGACACCCCCTCATATTCAACCGGCCGCGTGTAGTGCGGGCAATCAAGCAAACCATCGACGAAGGAATCCTCGATGGCGGAGTCTTGATCGTTCAATGCCCCCGGCAATTGCCTGATCATCGAATCGAGCAAAACCATCGCCGGTAACTCCCCCCCCGAAAGGACAAAGTCACCCAGCGAAATCTCTTCATCCACGCAACGATCGATCAAACGCTGATCGACCCCTTCGTAGCGACCACAGAGCAGCACGAGCGCGGGTTCGGCAACCAGCTCCAACACACGCTGGTGATCCAGCGGACGTCCCTGCGGAGACAGGTAGATCACCCGCCCCGCGACGCCCGCACTCTCCACCTGACGCGCCTGAGCAGCCCTGATGGATTTCTCCAGAGGCCCCGGCAGCATCACCATCCCGGGCCCACCGCCGTAGGGGCGGTCGTCCACGGTACGGTAGCGATCGTCGGCGAAATCCCGTGGATTCCAGCAATTCAGCTCGTAAAGCCCGCGCTCCCGCGCACGCCCTGTAATGCCGAACTCCGACAACGCGGAAAACATCTGAGGAAACAGGCTTACGACGTCGTAGGCCTTGCGGCCGCCGAACACCATCACCAGTCCGCCTCCCAATCAACTCGGATACGGCGCCCTTCCGCATCCACTTCAGTCACGTAACTGGCGACGAAGGGGATCAGCCGTTCAAGATCGCCATCCTGCACCTGAAGCACATCATGAGCTCCGGTAGACAGCAGCCCCTTCACGATACCCAGGCACACTTCAGAGGCGTTGAATACTTCCAGGCCAATCAAATCAGCCCAGTAGTATTCATCTTTGTCAGGCTTCGGCAACGCTTCCCGCGGTACGGCGATATACAAACCGTCAATGGCCTCAGCCGAATCGCGGTCCGGGACCTCTCCAAAAGCGGCCACCAGACCGCCCGCCTTGCCGTGGGCCTTGCAGCCCTTCAGCGTGTACGGGGTCCAGTTGTCGCCTTCGGGATCGGAACCGATCCACCATTGCGGCATTTTTTTCCATGACAAAGGATCATCCCCGAAAGGATGAACCTTTACCCAGCCTCCCACGCCAAACGGGGCGATGATCCGCCCCAGCACGATCATCTGCACGGCAGCCGGAAGACCAGGATGCTGCTCAGCCAACTCAGGCTGCAACCTTGGAGGCTTGCTTGACCAGACGGGAGACGGTCTCGGACAGCTGAGCGCCGTTACCTTGCCAGTGAGCCAGACGCTCGGCGTTCACGACGAGACCGACGGCACTGCCGGAAGCAACCGGGTTGTAGTAGCCGATGCGCTCGATGAAACGGCCATCGCGACGATTGCGGGAATCGGCGGCAACGATGTTGTAGAAAGGACGCTTCTTGGAGCCGCTACGGGCGAGACGAATGACAACCATGACTGTGCTTGATCCGATGGAATGGAAAAACGTTAGATGTTAAATCACAGTGAAGGAAACCGCAAGAAAACAGGCGACTAAATTCCGACCCTGCCCCAGGAGTATCCGCCGAATCCCTCATGCAGCCCTATCAGGCTGGCGCGAGACCATATCAGCACCTGTTTGCAGGGAAGTTATTTACAATATGCACTTGGCCAAAACACACAACAGGCAATGAGCGCCGCCGACTCCCCCCTTTCAGACCGCACCGCTCCCGTCCTCGACTGGCTCGCTGTCGAGCTTTCTCCGGACGCAGAGCTTGAGCTGGCGGCCTTCGTACGCCACATCGAGGATCTGACCCGCCCCGAAGTCGGCAAGGGGCAATTGCAGCGTTGCATGGACCTACTGCAGGCGCGAGGCATGCAGATCAGCCGAATGTTCCGGGAGAAGCTAGCCTCGACCGCCCTACCTCTGAACACCAGCTTCCATCGCTCGGCGACGCGTCTAGTATCAGCCTTAGGCAAGCTCGCCACGGGGTATGAAGACAGTCTGAACGACATACGCCACCGAACCGCCAAAAACATCCACCAATCGCCACAGGCCATTTGCGCCAAGGGGCTCGAGATTCTCGGCGAACAGTTTACTGTTGCCCACCTGGCTGGTAATAGCGCCCCCTACGGCTTCTGGCTGCGGGCACACACCCTTTTTCTGGGATGTCAGACGACCGGCAACGGCAACAACTGCGCCGACGCGGAGGCTGCCTACAAGTTCCTTCTAACATTCTCGGCAACCCAACCTGAAGGCCTCACAGGTGCCGAGACTTGCTGGCTGGCTGCGCTGCTGAGTTCTGTCGCTGGCGACACAAACATCAGCTACACGCCACCTGGCGAGGATGACCTAGGCTGGTTCTGGATCGATCCGGATCAGGATACCCCTCCGATTTCGGACAACCGGCGCCCACCGCCTCCGGTCGAGGGGCTAATCTACTTTTCTGCGGAAGAGCTCGCTCGCAAGGCGACCGCATGGATAGAAGCTCTGGAGGCCAGCCCTCCCGATCTCAACGGACTTCCCGCGGGGCTTCCCACGACAGAAGCCGCGACCCTGTTACGCAGAGTAAGGGAATACTGGGCCACGCCGCCATGCCGGGAACACTCCCGGCGCCGGAACCAGTACGCCGTTCGGGTCTGCACTGGCCTAGAGGGAATCTGGAAGATGCTCCGCGAGACGGGCGCGGCGCGGCAAGAGCCGCACACGTCGGAATGGATGGTCGTCAACGAGAGTCCGACAGGCTATGCAATCATGCAGGTCACCGGAACGGCGTCGGAACTCGCAGCCGGCATGGCACTGGCGCTCCGCCGTAACGAGGACGACCCTTGGACCCTGTGCGTTGTGCGCTGGATCCGCACGGAAACCCCCGAGCAGATTGAACTTGGGCTACAGGTCATAGCCAATACCGCCAAGCCCGTAACAGTCGGTTTCCGCAGCGGCACCCAAACGCGCCCCATGCGTCCTGCGCTAGTCCTCCCCCCCATTGCCGCACTGGGGCGCCAACAAGCCATACTGGCCCCCGCCGGAACTTATTCTGCGCGGCGCTTCATGCTGGTATCAGACACCAATCGACTCTATGTGGCTCAAGGGCGGCTACTGAGCCTCGACATGCAGACATCCTCCATCGAACTGTTCCAATACGAAATTGACCCTTATCCTCTTTAAAAGGACATCAGGAATACAGGGATGCAATGGGCTTGGCCGTTGCGCGCCCGAAGGCTAGAAGCATTTCGTCCCAGCGCTCGCACACCTCCGCCGCAGAGCCTTCCCGCATGCGCCACGAGTCCGGCAGTCTCCCCCAGCCGAACAGCCCTCCGACCTCAGATAAAAGCACCGCATCCGCAGCCTTGACCAGCAACCACCCTCCTCCGTCAAGGCGTGCAGCAATACCCGCCGACTCAAGAACCTCCAGCGTACCTCTCATGTCGTCATGCCCTACCGCGGCCAGCTCGGCGAGTTGCACCATCGTCCTAGAACCACCTTCACGCTGAGCAACGACCAACTCCCTCAGCGCCAGCATCGCCACAAACAAACTCCGCCCGGGAAAAGCCGGCAGTAGCGCATGTGCCAGCTTCCGTTCAGGCAGAACCGCGGCAAGGACCGCCCCAAGCAGAATCACAATCCACGACAGATAAAGCCACAGCAGAAAGATCGGCACCGCCGCAAATGCGCCGTAAACCAGCGTGTAACTCGGGAAATGCACCAGATACAAACCAAACAGGCGTTGCATGACCATGAACCCCGTTGCCGCGCATAAACCCGCGAACATCGCATCCCGGACACGTACGCTGCAATGCGGCACCACCAAGTAAATGGTGCCGAAGATTCCACTCAAAACCGCCACCGCAATCACGCGCAACCCAAGCCCTTCGAGCCAAGCGGGCTCGTTCATGATATCAAGGGACATGCTGAGTATTGCGCTCGCTACGAACACGCAGCCGGCCAGCAGCAGAGGGCCGAGAGAAAGCGTTGCCCAGTAGGCCGCCAGACGCGTGGCCCACGGACGACGGCTGTTGACCATCCAGATCTGGTTGATGACCTGATCGATAGTCTTCATCAACATCAAGGTCGTGGCGATCAGCACCAGAGCACCCACAACGGTCAGATTGGCCGCCTTCTCGCTGAACTGCAGCGCATAGGTGGCAATCACCTTGCCAGCCTTGTCTGGCAGAAGATTATCGAGGAGAAAGCCGCGTAGGGTGTCGCCAAAACGGGCCGACTGGGGCAACTTGCTAAAGACCACCACAACCAGGGTCACCATCGGCACCAGCGACAACAGCGTGGTGAAGGCCAAACTGCCCGCCACCTGCGCGCATCGGCCGTCACGAAATCGCCGCAGCACGGCTGACACCAGATGCGCCACCGCCAGGCGTTGATGCAAACGAGGGAAATCAGGGCTCGGGTTCATTTACGTATAATGCGCTTCCGTTTTGCAGGCTCTACCATGCAAGAAGTTCTTATCCTTTATTACAGCCATCGGGGCTCGGTACGGGCACTGGCCGAACTGATCGCCCGCGGCATCGAATCCGTTCCGGGCATGGCCGCCCGCCTGCGCACGGTTCCACGGGTGTCCGCCGTCTGCGAGGCGGTCGAAGACGGCATTCCCGACCGGGGCGCCCCGTACGCCGACATCCGCGACCTCGAGGAGTGCGTCGGCCTGGCACTCGGCAGCCCTACCCGCTTCGGCAATATGGCGGCGCCGGTCAAGTACTTCCTGGACGGTACCGCCGGCCCTTGGTTGTCCGGCGCCCTGGCGGGCAAACCGGCTTGCGTATTCACATCATCAGCGAGCCAGCACGGTGGCCAGGAAAGCACGCTGCTGTCGATGATGACACCGTTGCTGCACCATGGAATGCTGATCGTCGGCCTGCCGTTTTCCGAGCCTGATCTGACCCGCACGCGCAGTGGCGGCTCCCCTTACGGTGCCACCCACTGGGCCGGCAAGGAGGACAACACCCTGATCACCGAAGAGGAAAAACGCCTCGCCACCGCTCTTGGCCGGCGACTTGCCGAAACCGCCAGAAAGCTCTCGCTCCCATGACACCCAAGACCCTTTCCCTCGTCGCCAGCATCACGCTGCTGCTCCTGATCGCCCTATGCCTGGCCTGGGAAGCCATTCTGGCCCCGCTACGCCCCGGCGGCTCGTGGATGACCCTGAAAGTACTCCCGCTGATGCTGGCGCTGTTCGGCATTCTGCGCGGCAAACGCTACACTTATCAGTGGAGTTCGATGATGATCCTGCTTTACCTGACCGAAGGTGTCGTCCGCACCAACGATGCCCCCCCTGGCAGCATGCTCGCGCTCATTGAAGCCGTGCTGAGCGTGGTCTTTTTCATCGCAGTGGTGCTTTACGCCCGCAACACTGCGCCGTCACGGCTGGCCAGGGCCTCCGCCGACGGCAAGCCCTGAGCCTGCGACACGTCTCAGACCTGGGGATTCAAACGTTCCAGCTTTGAGTGCAGTTTGTTGAGCGCATTGAGATAAGCCTTGGCGGACGCGACGATGATGTCAGTGTCCGCCCCCTGCCCGTTGACAACCCTATCCTCCTTGGAGAGGCGGACAGTCACCTCGCCCTGGGCGTCGGTGCCAGTGGTGATCGCATTCACCGAGTACAGGAGCAGTTGGGCACCACTCTCGGCAACAGCCTCGATGGCCTTGAACGCCGCATCCACCGGCCCCGAACCATTGGACTCGACCTTGGCCTCCTTACCACCGACGGACAGAGTCAGGCGCGCGTTGGGCGTCTCGCCGGTCTCGGAGTGGAAGGACGACGCGACGAGGCGGAAATGCTCCTGCGGCTCCGAGCTCTCATCGCTCATCAATGCCTGCAGATCCTCGTCGAAGATCTCGTGCTTCTTGTCCGCCAGCTCCTTGAAGCGCGCAAAGGCGTGATTCAGTTGCTCTTCAGACTTGATCTCGACACCCAACTCGATGAGCCTCGAACGGAACGCATTGCGCCCTGAGTGCTTACCCATCACCAGCTTGTTGGTGGTCCAGCCCACATCCTCGGCACGCATGATCTCGTAGGTCTCGCGGTGCTTGAGCACCCCATCCTGATGGATGCCGGACTCATGCGCAAAGGCATTCGCACCAACAATCGCTTTGTTCGGCTGCACCGGAAAGCCGGTGATGCCCGACACCAACTTGGAGGCCGGCACAATCTGCGTCGTGTCGATGCGCGTATCGCACTGGAAGACATCCTTGCGCGTGCGCACCGCCATCACAATCTCTTCTAGCGACGCGTTACCGGCCCGTTCGCCAAGACCATTGACTGTGCACTCAACCTGGCGCGCACCGGCACGTACCGCAGCCAGCGAATTGGCCACCGCCAAGCCCAGATCGTTATGACAATGCACCGACCACACAACCTTGTCGGAATTCGGCACACGCTCGATCAGCGTACGGATCGTTTCCGCGAATTGCTCCGGCACGTTGTAGCCGACAGTATCCGGCACATTGATAGTCGTGGCGCCGGCATTGATGACTGCCTCGAAAATGCGGCACAGGAAATCGATCTCGGAACGGCCCGCGTCCTCGGCGGAAAACTCGACGTCACCGGTATATTCCCGCGCCCAGCCGATTGCCCGCACCGCCTGCTCGACCACCTGGTCGGGGCTCATGCGCAGCTTTTTCTCCATGTGGATCGGACTGGTCGCGATGAAGGTGTGGATACGCCCGGAAGCCGCCGGGCGGATGGCCTCGCCGGCCCGCCGGATGTCATTTTCGTTGGCGCGGGCCAGCGAACAGACGGTCGAATCCTTTATCGCCTCCGCCACTGCGTGGACAGCCTCGAAGTCGCCGTTGGACGCCGCCGCGAAGCCAGCCTCGATCACATTGACCTTCATCCGTTCCAATTGCCGAGCGATGCGCAGCTTTTCGTCCCGCGTCATCGAAGCCCCCGGGCTCTGCTCCCCGTCACGCAAGGTGGTGTCGAAAATGATCAACTGGTCGTTCATGATTGGCTCCTGCAAGATTATTTTATTGATGTTTTGATCGAACGGCTCAGGTACCGTTCCGTACCACAACAGGCAAGCACACCTGCCCGGCCTTGGCGCTCAGCCAAGGCCGCAGCGGCACGATTCAGGAATCCGCGTTCTCGGCGGGAGCACTCTCACCGGACGACTTCGCGGCGCTGCGACGCGCCCCCTTGACCCAGGCCCAGGCACTCGTCACATAACCGGAAACGGCGTAGCACAGGAACAGACCGAAAAGGACCCCTGGCGGATAGCTGGACACCAGCAGGAAGCCCAGCACAAACGCGATGATGACGATGAAGGGCACGCTACGGCGCAGATTGATCTCCTTGCCGCTGTAGAACAACACGTTGCTGACCATCGAGATGCCGGCAAAGATCGTCAGCACGCAGGCATACCAGCGCACATCCGGCCCAGCGATGCCGTTGTCGAGCATCACCCACACCAGGCCGCTCACCAGCGCCGCCGCCGCCGGACTGGGCAGCCCCTGAAAATAGCGCTTGTCGATGACGTCGATGTTGGTATTGAAACGCGCCAGCCGCAAGGCTGCACCCGCACAATAGATGAAAGCCGCCATCCAGCCGAGCTTGCCCATGCCCTTCAGCGCCCATTCGTACACGATCAGCGCTGGTGCAGCTCCGAAGGACACCATGTCAGACAGTGAATCGTACTCGGCACCGAAAGCGCTCTGGGTCCGGGTCAGGCGCGCCACACGACCATCGAGCCCGTCGAGCACCATCGCGATGAAGATGGCCACAGCCGCCTGCTCGAACAGTCCGTTCATCGCCTGCACGATGGCATAGAAACCGGCAAAGAGTGCAGCAGTCGTGAAAAGGTTGGGAAGAATGTAGATCCCCCTGCGGCGCCGTTCGGGGTTGAGCAGAGGCTTATGAGATTGCAGATCGGCCATGGAGGGGACGATATGTGGAGTCGAATAGGATTGTAACGCAGGTCAATACGACAGGCCCAGAAACGACTCGGGGGACTTGCGTCCCCCGATCTTGCTACCTGCCAGTCCCGCTTAGTTCTTGGACTGATCAACCAGCTTGTTGGCCTTGATCCACGGCATCATGTCACGCAGTTGGGCACCGACAGTTTCAATCGGGTGCACGGCGTTCAGACGACGACGGGCGGTCATGGACGGGTAGTTGGTCTTGCCTTCCAGGATGAACATCTTGGCGTATTCACCGGTCTGGATGCGCTTGAGGGCTTCGCGCATGGCGTAGCGGGACTCTTCGTTGATGACTTCAGGGCCGGTCACGTACTCGCCATACTCCGCGTTGTTGGAGATGGAGTAGTTCATGTTGGCAATGCCGCCTTCGTACATCAGGTCGACGATCAGCTTCAGCTCGTGCAGGCACTCGAAATAGGCCATTTCCGGAGCGTAGCCGGCTTCGACCAGGGTCTCGAAACCCATCTTGACCAGCTCAACCGCGCCACCACAGAGCACAGCCTGCTCGCCGAACAGGTCGGTTTCGGTTTCTTCACGGAAGTTGGTCTCGATCACGCCACCCTTGGTGCCGCCGTTGGCAGCAGCGTAGGACAGGGCGATGTCGCGGGCCTTGCCGGACTTGTCCTGGTACACGGCGATCAGGGACGGCACGCCGCCACCCTTCAGGTACTCGGAACGGACGGTGTGGCCGGGGCCCTTCGGGGCAACCATGATCACGTCCAGATCGGCACGGGGCACGACCTGGTTGTAATGCACGTTGAAGCCGTGGGCGAAAGCCAGCACGCCGCCTTGCTTGATGTTCGGCTCGATGTCGTTCTTGTAGACGTCGGGGATGTTCTCATCCGGCAGCAGGATCATGACCACGTCGGCAGCGCGAACAGCCTCGGCCACTTCGGCAACCTTTAGGCCAGCACCTTCGGCCTTGGCCCAGGAAGCGCCGCTCTTGCGCAGACCGACCGTCACATTGACGCCGGAGTCGCGCAGGTTCTGGGCGTGGGCATGGCCCTGGGAACCGTAACCAACGATCGTGACCTGCTTGCCCTTGATCAGGGAGAGATCCGCATCCTTATCGTAATAAACCTTCATTTCATGCCTTTCTGATACAAGAGGAGCAAATTGCAGGGAAGCGCCGGCCGTAGAGCCCGCGCGATCCCCACATCACACTTTCAATACCCGATCACCACGACCAACGCCGCAGATGCCGGAGCGCACTGTTTCGAGGATGAGGCCGGCGTCGATGGCGCCGACAAAGGAATCGAGCTTGGCTTGGGTGCCGGTCAACTCGATGATGTAACTGGTATCGGTCACGTCGATGATGCGCCCGCGGAATATGTCCGCCATGCGCTTCATTTCCTCGCGATCCTTGCCGGTTGCACGCACCTTCACGAGCATCAGTTCGCGCTCGATGTGGGCCGACTCGGAGAGATCGACCACTTTCACCACTTCAACCAGCTTGTTGAGCTGCTTGGTGATCTGCTCGACGATGTCGTCCGAACCGGACGTCACGATCGTCATGCGTGACAGGGAGGCATCCTCGGTCGGCGCCACCGTCAAGGATTCGATGTTGTAACCACGGGCGGAAAACAGCCCGGAGACGCGCGACAGCGCGCCGGATTCATTCTCGATGAGAAGGGAGATGACGTGTCTCATATGTATTTTCTGCTTGCTGACCATCAACCCGCGCAGCCAATGGGCGTCGAGCATCGGTAACGATTCGGGAGCGGGCCGCGACAAATCATCCACGGCATGCCCCCGGCGAATCAGAGATCCTCAGCGGACAGGATCATATCGGTCAGGCCCTTGCCACCCTGGACCATCGGGTACACGTTCTCGGTCGGATCGACCTGGAAGTCCAGGAAGACCAGATCGTTCTTGCGCTTGAATGCCTCACGCAGCGCATCCTCCACGTCACCCGGCTTCTGCACGCGCAGCGCCACGTGGCCATAGGCCTCGGCGAGCTTCGCGAAGTCGGGCAGGGCATCCATGTAGGACTCGGAGTAGCGGTTGCCGTGGAACAGTTCCTGCCACTGGCGGACCATACCGAGATAACCGTTGTTGAGCAGGATCACCTTGATCGGCAGACGGAACTGCTTGCAGGTGGACAGCTCCTGAATGTTCATCTGCACCGACCCCTCGCCGGTGATACAGGCCACCGGAGAACCGGGATGCGCGAGTTGAACACCCATTGCGGCTGGCAGGCCGAAACCCATCGTGCCCAGGCCGCCGGAATTCACCCAGCGGCGCGGCTTATCAAACTTGTAGTATTGGGCCGCCCACATCTGGTGCTGCCCCACGTCGGAAGTCACAAAGGCATCACCGCCAGTCACTTCCCAGAGTTTCTGCACCACGTACTGCGGCTTGATGACATCCGTACCCTGATTGAACTTCAGGCAGTCGCGGCGGCGCCACTCCTCGACCTGCTTCCACCAGCCACCGAGAGCTTCCTGGTCTGGGCGATCGGAGGTGCTATCGAGCAGCGCCAGCAACTCGCCGAGGACTTCACCCACGTCGCCGACGATGGGTACGTCCACCTTCACGCGCTTGGAAATGGACGAGGGGTCGATATCGATATGGATGATCTTTCGCGGCTCGGAGGCAAAATGAGCCGGACTACCGATCACGCGGTCGTCGAAGCGGGCACCAACGGCGAGCAGCACGTCACAATAATGCATCCCCATGTTGGCCTCGTAGTTGCCGTGCATGCCCAGCATGCCGACGAACTGGCGATCGGTCGCCGGATAGCCGCCGAGGCCCATGAGGGTGTTGGTGCAGGGAAAGCCCAGCTTGCGCACTAGCGCGGTCAGCTTGTCGGCTGCGTCGCCGAGCACCACGCCACCACCGGCGTACACCATCGGACGCTTGGCCTCGAGCAGGAGCTGCAATGCCTTCTTGATCTGGCCATGATGCCCCTTGACGACTGGGCTGTAGGAACGCATCGCCACCGTCTGCGGGTATTCGAACTCGCACTTCTGGGCGGTGATGTCCTTCGGAATATCGACCAGCACCGGGCCGGGACGGCCGCTCTTGGCGAGGTAGAAAGCCTTCTTGATGGTCGGCGCGATATCACGCACATCGCGCACGAGGAAATTGTGCTTCACACAGGGACGGGTGATGCCGACAGTATCCACTTCCTGGAAGGCGTCCTGACCGATGGCCGAGGACGGCACTTGGCCGGAAATGATGACCATAGGGATCGAGTCGCAGTAGGCCGTGGCGATCCCGGTCACCGCATTGGTCGCGCCGGGACCGGAAGTCACCAGCGCAACGCCGACCTTCTCGGTGGACCGCGCATAGCCGTCGGCCGCATGGATGGCGGCCTGCTCGTGACGCACGAGCACGTGGCGAACCTTGTCCTGCTTGAACAGCTCGTCGTAGATGTAAAGTACCGCGCCGCCGGGATAGCCGAAGAGATAATCGACCTTTTCTTCCTGGAGACTCCTGATTACAATTTCCGCACCGGTAATTACCATCGCTGCACCCGAAGCTGTTTCGGCAATGTGAAACGTTGAACCATACCGCCGCCCAGACGATTGGTCAAGGCGCCGCTAGCGGCATTGCAGTCCGGACGCCAGGCGCATCGTTTTAATTGGCGCAACCCCCGCCCATGAAAAAAGAGGGGTGCCACGCTCCAGTTGAGGATCCCTCCCCTGCCTTCCCGCCTTGAACTATCGGACTTCCTCGCCAGCGTCGAAAAAAGGGCCTTCAAGCAGGCTTTATTTGCGGTCCGCAACGATGAGTCGGCCCTCGACATCGTGCAGGACGCAATGCTCAAGCTAGCCGAGAAATACGGCGACAAGCCGCTGGAAGAACTGCCGATGCTCTTCCAGCGCATCCTGCAGAACGTGATCCGCGACCATTTTCGCCGCCAGAAGGTGCGCAGCATGTGGACGACGCTGCTATCCGCCTTTTCGCCAAGCTCGGACGAGGAAGATTATGACCCCCTGGAAACGCTCGAATCCGCCGACAGCGAGCACAAGAGCGAATCCCCCCAGGCCCAGCTAGAACAACACCAGACCTTGTCGGTCATAGAAAGGGAAATCGAAAAGCTGCCAGCCCGTCAACGCGAAGCCTTCCTCATGCGTTACTGGGAAGAGATGGATATCGCCGAAACGGCTGCGGCAATGGGGTGCTCCGAGGGAAGCGTGAAGACACACTGCTCCCGGGCGACGCATACATTGGCTGCAGCTCTTGCAGCAAAGGGCATCACACTATGAACGAGCAGGAATTTCAGCGCCGGATCCGGCAACACCTGAACGCATCGGCGTGGAACATTCCGCCGAGCGCATCTTCACGCCTGCACGAGGCGCGCCAAAAGGCATTAGGCCGCCAGAAGGCTGCCGTCCGAGGACTGAGCTTGGCCGGGGTCGGCCAGATGCTCACAGAGCATGTACTGCCGCGGGGCAAAACCACCATCGCGATGGTTCTGGTCATTGCTGCCGCTCTCGGCAGCGTCCTGCTCGGACAGTTTCAACATACCGCCGATCTGGAGGAAGTCGATAGCGCCCTGCTCGCCGACGACCTGCCGATCGACGCCTACCTTGACCGCGGATTCGACGCATGGGTTCAAAACGACTCTCCCGAGTGAGCCTTGCGCTCATGCTGGGCTGGTCGGTTTCCGCCCTGCCCGCGCCCCCCATCAGTGCCCCGGCCTGGAGTGATCTGACGCCGTCGCAGCAACGCACCCTTGCCCCGCTTGCCAAGGAATGGCGCGACCTGCCCGACGAACGCCGCCGGAAGTGGGTCGGCATCGCCGACCGTTTTCCGGGCTATACACCAGAGGAACAGGAGCGTCTGCAGCACCGCATGCAGACATGGATTTCGCTGACTCCAGAACAACGCATGATTGCGCGGGATCAATACCGCAACCTCCAGCGCATCGCCCCCGAAAAGCGGGAAACCCTTAGGGAGAAGTGGAACGCCTACCAAGAGCTGCCGAGTGACGAGAAGAAACGCTTCACCGAAGCCGCCGCCAAGCAGCCCGTCAAACCGACCATTCCCAAGATTGGCGCACCGCCCATCAAGCCCTTGACGGCCCCGCCGCCGCCTCGGCCCAGCTACCCGAAGATCAAGCTCGCGCCTCCCGCTGCCGAACAACCAGCAGCGGCGTCGGCTCAGGCCGGCGGCAGCACCACGCCGCAATCTCCGACTCCAGCCCCTCCTGCGGTTGCCGTCACCACGGAAGCGGCTCCCTCCCAGACCTCCCCCACCAAGCCCTAGGCACGCCATGCCCCAACACCCCCCTGCCGCCGGCAGCCCTGCGCCGGCCCGGCAGGCCGTCGAACTCGCCGGTCTACGCCGCCGTCTGGCAAGCATGCTTTACGAGATCCTGCTACTACTCGGCGTGCTCGCCCTCGCCTTCATGGTCCCGCTGCTGATTGTGGGCGCCACATTGAACTACACGCCACCCGGCGGTGTGCTTTGGGCTTACGTCTTCCTCGTCCTGGGCGGCTATTTCCTGTGGTACTGGCGAACTGGCGGACAGACGCTGGCCATGCAGACCTGGAAGCTGCGTATTGTGAACTTCGAGGGAGGGCCGATTTCCGTACGCCAGGCATGCATCCGCTACGCGCTGGCGTGGCCTTCCGTGCTGCTATTTGGAATCGGAATCGTGTGGGCCCTTCTCGACAAGGAACATCAGTTCCTGCATGACCGGCTGGCCGGCACCCGTATCGTGCTGTTGCTCAACAGTCCAAAAAACTGAAGCATCAACCTCAGCGGCGCTCAACCCACCACATCATAAAAGCCGCCGCCAGGAAAAAGGTGATACTGGGCGTCAGGGCTGCCACGGCCGGCACCCACCCATTGATAACACCGAGGTTGGAGAACAGCCCGTTGAGCAGGTGGAAGCCCACACCCAGCATGATCCCGGAGAAGACCCTCAGGCTAACTCCGCCCGCCCTCGTCTGCATATAGCCAAAGGGCAGCGCCAATCCCATCATGACAAATGCGGCAAACGGGTACGCCAACTTCTTCCACAAGGCGATCTCGTAGCGAGTAGTCTTCTGGTTGTTTTCCCGCAGATGATGGATGTAGGAGTACAGCGTGGACACGGACATGCGCTCCGGAACCACCATCAGCACCGACAAGACCTCTGGCGTCAGCTCGGAATCCCAGACCATTTCCGGCAGGGCAACAGTTGATGTCCCGCTATCGGAGAAGCGCGTTTGGGCCACCTTGCGCAAACGCCAACCATTATTGCCGTTGTACGCGCCCGACTCCGCTTCGCTGATCGACACCAGAACTGCGCGCTCGTCGAACTCATAGATACGGATGCCTTGCAGACTGGTATCCGGCAGCACACTACTGACATTGACAAAGCGCCGGCCATCGCGGACCCAGAGCCCCGTACGCAATTCCTGGGACACCATCGAGCGCGTTGCTGCCAGCCTCCATTGCTGCGCCGCCCGCTCCGCCGGCGGCGCCAAGTATTCGCCAAAAACGAAGGTCAAGGCCACGAAAACACTTCCGATCGCCAGCAGGCCCGACAACAGACGCCGGGTCGACAAGCCCGACGCGCGCAACACCGTGATTTCGGAATGACGTGCCAGGGTGGTCAGCGCATACAGCGTCCCGATCAGCACCGCTATGGGCATCAGCTCATACACCCGCCCCGGCATGATCATCGCGACGTAGATCGCCGCGTGATGGAGCATGTAGCCCCCCTTGCCGATATCGTCCAGTTCATTCACCAGATCGAAAAAAGCGAACAAGCCTAGAAAGGCCAGCAACACCAGCGCAACCGCCGCGTAGATCTCGCGGCTGAGATAACGGATATAAACGGGGATCATCAGCGTTTCCGCCAGCGCGCAAAAACGCTGAGACGTCGATAAAACAAAGCAGCCAACGCGACCAGCATGATCAGGTGCGGTGCCCACAAGCCCACGTCGAAACGCAGCCGCCCCTGGCCTACCCAGGCCTGGCAGACGCTGAGGGTGTTGCTATAGATCAGGTAGACCAGTATCGCCAGCACCAAGTTGTTGGTACGCCCGGCACGCGGGTTCACAAACGACAAGGGGATAGCTAACAGGGCCAGCATCGTCGCCAGCAACGGGGTGCTGATCCGCGCAAGCAGTTCACCCTGGTTTCGGGCGTTAGGATTCTTCAACAAGGCGGGCAATGCAAGCGTCTTCGGCTGTCGCTCGGCCGTATTGGCCTCCTTGGACTCCATCCGGATGGAGTACGTCCCAAACTCCATCACCCGATAGCTCGGCGTTCCCGGAGTACCCTCGTAGCGCCGCCCATGCTCAAGCACGACGAAGCGATTGCCGGAGGCATCGTTCTCCACATGCCCTTGGGCGGCCACCATCACGCCAAGCCGCCCATGCTGCATGCTGCTGGCAAAGACGTTACGGACCCGCCCCTCCTCGCCGGACAAGGCCTCGACGAAGAATACCCGCTCTCCACCCGAAGATTCGCGGAACAAACCTGGCGCCACGCGGGAGACATCGTCCCGGTTGTTCAACTGCTCCTTATACTCCACGCTCTTCTTCTGCGCCCAAGGCGCGACGAACAGGGACAGACAGGCAATCAGCAGCACGACCGGCAATGTAAAACGCAGCACCGGCCGCACCCAGGCGGTGAGCGGCAAACCACTGGAAAACCAGACCACCATTTCGGAGTCCCGATAACAGCGGGACAGGGACATCAGGATGGCGATGAATACAGTGAGGGACAGCACCACTGGCATCTGCGCAATGGCGCCAAAGCCGATCAGGGCCAGCACCGCGTCGGCCGGCACCCGGCCGCCCGCCGCCTGACCCAGCAGGCGGATCAGAACCGTAGAAATCAGGATGGCGAACAGCGCCACGAAGACCGCCACGGCGTTCTGCGTAAATTCGCGCTGGGCAGCTCGAAGAAAAATCATGCGGGAAAAATATTAGCGGCGACTGCGGGCCGTTTTGACGTGGGTCGGGGTGGCAGCCATAATGTGGCGCAATGTCCGATTGACGCGTATTTCCAAGGAGAAGCGGGTGGAATTTACCATAAAGGCCGGATCGCCGGAGAAACTCAAGAACGGCTGCGTGGTGGTAGGCGTGTATGCGGGCGGCGAACTCAGCGCTGCAGCCCAAGCCCTCGACAAGGCCAGCGACGGCGCCTTGGCTGCTATCGTCGCGCGCGGCGATCTCGACGACAAGGCCGGCGCCACCCTCCTGCTCCACAGCCTGCCCGGCGTTGCCGCCCCGCGCGTCCTGCTGGTCGGCCTCGGGAAGGCAGCCGAGTTGTCCGACAAGACCTACCGCGACGCCATCACCGCGGCCGCCAAACAGCTGGGCGGCCTCGCCGCCGACGATGCGGCCTTCCTTCTTGCCGACATCGACGCGCCGCGCGACCTGCCGTGGCGACTCAGCCAGGCGGCGCAGATCCTGCTGGACAGCACCTATCGCAGCGACACCCTGAAGTCCAAGAAGGACGAATCGAAGAAGGGCGTCAAGAAACTCGCCTTCATCGTCCACGGCAAAGCCGGCGACGAGCTCCAGGCTGCCCTTCTGCGTGGCGAAGCCGTGGCCGAGGGCATGGCCCTGGCGAAGAACCTCGGCAACCTGCCGGGCAACGTGTGCACGCCGGGCTACCTGGCGACCACCGCTCGCAAGCTCGCCAAGGACCACAAGATCAAGGTCGAGGTGCTCGAGCGCGCCGACATGGAAAAGCTCGGCATGGGCTCCCTGCTGTCTGTGGCCCGCGGCTCCCACGAACCCCCCAAGTTCATCACCCTCAACTACAAGGGCGGCAAGGCCAAGGACAAGCCAGTCGTGCTGGTCGGCAAGGGCATCACCTTCGACACCGGCGGCATTTCCCTCAAGCCCGGCGAGGGCATGGACGAGATGAAGTACGACATGTGCGGTGCCGCCAGCGTGCTGGGCACCTTCAAGGCCATCGCCCGCATGGAGCTGCCGATCAACGTAGTCGGCCTGATTCCCACCACCGAGAACATGCCTGGCGGCTCGGCCATCAAGCCCGGCGACATCGTCACCTCCATGTCCGGCCAAACCATCGAGATCCTCAACACCGATGCCGAAGGCCGCCTGATCCTGTGCGACGCCCTCACCTACGCCGAGCGTTACGAGCCGGCCGCTGTAGTGGACATCGCCACGCTGACGGGCGCCTGCATCATCGCGCTGGGCAACGCCACCTCGGGCCTGCTCGCCAACGACGACGAACTCGCTGCCGAACTGCTGGCCTCTGGCCAGGCCGCCGGCGACAAGGCCTGGCAGCTGCCCCTGTGGGACGAATACCAGGACATGCTCAAGAGCAATTTTGCCGACATCCCCAACATCGGCAGCAAGGGCGCCGGCACCATCACGGCAGCCTGCTTCCTGTCGCGCTTCACCAAAGCTTACAAATGGGCGCACCTGGACATCGCCGGCACCGCATGGAAGTCCGGCGCAGACAAGGGCGCCACTGGCCGTCCCGTACCGCTGCTGACCGAGTTCCTGATCGGCCGTGCCGGCGGTCGCTGAACCGGCCCGTGAGCCCGGCGTGACAAACGAGATCCGCTTCTACCACAACGCCCCCGATCGGCTGCGGGTAGCCTGCGTGCTGACGACCAAGGCCCGCTCCCGCGGGCACAATATCTCGGTCTTCGCACCAGACAACGGCATCGCCCGCCACTTCGACCAGATGCTGTGGGGCTTACAGCCCCTCGCCTTCGTTCCCCACGTGGCGGCGGGCTCGCCGCTCGCTGCGGAAACCCCGGTCGTCATCGGCAACTCGCTGGACGTGCTGCCGCACGATGAAGTACTGGTCAATCTCGGGGACGAACTGCCTGCCGCCTTTGACCGCTTCCAGCTGGTGCTCGAGATCGTCGGTCCCAGCGAAGCAGAGCGCCAGGCTGCTCGCCGCCGTTACCGCAGCTACAAGGAGCGGGGATACACCCTCAGTGCCCACGACCTCGCCCAACGGAGCGGCGAATGACACAAACCAAGCCGGAATTTGAAATCTCCCTCGATGACGAGGAGGTCGCTGCGTCACTCGACGAGCCCGACGAAGGCGACGATCTACCCGTCCTTACAGACGTCGTGGATGAACGCATCGAGCCCTACATCGGCGAGAGCTCGAACCCGATCATCCTGGAGCCGATCAACGAAGCGCCCGCCCCCGAAGGTGAGCCGGCATCGCGGCTGGCCGTCGGACAAGCCACCGATCATCTCGCAGAGCGCCTCGTCGCCCTCGACACGGCCATCAGCCGCCATATCGAGGAATGGGTCAACAACGAGCTGCCCCAGCTGGTTTCCCGCGAACTGGACGATCTCGCCGAACGACTGCGCGAAGCCGCCGGCGCCCACCTTCGCGCCACTCTCCTCCCTCTCCTGTCGGCCGAGATCGCCGACAAACTGGACGACGACAGCCAGATCGGCTGATCCGTCCCCCATCGATGGTCGCCGGCAGTCGAGCCCGGCGCATCCGCTATAATCCGCGTTTTGCCTTAAAGACAGACCCCATGGAACTGGCCAAGAGTTTCGAGCCGGCGGAAATTGAACGCCGCTGGTATGAACACTGGGAAGCCAGCGGCTACTTCGCCGCCGGCCTCGATCGCAGCAAGCCTGCCGAACAATCCTTCTGCATCCTGCTGCCGCCGCCCAACGTCACCGGTACCCTGCACATGGGTCACGGCTTCAACCAGACCATCATGGACGCGCTGACGCGCTACCACCGCATGCGCGGCTGGAACACGCTGTGGCAGCCGGGCACCGACCACGCTGGCATCGCCACGCAGATCGTCGTCGAACGCCAGCTGGACGCCCAGGGCGTCTCCCGCCACGACCTCGGCCGCGAGAAGTTCCTCGAAAAGGTTTGGGAGTGGAAGGAATACTCCGGCGGCACCATCACCAAGCAGATGCGCCGCCTGGGCACCAGCCCGGACTGGAGCCGCGAGCGCTTCACGATGGACGCCGGCCTCAACAAGGTCGTCACCGAAACCTTCGTGCGCCTCTACAACGAAGGCCTGATCTACCGCGGCAAGCGTCTGGTCAACTGGGATCCCAAGCTGCACACCGCCGTCTCCGACCTGGAAGTAGTCCAGGAAGAAGAAGACGGCTTCATGTGGCACATCCACTACCCGTTCAGCGAAGGCCAGATCGGCGAACTGAGCGGCCTGACCGTTGCCACTACCCGCCCCGAGACCATGCTCGGTGACGTGGCCGTGATGGTCCATCCGGAAGACGAGCGCTACGCCCACCTGATCGGCAAGACCGTCCGCCTGCCGCTGTGCGACCGCGACATCCCGATCATCGCCGACGACTACGTGGACCGTGAGTTCGGCACTGGCGTGGTCAAGGTTACCCCGGCCCACGACTTCAACGACTACGCCGTCGGCCAGCGCCACAAGCTCGCCCAGATCAGCATCCTCACGCTGGACGCCAAGATCAACGAACACGCCCCGGCAAAGTACCAGGGCCTCGACCGCTTCGATGCCCGCAAGGCCATCGTCGCCGACCTGGAAGCCGCCGGTGTGCTGGTGGACACCAAGCCCCACAAGCTGCAGGTTCCCCGTGGCGACCGTACCGGCGTGGTCATCGAGCCGATGCTCACGGACCAGTGGTTCGTCGCCATGTCCAAGCCGGGCGAGGACGGCAAGTCGATCACCGAGAAGGCGCTGGAAGTCGTCAGCTCAGGTGAAATCGAGTTCGTCCCCGGCAACTGGGTCAACACCTACAACCAGTGGCTCAACAACATTCAGGACTGGTGCATCTCCCGCCAGCTGTGGTGGGGCCACCAGATTCCGGCCTGGTACGGCATCGACGGCGAGTGCTTCGTCGCTCATAACGAGGAAGAAGCCCGCGCTCTGGCCGACAAGGCTGGCTATCCCGGCCCGCTGACCCGCGACCCGGACGTGCTCGACACCTGGTACTCGTCCGCCCTGTGGCCCTTCTCGACCCTCGACTGGACGCCGGAGTGGCCCGCCAAGTCCAACGACGCGCTGGACCTCTACCTGCCGTCCACGGTGCTGGTCACCGGCTTCGACATCATCTTCTTCTGGGTCGCCCGCATGGTCATGATGACCAAGCACATCACCGGCAAGATCCCGTTCAAGCACGTGTATGTGCACGGCCTGATCCGCGACGGCGAAGGCCAGAAGATGTCCAAGTCGAAGGGCAACGTGCTCGACCCGATCGACCTGATCGACGGCATCGGCATCGATGCGCTGGTCGCCAAGCGCACCACCGGCCTGATGAACCCCAAGCAGGCCGCCAGCATCGAGAAGAAGACCCGCAAGGAGTTCCCGGAGGGCATCCCGGCCTTCGGCACCGACGCGCTGCGCTTCACCTTCGCCAGCCTCGCCAGCCCCGGCCGCGACATCAAGTTCGACATGAGCCGTTGCGAAGGTTACCGCAACTTCTGCAACAAGCTGTGGAACGCCACCCGCTTCGTGCTGATGAACGTCCAGGGCCACGACCTGGGCCTCGAGCACACGCAGGACGGCCCCAGCTGCGGCGGCAGCGCCCCGCTGGCCTTCTCCTTCGTGGACCGCTGGATCGTCAGCCGCCTGCAGCGCCTGGAGCAGGAAATCGCCAACCACTTTGGCGAATACCGCTTCGACCAGGTTTCCAAATCCGTCTACGAATTTATCTGGGACGAGTACTGCGACTGGTACCTGGAACTCGCCAAGGTGCAAATCCAGACCGGCGACGAGGCCACCCAGCGCGGCACCCGCCGCACGCTGATCCGCGTGCTGGAGACCGTGCTGCGCCTGGCCCACCCGCTGATCCCCTTCGTCACCGAAGAATTGTGGCAGACCGTCGCCCCGCTGGCCGGCCGCAAGGATGTGGACAGCCTGTGCCTGGCCCGCTATCCGGAAGCCGACCTGGGCAAGCTCGACGAGAAGAGCGAAGCCGATGTCGCCGAGCTCAAAGGCCTGATCTACGCCTGCCGCAACCTGCGTGGCGAGATGAACATTTCGCCGGCCCAGCGCATGCCGTTGGTGGCAACCGGCAATGCCGAACGCCTGAGCAAGTTCGCGCCCTACATCGCGGGCCTGGCCAAGCTGTCCGAAGTCCAGGTGGTGGACGAGATCGGCAGCGAGGAGCTCGCGCCCGTCGCCATCGTCGGCGAGCAGCGCCTGATGTTGAAGGTGGAAATCGACATTGCCGCCGAGCGCGAGCGCATCTCGAAGGAGATCGCCCGCCTCGAAGGGGAAATCGTCAAGGCCAACGCCAAGCTTTCCAACGAGAGCTTCGTGGCCCGCGCCCCGGCAGCGGTGGTCGCCCAGGAGAAAGAACGCCTGGCCAACTTCTCGGCCACCGTCGACAAGCTCAAGCCCCAGCTGGCGAAGCTGTCCGGGCTCTGACGCCGTGGCGCCCTGAGGGCGCCACGCTCAAAAAAAAAGCCACGCATGATGCGTGGCTTTTTTTTGCCCATCTGTCTTTACTTGCGCCGCAGGAAGAACTCGTAGGCGCCGTCCGGCAACTCCTGCTGCCCGATCAGATCATTGCCCGTCTGACGGGCAAAGGCCGCGAAGTCCTTCACCGACCCCGGATCCGTCGCCAGCACGCGCATCACCTGCCCGGCCTGCAGTTCGGCCAAGCCCTTCTTGGCCCGCAGGATCGGCAACGGGCAATTGAGCCCCCGGGCGTCCACTTCCTTGTCGAAATCCATCATCTAGCTCCATCTCGCGCTGAGGCAATCAAACCGCGATTCTAACGCGAGGCCCCATTATCGAGCCGGACATCGACAATCCCCCGACGACACCCTTATACACCCTCAAAACATATGGAATAATGACATTCAGAAACAATTCAAAACACCTAAACGAATGGGATTCCCGGACCTGCTTTCCGCCTCACCGGCTCAGGCAGATCTCTACAGAAAATCGACCTTGAAAGTGATGCAAATGCGATCCGACATGCTTCAAACCGTACTCAACGACCTGAACGGAAGCTCAGCGGATATAGAGGCCTCGGCCATCATTTCCTCCGACGGGCTGATGATGGCGGCCCTGCTGCCCAATACCGTGGACGAAGACCGGGTCGGCGCGATGAGCGCCGCCATGCTGTCCCTGGGGGACCGCACCGCCCGGGAACTGGCCCGCGGCAACCTCGAACAGGTTCTGATCAAGGGCGCCAAGGGCTACGTGCTGATGGTTCAGGCAGGCACCGATGCAGTACTCACCGTCATGGCCAAGCCTACGGCCAAGCTGGGCTTGGTATTTCTCGACGTACGCCGCGCGGCTGACGCGATCGGCGGCATTCTCGGCTGACAAGGAGTTCACGATGCTCGACATGCCTCCTCTCTCCAACGCAGGCGGCGCCATCGAGCATCGCCTGGACTATGCCGACGGCAGCAGCCGCCGGGTTTTCGTGACTCATGTCGAAACGCCTTACCCGCAGGGCCGGCTGATCGTTTCACGTACCGACACACGCGGCATCATCACCCAATGCAACCAGTCCTTCGTGGACATGTCGGGTTACGAGCGCAGCGAGTTGATCGGCCAGCCCCACTGCCTGCTGCGTCATCCAGACATGCCTGCCGCCGCCTTCCGCGATCTGTGGGAAACAGTCCAGGCCGGGCGCCAATGGCACGGTTACGTGAAGAACCTCCGCAAGGATGGGGGCCACTACTGGGTGTTCGCCACAGTGGTCCCCAACGTTCGGGACGAACGCATCGTCGGGTATACCTCGGTCCGGCGGGAACCCTCCCGTGAGAAAGTGGCCCAGGCAGAAGCGACTTACAGGGAGTGGATCCGGTCATGAGCTTCAACTTCACCGTCAGCCCCAGCTTTCCAGCCGAGCGCATTTCCGACTGGTACATCTTCAACACCTGGTTGCAGCGTTCCCTGTCGATCCCCATCCACCTGGAACTCCACGACGGTTTCGACGCGCAACGGGCTGCGATCGCAGCGGGACAGGTGGACCTGATTCATGCCAACCCCTTCGACGCCTCCCTTCTGGTCAGGGAGAAGGGCTTTCGCGCCATCGCGCAGCCGGATGGCGCTCCCGACGAAATGGTTGTCGTCACGGCACTCGGCCACCCTGCTCAGGCCATCGGCGATCTTCAACCCGGAACCCGTATCGCCTGCGCCAATGATCCGTGCGTCAATACAATCGGCCGGATCCTGCTCGAACCCGCCAATCTGAATGCGGACAACACCGTCGAACAACAACGCGGCACTTACATCCAGGTCGCCAAGGACGTCCTGCGCGGCCAGGTCGATGTGGGCTTCATGCCGGTGGGCGCCTATCGGGGCCTGTCCTCCATCGTCCGGCGGGAGCTCAAGGTCCTGGTCACCAGTGACATTCAGGTCATCCATCATGTCTTCCTGATCGGCCGCGACCTACATTCCCGGGCCGACGATTTCGTACGCATCCTGCTGTCCATGCACGAAACGGAAAAGGGGCAGGATCTGCTGTCGGCACTCGGCGCCACCCGCTGGCAACCCATCCAGCAGGAAGACGTGGAGTTCATGATCGACATCATTTCCACTCTGACCCAGTGAACATCTTCATCACGATCCCCGACGCCCCTGAGCGGCTGCAGGAACCTGCCCCACCGGCGGATTTCGGCCTCCCGGTCCGAACGCTGGACATCGCGGCGGTCTGGCGCTCACCGGCAACCGCCACGCTGCTGGCCGGTGAGATCGGACGTCACCCGGGAAACCTCCATGCCCACATGCAACGGATCTCAGTCTGGCACGCACTCGGCAATCCTGCCCAGACCGCAGCAGCGGTCGTAGACCTGTGGATCGCCCTCGGAGCATGCGGACTCGATCTGCGGACTCGCATGCTCCGCCAGCATCACGGGGCGCTGGAGCAGCACAATCTGGATATCTATCTGCACGCCCGCCTGCACCGCGGCGTTGATCGCCACGATCCCCAGCTCGCCCTGCGCGGCGTTGTGCTCGCCAGACCGGTGGAAGGAAACCGTGCCTTCCTCCGGTCTGCACCGATCCACGCCTCACCTGCCAGCATGTCCCGTACCCCCTGAGTCCTTTCTGTGGATACCTGCCCCGCCTCAACACCATGAGCCGCCCTTCACCCGTCCTCGCCCCGGCCCCGACCGCCGTCTTCCTGCTGCACATCGGAAGCATGGATAACCGCTTGATCGGACTCTCCATCGAACGGCACTGGAAGCAGAGCATCCGCCTGGCACAGTCCCTTGATGAAGCCGACGTTGTCCTCGTGGATCATGACCGCCCCGGTGTCGACGAAGCCCTGAACCAATTGGCCCGCCACCCCGGGATCGGTGTTGTCGGCTATGCGTTCCGACCCGAGAGCCTGCAAACCCGCTTTCCGCACCATCTCACGGTCAGCAAGCCTCTCAATCTGGATGCACTGCCCGGCGTACTGAACCGGGCCGCCCTCCTCGGACGCCCTCTGCAGCCGGTCGCCCTGACCAACATGGCGATCCAGGAGAGCAGCGAGCCCCGCCCATGGGTCAGTGACGAGGAACCGGATCTGTGCGGCTCACTCGACGATATACCGCCCTCGCCCGGCGCCCCTCTGCCCGCCAAGCTGTTTTTCGAACCCACCCAATACCTGATCGGGCATCTGGCCCAGGCCCTGGATGAAGCGATCAAGACCGGCCGCCCCCACGTCGTGTCGGGCCTACCCCGCCTGATCGGCGTCCCCCCCTTGCCTCAGCCCGTCTGCGTAACCAGCTTCCGTGACACGCAATTGCGTCCTTTCTCCATGGCCCAGTTGCCGGATGCCACAGCGCGCGTTGTCAATGCCCTGACCTTCAGCGGTCCAGGCAGCACGGACACGCTCCACACTGCCGAAGACTTCCTGTGGAACATTGCAGCATGGGCGGCCCGCGGCCGCCTCCCGGCCGGGGTCGATCCCTATCGTCCCGTTCGCCTGCGTGCCTGGCCCAACTTCACGCGGACCTGGGCCGCACCGCATGCGCTGAGGATCGTTGCGCTATGGACCCGCGAGTGGGCCAGCCCGGTGGAGATCGCGAGACGGCTCGAGATTCCGCAACGCTACGTATTCTCGGCGTATACATCCGCTCACTTTGCCGGACTGTTCCAGCCCGAGCCCCTTGCGGCGATCTCGCCCCCTGCACAACCGGCCAACGATGTCGCGCCCCTCATTCCACCCCAACGTCCCTCCATCCTTTCCCGCATTCTGAGGAAACTTCTCAATGCTGTCTGAACGCGTCCGTCACAATAAGATCATCTTCTCCGGCACAGTGGGTGCCGGCAAAAGCACTGCCATCAATGCCTTGAGCGACATCCTGCCGGTCAGCACCGAAGCGCTGGCCACCGACGAGATCGCCGGCATGAAGAAAACCACCACCGTCGCCATGGACTACGGCGTACTCAACCTGCCCGGCGGAGAGAAGGTCATGCTCTACGGCACTCCGGGCCAGGAACGCTTCAGCTTCATGTGGGAGATTCTCAGCAACGGCGGGATTGGCCTGATCCTGCTGATCAACAACGCCCAGCCTGAACCTCTGACCGACCTGGAGAACTACCTGGGCGCCTTCTCGAACTTCATCGCCGGCACTGCCGTCACCATCGGTGTCACCCATATGGACCGCGCACCGGCTCCAGGTCTGGATGCGTACCGGGCTCGTCTGGCCGAACTCGGGCATACCCCCACACCCGCCGTCTTCCGCGTCGACGCCCGTAGCCGCGATGACGTGGCAATGCTGGTGAAGGCACTTCTCTTCACTCTCAATCCTGGACTGAGCGATGCTTGAAATCGTCCCCGGCTCCCATCTCGCCGTCACGCCCTACGGTGCCTGGCAGGCCGTTGCCCGTGCCGACGACGGCTGTCCCAGGCGGCGAGTCCTGCGCAGCATCCTGCAGGAGGCTGAAAGTCCGCTGCTGAACTTGGAGATGGCCACCATGTGGAGCGGGGAAGCATCACCGGAGAAAGCGCTGGAAACCCTCCTGTCCCTGCAGGACGACGCCAGCCTGGAAGCCTGGCCATCGCCTCACAGCGCACCAACCGGCGCATTGGGAACCACCCTGCCCCAGTATCTGGCCGTACTCAGCGATAGCGGCCAGGCCTTGCTTGCCGATCACCAGGGCTTCTGCCTGGCGGTTACCGGCTACGCAGCCGACATCGGTGATGCACTGGCTGCCGTTGGGGCCGACATCCTGTCGGTCGCCGAACGGCAGGCTACTCCACTGGCGCAGTTGGGGGCCCATCTTCTCGACGGTTGGGGAAACGTCGATGCTGCAGGCGTCAGTGGCCTCAGCTTCTGGCCCATGCATGTGGGGCGCACACGGCTGGTGCTGGCGGTCAGCGGACGACCGCGCTTCAACCAGCGCGCCTTTGCCGACCTGGTATGGGCGCTGTACACCCGTTACGGCCAGATGATCTGAAACGTCGTCGATCAGCGCTGCTCACGCTTCTCTTTCATCTGTTCCGCCAGCAGGGCCCGCACCTCGCGCAGACGGGAGTCCACCGCCGAGTGCTCGAAGAAATCACCATCGGCTGCGCCTTGCGCCAGCGTGAGCTGCTCGGCCGCTGCCGCATAGTTGCCCTGGATTGCATAGACTTCGCCCAGCGAGCGATGCTGAGCGAGACGCCTGCCTAAGCCCGACTCGGCACGGGCCCGCAACTCCCACAAAGCCGCATTTCCCGGCCGTGTCTGCACCTCGGCCTTGACCAGATCGAGGGCCTCTGCGTCTTTCCCGCCATCGGCCAGAGCCCCCAGTTCCCCATAAAGCAGACGCAGAGACTGGGGGAAACGCGCACGCGCCTCACGAAAGATCTTCGTAGCCCCGGCCGGATCTCCATGAGCAAGGCGTAGATCCGCCTCCAGGCCGTCGATCATTGGCGACACGACATGACGCTTGCGCAGTTCGGCCATGGCCTTGTCCGCATCGGCCAGCCGCTTGGCAGCCAGATAGGCACGCGTCAACTCATATTGTGCCGGCACCGACAAGGACGCGCTCCGCGCTGCCCGTTCCAACTCCTCTATCTGCTCGCGGCGCACCTGCTTGCCGATCTTCAGCTTGGCCCTCACCAACTGGAAATCGAGGGAGTCCGGCACCTGGCGATACGGCATCTGCATCACCCGCCCTTCCATCTCGTTGATCCGGTCGGAGGTCAGCGGGTGGGTGCGCAGATAGGCCGGAGCGCTGTTCTCGTAGAGCCGGCTGTTCTTCTGCAGGCGTTCGAAGAAGCTCGACATGCCGCGCACGTCGAAGCCGGCTGCCCCCAGGTTCTGCACGCCAAGCCGGTCGGCCTCGCTTTCGAAGTCCCGCGAATAGGCGAGCTGATTGCTGATGCCCGCCGCCTGGCCAGCCATGATCGCCGCCTGGCTGACCTGCGAATTGGACTTGGCGGCCAGCACTGCCACCAGCAAGGACGCCAGCATCAGGATACCGGTCTGGCTCTGCTTGCCGACCATGCGCGCGATATGGTGCTGGGTGACGTGGGCGATTTCGTGGGACAGCACGCCGGCCAGCTCGGACTCACTCTGCGCCGCCACGATCAGCCCGGTATGCACGCCGATCTTGCCGCCCGGCATCGCGAAAGCGTTGAGCGAAGGGTCGTTGACGCCGAAGAACTCGAAAGGCAGCCCTGCTCCAGCCCCCGCGGCCACCAGCCGGTCGCCAAGATTATTCAGATAGTCCTCGATCTCCGCATCCTGCAGATAGGCGGGATCATGCCAGCGGATCTCACGCATGATCTGCGCGCCAATGCGCTGTTCTGCAACCGGGGAAAGGTCGCTCGCGGAACTGTCGCCGAGCTCCGGCAGATTCTGGGCAAAGCCGCGCGGCATCATGGCCACGCACAACAGGGCGGCGATCAGTCGATTTTTCACGGTGCTATGATACGCGACCCCCGCAACCAGTTCCCCGCCCCATGAGCGACGCCCTCACCCATTTCGACGCCCACGGCCAGACCCACATGGTGGATGTCTCTGCCAAATCCGAAACTCGCCGGGTTGCCCGTGCCGAAGGGCGCATCGTGATGCGGCCCGCCACCCTGGCCCGGATCCTCGCCGGCGACAACAAGAAGGGCGACGTGATCGGCATCGCACGCATCGCGGCGATCCAGGGCGCCAAGCGGACCGCCGACCTGATCCCCCTGTGCCACCCGATTCCGCTGACCCGTGTCGCTGCCGACTTCGTGCCGGAAGGCGAGGACACCATCCGCTGCACCGTCACAGCCGAAACCGTCGGCCGCACCGGTGTCGAGATGGAGGCGCTAACTGCCGTCCAGGTCGGACTGCTCACCATCTACGACATGTGCAAGGCCATGGATAAAGGCATGACGATGGAAGGCATCCGCCTCTTGGAGAAGAAAGGCGGCAAGTCCGGACACTGGAAGGCGGAAGACTGAGGCATGCGCCGCCGGAGCTTTCTGCAGGCCTTCGGCTCCGCCACGGCCCTGCTCCCTCTCGTCGGCACCGGCCTGCTGAAGCCCCAGGCAGCGCTCGCCGCGGAAAGCGGACGGGCCGCCTTCGAAGCCCGGACAGCCCTCGATGCCCTGCGCCTGCTCGGAGCCGGCGCCGCGGAACAGAACCCCGCATTGACCATTCGTGCGCCGGAAATCGCCGAGAACGGCGCCGCCGTGCCGATCGAAGGCATCAGCGCCATTCCGGGTACCACCCAGCTGAGCGTGCTGGTGGACAAGAACCCCTTCCCCCTCGTCGTACAGTTCAACTTCGGCCCGGAAATGCTGCCGCGCTTCCAGACCCGGATAAAGATGGCCGAAAGTTCGCGCCTGCGCTTGGTGGCCGCTGCCGGCGGCAGGTTCTACACCGTGTTCCGGGACGTGAAAGTCACCGTCGGCGGCTGCGGAGAGTAACGAGCGACCATGGCCGATTCGATCAAGATCCGCGCAACACTGAAGGGCAACATGGGAGAAGTCCGGCTGCTGATCCCCCACCCAATGGAATCGGGCCTGCGCCATGATCTGGCGGGGCAGACCATTCCCGCCCACTACATCACCTCGCTGACGCTGAGCCTCAACGGCCGCCCAGTCATGGAGGCCGGGCTCGGTACGGCCTTGTCGGCTGATCCCCTATTCAGCTTCCAGTTCCAGGACGTCAAGGCCGGCGACAAGCTGGGGGTGACCTGGCTCGACAACCGCGGGCAGCGCGGCGGCACGGAAACCGTGTTCGACACGAACTGACCTCACAAAGCTGGCGAAAAGCCAGCTTTGTCATCTCCCCAAGCAAGACAGCGCCTCCGGCACGGGGCTAGAATGCCCCGATTTCCGCCGGCATTATTCCTTTTCAGCCGGCACCGCGCTCCCTCTTTGCCAACGGCCCGCCATGAGCAACGAAATCGAACTCAAGCTCACCTTCCCGCAAAAATCCCTGGCTGCCCTGCGCCGCCACCCGCTGATCGCCGATGCACCCCGTGAAGGTCGTAGCGTCACCCTGGAAAACACCTATTTCGACACGCCCGAACTGGAGTTGCGCGAACGCCGCATGGCCGTCCGCACCCGCAAGGCCGGCAACCACTGGCTGCAGACGGTGAAGTGCGCCGCCGAATCCCTTGGTGGCCTGTCCAGCCGGCCGGAATGGGAGCAGCCCTATGCCAACGGCAGCTTCGACTTCTCAACCATCGACCGGGACGACGTGCGAACCCGCCTAGAGAACTTGCACCCGCACCTGATCCCGGTGTTCACCACCCATTTCAAGCGCGAAACCTGTGTCCTCACTCCGCGTGAAGGCGTCAAGGTACTGGCAATGATCGACAGCGGGACCATCGAGGCCGCCGAGCGCAGCAAGCCCCTGTGCGAGCTCGAACTGGAACTGGTAGAAGGTGATCCGCGCGAACTGTATGCCATTGCGCTGCAGCTGGCAGAAACCCTGCCCCTGACGCCCGAGAACGTCAGCAAGGCCGAGCGCGGCTATCGCCTGTATTCCAATCACGCCCTGCGCCCGGCCAAGGCCCGGCCGTCGCGGCTGAACGCCGAACAATCCCCTGTGGACGCCTTCCGCGTCATCGGCTTCGACTGCCTGGCACTGTGGCAGGCCAATGAATCCGGCGCGAGGGAAAGCGACGATCCAGAGTTCATCCACCAACTGCGGGTCGCCCTGCGCCGCCTGCGCTCCGCGCTGCGCCTGTTCGGCCCAGCCCTACCGGCAAACTTCGTGCAGCGCTGGTCCGATGGGCTCAAGGACGCCGCCGACGGACTCGGCGCCGCTCGCGACCTCGACGTGATGATCGCCGAGGTGCTCACGCCGGTGGCTGAATCCGGCCTCGCCGACGAAGCCACCCAGCGCCTCATTGCCATGGCCGTGGATCGCCGCGACCGGGAAAAGGCCGCCGCCCGCGAACAGCTCCTCGCCGCCAGCCACGGCCGCCAGATGCTGGCCCTGGCCGCCGACCTCTATGCGCTCGAAAGCGATGCGCTGGTGAAGTCCGCCAATCTCACCACCTTCGCCCGCCTGCAACTGAGTCAATTACGCAAACGGGCGCGCAAGCGCCATACCGTCGCCCAAGAGCTGCATCCGGAAAAACTGCACGAGCTGCGGGTCTCCCTCAAGCGCCTCCGTTACGCCATCGAATTCCTGCTGCCCCTGCTGCCGGAAAAGGCCACCGTGCGCTATGCCAACGATATTGCCGATGTGCAGGAGACCCTCGGCTACCTCAACGACGAAGCTGTCGCCCGCAGCCGCCTGAAAGCCTGGGCCGGCAAGGATCCCGAACTGCGCAGCGGCGCGGCTTTCGTCGCCGGCTGGCATGCCCCTCGCATCGCTCGCCTGCGCAAGAACGTACTGCCCGCCCTCGAACCCCTCCTGTGGGGCAAGGCTCCGTGGAGACGATGATGCTTTCATCTTCCGGTAACATCCCGGCCGCAGACTCCCGCCCTCTTTCGAGGAGAGAGGAGACCCATAAAATGGATTTGCTGCTGTGGCGCCACGCGGAAGCCGTGGATGGCCTGCCGGACAGCACCCGTGAGTTGACCGAGCGCGGTCTGCGCCAGGCTCACAAGGTGGCCGAGTGGCTGGAAGGCCGCCGCCCCAAGAAGCTGCGCGTGCTGGTCAGCCCGACGACGCGTACCCGCCAGACGGCGAGTGCCTTCACCAAGGACTTCGAGATCGTCCAGGCCCTGGCGCCGGGAAACGACATTTCCGGCATTCTGGCCGCCTGCGGCTGGCCAGATGGCGGTGGCTCGGTGCTGGTCGTCGGCCATCAGCCGGAACTCGGCCGCCTGGCCTCCCTACTACTGTCCGGCCACGAAGCCGACTGGACGATCAAGAAAGGCGCGCTGTGGTGGTTCACCAACCGTGTCCGCGAAGGTGAAACACAGACCGTATTGCGCACCGTTATGCCGGCCGATCTGGTTTAGCAAGACCGGCCGCCGAATTGAAAAAAGGGCCACCGGGTTCCCCCGGCGGCCCTTTTGTCTGAGGCGCAGAACCTACTAATGCGCCCTTACACCGACAGCGCCTTCACGTGCTGAATGACCTCACCGATCGCCTGTTGGGCCGAGCCGTACAGCAGACGGGTGTTGTCCTTGTAGAACAGCGCGTTCTCGATACCCGAGTAGCCAGTACCCTTGCCGCGCTTCACGACGATGACGTTCTGCGCCATGTCCGCGTTGAGGATCGGCATGCCGAAGATCGGGCTCGACTTGTCGGTACGCGCCGACGGGTTCACCACGTCGTTGGCGCCGATCACCAGGGCCACGTCGGCCTGCGGGAAGTCGCCGTTGATCTCCTCCAGATCGAAGATCTTGTCGTAGGGCACGCCGGCCTCGGCGAGCAGCACGTTCATGTGGCCCGGCATCCGCCCGGCCACCGGGTGGATCGCGAAACTCACCTCGACGCCGGCTTCCTCCAGCAGTTCGGTCATTTCCCACACCTTGTGCTGGGCGCCGGCCACCGCCATGCCGTAGCCCGGCACGATAATGACCTTGGAGGCGTAGCGCATCATCGCCGCAGCATCCATAGCACCGACCTCCTTCTGCTCGCCTTCCACCGCTTCGCCGCCGCCGGCAGCCGCCATCGGCACGAAGAGGATGTTGCTGATCGGCCGGTTCATGGCCTTGGCCATCAACTGGGTCAGCAGCGTGCCCGCCGCGCCGACGACGATGCCAGCGATGATCAGCGCCGGAATGCCCATCACGAAGCCTTCGAAGCCCACAGCCAGGCCAGTGAAGGCATTGAACAGGGAGATCACCACCGGCATGTCGGCACCACCGATCGGTAGCGTAATGACAGTGCCGAGCACCAGCGCCAGGATGAAGAAGGCGCCGACCAGGGTCGAATCGATCTCCGGGGCGATCACGATGGCCGCACCGACACCCACCGTCACCAGGGCGAGGAGGATGTTCACCCCATTCTGGGCCGGCAGCCGGAAGGCCTTCTTCATGACGCCCTGGAGCTTGGCCCAGGCCACCACCGAGCCGGCAAAGGACACCGCACCGATCAGCGCACCGAGGGTGGCCAGCAGAGTCACTACCATGCCATGCATCTCGCCGCGGGCGAACTCCACCGCCGCGATGGCCGCCGCGGCGCCGCCGCCCATGCCGTTATAGATCGCCACCATCTGTGGCATGTCGGTCATGGCGACCTTCTTGCCGGAGATCCAGGCCAAGGCACCGCCGATGGCGATGGCGATGATCATCAGCGCGAAGTTGTTCATCCCCGGGGTGAGGAAGGTCACCACGGTGGCGAGCACCATGCCGACACCCGCCCAAACGATGCCTTTGCGCGCCGAGACCGGCGAACTCATGCCCTTCAGGCCGAGGATGAAGAGGATTGCGGCGAAGAAGTAACTCGCGTCAATCAGCCACTTGATAGCCATCAGTTCTTCTCCTTGGCCTTGAACATGGCGAGCATGCGCTCGGTCACCACGTAACCGCCCGCCGCGTTGGCGGCCCCAAGCAGCACGGCGACAAAGCCGATAGCTTGTTCGAGCGGGGTTTCCGCCTGGCCGAGGGCGATCATGCCGCCCACCAGCACTACGCCGTGCACGAAGTTCGAGCCGGACATCAGCGGGGTGTGCAGAATCACCGGCACACGGGAAATCACCTCGTAGCCGGTGAAGGCGGCAAGCATGAAGATGTAGATTGCAACAAATCCGTCCATGGTCTCGTCTCCCGGTCAGAGGCCCAGGGCCTGCTTGACGCCCGCGTGGCGAAGTTCGCCCGCGTGGGTCAGACAGGCACCGGCCATCACTTCATCGTCCCAGTCGAGGGTCAGCGCACCGTCCTTGATGAACGGGCTGATGAAGTTGAAGAGGTTCTTGGCGTACATCTCGGAGGCATGCACCGGCATGCGGCTGGCGATGTGAGTCGGGCCGACGATGAGGGTCTCGCCAACCCACACCTTCTCTCCGGCCACCGTGCCGGCGACGTTACCGCCGGTCTCGGCCGCCATATCGACGACCACCGAACCGGGCTTCATGCGCGCCACCATGTCGGCGCTGATGATCACCGGCGCCTTCTTGCCCGGGATCGCAGCGGTGGTGATCAGCGCATCGCAATCCGCGACAGCCTTGCCCAGCTTCTCGGCCTGCTGGCGCTTTTCGTCGTCGGTGAGTTCGCGGGCATAGCCACCGGAACCGGAGGCGGAAACACCGGTGTCAACAAACTTTGCACCCAGCGACTCGATCTGCTCCTTGGTTTCCGGCCGCACGTCGTAGCCGGACACCATCGCGCCCAGACGCTTGGCCGTGGCGATGGCCTGCAGGCCGGCAACGCCGGCACCGATCACCAGCACCTTGGCAGGCCTGATGGTGCCGGCCGCGTAGGTCAGCATCGGGAAGAACTTCGGCGAGTGGTCGGCAGCGATCAGCGCGCATTCGTAACCGGCCACCGCAGCCTGGCTGGACAGCACGTCCATGCTTTGCGCACGGCTGATACGGGGCAACAGTTCCAAAGCGAAACAGGTGATCTGTTTTTGGCGCAAAAGCTCCACTCGCTCCTTGCTGGACCAGGGTTGTTGCAAACCCACCAGTACCGTACCGGGCTTCAGTTCAGCCAGGGCTTCGAGCCCCAGCGGCTGAACCTGCAGAATGACGTCAGCCCTTTTGAGCACCGACAGTGGATCGGCGGTCGATTCAGCGGCTCCGTAATCTTCGTCACGGTAATAAGCCGATGCGCCGGCGCCGGCCTGGAGCAGCAAAGCTGCACCAAGCCCTTGATATTTCTTGGCTACGTCCGGAACGAGCGCAACACGGCGCTCTCCCGGCGTAAGCTCTTTGGTCACACCGATGACCAGGGGCATGGAAGCTCCTTCGAGGGGTAGTTGGAAATCTGATATCGTCGCGAGAGGGTTTCACGAACGACTCAATACTGCCGGATGCCACCCGGGAAAACCCGAATTTCACCCATATCCTGCACGAAAATCCGGTTATTTGAACCGAATATCGCAAATACGATGCGAAAGTCTAGCAAGAAACGATCCCATCCCACCCGGAAGTTAGGGTTACCCCCAGGTTCACTGGTCCATATCGGTGAAATCAAGACCGAAAAGCCCAGTATCACCCTGATTGAGTTCGATTCCAACGGTGTACAGGAAACCCGCTTCGACTCTCTCGAAGCATCCCGTCAATATCAGCCTGGTAATGGCAAGCTGTGGCTGAATGTATATGGGCTGCATGACCCGGCCGTAATGGCGGAAATCGGACGGCGCTTCAAATTGCATCCACTGGTGCAGGAAGACATCCTGAACACCCACCAGCGTCCCAAGAGCGACGAATACGCGGACTACCTGTACATCGTCGCACGCTGTTTTGATTTCGATCCGGAAAGCCACAGCCTGACCTCGGATCAGGTCAGCATCGTGCTCAGCCACAATTTCGTGCTGACGTTCCAGGAACGGTCGACCGGCACCTTCGAGGCGGTACGGGAACGTCTGCGCTCCGAGCGTGGCGCCATGCGCGCCCACGGCGTCGACTACCTGGCCTACGCACTATTGGACACGCTGGTGGACCGCTATTTCGTGATGCTCGACAATCTGGCCGACATGGCAGAAGAACTGGAAGAGCAGGCGCTAACCCGCCCGACGCCCGAACTGCTGGCGGAGATCAACCGGGTCAAACACGAGGCTCTGGTCCTGCGCCGCGCCGTCTGGCCGCTACGCGAAGTGCTCAACGGCCTGGGTCGGGCCGACAACGGCTTCTTCTCCAGCGAGACGCGCCTGTATCTACGGGACATCTACGACCACACGGTGCACGTGCTCGAAACGCTGGAATCGGTACGCGACCTGCTCGCCGATTTGCTCGACATCTACCTATCCAGTGTCAGCAACCGGCTCAATACCGAAGTGCGCATCCTCACCGTACTGACCACGCTGTTCATGCCGGCCACGCTGATCGCAGGCATCTTCGGCATGAACTTCCACGACATGCCACTGCTCGACACACATGACGGCTTTGACATGGCGATGGGCATGATGATTGGCGCCGCGGCACTGATGGCCGCATCGTTCTGGCGCAGGAACTGGCTGCGCACACGCTGAGTTCAGGGTGTGCGTTTGGTGCTATCGACTTCAACGAGCTTGACGACAGCCAGGGAGATATTGTCGCCGCCGCCTTTGGCCCGATGGCGTGCCAGCTCAATCAGCGCCGAAGCCGCATCCCGGGGCGACATGCTGGCCAGGATCTGCCCCGTTTCCTCTTCGGTGATGTAGGCCCACAGGCCATCGGAGCACAACAGGAAAGCGTCCCCCCCCACCAGCGGCGATGCGTGCCCGAAATCCACCCGCGGCTCCCGCTCCGACCCAAGGCAGGACAGCAAGACGTTGCGGTTCGGGTGGCGCAACGCGCCTTCCGGATCAAGCCGCCCCTTACGAACCAGCTCTTCGACCAACGAATGGTCGATGCTGCGTGTCACCAGTTGGCCGGCCCGGAAATGATAAAAACGCGAGTCCCCGCAATGGGCCCAGTCTGCACGGTCTGGCTGCATCATGAAGACAACCGCCGTACTGTGCGGGTCCTGCTCACTCGTGAAACGGGTGAGCTTGATGACGATATGTGCCTCATCGACAATGCTGCGCAGCAGGTCGGTTGCACTTTCGGAGGCGGGCGCAAACGCTTCGAAATTCTGACGGGCCTTCAGGATGACCTGCTCCGCCGCCATCGCGCCACCGGAATGCCCACCCATACCATCCGCAAGCACAGCCATCAGCGTGCCCTTGCGAGTGGGATGCGCAAAAACTGCCGCCCTGTCCTGCTGCTCGGTCCGATCACCCGTGTGCTTGGCCACACAGGCTTCCGCCTGATAGCGCTTCTTGGCTGACGTGGTCTCAGGCACAGCGAAGGACGATGGGTGTGGTTTCAACATAAATGGCATAACCGTAAGAACAGGCCGCCGTCAGCATCTGTGAATACAGTATTCCAGCGTGCCGATCCGTGATCGACGACAACCTCCAATCCAATAATATTAACTGTTAATTTTGGATATACCGGCCCTCCTTTACGCCTTACATAATCTTTCAGAACGTATCCGTGACATTTTCACCACTTTTCGCCCGATGTTGAACGGGTATTTTATGCCCCTATCACAAGTGCCCATTTCTGTCCGACACCTGTCGGATAGGCGCCCCACAGAGCGAAGCTCCATCCACGCACAGATCAGAGACAACACTGGTATCGCCACGAAAAGAAATTGCATCCAGCCTTCTGAAATCATTTTCACCATACATCGGCACGAAGGCCCGTCACCAAGCTTCCCCGGCTCGTTCAAGAATCCAGAGGTGGAGACACAAATCCGCCAAGAACACCCTCCAGCCGCGCGGCCACCATCATCAGCGCCTCGTCTTGCCAGCGCCGCCCGACAAGCTGGACACCAACCGGCAGCCCGGCCTCAATGCCGATCGGCATAGTGACAACCGGACTGCCGATCAACGAAAAGGGCGCGGTCCAGCCGATGGTCGCCTCCAGGTACGGCAGCTTCCGCCCATCCACTTGTATGGATGGCGGCTTGACCCAGGCAGGCATCGACCGCCCGGTATATGCCACCGTACAGGCGGCAGGACACAACAATCCATCAAGGTCCCCAAGAAAGCCTTCCAGACTGGAAATTGCCGCTTCCCGCGCATTCAGGGCGTGGTTGTAATCACGCAGATTGAAACTCAGACCGTTTACAAACGCCCGTGCCAGCACCTCGGATCTCGGTAGAAGGTGTCCCGCCACCAGCAACAGCCTCCGCTGCCAGACTGGCATACCGAGCCCTATCTCCACCCCGCCGATGATTCCGAAAGGCCTGTGAAGGCGCAACAGATCAAGGCCTGGCGGTGACCTGCGTTCCACCCGATGCCCAGCGGCCTCAAGCCTGCCGACCATGCGGGCAAGGGCCGCGCGGGTTCGTTCGCACAGGGGCAGACCAGCGTCCTCCCACAAGGCAAGACGCAAAGGCCGTCCGGGCATCGTCGTGATCGGCTCAGGCCGCCACGGGGGCACTTCCGTATCGATCCCGTCCGGCCCGGCGATCACGCCAAACCCCAGTTGCAGGTCTGCCACCGAGCGGGCGAGCAGCCCGAAGGACAGCATGTGCCGCACACTACGCTCGCCGCCCAAGTGATCGGGCAGATGCGGAATATGACCGGTGCGCGGAATCCTGTTCTCGGTAGCTTTCAAGCCAAACACACCGCAATAGGCTGCCGGAATGCGGATTGAACCGCCGATGTCGCTGCCGACCTCAAGCAGCGAAAAGCCAGCCGCCACGGCGACGGCCGCCCCACCCGAGCTTCCGCCGGGTGTCAGCTCCGGGCCCCAGGGGTTACGCGTCAAGCCGAACAAGGGGCTCCAGCAATGGGGGGCGCCAGCCAGCTCTGGCAGATTGCTCTTCCCGACCACGATTGCGCCCGCCGCCCGCAGCCGGCCGACCACGCAGGCGTCCCGGTCGGGCACATGATCAGCGAGCGGCCGGTAGCTGGCGGTAGTGCGCAAATCCCGGGTAGCGAAGGAATCCTTGACGGAAATCGGGATCCCCAGCAGCGGGAGGCGCTCGCCGGCAGCAAACCTGCCATCCGCATCCAGCGCGGCCGGAACGTCCACCGTCACAAGCGCATTCAGACTCGGATTGAAGCGGTCTATACGCGCCAGGCACTGCTCCAGCAGCTCCGTAGCCGACACGGAGCCGGCCGACAGGGCGGCGGCGGCAGACGACGCCGTCCAGGGGAAATCGAGGTCAGACATGGGCGCGCTCCTGTGTTGGACACCCGCAGCCTAACAGCTTCGACCCGAACAGCATTTACCCCATGGACATTTTCGTGCACTTGAACGGCGGAGTGGTCCGCTAGTAGGCAGCCATCCAGCCAAATGAATCCTCCGTCGGCCCACTCGGGACGTACTCACAGCCGATCCAGCCGTTGTAGCCCAGGCCACGCAGGTGCTTGAATAGGAAGGGGAAGTTGATCTCACCCGTGCCCGGCTGATGGCGTCCCGGATTGTCCGCCAGCTGAATGTGGCCGATGCGCGGCAAATGGGTGCTCAGCGTCCGGGCCAGATCGCCCTCCATTACCTGGGCATGGTAGATGTCGTACTGCAGGAACAAGTTCGGACGTTCGGCAGCATTCAGCAGTACCAGCGCCGGCGCAGTGCGATCAACCAGGAAGCCCGGCGTATCGCAGCTGTTGAGCGGTTCCATCAACACTTGGCGTTCTACCGGGGCCAGGGTATCGGCTGCAAAACGCAGGTTGTCCACCAGGGTTTCGTGCAGCAGTGCTTCATCGCCATCGGCCGGCCGAAGGCCAGCGAGGCAATTGATGCGTGGGCACTCCAGTCCTTCCGCATAGCGCGCAGCCTCGAGCACACCCGCGCGGAACTCGGCCACCCGCTCAGGCAGGCAGGCAATACCTCGTTCGCCGCCCGCCCAGTCACCGGCAGGAAAATTGAACAGCACCACCTCCACCGCTGCCCGCCGGGCAGCATCCGCTACTTCGTCGAGGGGAAAGGCGTAGGGAAAGTGGAATTCGACCCCCTTGAAGCCCGCTTCCGCTGCAGCCGCGAAACGGTCCAGGAAAGGTTTGTCGAGGAAAAGGAAAGACAGATTGGCAGAGAAGCGCAGCATCGCGTAAGTCTCCAGCAGGTGGAAATTGCGTCCAGGCAGACTCTCGACGGCCACGAGGACCGCCGCGGAAGCCAAACCCGGCCGCCTGATGGGTTATCATGCGCGACTTGACCCCAATAATCCAAGCCCCGCCAATGATCCGCAAACTGCTGCGCCGAGTGTTCCGCCGCGCCGCACCTGCCAATGCCCTGCCCGAACCCGCGGTCATCCCCGTCAATCGCCACGGAGTCCGCCGGGAACAAATCTCCCCTGCCGCCAACAAGGTCTGCGCCGTCCTTCAGGAAAACGGGCACAAGGCCTACGTCGTCGGCGGTGCGGTCCGCGACATCATCGTCGGCCAGACGCCGAAGGATTTCGACGTCGCCACCAGCGCCACGCCGGAAGAAGTCCGCGCGCTGTTTCGCCGCTCGCGCATCATCGGCCGCCGCTTCAAGATCGTGCACGTAATGAGCGGCCCGGAAACCATCGAGGTCTCCACCTTCCGCGCGATGCAGGACGCCGAATCCGCCGAGACCGACGAGCACGGCCGCGTGCTACGCGACAACGTGTTCGGCTCGATGGCAGAGGACGCCACCCGACGCGACTTCACCGTCAATGCGTTGTACTACAACCCCACCGACGAAACGGTGGTGGACTACCATCACGGCGTTGCCGACTTGCAGCAGAAGACCCTCCGCATGATCGGCGAACCGCGTGTACGCTACCGCGAGGACCCTGTGCGCATGCTGCGTGCCGCCCGCCTCGGCGCCAAACTGGGCCTCACCATCGATCCGGCAGCGCGGGCACCGATCCGCGAAATGTCCAGCCTCCTTGAGAACGTGCCGCCGGCCCGCCTCTTCGATGAGATGCTCAAGCTGCTGATGTCCGGCCATGCGGTCAAGTGCCTGCGCCAGCTGCGCGAGGAAGGCCTTCACCACGGTCTGCTACCACTGCTCGACGTGATCCTCGAGCAGCCGCTGGGTGAGCGCTTCGTCTGGCTGTCCCTCGAAAATACCGACGAGCGCGTCCGGCAGGGCAAACCCGTGTCTCCCGGCTTCCTGTTCGCCACGTTGCTGTGGCACGAAGTGCTGGCCGACTGGGAAGCCCGCAAGGAAAAGGGCGAACATTCCCAACCCGCGCTGTTCGAGGCGATGGACGCGGTCCTCGACCGGCAGTCCGGCAAACTCGCGATCACCCGCCGCATCGTTGGCGACATCAAGGAAATCTGGGCCCTGCAGCCGCGCTTCGAGAAGCGCGCCGGCAAGACACCGTACCGTCTCCTTGAGCAGCCACGTTACCGGGCTGGCTGGGACTTCCTGCGCCTGCGCGCCCAGTCAGGCGAGATTCCGATGGAACTGCCCGACTGGTGGGACGCATTTGCCGACGCCAACCCGGACGCCCGCGAAGGCATGCTGGTCCCCGACAAGAGCGGCGCCGCCCGCAAGCGCCGTCGCCGCAAGAAGCCCGCAGGGGCACCGTCAGCAGAATGAGCAGCGTAGCAGTCACCCGCGCCTACGTGGCGCTCGGCGCCAACATCGGCGAACCGGTCAAACACCTGCGGGCAGCCGTCGACGACCTCGGCACCCTCGCCGGCACCCGGGTCGTGGCTCGCTCGTCCCTTTACCGCAGTGCGCCGGTCGGCCTCCTCAACCAACCGGACTTCATCAACGCCGTGGTAGCGGTTGACACCGAAATGCCGGCGCTGGAGCTACTGCGCCAGTTGCTCGCCATCGAGGCCCGCCACGGACGCGTGCGCAGCGTGCCCAACGCCCCACGCACGCTGGATCTGGACCTGCTGCTCTACGGCGCGCTTCAGATGCAGGAAGCGGAACTCACCCTGCCCCACCCACGCATGCACCAGCGCGCCTTCGTTCTGCGGCCGCTACTGGAACTTGCACCGGGTATCGTCCTACCGGCCCTCGGCCCGGGCATGGATTTCCTGCCGACCGTTTCCGATCAAGCCATTACCCGCACCGAGCCCCTCTGAATGCCGATCTGGATCCAGACTGCCCTGCTGCTGTCGGCCTCCAATATCTTCATGACCTTCGCGTGGTACGGCCACCTGAAGAACCTGGCCACCGCGCCCTGGTACGTGGCAGCATTCATCAGCTGGGGCATCGCGCTGTTCGAATACCTTCTTCAGGTGCCGGCCAACCGCATCGGCGCACAGGAACTCAACCTCGCCCAGTTGAAGATCATGCAGGAGGCGATCACCCTCACGGTGTTCGTTCCCTTCGCGCTTCTCTACATGCAGCAACCCCTCAAGCTTGACTATCTGTGGGCTGCCCTGTGTATCCTAGGGGCTGTTTACTTCATATTCCGGGCCTGAAAGGCGGAGCAAGCCATGCTCGAAAAAGCGCGCTACATTGTTGTCGAAGGCCCTATTGGCGCAGGCAAGACCACCCTCGCCCGGCGACTGGCCGACCGCCTTAGCGCGGAACTGCTGCTCGAAAATCCGGCCGCCAATCCCTTTCTCGGGCGCTTTTACCAGAACATCGAACGCTGGGGTCTGGCCACGCAGATCGCCTTCCTGTTCCAGCGCAGCGAGCAACTCGCCGCCTTCGATCACGATCATAACCCCCAGCGCCGGGTGGTCTCCGATTTCCTGATCGACAAGGACCCGCTGTTCGCCGAGCTGACGCTGGCCGAAGACGAACTGCATCTCTACCGGCAACTCTACGCCCGCCTCAAGCCGACGGTCCGCAAGCCCGACCTGGTGATCTACCTGCAGGCCCAGCCTGAAGTCCTGGTCGAGCGCGTACGCAAGCGTGGCGTGGAGTCCGAGCGCAAGCTCAGCGAACCCTACGTGGAACGGGTCGCCCAGCGCTATGCCAACTTTTTCCATCACTACGACGCCGCGCCGCTGTTCATCGTCAATGCCGAGTCTCTCAACCCCGTGGACAAGGCGGAAGATTTCGAACTGCTGTACTCCCGCCTGCTCGCCATGCGCAGCTACCGGGAATTCTTCGGCTACGCCGGCTGACGCCTACGCCCCACACCCGCCTTACGCTTTTGCTTTCTTTGCTGCCGCGCCCTCTTGTGCCCTGCACAAGATTGGGGTTAACTGCCGCCGCGAGGAGGACCTGCCATGAGCTACCTGCAAGATAACGACAAACCCGTGACCCTTTTCGAGCTTGGCAAGATGCGCGCCGAGGGTCGCAAGATCACCATGCTCACCGGTTACGACGCCAGCTTCGCGGCATTGCTGGAACGCAACGGCGTGGACGTGATCCTGATCGGAGACTCCCTCGGCAACGTGCTACAGGGACAGAAGACCACGCTGCCGGTGACCATGGAACACATGGTCTATCACACCGAGTGCGTGGCCCGCGGCTGCAATCGCCCGCTGATCGTCACCGACCTGCCCTTCGGCAGCTACACCGAGAACCCCGCCCAGGCCATGCGCAACTCGGCACGCCTGATGGCGGCCGGCGCGCAGATGGTCAAGCTCGAAGGCGGCGCGTTCATGGCAGAGACGGTGCGCTTCCTGGTCGAACGAGGCGTGCCCGTGTGCGCCCATATCGGCCTCACGCCGCAATCCGTCCATCAGCTCGGCGGCTACCGCGTGCAAGGCCGCAGCGAGGAAGCAGCAGCAACCCTCAAGGCCGATGCGCTGGCCCTTGAACAGGCCGGTGCGGCAATGGTCGTGCTGGAGATGGTGCCCTCGACCCTCGCCGCCGACGTCACCGCCAGCCTGACATCGATGGCAACCATCGGCATCGGTGCCGGTGTGGACTGCCACGGCCAGGTGCTGGTGCTGCACGACCTGCTGGGCGTCTTCCACGGCAAGCGTCCGCGCTTCGCCAAGAACTTCATGGACGGTGCAACGAGCATCGACGAGGCCGTCGGCCGCTACGTCGCCGACGTCAAGACGGGCCGTTTCCCCGGCCCCGAACACAGCTACTGAAAGCCTTCAATGCAGACCCATCACACCATCGTCGGCCTGCGCGCGGCCCTTGCCGGGGCCGGGCGCGTCGCCTTCGTCCCAACCATGGGCAACCTCCACGACGGCCACATCGCGCTGATGCACGAAGCACGCACGCAGGCCGACGTGGTGGTGGCGAGTATCTTCGTCAATCGCCTGCAGTTCGGTCCCAGCGAGGATTTCGACAAGTACCCGCGCACGCTGGCCGACGACTCGGCACGCCTCGAGGCCGCCGGCGTAGACTTTCTGTTCGCCCCGGACGAAAAGGAGATGTATCCAGCGCCCCAGCACTATCACGTCGAGCCTGACCCGGCCCACGTGAACATCCTGGAAGGCGCGGTGCGGGCCGGTCACTTTGGCGGCGTCGCTACTGTGGTGCTGAAGCTGTTCAACATCGTGCAACCAGACGTCGCACTATTCGGCAAGAAGGACTACCAGCAACTGATGGTTCTGCGCAACATGGTCCGCGAACTGGCCCTGCCCATAGAGATCATTGCCGGCGAAACCATCCGCGCCGCCGACGGCCTCGCCCTTTCGTCCCGCAACGGCTACTTGAGCGCCGCCGAGCGAGCCGAAGCACCGCGCCTCAACCGTCAACTGGTATGGATCCGCGAGCGCATCGCCGCCGGCGAGCGGGACTTTCTGAAACTGGAAACCGAAGCTACTGCCGAACTCGCCGCCCACGGCTGGCGTCCCGACTACATCACTGTCCGGCGCCGCAGCGACCTGCAGGCCCCAGGAAAGGACGATGAGGCACTGGTTGTACTGGGTGCCGCACGACTCGGCACCACCCGCCTGATCGACAATCTGGAAATCTGAACGCAAATAAGAAGGGCGGCCCGAACAGGCCGCCCTTCTTCATTCTACGTTGTCACGTGGTGGAAACTCGCCGCCACCCGGGCATCGCCTTGCTCGCCCCGGCGCTCAACCTGTCCAAAAGCTTCAGCGAGGGCCAGACATTGGCGGATATCCTCAATGAGGAATTCACGCAGGCTCACCGCCAGGCTGAATTCACTCACTTCGAGCTGCGCCGTACAAGCGATCCGGATCTCCTGCAGCACAGAAGGATAAACCGGGTCTTGAAGCAGCAAACTGGCCAGACGGGCCTTCAGATGCGGGACCTGCGGCTGCGGTACCAACCCTTGATCGAGCCCCCGGCAGGAGTGCAGGATCTGTTCGCGCACGAGCCTATGCTGCCCCATGGCCTGGGCAGCGAACATTCGTGTCAACAGGATTTCCCATTCTTGAGCCAGGCGCCTCTGCTCTGCTTTACGTTCACGCCAAGCCTGAACGGCAATGACCGTCAGCGCGAACACACCGAAACCACCAATCAATACGATGAGCATGATGCACCTCAATCCGACTTCACTTACTCCGACGCCTCAAGAGTAAGCAGCCGCCCAAATGAGCCGTGCCCAAAAAATCACGATGCGCGACGTACTACGCCATTTCTGAATGCCGGCGTGAATTGGCTCACATCCCGGCGGGCAGGGCTCGAACGCGGCCAGTACCCTCTCCGGGCATTCGAAGGGCCACCCGGACGATACCGGGCCACGCGGCCCCTCCACCCCCCCCGAAAGTGGCGCACAGCGGCTTGCACTCTTGCGCTCTTCCACCCAAGCTATACACTCTGACTAGCCTGTAGCAGAGGGCTACAGGCCCTGAGGAGACGAACAATAAGGAGGGTTCAAGACAATGGCTGCAACGGTTCAACAGATTCTTCAGGCCAAGGGCTCCGCCTGCCACGCAGTGACACCCGACACGACCGTGTTGCAGGCCCTCCACCTGATGGCCGAACATAACGTAAGCGCGGTTCTGGTCATGGAAGGCGAGCGACTGGCCGGTATCTTCACGGAGCGCGACTACGCCCGAAAGGTCGTCCTCAAGGGGCTGGCTTCCAAAGACACCAAGGTCGGCGATCTGATGACGCCCAACGTACTCACCGTATCCCCCACCCATACGGTGGACGACTGCATGTGCATCATCACCAACAACCACGTACGGCACCTGCCAGTCGTGGATCATGGCAAAGTGGTCGGCATCGTCAGCATCGGCGACGCGGTGAAATCAGTGATGGAGCAGCAGCAGGCCACCATCAACCATCTGGCTGGCTACATCGCCGGCGATCTGGCCACCTGAAACCCCGTCTGCGGGCCCGGGGAAACCGGCTCAAGGCCCGCCCTGCCCTTCACCGGGCAAAGCACACAACGCAGGAAAGCGCACCACGACGGCCAGCCCGTATCCACCTTCTCGTGGCAGGCCGGGCTTGAAATCCAGCCGGGCACCGGCGATGTCAACAATGCGGGCAACGATGGACAAACCCAGCCCGCAACCGTCCGCATCATTGCCAGCCCCCCGCGCAAAGCGAGTCAGCATCTGCTCTCGCAGTTCCGGCGCAATACCTGGGCCATTGTCGGCAACCCGCAGCCTGGCCGTAGCGGCATCGACCTGCACGACGACACGCCCGCCTTCGGGTGAATAGCGCAGCGCGTTGTCCACCAGATTTCGTATCAACACCTCCAGCCACCAGCGGTTGCCACCAACCACCAGGCCACCGCCCGGTTCGAGTTCCAGACTTTGCCCGCGGCGCAAGGCCTGCGGCGTCAGAATGGAGCACACGGTTTCAGCAAGCTCGGCGAGGTCCACAGGGTTGTCCATCGCACCTCGTCCTTCCGGGTCCAGGCGCGCCAGCGTCAGCAACTGCTCGACCAGGTGAGTCATGCGCTCGACCCCTGACAGGACCTGATCCAGCGCATGAGAGCGGACGCCCTCATCCGTCGCTCTGCGCGCCACCTGGGCCTGGATTTTGACGGCCGCGAGCGGAGTGCGCAGTTCATGGGCAGCGTCGGCGGTGAAGCGCCGTTCGTGGTCGAGTACTTCTGTCACCCGGGACACCAGCGCATCGAGCGAACCGACCAGCGGTGCGATTTCCTGCGGCAGCGCCCCCTCGACCTGCACCGGGGCCAGCCTGCGCGCATCCAGCCCGCCCACCGCCGTGGCAACGGCCTGTACCGGGCGCAGGGCGCGACTTACCACCGCCCAGATCGCGACGGCGATCAGCGGCAAGCCGAACAGGAGCGGCAACAGTAGATGCAGAGCCACCTCGCCGGCCAAGCGATAGCGCGCACTATGATTCTGGCCGACGATCACCCGATAGGGGCTGTGGCCGTGATCAATAGTGACGAACCGCCACAATTCGCCATCGAGTTCATGCTCATCAAAGCCGGTCTGCAGCGTAACCGGCTGCTCGGGCATCTCGGACGAGCGCACCAGCAACTGCCAATGGCCCTCGTCGTCATGGATCAGGGCCTGGAAAGCCACCGGCAACTGGTAAGCATGCTGGTGCTCCGCCATCTCCTGGGCGACCTGGGGCGATTGCCCGGCCGCCACGATGGCCAGCAAGGTTTCCGCCACCTGCATGAGCTGGGCATCGAAAAGCTCGTCGGCCTCCTCGTGGGCAATGCGAAAGGCCACGACCGCCGACAGGCTCCACAAGGCTGCGACGGCCACGATCAGCATCGCCACCAAGCGGCGGCGCAGGGAATAGACGGAACGAGCCGCCGTCACCGGGGCGCCTCGTCCACCATGTAGCCCACCCCACGGACCGTGCGGATCAACTCGCTGCCGAGCTTGCGGCGCAGATGGTGGATGTGCACCTCCAGCGCATTGCTCTCCACCGCATCACCCCAGGCGTAGAGCTGCTCGTCGAGTACCCGGCGGGTCAACACCCTCCCCGCGGCATCGAGCAGCATACGCAGCAGTTCGAACTCCTTGCCGGTCAGCAGCACCGGCTCGCCCCTCAGCGTCACCGTCCGGGCGGCCGGATCGAGCGTCAGCTCGCCATGGCGCAGGCAGGCATCCGCCCGCCCCTGGGAACGCCGGACCAGCGCCCGCAGGCGGGCCGCCAGTTCATCCAGGTCGAAAGGCTTGACAACGTAGTCGTCCGCCCCCTGATCAAGGGCCCGAACCTTGTCAGCCACCTGGTCGCGGGCTGTCAGCACCAGCACGGGTACGGGATTGCCAACTGCGCGCAGCGTTGCCAGTACGGCAACGCCATCCTTGCGCGGCAGGCCAAGATCGAGCAGGACCGCGGCAAAGCTCTCGCAGCCCAATGCGGCCAGTGCAGCCTCCCCATCGCGGACCCAGTCCACCACGAAGCCGGCCCCCGTGAGTCCCGCCTTCACACCATCGCCCAGCAGGCGGTCATCCTCAACCAGAAGAACACGCATCCGGCGCGACTCCTTCAAACAACATGCAACTTGAAATGAAAACAGCCGCAGAAGAGGACATCCCCTCTCCTGCGGCTGGACAGGATCGCACAAGTCGGCACGCTTCCCGGCGACCACGTCCTCCAGCGGAGTTCGTGACCACTTTAGCTCGCGTCCCTTAGGGAATCCTTATCGCCGGTTCGCTATCGCGTCGGCCCCTCAGAAGCTAAGGCGATAAGACGCACCGGTCGGCCCAAGCACCCAGTTGCCGGCCCGCACGCCCACGTACGCGCCGACTGCATCCCAGGCCAGATCCTTCCACGAAAAGCGGTTGCAGTCCTGCTGGGAGTCGTAAATCTCCTTGGCCACACCGGGAACCAGCGCCAAACCGAAGGCCGTCCAAGGATCGGACGACAGCCGCGATGCACCGACACCGAGCGCGGCGGAAACGCCGAAATGCGCCGCCTTGTCGCTGCCACCCCAGTCGTCGTGGTAGCGGCCGCAGGCCTCGGCAGAACCGGCCAGGCCGGCAAGGATCATTAGGGTTGCCAGGATTTTCAAGCTAAACCTCGTTGGAAAATTGAGTGCCGCCCGCATGATACGGGAGTCCCAAACGGCATCAACGGGTTTCAGCCATCAAGCACCAGGCCCCTACAGCGGACGCTGGACACTCAGGGCACCACGGATCTGGCCCAACTGATAATCCACAGCCCGATCGTGCGGGTAGCTGCGCGCCAATTGTTCCTTCAGCGCCGTATCCAGCCCCTCTCGTGCGCCGTGGCAGGCCAGGCATACGTCCCCTACCGGAATGGCCTTGATATAGCGATAGACCTGCTTGCCGTTCTCGCTGATGACCTCGCCAGCCTCGAGCGTGTCGGCTTTTTCGCCGTTGGCCGCACGGATGTTGAACTCGGCCAGTTGGCGCGCCTCCCAGACATCAGGCGCCCCCCGCTCCGGGTTACGCGTCTTGAGGCTCACGCGGCGCATCTGCCAGCCAGTCTTGTCGGACTGCTCCTTGATCAACTGCGGAGCCTTGTCCTTGCAGACGGGGATCGCGTCCACCGCGCCCTTGGCGACAACGGTTTCCTTCATCATCGCGACCACCTTCGGCAGCACTGGCAGTGCCCGCGTACGGGTGTCGAGCTTGAGCGCCTCCAGGTCCTGAGCCTGGACGTTGACGGTGATACAGGCAAGAGTCACAAGGGAAAAACGGAGCATGACGGACCTCGTTAATTAGAAAAAACTAATATATACGATGTCATGCCGCCGGCACCAGTCGAGGGAACCTGTAACTTCCTTATCGGACCAACATTAACCCCCATCACCAATGTCAGGAGATCGTCATGGAATCGCACATCCACAACATCGCCAACCTGTTTGCCCAGCTTGGGCTGCCCAGTGAAAGCAGTGCTATCGACGCCTTCATCGCCGCCCATGCGCCGCTGCCCCACGATGTTCCCTTGAGCGAGGCGCCCTTCTGGTCGCCCGTCCAGGCGGCTTTCCTGAAGAACGAGATTGCGGAGGACGCCGACTGGAGCGCCGTGATCGACACCCTCGATGTCCAGTTGCGCGCGGCCGGCTGAAGCCTATTCCTGCAACAGGAAGCGCCGGGGATCTACGCCCCATTTCTCCGGCGTTTCGGCGGATACGATGCGATCCACATTTCCTGGCCGTCGGGACAGATCGATCACCTCGGGCTTGGTATAGCCGTTAGCGCGGGTCGAGAAGAAGATCCGTACCCGCGGCGTCAGCAGGCTGCCTTCGTTCTGCTCGACGACTACGCCGAGCCGCCCCGACTCGAGGCGTACCAAGCTCCCCACCGGATAGATGCCGACGCAGCGCATGAAAGCCTGCAACAGCTTCTGGTCGAAGTGGTCGGCGCTCCACTCCCACATCTTGCGCAGCGCCTCGGCCGCCGGCAGCCCCTTGTGGTAGCAGCGGTCGGCGGTGATTGCATCGTACACATCGACGATCGCCGCCATCCGCGCCATCGTCGAAATCGCATCACCGGACAGCTTGTCTGGATAGCCATGTCCATCCAGGCGCTCGTGGTGATGGCGCGTGATGTCCAGCGGCACCGGACCGATGCCCGGCGTTTCAAGCAGCACCGCGTGGCCGTCACCGGGATGGCGCTTGATCATGTCGAACTCGGCATCCGTCAGCCGACCGGGCTTGTTGAGCACCGCATCCGGCACTCGCATCTTTCCGATGTCATGCAGCAGGCCACCGATTCCGCCTTGACGCAACTCGTCGCCCGAAAGGCCCAGGGAGCGACCGAAAGCGATCATCAAGGTACATACGCTGACCGAATGCAGAAAGGTGTAGTCGTCCTTGTTCTTGATGCCGATCAGGCCAAGCAGTGCCCCACTGTTGCGCAGCACGGAACCCGTGATCGCCTCGACGACCGGTTCCGCATCCTCCAGCGACACCGCCCGCCCCAGACGCACATCGCGCATCATTGTGCGCACGACTTTATGGGCCTGCTCATGCACCTTGCGCGCACGGGCCATTTCCTCATGCACCGACACCCGCAGCACATGATCGTCCGGCATCGCGAGCACGGCCTGAAGCTCCTGCTCGACCGCAGCCTGAACTTCCGACGCGGCCACCGCCTCGGTGTCATCCAGGCCACGAGCCGTATCGATATAGACATGCTGGATGCCGGCATCGACGATGCGGCGCAAGTCCTCGCCCTTGAGCAGGAATTGAGCGCGCCAGAACGGGTGGGACATCCAGTCCCCGCACAGTTCGTGGACGAACATTCCCGCTTTAAGGCGACTGACGGAGATTTTCTTTAGCATTCGAATTAAACAAATTTAACATTTTTATTATTTAAAGCTCAGGTTCTCACAAAAGGCCGAAATCGTCACTTCCCAACTCAGGCATCCCGAGGCAGATCGTGATGAATTCCATGCTCCCGTGCTGCAAAGCACAAGATATACAAACGCTATAATCCCGACTTCCTAAGCTGCTTACAGTCAATCGTTCATGGACATCATCCTGCTTCTCAAAGCCCTGATCCTCGGCGTGGTCGAAGGCCTCACCGAGTTTCTGCCGATCTCCAGCACCGGCCACCTGATTCTGGCCGGTGATCTGCTCGACTTCAATGACGACCGGGGCAAGCTGTTTGAAATCGTCATCCAGTCCGGCGCCATCCTGGCCGTCGTATGGGAGTTCCGTGAGCGCGTCATCAGCACCTTCGCCGGCCTTGGACGTCAGCGTGAAGCCAACCGGCTGGTCCTCAACCTGTTCATCGCCTTCCTGCCGCTGGCCATCCTCGGGCTGGCTTTCGGCAAGAAGATCAAGGCCGTGCTGTTCGCCCCGCTACCGGTGGCCACAGCCTTCATCGTCGGTGCCTTCGTGATCCTGTGGGCCGAGCGACGAGACCACCGCATCCGCATCGAAACTGTCGATGACATGCGGCCCCTTGACGCCCTCAAGATGGGTATCGCCCAGGCTTTCGCGCTGATTCCCGGCACCTCCCGCTCCGGCTCGACGATCATCGGCGGCATGCTCTTCGGCCTGTCCCGCAAGGCCGCGACCGAGTTCTCTTTCTTCCTCGCAATCCCGACCCTCGGCGTCGCAACCATCTACGAACTCTACAAGGAACGCGCCCTGCTCAATGCAGACGACATCGGCATGTGGATCGTCGGTTTCATCGCCGCCTTTGTCTCTGCCTTTTTCTGCGTACGCTGGCTGTTGCGCTACATCTCCAGCCATGACTTCGTGCCGTTTGCGTGGTACCGCATCGCCTTCGGCGTCATCGTGCTGGCAACCTGGCATTTCGGCCTCGTCGAATGGACGGCCCACTGACGCCTGAGCCCACGGCAGCTTCGATTCCCGAAGCTGCCGCACCCATGCAAACGAGCCGGCAGCTGCTGGACCTCCACGACACCCGTCGCGCCCGTACGCTACCGCTCAAGCTCTATCTACCCGAGGGCCGGGCGCCCCACGGGCTGATCCTGTTCTCCCATGGGCTCGGCGGCTCCCGCGACGGCGGGGCCGACTGGCTGGTCCACTGGTGCGCTCGGGGCTTTGCGGCCCTCGCGGTACAGCACCCCGGCAGTGACGCAAGCCTCTTGCGCAACAACTCGCCCCTCGGCCTGCGTCACGCCCTGAAGGCTGCGATGAACCCCGAAGAACTCGGCCGCCGCGCGGAGGACATCCGTTTCGTCCTGTCCCGCATCGGCCGCGATCCTGCGCTGGCCGCCATCGCAGATGTCCAGGCCATCGGCCTGTCGGGCCATTCCTTCGGCGCCGTCACGGTCCAGCTGCTGGCCGGCGAACGCCGCCCGCAGCATCCGTCCGTCCCCCTCGACCCACGCGTGCGGGCGGTCATCGCCTTCAGCCCGTCGGCCCGTTTTGCGGACCAGGGCCCCAGCCTCAACCACCGCTTCGGCGGCATCCACCTGCCCTTCTTCAGCATCACCGGCAGCCGCGACGACGGCATGGGCCTGTCCGACATCACCGCCGCCAACCGGGAACTGCCCTACCGCCACATGCCTGCCGGCGACAAATACCTGCTGGTCTTCGCCGGTGGCAACCACCTGGATTTCGCCGGACAGGCCAGCGCGGCGGAGGGCACCGTCTTCCGTCTCCGCCGCGAGCCGGCCCCATTCCAGCAGGCACTGCTGGCCGCATCTACCGCGTTCTGGCAGGCTTATCTGGCCGGGGACGCTGAGGCCCGCAGCTGGCTCACCACCGCGCTGCCGCATCAACTACGCAGCGAAGACCGCTTCGAATACAAATGATCATCTACCTCCACGGCTTCCGTTCCGGCCCCGAATCCTGGAAGGCCCGCAGCCTCCGCGCACGCGTAGCAGACCATGGCCTGACCGACGCCTTCTGGTGCGAACAGCTACCGGTGTCGGCCCATGACGCCATCGCGCTGATCGACGCCCGGATCGCCCGCAGCACCAGTGCTCCAACGCTGGTCGGCAGCTCCCTCGGCGGCTACTACGCCACCCACCTCGCCGAGAAGCACGGCCTGCAGGCGGTGCTGGTCAACCCGGCCGTCATCGCGCCACTGTCCCTGTCCGCCTACCTGGGGCCGCAGACGCACATGTACACCGGGGAAACCTTCGATTTCACCCAGGCCCACATCGACGAACTGCGGGCCATCGAAGTCCCCGTAATCACACGCCCGGAACGCTACTGGCTGATGGTGGAAACCGGCGACGAAGTCCTTGATTACCGCCACGCGGTGGCTCGCTACGTTGGCAGCCGGCAGACGGTGCTGGAGGGCGGCGATCACAGCTTCACGCGCTGGGACGACCACCTCGACTCGATCCTGCAATTCGCCGGGCTGCTGCCATGAGCGGAAGTTTCGACGCCCGCCGTTTCAAAGCCCTCGAACGCAGCGGCTTCAACCGCATCGCCGGCCGCTATGCCGACGGCGCGCCACTAAGGGCCGGGCTGCAGGAGGCGCTGCTCGATCTGGCCGCACTGCGCCCTGGCGAGCACGTCCTCGACCTGGCCGCCGGCCCCGGCCTGCTGGCCCGCGACGCCGCGCGCCACGTCGGCCCCGGCGGCTGGGTGCTGGCCAGCGACATCGCCGAAGGCATGCTGGCCGAAGGGCTGCGTCGCGCCGCCGATGAAGGCCTTTCCGATCTGATCGCTGCAGCCTGCGACGCCGAACACCTGAGCTTTGCCGACCACAGCTTCGACGTAACGTTGCTCGGCCTCGGCTTGTTCATCTTTCCGGATCCTGCGCTGGCCTTGGCGGAGATCCGGCGAGTCCTGAAGCCTGGCGGGCGCCTGGCCCTGTCCGTGTGGGGGCCGCGCGCGGACGTGCCGCTGATCCACTGCGCCCAGAACTGCATCGCCCGCCTGCTGCCGGCCCCGAAGGTTGAACGCCCCTCGGTATTCCGTCTCGGTGACCCTGAGGCGCTGAACGCCCTGGTAGCGCAGGCCGGCTTCTCCGACATCCGTATCGAAGCCTGCCCCGTCACCTGCCATTTCGACACGCCGACCGCCTACTGGCAGGCCTTCCTCGACCTAGCCGGCGGCGCCGCGGAAGCCCTGTCACGGTTGCCCGATGAAACACGACAGCGCCTGCAGGACGCCGTCGCCGACGAACTCGCCCCTCATCGCGACACGGACGGCTACACGCTGCAAAGCACCGTCCTCCTCGCCAGCGCCCGCCGCTAGGCCTGGTCCGGGTTTCCCTTCACCACGCCGAAGCGTGCCAGCGTAAGCTCCCGCGCCTGGGCGTGATCCACGATGGGGGCCGGGTAGTCCTTCCCGATCATGCAGCCGGCCAGCTGCTGGTCGATCGGCGGCATGGTCCACGGTGCATGGATGAACTTGGCCGGCACCTTGGCCAGCTCCGGCAGGTAGCGGCGGATGAAGGCGCCGTCGGGATCGAATTTCTCCGACTGGGTCACCGGGTTGAAAATGCGGAACCAGGGCTGCGCATCGCAGCCGGTAGACGCCGCCCATTGCCAGCCGCCATTGTTGGCGGCCAGGTCGAAATCGTTGAGATGCTCGGCGAAGAAGGCCTCTCCCCGGCGCCAGTCGATGCCCAGATCCTTGGTCAGAAAGGACGCGACGATCATCCGCAGGCGGTTGTGCATGAAGCCGCTGTGCAGGATCTGGCGCATCGCCGCATCGACGATGGGATAGCCGGTCCGCCCCGCGCTCCAGGCCGCGAACCACTCCGGCCTGTCGTCCCAGCGCACCTGGTCGTACTCCGGCCTGAAGCTGGCGTTCACCACATGGGGGTGATGCCACAGGATCTGGAAGTAGAAGTCCCGCCAGACCAGCTCCGACAGCCAGGTTTCCGCCCCCTCGCCGCCCAGCTCGAAGGCCGCCCGCGCCAACTCACGGATAGACACCGTGCCGAAGCGCAGATGCACCGACAGGTAGGAGACCCCCTTCTGCGCAGGAAAATCGCGCTTCGCCTTATAGCGGCCAATACGCTTCAGGAAGTCGTCGAGCAGCCGGCGCCCGCCCCCCATGCCGGGCGTAATGCCCAACTCGCTCAGATTAGTCTTCTCAAAACCCAGTCCTGCGAGGCCCGGCATGAGCTCGTCGGTTGGCGGCGGTACAAGTCGCGCCACGTATTTCTCAACCGGATAGGCCTTGAGATGGAACGGCGTCAGCGTCTTCAGCCAGGCCCGCTTGTAAGGCGTGAACACCGAGAACGGCGAGTTGCCCTGGGTCAGCACCTCACTCTTTTCGAAGATCACCTGGTCCTTGAAATCGGCGAAGCCGATATCCAGCACGCGCAGGCGCTCCGCCACGTCCGCATCGCGTTCGATGGCCGCCGGCTCGTAATCCCGGTTCGCGCACACCGTGCTTACACCGAGAGAGGCCGCCAGGGCCGGGATCAACTCCCGCACCGAGCCATGGCGGACGATCAGGCCACCGCCGCGGCCACGTAGCGCGGTATCCAGTTCGACGACGCTGGCGTAGATGAACTCCACGCGCCGGTCGCAAGGGTTGGGCAGACGATCGAGGATTTCCGTATCGAAGACGAATGCACAGAAGACCTGGTCGTGGTGCTTCAGCGCGTGGTACAGCGCCGCATGATCGAAGTCGCGCAGATCGCGGCGAAACCAGACAAGGGCAGAAAACATGGACGGAACTCGACGCAAAGGATGCACGGAGGCCGAAGCATGCCTCAAATTTGCCGCCATAATCTCCCTACATTCCCGACCTCGGCTTAAAATACGCCCGTGACTACGACGACCATCAACCTCACCGATCATTTTCTGATCGCCATGCCTGCCATGGCCGATCCGAACTTCACGCGCACGCTCACCTACATCGCCGAGCACAACGAAAACGGCGCAATGGGCGTCATCGTCAACCGGCCAACCGACATGCGCCTGGCCACACTGTTCGAGCGCATCGACATCCCGTTCGAGCAGCCGGACTTTGCCGATCTGCCGGTCTATTTCGGTGGCCCCGTGCAGTCAGACCGTGGCTTCGTCCTGCATCGCCCGGCCGGCAAATGGCACTCGACGCTGAAGGTCAGCGACGACATCGGCCTCACCAGTTCCCGCGACGTGCTGCAGTCCCTCGCCGCTGACGGCGAGCCCGCCGAAGTGCTGGTCGCGCTTGGCTACGCCGGCTGGTCCGCCGGCCAGCTCGAGCACGAGCTGGCGCAGAATGCCTGGCTCACCGTGCCGGCCGACCTGAGCATCGTCTTCGACCTGCCTCCTGAGGAACGCCTGGCCGCCGCCATGCAGCTGCTCGGCATCGATTTCGCCCAACTGTCCGACACCGCCGGCCACGCGTGAGTACTGTCCTCTGCTTTGATTTCGGCCTCGCGCGCATCGGGGTGGCAGTGGGAGAGACTGAAACCAGCCATGCCCACCCGCTCACTGCGATTGCCGAAGAAGCCAACGCAGCCCGCTTTGCCGCCATCGAAAAACTGCTGGCCGAGTGGAGACCCGCGTCCCTGGTGGTTGGCCTGCCAACCCACCTGGACGGCGCCGAGCACGCCATGACAGCCCGCTGCCGCCGCTTCGCCAACCAGCTCCATGGCCGCTACGGCCTGCCCGTGGTCCTGGTGGACGAGCGCCTGTCCTCCGCCGAAGCGGAAGAACGACTCTCCGAAGCCGGCCACCATGGCTGGCGCAAGCAAAAGCCGCGACTGGATTCCGCAGCCGCCCAGATCATCCTGCTCCAGTACTTCGAAAGTGCCAAACATGCAGCTTCCTGAAGCCGAACAGCTCATCGGCGCGCTGGCCGAATCGATGCGCCCCCACGTCTCTCCCGCCACCTGCCTGGTCGGCATCCACACCGGCGGCGTGTGGCTGGCCGAGCGCCTGCACGCGCTGCTGGGCCTGTCCCAACCGCTGGGCAGCATAGATGTGAGCTTCTACCGGGACGACTATTCAGCCAAGGGCCTGCACCCTCAGCCTCAAGGCTCCAAGATCCCCTTCGACGTGGAAGACACCCACATCGTCATCGTTGACGACGTGCTCTACACCGGCCGCACCACCCGTGCGGCCCTCAATGAACTCTTCGACTACGGCCGCCCGTCCCGCGTGGACCTGGCCGTGCTCATCGATCGCGGTGGACGCGAACTGCCCATTGCCGCGAGCTTTTGTGCCCTCACCCTGCCGGAACCCCTGCCGGCCGGGCAAAACCTCCAACTTGAGCGCGACGACTCCGGCGCCCTCACCCTGAGGCTGATCCATGCGTAATCCCCAACTCAACAAGCACGGCGAACTGCAGCACCTGCTGACCCTCGACGGCCTGCCCCGCGGCATCATCACCCAGATCCTCGATACCGCCGCCCCGTTTACCGAGGTGGCCGAGCGCGAGGTCAAGAAGCTCCCGCTGCTGCGCGGCAAGAGCGTCTTCAACCTGTTCTTCGAGAACAGCACGCGCACCCGCACCACCTTCGAGATCGCCGCCAAGCGTCTGTCTGCCGACGTCATCAACCTCAACGTGTCCACCTCGTCCACGAAGAAGGGCGAGACTCTGCTCGACACCGTGGACAACCTCTGTGCGATGCAGGCCGACATGTTCGTGGTGCGCCACGAATCCAGCGGCGCGCCCTACCTGATCGCCCAGCACCTGGAGAACACCGGCCGCGACCACATCCACGTGGTCAATGCCGGCGACGGCCGCCACGCGCACCCGACCCAGGGCCTGCTGGACATGTACACGATCCGGCACTACAAGAAGGAATTCCACAACCTCACCGTCGCCATCGTCGGTGATGTGCTGCACTCCCGCGTCGCCCGCTCCCAGATCGCCGCGCTGACCACCCTCGGCGTGCCCGAAGTACGCGTCATCGGCCCCAAGACCCTGCTCCCGACCGATGTCGAGAAGATGGGCGTGCGCGTCTGCCACAGCATGGAAGAAGGCCTCAAGGGCGTGGACGTGGTAATGATGCTGCGCCTGCAGAACGAACGCATGAACGGCGCGCTGTTGCCCAGCCCTCAGGAGTTCTTCAAAGTCTGGGGCCTCACCGCCGAGAAGCTGGCGCTAGCCAAGCCCGACGCCATCGTGATGCACCCGGGCCCGATGAACCGTGGCGTCGAAATCGACTCCGCCGTGGCCGACGGCGGCCAGGCCGTGATCCTCCCGCAGGTCACCTTCGGCATCGCGGTCCGCATGGCCGTGATGAGCATGCTCGGCAGCCACTGAACCGGACTCCCACGATGACCATCCATATCAAGAATGGCCGCCTGATCGATCCGGCCAACAAGATCGACGCCCTCCAGGACCTCTTCATCGCCGACGGCAAGATCGTCGGCGTCGGCACTGCGCCTGAAGGTTTCACTGCCGCCCGGACCGTCGACGCCACCGGCTACGTGGTTGCCCCCGGCCTCATCGATCTGGCAGCCCGGCTGCGTGAGCCCGGCTTCGAATACAAGGCCACGCTGGAATCCGAAATGGACGCCGCGATGGCCGGCGGCATCACCAGCCTGGCCATCCCGCCCGATACCGACCCGGTACTGGACGAACCCGGCCTCGTCGAAATGCTGTGCTACCGGGCCAAGAAGCTCAATCGCGCCCACGTCTACCCGGTCGGCGCGCTGACCATCGGTCTCAAGGGCGAACAGCTGTCCGAGATGGCCGAACTGGTGGAAGCCGGCTGCGTGGCCTTCAGCCAGGCCAACGTGCCCATCCTCGACACCCGCGTGCTGGCCCGCGCCATGCAATACGCCGCCACCTTCGGCTTCCGCGTGTGGCTGCAACCGCTCGACCCCTACTTGTCGAAGGGCGGCGTGGCCCATGATGGCGAGGTCGCGTCCCGCCTGGGCCTGCCCGGCATCCCGGCCAGCGCCGAGATCGTCGCGCTGTACACCTACCTGCGCCTGGCCCGCCAGACCGGCGCCCGCCTGCACATCACCCGCGTGTCCTGTGCCGAGAGCCTTGATCTGATCGAGAAGGCCCGTGCCGACGGCGTGGACGTCACCTGCGACGTGGCCGCGCACCACCTGCACCTGAGCGACCTGGACATCGGCTACTTCAACCCTCACTGCCACGTGGTACCGCCGTTCCGCGGCCAGCGCGACCGCCTCGCACTGTCCAAGGCACTGGCCGACGGCCGCATCAACGCGATCTGTTCGGACCACACGCCGGTGGACGACGATGCCAAGCAGGCCCCGTTCAGCGAGTCCGAGCCCGGCACCACCGGCCTCGAGTTGCTGCTGCCGCTCACGCTGAAGTGGGCTCAGGAGCACCAGTTGCCACTGATCGAGGCCATCGCCCGCATCACCTCGGAGGCCGCCAAAATCGCCGGCATCGCCAAGGGTGGCCACCTGTCCGTTGGCGCCCGCGCCGACGTGTGCATCTTCGATGCCGACGCCCACCAGTTGATCACCCGCAGCATGCTCAAGAGCCAGGGCAAGAACACGCCCTTCCTTGGCCTCGAACTGCCCGGCAAGGTGCGCTATACCTTTGTCGAAGGCACGTTGATGTACGACGCCAGCCAATACGGCAAGAACTGAGGCGGGTCGGAAACGACACAGCCACGGCAACAGCGGCGCCTTCAGGCGCCGCTGTCATTTCCGGCGGCAGACTCCCTCCCCTACTTCAGCTCGCCGCGCAAAGCCTTCTCGATTGCCCGCACGGCCTCCTGGTCATCCGCCGGCACCGGAATCCCATCCGGCTCCGCTGGCGCCTCGTCGAACTGCACCGGTTCGTCGCCCAGCATGCCGTCGGTCGGTACGACGATCTCGATCCGGTCGATATCGACCTTGTCGTGCTTCTCCAAGCCCATCGTCACCAACTGCGGAAACAGGATGACCAACACCACCATGAGGATCTGGATCAGCACGAAGGGCACCGCACCCCAATAAATGTGCGCGGTCTTGATCGACGGTGGTGCGACGGAACGCAAGAAGAACAATGCAAAACCGAATGGCGGGTGCATGAACGAAGTCTGCATGTTCACGCCCAGCAACACGCCGAACCAGATCAGATCGATGCCGAGCTTCTCGGCCACCGGCGCCAGCAGCGGCACGATGATGAAGGACAGCTCGAAGAAATCGAGGAAGAAGGCCAGTACGAAGATCAGCAGGTTCACCGTGATCAGGAAACCAACCTGCCCCCCTGGCAACGCTGTAAGCAAGTGTTCGACCCACAGGTGGCCCTCCACACCGTAAAAGGTCAACGAGAACACCCGCGCACCGACCAGGATGAAGACCACGAAGGTGGTCAGCTTGGCCGTACTTTCCATCGCCTGGCGCAACAGAGGGAGGCCCAGGCGACGCCGCAGCACAGCCAGCACCAATGCACCGAAGGCCCCCATCGCACCGCCCTCCGTCGGAGTAGCGATGCCGAGAAAGATCGTGCCGAGCACCAGGAAGATCAGCAGAAGGGGCGGCACCAGCGTGGTCAGCACCCGCAGCAGCAGGCGCCTGCCGTGCAGAGTACGCGCCGCCGCCGGCAAAGCCGGCGCATGGTCGGGCCGGACAATCGCCACCAGCGCTACATAGGCCGCATAGAAGGCCGTCAACAGCAGACCCGGAATCAGCGCCCCCTGGTACATGTCGCCAACTGGGCGGCCGAGTTGGTCGGCCATCACGATCAGCACCAGGGACGGCGGGATGATCTGGGCCAACGTGCCAGAGGCTGCGATCACCCCGGATGCCAGGCGTTTATCGTAGCCATAGCGCATCATGATCGGCAGGGAGATCAAGCCCATCGAAATCACGGAAGCCGCCACCACGCCCGTCGTCGCGGCGAGGATCGCGCCGACGAAGATCACCGCGAAGGCCAGGCCTCCACGTACCGGCCCGAACAGCTGGCCGATGGTGTCGAGCAGATCCTCGGCCATGCCCGAACGCTCGAGTATCAGGCCCATGAAGGTGAAGAACGGGATCGCCAGCAGGGTGTCGTTGGACATCACCCCGAAGATCCGATCCGGCAACGCCTGGAACAGGGATGGCGTGAGCAGCCCCAGTTCAATCCCGAGCAGGCCGAAAACGATGCCGTTGGCGGCCAGCGCAAAGGCCACCGGATAGCCGAACAGCAGGAACAGGATCAGTGCCCCGAACATCAGGGGCGCCATGTTGGCAGCGATGAACGCCATCAGCTCCGCCCCCCACGCTGCGCCTCGATGGCCTGCACCAGTTCGCTCTCGGGTGTGGCCGCCTGCGGTTTGGCATTCGGATCACCGATCAGCCCTTGCAGAAAGGCCACCCGCTTGATGAGCTCGGAAACACCCTGCAGCACCAGCAGCGCAAAGCCCGCCGGCACCAGCGCCCGCACCGGCCACACCAGCAGCCCACCGGCGTTCGACGACTGTTCGCCGGCCCGGTAGGACTCGACGAAGATCGGCCACGACAGGTAGAGCACCGCCACCGCCATCGGCGCAAGGAAGAACAGCGTCCCGACGATGTCGATCCAGGCCTGCCCCCTTGGCGAGAACCGTCCCGCCACCACGTCGATGCGCACATGCTCGTTCTTCAACAACGTGTAACCCCCGCACAGCAGGAAGATCGCCGAAAACAAATACCACTGGACCTCCAGCAGACCGTTGGAGCTGAAATTGAACAGATAACGCACAAAGGCATTGCCGGCACTGACGAGGGTGACGACCAGTACGAGCCAGGTCGCTGCCTTGCCGACACGCTCCGTGAGGGCATCGATGAGGCCTGAAGTCTTGAGCAGGGCGTGCACGTCCCGCGTCTCCTTTAGCGTATGAAAGGCACGCCCCACAAGGCGCAGCCCATGTTCTTTGGCTCCAGATTATCGGCGAGATTGGCTCTGTGCTCACACTTCGGCCGCGTGCTATCCGTGACCCGCCCGGCGAGTGTGCGGCGCAACACCCCTCCGCTACGTGAGATAATTGGCTTTCTGTTCACCCTCTCCCGCATTGCAGCAATGTCTACACGTATCTGCCTGGTTCGCCACGGCGAGACGCCCTGGAACACGGAGCGCCGCCTTCAGGGCCACATCGACATCCCCCTCAACGATCACGGTCTGATCCAGGCCCAGGCCACCGCGACCAGCCTGGCCGGCGAGCGCTTCGACGCCGCCTACAGTTCCGACCTCACCCGCGCCCGCCAGACGGCCGAGGCCGTGACTACCCTCAACGGTCTCAGCCTGACCCTCGACGCAGGGCTGCGCGAACGCCACTACGGCATCTTCCAGGCCCTCACCTACGACGAAGCCCGCGCGCAATTTCCGGCCGAGTACCACCGTTTTGAAACCCGCGATCCGGACTTCGCCTTCCCTGAGGGCGGCGAGAGCCTGCGGGAGTTTGCGCGCCGCATCTACGACAGGCTCAATGCCATTGTCGCAACCCACCGCGGCGGCACCGTGCTGGTCGTCACCCACGGTGGTGTCCTCGACATCGCCCACCGCCTGGCCGCCGGCAAGCCGCTGGAAACCCCTCGGGATTTCACTATCCCCAATGCTGCACTCAACTGGATCGGCCACGACGGCAACAGCTGGTCGCTAATCTCCTGGGGCGAGCAACGTCACCTGGACAGCGCACTGGACGAACTCAACAACGCCTGATTTCAGCACTTCATCATCGGGAAACCCTAAAGTTTCCCGGGACTCCGCCGATGCCCCGGACGAGCACGCAGCCCGTCCGGGGCGCGAACCGGCAGGAGTCCCGTCATGCTTAAATTCGACCGCCAATCCCTCGTCCATCAACTGTCCCTTGCTGCGGCGCTGGTCAGCATCGTCATATTCGGCGCTCTAATCGCCTTCACGACCTATTTCGCCGAGAACGCTGCACTGGCCAAAACCGAGGACGAACTCACCCACCAGGTGACGGGTATCGTCCGCATGCTAGAACTGAGCCATGGCAACGCGATCGCCCATGCCGGCCGGGGCGCCATCCGCCTCAAAACGGCCCTCGGCACACTGCGCATCGGCCCGGAGACCGTCAAGGCCGGCAGTTACGACGTACCGGTGGTACATACCAACGAGCGCACTCTCAACAGCAACACCGCACTGTTGGAGTCCCTGCGCCAGCAGATCGACGCCGACCCCGCCCTGCTGCTGCGCTCCGGCGACGACTTCGTGCGCGCCGCCACGCTGCTGAAGAACAAGGACGGCAGCAGCGCCGAAGGCAGCACCCTGCCCCGCAAAAGCAAGGAGAGCGCAGCCCTACTGACGGGCAAGAGCTACGCCGGCGTGGTCAAGCGCAGCGGCAAGTACTACATCTCGGCCATCGAGCCACTGACCGATGCCTCTGGCAAGGTCGTCGGCGCCCTGTCCACCCGCGTAGACATCAGCGGCGACATGGAACGCCTGTTCAAGGCCCTCGCCGAAATCAAGTCCGGCAGCAGCGGCTACGCCTACGTACTGGCCCCGGCTGACGAGACAGCCAAGAGCGAACTGGTCTATCACCCCAGCCTCGGCGGCCGCCAGATCGGCGAGATCAACAACCCGGCCCTGACCCGCATCGTCGAGGAGCAGATCAGCCGCAAGCAGGGTGCGATGACCTACAAGTGGTCGCGCACCCCGGGCGGCCCTGAAACCGAACCCAAGATGGTGGTCTTCGAGACGGCGCCATCCTGGGGCTGGATCGTCGCCACCGGCAGCTTCATCGACGAATTCACCGTCGAAGCACGCCGCCTGCGCAACACCCTGATCGCGCTGTGCATAGGTGGCGCCCTGCTGCTGGCAGTGGTGCTGTACTTCATCACCCACAATCGCCTCGCCCCTATCCACGCAGTGCTGGAGGCCACTCGACGCATCGGCCACGGCGACCTGACCGTACGCTTCCCCGACGCCCCCGCCGACAGTCGCAACGAACTGGACCTGATCGCCCATTCCCTCGACACCACCACGCGCCAGATCGGCACGCTGATCGGCGATGTTATGCGCACCGGCAACGCCGTCCGCGATGCAGCTCGCGCCGTGCGTCAGGGCTCGGACGAGGTGGTGAACAGCACGGCCGCCCAGAGTGAAGCCGCCGCCGGTCTCGCCACGGCCATCGAAGAGCTCGCCGTCAGCGTCACCCATGTTTCCGACAGCGCCGCCATCGCCCGCGACATGATGCAGCAAGCCCAGGTTCATGCGGACGAAGGGAGCGGCCGCGTGCACAGCGTCATCGACGGCATGGGGCGGATCGCCGGCGAGATCGACGAGGCCGCGGTGGCGGTCCGCCAACTGTCCGATCGCTCGGCGCAGATCTCCAATATCGGCAAGCTGATCAACGAAATCGCCGAACAGACCAACCTGCTCGCCCTCAACGCCGCCATCGAGGCTGCCCGCGCCGGCGAGAGCGGCCGCGGCTTCGCAGTAGTGGCCGACGAGGTGCGCAAGCTGGCCGAGCGCACTGCCAACTCGACCCGCGAGATCTCGGCCACAGTGACCGAGGTGCAGAGCGAAGCCCAGCGCGTCGTCACGATGATCCAGGGCGTCACCGCGGGCGTACGCGACGGCGTCGGCCTTGCTACCGAATCGGGTACCATGCTGGAGACAATCCGCAGCGAGAGCGTCCGCACCACGGCCGCGGTCAACGACATTGCTGACACCACCCGCGCCCAGAGCACCTCCAGCCAGGACGTGGCCCAAGGCGTCGAGCGTATCGCGCAGATGGCGGCGCAGAACAACCAGATCACCCGCCGTACCCACGAGCAGACGACGAATCTCGAACAGCTGGTCGCCGACCTCGAAACCAAGGTCGGCCACTTCCGTGTCTGAAGCCATTCCTTGCTTTTCCGAACACGGCAGCTTTCGGCAAGCCCGAGGTGCCGTGTTAAACTCCGTTTTTGACTCAAGTCCACCTGGATCGCCATGTTTTCCAAGCAAAATACCCTCGCCAAGGTCGACCCCGAACTCTGGCAGGCCATTGAGGCCGAAAACCGCCGTCAGGAAGATCACATCGAACTGATCGCCTCCGAGAACTACGTCAGTGCAGCTGTCATGGAAGCCCAGGGCTCCCAGCTCACCAACAAGTACGCGGAAGGTTATCCGGGCAAGCGTTACTACGGTGGCTGTGAGCACGTGGACGTGGCCGAGCAGCTGGCCATCGACCGCCTGAAGGCCCTGTTCGGTGCCGAAGCCGCCAACGTCCAGCCGAACTCCGGCTCCCAGGCCAACCAGGCCGTCCTGATGGCCTTTGCCAAGCCCGGCGACACCATCATGGGCATGAGCCTCGCCGAAGGCGGCCACCTGACCCACGGCATGCCGCTGAACATGTCCGGCAAGTGGTTCAACGTCGTGGCCTACGGTCTCAACGAGAAGGAAGAGATCGACTACGACAAGATGGAAGCGCTGGCCCGCGAGCACAAGCCGCGCATCATCATCGCCGGCGCCTCCGCCTACGCGCTGCGCATCGACTTCGAGCGCTTCGCCAAGATCGCCAAGGAAATCGGCGCCATCTTCTGGGTGGACATGGCCCACTACGCCGGCCTGATCGCCGCCGGCTACTACCCGAACCCGGTTCCCCACGCCGACGTGGTGACCTCCACCACCCACAAGACCCTCCGCGGCCCCCGCGGCGGCATCATCCTGATGAAGGCCGAGCACGAGAAGGCGATCAACTCCGCCATCTTCCCGGGCCTGCAGGGTGGCCCGCTGATGCACGTCATCGCCGCCAAGGCCGTCGCCTTCAAGGAAGCCGCCGGCCCCGAGTTCAAGCAATACCAGGAACAGGTCATCGCCAATGCCCGCGTGATGGCCCGCGTCCTCGGTGAAGAGCGCGGCCTGCGCATCATCTCCGGCCGTACCGAAAGCCACGTGTTCCTGGTGGACCTCCAGTCCAAGAACATCACCGGCAAGGAAGCCGAAGCCGTCCTCGGCAGCGCCCACATCACCGTCAACAAGAACTCGATCCCCAACGATCCGCAGAAGCCCTTCGTCACCTCCGGCATCCGCATCGGCTCGCCGGCGATGACCACCCGTGGCTTTACCGAGATCGAAGCCGAGCGCATCGCCCACCTGATTGCCGACGTGCTCGACAATCCGAAGGACGAAGCCACCATCGAGAACGTGCGCGCCAAGGTTTCCGAACTGTGCCGCAAGTTCCCGGTGTACGGCGCTTAAGCCTCACCAGCGACAGGGACGCGCATTAACCCATGCATTGCCCCTTCTGCGGCGCCGACAATACGCAAGTCACCGACACCCGTGAAAACGAGGACGGTGACACCGTACGGCGCCGCCGTCGCTGCCTGTCCTGCGACAAGCGCTTCACCACCTACGAGCGCATCGACCTCAAGATGCCCCAGGTGGTCAAGAAGAACGGCAGCCGTGCCGACTTCAACCGCGACAAGCTCCTCGGGAGCCTGAAGCTGGCGCTGCGCAAGCGCCCCGTCACCGCCGAGAACGTCGAGGCCGCCGTCGATCGCATCGAGGCCAAGCTGCTCGCCTCCGGCGAACGCGAAATCGCCTCCGAACGCATCGGCGAACTGGTGATGCGCGAGCTCAAGAAGCTCGACAAAGTCGCCTACATCCGTTTCGCATCGGTTTACCGCGCCTTTGCCGACGTGGACGAATTCTCGGAAGTCATCCGCGAAGTCACCTCCCGGCCCCGTGGCCGCCCCCCCAAGGTTTCCTGAAGGTTCCACTGCCATGAGCGCCACCGCCGACGACTACCGGTGGATGGCCCGCGCCCTCGAACTGGCCGAGCGCGGACTGTTCACGACCACCCCGAATCCCCGCGTCGGCTGCGTCATCGTGCGTGACGGCACGATCGTCGGCGAAGGCTGGCACGTACGTGCCGGCGAGCCCCACGCAGAAGTGCACGCCCTCGCGATGGCGGGCGAACAGGCTCGTAGCGCCACCGCCTACGTGACGCTGGAACCCTGCTCCCACCACGGTCGCACGCCGCCCTGCGCCGACGCACTGATCAAGGCGGGCGTGGCCCGCGTCGTTGCCGCGATGGAAGATCCGAACCCGCTGGTTGCCGGACGCGGTCTGGCTCGCCTGCGCGACGCCGGCATTGCGACCGTCGCCGGCGTGCAGGAACATGAAGCCCGCGAACTCAACATCGGCTTCATCTCACGCATGACCCGCGGCCGCCCGTGGCTGCGCCTGAAGGCTGCCGCCACGCTGGACGGCAAGACCGCACTGAACAACGGCGTCTCCCAATGGATCACCGGTGACGACGCCCGCCGCGACGCGCACCGCTGGCGCGCCCGCTCCTGCGCGGTGCTCACCGGCATCGGCACCGTGCGCGACGACGATCCGCAGCTCAACGTCCGCGCGATCCCCACTGAACGCCAGCCCCTGCGCATCATCGTGGACGCTCGCCTGGAAACGCCGCTCAACGCCAAGATTCTCGACGGCGGCCGGGTGCTGGTGGCCGGTGCCGTCAAGGATGCCGAGCGCATCGCAGCACTGCAGCACCGGGGCGCCGACGTGCTGATCCTGCCTAACAACGGCGGGAAGGTGGATCTTCCCGCCCTGATGACCGAACTCGGCCAGCGCGGCATCAACGAAGTGCTGGCCGAAAGCGGCTTCAAGCTCAACGGCTCCCTGCTTAGGGAAGGCTGCGTAGACGAGCTGATCCTCTATCTCGCCCCCTCCCTTGCCGGAGACGATGCCCGTGGCCTGTTCAACCTGCCGGCACTGAGCAACCTGGCCGACAAGCGGGAGCTCGCCTTCCGCGACGTCCGCCAGGTCGGCCGCGATTTGCGGATCGTCGCCCGCCCAGTCTGAACTGGGCACCGCGCTGACACAAAACTCATCACGCCGGCACTGGTCGGAGCGGTCAACGTGCGAGCATTCGAGCCGTTAACTCTCTATATCCGCAACGCGACCGCTCCATGAAGCCTGCACGCCTAATCGGCTCCGTCATTTTCGCCTGTCTGGCAGCCTCTGCCTGGGCAGAGACAGCTCTCGTCCTGAACTCGGGGGACGAAAACGTCAGCCTCATCGATACGGTCAGCTACAAGGAAACCGGCCGTATCCCGGCCTGCAAGGAACCCCACCACCTGATGGCGACACCGGACGACAGTTCGGTGATCGTCGCCTGTGCGATCTCCAACGAACTGGTCTTCTTCGATCCCCGCACGGGCCAGGAACAGAAGCGCGTCAAGAACATCTCCGACCCCTACCAGCTCGGCTTCTCGCCGGACAAGAAGTGGTTCGTCGCCAACTCCCTGCGCCTGGACCGGGTCGATCTATACAGGGCCGCCGATTTCTCTCTGGTCGCCCGCGTCCCCGCCGCCAAGACGCCTTCGCACATGGCCTTCGACAAGGCCAGCCAGTACGTCTTCGTCACACTGCAGGAATCCGACGAGATCCTCGCCATCGATCTCAAGACGCAGCAACCGGTCTGGAAGATGAACGTCGGCCCGACCCCCGCCGGCATCTACATGACGCCTGACGACAAGTACCTGCTGGTGGCGATCATGGGCGCCGATTACGTGGAGGTCATCGACTGGCGGGCGCGCAAGTCCATCAAGAAGATCACCACGGACAAAGCCGCCCACAACTTCCTGGCGCGCGGTGACGGGCGCCACGTCTTCGTATCGAACCGCAGCATGAAGGGCAGCATCTCCCTGGTGGACACACAGACCCTCAGCGAGGTCGAACAATATGACGTTCCCGGAGGCCCCGACGACATGGAGATCCGCGCCGACGGCAAGGAACTATGGGCTACGGCGCGCTTCGCCCGCAAGGTGCAGGTGCTGGACCTGGAGCAGAAGGCGGTGTCGCGCTCCATCCCCGTCGGGCGCTCACCCCACGGCGTGTTCTTTCTCAAGCACGCGGCGAGGCGGTGATGCATATCCGGCGCCTAATGCTGTCCTTGGTGCTCATCGCTGCGTCGGCGGCTCACACGGTCGCCGCCGAAGAGGCGTCCTGCAAGGGCACGGTCTACCTCACGCTCGACACCGGCAACATGCGCTACGCGGAACCGATTGCCGAAATCCTGCAGAAGCACCACATCAAGGCGACCTTCTTCGTTGCCCAGGAAAAGACCAGCCGCGGCGACATGGCCCTTGACGCATCCTGGGCCCCGTACTGGAAGGCACGCGTGGCGGAAGGGCACGCCTTCGGCAGCCACACCTGGCGTCACGGCGCGTTCCGCAAGGATCTCGACGACGGCCGGGTGGTTTACCAGTTGATGGACGGGCAGCGCGAAAAACTTGATGCGGCACAGATCTGCGCGGAAGTGAAGCAGCCGGACGAGCGCTTCGCCGAACTCACCGGCCGCCACCTCGACCCGATCTGGCGCGCGCCCGGCGGCCACACGACGCCCCTCACGCTGAAAGCGGCAAAGCAATGCGGCTACCGGCACGTGGGCTGGTCGGCGGCTGGCTTCCTCGGCGACGAACTGCCCTCCGGGGCCTATCCCAACGAAACACTGCTCAAACGGGCGCTGGCCAACATCAAGGACGGAGATGTGCTGCTCGCCCATCTGGGCATCTGGTCGCGCAAGGATCCCTTTGCGCCGATGCTGGATCCGCTGATCGCCGGACTCAAGGCTCGCGGCTTCTGCTTCGCCACAGTGAGCACGCCGTAATGGACTGGCTGGTGGACCTTTTCGTCCGCACCCAGGGCTGGCTTTTCGACACCCTGGTCCAGCCGCTGCTGTTCGCCACCGGCTTTGCGAGCTACGCGGAAATGGGCTTCGATGGCGTCGAATTCGTCCTGCTCGGCGCCATCGAACTCAGCGCCGCCTTTGTACTACTACGACCACTGGAAGCCCTGTGGCCAGCTGAAAAGTGGGCTGAGCGCGGGGCCGTTCGCGTGGACGTGCTCTACTCCATCCTCAATCGCCTGGGCATCGTTCCGCTCGCGGTGTTCATCCTGCTGGCGCCTGGCTTCAGCGAACTGGAAGGCTGGCTGCGCTTTCACGACATCATTCCGCATCAGCTGGAGGACTGGCTGCCCACCCTCGACTACCACCCGCTGGCCAGCTTCCTGATCTACCTCGTGATCCTCGATTTTGCCGAATACTGGCGCCATCGCCTGTCACACACCTGGCACTGGTGGTGGGCCTTGCACGGCATCCATCATTCCCAGCGGCAGATGTCCTTCTGGACGGACTCCCGCAACCACCTGCTCGACGACCTGATCGCCGGCGTCTGGTTCGCCTGCCTGTCCCTGCTGATCGGCGTGCCGCCGGGCCACTTCCTCGGCCTGCTGATCGCCCTGCGGCTGGTGGAAAACCTGTCCCACACCAACACCCGCCTCCGCTTCGGCCCCGTTGGAGAAAGGCTGATCGTCGGCCCTCTCTACCACCGCTGGCACCATGCACTTGACCTCCCAGCCGACCCGCGTTTCCGCTACGGCTGCAACTTCGCGATCCTGCTGCCGGTGTGGGACATGCTATTCGGCACCCTCTACCTGCAGGACGACATCCCGCCAACCGGCATCCACGAAAAAACGCCGTCCGAGATCGCTGCCCGCAACGATTTCTGGCAACAGCAGAAACTGGGTCTGAAGCAATTCGCCAACGCCTTGTTCAAACGAAACAACACACAGAGCTCAGCGTGACGCGCACACCGCGCAGCCTGGATCGCGGCCCAGCCGGATCGTCCGCCAGTCCATCGCCAGCGCGTCGAGCAGCAGCAAGCGGCCCGTCAGGGTCTCGCCACACCCCACCAGCAGCTTGAGCGCTTCGGCTGCCTGCACGGCACCAACAATGCCGGTGATCGGAGCGAACACGCCCATCACCGCGCAGCGCACCTCCTCCACGTCCTCGCCTTCCGGAAACAGGCAGTGGTAGCACGGACTGTCGTTGGACCGCAGGTCGAACACCGACACCTGACCATCGAAACGCACAGCAGCACCCGACACCAGCGGCTTGCGGAGAGCCACACAGGCCCGGTTGATGGCATGGCGGGTGGCGAAGTTGTCGGAGCAGTCGAGCACCAAGTCCGCCGCGGCAATCTCGGCCTCCAGTTCTGCCCCCTCCAGGCGCCGACCGATCGGCACGACGCGGACCTCCGGATTCAGGCGCGCCAGGGTGTCGCTGCCGGACTCCACCTTAAGCCGCCCAACGCCCTCCTGGCTGTGCAGGATCTGCCGTTGCAGGTTGGTCAGATCAACGGTGTCACCATCCGCCAGCACCAGCGTCCCAACACCGGCAGCCGCCAGGTACATGGCAGCCGGTGAGCCAAGCCCCCCGGCGCCGACAACCAGCACGCGGGCGGCAACGATGGCATCCTGCCCTTCGATGCCGATCTGGGGAAGCAGGATATGGCGCGAATAGCGCAGCAGCTGTTCGTCGTTCATGACTGAATGGGGATGAGAGAGATGGTCCGGGCCAACAGCCCGGAATCATTTGAAATCGCGCAGATCAGGCGGCGTATCGTCGTGATCGCCATGCGGATGGGCCGCATAGGCATGGATGTAAACCTCGTGGGATTGCTTGATCAGCCGTTCCGGGGAGCGCAGGTTATGCACCTGAGTCTCCTCCACGTAGTAGATCAGCGCCCGGAGCAGACGGACCAGCAAGGGACGATCGAGATGGAAGCCTGCATCCGATAGCGCATTTTCGAGACGCTCAAGGGTGTAATCGAGCACGTTGTAATGCACGATCAGCGACAGCATGTCACGCCCGGCCTCGACCTTCACCCCCGCCAGCGCCGCAAGCGAACGCCGCGCCTGCTCCACTTGACCAGGCGGGAGATCCTTGAAACGGATCTCCCGACATTTCGCGAGGCCAGCGGCGGCGTGATGCGCCGGACTAGCATGCTTCCGTCCGGCCAGCTTGTAAGCAGTCTCGCGTCGCATGATCGAACCTCCGGCAAGATGGTCACTTGCCGCTATTCTGGAGGATCTGCAGTCCCTTGAGCAAATTCACCGCCTGGGCCAGTTGATAGTCGTCCTTGCCGGCAATCTCGAACGGCGGCTTCAGTTCGTCGTCATCCTTCGACTTGTCCTTGTCACGGCCCTTGACCGGCACATCCTTCTTCGGCGCTACCGGCGCATCCATCTTGACGACTTCAGGCTCCTTGCCATTGGAAAGGTGACGCTCCAAGTCCGCCTCTCGCAGATGATCGCGGGAAGAACCGTTGGGCGTTTCTTCCACGACGATGTCAGGCGAAATGCCCTTGGCCTGGATCGAACGGCCACTCGGCGTGAAGTAGCGCGCCGTGGTCAGCTTGATCGCCGCATTGTTGTTGAGCGGCAGGATGGTCTGCACCGAGCCCTTGCCGAAGCTCTGGGTACCCATCACTACGGCTCGCTTGTGATCCTGCAGCGCTCCGGCCACGATTTCCGATGCCGAGGCGGAGCCGCCATTGACCAGCACCACCATCGGCACCGTCTTGATGGAGGCCGGCACGTTCTTGATGTAATCGTCGCGGGAGCCACGCAGGTAGTCGTCCGGCATGGCCAGATACTTGCGCTTGGCGTCGTCGGTACGGCCATCGGTGGATACCACCAAAGCCTGCGGCGGCAGGAAGGCCGCGGACACACCGATGGCACTATTGAGCAAGCCACCCGGATCGTTGCGCAGATCGAGGACAAGCCCCTTCAGGCTACCCTGCTTTACCAGCCGTTCGAGATGCTGAACCAGGGACGCCGCCGTCTGCTCCTGGAACTGGACGACGCGCACATAGCCATACCCCGGCTCCACCAGCTTGGACTTGACGCTCTGGACCTTGATAACTTCCCGCATCAGCGTGACGACGATGGGCTTGGGCTCTCCCTTGCGGGCGATGGTCAGGACGATATTGGTCTTGGGCTTGCCACGCATGCGCTTGACCGCGTCGTTGAGCGACATGCCCTTCACCGATGTATCGTCGAGCTTGATGATCAGGTCACCGGCCTTGATACCGGCCCGGAATGCCGGCGTATCCTCGATCGGCGAGATCACCTTGACGAAACCGTCCTCCGAACCGACCTCGATGCCAAGACCGCCAAATTCGCCTTGCGTACCGACCTGCAGATCCTTGAAGGCCTCTGCGTCCAGGTAGGCCGAATGGGGATCGAGATTGGACAGCATGCCGCTGATCGCATAGGTGATCAGCTTCTTGTCCTCGACCGGCTCAACATAACCCTGCTTGATGGCGTTGAAGACATCCGCCAGATTGCGCAACTCCTCGACCGGCAATGGTGCGAGGGCTGCCTTGTCCGCATTTGCCGAGAAATTGAGGCTGATGAGAATCCCGGCACACAACCCTGTGAATACCAGGCCGGCTTGCTGCAGTTTGCTGCGCATAAAGTCTCCGTCAGGCGCGGGGCTACCCCCGTTCAAACGCCATCCACTCCCGCGAACGGGTTGTTCTGCGTATCGAGATGAGTATAAACCGGAAAGGTTCCCCGGCAGCGCGTGCCGCCCTGCGGGGTCTCGATTCCCCGACACCCGCACCGGGGTGCGAAAAAATG
>JAFEDI010000096.1 GCA_018241725.1 Pseudomonadota bacterium | reverse complement strand
AGCGGCGGGATCGAGCAGGTCACGCAGGCGGTGGGCCAGATGGACGAGGTGACGCAGCAGAACGCGGCGCTGGTGGAAGAGGCCGCGGCGGCGGCCGAGAGCCTGGAAGACCAGGCCCGCAGCCTCGTCCGTGCGGTCAGTACCTTCCGTCTGGTCGCCCAGGCCGGAGAGCCTGCTCCTGCGAATCTGGATTTCGATGGGGTGATCCAGGCGCATATGGGCTGGAAGCACAAGTTGCGCAATTACCTGTCCGGCGAAGGGGAGGCTCTGGATCCTGCGGTGGTTTCCCGTGACGACAAATGCCTGCTTGGGTGCTGGATACATGGGGAAGGCAAGCGTTATGCCAGCAATTCCCATTACGCAGCCTTGCGTGGCAAGCACGCGGATTTTCATGCCTGCGCTGGTGCCGTCATCCGTGCCAAGCAGGATGGGGATGACGCGGGAGCGCGGCGTTTGTTGCTCAATGAGTTCTCGGTGCTTTCGGACGAAACGATTCAAGAAATACGCCATATGAAGCAGAGCTGTGCGGGTCTTCCCGTGCCTGCCCCGATACCGGCCGCTCCGAGGGCTAGCGTGACGCCTTTGCCGGCCCGCGTCAGGGGCGAAAAAGGGGGTGGGGGAAGCAAGGTCGCGGCGCCTTTGCCCAAACTGAAAGCAGGGGCTGTGAATCTGGCGGAAGCTGAGTGGGAAGAGTTTTGAACATCTGATTGGCCATTGGCTGTCGTGTGCTGTTGGCGAGGGAAGGATTCGAGATGAAAATAAATATGCCGGTGACCCAGCACGAGGTTGAATTGAAGGAGGCGACGCTGATCGTGTCCAAGACCGATCTCAAAGGGCAGATCACCTATATCAATTCGGATTTCATCGCTATCAGCGGATTTGCCGAGGAAGAGCTGCTCGGTCAGCCCCACAACATCGTGCGCCATCCTGATATGCCGGTGGAGGCCTTTGCCGACATGTGGCAGGCCCTGAAGGCTGAACGTCCATGGGTCGGGATGGTCAAGAACCGCTGCAAAAACGGGGATTTCTACTGGGTCGAAGCCCATGCTTCGCCGATTTTCGACAACGGTCGTGTTCTTGGTTACATGTCGGTGCGACGCAAGGCCAGCGTAGACAAGATTCGCGCTGCGGAGGCGGCCTATGCCCTGTTCCGCGAGGGCAAGGCCGGCAGCAAGCAGATCATGGACGGCAAGGTCGTGTCGGGTGGCGTTGGGCTCAAGTTTGGACGCTGGTTGGGCCGTAAATCGCTGGCCGCGCGTTCTGCACTGGCTGCGACGTTGGCGCTGGTGGTCATCCTTGGCTCTGGTTCGCTTTATATGCGCGAACGCGCCAGCGAGGCGCTCGAAGCGCAAGGGCTGGCCGTGGTGTCCGACAAGGTGGCGGCAGTGCGGGCGCTGGTCGAGTCCAAGGCACAGAGCTTGCGAGTTGAAACCGACAGGCTCGGCAACCTCTTCGCGTCCAGCCTGGGGGAGGGCTTCACCGTCAACGCCGCAGGCGAGGGAATGCCGGTGCTGCTCAACGGCAGTACGGTGATGAACCTGCGTACCCAGGAGGTGGATCGCTTCACCGCCACTAGCGGCGCGGTGGCCACTCTTTTTGCCCGGAAAGGGGACGAGTTCTACCGGGTCGCCACCTCGGTGAAAAAGGAGAACGGCGAGCGCGCCGTCGGGACTACGCTGGCCCATGACAGCCCTGCCTATGCCCGTTTGCTGGCCGGTGAGCGCTACGTGGGTAAGGCCGTGTTGTTCGGTGTCGATGCTTACACTGGCTATGCTCCGATCAAGGACGCCAGTGGAAAGGTGATTGGTGCCACCTTTGTCGGACGCAAGTTTGCCGAGGAGATGGCGGCCTTGCGCCAGCAGATCAAGACGGTCCGCTTTGGTAACTCGGGCTATGCTTATGTGCTGGACACCACGGCGGGCAAGGCCCAGGGAACCCTGGTCGTTCATCCCGCCAAGGAAGGGCAGAGTGTTCTCGAATCGAAGGATGCGAGTGGGAGTCCGTTCATCCGCGAGATGCTCGAGCGAAAGCAGGGGGTGATCCGCTATCCGTGGCTGAATGCAGAACTGAACGAGACCTCGGCCCGCGACAAAGTTGTGGCTTTCGACAGCTTTCCTGAATGGAACTGGCTGATCGCCGGCGGTACCTACATGGATGAATTTGAGAGCGTTTCCCGCAACATCGGCGTCATGCTGCTGGGCATCAGCCTGCTGGCAACGGTATTGCTGGCAGGGCTCATCTTTGGGCTGTTGCGTGGCCTGATCGCGGGTCCGTTGGCGGCAATGGTACGGACTGCCCAGAGTGTGGCCAACGGCCGTTACGACAATGAGATCGATGTCAGCCGCAATGACGAGGTGGGGCGTGTCATGCAAGCGCTTGAGGCGATGCAGGTCAAGCTGGGCAGCGATATTGCCGAGCAACAGCGGGTTAGTGATGAGAACGCACGCATTCGCCAGGCATTGGACAGCGTCGAGACAAACGTGCGGATCGCCGAGCCCGATGGCCGGGTTATCTATGCCAATCCAGCTTTGGTGAAGACCATTCGTGGAATCGAAGGGGAGATCTGCAAGAGCGTGCAGGGTTTCCGCGCCGACAGCTTCGTGGGTAGCGATATCACCCGCTTGTATGCCGATCCGTCCGCTGCACGCCAGCGCTTGGCGGCGCTGCAGCAGACCACGCGCAGCATGATGGAGATTGGCGGGCGTAGTTTCGAGGTGGTGACCAGCCCGATCTTCAATGCGGGCGGAGAGCGCTTGGGGTCGGTTGGCGAATGGCGTGACCGTACCGATGAGCTGGCGGCTGAACGTGAAATTCAGGCCATCGTGTCGGCTGCGGCGGATGGCGACTTCTCGGCCCGTTTGCACCGTGAGGGCAAGACCGGCTTCTTTGTCGATCTGACGGATGGGATCAATCGCCTCATGGAAGGTGTGGCCGGGAGTTTGAACGACCTTGCGCGTGTTCTGAACGCGATTGCGCGGGGTGACCTGACGGAGAAGATCACGGCGGAATACAGCGGGACGTTCGGTCAGTTGAAGGACGACACGAACACGACGGTGGAGCGTCTGCGCGAGGT
>JAFEDI010000095.1 GCA_018241725.1 Pseudomonadota bacterium | reverse complement strand
GGCGCGGACGGCCGCAAGGTGCCGGGCGTGCATTACGTCGGGCCGATGCTGCGGGCGCGTTACTGGGAAGCGATCGCGGTGCCCGAATTGCGCCGCCACACGCTGGCACTGGCGCGCCATCTGCTTGGCACTGCAACGACCTGAGCCAAGTGCGCCGGACGAGCCACACTTCCATGCGCTCGGCAGTCCGCGCACGCCACGGACAGGAGGCACGAAGCGGGGGCACGTCGTGCCCCCGTCTTCATGCGGCGTCGAACGCTCACTAAAGCCCAAACAGCCGCGCCGCGTTGCCGTACAGCGCCTTGTCGAGCGCCGATATCGGCAGCACAAGGCGGTCTAGTGTCGTGCTGCACACTATTCTGAACTTACGCGAATAGCCTGTGGGTGGAAAAGCGCACCGCCTTCCGCCGTATGAACTCCATGCGGCGGATAACGTTACGCTCGTCCGCCCTACCACCTGCAAAAAAGCGAACCTGCGCCTCACATAAGTACCATCAAAATCTCAGCACTACACTAGCGCTTGACTATCGACTTAACCTGATCAAGCTGAATCCAGCGAGTGCTTTCGCCCATGTTATATCCATCGCCCCACTGAACATGAACAAGCGGCTTTCGCACCTCGAGAACGGTCGCCGGAATGCCTCCATAGGTGAACCCCCTCACCAAAATAGAATCGCCGAACTTGATCGTTGCTTCGATGACTTTCTGCGCAGCGACTTCTTGTTGGGCTGCTTGCTCTGCCCGAATTCGCTCTGCTTGCTCGCGCTCGCTAATCTCTGCGATGTTGCGTTTTGCCACCGCCACGCGGTTTTCAGGGTCGAATACGCCTTCGTAATTCGAGACAAAGAGTTTGAAATCGGTGATGGTCCTCGCCTTCTGGAACTCCTGACGGTAGTTGAGAAGCCCGACGCCTGCACGCGCAACTTCTGCAGCGCGTGAGGCGTCAAGCGCCTCCTTGTAGCTTGAGTGATCAAAGGTCTTGATCACCGAGAATGTGTCGCTTGAGGCATCGTTGATCGTTCCCAATCCAAGGGACAGTATTCCGCGAGCAACATTGTACGCAGCCGAACCAGCGGTTGCCTCTGTATAGAAACTGGAGTTGCAGCGACCGTAATTGCCTCCCTTCGGATCATTTCTGTCTGAATACTTCCGTATGCAGTTGGCTGCCTTCCCGTGTTTATCGTCTTCCTTCTCGAACGCCAGGATTGGTTCATCCTGCCAAGACGTATCCTTGCGAAAAAGAACACGTTCGACGCTTGGATCGCGCACAGATCCGTCAAGGCTCGCGGTCCAGCCTGTCGCTCCCTTTTTCAAATAGACGGGGACGTCTCTAGGTACTGCATTCACCGAGACCTGCCCGCTGCTTCCCTTCGCCAACCGTTGTCCGCTGCCACAGGCGGCAATCAGTGATGCTGACAGCAAAATGGCGACAAGCTCGTGCGTATTCATTGGTCACTCCAATAAGCTAGGACGGTAGGTAGGCCTAACAGGGTGTTGAAAATTGCGTCATCACCTTCGGTTTCCAGCTTGGCTGGAAAGAATCGACGCTGAAGAACCCCGGCGTGGTTTGGCATGAAGCGCTTTCCTGCCGTCTTTCGAGCCGATTCCGCTACCGCAATTCAGCAGCGCTCCCGTCGCTGCAAAGACATCGTTTCCTATCCCATGCCGCACTTCGAATGGCGCGCGAGCGCCAACGAATTACGGCGCCAGCAAGTTGCCCAAACGCGTCAGGTTGTACGCAGCGAAATTGAGCAGCGCATGCGCGCGAATCTTGTCCAGGCCGCGCGCCATCAATCGGCGCAGCGTACCGATATCCTTCACCCAGCCGAAGGCTTCCTCGATCATCTTTCGACGACGCAGACTGACCTTGTAGCCTTCGGTGGTCTTGATGTGCTCGGGCACGGCGCTGCTTTGGCTCCTGGCCGCCACGTGCGGGGCAATCCCCAGTGCCGTCAGGGCGTCCACGAAGTCGGCGGTGTCGTAACCTCGATCTGCAGCCACGGTGGGTTTGCGGCCCCCGCTCGCCGGCTTGATGCTGCGCTTGACCATCACCAGCGCGGCCTCACGTTCGGCGGTCCCGGTCGCTGCGGTCGTGTGCACATCGACGATCAGCCCGTGCTGGTTCTCGGCCAGGGCGTGCGTGGTGTAGCTCAGAAACGCCATACCGCCGCCCTTGCTTGCGAGCCGCGAATCGGGGTCGGTGCGCGAAACGTGCGTCGCGTTCGAGCGTTTCTTACCCCGGAAATCGACCTCGGGGTTGCGCCCCTGATCCGGTCCGGGTGGCTCATCCGAGCCGTCGCGCGCGGCCATGCTCTTGTGCGAGGCCCACGCCCGCAGCAACGAGCCGTCGACGCTGAAATGCTCATCGGACACAAGCTCGGCCCATTCGGCGATCGCGACCACGCCGCCGAAGAACTCGCGCATCACGCTCTCCTTGAGCAGGCGCTCGCGGTTGGCCGAGAACGTCGAGTGATCCCAGATCGTCTCGTCCAGCGTCAGCCCGACGAACCAGCGGTACATCATGTTGAAGTCGATATGCTCGACCAGCGCCCGTTCCGAGCGGATCGAAAACAAGCATTGCAGCAGCGAGGCCCGCAGCAATCGTTCCGGCGCAATCGAGGGGCGTCCGCCTTCGGCATAGAGCGCATCGAAATGCGCAGACATCGAACGCAAAACCAGATCGGCGAGCACTTTCACGCGACGTAGCGGGTGGTCTCGGGGAATTCGATCCTCGAGATTGACGTAGCTGAACAGGGGGCTTTGTTTATGGTCAGTGCCGCGCATCGGAACAATTGGAGTGGTAATGCAGATCGTATTGTAACGTCCTGGAAAGCCTCGCCGTTGCTCGGATCTGGATAAATCAACAGCCTGCTAAGTCGCGACTCGAAGAGTCTGTCGCTGCGAGTGCCAACCATTCGGGGACTAGTGCCACGGAAACGAGCACGGCATTCTACCAGTGCATCGCGCCTGTCAAGCGACACGAAGATTTGACCCCCTGACGACATCTGGAATTGACCCCCTGGGTTAATCAACTCTCCGACGTGATCGGGGTGGGGGCAGCGGCCTTCTGCAGAAGGCCGCTGCGGCGCTTGTCGCGCAGCCGGTAACTGTCACCCCGGACCGTGATGGCCTGGCTGTGATGCAGCAGCCGATCGAGGATGGCGGTGGCGGCCACCGCGTCGCCAAACCCCTGCCCCCACTCGCCAACCG
>JAFEDI010000094.1 GCA_018241725.1 Pseudomonadota bacterium | reverse complement strand
CGCGCCGTCGCCTTCATGATGGACGACGCCCTGCTCTACGGCGAAATGGCCAAGGCCAAGCGCCCGACCGACTGGGTCGTCACCGGCACGCCCCAGAGCTTCGAGGCCTACGGCTGCATGCTCAGAAAGGACGACCCCGGCTTCAAGAAGGTTGTCGACGCCGCCCTCGCCAAAACCATGACCTCCGGCGAGGCCGAGGCAATCTACAAGAAGTGGTTCACCCAACCCATCCCGCCCAAGGGGCTGAACCTCAACTTCCCGCTCTCCGACGCGATGATCAAGCTCTACAAGGCCCCCAACGACAAGCCCTTCGAATGAGCGCGTGACGGCAGGCGACGGAGACCGGGCCGGGCACACCGGCGGCCTCCGTTCCACGTAGAGGCAGGCCTTCGCCGCCGCCCCCCGAAAGGAGACCCGTATGGGTTACCAATGGAACTGGAGCATCTTCGGCAGTACGGTCCCGACCGGTGAGACCACCTACCTGGCCTGGCTGCTATCGGGCCTGCAGACCACGGTGCTGCTGTCCCTGTCGGCCTGGCTCGTCGCGCTGGCCCTGGGCTGCCTGGTGGGCGTGCTGCGCACGGTGCCCGGCAAGGCCCTGTCCGGCCTGGCCGCCACCTATGTGGAGGTCTTCCGCAACATCCCGCTGCTGGTGCAGCTGTTCAGCTGGTATTTCGTACTCCCCGAGATCCTGCCCTTCGGCCTCGGCGACGCCTTCAAGCAGCAGCTCTCGCCGCTCACCCAGCAGTTCCTGGCGGCCATGCTGTGCCTGGCCTTCTTCACCAGCGCCCGCGTCGCCGAGCAGGTCCGTGCCGGCATCAACGCCCTGCCCCGCGGCCAGAAGGCCGCCGGCCTGGCCCTCGGCTTCACGCTGCCGCAAACCTACCGCCACGTGCTGCTGCCGATGGCCTTCCGCCTCATCGTGCCGCCGCTCACCTCGGAGTTCCTCAACATCTTCAAGAACTCCGCGGTGTGCTCGACCATCGGCCTGCTCGAACTGGCCGCCCAGGGCCGCCAGCTGGTGGACTACACCGCCCAGCCCTACGAGTCCTTCATCGCCGTGACGCTGCTCTACCTCGTCATCAACGTCGTCGTGATGGGCCTGATGCGCATCGTCGAGGCGCGCACGCGAGTGCCCGGCTACCTGGGAGGCAAGTGACATGTACGAATTCGACTGGTCCTCGATTCCCGGCGCGCTGCCCTTCCTGTGGGAGGGCATGAAGGTCTCCCTCGGGATCACCGCCTGCGCGGTGCTGTTCGGCATCGCCTGGGGCACGCTGCTGGCGATGGCGCGCCTGTCCTCCATCAAACCCCTGGCCTGGCTGGCCGCCGGCTACGTCAATCTGTTCCGCGCCATCCCGCTGGTGATGGTGCTGCTGTGGTTCTTCCTGATCGTGCCGCAGGTACTGCGCGGCTTCTTCAATCTCGACCCGAACACCGACGTGCGCCTGGCCTCGGCGCTGGTGGGCTTCGCGCTGTTCGAGGCGGCCTACTACTCGGAGATCATCCGCGCCGGCATCCAGTCGGTGCCCAAGGGGCAGATCTCCGCCGCCTCCGCGCTGGGCATGAGCTATGCGCAGGCGATGCGCCTGGTCGTGCTGCCCCAGGCCTTCCGCAACATGGTGCCGCTGCTGCTGACCCAGGCCATCGTGCTGTTCCAGGATACGTCCCTGGTCTATGTGTCGGCGCTGGCCGATTTCTTCGGCGCCGCCTACAAGGTCGGCGACCGGGACGGACGGCTGGTCGAATTGCTTCTGTTCGCCGGCGCGGTCTATTTCCTGATCTGCTTCGCGGCCTCCCAGGCGGTCCGCCATTACCAGAAAAAGCTCAACGCCCACGCGGCGCACTGACTCCCGGAGCCCGAGATGATTTCCATCCAGAACGTTTCCAAGCATTACGGGGCCTTCCAGGTCCTCACCGACTGCTCCACCGAGGTCAAGAAAGGCGAAGTGATCGTCGTCTGTGGGCCCTCCGGCAGCGGCAAGTCCACGCTGATCAAGTGCGTCAACGGCCTGGAGCCCTTCCAGAGTGGCACCATCACCGTGGACGGCATCTCCGTCGGTGACCCGAAGACCGATCTGCCCAGGCTGCGCAGCCGCGTCGGCATGGTCTTCCAGCACTTCGAGCTGTTCCCGCACATGAGCATCACCGACAACCTGACCATCGCCCAGATCAAGGTGCTCGGGCGCGGCAGGGACGCCGCCACCGACAAGGGCCTCAAGCTCCTCGACCGGGTCGGCCTCAAGGCCCACGCGGACAAGTTTCCCGGCCAGCTCTCCGGCGGCCAGCAGCAGCGCGTGGCGATTGCCCGCGCGCTGGCGATGGACCCGATCTGCATGCTCTTCGACGAGCCCACCTCGGCCCTCGACCCGGAGATGATCAACGAGGTCCTCGACGTGATGGTCGAGCTGGCCCAGGAAGGCATGACGATGATGTGCGTGACCCACGAGATGGGCTTCGCCAAGAAGGTCGCCAACCGCATCCTCTTCATGGACAAGGGCCAGATCGTCGAAGACGACGCCAAGGACGCCTTCTTCGGCAACCCGCGCTCCGAGCGAGCGCGCCAGTTCCTCGCCAAGATCCTCACCCACTGACAGCCGCCCCTCCGCCCCCACATGACCCGCCCACGCATCCACCTGCTGGCCACCGGCGGCACCATCGCCGGCGAAGCCGATCCCGCCGCCGACAGCCCCCGCTACCGGGCCGGCGTGCGGCCGGTGGAGCAACTGCTGGCGGCAGTCCCCGGACTGGACGCCACCGCCGAACTGAGTGCCGAGCAGATCCTGTCCCTCGACAGCAAGGACATGACGCCGGCCGACTGGCTGGTGGTCCTCGCCGCCGCGCGCCGCGCGCTGGCCGACCCGGCCATCGCCGGCATCGTGATCCTGCACGGCACCGACACCCTGGAAGAGAGCGCCTATTTCCTGCACCTCACGCTGCCCGGCGACAAACCGGTGGTGCTGACCGGCGCGATGCGCCCGGCCGACCACCCGCAGCCCGACGGCCCGGCCAACCTCCGCGCCGCGGTGTGTCTGGCCGCCAGCCCGAGCGCCCGGGGCAAGGGCGTGCTGGCGGTGATGAACCGGACGGCCTACCCGGCGCGCTGGCTCACCAAGGCCCGTACGACGGGGCTGGACGCCTTCGAATCGCCCCGCCCGTGGACCGACGGCCGCCCCGACGGGCGCTGCGCCGACCTGAGCCCGGCCACGCTGCCACGGGTGGATGTGCTGATGGGCTACGCCGGTGCGCCGCCCGAGCTGGTGGACGCCTGCATCGCGTCCGGCGCCCGCGGCCTGGTGCTGGCCCTCACCGGCCACGGCAGCGTGCCCGCGGCCTGGCAGCCGGCCCTCGCCCGGGCCCGAGAACACGGCGTGGCGATCCTGCGTGCCAGCCGCTGCGCCGGCCCGGTGATCCACAACGCCAACGCCGACGACGACCGGGAAGGCTGGCTCACCGCCGGCGACCTGCCCCCCGCCAAGGCCCGCATCGCGCTGATGCTGGCCCTCGCCCGTGGCGGCGAAACCCAGAGCTTTCTGCAGCTGGAAGAATGATTTTGTGGCGCCGCGGAATCATCCGGTGGAGCCACAAAATCATTTTTTCGGGCGAAAAATCCGTTTTTTCATGGGAAAAACTGGATTTTTCACGCCGAGGAATCGCCCGGTGACCAGACGGAATCGTTGCGCCACACCACCGGATCGGCGGGACATGCCAAAAAATTACCGGGCGGCGTGACAAAACGGTTTTGACAGGCCACTCGATCATCGAGTGACGTGCCCCGAGCTTTTTGTCATGTGACAAAAGACTTTTTTCATCCGGAAAAACGATTTTTTCGCGGGAAAAAATCATCCCGTCGGCGCCTCCGCGCCGCCCCGCAGGGCGACGCAGGCTCAGGACGTGGCGCCGCGCCCCTTGCGGGTGAAGGCCACGCGGGCCTCCTCCAGCACCTGGGCCAGCTCCTCGCGGGCCTCCATCGAAGACTGGATGAGCTTGTGCTCGTCGTGGCCGATGGCCTGCTGGCGGGCCAGCACCTCGGCATCGTGGCGGGCGAAGCGATTGACCATCTGCTCGGCCAGCGCCGGCGGCTCGTTGAGCAGTTCCAGCGTCCACTTGGCCATTTCCAGGCTGGACGGCAGCGCCTCACGGATCTGCCGCTCGATGCCCAGGTCCATCAGGCGGCCGGCATGGAAGCGGTTGCGCGCCCGCGCGACGATCTGCACATGTGGGAAATGCTTGCGCACCAGCTCGGCGGTACGCAGCGATGCTTCCACATCGTCGATGGCCAGCACGAAGACCTTGGCCTGGCCGATCTGCGCCGCATGCAGCAGATCCAGGTGGGCCGCATCGCCGTAGAAAACCTTGAGGCCAAAACGGCGCACGGTATCCACCTGGCCAGCATCGGAATCCAGCGCCGTGAAGCTGATGCCCCGCGCCAGCAACAGGCGCCCGACGACCTGCCCGACACGCCCGAAGCCCGCGATCACCACTTCGCTCCCCTCCGCCGGCATCTCGTCGAAGTCCCGCGGCACTTCATTCTTCCTGGCCGACCTGGCCAGCCAGTCGCCAAACATCAAGAGCAGCGGCGACACGGCCATCGACATCGCCACCACCAGCGTCAGCTTGTCGGCCTGCACCTCGCCGAGCACGCGGAAGGACTGGGCCGCATCGAACAGCACGAAGGCGAATTCACCGCCCTGGGCCAGCGCCAGCGCCAGCAGGCGCGCGTCCCCCGTCGTGCCGCCGAACAGGCGCCGCAGCACGAACAACACCACACCCTTCACGACGATCAGCCCGGCGGTGAGCTGGATGATCTGCCAGGGGAACTTGAGCAGCAGCTCGATGTTGGTGGACATCCCGACGGCCATGAAGAACAGGCCCAGCAGCAAACCCTGGAAAGGCGCGATGGCCGCTTCCAGTTCATGGCGGAATTCGGAGTCGGCCAGCAATACGCCCGCCACGAAAGCGCCGAGGGACATGGACAAGCCGCCCGCCTGCATCAGCAGCGCCAGGCCCAGCACCGTCGCCAGTGCGGCAGCGGTGAACATTTCCCGGCTGTTCACCCGCGCCACATGGCGGAACAACATGTCCAGCGTCGGCCGGCCGATCACCGCCACCACTGCCAGCAAGCCGAGGCCCACCGCCGGGTGGGTCAGCGCCGTCGGCCGCCCGGTACCGAACAGCGGAATCAAGGCCAGCAGCGGAATGACAGATAAATCCTGAAACAGCAAAATCGCGAAAGCTTCGCGCCCATGACGGGTTGAAAGTTCGCGCCGCTCGGCGAGGGTCGGCAGCACAAAGGCCGTCGACGACAAGGCCAGGATGATCCCCACCACCGTCGCCGCCGGCCACGACAGGCCCAGATAGCGCCCGGCGCCGGCCAGCGCCGCGGCCACGCCGAACAGTTGCAGCGCCCCCAGGCCGAACACCGAGCGCCGCAGGGCCCACAGCCGCGAGGGCTTGAGTTCCAGACCGATCACGAAGAGCAGCAGCACCACGCCCAGTTCGGCGGTGTGGAGCAGGTTGTCCGGGTCGCGCACCAGCTTCACCCCGAACGGACCGATCAACACCCCGACCGCCAGATAGCCCAGCACCGTGCCCAGCCCAGCCCGCTTGAAGAAGGGAACGAGCAGCACGGAGGCCAGCAGCAGGGCGGCAAGAGTGGTCAGGGATTGCATGGATTTCGATGCACAACAATGGAATGCCGAGTCTCTCACAAACCGGAGACCCGGATGCCCGTGGAAGGATAAGGAAACAATACGACAGAAACTATGGGAGTAGTTCCATAGGGACTCGCCTTATGGGCGTGTCAGGAATCTTTACAATCGCCTAATTTGGCAATATGCCAAAAAACTACGATTCTCAAAAAAATTCATATAACAAAACCAATTAACGAAAACAAAGGTAATTTGGCACATTCCCTGCTGGATACTGGCGAGAATCACAAAAACACAGGATCGATTCTTCAAACACCTAGGAGGTTCGCCATGAAAATCGCCAAAATCAGTGCTTTGACTGCAGCCGCCATGGCTTCGGCATTTTTTACGCCTGCCGCCAGCGCTGGTCCGATCGCCATCTACCAGGGCCCGGCCATCAACTGGAGCAGTTCGATCGCGTGCGGCAACTTTGGCGATGCGGTCAGTTGCTCGCTGCCCTGGCTGAACGTGCTGGCCGGGTACAGCGAAACCCGCCAGACGGACGCGAGCCCGAATCCCGGCTATGTGCAACCTTCCTCCCAAGGCCTGCTGAAGGACTCCATCGTCATCCAGGCCGGCGGTGCTGCGGCGCTCGACAACAGCGACACCACCCCGACCCCTGCCAGCGTCGAGAACGGCTTCAAGTCCAACTCCGGCAGCGACCAATATCTGGCCACTGGCAAGGCCAACGGCACAACAATGGCGGCCGGCAACATGACCGACCCGACGAACAACAACCTGACCGCCGCCCAGGACAACCTCGGCACCTGGGACGTCAGCACCACCTGGCTGCGCGACGCGCTGACGACCGCCGACGGCAAGCGCCACGAACTGATGGTGATGTTCGACTACAACCAGCCGCAAAGCGCGACGACCTCGATGAACATCTGGAGCCTGATCACCGTACGCGACTCCAGCGGCAACCTGGCGGACATCAACTACGAGTTCAAGGAAACCGGCAACACCCCCTACAACAGCTTCACCAGCAACAAGACTTTCTTCAGCCAACCGTCAGCCAGCGACTTCGAAACTGTGTCGGGCACGATCTGTATCTACCAGAACACGACCTTCCCGAACGCCGGCGGTTCCTGTCCGACGGCCACGGGCGCGACCGGCCCGCTGCTGCAGACCATAGACAACGCCCAGGGCACCAACGCCACCGAGTTCGCGGCCTTCTTCCCCGAGTTGAACGCCAACCTGGAAAGCTACATCGCGCAAGGCTACGACACGATCTCCGTGCGCATGCTGATGGGCTGTTTCGGGAACCCCAACGACAGCACCACCGGTCAGGGCTACCTGTCATCCGGCCAAACGACCCAATGCGACAGCGGCGGTTTCGGTGACGTATACATCATGGGCGGCGCGGAAATGACGACCCAGGTTCCCGAGCCCACCACACTAGCCCTCGCAGCTCTGGGCCTGCTCGGCGGCCTCTATTGTCGACAGCGTCAGTCCTGATCGACAGACAACGCCTACCTCATGAGAGAGCCGGAACGCCCCGCTCCGGCTCTTTCGCCTTCCTCGCCCCGTCAAGCCGGTGGTTGACGGACAACGCCCCTACAAACCCGGATCCTCCCCACCTCCCGCCAGCGCCGCATCCACCACCCGCCGGCTCAGGTGCGGGGCGAAGCACTCGATGAAGGCGTAGATATATCCACGCAGCCAGGCGTTCTTGCGCAGACCGATGCGCGTCGTGCTCGATGCGAACAGGTGGGCGGCGTCGAGCATACCGAGATCCTTGTCCGCCACCGGATCGTAGGCCATTTTGGCGATGATCCCAACGCCGAGGCCCATCGCCACGTAGGTCTTGATCACGTCAGAATCGATGGCAGTGAGCACCACGTTGGGCTTCAGGCCCCGACCGGTGAAGGCCTCGTTGATGCGGTTGCGGCCGGTGAAGGCGAAGTCGTAGGTCACGAGCGGATAGCGGGCGATGGCCTCCAGCGTGAGCGGCTGCGTGGACAGGATGGGATGGCGCAGAGGCGCGACGACGCAGCGGTTCCACTGGTAACAGGGCAGCATCACGATGTCCTCGTGCTCGGCGATCGCCTCGGTGGCGATGGCGATGTCGGCCACGCCGGACAACACGTATTCGCAGACCTGGCGCGGATTGCCCTGGTGGAAGGACAGGCGCACGTTGGGGTAACGCGCCATGAAGGCCTGCACCACTTTCGGCAGCGCATAGCGGGCCTGGGTATGTGTAAAGGCGATCGACAAACTGCCGCTCGCCTCGTTGCTGAACTCCGCACCGACTTCGCGCAGGTTGTCCACTTCCTGGAGAATGCGCCCGACGATGGTCAGCACCTGCTTGCCGGGTTCCGTGATGTCCACCAGGCGCTTGCCGTGGCGCACGAAGATCTCCACGCCCAACTCCTCCTCCAGCACGCGGATCTGCTTGGACACGCCTGGCTGGGACGTAAACAGTGCCTCAGCGGCCTCCGACACGTTGAGGCCATGGCGGGCCACTTCGAATACATAGCGCAACTGCTGGATGTTCATCGACGCACCGCCCCCTGGGGAAGAACCGCGAAATAGAATAATAGAACTATAAGTTCTAAAGGTTTAACCTGAAACACCTTCTTTGCTCTAAAAACACGTTCTACGATGCGCCGCACAAGGAATTTGGGCTTATCATGAGTATCGCTTACACGATTGCCGGCTTCTCCGTGGGTGCCATCGTCGGTCTGACCGGCGTAGGGGGCGGCTCCCTGATGACGCCACTGCTCGTCCTGCTGTTCGGCATCAACCCGTCGGTGGCCGTCGGGACCGACCTGCTCTACGCCGCCATCACCAAGGCCACCGGAACCGTCGCCCACGGCATGAAGGGCACGGTGGACTGGACGGTGACGCGCCGCCTGGCCACGGGTAGCATCCCCGCCTCGACGATCACCCTGGTGCTGGTGGGCTATTTCGCTCCCGGCGGCATCGGCGGCGCCGGCAGCCTGATCAAGGTTTCGCTGGGTGTCGCGCTGCTCCTCACGGCGGTGGCGATCGTGTTTCGCAAGCAGATCCAGGCCTATGCGCTGCAGCACTCCGGCGGCCAGGAAAATCCGCAGCGCACCAAGCTGCTGACGATCCTGACCGGTGCCGTGTTGGGCGTACTGGTTTCGATCTCGTCGGTGGGTGCCGGCGCCCTGGGCGTCAGCGCCCTGTTCTTTTTGTACCCGCGGCTGGCGACCTTGCGCATCGTCGGCAGCGACATCGCCCACGCGGTGCCCCTGACGCTGGTGGCCGGCATCGGCCACTGGTTCCTCGGCAGCGTCGACTGGGCCTTGCTGGGCAGCCTGCTGATCGGCTCCCTGCCGGGCATCTGGCTGGGCAGCCACATTTCCACCCGCGTCCCCGACCGGGTGCTGCGTCCGATTCTGGCAACCATGCTGGTCTTGGTGGGCAGCAAGTTGATTGCGGCCTGACCGGGCTTACGAATAAACCAGGAAAACGAAATGTACCGTTACGACCCCTACGACCAGAAGATCGTCGACGAGCGCGTCGCCCAGTTCCGCGACCAGACCCGGCGTTATCTGGCCGGTGAGCTGACCGACGACGAGTTCCGCCCGCTGCGCCTGCAGAACGGCCTGTACATCCAGCGCCACGCACCGATGCTGCGGATCGCCGTGCCCTACGGCCTGCTGTCGTCCACGCAGGTCCGCAAGCTCGCCCACATCGCCCGCAGTTACGACAAGGGCTACGCCCACATCACCACGCGCCAGAACGTGCAGTTCAACTGGCCCGAACTGAAGGTGGTGCCCGAGATCCTCGGCGAGTTGGCCCAGGTCCAGATGCACGCCATCCAGACCTCCGGCGCGTGCATCCGCAACATCACCTCCGACCCCTTCGCCGGCGTGGCCGGTGACGAGTACCTGGACCCGCGCCCGTGGTGCGAGGTGCTGCGCCAGTGGAGCACCTTCCATCCGGAATTCGCCTTCCTGCCGCGCAAGTTCAAGATCGCCGTGAATGGCGCCGAGCAGGATCGCGCGGTCATCCAGTGCCACGACATCGGCCTCGAGCTGAAGCGCAATGCGGCCGGCGAGATCGGCTTCCGCGTGCTGGTCGGCGGCGGCATGGGCCGCACCCCGATCATCGGTGAGGAAATCAGCGATTTCGTGCCCTGGCAGCACATCATCACCTACAACGAGGCGATCCTGCGGGTCTATAACCGCTACGGCCGCCGCGACAACCTCTACAAGGCGCGCATCAAGATCCTCGTCAAGGCCCTCGGCGTCGCCGAGTTCAAGCGTCAGGTCGAGGAGGAATGGGCCTTCGGCAAGGATGGCGCCAACACCCTGACGGAAGCCGAAGTGGCCCGCGTCGCCGCCCACTTCACCACGCCCGCCTATGAAACGCTGCCGGGCGAGGACGCCGGCTACGCCGGCCAGCGCGCCGCCAACACCGCCTTCGCCGCCTGGGCCCGCCGCAACGTGCTGGCCCACAAGGTGCCCGGCTACGCGATCGTGGTGCTGTCCCTGAAAAACCCGACCACCGCTCCCGGCGACATCACCGCCGAGCAGCTCGACCTGGTTGCCGAATGGGCCGACGCCTACAGCTTCGGCGAAGTGCGCGCCACCCACGAGCAGAACCTGGTGCTGGCCGACGTCAAGCAGGCCGACCTCTTCGCGCTGTGGGAGAAGGCTCGTGCCACCGGCCTGGCGACGCCGACCTTCGGCCTGCTGACCGACATCATCTGCTGCCCGGGCGGCGACTTCTGCGCGCTCGCCAACGCCAAGTCGATCCCCATCGCCAATGCGATCCAGGCCCGTTTCGACGACCTGGACTACCTCTACGACATCGGCGACATCGAGCTCAACATCTCCGGCTGCATGAACTCCTGCGGCCACCATCACGTCGGCCACATCGGCATCCTCGGCGTCGACAAGAACGGCGAGGAGTGGTACCAGGTCAGCCTCGGCGGCAGCCAGGGCAACGACACCAGCATCGGCAAGGTGATCGGCCGCTCGTTCGCCGCCGCCGAAATGCCCGATGTGATCAGCAAGATCATCGACGTCTACCGGGCCCAGCGCCAGAACGGCGAGCGCTTCATCGACACCGTCCGCCGCACCGGCCTCGACCCCTTCAAGCTCGGCGTGTATGGCGAAGCCGCACTCAAGGAAAGGAAGCAACATGCCTAAGCTCATCAAGAATGGCCGCGTGATCGACGACGCCGCGCAATTCCTGGTTCTCGACGAAGGCCAGGGCCCCGAGGCGCTGACCCTGCCCGACGGCCCGCTGTTCGTGCCCCTGGCCGTGTGGCAGGCCCACCGCGGCGCCCTTTCCGGCCGCGCCGGCCTCGGCGTGTGGCTGGACAGCAACGAGAACGTTGAGGAGCTGGACGGCAACCTGGACAGCATCTCCGCCATCGCGCTGAACTTCCCCAAGTTCACCGACGGCCGCGCCTACTCCGCCGCCGCGCTGCTGCGCAGCCGCTACGGCTTCAAGGGCGAGATCCGCGCCATCGGCGAGGTGCTGCGCGACCAGTTCTTCTTCATGCAGCGCTGCGGCTTCGATGCCATCCAGCCGAAGGCCGGCAAGTACAGCGACACCCAGCTTGAAGAAGCGCTGACCAGCCTGAAAGACTTCTCGACGCCCTACCAGGCCGCCATCGACCAGCCTGAACCCCTGTTCCGCCGCGTTCCGCGCGCCGCCTGAGCGAGGAGAGTCCTCCATGCATCCGAACCAGAACCCCAAGCTCGACGATCCGGCGCTGCTCGCCAGCCTGGAAGCCAAGGTCACCCAGCTCAAGGCCGACCTGGCCGCCTGGGCCGCCGAACTGCCGGCCATCACGATGGCCAACAGCCTCGGCGCCGAGGACATGGTGCTCACCGACGTGATCGCCACCAGCCAGCTGCCGATCGAGATCTTCTCGCTGGACACCGGCCGCCTGCCGCTGGAAACCTACGACCTGATGGCCGAGGTGCAGAAGCGCTACGGCCTCAAGCTGAAGTTCTACTACCCGAACCACGAGGCGATCGAGACCTTCACGCGGGAAAACGGCATCAACGCCTTCTACGACAGCGTCGAGCTGCGCAAGGCCTGCTGCCACGCCCGCAAGGTCGAACCGCTGGGCCGTGCGCTGGCCGGCAAGCAGGCCTGGATCACCGGCCTGCGCGCCCAGCAGTCCACCACCCGCACCGACCTGCCCAAGCGCCAGTTCGACGAGGGCAACGGCCTGGTCAAGTTCAACCCGCTCTCCGACTGGACCGAGAAGGAAGTGTGGGCCTACATCCGCCTCAACAAGGTTCCGTACAACGCGCTGCACGACAAGTTCTACCCGAGCATCGGCTGCGCCCCGTGCACCCGCCCGGTGTCGATCGGCGAGGATGTCCGCGCCGGCCGCTGGTGGTGGGAAAATCCGGAAACCAAGGAATGCGGCCTGCACGTCAAGAAGTGACGGGCACCCAGGAACCATAAAACGAGTAAAGCAATGTCGACGCTCACCAAACAGACCCTGAGCCACCTGGACTGGCTCGAATCCGAAGCCATCCACATCATGCGTGAAGTGGCCGGCCAGTGCAGCAACCCCGTGCTGCTGTTCTCCGGCGGCAAGGACTCCATCTGCATGCTGCGCCTGGCCGAAAAGGCCTTCCGCCCCGGCAAGTTCCCCTTCCCGCTGATGCACATCGACACCGGCCACAACTACAAGGAAGTGGTCGCATTCCGCGACAAGCGCGCCGCCGAGCTGGGCGAGCGCCTGATCGTGCGCTCCGTCGAAGACTCCATGAAGCGCGGCACCGTCGTCCTCAAGAACGAGAACGAATCGCGCAACAAGCACCAGTCCGTGACGCTGCTGGAGGCCATCGAGGAATTCGGCTTCGACGCCTGTATCGGCGGTGCCCGCCGGGACGAGGAAAAGGCCCGCGCCAAGGAGCGGATCATGAGCTTCCGCGACGAGTTCGGCCAATGGGACCCGAAGAACCAGCGCCCCGAGCTGTGGAACCTCTACAACGCGCGCAGCCACAAGGGCGAGAACATCCGCGCCTTCCCGATCTCCAACTGGACCGAGATGGACGTGTGGCAGTACATCGAGCGCGAGAAGCTCGAGCTGCCCAGCATCTACTTCGCCCACACCCGCCCGGTGGTGATGCGCTCCGGCGCCATCGTGCCGGTCAACGTGCCGCTGATGAACGGCGAGCTGACCAACCTGCCGAAGGCCGGCGAAGAAATCATCGACCTGCAGGTGCGCTTCCGCACCGTCGGCGACATCTCCTGCACGGCCCCGGTGGAGTCCGACGCCGACAACGTCGAGAAGATCGTGCTCGAAACCGCCACCACCACGATCACCGAGCGCGGCGCGACCCGTCTGGACGACCAGACCAGCGAAGCCTCCATGGAACAACGCAAGAAAGAGGGTTACTTCTAAATGAGCGCCCAACACGTTGAAGACCGCGGCCTGCTGCGCTTCCTGACCTGTGGCTCGGTCGATGACGGCAAGAGCACCCTGATCGGCCGTCTGCTGTTCGACACCAAGGCCATCCTGGCCGACACCCTCACCGCCATCGAGCGCACCTCCAGCAAGCGTGGCATGACCGCCGTCGACCTGTCCCTGCTCACCGACGGCCTGCAGGCCGAGCGCGAACAGGGCATCACCATCGACGTGGCCTACCGCTACTTCTCGACCGGTACCCGCAAGTACATCATCGCCGACGCGCCGGGCCACGAGCAGTACACCCGCAACATGGTGACTGCCGCCTCCACCGCGAACCTGGCGATCATCCTGATCGACGCGCGCAAGGGCGTGCTGACCCAGACCCGCCGCCACAGCTACCTGACCAAGCTGGTGGGCATTCCCCACGTGGTGGTGGCCGTCAACAAGATGGACCTCGTCGATTACGACCAGGCCACCTACGACCGGATCGTTGCCGAATACAAGGCCTTCGCCGACCAGATCGGCCTCACCGACGTGCGCTTCATCCCGCTGTCGGCCCTCAACGGCGACATGATCGTGGACCGCGGCGAACGCCTCGGCTGGTACGACGGCCCGACGATGATCGACATCCTCGAAGCCGCCCCGGCCGCCCACACCGAACAGGCCGAGAGCTTCCGCTTCCCGGTCCAGTACGTGTGCCGCCCGCAGGCCTCGGACAACCCCGAGCTGCACGACTACCGCGGCTTCATGGGCCGCGTCGAGTCCGGCGAGATCAAGGTTGGCGACAGCGTCACCGTTCTGCCCAACGGCCTGACCACCAAGGTCAAGGACATCCAGCTGTACGGCGAGTCCCTGCCCAAGGCGATCCACGAGCAGTCCGTGACCCTGCTGCTGGAAGACGAGATCGACATCTCCCGCGGTGACATGATCGTCAGCAGCGAGGAAGTGCCGGCCCAGACCAAGCAGGCCGAGGCCATCGTGTGCTGGCTGTCGGAAACCCCGCTGTCGCCGGCGCGCACCTACTGGCTGCGCCACACCACCCGCGAGGTGAAGGCCAAGGTGGCGAGCATCACCCACCGCCTGGACATCAACACGCTGGAGAAGGAAGCGACGACCACGCTGGCCATGAACGACATCGCCCGCCTGACCCTCAAGCTGGCCCAGCCGATCTTCGCCGACAACTACACCGACTCCCGTGCCACCGGCGCCTTCATCCTGATCGACGAGTCCACCAACAACACGGTGGGCGCGGGCATGATCACCAGCCTGAACGCCTGAGCCGACGCGTAGACAGTCATTCCCGGCTCAGGCCGGGAACGCTATAAAGCAAAACCCCCGGTTGGCCGGGGGTTTTGCTTTTTGGGGACTGCCGACGGGGCGCTCGAGGACGCCCCGCACAACACCGTCGCTCAGGTCGCGAAGACGTGCTTCACGCGCAGGGTTTCACCGCGCTCGACGAGGCCGATCAGGCGATCGATGTTGGGATGCTTGCCCGGATTCAGGCGCGCATCCTCGCTGTGCTCCTCGTAGATCGCGATGCCCTGGGTCGCCGCTTCGGGGGTGATCGCGCCGTGGATCTGCGCCAGGTGGTTGTACACCGCCAGCGAGCCGGCCTGGCCGGGCTTGTTCTCAATGGTGGCGACCACCACATCGGCGGCGTCGATCAACTGCATTGCGGCGAGGTGGGACACACCCGGCAGGGTCTTCAGCTTGTCGGCAAAAGCCATGTCCGTGTCCTCAGATGCGCTTGGCCAGCTCGGCGGCCTTGCCGATGTAGCTGGCGGGGGTCATCTCGAGCAGGCGGGCCTTTTCGGCTTCCGGGATGGCCAGCGTGCCGATGAAGGCCTGCAGCGCCTCCTTGGTGATGCCCTTGCCGCGGGTCAGTTCCTTGAGCTGCTCGTAGGGGTTGGGCACGCCGTAGCGGCGCATCACGGTCTGGATCGGCTCGGCCAGCACTTCCCAGCAGGCGTCCAGGTCGGCGGCCAGGCGGGCCGGCTCGGCTTCCAGCTTGCCGAGGCCGCGCAGGCAGGAGTCGTAGGCCAGCACGGCGTAGCCGAAGGCCACGCCCATGTTGCGCAGCACGGTGGAGTCGGTCAGGTCGCGCTGCATGCGGGACACCGGCAGCTTGTCGGCCAGATGGCGCAGCACGCTGTTGGCGAGGCCCAGGTTGCCTTCGGCGTTCTCGAAGTCGATCGGGTTGACCTTGTGCGGCATCGTGGAGGAGCCGATCTCGCCGGCCTTCAGCTTCTGCTTGAAGTAGCCCAGGGAGATGTACATCCAGATGTCGCGGCAGATATCCAGCACGATGGTGTTGGCGCGGGCGGTGGCGTCGTACAGCTCGGCCATCGCATCGTGGGGCTCGATCTGGATGGTGTAGGGGTTGAAGGCCAGGCCGAGGGATTCGATGAAGCGGCCGTTGAAGGCTTCCCAGTCGAACTCGGGGTAGGCGGACAGGTGGGCGTTGTAGTTGCCGACGGCGCCGTTGAACTTGGCGGTCAGCTCGACATCGGCGATGGCCTTGCGCACGCGGCGCAGGCGATACACCACGTTGGCCATTTCCTTGCCGAGGGTGGTCGGGCTGGCGGGCTGGCCGTGGGTGCGCGACAGCATCGGCAGTTCGGCGTGCTGGTGGGCCAGTTCGACCAGGCGGGCGATGATCTTGTCGAGGGACGGCAGCAGCACGCCGTCGCGGCCGTCGCGCAGCATCAGCGCGTGAGAGACGTTGTTGATGTCTTCCGAGGTACAGCCGAAGTGGATGAACTCGGTGACGCGGGTGACTTCGGGGTTGTGGCCGAGGCGCTGCTTCAGCCAGTACTCCATCGCCTTCACGTCGTGGTTGGTGGTCGCCTCGATGGCCTTCACGGCCTCACCGTCGGCCACCGAGAATTCGGCGATCACGGCATCCAGCTCGGCGACGGTGGCGGCGGAGAACGGGGCGATCTCGGCCAGCTCGGGCGCGGCGGCGAGGGCCTTCAGCCACTCGATCTCGACCTTCACGCGGTTGCGGATCAGGCCGAATTCGGAGAAGTGCTCGCGCAGCGCGGAGACCTTGGATTCGTAGCGCCCGTCGAGGGGCGACAGCGCGGTGATGGGTTGCAGGTTCATGCGTAAAGCCCTTGAGGCAGAAAAGCAAAGTTCTCTATTTTAGCGTCTTGGAGAGCCGTTCGCCGATGATAAAATCCGGGGTTCCCGAATTGCAGCCCATCATCATGAGCAACGGTCCTCAACAACTCGAACGCTTCATCTTCTGGAGCCGCTGGCTCCAGGCCCCGCTCTATCTCGGCCTGGTCGTCGCCCAGGGCATCTATGTCTACCTGTTCATGGCCGAACTCTTCCACCTGGTGAGCTCGGTCTTCGAGGCCGGTGGCCACATCAGCGAAACCGAGACCATGCTGGTGGTCCTCGGCCTGATCGACGTGGTGATGATCGCCAACCTGCTGATCATGGTCATCATCGGCGGCTACGAGACCTTCGTGTCGCGCCTCGACCTGGACAACCATCCGGACCAGCCGGAATGGCTGTCCCACGTGAACGCCGGCGTGCTGAAGATCAAGCTGTCCACAGCCATCATCGGCATCTCGTCGATCCACCTGCTGAAGACCTTCATCAACGCCGGCAACCTGCCCGAGCACACGATCCAGTGGCAGGTGATCATCCATGTCGTGTTCCTGTTCTCGGCCCTCGCGATGGCGATGGTCGACAAGATCATGAACCAGACCGTCCTGCTGTCCAAACACTAAAGACATCACGTAGAGGGAGCCTCACCCATGACCGCCATCAAACAGGAAGACCTGATCCAGTCCGTCGCGGACGCCTTCCAGTACATCAGCTACTACCACCCGCTGGACTACATCAAGGCCCTGGGTGAAGCCTACGAGCGCGAGGAATCCGCCGCCGCCAAGGACGCCATCGCCCAGATCCTGACCAACTCCCGCATGGCCGCCGAAGGCCACCGCCCGATCTGCCAGGACACCGGCATCGGCATGGTGTTCATCAAGGTCGGCATGCAGGTCAGCTGGCCGGACGCCACGATGAGCATCCAGGAGATGATCAACGAAGGCGTGCGCCGCGCCTACAGCAACCCGGAAAACCCCCTGCGCGCCTCCGTGCTGTCCGACCCCGCCGGCGCCCGCAAGAACACCAAGGACAACACCCCGGCCGTGGTGCACTTCGAGATCGTCGAAGGCCACCACGTGGAAGTGATCTGCGCGGCCAAGGGCGGCGGCTCCGAAGCCAAGTCCAAGTTCGCGATGCTCAACCCGTCCGACGACCTGGTGGACTGGGTCCTCCACAAGATCCCCGAGATGGGCGCCGGCTGGTGTCCGCCGGGCATCATCGGCATCGGCATCGGCGGCACGCCCGAGAAGGCCATGCTGCTCGCCAAGGAATCCATCATGGCGCCGGTGAATATCCATGAGCTGAAGGAAAAGGCGGCCTCCGGCGCCGCCCTCACCCGTGCCGAAGAGCTGCGCCTGGAGCTGTACGAGAAGGTCAATGCGCTGGGCGTCGGCGCCCAGGGCCTCGGCGGCCTGACCACCGTGCTCGACGTGAAGGTGCTGGACTACCCCTGCCACGCCGCCAACCTGCCGGTCGCGCTGGTGCCCAACTGCGCCGCCACCCGCCACTGCCACTTCCACCTGGATGGCTCCGGTCCGGCCAAGATCGAGCCGCCGAAGCTGGAAGACTGGCCCGCCGTCACCTGGACGCCGGACCTCAAGTCGGCCACCCGCGTCAATCTCGACACCCTGACCAAGGAAGAAGTCGCCGCCTGGAAGCCGGGCCAGAAGCTGCTGCTCAACGGCAAGATGCTGACCGGCCGCGACGCCGCCCACAAGCGCATCGCCGACATGCTGGCCAAGGGCGAGTCGCTGCCCGTCGACTTCACCAACCGCGTGATCTACTACGTCGGCCCTGTGGACCCGGTGCGTGACGAGGTCGTCGGCCCCGCCGGCCCGACCACCGCCACCCGCATGGACAAGTTCACCCGCATGATGCTCGAGAAGACTGGCCTGATCTCCATGATCGGCAAGTCCGAGCGCGGCCCCGTGGCCATCGAGGCGATCAAGGACAACAACTCCGCCTACCTGATGGCCGTCGGCGGCGCCGCCTACCTGGTAGCCAAGGCCATCAAGAGTGCCAAGGTCGTCGGCTTCGCCGACCTTGGCATGGAAGCAATCTACGAGTTCGACGTGCAGGACATGCCCGTCACCGTGGCAGTGGACTCCTCCGGCACCAGCGTGCACAACACCGGCCCGAAGGAATGGCAGGCCAAGATCGGCAAGATCCCGGTCACCGTCGCCTGATCACGCCCTGTCGCAGCCCCCGAGCCCGGCCCGTTGGCCGGGCTTTTTTTCGGTCCGCATAAAATCTTTTGGCATAATCCGGACTCTTTCCGGAAACCGCCCCCGCGGTACCCCAGCGATTCCCATGTTCCGCAAGCTCCGCATCGCCATCCTGCTGTTCATCCTCGCCACCGTCGCCGTCGGCAGCTGGAAATCCAGCGCCCGCAGCTCCGCGTGGGACAGCACCCTGCATGTGACGGTCTATCCGATCGCCGCCGATCCTTCCGATACGAGCCGGCGCATCGTGGCCGACCTGAAGCCCGAAGACTTCACGGTCATCGGCGACTGGCTGGAGGATGAGTTGCAGCGCCACGGACATTCACTGCTACGGCCCCTGGCGATCAACCTGGCCCCACCGCTGAACAGCCAGCCGCCGCCCTTCCCGGCCGGCGGCAACGCGCTGGCGATGATGGGCTGGAGCCTGCAGTTGCGCTTCTGGGCCTGGCGGCACGATGCCGCCCCCGGGCCGCGGCCCGACGTGCGCCTGTTCCTGCTCTACCACGATCCGGCCCTGACCCCGTCGCTGGACCATTCGGTCGGCCTCGAAAAAGGCAAGCTCGGCGTCGTGAAGGTCTTCGCCAGCCGCAGCGAGCGCCAGCGCAATGCGGTAGTCATCGCCCACGAGTTGCTGCACACCCTTGGCGCCACCGACAAGTACGATCTCCACAGCCTGGCTCCGCGCTTTCCCGATGGCTATGCGGAACCCCAACGGCAGCCGCTTTACCCACAACCGGCCGCCGAGATCATGGCCGGGCGCATCCCGCTCGCCGACGACAAGACCAGGATTCCCGACAAGCTTGCACAGACCCTCATCGGCCCCCTGACCGCCAGCGAAATCGGCCTGCCGGAAGCACACCAACCGCATTGAATTTCCTGCCTTCGCTATATTCTCAAGCAGATAACGTCATATTTCACATCACGGACGGCGCACTTCGCGGCCATGTCAGCACTTTGTGATATTAGTGTCGCCTGATACCCGTTTTCAGCTCTTGTCCGCGTGCCTGGCGTCCCGATGCACATTGAGAATCCGCCCCAAGCTCTTCCATCCCGTCCCCAGGATCTGACCCGGGCCTTTTACTGGCTGGGAGCGCTCACACTGCTCTATCTCCTGCTGTGGCAGCAGGACGGCGGCCTCGACCTGGGACTCGCTCGCTTCCTCCCACTGCATTCGGCAATGGAAACTGCATCGATCATCATGTCGATGCTGGTCTTCGGGATTGCCTGGAATGCGTATTCCCACACCCGGCCTGGCAATGTTGTCCTGCTCGGCACCGTACTTCTGGGCACTGCACTGCTCGATTTCGGCCACATGCTCGGCTACCGCGGCATGCCGGATTTCATCACCCCGTCGAGTTCCCAGAAAGCCATCGTCTTCTGGCTGGCCGCACGGGCCCTGGTGGCCATCGGCCTGCTGATCAGCGCCACCCGCGCATGGCAGCCCATGCTGCACGGCCATTCCCGCTACGGCTTGCTCGTGGCGGTATGCAGCTATGTCGGCGCGGTGTATTGGCTGGAACTGTTCAATGCAGCCAGCTTGCCGATACTCTTCTCTCAGGAAAGCGGCCTGACACAGCTGAAGATCGACAGCGAGTACGTGCTGATCGTCCTCTACGGACTTGTGGCCATGCTGTTCTACCGGCAGGCCCGCCGGGGCGTCGCCCACAATGCCGCCGACCTGTTCGCAGCCGCCGGGGTCGCCGCCCTGTCCGAGTTGTGCTTCACCCTGTATGCGTCGGTCAGCGACATCTTCAATTTCGCCGGCCACATCTACAAGGTCATCTCCTACGGCTTCATCTATCGGGCCGTGTTCGTGGACAGCGTGCATCAACCCTTTGCGGCCCTCAACCGGGCACTTGCCAAGGAGAAGCTGTGGGCGGCGGAGCAGCACTCCTTCGTCCGTACCCTGGACATGCTCGACGAGGCCGTACTCGAGCTGCAGCCCGACGGCCGCATCGCCAGCGCCAACAGCGGCTGGTGGCACCTGACCGGCAAAGCACCGGACAGCGGACCGCTGGCCGAGGCGATCCACACCGACGACCGCAGTGCTTTCCTGAAATGCCTCGGCGACCTGCAGATTGGCCGCAAGGACGAGTTCCACGGCCGATTCCGCATCATGGCCGAAGCCGCCTACGAACAATGGACCGAATACCGCTTCGTTGCCGAACGCAACGACGAGGGCCAGTTGATCGGCATCCGCGGCGTGCTGCGCGACATTACCAAGACCTACCTGCAGGAGCGCCACATCGCCCACATGGCCTTGCACGACGCCCTCACCGGTCTGCCCAACCGGGTGCTGCTGGAAGACCGCATCAAGAAGACGGTACAGCTGGCGCGGCGCACCAACACACGGGTTGCCGTGTGCTTCATCGACCTCGACCACTTCAAGAACATCAACGATGCCTACGGCCACAAGACCGGCGATGCGCTGCTGCTGGGCATGGCCAAGACGCTCGAGAAAAGCTTGCGCGACGGGGACACCATCGCCCGCTGGGGCGGCGACGAGTTCGTGGCCCTGCTGCCCGGCCTCGCTGGTGCCGATGACGCCCGCAACGTGGCGCGCAAGCTGGTCAGCGTGATGCAGCAAACCTATGAACTGGAAGGCCAGCCCATCAACGCCACCTTCAGCATGGGCATATCCCTGTTCCCGGACGACAGCGACAGCGTGGACACGCTACTGGCCCACGCCGACCGGGCGATGTTCTACGCCAAATCCCAGGGTCGCAACAACTTCCAGCTGTTCTCCGACATGTCGGCCCGCGGGCTGGGCAAAAAGGAGCTCTACATCCAGTCAAGGCTGGCCCAGGCGATCCGCGATGGACGCATCACCAGCTGGTTCCAGCCCCAGTTCGCCGCCACGCCGGACGCCACCGGCAAGCGCCCGCTGACCGGTGCCGAAGCGCTGGCCCGCTGGCACGACGCAGACCTGGGCTGGATCTCACCTGGCACCTTCATCCCGATGGCGGAAACCCTCGGCCTGATCCACGACCTCGGCCAACTGGTACGCCGCCAGGCCCTTGAGCAGTTCTCCCACTGGTATAGGCTGCGCCCCGATCTTCAATTGTCCCTGAACATCTCCAAGCGCCAGCTGTTCGCACCGGATTTCGTCGATACCCTGCAGGCCGATGCGGGCCACTACGGCCTGCCGGCTTCTGCGCTGATCCTGGAGGTCACCGAATCGGTGGCGCTGATGGAAGTGGAGTGTGCCGAGGAACGCCTGCGCCAGCTGGTGCAGGCCGGCTTCACGCTGTCCATCGACGATTTCGGCACCGGCTACGCGTCCCTGTCCCAGTTGCACGAACTACCGGTCGGCGAACTCAAGGTCGACATCTCCTTCGTGCAGCGGGTCCATACGCCGGACGGCCTGCGTATCCTGCAGGCCATCGTCAACCTGGCCCGGGCCCTTGGCCTGCGCACGGTGGCAGAAGGCGTCGAAGACGAAGCCACGGCCTCGACGCTCATGCAGCTGGAAGTGGATGTCCTGCAGGGCTACCACCTGGGCAAGCCCTGCCCGGCGGAGGAATTTGAAAGACTGCCGTTTCTTGCCGGCAATCCGGCAACCAGCCTGATGCAGGCCACTGCCAACTGACGACAGCTGGAGACGATAAGGGGCCCAGTCTCAGCGGATGATCTCGATGATCTCCACACCCATTTCGTAAACGCCGGCCTGCTCGAGCCCGTGGCAGCGTCGCACGCGCACCCGCGCATGCAGCGGCATGTAGCTACCCCCGCTGTCGGGAGGCAGCACGGCGACCTCAAAGACCTCATCCATTCTCGGTACGTGGCTGGAGTGGATGGTCATGCCGCCAACGCCCAATTCGACACAGGTCCCGACCACCGTCGGCCCGCCGCCGTAGGGCCGGATACCCACCTTGCAGCCCAGCGGAATGCGGCGATCCTTCCGTCTTTCGGTCATTCGGTCCATATCAGCAAATTCCAGCGGTCGAAGCGCGCACCTTACGAAACTCGGCCCCATCCCGCAAGGCTCAGAAACGCTTGCAGGCATCGCGGCGTGACGCTTATCTCACCGGAGTGCCCGGCGCCGGTTCCGTCCGAACAAGACGCAGCTCGCCGTACGCGACCCGCTGGGCGAACGGACGGGTGCTTTCGAGCCCTTCCTGCCAGGAAACCACCTCGTAGGACGCGAAGCCCGGCTGTCCGGCCAGTTGCGCGGCCCGACGCGTGAATACCTGGCGCGCCTCCCCGTCCCCCCCCGAATGAATGGCCTTCAGGCGCAAGGCCAGCAGGTAACGATCGTCGCCCTTGCGGGCTTCCTCGATGCTCCAGTTGGGCGCGAAGGGATCACTGACAATATAGAAAATCAGGGCCCCCGCAAGCATCGAGGCGTTCAGGTAGCCCGCATCCGAAGCCATTAGCACCGCCGCCGGGCCCAGGGCCCACTCTTTTGGAGGGGCGCTGCTGCAGGCAACCAAGCTCAGGCTCAGCCCGACCATCCCCCAAGATGGCAAACTTACCCGCATTGGCTTAATTGATGTAATTGAAGAGGGACAGATTGCTGACCTTCATGAAACTCTGCTGGGCCGCCTGCAGGTAGATCTGTTGTTGAGAAAGGTTGCTCACGGCCGAAGCGTAGTCCGCATCCTGAAGGCGCGACAGGGTTTCGCTGTACTGCAGATCCAGGCTGCTGCCAATGTTCTGCTGTGTCTCCACTTCCACCATACGGGAACCAACCCCGGCCTGTACGCGGGAAACGCTGTCCTGTGCCGCGTCCATGCCGGCAATCGCCTGAAGACCGCCGAAGCGGGTCACGGCGGAGTTGCCCGATTGCAGGGCCGTCGCGAAGTTGCCCACGATGTCGAAAGCGCTGGCCACCGTGCTGACCGAATAACTGTCGCCGGCAGCCGGCGCACCGCTCAGCGTCAGGGTGACGCCGCCGAAATTGAGGGTCGTATCCGAACCACTGGTCGTCACGGTCGGCGTAATCGGCGCGGAATGGGTGGGGTCGGCGGTGGAGTCGAAGACCTGATAGGTCGGCCCCGCCCCCACGCTGATATCGTATGCATGGTTGTTGTAGGCGCTCAAGCTCATGCCGGAAACCAGTGCCGAACCGGTGTTGCCAGCCGTACTGAGCGCAAAAGCCGAACCGGTCGGCGCCCGCAGGGTGTTGAAGATCTCGTCGCCGGAGCTGGTGACCGGCAGGTTGCGTGACGAGGAAATCTGCAGCGTGCGCGCCCCTTGATCACCCTGGTAGGTCATGCCGGTCGTCAGGCTGCCCACGAAGGGTTGGGTGTTGCTGGTATAGCCGCCGAAAATGAACTCGCCGGTGGAGTCCTGGCTATTGGCCAGCCCCTGCAGCGAGGAATACTGCTGAGTGATGTCGGCAGCAATGATCCGCTGCTCATTGGTCGAGTAAGCGCCGTTGCCGGATTCGACGGCACGGGTACGCACATAGGTCACCAGATCCGTGACCGCACTCAACTTGCTGTCCACGAGCTTGAGCTGGTCCGCAGCATAGCCCTGGTTGGACGTATATAGCGCATTGACGCTTTTCGACTGGGTCACCTCCAGCGCCCGGGCCGAGGCAACGGGATCATCCGACGGCGCCAACACCCGGCGCCCGGTGGCAACCTCTTTCTGGCTCTTGATCAGTTGGCTGTTCTGCGACTGAATCTGCGAAACGCCGCTGTCAAAAATCATGCCGGTGGTGACTCGCATGATGGTGCTCCTTACTGGCCGAGGGCCAGCACTTGGTCGAAGAGTTTGGAGGCAATGCTCATGACCTTGCCCGCCGCCTGGTATGCCTGCTGATAACGGATCAAATTGGCCGCTTCTTCATCGAGATTGACCCCCGCCACCGACTGCTGGGCCTGAGTCGCCTGATCCACCAGGCTTTTCTGCGCGTCGCTGTTCACGCTGACTTCGCGGGCCTTGTTGCCCACCGAGCTGACCAACTGGGCGTAAACCGACTGAAAAGTCGCCGACGGCTGGCCGCTCGCGGAAAGCAGCAGCTTACTCGTCTGGAGATTGCCCAACAGAACCGCATTGCGGCTGTCCGACACGCCCCCCACATTAGGAGCCAGTGTGAAAGTATCGTTGGCTTGTGGGGCACCATTCATTGCGAAGGAGACGCCCCCCACGCTGATCGTCATCCCGCTGGAGTACGGGATGGAGGCAACCGGCGCGGTCACCGTTACCGCCGAGCCTCCTGCCGGCGTATAGGTTACCGGCAGACCTGTCGGGAAACCGGTCAATGTACCTGCCGTATAGGTCAGTTTCAGCGGTGCTGCAGCGGTACCAAAACTGGCCAGATCGGCCGTACTCGACACCACTGGCGCAGTGATGCTGGCCGACCCCAGATTGGAACTGGTGGACGATGCGGTCACCGGCGCCGCAGCCGCGATCATGCGGGTATCGGTAATGGCAACGTCGATGTTGGCCGCGGCATTGCGGGTGGGCTGGATGACGAAACTATCCCCCGCCTTCGATGCCGCCGGCGGGGTGATCGACAGGCCGACCGTAGCTGGGCTGACCGACATCCCATCGGAAAGGCGGGTCAGCGAATAGTTGCCGATAGCGTCCGTGAAGACGAGCTTGTAGTCGTCACCGGTCAGCTTGGAGACATCGTTGAACTGCACGGTCGGCGGAGTCGTCGTATTGCTGGAATCACCAAGAACAGTGGCACCGGGTACAGTGAAGAAGGATGTACCCAGATTCCCGTTGAGATCCTGGCCCAGCGCATGCTGGGCGTTGAAGGCGGAGCTCAGGCCGACGGCGATCAGACCGAGCTGGTTCTGGGTTGCATCCAGAGATTCGGAACGCATCGCAAGCAGGCCTCCGAGCTTGCCGCCTCCAAGCAGGCTCTCCGGTACAGTCAGCGGAGCGCCGCTTGGCGTGATGATATTGACGTTGAGGCGGGTCGGGTCGGTGGTGGACGGACGGGCTTCCAGCTTGGTGGCATTGATACCAACTACCAACGGCTGGCCGGTACCAATGAAGACCGACATGGAACCATCACTGGCAGTCGTGGTGGACACCCGCACCAGCTGATTGAGCTCCTTCACCAATTGATCACGCTTGTCGAGCAGATCGTTGGCCGGCTGGGACGAGCCGGCCTGCTGAGCGATAGCGATCTGGCGATTGACGTCGGCGATTTCCTGCGCGTAAGTGCTGATCGAGGTCACCGTATCCTTGATCTGTCCCTCGACGCCGGAGCGGATGTCATTGAGGCGGGTGGCCAGGTTCTTGAAACGGTCCACCAGGCTCTGTGCGGTGGAGATCATCGACTGGCGGGCGGGAATACTGGACGGGTTGGCTGCCACTTCCTGCACGCCCTGGAAGAAGGAGTCCACCGCCGGCTCGAGACCTACGGTGGAATCCGCCAGCATGTTGTCGATCTGGCTGATCTCCACGCTGTAGGTGTTGTACTCGTTGTACTTGGTGTCGGCGGACATCACCTGGTTGGTCAGGAAGCTATCGTAGGCTCGCTTGATCGTATCGATCTTGGTCCCTTCACCGAAGAAACCGGCGCCGCTGAACATCGCCGGGTTGGTGCTCTGGACCGTCGACTGACGGCTGTAACCGGCCGTTCCCGCATTCGAGATGTTGTGGCTGGTCGTGATGAGCCCCGCCTGGGCGGCGTTGAGTCCGGTGAGGCCAATATTGAAGATGCTGCTGCCCATGATCCGCGTCCCTGATTCGGAGGTATCTACGGCAGACTACGCAAGAACTTTGCCAGCCACGAAGCGGCAAACACCGCCGCTCAGGCGCTGGGGGTGGAACCTGCCGCAAGCGCGACCTTGAGGGTAGTGCCGTTGATGATGCGGGCGAGCTTCTCCGCATACATGGGATCGGTGGCGTAACCGGCGGCCTGCAAGCCTCGGGCAAAGCGGGTCGCATCCGTCTGGCCGACCACTGCCGCATAGCGCGGATTGCCGCCGATCAGGCGGGCATAGTCGCGGAAAGACTCCGCGTAGGAGCCATAGGCGCGGAAGCGGGCACTCTCCGTCGTCGCCTGCCCATTGCGGTGCTCCGTGGTGGAGGTACTCACCGTGGCCCCGGTCCAGCTACGCCCCGCCTTGATGTTGAAAAGGTTGTAGCTGGGCGTGCCGTCAGCATTCTTCAGCTCGTGCTTGCCCCAACCGGTCTCGAGGGCCGCCTGAGCAACCAGGAAACGGGCCGGAATACCGGTGGCCTTACTGGCCTCGACGGCCTGTGGCCAAACCTTGTCAACAAAGGCCCGGGCCCGGCTGCCGGCCGGCAGCCCCGACAGTTGCGGGGCAACGGCACTCGATGCATCCGCAGCCGGCAAGCTTACGGCAGGATTTGCCGCTTCACCACCGACCTTTGCCGCTGGCGATACTGCGGCATCGAAGTTCCGCCGGATCGTCGGCTCCAGAGGCACCGGACCGTCCGGCAGGGTCACCGACTCCCGCCCCTGGGTCATCTGCCGTTCAATGACTTTAGCGAGCCCAAAACCACGGCCGCGGGTGGAAAGCTGCATGGACATCTGCTGGTCGAGCAGAGACTGGTACATTCGCGTCTCTTCGCTATCGAACATGCCGCCCTTGGGTGTCGCATCGCGCATCGACTTCATGACCTGTTGCACGAACAGAGCCTCGAACTGGCGGGATGCTTCCTTTATGGCTTCCGGCGAATTGTCCTTCGACAGGCGCTTCAGACCGGACAGCGTGTTCGGATCAAGGGCATTGATCTGGCTGAAATCCGCCATCAGATCACCTCGAGTTCAGCCCGCAGCGCACCGCTGGCCTTCATGGCCTGCAGGATGGCGATCAATTCGAGGGGGTTGGCGCCGACAGCATTGAGCGCCTTGACCACATCTGCGAGATTGGTGCCGGCCTTGATGTTGAACAGCGTGCTGCCCTCTTGCTTGATATCCACGGAGCCCTTGTTGGTGACCGCGGTCTGACCACCGGACAACGCACCAGGCTGGCTCACCTGCTGTTCGTTATTGACCGTCACGGTCAGGCTGCCGTGGGCTACGGCACAGTTCTGCAGCGCCACCTTCTGGTTCATGACCACCGACCCGGTCCGCGAATTGACGATTACCTTGGCGGCCTGCACGGCCGGCGTCACGTCGAGGTTCTCGAGATGGCCGAGAAAAGCCACGCGGAGATTGGGATCCTCCGGCGCCAGCACCTGGATCTGCCGCCCATCGACAGCCTGGGCGGCACCGGGCGCGACGCGGTTGATGGCATCGACCACGTTCTGAGCCGTGCCGAAGTCCGCGTCGTTGAGTTCGACGAATACGGAATCCCCCTGCCCGACAGGGCTCGCCACCGCGCGCTCCACCGTGGCCCCACCCGGGATGCGTCCGGCCGACAGGTGATTGACGGTCACTTTGGCGCCGCCTGCCGAACCGCCGGCACCACTCACCGCCAGGCTGCCCTGAGCCATCGCGTAGATCTGTCCGTCGGCCCCCTTCAGCGGCGTCATGACCAGGGTGCCGCCCTTCAGCGAGCGGGCATTACCCATCGACGAGACCGTCACGTCGATCTGCTGGCCCGGACGCGCAAAAGGCGGCAGGCTGGCAGTAACCATCACCGCCGCGACGTTCTTGAGCTGCAGGGACTGCCCGGGCGGCAGCGTGATGCCCAGATTGCCGAGCATGTTGATGATGCTCTGCACGGTGAAGGGCGTCTGGGTGGTCTGGTCGCCAGACCCATCGAGACCGACGACCAAACCATAGCCGATCAGCTGGTTCTGCCGTACGCCACCAATCGACGCCAGATCCTTGAGGCGCTCGGCCCGAGCCGGGGTGCCAACAGCCAGACTGGCCACGACGGCAAGAGCCAGGCACAGACGGGACAGGAAAGACATGATCACGCCCTTCAGAAAGGCAGCACGTTTACGAAGAAACGCTGCAGCCAGCCCATGTTCTCGGTTTCATCGATATAGCCGTTGGCCCGGTATTCGATGCGCGCATCGGCCACCTGGGTCGACTGCACGGTATTACCGCCAGTCATGTACACCGGATTGACGATGCCTGAGAAGCGGATGAACTCGTTGCCCTGGTTGATGGCGATCTGCTTCTCACCGGACACCAGCAGGTTGCCATTGGCCAGCACCTCGATGACGGTCGTCGTGATCGTACCGGTGAAGGCGTTGTTGGCCGCCGCGTCGCCCTTGCCGCCGAACTTGCTCGCGTCGGATGCCGTCGCCCCGAGCCCGTTAAGCGCGCCGGCCAGCGGCACCTTGGCCAGGCCGGACAGCGACGCGCTGAGACTGGAATTGCGCTCCGCCGTTGCCGACGACTTCTTGCTTGCGGCAGTCTGCTCGACGAGGTTGATGGTGATCACGTCGCCGACGAAGCGGGCCCGCCGATCTTCGAACAACGGACGCGAGAAGCTCGGCTGGAAGATCGAGCCTCCCTGGGACGCCTGGGCCGTCCGCGGCTCCGGACGGATGGTCATCGGCTGATGGACCGCGGTCGGCGGCGTGCTCTGCAGCGCGGCACAGCCGCTCAGCCCAGCGAGCAACAACACGAAAAGGGGACGGGACAGAAACACGATCAATCTCCGCGGCTCAGGGCTTACAGGGAGGTCAGCTTGCCGAGCATCGCATCGGACGTGGACACCGCCTTGGAATTGAGCTCGTAGGCGCGCTGAGTCTGGATCATCAGCACCAGTTCCTCGGCGACGTTCACGTTGGAGGATTCCACGTAGGTCTGGTTGAGCACACCGACGCCATTGGTGCCCGGCGTGTTCGGATTCGGCGTGCCGCTGGCCGCGGTCTCGAGGAACAGGTTTTCACCGACACTCTGCAGGCCGCCGGGATTGACGAAGCTGGCCACCTGGATGTTGCCGATCTGGGAAGGTGCGGTCTGGTTGGGCAGGGTCACCGATACCACGCCGTCCTTGCCGATGGTCAGGGACAGTGCGTTGGAGGGAATCGTGATGGCCGGCTGCAGCGGATAGCCGCTGGAGGTCACGATCTGCCCATTGGCATCCTTCTGAAAAGCGCCATCCCGGGTGTAGGCGGTGGTGCCGTCGGGCAGCAGGATCTGGAAGAAACCCTCACCGTTGATCGCCACATCCAGCGCATTACCGGTCTGCGTCAGCGAACCCTGGGTGTGGTTGCGTTCCGTCGCGATAGGCCGCACGCCAACACCGATCTGCAGGCCGGACGGAATCGTCGTCTGCTGCGTCGACTGGGCGCCGGGCTGGCGCAGGTTTTGATACAGCAGATCCTCGAAGACCGCCCGTGAACGCTTGAAACCATTGGTGGAGACGTTGGCCAGATTGTTGGAGATGACGTCCAACTGGGTCTGCTGGGCCTCGAGGCCGGAAGCGGCGGTCGAGAGGGAACGGATGAGCATGGAGGGCTCCTAGTGTCTGGTTACCGCACCGGCAAGATCGACCGATGCAGTGGATTCGATACTAGACAGAGCAAGAGGTATTCCAGCCTCGGAGCAGACCAGAAAAGCCCCTTCTATTCCGGTTTCGTCAGCGCCGTTCAGCTCTTGGAAACAAGCTGCGTGGCAGACTGATCCATCTCCTTGGCGGTCGTCAGCATCTTTGTCTGCATTTCGTACTGGCGGGACAGGGAAATCATCGACACCATCTGCTCGACAACATTGACGTTGCTGCCCTCCAGATAGCCGGCGGCAACCTTGACGGCAGGATCTGCCGGCGCCTGGGCACCATTTGCCAGGCGGAACAGCCCATCGGCACCGCGCTGCAGATCCTGCTCCGGCGGATTGACGAGTTTGAGCTGATCCACGGCGCTGGTGTTGTTGCGGGAGCCCGAGCGTTGCACCGTCGACAGGGTGCCGTCGGCCCCCAACTGCACTTCCACATCCGGCGGAATCGTGATCGGCCCACCGTTGCCGAGCACCGGCAAACCGCCTCGGGTCTGCAGGATGCCGTTGGGGCTGACTTCGAAGCTGCCGTTGCGGGTATAGCCCTCGGTGCCATCCGGCAACTGCACGGCGAACCAGCCCTTGCCCTGGATCGCCATGTCCAGCCCACGCCCGGTACTCTGCAGCGAACCGGAAGAGAAATCGTCCGACACGCTGGCGTCGACGACGAAGGCCCGGGTCGGCAACAAGGCGTTCTGGACCGGCACCGCACGCAGGCGATGCAGTTCTGCCTTGAAGCCGGTGCTGGTAGCGTTGGCCATGTTGTGGGCAACGGACGCCTCCTGCCCCATCGTGGAGGAAGCACCGGTCATCGCGGTATAGATCAGACGGTCCATGGCTTATCCCGGAGGGTTCATCAACGCAGGTTGACCAGCGTCTGCAGCACCTGATCCTCGGTCTTGATGGACTGGGCATTGGCCTGGTAGGCACGCTGCTGGGTGATCATGTTGACCAGTTCGGCGGTCAAATCGACGTTGGAATCTTCCAGGGCGCCAGACTGGATCACCCCCAGCACGCCGGTACCCGGGGCATTGGGCTGCTCCGGCCCGGAGTCGCTGGTGGACACCCACTGATTGCCGCCGATGGACTTGAGGCCGTTCGGGTTCTGGAAGCTGACCAGATACACCTGCCCCATGACCCGTGACTGACCATTGCTGAAGTTGCCCAGCACCGTGCCGTCGGCACTGACGCTCAGCCCCGACAGTTTGCCGGTGGTGAAGCCGTCCTGGGTGAGCTGGTTGATCCCGTAGCTGTTGCCGAACTGGGTCGTGCCGGCCAGATTGACATCAAAGCTCAACTGAGTAGTTGCACCCGTCGTGATGTCGTAATTGACCTTGACCTTGGAGCTCGGACTCTGCACGTAGGCCATTTGGGTCGGATTGGCCGGATCGATCTGGTAGAGGCTGCTACTCTGGAAGACACCGTTGCTGTCGAAACTGATCGACATCCAGCGGTTTTCAGTGGTGGTCTGAGGAGGAACCTGGGACTGGGCCAGGGTCTGGGCATCCGCGTTGATCTGCGGCGGCAGCCCGTCCAGGCTGCTGTATACGTCCCAGGTGTTGGCCTGGGCGGTCTTCACGAAATACAGGGACTGGGTGTGCGGATTACCGAGAGAATCGTAGACCGTCTGGGACGTGGAGCTCGTGTAACTGGACGGATCATTGATGCTGAAATTGGCATTGCTGCCCTGAGTGTTCGTCGTAGGCAGCAAGGAAGTCAATGCGGCGGAGGCCGTCAATGGGTCAGCAGTGACGGTGATGCCGGAGAGGCGGCCGGTACGGGCCGACGTGAACGTGATGGCCGGGGTACTATCGCCCGATACCTTGATACGCCCCTTGAGGGAACTCTGATCGATTGCGGTCTGGATCGCCGCAGCCAGGGAGCCCACGTCGTTATAGGTTCCCGCCGGCATGTTCACTACCGTGGAGCCGGTTTCACCATCGAGCTGGAAGGTCAGCTGGTCGGTCGAAGCGATCGTGAAGGACGGAGCGGGCCCCGTCAGCGAATCGATCGCCGCGCTGGTACCCGACGATGCCGTGAGCGACGTTGGCGTGGCCGAACGGGAGTCCAGATTGACGTTGTAGCCGGCATTGCCGGTCGCCTGGGGCTTGGCATCGCTGAGATTGAGCTTGAGATCGCCGGTCGCCCCCGTCAGCACGCCGTTCGCGTCGGCAACCTTGCCGGTCAGGCGCAAACCCTGGGCATTCACGATGTAGCCGTTCTTGTCGGTCTGAAACTGACCGTTCCGGCTATAGGTAATGGCCCCTGCGTTATCCATACGGAAGAAGCCCTGGCCATTGATCGCCAGATCCAGTCCATTGGTACTGGTCGTGATGTTGCCCTGGCCGAACTGCTGGGCAACCTTGGAAACCTGCGCGCCGATACCCACCTGGGTCGCACCACTTGCCAGTGAGGCCGCGAACACGTCGGAAAATTGGGCAACGGCTTCCTTGTAGCCGACGGTCCCGGAGTTGGACACGTTATTGCTGATCGCTTCAAGGGCCTTGGACGCAATCGACAGGCCGCTCAAACCTTGTTGGAATCCCATTTTCGTCTCCGCTTACAGAATCTGCTTGATATCGGACAAACCAACGGTATTACCCGACCCCACATCCAGCGACACGCTGCCCGTGCTGGAGCGCAGCACGCTATTCACCGTAGTCAGCGTCAGTGCTGTTGGCTTGACGTCGGTATCGCCACGGGTCGCGCTGACACTGATCGTGTACTTGCCGTCGGCCGCGACGCTGCCGTTGTTGGTTGTGCCATCCCAAGCAAAATTGTAGACCCCGGCCTCATCGACGGCGCCCAGTTCCATCTTGCGCACCTCGTTGCCGTTGGAGTCCTTGATCGTGACCGTCACCCTGTCGGCGGGGCTGGTGACCTCGAAGCCGCCGTAAGCCTTGCTGCTCGACAGGGCCAAAGAATTGCCCGAGACCATCACCCCTTTGCCCACCAGCGCTGCGGCTTGCAGCGCGTCGCCGGACTGGGACTGATCAAGCAGGGAAGTCAGCGTCGCATTGAGCTTGTCGATGCCACTCACGGTGCTGATCTGGGCCAGCTGCGACGTCATCTGCGCATTGTCGGTGGGGTTCAGCGGATCCTGATTCTTGAGCTGCTCGGTGAGCAGCTTCAGAAAACGGGTCTGCGCATCGTCGGTCTTGCTGGTGGATGTCGTCGAGGACTTTTGCAGCGCAGCCAGTGCATCCGCAGCAGTGGTCGAAGTGCTGGAATTGACGGTACTCATCATCGTGCTCCGTTACGCTTACTGGCCGATGGCCAGGGTTTTTTCCATCAGGGACTTGGCCGTCCCCATGACCTCGGCATTGGTCTGGTAGGCCCGGGAAGCCGAAATCATGTTGGTCATTTCCTCAACCACATTCACATTCGGCAGCGCCACGTAGCCTTCCCCATTGGCGGCCGGGCTTTTGGGGTCGTACACCATGCGCATCGGCGCCGCGCTTTCGACAATCTGTGTGACCTGCACGCCCTGGGCACCCGGCCCGGCCATCGGCGTCGCCGCGAAGACCACTTGCTTGGCCTTGTAGGGCTGGCCATTGCTCGAGGTAATGCTATCGGCGTTGGCCAGATTGCTGGCGGTCGTGTTGAGACGCAGGGATTGGGCGTTCAGCGCACTGCCGGCCACATGGAAGACGTTGAGCATGCTCACGATGCGCTCCTTACTGACCCTGGATGGCTTGCTGCATTGAGCGCAGCAGACCGTTGATGAACGTGATGCTGGCTTGATACTGGACCGAATTCTCGGCAAACGCGCTGCGTTCCGCATCCATGCTCACCGTATTGCCGTCGATGGCGCCCTGCTCTTCCGTCCGGTACTTGAGGCTGGCATCCAGCACGTTGCCGGCACTGCTGCCCGGCAGGTGAGCGACAGACGTCGTGGTGAGGGGCAGCCCACTCGCCTTGCCCCCCAACGCGCCATTCAGGGCTTCGCGGAAGTCGACGTCACGGGCCTTGTAGTTGGGCGTGTCGGCATTGGCGATGTTGGAGGCGATCACCTGCTGGCGATACGCCCGCACGTTCAACGCCGTCTGATGGAAGCGCAGTTCGTTGTCCAGTCGATCGGCCATTCGATTCACCTTTAAAGTTTGTTCCCTTCGGTGCCGTTACATTGTTGGTTCAGTAAGGCACCGCGATCTTCGTACGTTTCAATGCACCTTCCGTGCCAAGCACTCTACGCGGCAACGGGCCACATCGATGGCCCAAACAGGCGGTAAATCCGGCATCAATTTGATGCATGTACGCAGCCCCTCTCGGCCGTCACGGCAAACATTGCCGCCCAAACCGGCAAACACCGCTCACCTCAAGCCATAATCGGCACAAGGCCATCTGTTTTCTTCGCACTTCGGCGCCGAACGTGGTCGAATAGGGACACACTTTCCCACTCTTCGCTCCATGAAGTCCGTCGTTTGTCACCTGCTGTCCGTACTGGCTCTATTGGGGCTGGCACACCCATCCCAACCCGCGTTCGCGCGCCAGGATCCCGCTCCCGTACGCGCCGAGGTTGCCCGTTTCCTGAAAATCCAGAGCCACAGCCTGCCCGGCGAAGTCAGCATCCAAGTTGGCGATTTTGCCTCCGACAACGTTTTGCCGGCCTGCCTCCAACTGGAAGCCTTCCTGCCGCCCGGTAGCCGGCAATGGGGCCGCCTGACCGTCGGCGTGCGCTGTCTTGCACCAAGCACCTGGTCCGCCTACGTGCCTGCCGAGATTCGGGTCAAAGGCGTCTATCTGGTTACGGCAGCGCCCGTGGTCGCCGGGCAGATCGTCGGCCCCAACGATCTGCGTCGTGAAACCGGCGAGTTGAGCGCCCAGGCTACAGATGTGCTGACTGATCCTTCCCAGGCTATCGGTTACGCCGCCCGGGTCTCCCTGGCGGCTGGCAGGCCGCTCGCCGCCAGCCATCTGCGCCTACCGCCTGCCGTCGTTCAAGGGCAACCGGTAAAGGTCATTTCCCGGGGGGCCGGGTTCGAAGTCGCCAACGACGGGACGGCCCTCAGCACCGCCAGCGACGGTCAGGGCGCGCAAGTCCGCCTGAGCACCGGGCAAGTGGTACGCGGCGTGGCGCGCAACGGCGGGTTCATCGAGATCATCACGCCTTGAGGCGTTCCCCATAGCACCCGAACGGGTTAAAGTTTTGGCCCCATGAGTCGTTGACTCGAACGACTTCTGGAAGAAAGGGCAAGACCGTGAAGATAGACAATTCCGTCAAATCGGCCGGTGGCCTGCCGTCCAACGACGGGCGGACCCGCGCCTCCAAAGACGCGACCAAGTCCCAGGCATCGAATGGCGATACCGACAAGGTGGAGATCTCCTCCCTCTCATCACGCCTGCAGCATATGGAGGAAACCATCGCCGGGACTCCCGTGGTGGACAGTGCAAAGGTCGACGAAATCAAACAGGCAATGAGCGAAGGGCGTTTCAAGGTGGATACCGGCAAGGTTGCCGACGGCCTGATTGAAAGCGTCCGCCAGATGCTCTCCACGCAGACCGGCAAAGCCTGATAGAAGATGGCAACCGTCGATCAGAACTTCATCCATCGCCTCGCTCTTCTGATCGGTGAAGAACGCAGCGGCTTGCAGCAATTCGTCGCACTGCTGCAGCAGGAGGAAGAATTGCTTGTCGCCGGCAAGATCGACGCACTGACCCTGCTGGCCGAGGAAAAGACGAGCCAATACCGTGCCCTGCAACGCCTGTCGGATGACCGAACGGTGATGTTCACGCGGGCTGGCGCCAGGGTTACCAACGAGAACATCCGGCTTGCCCTCGGCAACCTGCCTGAAGCACTTGCCAACTGGGACGATGTGATCGCCTTGGCGAGTGAGGCCAAGGAACGCAATCGCGTCAATGGGCAATTGATCCTTGAACGCCTGCAGAACAATCAGCAGGCCCTGAGCACGCTACTGGCCGCCGCCGAACATCCGCAAATCTACGGGCAGGACGGCCAGTCGCGGCCAACGGGGGGAGGACGACACCTCGGCTCGGCCTGAGCAGGTCGTTCTCGACGTCTGCCGTTTGGCTGATTCAGCCGCTCATCGACGCGCGCCCGGAGCTGGAGTCACCACCGACGGCTCACTGGCGGCGGCACCCGGCATGGCGGCAGGGGGCTGCGGCGGCAGCGCGGTCGGCGGCAGGATGGAGTCAGCCACGCCCGATGCCTTGACGGGCTTGCCGGGCTCCGGCTCAGCTACCCGGGACTCGATCAGGATGGTGACACGACGATTGCGGGCACGCCCGTCCGGAGTCCCGTTGTCGGCAACCGGACGCTGATCGCCGTAACCGGCCGCCGTTAGGCGAGCCGGCTGCACGCCACTCTCGACGAACAAGCGCACCACGCTGGATGCCCGCACTGCCGACAGCTCCCAGTTCGACGGGAACATGGGGGTTGCGATCGGCGTCACGTCGGTATGCCCTTCGACCGTGATTGGAAACTCCGCCCCCGCGAGCACCTGCGCAACCGCGCGCAGCGCACGTACGGCATCGGGTCCGAGTTGGGCGTATCCCGGCGCAAAGAGGACGCTGGCGTTGATCTCGACGGTGATCCCAAACGCCCCTTCGGTAACCCGTACCTGTCCATCGGCTACCAGCGGGGCCAGCACCTTGCGGATCTCTTCGGCCATATTGCGCACCCGCTCGGCCTTCGAGCGGCGTGCCTCATCGGTCTCGCCGGCGGCATTCGGCGGCGTTGCAGTACTCGGGCGGATAGATGAGATTGGATTCGAAACGATCCGCGGATTCTCGCTGTTGGCGATATTGCGGAAGGCGTTCACCACAGAGTCGGACATGATCCGGTACTTGCCCTCATTGAGGGACGAAAGGGAATACATCACCACGAAGAAGGCGAACAACAGGGTGATGAAGTCGGCGTAGGAGACCAACCAGCGCTCGTGATTCTCGTGCTCGTCTTCTTTTTTTCCACGCCGCGCCATGCTCTCAACCCACGTAGCCGCTGAGACGACGTTCGATGATGCGCGGGTTGTCGCCGTTGGCGATCCCGACCAGTCCGTCGAGCAGCATCTCGCGCATGGAAATCAGCGTGCCGATGACAGCCATGAGCTTCTTGGAAACCGGCAGAAAGATCAGGTTGGCCGAGCCCACGCCATAGATCGTTGCAACGAAGGCGACGGCGATCCCCGAACCGAGGCGCGACGGATCGGACAGGTTCTCCATCACATGGATCAGGCCCATCACCGCGCCCAGGATACCGATGGTCGGCGCATAACCGCCGGCTGCCTCCCAAACCTTGGCCCCCTGCTTCATCTGGGCCTCCCAGGTATCGATATCCACCTCCAGCACATCTCTCAGGCGCTCCGGCTCGACGCCATCCACCAACAACTGCAGGCCCTTCTGGATGAAGGGGTCTTCAAGGGCTGGAATCTGCGCCTCCAGCGACAGCAGCCCTTCCTTGCGAGCGACATGGCTCCACTCGACGATCTGGGCGATCAGTTCGGCGTGGTTCAATGCCGGCGGCACGAAGACCCAGCGGATCATCCGAACCCCTGTCCGGAAAACCTGCAATGAGCTTTGCAGCATGACCGCCCCCAGGGTACCCCCAATGACGATCATGAAGGCAGTGGGCTGAATCAAGGAGCCAACATGCCCGCCTTCGAGTACCTGGCCGATGAGAATCGCCGCCAGAGCAAGGGTGATCCCGATGAGACTGATGCTGTCCATGCGTGCCCTCTGGCCGTGGTTCAGGACGCCGCGGGACGTCGGCCGCGGGCACGACCGTCGGCCTTGGCCTTCGCCATGCCCTGCGCCACGCCCGAGATACGAGCTCGCAACCTGGCGATGGCCTGACTATGTAGTTGACATACGCGCGACTCCGATACGCCGAGGACCTCGCCGATCTCGCGCAGGTTCATGTCTTGTTCGTAATACAGCCCCATCACGGTCTGCTCCCGCTCCGGCAGGTCGTCGATAGCCCTCACCAGCACGTCGCGCATGCTTCCCTCGAGCAGCAGAGTCAGGGGATCGTTGCCTTCCAGCGTGATGTGACGCTCCAGATAGTCGTCTTCCCCGTCGCTGGTAAAATCCTCGAAATACACCAGCTGGTAGCCGCGCGCCTCCTGAAGCATGTGCTGATAATCGGAGAGGGGAAGCCCAAGGGAGTCAGCCAGCTCCTTCTCCGTGGGTGGGCGGCCGTTCTGTTGTTCCAGCTGGTGCACGGCCGCCTCGATGCGCCGCATGTCCCGCCGCAGGCTGCGCGGCAGCCAGTCGTTTTCCCGCAAGCCGTCGAGCATGGCACCACGGACACGCTGCACCGCGTAGGTCTCGAATTGCGCCCCAAGACCTTCTTCGTAGCGATTGATCGCGTCGAGCAGGCCCAGCATTCCGTTCTGAATGATGTCCTCGACCTGAACGCTGGCTGGCAACTTGGCCATCAGGTGATAGGCGATGCGCTTGACAAGCGGCGCATACTGGACGACGAGCTGTTCTTTATCGAGGGTGCCGGAGGCGGTGTACATCTTTCATCAGCTTTCTGGTCTGAGTTGCCGGGGCCGTCCGCATGTTACGAGACAGCCACCGGCAACGCTACGCTTCTCTACGCCCCGTGCGACACAATCCACAAACAGGTCGAATCAGCCCGCCATTCCGGCCTGGGCCGACCAGGCCCGCAGGCGCCGGATGAAGGCGCTGGCACCTTCCGCAGGATGACGGGCGCCCAGGGGCGTCGTCATTGCCTCGGCCAATGGATCACGCTCCACCTCGCCCCGCCATGCGAGCGGCAAACCGACGTGGCGTGAACTGAAATCCTGCAGGCTGGCGAACAGGGCGGTCGCATCGGCCCGGTCACGGGCGCCGCTGACGGCAATCTCCAGGGAGCCCGCCCCGGCGGCGGCCAACCCCTTGATCCATTGACAGGCGCCACGCGCCCCCACGCCGCTGGCCTCCACCACCAGCAGGCGTCGCCCCGCAGCACGGGCAAAAGGGGTCAGACGACGGGCATCGCCGACCGTATGGATGGCCAGCAGATCGGCACGACGCTGCAATTCGGCAATACCGGCCTCCAACCGTGCATGGTGGCCGGCGCCAAGGAGAGGAACGGCCTGCACCGTAGCCGCGGCCGGCACGATCCACAGACCGTCAGCCACTTCACGCATCGTCTCGGTGACATCGAGCTGCCCCTGCAGCGCTCCGAGCAGATCACCCCCTTCCGGAAAGCCGAAAGCAGCCAGCAGAGAGCCCCGCTCGGGTGCATGTTCGTCGATCGCCACCACACGCCGCGCGCCGTCGGTCAGCGCCAGCAAGGTCTGTACGGCCAGATCGCGAGGCGAGCGGCCCGATGCGAACAACGCCACCACGGCAGAGGGCGTACGACGGAACAGGCGACGCAGACCGGCAGCCTGATCGGAAGCGTGCAGCATCTTAGAGGCCTCCCCTCAGACTGGCACTCCCCTTGCCGCCCGTGGCCAGCAGCAGGCCGGCCTCCAGGGGGTCGAGACGGAACGGCGAGGCGGCGGGCAACTCGCGCAGCGCCTGGCCGAGGAGCTTGTCCCGATTGGGCAGATGCAGATCCTCCGGCACCCGCTGACCGTTGGCCACGTAGAAGACTTCCACCTGACGGCGGACTGCCACGTCGAGGACCGGCGCCAGCGACATGGCCTCGTCCATCTTGGTGAGGATCACCCCAGCCAGATCGTCGCCAGCATAGGCATCGACCACGTCGTCGAGGGTATCGCCACGGCTGGTGGCATTGAGCAGCAGCAGGCGCGACACCTTGCCGGCCCCCGTCAGCATCGCGGCCTGCTCGGCCACCATCTTGTCGCGCTGGCTCATGCCCATCGTGTCGATCAGCACCATATGCTTGTCACGCAGACCGGCCAGGGTTTCACGCAGATCTGTCGCGTCACGCACGACAAAGACCGGTACGCCGAGAATCCGGCCATAGATGCGTAGCTGTTCGTGGGCGCCGATCCGGTAGCCGTCAGTGGTGATCAAGGCCAGCTTGTCGGCCCCGTGGCGCACGACGCAGCGTGCGGCGAGCTTGGCCGTGGTGGTGGTCTTGCCGACGCCGGTAGGGCCAACCAATGCATACACACCGCCCCGGTCGATGATGTCCACATCGCTGGCCATCGAACGGAAGCGCTGATCGAGCGCCGCCTGCAGCAGGCGATGGGCCTCCTCCGGCGCCTCGTCTTCAGGCACCTCTTCGGCCAGCTCGCGGGCCAGCACAGCAGAGAAGCCCGCCTCCAGCAAGTCACCGATCAGCCGGGTGCGTCCCGGTGCGGTACGGGCCATTTCTCCCCAGGCAAAACCGGCAAGCTGGCGCTCCAGCATGCCGCGGATCGCAGCCAGTTCATTGGCCATCTGGGAATTGGCATTCTCCAGGGCGCGGATACGCGCTTCCTCTTCGATACCCGCCGGACGCTGGCGTGCTGCGTTGTCGCGGGACGGCACTGCCTCCCGTGGCGGCGTCGGCTCACTGCGCAAGGGCGAACGCGGTGCCGGCGTCTGCGGCGCCACCGCATGCTCCGCCAGCGGACGGCGAACCTGGGCCGACGCTGCATTGAACACATCGCGGTTCAGCTCGACCCGCGGCGGCGTGAAGCTCTGCACCGCCGGAGCAGGGCTCTGCACTGCCGGGGCCGGACGCTGCGGGGCCGGGCGCGGTGCTGCCTGCACGGGAGCCACCGACGGGGCCTGCTGACGATTGCCCGCAGCCCTCGACAGGCTGACCCGGAAATCGTCATCGAAAAAATCCTCCGGAGCCTTCGAGGCCTTCGGAGCCGCCGCAGGTGCCGCTGCGGGGGCCGACGCAGCCGATGCCTGGCTGCGGGCACGCTGGGCCGATTGCATGCTGGCCACATCACCAGCCGGCAACGCAAGAATCTCCACGCCTCCATTGGCCGCGCGATTGGAAAGCACCACCGCATCCGGCCCAAGATCCTCCTTCAGCATGCGAAGGGCTTCGCGAGCGGTTTTGGCAAAGTAGCGCTTGACGTTCATGCTCCTGTCTCCGGGAACGAAGGCCCTCACGGTCTGGGCGGATGCAAACGCCAGCGGGCACTTCGGTACTCTTGATTATCTCCGGTTCGCCGCATTTCAATGACGCGGAAAAGACAGGTTTTAGGGTGCTATTCCTACGCCGTAGTCAGCGCACTCTCACGAAGTGACAGCAATCATCGCCGACACGCGGATGAGGCGGGTCTCTGGCACCTCGGAATTGGCCACCACTTTGAGGCTCGGCACTGCTCGCCGCAGGAAGCGCGACAGCAACCAGCGCAGGGGTGCCGGCACCAGCAGGACCGGCGGCAGACCGATGTCCTCCATGCGCTGGGCCGCCGCTGCCGTCTCGCGCAACAAGGTATCCGCCAGGCCCGGTTCGATCGCGCCCCCTTCTGGCCCGCCGCCGGCCATGGCTTGCATCAACACGCGCTCGAGACCTGGATCGAGGGCCATGACCTGGACCTCTCCATTGCCCGGAAAAAGCCCTTGCACGATCGCCCGCCCCAGGGATTGGCGGATTCGCGTAGTGAGCTCCAACGGGTCCTGGATGCGTGGCGCACACTCCGCCAGCACCTCGATGATGCTGCGCATGTCGCGAATATTGACGCCTTCGTCGAGGAGGTTCTGCAGCACCCGCTGGACCGTGGCGAGTGGCAGCAGCTTGGGCACCAGATCTTCCACCAGCTTCGGCGTCTCCTTGGCGATGTGATCGAGCAGCGCCTGGGTTTCGAGGCGGCCAAGCAGTTCGGAAGCATGGCTCAGGATCACATGGTTCAGGTGGGTCGCCACCACCGTACTGGCATCGACCACCGTGTAGCCGAGGGCATGCGCCTGCTCGCGCTGGCTGGCGTCGATCCACACGGCGGGCAGGCCAAAGGCCGGATCGGTGGTTTCCCTGCCGTTGAGGGGGCCCGCCACGCGCCCCGGGTTGATCGCCATAAACTGCCCGGGGAAGGCCGCACCGGTTCCAACCTCGACCCCCTTCAGCACGATCCGGTATTCATTAGGCTTGAGCTCCAGGTTGTCGCGGATGTGTACCGGTGCAGCCAGGAAGCCGATGTCACGGGCGAACTTCTTGCGGAGCCCGCGAATGCGCTTCAGCAGCTCACCGTCCTGCCCCTTATCCACCATCGGGATCAACCGGTAGCCGACCTCCAGGCCTAGTACATCGACTGGCGTCACATCCGCCCAACTGGCCTCCTGGCTCTCGATGGGCGCCACAGGAGCTTCTGCCGGCGGAGGCTCCTCGACGACCTCAGCCTGCTGCTTGCCGCCTCGCCAGGCCAGATAACCCAACCCGCCGGCAAGCAGCAGGAAGACCAGATTGGGCATACCCGGAATCATGCCCAGAATGCCGAGGATCGCTGCTGCCAGGATCAGCACTTGCGGGTTGGTGAAAACCTGCCCGATCAGCTGGGAGCCCATATCCCCTTCGTCACCGACCCGGGATACCACCAAGCCCGCGGCAACCGAAATGATCAACGCCGGCAACTGGGCCACGAGGCCGTCACCGATGGTCAGCAGGGTGTAATTGTTGGCCGCCTGGGCCAACTCCATGTTGTGCTGGAGCACGCCGACGATCAGACCACCGATCACGTTGATGGCCATGATCAGGATGCCGGCCACCGCGTCGCCGCGCACGAATTTCGACGCACCGTCCATCGCGCCGTAGAAGTCGGCCTCCTGGGCCGTTTCAGAGCGCCGGCGCTTGGCCTCCTTCTCGTCGATGAGACCCGCGTTGAGGTCGGCATCGATGGCCATCTGCTTGCCCGGCATCGCATCCAGCGTGAAGCGCGCGCCCACTTCTGCGATCCGCCCGGCACCCTTGGTGATCACCACGAAGTTGATCACGGTGAGGATGATGAACACCACTAGACCGACGGCTGTATTACCGCCGACCAGGAAGTGTCCGAAGGCTTCGATCACTTTGCCGGCGGCATCGGCTCCCTTGTGCCCCTCCAACAACACTACCCGAGTAGACGCCACGTTGAGAGACAGGCGCAGCAGGGTTGTCACCAGAAGCACTGTCGGAAAGACCGAGAACTCCAGTGGTTTAAGGGTATACATCGCCACCAGCATGACAATCACCGACACAGCGATATTGAAGGTGAACATCAGATCCAGCACGAAGGCCGGCAAGGGCAACACCATCATCGCCAGAATCAGGATGATGAGCAGCGGACCAGCCAGGGCGCGGATATTACTGGGCGCGAAGAGCGTTCGCAGGTTCAGACTACCATTCATGATCGCCATGGTCCTCCTCCTCCAGCCCGATGAAAGGCGGGAAGAAACAGAGATTTACCGTTCAATTCGGAGCAAACAGCCAACCCGGCTCACGGCTCGTCCGGCGGCCCCTCCGCCGGATCCATGCCGGCGGGCACCTCCAGATGGGTTGGTACCTCCGGCGGCAAGCCGCCTTCGGCAATCCAGTGGTTGAGCTGATATACGTAGGCCATGACCTCCGCGACCACCGTATAGAGCGTCCCCGGGATCTGATGGTCGAGCTCACAATGGGCGTACAGGGCGCGCGCCAACGGGGGCGCCTCCAGCACCGGCACCCCACTCTCCCGGGCAAGCTCGCGGATGTTCTGGGCGATCAGGTTCATGCCCTTGGCAACCACGATCGGTGCCCCTGCTGCCTCAGGGTCATAACTGAGGGCCACCGCATAGTGGGTCGGGTTGGTTACCACCACGTTGGCCTTCGGCACATTGGCCATCATGCGGCGGCGGGACATCTCCCGCTGGGCGGCACGGATGCGCGCCTTGATCTGCGGATCGCCCTCCTGCTCCTTCATTTCCTGACGCAGTTCTTCCTTCGTCATGCGCAGCTTGCGGTGGTACTCCCACAGCTGATAAGGAACGTCGAGCGCGGCGATCAGCGCCAGGCTGGCGACGATCAACAAGGTCGAGTACAGGACCAGATTGGCGAAATCGTCCATGCTGGATTCGAGCGGCTGCATCATCAAGCCGAACAGGTGGTCCCGCTCCCGCCACACGACCCACACACCGACACTGGCGACCAGCACCGCCTTGAGACTTGCCTTGACCAGCTCGGCCAGGCCATGGGTCGAGAACATCCGCCCCAGCCCGGGCAGCGGATTCAGACGGTTCAGATCCGGCGTGAAGACCTTGGTGGAGAACACCCAGCCGCCCATCACAAAGGGGGTGATCAGTGTCGCCACGACCAAGGCCACCAACAGTGGCGCGATGGTGAGCAGCCCGTCGATGGACAAGGCCGACAGGATCCGCCCCATGCCTCCCGGCTCGAAGGCGGCATTGCGCTCAAAGGACAAGGCAGACTTCACCACACCCATCATGCGGTGTCCGCCCCAACGGCCGAGCACGTACAGGCCCACCACCCCAACAATGAGAAGAATGAAGGTCGCAAGCTCGCGAGAATGGGGGACTTGCCCTTCTTCACGAGCTTGCTCTAGCCTTCGGCCTGAGGCCTCTTCTGTCTTTTCGGCGTCGCTGTCTTCAGCCACGGACGATCCGGAAGTCGTTCAAGGGTGATCAGGATACGCGCAGATGGGACTGCACAACACAGCGAATGAACAGTAGGGACTTGCGCAGCAACGCCTACCTGCTTGTCAGCGCTGGGACGTGCCCCGAAGCAAACCTCGCAAGCTGTCGGTTTCCCGCTGGAGTTCGACCAGCTTGAGGCTGAGCAGAATGAGGCGCTCTTCCATCATGTCGAGGATGTCGCGGCAGGCCTGCACCGGGCTGCCAGCAACCACACGGGCCGTATCTATCCTGGACTGCAGCGCGGAGAGCGGCCCCTCCTGGCCGGGATGCATGGCGATGCACTGGCGCAGCGCGAGATCCCTGGCCTGGAAAAAAGCGACAGGATCATGCTCTGCGAGGTGTTTCCAGTAGTCGAAATCGAAGCCACCCACACGCCCTCCCCCTGCCGGACATGGCGCGCGACACCTGAAAGGCGAAGGGCGGCGGCAGTCAGGACCTATCCTAACCGACCGCCGCCCAACTTACGAGCGCCGTATGTCACAAGGCCGCCGGGCGGAGCTCTCCACGCCAGCCTGCACCATTCAGGCTGCCAGCGCAGGAACCTCCAGCTTGGCCAACAGTTCCCGACGGGACACACCACCACCGCGCGCATCACCGAGGGCTCCGAGCAATTCCTTCATGTCGAGGATCAACACGATCTGGCCATTGGACAGCGTCGTGACGCCAGCCACGCCCTTGGGACGGAAATCGTCGAGGGACTTGATCACCGCATCCTCGCGACCGGCAAAGCTGTCGATCGCCAGGATGAAGCTCTGCTCGGCACTCTGCATCAGAACACCGTATTCGGGCGTCTGCACCGGCTCCCAGCCCAGCAGTGTGGTGAGCGGCATGATCGGCAACACTTCGCCACGCACCACCATCGTCGCCCGCCCGCCGACCTCCTGAACCTCCGCCGGCTCGATCGGCAGGATCTCGCGGACCATCGACAGCGGCACCGCGAAGGGCTGCTCGCCGAGTCGCACCAGCAACACCGGCAGGATCGCCAGCGTCAGCGGCAGGCTGATGACGAAGGTCGTCCCCTTGCCGAGGCTGGAGCGGATGTCGATGGAGCCGTTGAGCTTCTGGATGTTGGTCCGTACCACATCCATGCCGACCCCGCGGCCGGACACGTCGGAAATCTGGCTGGCCATCGAGAAGCCGGGCAGGAACACCAGGTTGAAGCTCTGGCGCTCGTCCATCGTATTGGCTTCCTCATCGGTGATGAGGCCCTTCTCCACCGCCTTCGCACGCAGGCGCTCGGCGTTCATGCCGCGGCCGTCGTCGGCCACCAGGATCACGATGTGATCGCCTTCCTGACGGGCCTCGAGGCGCACGATGGATTTCTCGGGTTTACCGTTGGCAAGGCGCTCCTGAGTATCCTCGACGCCGTGGTCCACCGCGTTGCGAATCAGGTGGATGATCGGGTCGGACAAGTCCTCGATCATCGTCTTGTCGATCTCGGTCTCCTCGCCGGCCAGCACCAACTCCACGTCCTTGCCCAAGTTGCGGGCCAGGTCACGGGCGATCCGCGGGTACTTCTGAAACAGACGACCGATCGGCTGCATCCGGGTCTTCATCACCGCGTTCTGCAGGTCGGAGACCAGCAGGTCGAGCTGACTGACCGCCAGATCGAGCGCATGCAGGGTTTCGGTATCGTTGCGGCCGTTCAGAATGTCGCTGCGTAGCGCATTCAGACGGTTCTTGGTCAGGCCAATCTCACCGGACAGGTTCAACACCTGGTCGAGACGCGAGGTATCGACGCGAATCGAGTTGTCGCGAGTCTTTTCGCTGTCGCGCCGACCAACGGGCCCCGAGGCACCCGGCTTATCGGTCGCACGCCGCCCCACCGCGGCCTTGATGACCTGATCGGGCGTCTTGTGGGCCAGAGTGTCGTCGGATTGGTGCATGACGACCGGCGCCGCCGCCTCAATCGTCACGGGAAGCGGAGCCGCCACGGACGCCGCTGCGGATTTGCTCCCCGTGACGGTTTCGAACAGAGCATTCCAGTCGAGCCCATCGCCAGACGGCATCGCCGCAGCAGGCACCGCTGCCGCAACGGCCGCCTTCGGAGGCACGACCTGCGTCACGACCGGGGCAGGAGGAGCCGCCGGCTCATGGGACAGATCGCCTGCAATTGCCAGGCGCAGACTATCGATCAGGTGGCCTGCCGCTGCTGCGGGCTGCACTCCTTGCTCCAGATAGCCAAACATGTCGCGGACCGCCCCCGTGGACGACAGGATCACGTCCATCACTTCCGGCGTCACCATCAATTCCCCATTGCGCAACTTGTCGAACAGGTTTTCGGTGAGATGACACAGGGTGACCAGTTCGGTGGCGTTCAAGAAGCCCGCACCGCCCTTGATGGTGTGGAATCCGCGGAAAATGTCGTTGAGCAGGCCCTTGTCGTTGGGCGCTCGTTCCAGGTCCACCAGTTTGTTGTCCACGCCCGACAGGAGATCTCCGGCCTCAACCAGAAAATCCTGAAGCAGGTCTTCCATCCCGCCAAAATCGCTCATTTGCTCTGCTCCTTGCGGGCTTGCCCGCTAGCTCCCGGTCAGAAACCCAGGCTCTCCAACAGGTCATCAACCTGCTCCTGATTCGACACCACGTCATCACGGCCCACGGCGTTGATCACTGGTCCATTCAGGAGACTGTCTTCCACCTTGCGCTCTGCCGGAATCGTCTCGATCAGCACCTGCAGGAGCTGCTTCTCGAGGTTCTGGGCCAGATCGACAACTTTCTTGATGACCTGTCCGGTCAGATCCTGGAAATCCTGGGCCATCATGATTTCCATCAACTGGGCATTGGTATCCCGGCTGCTGTTCACGACAGTTCCGAGAAAATCGCGGGTCTCACCAGCCAGTTGGCGGAACTCGTCCGGACTCAGCTGGTTGGAGTAAAGACGGTCCCAGCGAGCCCGCAGCATGGTGGCCCCCGCCTCTACCCTATCCTGGATCGGCTTGGCGATGTCCGTGGCATTCAGCACCTTGCTGGCAGCCTGTTCCGTCATCTCCGCAATATAAGTAAGGCGCTGACGGGCATCGGGAATCGCGTGAGCCGCCTCCTGCAGGCTGCGGTCGTAACCGAGTTCACGCAGGGTGTCATGCAGTTGTCGGGTCATCACGCCAATCCGGTTGAAAACCCCGTCACAGCTGTGCGGACGCGCCTCCGGTTCAACCGCGGCATTGCCCATGGTGTACTCGCTGGACACAGAGTCGAACAAGGCCTGCAATTCTTCGTCATCCCCTCCGGCGCTGCTGGCCGGAGACACCACCTCGAGTCGAGGCGGCGGAGCAGCCGGCGCTGGCGCGGCGCCTTCGGTAATGCTGTCGAAAAGGGCTTGCAGGTCGTCGTTGTCGCCGGATTCATCGAATTTAAGCCGTTTTGCCATGATGGATTTCCGTCTGATCAGCTACCTTCAGGCAGCTTTCTTGCCCATCTTTTCGAAAATCTTCTCGAGCTTTTCGGAAAGGGTTGCTGCCGTGAAGGGTTTGACGATGTAGCCGCTGGCTCCGGCCTGGGCCGCCGCGATGATGTTTTCCTTCTTCGCTTCGGCGGTGATCATCAGCACCGGCAGGTGCTTCAGGGCCGGGGTCGCACGGATGTTCTGCAGCAGGGTCAGACCATCCATGTTGGGCATGTTCCAGTCCGTCACGACAAAGTCGAACGGCAGGGAGTTGAGCTTCTGCAGCGCAATCTGCCCGTCCTCCGCCTCGTCCACGTTGGTGAAGCCGAGTTCCTTCAGGAGATTGCGGACGATCCGCCGCATGGTCGAAAAGTCATCGACAACGAGAAATTTCATCTTGGGGTCCGACATATTGTTGATCTCCGTTCAATCCCGGTAGGCCCGCATCAGCAAGGGGCGCAGGGTGTCAGCCAGGACTTCGGCGTCGAATTTGGCCACGTAGGAATCGACACCGACACTTTTACCCATCGCGCGGTTGGCCTCCGACGACAGGGACGAGTGCATGACAACCGGAATGCCCTCGAAGCGGGCGTCCGACTTGATGTTGCGGGTCAACACGTAGCCGTCCATCTCGGGCATTTCCGCGTCGACCAGAATGAGGTTGAGTTCATCGGACAGGCTGGCACCACGCTGCTGGGCATGGGTCGCCATCCCTTCAAGGCGGGTCCAAGCCTCCAGGCCATTGAGCGCGTGCTTGTGACGCACGCCGAGCTTGTCCAGGGTTTCCACGATCTTCTTGCGGGCAACCGCCGAATCATCGACGAAGAACACCGTGGCGTCCTGCCCGCCTTCCAGCGGGTGGATCTGCCCAACAATGGCCTCACCGAAGGTGCTGGCGAGGATGGTTTCCACGTCGAGGATGGACACCAGCTTGCCGTCCTGCAGTTCGGTGATGGCGGTGATGAAGTGATGGCCGGACGACGTGACGTTGTCGGGTGCCCGCACCTTGTCCCATTCGACGCGGATGATGCGGTCCACCTCGTGCACCAGAAAACCCAGCGTGCGCTTGCTGTACTCGGTAACCATCATCGAGCCGCCCAGCGGATCGCCGGGGGCGGAGATCCCCATGATCTTGGCCAGGGCCAGTACCGGAATGACGTTGCCGCGCAGGGAGATCAGCCCTTCCACGCCAATCGGCATGTTGGGCGCCTTGGTTATGAAGGGGGTGCGGGACACTTCCCGGACCTTGAACACGTTGATCCCGAAGATCTCCTGGGTACCCAGGGAGAACAGCAGGATTTCCATGCGGTTGGAGCCCGCCAGCTTCGTGCGGGCATCAACGGCTTCAAGCAGTCCACGATCGACATGATCCATGCTCATCATGCTCCTCTACTTCCTTCAGTCCGCCTTGGCTGCGGTGCGCAGGATGATCAAACGGCGCAGGACTTCGGCCAGTCGCTGCGGCTCGAATTTAGCCACGTATTCGTCGACGCCTACCGAGCGGCCAAGTTGCTGGTTGGACATGCCAGACAGCGACGAATGCATGATCACCGGAATTCCTTCGAAGCGCGGGTCGGTCTTGATCCGCTTCGTCAGGATGTAGCCGTCCATCTCGGGCATTTCCACATCGGTGAGGATCAGGGCCAGCAGGTCCTTGACCTTGCGCCCACTCGAGGCGGCGAAGCTGGCCAGCTTCTCGAGCTCCTCCCAAGCATGGCGTCCATTCACGGCCCCCACGTAGCGGATCCCCAAGGCATCGAGCGTACGCTCGATCTGCTTGCGGGCCACGGAGGAGTCATCGGCAAAATAAACCGTCGGCGGCTCGTCGGCAGCAATCGGCTCAATGCCCTTGAAGAGAAACTCGTCGTCGTAGCGGGTGGTTTCGGACAGGACCTTTTCCACGTCCAGCAACATCACCAGCTTGGGGCCAGGCAGTTCCGTCACCGCAGTGACCAAGCCGCCCAGATTGGCGGTCAGCATTTCCGGCGGCACCCGCATCTGCGACCAGTCCAGGCGCAGGATGGTATCCACCGCCTCAACCAGAAAACCCTGGGTGTGTCCGTTGTACTCGGTGACAATCATGATGTCGCGCGGACCATCACTCCCCATGCCCGCATACTTGGCCAGATCGACGACTGGCACCAACACGCCGCGCAGGCTCACCATCCCTTCCACCGATGATGGCATTTCCGGCGCAGCAGTGATCGGCGGCGTCCGCATGACTTCGCGGACCTTGAAGACATTGATGCCGAAGGTCTCACGCCGGCCAGTACGGGGATCGACCCCGAGGGTAAACAGCAGGATCTCGAGCTTGTTTGTACCCGCCAGTCGGGTACGCGCATCAATGTTCTTGAGAAGTTCGGACATGCTCACTCTCCGTCGCAGACCACCTGCCATCCAGATGGGGCAGGCCTCGACTTGGAAGCAATATCGGCGGGGTGCAAACAATCTTGAGGACCGTCAAACACCATTTCACGCCTCTGCATAATGACAAAACGGCCCGCACAGGCGAGCCGGACTTTCTCGGGAACGCTGCGGATCAGGCCCGATAGCCGATCCGGAAGCCTCCCCAGTGACGTCCATTGACGTAAACCGGTGCAGAAATGTCATGCATGATCTCGCCGGTATCACGTCGATACGTCTGGATCAGGAACGGCATTTCGTGCTTTCCGCACTGCTTTCCAACTGGATCATCGAAGATCCGCTTGCCCCGGTTACCAACGAAATCCTTCTCGTAATCCCCCGTCAGCGCCTGACTGAAGCGCTTGTTGTGGGTTGGCACGTAGCCGTTACGGTCGGTACCGATGGCGTATACCATTTCAGCGTTGCCATCCAGCAGACGCTCCTGCACAGCAGGGAAGAGCCGGTCGGTCAATGCATCGAAGCGCGTACTGTACTTCTGCGGACGGGTATTGGGAATCGGTTTGTAGCTGTCGTCGAAAGCGTCGGCCTCACTGACCTGACCAGAGGCGATGGCCTGCTCAAGGAGTTGACCGATCTGTCGGGCCGCTTCCCGTGCCACGCTGGGCATCTTCTTGTGAACACTCATCGCCTGCTCGCCCTGGGGACCGAGCTTGAATACGCGGCTGATCTCCTTGAGATTGACAGCCAGCCCACTCAGGCTGGAAGCCTCGTCGAGGGTTTCCTGAGCACCCACGGAATTGCGGCCGACCATTTCCATGATTTCCCGCACATGGCCAACGATCTGATCGGCCTCGCGGCTATGCGCGTTGATCGCCTCGGCGATGGCGTCGACCTTCTCCATCGTCTGCTGGGCCCCCTCATTGATCTGCTGAAGGGAGTCTGCCGCCTTCTGGGCCAGCGCCGCCCCTGCGTGGGCCTGGGCGCTGCCTGCGTCGATGGAGGCAATGGCCGTCTTCGTTTCGGACTGGATCGCGGAGATCATCGTACTGATCTCGGTCGTCGCCGACGAGGTCCGCTCCGCCAGTTTGCGGACCTCGTCCGCCACCACGGCAAAACCACGTCCCTGCTCACCCGCACGGGCAGCCTCGATGGCAGCATTGAGGGCCAGCAGATTGGTCTGATCGGCAATTTCTCGGATGACCTTGACGATGCCGCTGATAGCTTCGGAACGTTCCCCGAGCGCAGAAATGACCTGGGCGGAATCCTCGACCGAGCGGGCAATTTGCTCGATCTCCCGCGACGCGCTGGTCACGATCTCCGCCCCCTTGATAGACAACTCACGTGCCACCTGGGCGTTGGTAGCCGTCTGGCTGGCATGGTCAGCAACGGCATTGACGCCTGCCGTCATCTGCTCGATGGCCACCACCATGCTTTCCGCGGCACTTTTTTGGCTGCCAGAGCCCTCGGCCACGTTACCCGCATGACCGGACAGCAGATCCGCCGCCTCCGACACCCGTTGAGCATCGAAAATCACCTTGCCGACGATTCCCTGAAAGCTGCCGATCAATTCATTGAAAACGGCCTCGACCTCACCGACCTTACCACTCGAAACAGGTGCGCGACGAGAAAGATCCCCATCCTTGTGCATCGCCTTGATGGTGCCGTGCAACTCTGCCAAGGGCTGCACGAACATCGAACGGATAACGGTCAGTACAACAACGCCGACCACAAAGCCAAAGACTAGCCCCGCGGCGACAAGACCCGCACCCAGAGGAGTACCAAAAGCCAATCCGATGCCGACGCTGCCTCCCGCAACGATCAGACCGGCAATGATTGAAAAAAGCTGAATTTGCATGATGTCCGGCCAACCCCGTGTATTGAAATGGGTATGGGCAGGCGCAAGCGCCTCCCCCGGGAACCAGCACGCCCCCCGCGCGCCGGAGCCTCCGCCCATGCCCTGTCATCTGCAGGTCGCATGAACGTCGCCCATTTATCGGCTGGCCGAAACAGAACTTTAAAATTGCCCGGTGCGTCAGATCGCAAATCCGTCACACCCTCTCCAACACCAACTGCAGAATTCCACCGCCGGGGTGCCGAACGTAGAACACGCCCCTCAATCGATGGGAAACAGCTTGCCGAAATTAGCGATCTCGAGAACCTGATGAACGCTGCCCTTCGCGTTGGCCAACCGGACCGTCTTGCCGGCCCCCTTGGCCTTATCCCGCAGCATCAACAGCATTCCGAGTGCAGAACTGTCGAGATAGGCGACGTTGGCCAGATCCACCGCCACTTCCGAGGTATCCGGACTGCTCAAGGCCCGGTCGACGGCATCGCGAAACTCCCGATGGGAGTTGAAATCGAAGCGGCCCGAAAGCTGGATCCGGGCCTGGTTCTGCTGGGTGCTGACTGTAGTATCCATGTAATGCCTCTGCTATTGCCCACTGTGGCGACATGCCTGCAGCTATCGCCAGCGCATTTTAAGCTTTTCCGCGCCGCTCGCCGCCCCTCAGGCGAGCCAGCACACGCTGACCGACGTCCTTCAGGGGAACGACCTCATCGAGCGCGCCAACGCTGGCAGCCTCTCGCGGCATGCCGTAAACGACGCAGGAATCCTGGTCTTGTCCAATCGTCCACGCACCGGCCTTATGCATGGCCAGCATGCCCTGCGCCCCGTCCTTCCCCATCCCGGTCAGAATCACACCTATGCCATGGGCCCCGACTTGACTTGCCGCCGAATGGAACAGGACGTCCACGGCCGGTCGATGCCGGTTCACCGGTTCCGATTGAGCCAGTTCGCACACGTAACCACCTGCAGAACGACGCACCAACAAATGGGAATGCCCGGGAGCCAGATAAGCGGTTCCCGGCATCACCCGCTCGCCATGTTCCGCCTCCTTGACTCTTAACCGGCACAAGCCGTCAAGGCGTTTGGCAAAAGATGCGGTAAACATCTCGGGCATATGCTGCACGAGCAGGATACCCGGCATTTGGGCCGGTAAGGAACATAGCACCTCCTTGATCGCTTCGGTGCCGCCCGTGGAAGCGCCGATCAGGACCAGACGTTCCTGGAGAACCCTTTCAGGCAGCCCGCCTGCGCTGCTCGAGACAGGCGCGGAACTCTCTTTCAGCAAGGAAGTGGCTCCCATCGATGCCGGCGTCACCGATACCCTGGACTGCAGTCGGGCACCATGAGCAGCCCGGATCTTGTCACAAATATCTATACGATAAGCCTCGATGCCGCTCGGCAGATCGAACTTCGGCTTGGGCAGGAAATCGACAGCACCAAGCTCCAGCGCCTGCAGGGTCGCTTCGGACCCATGCTTTGTGAGGCTCGAAATCATCACCACCGGCATCGGACGCAATCGCATCAGGCGCGCCAGGAAGTCGAGACCATCCATGCGGGGCATCTCGATATCGAGTGTCAGGACGTCCGGATTGAGGGTCTTGATCATCTCGCGGGCGGCGATGGGATCGGGGGCCACGCCCACAACCTCCAGGTCGGGGGCAGAATTGATCACCTCCGACAACAGACTGCGCATCAATGCAGAGTCGTCGACGACGAGAACCTTGATTGTCATGCTTCACTTCCAGATCAGGACGGAACCCCAACGTCCCGTCAGCCAAAGAGTTCAACGTCACCTTGTACATTGTCACGCCGCAAGCGGGCCTCATATTCGCGCTCACGTTCGATGAGCGTGTCATTCTTCACGCGCACCAGTTTCTTCATCATGACGCGCCCACTGGCCGGGAAGAAATAGACCTTACGCGGATAAATGTCGAGTAGATCCTGCGCCACGATCGGTATGCGTTCAGTCTTGAGGTAATTCAGCACAAACTCCGCGTTCTTTTCCCCAACCTGAGCCTGCGTCAGACTCGCCAGCACCTTACCTCCACCGAATACCTTGGCCTCCAGGCTACTGCGCCGGGCCCCCAGCTTGAGCAAGTGGTTGAGCAGCACTTCCATTGCGTAGGCGCCATAGCGCGCCGACGACGATAGCACGCCGCCATCACCGCCGTTCTCCGGCAGCATGAAATGGTTCATACCCCCCAAGCCTTTATCCCTATCCCTCACACAAGCAGTTACACAGGAGCCGAGCACGGTAACCAGCACAATATCGGACGTAGTCACGAAGTACTCGCCCGGCAAAACCTTCACCGCATCGCAGTCGAAGGTCCGGCCGAAATAACGATTGTGCGCTAGGTGTTCCACATACCCCGGATCAGCGTGCACGAGCGTCGGCCCTTTCATAAACAGTCCGGCCAAGAGAGCGGAACAGATCCGCCGAATGCAGGAAGCTCTCCGAATGTCCGGCAAACAGCAGGCCTTCCGGCTTCAACAGCGGCACGAATCGCTGGAGGATGCCATGCTGGGTCGGCTTGTCGAAATAGATCATCACGTTGCGGCAAAACAACGCGTCGAAGGGGCCCTGTACCGACCAGCTCTTGTCCAGCAGGTTGATGCGCCGGAACTCGATCAGGCGCTGCAATTCCGGCCGCACCCGGGCATTGCCGTCCTGCGCTCCCGTCCCTTTCAGGAAGAAACGCTGCATACGTTCCCGCGATAAACGCTCAACGCGATCCAGCCCATAGACACCTTTAGCCGCCGTCGCCAGTACATTGGTATCGATGTCAGTGGCAACGATATGCACCGGCGGGCTCAGACTGTTGAAAGCCTCGCAGGCTGTAATGGCCAGACTGTATGGCTCTTCGCCCGTCGACGCGGCGCTGCACCAGATACGGAATGGCGCGTGTGCAGTGTGCTTCTTGAGCCGTTCGGCCAGAATCTCGAAGTGATGAGCCTCCCGGAAAAAAGAAGTCAGATTGGTGGTCAGGCTATTGACGAAGGTTTCCCATTCCTGCGGCTCGCGCTGGGCTCGATCGAGATATTCACTGAACGTGCGGTCCCCCCTCGCCCTCAGACGGCGGGCCAGACGGCTGTACACCATGTCCTGCTTGATCGGCGACAGCGAGATGCCCGCATGGCGATAGATCAAATCACGGACACGTTCAAAATCGGCCGCCGAAAACTGAAACTCGCGCTCCGGATTAGCTGCGGCAGGCATGTGCGGGACACCTGCAGGGGCAGGCCGTACCGCAGCAGGACGCGATACCGCCCCGCCCGCTGGTGGCAACGGGCTACGGGAAGAAAACGGTTTTTCCGACATTCAGCAGCTCTCTAAAATTCTTCCCACTCATCATCGACATCGCTGCCGACAGCACCACCCGTACGACGGATCTTGGGCAAGGGTGGTGCGGCACGCACCACGGCAGGCCGTGCAGAACGCTCGGGCAACCTTGATACATTACTGGCCGGAGCAGACTCCACCACCGGCGGAGCCGGCTGGGTGACCTGCGCACCAGATTGCAGACGGAACATGGCCACCGCACGGACAAGGCTGCGGGCCTGGTCTTCCAGGCTCTCGGCCGCCGCCGCGGCCTCTTCCACCAGCGCCGCGTTCTGCTGCGTCACCTCGTCCATCTGGCCCACCGCCTGCGTGACCTGCTCGATCCCGCCGCT
>JAFEDI010000093.1 GCA_018241725.1 Pseudomonadota bacterium | reverse complement strand
GGCTTCAGGCGGATTTCCGTGGATGACAGCAGAACATCAAAGAGAGAGAAAACCGTTGCGTGACAACGACTTGCAGACTCCCTTGGATTTCAGCGGACCTCCGCAGAAAGATGCAGTGGAGCGGGCGATGGGAATCGAACCCACGGCTCTAGCTTGGGAAGCTAGGGTATTACCATTATACGACGCCCGCTCGAAGGACCGTGATTGTACTTATGCTGAGGGCGGAGGGCAACCGGCGAGGCGTGGTAAACTGCGTTCATGTCTTCCCAAGCCTCTTCCACCCCCCTGGTTCTGACCGTAAACGGCGAAACGCGCAGCTTTGCTGCACCCCTCAGTGTGGCGGCCCTGCTGGACGGCATGGGCCTGACAGGCAAGCGCCTGGCGGTGGAGCGCAACGGCGAGATCGTGCCGAAGGGCTTGCATGCCGCGGCCGAGCTGGCCGATGGTGACCGCCTCGAGATCGTCGTCGCCGTCGGCGGCGGCTGAGAGCCCACGCGCCTTATTACCAGATCCGCGCAATTTCTCCGCTTCCTACGTTCAATTCATTTTTCAGGTTGGCTTTCCCCATGGACGATTTGCTGACGATTGCTGGCAAGAGCTATTCCTCCCGGCTGCTGGTGGGAACCGGCAAGTACAAGGATTTCACCGAGACCCGCGAGGCCATCGTGGCCAGTGGCGCACAGATCGTCACCGTGGCGATCCGCCGTACGAATATTGGGCAGGACCCGAAGGCGCCGAGCCTGCTGGATGCGCTGCCGCCGTCCGAATTCACCTACCTGCCCAACACCGCCGGTTGCTACACCGCCGACGATGCGGTGCGCACGCTGCGCCTGGCGCGCGAGCTGCTGGACGACCACAAGCTGGTCAAGCTGGAAGTGCTCGGCGATCCGCACACGCTGTTCCCCAACATGCCTGAAACCCTGAAGGCCGCCGAAGTGCTGGTGAAGGAGGGTTTCGAGGTGATGGTCTACTGCGCCGACGATCCGATCCAGGCCAAAATGCTCGAAGACATCGGCTGTGTGGCGGTGATGCCGCTGGCCTCACTGATCGGTTCCGGCATGGGCATCCTCAACCCGTGGAACGTGCAGCTGGTGCGCGACGCCGTGAAAGTGCCCGTGCTGGTCGATGCCGGTGTAGGCACTGCATCCGACGCGGCCATCGCGATGGAGCTGGGCTGCGACGGCGTTCTGATGAACACCGCGATCGCGCTGGCCAAGGACCCGGTGAAGATGGCCGGTGCCATGAAGAAGGGTGTCGAGGCCGGCCGCGAGGCCTTCCTGGCCGGCCGCATGCCCAAGAAGTACTACACCGCCAGCCCGAGCTCGCCGACCAGCGGGCTGATCGGCAGCTGAGCCGCTTTTCGATCGACCCGCGGCGCGCTGAGGCGCGCCGTTTTGCATTCCGGAATCCGCCATGAGCGAAGAACAGCAAACGTCCCAGTCCGACGAATCCGCCGACCAGCCGTCCACGCCGGGCGGCCGTCTCACGTCCCAGTCCATCCGCAGCTTCGTGCTCCGCCAGGGGCGCATGTCGGAGGCCCAGCACCGTTTCCTCGACGAGATGATGCCCAAGGTTGGTCTGCCGTACCGGCCGGAGCCGGTGGATCTCGACGCGGTCTTCGGGCGCAAGGCGCCGCACATCGTCGAGATCGGCTTCGGCATGGGCCAGGCCACCGCGCAGATCGCGCAGGTGCGCCCAGGCGACGACTTCGTCGGCATCGAGGTGCATGCGCCAGGCGTTGGTGGGTTGTGCAAGCTGATCGATGAGGGCGGTCTCACCAACCTGCGCATCGTCCAGCACGATGCGGTGGAAGTGCTGCGCGACATGATTCCCGAAGGTTCGCTGGCAGGCGTGCATATCTACTTTCCCGACCCGTGGCCGAAAAAGCGCCACCACAAGCGGCGCCTGGTGCAGGGTCCTTTCGTCAAGCTGATCGCCTCGCGGCTGGCGCCTGGCGGCTACCTGCACTGCGCCACCGACTGGGAGGAATACGCCCACCAGATGCTGGAGGTGCTGTCCGCCGAGCCGCTGCTCGCCAACACCGCCGATGGTTTCGCTCCGAAGCCGGACTACCGGCCACTGACCAAGTTCGAGAACCGTGGCCTCAAGCTCGGCCATGGCGTCTGGGACGTTGTCTTCAAGCGGGTCTGACGGATGGCCCTCAAGCGACTGCCCGCCGGCGCCTGGTTGATGGGCATTCCCGGTCTGTTGTGCCTGCTCGCCGGCGCGTTGCTGCTGGCCGGTTTCGGCACCGATCTGCATCCGCTGCTGCAGGAGTCCGGCGCCGGCTTGGTGCTGATCGTGTCCGGCGTGGCGCTGGTCGGCAGCGCCGCCTTTCCGCTGGTGTTGGCGGAACTGGCGGCAAAGGATGAAGCTCAGTAGATCTTCGGCTCGCCGGGCGGGCGGGTCTTGAAGCGGCGGTGCACCCAGTAATACTGGGCGGGCATTGTGCGCACCAGATCCTCGATGCAGGCGTTCATGCGGCGGGTGTCAGCCTCCACGTCGCTGCCGGGGAAGTTCGTCCACGGTTCGCCAAACTCCACCACATAACCTTCGCCGCCGGGCAGCATGCGCGTTACGCAGGGAACGACCACCGCGCCACCGAGCTTGGCCAGGCGCGGCAGCGCTGACAAGGTTGCAGCCTTCACGCCGAAGAAGGGCACGAAGACCGAGTCCTCGGGGCCATTGTCCATGTCTGGCAGGTAGTAGAAGGGGCGGATCTCCTTCATCGCCTTGATCGATGCCCGCACGCTCTCGTCGCGGCGCAGCAGCACCTGGCTGCCGAAGCGGCTGCGGCCGTGGTAGAGCCAGCGGTCGATGACCGGGTCCTTCTGGCGGGCGTAGATGCTGACGCTGTCGAAGGATGCTGCGATGCGTGTCCCGCCCAAGTCGAGGCCGAGGAAGTGTGGTGTCAGCAGGATCACGGGCTGGCGGGCCTCGATCAGCCTGGCGAGCTTCTCTTCACCTTGGATGCGGACGATGCGGCGGACCCGCTCTTCGGATGCGAACCATGCGATGCCCCGCTCGATCAGGCTGCGTCCGGCCAGTGCGAAGTGCTCCCTGGCCAGCGCGCGGCGTGCGGCTTCGGATTGTTCGGGAAAGCACAGACGCAGGTTGGTCAGTACCACCTTGCGGCGCGGCGTGATGATCCAGTACAGCAGCAGGCCGAGGCCGCGGCCGATGGGGGCCTGCAGGGACAGGGGCAGCCAGTGGAGCAGCCACAGCAGGGCGACGACGATACGGCTCATTGTTGGTTTTCTCGGGAGGTGGGAGGTGGGGTGGGAGGGGCGCCGCGGGGGCGCTTGTAGCGGTTGTAACCCCACAGGTACTGGGACGGGTTCTCGCGGATCAGGGCTTCCATCTCGCGGTTGATGGCGGCGGCGCGGGTTTCCGTGTCGCCAGTCAGTGCTTCAAAGGCCGGGCGCAGACGCAGGTGGAAGCCGGCGCCGCCGGGCAGGCGTTCGGCCCACGCGAAGATCGTGCTGACGCCGGATACCTCGGACAGGCGGGCGGCCAGAGTCATCGTGTAGGCCGGGCGGCCGAAGAAGGGCAGCCAGGCGCCTTCACCGGCGCCGGGTACCTGATCCGGCAGCATGCCGACCGCCTCGCCGGCACGCAGGGCCTTGATCAGGCGCCGTACGCCGCCTACGTCGGCGGGCGCCAGGCGCATGTTGCCGCGGCTGCGCCCGGCGTTGATGAGGGGTTGCAGTACCGTCTTGCGCGGCGCCCGGTACAGCACGGTGATCGGTTTGTGGGTGGAGAAATACTGGGCAGTGATCTCGAAGCAGCCCAGGTGCGGTGTGATGAACAGGATGCCGCCGCCGCTGGCCTCGGCGGCTTCCACGTGTTCCCAGCCGCTGACGCGGACGACCTTGGTGACGATCTCTGCCTGTGGGCGCAGCAGCAGCCACGGCAGTTCGAGTGCCTGCTTGCCGGTCTCGCCCACAGTTCGCCGCCAGGTCCGCGCCGCTTCATCCTGGCCCAGGGCTCGGGTCAGATTGTCGCGCAGGCGCCGCCGGTAGGTGGGCGAGCCAGCGTAGGTCAGCCAGCCCGCGAAGCCGCCGAGACGTTGCAGGAGTCCGAGGGGAAGGCGGGCCAGAAGGGAAAAAATGAGTGACGCCATTGGGGCTGTGTGGTGGCCGAATTGACGGGCCGGAAGGCAAAGCTATAATTGTGATTCCGCCGAGTTAATCCGACAACTTGCAGGGCGGTGGCGGTCCGTAGATCAGCTACGGATGTGCCGGCAAAAATACTGCTAAAGCGTCGCCGCTCCGAGAATCCCCCGAGACGGCAACGCCGTCAGTCAAGGGGATTTTTGTTTTTCAGGAGCGCTTCCATGGCCAGAGAATACCTTTTTACTTCGGAATCCGTCTCCGAAGGCCATCCCGACAAGGTCGCCGACCAGATTTCCGATGCGGTGCTCGACGCGATCCTCGCGCAAGACCCGCATGGCCGTGTCGCCTGCGAAACCCTGGTGTCCACCGGTCTGGTGGTGATCTCCGGCGAGATCACGACGAATGCCGACATCAACTACATGGACATCGCGCGTAATACGGTCAAACGCATCGGTTACGACGACTCCGAGATCGGTTTCGACTACAAGAGCTGCGCAGTGCTCACCGCGATCAACCGCCAGTCCTCCGACATCGCCCAGGGCGTGAACGAAGGCGAAGGTCTCGATCTGGACCAGGGCGCCGGTGACCAGGGCCTGATGTTCGGCTATGCGACCAACGAGACGCCGAGCCTGATGCCCTTCCCGATCTACTATGCACACCGCATCATGCAGCGCCAGGCGGAAGTGCGTAAGGACGGCCGCCTGCCGTGGCTGCGCCCGGACGCCAAGAGCCAGCTGACCGTCAAGTACGTGGACGGCAAGCCGGTGGCGATCGACACCGTGGTGGTGTCCACCCAGCATCATCCGGACATCTCCCACGCCGATCTCACCGAGGCGGTCATCGAGGAAGTCATCAAGCCGGTGCTGCCGAAGGAACTGCTGAGCGGCAATACCCGCTACCTGATCAACCCCACCGGTCGTTTCGTCATCGGTGGTCCGAACGGTGACTGCGGCCTGACCGGCCGCAAGATCATCGTCGATACCTACGGTGGCGCGGCCCACCACGGTGGTGGTGCGTTCTCCGGCAAGGATCCGTCCAAGGTGGACCGTTCCGCCGCCTACGCGGGCCGTTACGTGGCCAAGAACGTGGTGGCGGCAGGCCTGGCCGACCGCTGCGAAGTGCAGGTCGCCTACGCGATCGGCGTCGCCAAGCCGGTGAGCCTGATGGTGGAAACCTTCGGCACCGGCAAGGTCGCCGACGAGAAGATCGTCGAGCTGATCCAGGCCCACTTCGACCTGCGTCCGAAGGGCATCATCGCCAGCCTCGATCTGCTGCGCCCGATTTACTCGCGTACGGCTGCCTACGGCCACTTTGGTCGCGACGAGGCCGAGTTCACGTGGGAGAACACCGACAAGGCCGCCGCGCTGCGCGCCGCTGCCGGCCTGTAATTCCTGATCGCTGGTCAGTAAAAATGGCGCTCCGCGGAGCGCCATTTTTGTTTGCTCAGCTGCGCATCACTTGTCGCTGCGCAGTGGGCTGTACTCCACGGGCACCCAGCCGAAGGCCTTGCCGTCGGCGCGGATGTGGCCGAGGCCGGGGAAGGGCAGGTGCATGCCGGCAACGGTCATCTTTTCCTTCGCCGCCCAGGAGAACAGCTTCTTGCGGGTCGCGACGGCCTGCTTCTTGTCGCTGTCGAATTCGATGGCAACCTCGGGGCGGGCGAACTGCACCGCGTAGCTGTGTACCGAGTCGCCGAGAATCAGCAGGCGCTGGCCTTTCGATTCGACCAAGTAGGCGCTGTGGCCCGGCGTGTGGCCGACCGCTGCCACCGGCTTGATGCCCGGCGCCAGTTCGGCGTCGCCGCTGAATGGCTTCCACTTCCCGGCAGCCTGATAGGGCGCAGCGGCCTTGCGGGCAATCGCGAACATTCCCTGTCTGTCCTTCGGGGCCTTGGCGGCGTTGTCCTCGGACAGCCAGAAATCGCTTTCCGTCTGATTCACGCGGATTTCAGCGTTGGGGAACAGGGGCTTGCCGTCGGCGTCCAGGAGGCCGGCGACATGATCGGGGTGCAGATGGGTCAGCAGCACCAGATCCACCTGTTCCGGTTTGTAGCCAGCGGCGCGGATGTGCTCGGCGACGTAGCCGAGGGTCGGGCCGAAGACCTTGGCAGTGCCGGTATCGACGAGGATCAGCTTGCCGCCGGCATTGATCAGGTAGGTATTGACGGCGGTCTGCACCTTTTCGCCGGCGATGAACAGGCGCGCCAGCAGGCGCTGGATTTCGGCCTGGCTGGCGTCGGTCAGCAGCTTGGCGTCCAGGTCCACGTAGCCGTCGTAGAGGGCTGTGAGTTCATAGTCGCCGACGTTCAGGCGGTAGTAGCCAGGCACCTGGGTCTTCACGGCCGGTGCTTCGGCGAAGGTTGGCGCGACGGGAAGCAGGCTGGCACTGACGGCAAAGGCAAGGGCGCTGAGACTGCGGCGGATCATGGGGGCATCTCCGGAGGACTGAAAAGGACAGCAGGATAATCCGGATCACGCGTTCGTGGTATGGACGGCCAGCCACACGCTGTCCGGGCCGGTAGCAGCGACGCGGTGGCGGCAGCCGGCGGGGATCACCAGCCAGTCGCCTGCCGTGAGCGCCACGCGGCGGCCGTCTTCGAATTCCAGTTCGGCGCTACCCTGGACGAGCATCACCCATTCGTCGCCGGCCTGGTCGTACCAGAAGCCGGGTGGGCTGGCGTGGCGGTGGGAGACGATGCGTTCGATGCGCGTGCCGCCGGCTTCGAAGAGGGTCTCGAAGGCTTCGTCGGGGCCGGGGACGGGGAGGTTCTTCAGCAGATTGTAGGGAGGAGGCATACCGGCGAGTCCAGCTGGAGGACCGGCCAGTATGCCTCAGCGCCAGGGGCGGCTGCGCTGGCCATCGGTATGGCTGCAAGAAAGGGGCGACGCCGGGAAAATCTCTGTCAGGGTTTTTGGGGGTCTTGTGTGCCCCGGCGCGCCGTTTAAGCGATTGGATGTTCAGTTACCCGACCATCTTGAATGGTTTGCATGCTACGCCGCCCGCCACGATGCAGCCAATTGAATGTAGGCATGAATTGAATAGTGCTTGCCTATTGTTTCACACTGCTTTGCATTCGAATTGCTTGCGCGGACTAGGCGAGGGCGGGGGACGCGCTTAAGCTAGCACTGATATTAGAACAATCCAAAACAACGGCAGCAGCTTGCCGGATGAGTGCGGGAGGGCCGGCGCCATGGGCAGGCTGGGCCATTGGGGATCACCGCTTCGCTCCTTGCGGATACGCATTGCGGCAGGGGTTCTGCTGGGCTTGCTGCTGGCCCTGTGGGGCGCCACGCTGCTGGTGGGCTATGTGCTGCGCCAGGAAATGCAAGCCACGCTGGCCGCCCAGCAATTTTCGGTAGTGACGCTGCTGGCGGACGAGATCGACCGTTCGGTGTCGGAACGCATGCGGGCGCTGAAGGCTGTCGCAGACGACATCGATGCCGCGAAGCTGGCATCCCCGGCGGTGCTGGAGAAGGAGCTGCGCGACCAGCACGTGTTGTTGACCCTCTTCAACTGGGGCGTGCTGCTCACTGATCGTCAGGGCACCACGCTGGTCAGCCTGCCCGATGAACTCGGTCGCGGCGGCGTCAATTACATGGATGTGCCGGCGGTCCGCCAGACCCTGGAGAGCGGCGAGGCGCGGGTGGGGCCGGCACTGATCGGCAAGACGACCCACCAACCGGTAGTGCCGATAATCGTGCCGATCCGTGGTCCGGGCGGCGCGGTGCTGGGTTCGGTGATCGGCCTGATCAATCTGGCTAATGCCAACTTCCTCGATGAGATCGGCGCTAACCGTTTCGGCCGCCAGGGCGGCTACCTGATCACCGATCCGGTTCAGCACCTGTTCATTGCCGCCACCGACAAGAGCCGGGTGATGACGCCGGGGCCACCGCCGGGCGTCAATCCGGTTTATGACCGCTACCTTGAGGGCCATGACGGCTCGGGCCTCGCGCGCAGTTCCCGCGGTGTGGTGGAGCTGTCATCGAGCCGCCGCGTGAAATCCACGGGCTGGTTGATGCAGTCGGTACTGCCGGTGGAAGAAGCTTTCGCACCGCTGTATGCGATGCAGTGGCGCCTGCTGGGCTCAGCCGCTGCGCTCACGCTGCTGGCCAGCGTGCTTGTCTGGTGGTGGTTGCGCCGCCAGTTGCGGCCTCTTGGCGAAGCGGCTGAACAGCTCGGCCGCATGCGCGATGGCTTGATCTCCCGTCAGGCCCTGCCGGTACGGCGGGACGACGAGATCGGTGCCCTGACCGGGGCCTTCAATGGCCTGCTGACGACCATCATGGAGGGCGAGGCGCGCGCTGCCGAGCATGCGCTCAACCAGCGCTTGCGAGGTATCGTGTCGCAGATCCCCGGCCTGGTCTTCCAGTACCGGCTGGATGGCGACGGGCATCACAGCGTGCCGTTCGCCAGCGATGCGCTGCGCGAGCTGTTCGGTCTCGAGCCGGACTGTCTGCTGGCGTCGGCCAAAGACTTGCACGCACGGGTGCTGCCCGAGGACCTGCCGGCGCTGCTCGCCGCGATCGGCGAATCAGCCCGCCAGTTGAGCCGCCTGCACCGGGAGTTCCGCATCGCCCATCCGGCACGCGGGGTGCGCTGGATGCGCTTCGATGCGCTGCCCGAGGCGGCGGACAGCGGTGGCGTGACCTGGCAGGGCTTTGCCACCGACATCACCGAGGCCAAGGAGACCGAACTCAAGCTGCGCATCGCGGCGGCGACCTTCGAAGGCCAGGAGGGGATCTTCATCACCGATGCGGAAGGCCGCATCGTGCAGGTTAATCAGGCGTTCACTGCGATGACCGGCTACTCCGCGCGGGAGGCGATCGGCCAGACACCCGCCATGCTGCGCTCCGGTCGTCATGGGCAGGAGTTTTACCGGCGCCTCTATGCGGGGCTCGAGCGCGATGGTTTCTGGCAGGGCGAGATCTGGAACCGTCGCAAGAACGGCGAGGTGTTCGTCGAGTGGGTGACGATCTCTGCGGTGCGCGACGATGCGGGCCAGGTCACCCATTACGTGGCGGCGTTTTCCGACATCACCGAGCACAAGAAGGCTGAGGAGCAGGTCCATCAGCTGGCTTTCTACGATCCGCTGACCCAGTTGCCGAACCGCCGCCTGTTCCACGACAGGCTCGAACAGGCGCTGGTGGCCAGTGCCCGCAGCCGTCATGGCGGGGCATTGCTGTTCCTCGACCTGGATGGTTTCAAAGGCCTCAACGACACCCACGGCCATGTGATGGGTGACGCCTTGCTGGTGGAGGTGGCCCATCGCCTGGTGGTCAGCCTGCGTGAGTCGGACACCGTGGCCCGCCTGGGCGGCGACGAGTTCGTGGTGATCCTCGAGAACCTCGACGAGGAGGAACGTGATGCCGAGTCCCATGCCGGGCGGGTGGCCGAAAAACTGCGCGAGGAACTGGCCAGGCCCTACCACCTCAGCGTGCCGGGCGGTAGCGACAGTGTGATTCACCAATGCACCGCCAGTGTCGGCGTGTGCATGTTCCTTGGTCACGAGGAGAGCCGGGACGAGTTGATCAAGCGGGCCGATATTGCGATGTACCGGGCCAAGGCCGCCGGCCGCAATGCGGTGCGTTTCTTCGATCCGCGGCGACTGCCGGTGCCGCTGACGGTGGGGTGAGGGCGTCGAGCGGGGCCGGACGGACGTCCAGCCCCGCGGGTGTTACGGTACGAGCTTGTCGATGACCAGCTTCAGTCCCTTGGCGCCGGGCTTGACCGGAGTGATCTCGCCGGCGAGGTCGCCAGACTTCGGGATCGCATCGCCGGACCTGGAGATGCGAGCCTCGATGCGCAGTTCAGCTGCGGACGACAGCTTCATTTCCGGGCTCATTGCCATGCTGTCGTCGAGGGTGAACTCCTTCGGCAGCTCGGCGGCCTTGAGGCGCAGCACGGCCAGGGGCATGCGCGGGCCGTTGGCGTGGCGGGCAAAGATGAACAGGGTGTCGTCCGGACCGGCCTTGTCCTTCAAGGCCGGCGCCAGGCTGACCCGGCCGCTGACCGAGGTGGCGCCGGCGGCGGCGGCCTTCTGGGCGGCTTCCCGCGGTGCCGGTTTGGCGCCGGAGCCGTCTCCCATCAGCTGGCGGACCTTTTCGATGCCGGCCGTCAGGTTGCGGGCGTCCTCTGAGTCCGGCGGTACCTGGGCCAGCACCTTTTCCCAGTAACGGGCCGCATCCGCGTAGTTCTTGCGGAAGTAGGCGTCAGTGCCGGCCAGCACCAGGGCCTGCGGGTTGTCCGGCTGGTCGGCCAGCACGCGTTTGAGAAGTTCCAGGCCCTTGCCTTCCACCTTGCCTTCGTTCTGTGCGGCGGACAGCTCGGCCATCTCCAGCATCAGTTCCGGTTCGGTTTCCATCACCGGGCCGGCCTTCTCGAAGGCGTGGGCGGCTTCGTCGAGACGGCCCATGACCTTGTAGCTGCGGCCGAGCATCACCCAGCCCTTGGGATTGTCCGGTTCCTTCTCAAGCTTGGCGGCCAGGGAGGCGACCATCTTCTCGACTTCAGCCTGGGTCGGCGCGGCTCCGTTGTCCGCCTGCAATGCGGCCGGGTTTAGGGCGGCCGGCGTGCCGAGTACCAGGTAGAGGAGGACGGCCGCGGCGGGCAGCGCGAGGCCGAGGGCAATGGCGGTGCGCGGCAGGCGGCGCTGCTCCGCGACGGCTTCGGCGCCGTCGTCGGCCAGGTCTTCGAGGATGCGCCGTTCCAGTTCGTCGCGGGCGGTGGCGTGGTCGGCGGCGGATAGCGCACCGCTGGCCAGGTCACGTTCCAGCTCGGCCATCTGGTCGCGGTAGATGGCGGTGTTGAGGGCCTTGCGGGAGGCGTGGCTGACTTGGCGTTGGCGTAGCAGCGGACGGCTGATCAGGGCGAGGACGAGGGCGGTGAGCAGCCCGGCGGCAATCCAGAAGGCGGTCATGCCTGGTCTTTCGGTTGGGTGGGTTTCGGGTCGCCGGCGAGCAGGGCTTCGGCGGCGGCGCGGTCGGCGGCGGACAGCGTCGGCGGCGTGATCAGGCCGGCGCGGCGGCGCAGGTAGGCGATCAGGCCGATGATGGCGCCGGCGAGGATCACGAAGGGGCCGAACCACAGCAGCCAGGTGGTTGGCTTGACCGGCGGGCGGTAGAGCACGAAGTCGCCGTAGCGGCTGACGAGGTAGTCGCGGATCTCCGCGTCGCTCTTGCCTTCACGGATCAGGCTGCGCACTTCCCGGCGCAGGTCTTCGGCGAGTTCGGCGTGGGAGGCGGCCAGGCTTTCGTTCTGGCACACCAGGCAGCGCAGTTCTTCGGAGATGCTGATCATGCGCGCTTCGACCGCCGGGTCGGCGGCCAGCGGGGCGGCTTCACCGGCATGGGCAACGGGGGCCAGGCCGATCAGCATGGCGGTGGCGAGGGTGGCCAGACGCTGCTTCATCTCAGGACTCCCCGGCCAGTTGCTTGGCCAGCGGCAGGATCTTCTGTTCCAGCGCCTCGGGAGTGATCGGGCCGATCTGCTTGTAGCGGATCACGCCCTTCTTGTCGATCAGATAGGTTTCCGGCACGCCATACACGCCATAGTCGATGCCGACCCGGCCGTCCATGTCGAGGGCCGACAGAACGTAGGGGTTGCCATGCTGGGACAGCCAGGCGGAGGCGCGCTGGCGGGTCAGCGTGCTTTCCTCGTCGGCGCCCAGTTTCTTCACGTCGGTCTCGCCGTCGCCACGCACTTCCTTGTAGTTCAGGCCGACGATGGGCAGGCCGCCGCCCTGGCGCGCGAAGGCCACCAGCAGTGGGTGCTCGGCGCGGCAGGACACGCACCAGGATGCCCACACGTTGAGCAGCCACACCTGGCCGCGCATGTCGGCCGGCGAGAAGGTCTTGCCCGGTTCGGCGAGTTGCGCCAGCTTGAAGTCCGGGGCCGGCTTGCCGACCAGCGGCGACGGGACTTCGTGTGGGTCACGGTTGAGGCCGATGGCCAGGAACACGACGAGGACCAGGAACAGTCCGAGGGGAATCAGGAAACGTTTCAAGATGCGGCTCCTTCGGCGGCCAGGCGCGCGGCCTTGGCCGCTTTGGACGTGATGCGGTAACGACGGTCGCTGGCGGCGAGCAGGCCGCCGAGGGCCATGCACACGGCACCGGCCCAGATCCAGTCGACGAAGGGTTTGTGATAGACGCGGACGCTCCACGCGCCATCGCCGCCCTCCAGCGGATCGCCGAGGGACACGTAGATATCGCGGGTCAGGCCCGGGTCGATGAAGGCCTCGGTCATCGGCATCGCCGACGAGAAGTACTTGCGCTTCTCGGGGTGCAGCGGCATTACCACCTGGCCGTCCTTCAGCAGTTCCAGGTCGCCACGGGCGGCCACGTAGTTGGGGCCGGGTACGTCGCTGACGCCCTGGAAGCGGATCTCGTAGCCGCCGATCTTGACGGTATCGCCAGGCGCCATGCGCACATCACGCTCGGTCTCGTAGTGCTTGACCATCACGATGCCGATCACCGTCACGGCAATGCCGACGTGAGCCAGGTGCATGCCCCAGAAAGCCCGCGGCGGTGTGCCGGTCTTGCGCCGGGCGAGGATCTGCACCACCGAGGCGCCGACGATCCAGATCGCCAGACCGATGCCCAGCGCCACGCCGGCCGACCAGGCACCGGCCAGGAAGGGCACGCCGACGCCTGCCACTACAGCGACGGTGAAGGCCCAGCGCAGCGGCCGTGCGATGTCGGCCAGATCAGCCTGTTTCCAGCGTGCCACCGGGCCGACGGCCATCAGGAACAGCACCGGCACCATCAGCGGCGCGAACACCGCGTTGAAGTACGGAGGGCCGACCGACAGCTTGCCCAGATTGAGGGCGTCGATGACCAGCGGGTAGAGGGTGCCGAGCAGCACCGCGCCGGCGGCGGACAGCAGCAGCACGTTGTTGATCAGCAGGAAGGTTTCCCGTGACACCAGCGCGAAGGCGCCGCCGAGGCTGACCTTCGGTGCGCGCCAGGCGAACAGGGTCAGGGACGAACCGACGACGGTGGCCAGGAACAGCAGGATGAAGATGCCGCGCTTCGGATCGGACGCGAAGGCGTGCACCGAGCTCAGCACACCGGAACGGACCAGGAAGGTGCCGAGCAGGGACAGGGAGAAGGCGCCGATGGCCAGCAGCACGGTCCAGTTCTTGAAGCTGCCGCGCTTCTCGGTGACCGCCAGGGAGTGGATCAGAGCGGTGCCGACCAGCCAGGGCATGAAGGAGGCGTTTTCCACCGGGTCCCAGAACCACCAGCCGCCCCAGCCCAGCTCGTAGTAGGCCCAGATCGAGCCGAGGCCGATGCCGAGGGTCAGGAAGATCCACGCGGCGGTGGTCCAGGGCCGCGACCAGCGCGCCCAGGCGGCGTCGAGGCGGCCCGACAGCAGCGCCGCGATGGCGAAGGCGAAGGCCACCGAGAAGCCCACGTAACCCATGTAGAGCATCGGCGGGTGGAAGATCAGGCCCGGGTCCTGCAGCAGCGGGTTGAGGTCGCGCCCGTCGTCGGCGCCCGGCAGCAGGCGCTCGAAGGGGTTGGAGGTGCTCAGGATGAACAGGATGAAGCCGGCGGCGACGAGGCCGAGTACGCCCTGCACACGCGCCACCATATCGTCCGGCAGGCTGCGGGAGAAGGCCGCCACCGCCAGTGCCCACAGGGAGAGCATCTGCACCCACAGCAGCAGGGAGCCTTCATGGCCGCCCCACACGCCGGCGATCCGGTACTGCAGCGGCAGCTTGGAGTTTGAGTGCTGGACGACGTAGAGCACCGAGAAGTCGTTGTTGATGAAGCTCGCCGTGAGGCAGCCGAAGGACACCGCGACCAGCAGGAACAGCGTTGCCGAGGCCGGCCGCGCCAGCCCGATCCAGGCCGGGATGCCGCGCTGGGCGCCGATCAGCGGCAGGCTGCCCTGCACCAGGGCGACCAGCAGGGCGAGGATGAGGGCGAAGGTTCCGATTTCAGGGATCATGGCTGGGATGCCCGGTTGGAGGTGACAAGGAGACGTCGGATGGCGCGCAGTCTGTCCGCATCGCGAGGGGCGAAGCGGATTGCAGGAACGCTACAGGCTTTTCCTTGCATCACCGATTCACTGCTTGAGGGTCTTGGCGGCCTCGTGGGCCTGATCGACGGCATGCTTGGCTTCCGGCGGCATGTAGTTCTCGTCGTGCTTGGCGAGCACTTCGGTGGCGGTGAACTTGCCGTCCGCGCCGAGGGCACCCTGGGCGACGACGCCCTTGCCCTCGCTGAACAGGTCCGGAAGGATGCCGGTGTAGGCCACCGGGATCTCCTTGGCCGTATCGGTGACGATGAAGCGGGCGGTGATGTCGGTGCGTTGCAGGCTTCCTTCCTTCACCAGACCGCCGATGCGGAAGGCCCGGTCTTTCGGTGCCTCGCCGTTGGCTACCTGGGTCGGCGTGAAGAAGAACACCAGGTTGCTCTGGAAGGCGTTGAGGATCAGCGTCGCGGCGATGCCGAGGGCGGCCAGGCCACCGAGGACGATGGCGAAACGTTTGTGTCGTGCTTTCATGGTTAGTCCTGACTCTCTCTGTCGGCCGCCAGTTCCCGGCGCAGCAGGCGGCGGGTGTCGCCGAAGCGCTTCCTGACCAGCAGGGTTTCGATCAGCAGGGCCGCGGCGGTGACGCCGAAACTGCCCCACACGTAGAAGCCGTAGCCTCCCATCGCGAAGAATTCGCTCGCGCTGCCCCAGTTCATCGCTGCATCTCCGGCAGTTCGGCCACCCAGGTGGCGTGGCGTTCCCGTTCGAGGATGATGGCGCGCACCCGGTATAGGGCCACGGCGATGCTGTACATCCAGAAGGCCAGGGCCATCAGCAGCATGCCCCACAGCATCGTGGCGGCCATCGTCGGGGCCTTGGTCATCGATACAGAGGCGCCCTGGTGCAGGGTGTTCCACCACTTCACCGAAAAATAGATGATCGGCACGTTGATGACGCCCACCAGCGACACAATGGCGCCGGCCTTGTCGGCCCGGCGCGGATCATCGATGGCGGCGGTGAGGGCGATGTAGCCGAGATAAAGGAACAGCAGGATCAGTTCGGAGGTGAGGCGCGCGTCCCACACCCACCAGGCGCCCCACATGGGCTTGCCCCACAGGGCGCCGGTCCATAGGGACAGGAAGGCGAACAGCGCGCCGGTGGGGGCCAGCGCCGAACTCATCATGCCCGACAGGCGGGTGTTGAAGCCGATGCCGATGGCCGACCAGAAGGCCATCACGCAGTAGATGAACATGGACATCCACGAGGCGGGCACGTGGATGAAGATGATCCGGTAGCCCTCGCCCTGCTGGAAGTCGGTGGGCGCGACGAAGAAGCTGATCCACAGGCCGGCGGCGGCAAAAGCTGTGGCCAGTGCGGCGAACCATGGCCACAGCTTGCCGGCGAGGGGGTAGAAGCTGGCCGGCGAGGCGAACTTGAACCAGTTGATCAGGGGCTGACTCATGGGCGAATCCGTTGGGAAGGTTCGGGTGTTATTCGAGGGCGATGCGCAGCGCCGCGGTGGTCGCCCACGGCGCGAAGAACAGGCCGAGGGCGAGCAGCGCGCCGAGTAGGGACAGATGACCGCCGGCACCCAGGCCGGCCATGTCGGCCTCGACGGCACCAGCACCGAAAATCAGCGCCGGAATATACAGGGGCAGCACCAGCAGCGACAGCAGTACGCCGCCCCCGCGCACGCCGAGGGTCAGTGCCGCACCGATGGCGCCGATCAGCGACAGCAGCGGGGTACCGAGCAGCAGCGAGAGCATCAGGATACCCAGCGCCCGTGACGACAGATCGAACTGCAGGCCCAGCACCGGTGCCAGCAGCACCAGCGGCAGGCCGGCGGTCAGCCAGTGGGCCAGTACCTTGCCGCTGACCAGCAGGGCCAGTGGAGTGGGGGACAGGGCCATCTGTTCCAGCGTGCCGTCCTGGTGGTCGGCTGCGAACAGGCGGTTGAGGGATAGCATCGCGGCGAGCAGCGCCGCCACCCACAGCACGCCGGGAGCGATGCGCCTGAGCAGTGCGGTCTCCGGCCCGATGCCGAGGGGGAACAGGCTGACCACGATCATGAAGAAGAACAGCGCGGTGAGCATCTCGCTCTTGCGCCGCATGGCCAGCAGCAGGTCGCGGCGCAGGATGGCGACGAAGGCGTTCATTTGGTAAGTTCCAGGCGGGCGCCGTTGCCCTGCAGTTGCACGGCCTGGTGGCTGGTGAAGATCAGCATGCCGCCGCGGCCGATGTGTTCGTCGAGGATGCCGCACAGCATGTCTACGGCACCCACGTCGAGGGCCACGAAGGGCTCGTCGAGGATCCACAGGCGGGCCTGGCCGCACAGCAGGCGGGCCAGCGCGACGCGGCGCTTCTGGCCCTGGGACAGCACGCGGCTGGGGAGATCCTCGCGGCCCTTCAGGCCGATGCGGCGCAGTGCGGTGAGGGCGGTAGCTTCATCGAGGGGGCGGCCGCTAACCGCGGCGCTGGTCTGCAGGTTTTCGAGGGCCGACAGGTCGTCCTTGATGGCCGGCGCATGGCCCAGGTAGAGCAGGCGGGCGTGGAAGTCATCGCGCCCCTCGGCGACGGGCTGGCCTTCCCATTCGATGCGCCCTTCTGCGGCAGGCGACAGGCCGGCCAGGATGCGCAGCAGGCTGGTCTTGCCGGCCCCGTTGGCGCCTTCGACCTGCAGCCATTGGCCTGGCGCGACGGAGAGATCCACACCGGAAAACAGGCGGCGGTCACCGCGGACACAGGCGAGGCCGTGGGCTTGAAGCATCGGAAGGGTGAAACCGGGAAATCGAGTCGGCGCATTCTGCCCGACCGCCCGGAGTGGGTAAACCGGTTACGTCGAGCAGAAGCGCCGATGGCGCAGCGGGTACGGCGGAAGGATCAGTGGCGGGCGGTGCTGGCGTAGTCGTCGGGGACCATGGTGGATGGCGTGGCGCCGGCTTCCTCGCTTGTTTCCGGCCCGGTGGACGGGGTGCCGTCGGCATCGCCGAGCTCGAGGACCTCGATCACCTGGCGGGCCAGTGCACGGCAGGCGTTGCCCAGATTGGTCGGCAGGCCGTCCGGGACGTTCTTCTGAAGCAGCAGCTTGGACGCCGACAGGCTGATGACCGGGTTGAGGATGCGGTGCTTGTGGGCACCGAGGATCTGCGCCACGTTGCGGTCGGCGGCGTCGCGCTGCCAGGCGTTGGTCGGCCATTGGGACGGCAGCGCGTAGGCGCGCGGGAAGGTCTCCAGGTCGCGCAGCACGGTGCGCAGGTCTTCGTGGGAGTCACGGAAGGGCAGAAGCACGATGTCGGCCAGGCCATCAAGCATGCGGTCCACGTCGGCCCGGTTGCCGCCGCCGTCCACCACGCCGACCCAGTGCTCCATCGCCCGCAGCTTGCCGACGACCCGGTTGAGGGATTCGGGGGTGCGCGCATCAGCGATCGCATAGCGACGGCCTTCCGGTGCCAGCGGCTCGCGGGAGGTGTCGGTCAGCACGCAGGCCGAGCGCTGGCCGAGCAGGCCGAAGCCCTGGCACAGGAGATGGGACAGGGTGGTCTTGCCGGTACCGCCCTTGTTGCCGATGATGCAGATGATCGGGGACATGGTTGAAACCTCTCGCAATGAAGCCAGGCGCAATGGCGCCATTATTCGCGCATTAACGGGAAAGATGCGGCCGGAATTGAGGGTTCATCGGCCGGCATTTCGGAATTTTCCGCTCAGCCCGGGGCCGGCTGGCAGGTAGCAATACAGCTGTGTGCGCCGCCGGTCGTCCACCTCGACGACCGTTTCGGGCTCCACGCCAGGCACCGGGAAGCTGTTGCTGACCAGCAAGCTGCCGGGGCGCATTTCGGCGCTGGCTTTCTGCCAGACGGCGGCCATCGGCACCGGGGACAGGAAAGCGTACACCACATCGTAGTCCGCCCACGGGATTTTCCAGAAGTCGCCGCGGGCCAGGCTGACGTTGGGCTGGCGGCGCGACAGCAGGCGGGACAAAACGTAGGGCGCGGGCGCCGATTCCAGCCCCTCGAAGCGGCAGTCGGGGCGCAGGCGGGCCAGCGGGCGCAGCAGCGCGCCGGTGCCGCTGCCCAGGTCGAGCAGCATCGCCGGGCGGCCGCGGGGCAGCAGCTCGGCCACGGCTGCGGCTGTGTGGCGGTTGGACAGGTACAGCGGCACCTGGGTGCGGAAGCTGCTCCAATAGACCAGCGCACAGAGCAGGAAGGCCGCCAGGTACCACGCTGGGGCGATGCCCAGGCTGAGGGCGCCGAACACCAGCGGTGCGAAGCCCAGGTGAATCCAGCGCCACCACGGTGCACTGCGCAGCAGGTTCGCCGTGCCGGCAGCAGCCACGGCCTGTACCGCCACCACTGGGGCGAGGCCGGCCGGCAAGAGGCCAGCCTGGGCACTGCCGTAGGCCACGGCGGTGCCGGCGAGTTGGGCGAGAAGGGCTTTCAAGAAGGCAGGCATGGCAGGCGCGGGGTGGAGACAGGCGCGACAGGCCGGAGTGTAGCCGAGCCCTGCGTCAGCTGCCCGTGACGGGTGGCTCAGGTTGCGTTCGTCGGGACAGATGAATGGGGACGGGCAAGGACAGGAGCAGGAGGTGCCTCCTGCGAGGACAAATCTACTCTCCTCAGGGCTTTGCCCCGTCGACCGGGGGTGAATGAAACAGGCCGCAGGTCGTCGTCAGCGCCGGCGGCGCAGCACGAAGCCGTTGTCCAGCCTCTCGAAGCCGAGCTTCGGGTAGTAGTCCAGTGCATCGGGAGCGGACAGCAGCACGATGGAGACCTCTTCGCCGACGGCGGCCTGCACGCGGGCGATCAGCTCGCGGCCGATGCCCTGATGCTGGAAGGCGCGGTCCACCGCCAGATCGGACAGGTAGCAGCAGTAGCTGAAGTCGGTCAGTGCTCGGCACACGCCTACCAGTTGCTCACCGGACCAGGCCGACACGACCAGGTTGGCATTGGCGAACATGCGGGCGATACGTGACGGGTCGCCGGTTGGCCGCTTGATGCCGGAGGCGTCGAACAGGCGGGCGATGTCCGCCGCAGCGAGGGGGGTATGCAGGCGATAGTCGATCATCGGTTCACGGAATCAGCGAATAGACGGAGGCGGCCACCGGGCCGTGGGCCAGCTTCAGGCGATTGCGGGCCACGCCCTCGAAATGGGCGCCGGCTTTGCGGGCGACCGCTTCGCTGCCGGTGTTGCCCTCTGCGATGACGATCTCGATGCGGCTGAGGCCGAGCTCGCGGAAGCCGAATTCGGTCAGGCGTCGCACGGTGGTGACCGCAATGCCCTGGCGCTGGCGGGATTCGCGCACCCAGTAGCCGAGGTTGCAGAAGTTGTGCAGGCGGTTGAACTGGTTGAGGCCGGCCAGCCCGAAGAGTTCGCGGCCGTCTGCACTGAAGATACCGAACTCGTAGGCGCTGTGCTCCCCACGCATCAGCGCGCAGTGCTCTATCCATTCCGCGGCCCGTTCCGGCGTGTAGTCCGGCGTGCACCAGGGCATCCAGCGCCCGACGGTGGCGATCGACTCCAGCGCGGCGGCCGACAGCGCCGCGGCATCGGTGGGCAGGAGGGGGCTTAGCGTCAGCATCGGAACGGTCCGCGGTAAGGGCACAAGCCGGCAGCATACCGCGCGGCGGCCCCTCCTGACCGCTGCCGCACCTCGCTGGCGACTCTCCCGTGATGACTCACGCCGCCCGTGCGCCGCTGCCCGTCTTGCCGTCCCATTGGGCCCACAGTCCGTGGCGTTCCTTCTCCGCCCAGCCGATCGACGTGGTCTTGATGTGGCCGTAGCCGCGCACGTGATCGGGCCACGCGGCGATCTGTGTGGCCAAGCCCAGCTTTTCCGCTGCAAGGCCTTCGAGCAGGCGGGCCACGTCCTGTTCGTACTCCACGATCAGCGCCCGCTCGGTCTTGCGGTCCGGGTGGTAGCCGAACACGTCGAATGGCGTGCCGCGCAAGCGGCGCAGCTTGGCCAGCCACTTGAAGCAGCTACGCATCCACGGTCCGAACACGCGCTTGGCGATGCGGCCGGAGGCCGGGTCGGGGCGGGCCAGGAAGGTCGGGGCGAGGTGGAAGCGCACCGCGTAGTCGCCGTCGAAGGCGGCCCCGATGGCGTCCCAGAAGGCCGGGTCGCCGTACAAACGGGCCACTTCGTACTCGTCCTTGTAGGCCAGCAGCTTGAAGTAGTTGTCGGTGACCGCGCGGGCCAGCCGTTCGCCGCCCAGCGGGGCTTCGGCGGCGCGCACGCGGGCCAGCAGCCCGGTGTAGCGGCGCGCGTAGGCGGCGTCCTGGTAGTCGGTGAGGATCGCCGCCCGGCGGGCGATGCGTTCGTCCAGGGTTTCCGGGCGGATCGGGATCACCGGTGCCGGGATCACCTCGCGCTGCACGGCGGCCAGGTCCACTGCGGCGCGGCGGCCCCACAGCAGGGCCCGACGGTTCATCGCCACGGCGGCGCCGTTGAGTTCGATGGCCTTGTCGAGGCTGGCCTCGCTGACCGGCACCCAGCCCTTCTGCCAGGCGTAGCCGAGCAGGAACAGGTTGGTGGCGATGGCGTCTCCGAGCAGGCGGATGGCCAGCTGCTGGGCGTTGAGAAAATCGCAGCCGTCCCGCCCGACGGCCTCGGCGATGGCAGCCTCCATCTTGTCGAGGGGGAACTGCCAGTTCGGGTTGCGGGTGAATTCGGAGGTCGGCGTCTCGGTGCAATTCACCACGCCGCGGGTGCGCCCGACGGCCATCTTCGAGAGGGCGTCCACGCTCGCGGTGACCACCAGATCGCCGCCGATCACGGCGTTGGCCTCGCCGGCGGCGATGCGCACCGCGTGCAGGTCCTCCGGCCGGTCGGCGATGCGCACATGGCTGAACACCGAGCCGCCCTTCTGGGCCAGGCCGGTCATGTCGAGCACGGTGACGCCCTTGCCGTCCAGGTGGGCGGCCATGCCGATCAGCGCGCCGATGGTGACCACGCCGGTGCCGCCGACGCCGGTGACCAGGATGCCCCAGGGCTCGCGGGTGGCCGGCAGTGTCGGGGCCGGCAGGGGGCCGAAGCGGCTGTCGTCGGTCTGCGTGGCCTTGCCCTTGCGGAGCTGGCCGCCCTCGACGGTGACGAAGCTCGGGCAGAAACCGTTCATGCACGAGTAGTCCTTGTTGCAGGCCGACTGGTCGATCTGGCGCTTGCGGCCGAAGTCGGTCTCCACCGGCAGGATCGCCATGCAGTTGGACTCGCGCCCGCAGTCGCCGCAACCTTCGCACACCGCTTCGTTGATGAAGACGCGGGTCTGCGGGTCGGGGTAGCGGCCGCGCTTCCTGCGCCGGCGCTTCTCGGCCGCACAGGTCTGGTCGAAGACCAGCGCCGACACGCCGGCCAGCGTACGCAGCTCGCGCTGGATCACCTCCAGCTCATCCCGGTGGCGGATCGGCACGCCGTGGGGAATGTCCGCCACGTGCCAGGGCCGGTCGGTACCGTCGGTGACGAGGACGATGTTGCTCACACCTTCGGCCTGTAGCTGGTGCAGCAGCTTGGGTACGCTGAGGGAGCCGTCCACAGGCTGGCCACCGGTCATCGCCACCGCGTCGTTATAGAGGATCTTGTAGGTGATGCCGCTCGTCACTCCCGGCTGATTGAAAGCCGCCACCGCCTGGCGGATGGCCAGCAGGCCGGAGTGGAAATAGGTACCGTCGCCGAGGTTGGCGAAGATGTGCGGCTCGTCGGTGAAGGGCGCCTGACCGACCCATGGCACGCCTTCACCGCCCATGTGGGTGAAGGTGCCGGTCTTGCGGTCCGGCATGAAGGTGGCCATGTAGTGGCAGCCGATGCCGGCCATCGCGCGGCTGCCGTCCGGCACCACGGTAGAGGTGTTGTGCGGACAGCCGGGGCAGAAGGTCGGCACCCGGTCGATCGCGAAGACCCGCTGGGACAGCGTCGCCTCCTTGGCCTGCAGGAAGGCCAGGCGGGCGCGGATGCGTTCGGACGTGAAGAAGCGTTCGATGCGGCCGGCGATCACCTGGGCGATCATCGCCGGCGTCAGCTCGCCGGCTGCCGGCAGCAGCCATTCGCCGTGGTCCACGGTGGCGCGGCCGTCGGCGCCGAGGGTGGTGAGGATCGCCCATTCGCCCTTCTCGTCGAACTTGCCGATGACCCGCGGGCGTACGTCCTCGCGCCAGTTGTAGAGCTCTTCCTTGAGCTGGTATTCGATCAGCTGGCGCTTCTCCTCGACGACCAGGATTTCTTCCAGCCCCTCGGCGAAGTGGCGCACGCCCTCGGCTTCCAGCGGCCACACCATGCCGACCTTGTAGAGGCGGATGCCGATCTGGGCGGCGAGGGCTTCGTCGATGCCCAGGTCGTCGAAGGCCTGGCGTACGTCCAGGTAGCTCTTGCCGGCGGTGATGATGCCCAGCCGCGGCTGCGGGGAGTCGATGATCACCCGGTTGAGCCCGTTGGCGCGGCAGTAGGCCAACGCCGCGTACAGCTTGGCGTGGAGCAGGCGCTTCTCCTGCACCAGCGGCGGGTCCGGCCAGCGGATGTTGAGGCCGTCCGGCGGCAGAGCGAAGTCGGAGGGCTCCCGCGTCTGCACGCGCAGCGGATCCACGTCCACCGAGGCTGAGGTTTCCACCGTGTCGGCCAGTGCCTTGAAGGCCACCCAGCAGCCCGAGTAACGCGACATGGCCCAGCCGTGCACGCCGAAGTCGAGATATTCCTGCACGCCGGCCGGTGCCAGCACCGGCATCATCATCGACTTGAAGAAGTGGTCGGTCTGGTGCGGCAGCGTAGACGACTTGGCGGCGTGGTCGTCGCCGGCGATCACCAGCACGCCACCGTATTTGGAGCTGCCGGCTGCGTTGGCGTGGCGGAACACATCGCCGCAGCGGTCCACCCCCGGCCCCTTGCCGTACCACATGCCGAATACCCCCTGCACGCGGGCCTTGGGCGACAGGGCCACCTGCTGGGTGCCCCACAACGCGGTGGCGGCCATGTCTTCATTGATGCCGGGCTGGAAGACGATGTCGTGCTCGGCGAGGTGGTCCTTGGCCTTCCACAGGGCCAGATCGAGGCCGCCCAGCGGCGAGCCGCGATAGCCGGACACGAAGCCGGCGGTGTCGAGACCGGCGGACCGGTCGCGGTCGCGCTGGATCATCAGCAGGCGCACCAGCGCCTGGTAGCCGGTGAGATAGACCCGCCCGGAGGCGGCGGTGTATTTGTCGTCCAGCTGCGCCGTGGGGGCGCCGGAAGTGGATAGCGTGCGGACGGGATCTTGCTCGGCCATGGTGGTTTCCTCGCAAAAATCGTGTTCTTGATCCGCTCGCGGCCTGAGCCTTGTGGGCCGTGCCGCCGAGGTACTGCAGGGCAAGCCTGGATGCGCCAGAATGTTGCGCAACTCGATCGTTGGATTGTTGGCGCCGACTGGGGTTCCGGCCGGACAGGATTCAGAACTTCTCCAGCCATGGGCGCAGATCCAGTTCCTGCGTCCAGGTGCTCGGGTGCTGGCGATGCAGGGCGAGGTAGTTCTCGGCGATCTGATCGGGGAACAGGCCGAGCATGCGCTCCTGCATGAAGGTTGGGGCGGTGTCCTTCAGGATGCCGCCGTCGAGGATCACATGGGCGACGTGGATGCCTTTGGGCCCAAGCTCTCGTGCCATGCATTGGGCCAGGGCCCGCTGCCCCCACTTGCCGACAGCCATGTTGGCGTATCCATCGCGGCCGCGGGTGGCGGCTGTGGCTCCCGTGAAAATCAGGGTGCCGCAGCCGCGTGTCAGCATTGCCTTGGCAACCTCGCGGCCGACCAGGAAGGCACCCAGGCAGTTCACCCGCCAGCATTCGAGAAAGGCGGCGGTTTCGATGTCAACCACATGGCCGGGGCCGAAGTGCTCGACGTTGTATACCGCCAGCTGCGGAACGCCCAGCTCACCGCAGACCGCGCGGACCATATGGCTCACCGCGCCGTCGTCCGTGATGTCACACGCGTAGGCGCGGGCGGTAACCCCGAGGGCATCGAGTTCGGCGACCAGCGCGTCGAGCCGCCGGCCGTTACGTGCGATGACGGCCACGTCCATGCCGGCCTGTGCGAACCGGCGTGCAAGGGCGCTGCCGAGGCCGGGGCCGGCACCGACGACAAGGGCGACGCCATTCTGGGGATTGGCTTCCTTTCCGAATGGATTCACGGTTGTTGCCTCCTGCTTGGAATCCCGGCGCGTCAGCTGTCGCGGGGGACGTACCGGATGGGTGCGTTCCAGGTGCCAGCGCACCGCCAGCCCGCCGATTTGCCAGACATGTCCGGCCTTGCCCTTTCGCCACAGGTGGCGTGCCAGGATACGCGGCGCCTCCAGCACGGCCCGCAAGCCGCGGGGGCGTAGTTGGATCGCCTTCTCATGGCAGGCGTCGGCGCACACCATGCAGTCGGCACAGGTCCGGTAGTCGATCCGCAGCCGGCCGGCAGCGTCGCGGCCGATGGCGTGGAGCGGGCAGACCTGCAGGCAGGTGCTGCAATCGCTGCAGCGCGCCCTGTCGATGTGTGGGCGTGGTCGAAGGTGGGTCTTGTTGAGAATTCGCATGGCCCTCGCCAAGCGGGGCTCCGGTGGTTCGGGCGATGGCGCGGGGCATGTCGGGGTGATGACCGGCAGGTCCTTCCAATCCAGTCCGCGCAGTACGATGCGCTCCCGCTGCCATTCGCCGACACCCAGGTGGGCGCCCCAGGTCAGGCTTGGTATCGTCGCGGGCTCCCAGCCCAGTGCTTGCAGGCAGGCACTGTCGAGGGCGACCGGGTCGGTGGATGCGCCGATCAGGCCGACCCGCCAGAGCGCCTGCTTGAAGCCCGGACAGACGGTGGTCATGTCTGCGACCGAGATCGTGGGCCGGGCCAGACGGCAGACGTCGGCGACTGCGCTGGCCAACTCGGCGGCGCTGGGCAGCAGGGAGGAGAGTTGTGTGTTGCCGGCGCCGATGATCGCGTTGAACATGTTCTTCAGCGCGCCGCTCCAGACCAGGGACGGATGCGGCTGGGCATTGACGAGGCTGATCACGACGTCGGTGTCCAGAACCGCGGTGCTGAGCAGATAGCTTGCAGGGCGAGGGATCCCGCTCTGCAGAACCCTTCCGCCGGAGGTGGCGAAGCTCACCAGTTCGGTGTCGAAACGTTCTGCGAGCTCATGCAGCCACAGGGCCTCGTGGTGTAACTGTGGTTTGCCGGGGCAGCGGGAGCCTTCGTCACCGAGCAGCGGCCGTCCGCCGCTATCACGAACCAGCCCCAGCATGGCCTCGACGAAGGCCGGGTGGGAAACCATCCGGGTCTCGGGAAGCCGTACGCTGCCGTGGCGCAGGTAGGGTTTGACGAGAACCTTGTCTCCAGGCCGGATCAGTGCTGTCAGTGGTTGCCCGATCAACTCCAGGGCATGTTCGATGACAGCGCGCAACCTGTCCGGCGCATAGCTGTCGTTTCGGACTAGAGAAACCAGAGATGCCATGACGCCCTCCCCCAGGGTGATATGGACTTGGTTCCGGAGGTCCGGGTTCTGTTGTGTCGTGTGCCGCGGACTCTCGCCGGTCGTTCAGAGCGTACGCCTTACCGCATTGCCTGGTGAATCGAAAGGGTGAAAATTTGTCTCCTGCTCCGCGGGCGGGGCCTCGTCAGAACAGATCCACGTCGCCGGCGCTGACGGCGGTCTGGCGGAGCGCGTCGAAGCGGATCTCCTGCTCCGAACGGGTCGAGTCTTCGAGCAGCAGATTGAGGGTGCTGTTGCGGCGCTGGATGCGTGCCACGCCGTTCCGTTCCTCCACGTCCCGATGAGCGTCGAAGAAGCCGTGGGCGTAGCGGCTCATGAAGTCGGTGTGCTGGCGCAGCTTGTCGAGCACCTGGCTGACGATGTCCTCGAACTGCATCGACAGCACGCCCTGCATGACCAGCCGGTGGATCGCCTCGGACACCTCGTTGATGCGGCGCGACTGCTCGGCGGCGCGGGCGGTGAGTTCGCGCATCTCGGCGCCCAACGCGGCCACATTGGCCTGGGAGCTTTCCGCATGGCTGATGTCGGTGGAAGCAGTGACATCCACCGCGGCTCCCACATCGTCGATCGCGGTGTGGATTTCCCGCAGCAAGCCGTCGATCTGATCGCTGAAATTCTCGGTGCGTTGGGCCAGCTTGCGCACTTCGTCGGCGACCACCGCGAAGCCGCGTCCGGCCTCCCCGGCGCGAGCGGCCTCGATAGCCGCATTGAGGGCCAGCAGCTCGGTCTGGCTGTTGATCTGGTTCACCTCGGTCATCAGACGGGTGACCGCATCCACCTTGGCACGCATGTCGGCAAAGCGGCGGGCGATGTCTGCGCCGCTGGCCTGCAACTGCTGGACCGTGGCGACGAAGCCGCCGATGGCGGCCTGCGTTTCGGTGCTGAAACGCTCGATGCCGCCGTCGCGGGTGGCTTCGTCCTGGGTGGCGGCGAGGGCGACCAGCTCATCGGCCAGGTTGCGCAGGGAGTCCTGCTGGTTCTTGCCGTCACCGGTCAGGCTGCGGTGCAGGTCGCCGACCGCGCTGCCGAACACGTCCTGCATCTGTTCGAGGGATTCCCGCAGGCGCAGGTACTGGGTTTCGCTGTTGCCGGCAATGCGGGCACATAGCGCATCGTATTCGCGCACGCTGTCATCGATCAGTTTGTTCTGTGCGAGTTTGCCGGCGCGGGCACGGGCGCGGGCGCCGTGGCTGATCATGGCGGCCGCGATCAGCGCGACGATGGTGCCGCAACCCAGCGCATAGTTGAGCTCCGATGGGCCGCCCAGTGCGACCGAGGCCATACTGGCGACGGACAGGGCGATACCCGAGAAGGTGGCGATATCGTCGGCGCGGAGAGCGGATGCGTGCATGGGATAAGCCGGCGTGGCATGCGGACAGTGTGCGTAGGATGGCGACTTTAAAGCTGACTATGACGTAAGGCATAGATCTGGCTCAAATTTTTACCTTTTGCCGGATCTCTGTCTGTTATAGCTCGCGTCGGAATGTTTGGGTGTCCCTCATTGCCTGGAGACATGTGTGGCGCTTCGGCAGGGTAAACTCCGCTCCGTGTGACTTTTCGCCGGCTTGCCGGCACTTTTTCGGAGCGCCCCCATGTCCAAGCAGATCATCGCCACCCCCAACGCCCCCGCAGCCATCGGCACCTATTCTCAGGCAGTGAAGGCCGGCAATACCGTCTATATGTCTGGCCAGATCGGCCTTGACCCGGTTTCCATGCAGCTGGTGGAAGGCTTCGAAGCCCAGACCGTACGAGTCTTCGAGAACCTCAAGGCAGTGGCCGAGGCAGCCGGCGGCTCCCTGGCCGACGCCGTCAAACTGAACATCTACCTGACCGACCTGGCCAACTTCGCCAAGGTGAACGAAGTCATGTCCCGTTACTTTGCCGAGCCCTACCCGGCGCGCGCCGCCGTCGGCGTGAAGGAACTGCCCCGCGGCGCGGTCGTCGAGGCCGACGCGGTGCTGGTGCTCGGCTGAGCCTGAGCTTGCCCGTGGAGTCCGCCGCCGCCACGCCGCCGCCTTCTGCCGCTCCGGCGAAGAAGCCGGTTGCCCGCGGCTGGCCGGGCGTCGGGCCGCAACTGGCCGAACGGCTGGCGAAGATCGACATCTTCTCGCCGGCCGACCTGATCTTCCACCTGCCGCTGCGCTACGAGGACGAAACCCGCCTGACCATGCTGGCCGATGCGCGCCCCGGCGTGCCGGTGCAGTGCGAGGTCGAGGTGCGCTCCTGCGAGGTCACGCCGCCGCCGCGCCGCCAGCTGGTGGCGCACGCGACCGACGCCAGCGGCGAGGTGATGCTGCGCTTCGTGCATTTCTACCCGAGCCAGCAGAAGCAGCTGGCAGTCGGTGCCCGCCTGCGCATCTTCGGAGAGCTGCGCGACGGCTTCTTCGGCGCCGAGATGATCCACCCGCGCATCAAGCCGGTGGCCGCCGGCGAGCCGCTGCCGGAGAGCCTCACGCCGGTCTATCCGACCACTGCCGGGCTGGCCCAGTCGGCGCTGCGCAAGCTGATCGGTGGGGCGCTGCGCCACAACGGCATCCGTGACGAGATGCCGGACGAACTGCGCCGCCGCCTTGATCTGCCGTCCCTGCCCGATGCGCTGCACCTGCTGCACGCGCCGCCGCCGTCGGTGTCCATCCTCGACATCGAGGACCGCGGCCACCCGGCCTGGCAACGGGTCAAACTGGACGAGTTGCTGGCCCAGCAGATTTCCCTGCGCCGCGCCTACGCCGCGCGGCGCGCCAAGAATGCGCCCAGCCTGCCGCTGCTCGACACCCTGACCCGCGACCTGCTGGGTCAGTTGCCTTTCGCGCTGACCGGCGCCCAGAATCGCGCCTTTGCCGAGATCGCCCGCGATCTGGCTTCCGATCACCCGATGCAGCGTCTGCTGCAGGGCGACGTGGGCTCCGGCAAGACCTGTGTCGCCGCGCTGGCCATGCTGCAGGCCGCCGAGAACGGCCGCCAGGCGGTGCTGATGGCGCCGACTGAGATTCTCGCCGAGCAGCATTACCGCAAGCTCGCCGCCTGGCTGGCGCCGCTGGGCATCGAGGTGGCGTGGCTGTCCGGTAGCCGCAAGAAGAAGGAACGCGAGGCGACGATGGCCCGCCTCGCCAGCGGCGAGATCCTGCTCGCCGTTGGCACCCACGCGCTGATCGAGGACCCCGTGGTCCTGCCGCTGCTGGCTCTGGCGGTGGTGGACGAGCAGCACCGCTTCGGCGTGCGCCAGCGCCTGGCCCTGCGTGAGAAGGGGCAGGCCGGCGAGTCGCCGCACATGCTGATGATGTCGGCCACGCCGATCCCGCGCACGCTGGCGATGAGCTATTACGCCGACCTGGACGTATCGGTGCTGGACGAACTGCCGCCCGGCCGTACGCCGATCGTCACCAAGCTGATCAAGGAGGAGCGCCGCGACGAGGTGATCGCGCGGGTCCGCCACGCCTGCCTGGCCGGCCGCCAGGCCTACTGGGTGTGCCCGCTGATCGAGGAGTCCGAGGCGTTGCAGCTGAAGACCGCTCAGGAAACCTACGAGATGCTGTCGGCGGCGCTGCCCGACCTGCCGGTGGGGCTGGTGCATGGACGGCTGAAGAACGACGAGAAGTCGGCGACGATGGCCGCCTTCGTGGCCGGCGACATCAAGGTGCTGGTGGCCACCACGGTCATCGAGGTCGGCGTCGATGTGCCCAACGCCAGCCTGATGGTCATCGAGCATGCTGAGCGCTTCGGCCTCGCCCAGTTGCACCAGTTGCGTGGGCGGGTCGGCCGCGGTGTGCATGAATCGGTGTGCATCCTGATGTTCGCTCAGCCCCTGTCGCAGACCGGCCGCGAGCGCCTGAAGGCGATCTACGAGAACACCGACGGCTTCGTGATCGCCCGTGAGGATCTGCGCATCCGCGGCCCCGGCGAGTTCATCGGTGCCCGCCAGAGCGGTGTGCCGCTGCTGCGCTACGCCGACCTGGAAGACGATGCGGTGCTGGTGGACATCGCCCGCGAGCTGGCCGAGGAGATCCTGCGCGATGCCCCGCGCGTCGCCGATGCCGTCACCGCGCGCTGGTTCGGCGGTCGGGCGGCGCTGCTGAAGGCGTGAGGGCGCAGTCATCTGCCTGCGGACTTCGATCCAGTCAGCAGAAGGCGGATGACTTTCCCCACGTACAACCCAATGGCGTCGGCACGGTAGGCCCGCGACATGGGGCGCATCGCGGGTCACGCCCTTGCGCGTCTGTCCGGTTGCCGGGGTTAATGGCAATAGCCCCCACGGGGATCGGCCACTACAATACGGCCGCTTTCCTTCGTATCCCTGCTTTCCGATGACCCTCGCCCATTTTCCGGGCCGCGACCCTTTTCGCATGGCTGCGTGGCGCGCGCCGCGCGGCATGCGCGGCTGGCTGACCGACGACAGCTCGCTGACAGCCCGCATCCGTGCCCGCTGCGGGCGCTTCTCCCTCCAGGTAGTGAGCCAGGGCAAGGGCGTCGTGCTGCCCGACGAGATGGCGGCGCTGGGCGTGCATCGCCACGGCGACCTGTGGCAGCGGGAGGTCCTGTTGCTGGCCGATGGGGAGCCGGTGGTGTTTGCCCGCTCGCTGGTGGCCGGCACGGCGATTCCCGCCGCTTGGCATCTGCTGCGCCAGCTGGGCGGGAGGCCGCTGGCGGCGGTGCTGTTCGACGACCCTCGGGTGCGCCGTTCGCCGCTGGAGGCGGCCCGCCTGGATGCCCGCGATCCGCGCTGGCACGATGTGCGGCAAGCCACCGGCCGGCCGGATCTGCCGCCGCTGTGGGCACGCCGCTCGGCCTTTCAGCGCAGCGGCTCGCCGCTGTTGATCACCGAAGTTTTTCTGCCTGCAATCGGGAGCCTGGCGCCATGATGAGTCTGACCTTTTCCGAACGAGTCTCCGAGTACGGCAAGCTGATGCGCATCGACAAGCCGATCGGCACCCTGCTGCTGCTGTGGCCGACGCTGTGGGCCCTGTGGGTGGCAGGGGAGGGGCGGCCGTCGCTGCTCGTCGTGGCCATCTTCGTGATTGGCACCTTCCTGATGCGCTCAGCCGGCTGCGTGATCAACGACTACGCCGACAAGGACTTCGATGGTCATGTGGAGCGCACCCGCAATCGGCCCCTCGCGGCGCGACGGGTGACGCCGAAGGAGGCGCTGATGCTGGCTGCCGGCTTGTCGCTGGTGTCCTTGCTGCTGATCCTGCCGCTCAACGGGCTGACCATCGCCCTCAGCGTGCCGGCCCTGTTCCTGGCCGGCAGCTATCCTTATACCAAGCGTTTCCTAGCAATTCCGCAGGCCTACCTGGGCATCGCCTTCGGCTTTGGCATCCCGATGGGCTTTGCCGCGTTGCAGGGCGATGTGCCGGTGGTGGCCTGGGTGATGCTGGTGGCCAACGTGTTCTGGGCGGTGGCCTACGACACCGAGTATGCGATGGTGGACCGTCCGGACGACTTGAAGATCGGCATCAAGACCTCGGCGATCACCTTCGGCCGTTACGACGTGGCCGCGGTGATGAGCTGTTACGCGGTGACGCTGGCGCTGATCGGCTGGTCCGGCCTGCACACCGGCCGCGGCGCGGTGTTCCTGGCCGGGCTGGCGGTGGCCGCGGGCATCATGGTTTATCACTACACGCTGATCCGCGAGCGCGACCGGCCCAAGTGCTTCAAGGCTTTCCTGCACAACAACTGGGTGGGTGGGGCGATCTTCGCCGGTTGGGCACTGGACTACTTGTTGGTGTCCGTTCAGTAAGCCTCAGTGGCGCTGGCGTGCCTCGATGAGGGGCGCCAGTAGTTCCACCGTACGCGCAGTGGCGCCCCGGTGGGCGCGGGCAAAGGCGCGCCCGGCCTCGCCGATGGCCTGACGGCGCGGCGCGTCATCGAGGAGTTCGACAGCATCCCGTAGCCCGGCTTCGATGTCAGTTGCGCGCAGCGCGGCGCCGGCCTCGATGGCCTGCTCGCAGACCGCCGTGAAGTTGAAGGTGTGCGGGCCGACGATCACCGGGCAGCCGACCGCGCTGGCCTCGATGGGGTTCTGCCCGCCGAGCTTTTCCCACGAACCGCCGATCAGCGCCACGTCGGCGGCGGCGTAATACGCATACATCTCGCCCATCGAGTCACCGAGCCACACGCGGGTATCGGCGGCAAGCGGCGTGTCTTCCGAGCGGCGCTGCATCGTGAGGCCGCTGCGTTTGATCAGACGGGCCACCTCGTCGAAGCGCTGCGGATGGCGGGGCACGATCACCAGCAGCGTGTCCGGTGGCGCCAGCCGTGCGAAGGCTTCCAGCTGCGGGCCTTCCTCGCCGTCGCGCGTGCTGGCGGCGAGCAGCACGCGGCGCTGGCCGAAGCCGGCGCGGAAGCGCTGGCTCAGTTCCAGCAGGGCCGCCGGGGCCTCGATGTCGAACTTGATGTTGCCGGTGACCGCCGCGGTGGCGGCGCCGAGCTCGGCCAGCCGGCGGCGGTCGCCTTCGCTCTGGGCGCCCACCTTGGTGAGGTGGGCGAAGGCGTCGCTGGCCAGCCGGCCGATGCGCCGGTAGCCGCGGGCGGAGCGCTCCGACAGGCGCGCGTTGACCATCGCCAGTGGCGTGCCGCTGCGCCGGCAGGCTTCCACCAAGTTGGGCCACAGTTCGGTTTCCATCAGGATGCCGATGTCCGGGTGGTAGCGGCGCAGGAAGCGCCGCACCGCCCACGGGAAGTCGTAGGGCAGGTAGACGCTTTGAACGCGCGGCGCCAGCTCACCGAACAGTTCGACGGCGGTGGCGCGGCCGGTGGGCGTCATGTGGGTCAGCAGCACGCCGTGTTCCGGGTAGGCGTCGAGCAGTGCGCGCAGCAAGGGCGCGCAGGCGCGGGTTTCGCCGACCGACACCGCGTGGAGCCAGATCAGCGGCCCGGCGGTACGTGTGCGGTAGCTGCCGACGCGCTCGCCCAGGTGGCGCAGGTACTCGGGTTGGCGGCGTGCACGCCAGGCCAGGCGCAGCACGATCAGCGGTGCGGCCAGGTACCAGACGGCGGTGTACAGGAAGCGAAGGATCAAGGGGCGCAAGGGTTGTGCGGAGGAGGCAGTATAAAGTCGTCGCGGAAAGCACGGATAGGGCAGAGCGCCGATTTACCCTGTCATTAGGCCGTGCGAAAATGCCAGTCTCTTGGCCGGTTTATTCGCGCGTCGTTTTTTCTGCGCAGGCCGAACCCGCTTTCAACTACCCAGGCGTTTCCGCAACCATGAAAATCCTCGTAACCGGTGCCGCAGGTTTCATCGGCATGCATACCTCCCAGGTTCTGCTGGGCCGTGGCGATCAGGTCGTCGGCATCGACAACCTCAACGACTATTACGATGTCCAGCTCAAGCTCGACCGCCTGGCCCGCCTCACGCCCCACGAGAACTTCCGTTTCGTGAAGATGGACGTGGCCGACCGGGAAGGCATGGAGAAGCTGTTCGCCGAAGAGAAGTTCGACCGCGTCATCCACCTGGCGGCCCAGGCCGGCGTGCGCTACTCGCTGGTCAATCCCCACGCCTACGTGGAGAGCAACCTGGTCGGCTTCATGAATATCCTCGAAGGCTGTCGCCATAACAAGGTGCAGCATCTGGTGTATGCCAGCAGTTCCAGCGTGTATGGCGGCAACACCAAGATGCCATTCTCCGAGCATGACAGCGTGGATCATCCGGTCAGCATTTACGCCGCCACCAAGAAGGCCAACGAACTGATGGCTCATACCTACAGCCATCTGTACGGCCTGCCCACCACCGGGCTGCGCTTCTTCACGGTGTATGGCCCGTGGGGCCGGCCCGACATGGCCCTGTTCCTGTTCACCAAGGCCATCCTTGAAGGGCGCGCCATCGACGTGTTCAACCACGGCAAGATGAAGCGCGACTTCACCTATATCGACGACATCGTGCAAGGCGTGATCAAGACCCTCGACCACACCGCTGCTGCCGACCCGGCCTATGACGCTGACCAGCCCGACCCGGGGCGCAGCAACGTGCCTTACCGAGTCTTTAATATCGGTAACAACGATCCAGTAGAACTGATGGCCTTTATCGAAGCGATCGAAGCTGCTGTCGGGGTGAAGGCCGAGAAGAACTTCCTGCCGTTGCAGGACGGCGACGTGCCCGCGACCTACGCCAATACGGACGAACTCAACGCCTGGACCGGTTTCGCGCCGGCAACGCCGGTGGTGCAGGGCGTTGGCCGCTTCGTGGAGTGGTACCGGTCTTATTTCGGTCTTTAACTGTAAGCAGGCGTCGGCGCATACCGAGGCTTGAGTTGGAAGGGGGCGATTTGCCTCACGGCAATAGGATTCATATGCGCCAAATTGCGAAAAAAGTGCAGTTTTATTCCCTGCCCCATTGGGATATAAAAAAATGATGCGTCGTTTCCCCAAGTTCTAGTTGTGTGTGATAATCACGAGGGATGTTGTGTTTGTGCAACACGTCGGCTTCCGTGTGTTTTGCTTCCTAGAGTAGCTTGACACGCAGGTTGGGGCACGGATACCTTGCGTCCAACCCTGATACTGAAAGCGGTTGAGGGTTGTATCTTTGCAGCGGATTCACTAATTGAGGAGAATTTCATGGCTGTCGCTGATTACATCAGTACTGTTCAAAAGATTTATATTGCATTTTATCAGCGGCCCGCTGATCCTACAGGTCTGACCTACTGGGCGCAGCAATTGGATGCTGCACACGGGAACGTTGCTTCGATCATCAATAGCTTTGCAACGTCCGCTGAAACCACGGCTCTCTACGGGCCGATCAATAACACCACCATCGGCGGTGTCATTGACAGCATCTACATGGCGCTTTTTAATCGGGCTCCGGATGCTGCTGGTAAGCAGTTCTACGTGGATGGCTTCGCGAAAGGTGACTTCACCGCTGGCTCGATCGCCCTTGCCGTTCTGAACGGCGCGCAGAACTCCGACCAGGCCGCTATCAACAACAAGGTGGCGGTTGCTCAGGCTTTTGCTGCAGCCCTCGATACTCCTGTTGAAGTTAATGCCTACGCTGGTGATGCCGCTGCTCAAACCGCCCGTGACCTGCTCGCGTCGGTGGTTTCGACCACCAATCCCGCGACCTTCTACGGTGTCGATAACGCCATTCAGCAAATCGTCAATGGCTCGGTCGAGCATGTCTTCACGCTGAAGAATGTTGACGTTGCATATGTTCCCCCGACCACGGCCATCTACTGGGGCTACAACCCCCACGACAACACCAGCGCCTCTGGTGCTCCGGCTGATGGCGGCATTCCGGTTGCCGATCTGCTCAAGTTCCTGACCAGCATCACCGGCCTGACCTTCGCCGAACTGGGTGTTATCGATCCGAATACCGGTAATCCGTTCCAGAACGTCACCAACCTGACGTTGAGCAACCCCCTGAGCTCGACTGGCGGTCAAAACGCCAATAACGGCGGCTCCAACCAGCTGACCATCACCTACGCCGATGGCACGACGCTGACCACCGAAGCCAAGCTCGGCACCGAGTACTTCGATTTCCTGAATGGCCTGCTGTTCGACAAGAACGGCAATACTCGTCTTTACGAGAAGGTCATTTCCTCGGGTTCCAGCGGCGAAACCGCTCCGGCGATCAAGCTGACCGGTTCCGTTAACAACGGCGGCACCGTGGAACAAGGCTTCACCACCGCTGGCGATGACACCATCGTTGCGGGCCGTCTGGATCTGCTGCACGGCGCGTACATCGACGGCGGCGCTGGCTACAACATCCTTGAAGTCGATGCCAAGGGCCAGTACGCACAACCGCTGCAACTCCTGAACATCCAGGAAGTCCGCGTCAACGATCTGCCGAACTTCTACACCGACGCGAGCGGCAACGACCACTACCCGGATCTGACCAACCAGCTGGATCCGACCAACAACGACAGCTGGCTCGACCTGAGCCGTGCCACCGCGATCAAGCGCCTGGTCGTGACCGACGAGAGCGCCAACAGCGGCAATCTGACCATCGTTGGTGTCCGCAATGCGGCGACCCTGCGCCTGGAAGGTGGTTTTGCTGGTGGTGACAACTCCCTGACCGTGCAATACGGCCAAGGCCAGACCGGCACGCTCAACCTCGAGCTGGCTGTCGGTACCGTTGATGGCACCATCAACCTGCTGCAAAACGCCTCGGTGTTGAACATCGACTCCCAAGGCGTCGAAAACCACCTGAACCACTTCTTCGCGGGTGGCAACATCAGCCGCATGATCGTGACCGGTACCGGCGTTTTCAGTGCTGATGGCAATATCGCCTCGAGCTTCAATGCTGGCCGCCCCGCCATCATCGATGCCAGCGCCAACACCGGCGGCCTGGACATCGAACTCGACGGCCACTACAACCTGAAGGTCACTGGTACCCAGGCTGATGACGAAATCATCGCCACTGGCAGCACCAAGGTTGTCATCGCCGCCGGCAATGGCGACAACACCATCAAGACCGACGGCAGCCAAACCGTCAGCATCACTGCGGGTACCGGTGCTGACACCATCTCCGCGAAGAACGGCGAGACCGTCGTGATCGATGCGCAGGGTGGCAACAACGTCATCGACGCAAGCCAGGACGTCAATAGCAGCCACTTCGGTGCCGGGAATGTCTCCATCACCACCGGCAGCGGCAATGACGTCATCACCGCGGTCCGTAACGATTCGGTGACCATCAATGCGGGTGACGGCGCCAACAAGATCGAAGTCAGCGCCAACACCATCAACATCACCACCGGTGCCGGCAACGACAAGCTCGTGCTCTCCGGCATGGATACCGTGTTCCCGCAAGGCGACAACGTTTCCGGCGACAACACCGATAACTACCCGGTGGTCATCAACGGTGTCACCCAACCGGGCGCGCTGCTGAACATCGATGTCGGTGGCGGCACCAACACCATCGTCCTCGGCCGCGATCCGTTCGGCGTTGATACCGGTGCTCAATTCGGCATCACCGCGCTGGAAGGTTCCAGCATCACGGGTTCGAACATCTCCCTGTTCGTCGAGAACAACAGCAACCTGACCCAGGCCACGCTGACCGGCATCACCAACGTGACGCTGAAGCAAGAGCTGACCATCACTGCTGATCAGTTCTCCAGCATCGGCGCTGCTGCGTTCAACGTGTACCACGCCGCCTTCGGTGCAACCGAAGACCTGCACATCGTTGTGAGCAGCGACACCACGCTGAGCAGCCTGGTCGACCTGACCAAGCTCAGCACCAACGTCCGTCTGAGCTTCGAACTGCACAACGGCGCTACGCTGACCCTGTCGGCTGAAGAGCTGTCCAAGTACGTGGCTGTCAACGGCATCCATGCTGACGACGGCCTGAATGGCAAGGTCGTGATCACCAGCGCGGGCGAGAATTTCGACCCGTTCAACAGCGGTGACAGCTACCAAGTGATTACCGGCGGCACGGTTGCGGGCGGTTCGCTCGACAACCTCGGCGTCAATGTCACGATCGTGCGTACTGCCAATGGTTACGAGCGTCCGGCTCCCGCTGCCTCGACCGACACCCTGACCATCGACTCCGACGGAACCCCGGTCGTCGGCTCCGCTGTCATCAGCGAAGCCCAGACCCTGAAGATCGTCGGTGGCCAGAACCTCACCTTCAACAAGGTTGTGGATCTGGGCGGCGAAGCCGCGCTCAAGGGTGCTGACAACGTCTTTGGTCAAACCATCAACGGTGTGACCCAAAGCACGCCGAACGGTACCTACATCGTTGCTACCGGTGACCTCAAGGCCGAAAGCGATGGTTTCACGGTCGATTTCTCCGCGCTGACCGGCACCATGACCGGCCTGACCCTGGATCACTTCCAGGACGTCAAGCAGATCATCGGTAACAACACCGGCACCCGCATCGATGTCAAGCTCAATGCCGACGTCGGCGCTCCGGGCGTTGGCAAGGGTCTGAACACCAGCGGTGTGGCCGAGTACGTCGTCACCTCGATCGACACCGACCAGGATGGTGCCAAGGATTCTGGCAGCACCGTCGTCGTCAATCTGTGCGACCTGACCAAGGACGTCACCACCATCGGTCTGCAAGGGAACGTCGGCAACACCCTGAAGATCACCGGTGTGCCTTGGGGCGTCGTTGCTCCGCACATCCTGCTGGAAGGCGATCATCTCGCCAACTGGAGCGATGAAGTCAAGGCCAACGGCAACCCGGATACGTCCAACATCGGTACCGTTGAAGTTGATTACTTCGCCGCAGGTGCGCCGGCAATCATCGACATCAACAATGGTGGCGTGGCCCTGGGCACGACCTCTACCGGTGGCGAGCGCAAGTTCGCGATCGATGGCATCAAGCTGCTGAACGCTGTCTCCGCAACGGTCAACGTGACCGACGGCGATGCCGTGATCGCATCCATCGCTGATGTGGCCGTCACGCCGACCCTGAAGACCCTGACGATCACCGCGACCGAAGACGTCACCGTGACCGCCGATCTGCCGGATTCGCTGAACAAGATCGACGCTTCTGCCGTGACCGGTGTCTTCACCGCGACCATCGACCATTCCGAGGTTGCTCACCCCGTCGACTTCACCTTTGTGGGTGGTGCGGGTGGCACGGTGTTGTCGCTGGACGACGTCGTTGCCGGTACCCAAACTTCCATCGACGGCGGCCCGCTGGGCGCCACGTTGAAGGTTTCCGGCGATGTCGAACTCGACAACGCTACGCTGGCCAACGTCGCCCACGTGGTTCTGGCGAATGGTGCTGATCTCTCCCTGAACTTCACCGAGTTCGCGGCCATCGGCGCTGCCAATATCACCGTCGTTGCGGGAACCTTTGATCTCCCCCACCCGGCTGGCACGCTGAACCTCGTTGGTCTGAGCAACCAGCCGTTCTCTGTGACCAACCTGACCACCGGTGTTAACCTCGGCACCGTGACCCTGGCGACCGACGCTGTCGTGACCCTGGATCCCGCTACCGATCTGACCGGTGTGGATGCTCTGGTGCTGCACAAGGATCAGGTGCTGAACCTGACCGCGGCTCAGTATCAGGAGCTGGTTAAGAGCGGCAACGTCAACCTCATCACGGTTGAAAATGGCGAGAAGGCCACGGTCAACATCACCGGCCTGACCCAGGCCGATGTGGCCAAGGGCTTCGATACCAGCCATATCTCCAGCCAGATCGACCTCAGCCTGACCCTGGCTGAAGATGTCAACTTCCCGCTCGACCAGACCGTCCCGGTTGCCAAGGTTCTGACCAACCTGGCCGGTGTGGATACCATCAACGTCGGTGACAACCTGACCCTCGGCCTGCCGCACGTCGAAGACGGCAGCGGTGTCAAGATCGTCGGTGGCACCAACAGCACCGTGGTGATCCACGATGCGACCCTGGGCCTGACTAGCAGCATCGATGCTTCCGGCTTCGATGTGGACAGCCTCCAGGTGCTCAACACGCTGGTGGGTGGCCACAACATCGACGAGATCTTCGCAGGTCTGTCGGCACGCGTGATCAAGACGGTCACCAACGGCGAAGGCAACGTCCTTGAAGTCGACCAGACGGTCAATGTCACGGCGGGTACCACCGTGCCGCAGGGTCTGGATGTCTTCAAGACCGAAAACAACGTCGAAGTGCAGAATCTGACGGTGAATCTGCTGGGCGGTACCGACATCAGCGGTGACCTGGGCATTGCTTCCGTGTCCAAGGATCCGCTGCTGCACACCCACCTGCAGAGCCTGACGATCAACTCGACCGGCACGGCTACCAACATCCTGTCCGGCAAGAGCACCAACATCATCGCGGGTGACATCGATCCGTTCGCTGGTTTGGGCACTGTCGATAACAACCTGCTGAACGTCACCATCAACGCCACCCAGGCGCTGCAAGTTGGCGGCAGCATCAAGTTCTCGTCGGTTGTCGGCGACGATGCGGTCACCGGTAACGATGACTACCAAGCCACCGCCACCCTGAATGTCACTGGCTCCGCCGACGTGACGATCGCGCACTTGGACGTGACGGACACCGAAGTCAGCACGCTGGCCATCAACACCACCAGCACGGGTACGCTGACGGTGACGGGTGGTTCCGCCGCCCTTCTGGGTGAGAGCGTTGGTCCGTTCGCCATGGGCCCGGTGACCAATCACTTCGCCAACCTGGTGTTCTCGGGCACCGGTAATGTTGTGCTGGGTGATGCCGACACCTCCACGCCGCAGTTCGGTATCGAAGGCGACAATCTGTCCAAGATCGACGCTTCGGCTCTGTCCGGCAACCTGAATCTGGGCCAGATCACGGATATCAATTCCGAGAACTTCGCCTTCACTTCCGGTACCGGCGTAACCAAGCTGACGCTGACCAACGACGTTCTGGACAAGATCAAGCCCACCGACACCGGCTGGAGCTTCGACCTGACCAATGCGGCGGCGGGTAGCGAACTGCACCTCGGCTCCTCCACCGCGGCGATTCCCCTGAACTTCCAGGGTGGTGCGCTGAACGTCAAGCTCGGTGCCAACGCGACCCTCTACATCGATGGTCTGCCTGGCTCCACGGTTGATCTGACCGCGCTGGACAGCGTTTCCATCACCGGTGCGAAGTCCATCGTTCTGGCTGCCGGTGTCCACCTGGTCCTGACGGCTGCCGAAGCCAACGGTCTGCACATCGTTGCCGATCCGAGCATCGTTCTCGACAAGAACGCTGTTGGCTACGACGCAAGCAAGGTGCCGGTCGTCGATATCGTCAACCTGGATACGGCTGCCACCGATCTCAGCGGCATCGAGTCCCACATCGCGGGTACGGTCACGCTGAAGGAAGCTGCGAACCCCACCTACGCTCACCAGGCGGATGTGGCGCTTGCTGCAGCAACCGATCTGGGCTCCTTCTCGGTGACCCTGAACGACGTCGACTCCCTCGTCGGTACTGACAATGAGATGGCTGGCCAGACCATCCGCTTCGCCACGGCGACGCAGGCCCAGCGCAAGATCATCGTCGTCGGTGCTGATAGCGATGCCGGTACTCCTTGGACTGGCGCGGGTGATGGCTCTCTCGAGCGCGACACCAACGTGGTGTGGAACTTCAACACCATCAACACCGCCAACGGCAAGATCGACACCAGCGGCTACGCTGCATCGCTGGGCCGTGTGTGGGTGAATGACGCACTGGTCAATGGCAAGAACGTCGAGGACATCTTCTCCAGTCCGAGCGCCGTTCAAACCAACCCGACCCAGGGCATCATCAACCTGAACAGCACCACGATCATCCGTATTGCCAACACTGCCGATCTGAGCACCTTCACGAATAACGAGAACGTTAATCGTACGGTGGAAGTCGATGCCTTCACTTCGCTGCCGGCTGGCCTGGTCTTCAACAACGCCGACAAGCTGGTGGGCGTGCAGAACCTGACCCTGGATCTGGGCGGTGCAGTGACGCTGGGTGCCATCTCCGTGGATGACATCGTTGCGGCGAATATCGCCAACAACAACAGCTTCGGCACGCTGACCATCAACTCCAAGCTGGCTGGGCCGGTGACCGATACCTACTTGCTGCCGCAAGGTTTCGATCCGCTGAAGAACACCTATCCGACCGCGCACAACGTGGTGGGCGATATCTCCAGCGGTGCAAGCCGTGGCGAGCTGACCAGTGTCGTGATCCATGCGACCGGTGTGGAACTGGATACGGGTACCGTCAAGTTCAACGAAACGACGAACGCGACGACCAACCCGACGAAAAATTCGACTGCCGGTTTGGTGGTGGATGGTTCCAAGGACGTGACGGTCAAGTCGGTGGATGCGACCGATACCGACCTGACCGTCGTGAATGTCATCAATGCGGGTACTGCTGATCTGACCGTGACGGGTGCCAGCCCGGCCGTTCAGCTGGGTACTGCAGTCGAGACCCTGAATGTCGCTGCTACCAACGGCGGTACCATCACGCTGGGCAAGGTCGATGCCACGACTGGCGCGGTCATCAACGCCGGTGTTGCGGGCCAGGAAGTGAGCTTCATCAATACTGCTGGCACTGTGGATCTGGGCACCCTGGCTCAAATCGACAGCACCAACGACGACCGCAACCACGATGGTGACACCACCGACTTCGGTGATGCTGCTTTCACGCTGACGGCTGGCGTTGGTTCTGTGACGAAGGCCAAGGTGGGCGCCGCCAACGGCCTGACCCCGACGCTGAACGCACATAGCGAGTGGGTGTTCGACTACACGAGCGCAGCGGTGGGCAGCTCCCTGACGCTGACCTCCACGGCCAGCCTGCAGCAGTACTCCACCCTTGACCTGATCAACGTGCCGTTGATCATCGACGGGGCGGTGGATCTGAGCCAGCTGATCGACGATGCCGCGACCGCTTCCGTCACCGAAGGTCTGCAGGTCACGGGTGGTTCCATCACGGTTATCGCCGGTGCTACCCTGACCCTGACGGCCGCTCAGGCGGATGTTCTGCGCGCTGCTGGTGTGCAGATCTACGGTGCCGGTACGCTGAAGCTGACGGGCGATGCCTCCAACCTCACCCTGGGTGCCAACATCCACACCGCAACGGTGGATATCTCCGGCGTGACCCTGGTGGCAGCTCCGGCGGTGGGTGCTGACGCAGACAACGCAGTCGATCTGACCGCGCTGGCTGGCTCCAAGCTGACCGCTGCTGATCCTGCCTTCCTGCCCCAGACCATCGTCGGTTCGCCGAGCGATGATCTGATCTCCACCACGGCCAATGGTGCCAATGTGATCTCCGGTAACGGCGGCAACGACACGATCAATGTCTCCGCTACCGATCACCACAACACCATCAACGTGACGTCGGGTACGGATGCTGTTGTTGGCGTCCAGACCGGTGATGTGCTGGTTGTGTCTTCCGGCGCAACGGCTAACGTCACCGCCAGTGGCCCCTTCATCGCCAGCTCTGCCACCTCGAATAACGGCACCGCGACCATCACGGGGACGGCTATCGATGTGAGCCACGCCACGGGTTCCAACGGCTTCACCGTGCTTGGCACTGGGCTTGCACCCAGCGTCTTGATCGGCAGCGCTCAGGCTGATGTCATCAACGGCGGCAACAAGGGCTATCTCGGCGGTTTCGATACGCTGACCGGTAGCGGTGGTGCGGATACTTTTGTGTTCGATGTCCATACCTCCACGCCGGCCACGTTGACGACGGCCGCTGCTCCGGCTCCGGTTGCTGCGGTGGATCAGGAAACCATCACCATCAACACCGACGGGCTGAACAACAATCCGACCCAGGCAAACGTCACGATCAACTACACGGTCAATTCGACGATTGCAGCAGTGGTGGTCGACTTGTCCCATGTGGATCTGACCAGCAAGCAGGCTGTGACCACTTCGATCGCCGCCGCACTGGATGCGATCCCGGGTGTGGATGCCAAGGCCGAACAAGTTGCTGGTGTCTGGCAGGTGACGGCGCAAGGAACGACGGGCGGTAAGCTCGACATCAATTCCTTGACTCCGGGCGGCGCTGACATCGGTGCTTTGACGTTCAACGCGGTCGATCACGCCACTGGCGATGTTGCCCAGCAGAATGACATTGCGATTTCGGGCCCTGCCAATGCGATCGGTGAGGTCTACAACATCACGGCGACGCTGGCCGATGGCACCACGATCGTTGCGGACTACGCGGCAAACGCATTGGACATGACTCTCCCGCTCGCGTTGAACGCTGATATCGCACTCAAGTTCAACACCCTGGCAGCTGGCAAGATTCTGGCAACTGCGACTGCTACCGGAATTCACTTCGCTGATCTGGTCGCCGACGACGGTGGTTACACGCTGAGCTTCAGCTCGACGGGCGCTATCGATGGTTCCGGTGCATCGAAGTTCCAACCGGCCGCTCTTCCGAATCCGGCTAATTATGTCGACGCGCTTGATCTCTATCAGAGTGCAGATATCGTCACCGACTTCACCAGCGGTACGGATCACCTCAAGCTGAATGTGGCGGCGGGTACCAGCGCCAACTACAAGGAAGCGGCGGCTGCGACCGACATCAGCACTGCGTTGATCAATGCGAATTTGAACTTCGCGGCTGGCGCTGGCACGGTCCAGTACTACCTGGGTTGGGTCACTGCTCACGCGGTGGATGGCACCACTTCCGGCACCACGATCAAGGAAGGCGATACCGTTGGTGTGCTGTTTGTCGATTCCAACAAGGATGGTACGGCCGATATGGCTGTCCGCCTGGTTGGGGTTGATGGCACCAAGCTTGATCACGCGGATATCGTTGCCTAAACGAGCGTGCTAACGGACTGGACCCGATTCACAGTCGGGTTCAGTCAAAAAATACAACCCTCGGGTCTCACAAGGATCCCGAGGGTTTCTTTTTTTGGTAATGGGTATTTTTCTTAGCTGAATCTTCTGTCATGAATACAACGCTTGTGGCTTTGCGCTCCGATGAGCACCGCATGCACGGTTTCCGTCGTGTCGAGCACTACCGCTTTGCCCTCCATCAGCCTGTAATTGCGGTGCAACTGGTCGAACTCAGCACCCTGGTCCCAACCCTGCCGCTCGCCTTTGCCAAACTGCCGGGTGGTCGGTTCATGCTGGTTGCGGTGACCGGTTTTGACGATGGGCGGAACTTGATGGTCAATGAGGAGGGGCGCTGGGGCGGCTTGTATCTCCCCAATCAGTTCCGGGCCTATCCGTTCAGCCTGCAGGTCTCGCTTGCCGGTACGGAGGGACAGAGCGATCCGGAGAGGCGGTTCGTCCTCTGTTTTGATCGCGCCAGTGGTCTTTATCGCGAGACTCCGAGCCTGGCGGCAGGCGAGGTTCGCTTCTTTGACGATGAGGGACAGCCGCAGCCCATGATCCAGGGGATATCGGACTTCCTGACCCGGATGGCGGTGGCCCAGGAGGTGACGGAGCAGGCTGTACAAGCATTGGAGAAGGCAGAATTGCTGACGCCCTGGCAATTGCCCGCAGAGAGCGAACAACAATTGCCGAAAGGCTTATATCGGGTGGATGAGACCCGGCTTCAGCAACTGGACGGCGCACAACTCGACTCATTGCATAAGCTGCATGCATTGAGTCTGGCTTATGCTCACCTTTTCTCGATGAGCAGGATTGTTGTGCTGCAGCGCCTGCAGCAGGAGCACCGGAAGCACGTGAAGGTGCCGCCTGCTGTTGATCTTGACTTGCCGCAGAAGCTTTTCGATCTGACGCAGTCGGATACGTTGAAATTCAACTGGTAGACCACCTTACTCGACGGCGTTGCGGTGGTTGAACGGTCACCTGCCGTGGCAGCCGGACGGGTTTGCCGGAGAGCCCCGTGTATTTCTACTATCTGACTCGTCCGCTGCAATTGCGCACGCGGGAACAAAGCAAGTATCTGCCCGCGGCGGCAAAGCCGGGTGCGCCGGCCGCTACCGAGGTGTATGTCGCGGCCCAGCGGGAAGTGAAGTTGATCCACCAGGCGATACGCCAGACTTATCCGGATACGCCGCCGGGCGACATAGTGCGTTTGCTGGCGCCCGCCATGCAGGGCTTGTTGCCGGGCGTTCCGCCGCGTCTTGGCGCCGAAGGGCTGATCGCGGATGGAAAGGCGGGGGCGGATTGCCTGACCGGACAGTTGCAGGCGTTGCGGGCTGCCCAGCCCGATCGCCGGCATTTCCGCCTTCTGCTGGTGAATGGCTTCGGTGCCAACCTGGGCGACAATCTCGTCGGCCTCACCGCTTTTCGTCACGTGCTGCCGGTGCTGCAGGCACATCTACCCGATTTCTCGGTGGATGTGCTGTTGGGGTGGCACAGTCACGATGAGCTGGCTTACCAGTTTCAGGGCCTGCAGGGTGTCGATACCGTGCATACACAGGGGCTCACGCTGGCCGAACTCGGGCGCTACCAGGCTCTGTTCGATACCAGCAATCTGATCGAAGCGCCGCGCTACGGCGAGCTGCCGATGGTCGACTGGTATTTGTGGTGGATGGGCGTGGATTACGGTGGGATTGCACCGGAGGCCAAGCGCAACATGCTCGCCCTGCGGGACGCGGATCGCGGGGTTGTCGCGGCGCGTCTGGCGCAGATCGATGCGGGGCCACGAATTCTGATCAACCCGAAGGCGTCCGTGCCCTTGCGCAGCATGCCGGAGCCCGCGTTGCATCGACTTGTCGCCCGGATTCTCTCCGATTGGCCGACGGCTCAGATCGTGCTCGTCCAGTCGTTTGACGTGGAGCATCCGCGGATTCATGTCCTGGATGATGTGGTGAACACCCCCGGTCGGCTGGCTGCCCTGACTGCGGCGGTGGATGCCTTGATTGGGGTCGATACCTATACCCAGCATCTCGCCGATGCTACGGCGACGCCAGCGGTGACCATTTGTACGACGATGGGCGCCGAGCTTTTTCCCTATTACCCCCTCCATGCCGTACAGCTCCTGCCCCGCGCTGAAGCCTTGGCGGGTTGGGGGCGGCCCAAGGTCCCGGACGCGGAGTGGCCTGGAATGGCCGAAGACTATGCGTGTGCCTGGCAGGAACTGGAGCCGGGGATTCTCCTCGAGGCGCTACGGCGTGTCATGGCACGGAAGGCGGCTGATCCGGAGGCCTGGGCTCCCCGCTTCCGTTCGGTGGCGGCTGCCGCTGCCGCCGTCGCGCTTCCCCAGCGTCGGCGGGAGGATCCGCTGGCCGGCGTGCTCGACGAGGTACTCGGCGATCTGGCTGCCCAGGTCTTGCGGGCCGGCGACACGGTGGTGCATCTCGGGCCGGGGGAAGGCGTGGCGACGCTGGGTCTGGCTCAGGCTGTGGGCCATCACGGGCGTCTGATTGCGATCGAGCCGCGTCGTGTCCTGCACCAGCAACTCTGTGCCCGGCTTGTCCAGGCGGGGTGTGGGTGGGCCGAAGTCCATCTCGCCTTGCCCGAGGGGGCGGGACTTGCCTTGCGTGAGATCCAGTCCCTGCGGACGATGGATGAGTATCGGCCGCTGATGTTCGCGAATAGCCGGCAACCCGAGCCCGTCGTTTGTTGGCCGCTCGATACCCTGAACCTGGATGTCTGTGCATTGCTGGTGATCTATTCGCCGCTGGCGCTTTGCGCTGTCCTCGAGGGGGCGCGGGACACCCTGGTCCGTCTGCGACCGGTTGTGTTGATCGGCGTGCTCGAACAGGGTGAGTTCGAGGCCTTCGAGTCCTGGCTTACCGCACTGGACTATCGTGTCCGCATCCTGTTGATAGGGCCTGCGGCGCAGGCCGAGCAGCAATCCCGTTACGGCCTGCTGGTTGCGGAACCGGTTGCGGGCCGACCTGCTTGCTCTTGGTGATAGCAGGATCGCGGGATGTTGATATAGACCCAGCCGAATTCGACGCGGTGTGTGGTGATATCGGGGCAGTGTGCCTTGCGGGTGGCGATTTCGCCGGCAATGACATCTGAACGGACGAGGATCTTGGTCGGTTGCTCGGGGTTGGGAAATGCGTAGACGCCGGAGCCTTCCATGTTGCCCGGGTGAAAGGTGTCGATGCCCTGCAGGCGTTCGGCGAAGATCTCGGGCAGTGGGTTGTAGAGTTCCGGATGGTGGAGCATGACGGGGATGACGAACGGCTTGAACGCGACATAGTTGAATGCCGCTCGCCGTCCCCAGAGCCCGTAGTAGGAGACTGTGGCGATCTGGCACGCCAGAAGAAGCGTTGTCAGGAGCAGGGCCCGTTTCCGGCCCAACCGGCCGATGGTCACGACCAGTCCGAAGGTGATCGGGATGGCAAGCCAATAGGCATAGCGGGCGAAGATTGTCTGGCCGTGATTCCAGTTGGGTGCGCCCAATGCCGGGATGGCCATGACGACGCTGGCACCGACACCGAGGAGGAGGGGCAGCCCCCAACTACGCTGGGTCTGTACCGCGCGGCTGCGCGGAGTGAGCATGCCGATCATCCAGAGGCCGAGTAGAAGGGCGCTGGCAAGCAGCACGGCCGGTAGAGCGGTGACCATGCCCATATTCAGATCGAGGAATAAAGAGATCAGGCGTTCAAGGCTGATCATGGATGTGTCGGCCCAGCCGGCGGCCGCGATGGGGTTGGTCACCCGGCTGGTGAGCCAATAGAACGCGACCGGCAGTATTGCAAAGGCGAGCGCGAGCCCCGTGCCGACGATAGGGCGGATCACCGAGCGGAGCCGCCGGGTACTGTTGCCGGTTGCAGGCAGGGACTGCCAGATGGACCAGACGCCCATGCCCAACACAAGGAACATCAGGGGCGGATTCTGGGTGGCAGCCGCCGCCGTAGCCCCCATCGCCAGCCCGTAGCGCTTGTCGTCGAAGGCCATCAATCCGAGCAGTACGAGGGATGCGGTAAAGACTTCAGGATGAGTCCACCAAACGTAATACGTCGTTCCTCCCAGCAGGAACAGGCTGGCAAGAAGCTGCTTCTGGAGGGCGGTTCCGGCCCAGAAGCGGCACAGGTAAACCAGTGCCAATCCGACGAAGGCCCCGTTGCAAAGGACGAATGCCGTCTCCGGCTTGCCGCCGATTGCAGTGACAGCGGCGAGGAAGGGGGCAACGAATAAGGAATACAGCCAGAAGTGCCAGGCATAAACCTGCCCTCCCGTGGCCCGGACGAATCCCTTTGCGTCGAACTGTGCGCCACCGCCCGGATACGCGTGCCCTTCGCCGAGGGTGGAGAAATCCAGTTTGGCTTCGCCGCGGCTCGGGGCGATTTCGGTGTTGAAGAACGCGATGTCCCCGGCCCGCAGATCGGGGGATGCGTGGCTCGCAAAGGCATGGGCGCCGAGGAGGTATTCCCGGCCGTCACCCGTCAGTGTGCCTCTTGAGATGCTGGTCAGCAGGAGGGCGATCACTGCGATTGCCCACAAGGCGATGGCTGTCCGATTCAATAGGGTCATTGGGTGTTCCGAGGTTCACTGATCATGAGAACAGGTCCCCTACCGCTTCGGGTACCAGGGCCTGGCCGGGGATGAAGTCGGCCAGCAGGGTGCCGGCGCGGCGTGCCATCTGTCCGGCCAGCCAGCGCAGGTGCCATTCCTGGTGCTCGGCGGCGCACAGGCCGATCAGGCGATGTGCGTAGTGTTCGGGGGCGTGGACGGCGAGTTGCCGGGCTCCTGCGGCGCCGACCTGCTGCACCTGTTCAGGTTGGGCGACGAGACGCTGGAGCAGCCGGCCGAGATCCTCGGCTTCGTGCTCAGGGCGGATCTTGAAGACGCATTCGTCCGGGAGGCTTGCATACCAACCGGTGTCGGTGACGACCGAGGCGAGGGCACGCGACCAGATGCGCAACTGGCTGCCGGAGGCTTCGCCCATGCTGGGATAGCGCAGGTTGAGGGCCAGATGGGCTTGGTCGAGCAGGCTGTCGAGGGCCTGGGCGCTGACGAAGCCATGCAGGTGGGCCTGATCGGTGAGGCCATGTTCCGCCAGCTTGTGCCGGACGAGGGCGGCATCCCAGAGTTCGCCACATACGTCGAGCCGGATTTGGGCGCGAACAAGGCTGGCGGCCCAGGCTTCGATGAATTCGAGCAGCCGGCGGTTCGGGCCGGTGAAGCCGAACGAGACCAGACGCAGGCTGGTGTTCGTGGCGCGGTGGGCCGGGGCCGGGGTGGCTGGTGCGGGATAGGGCAGGGGGAGGCTATGGACCGGGAGCAGGGGTAGGCGCTGGCGCAGGTCGGGTTCGAGCCGCGGGTTGTGGGTCAGTATGGCCAGGGCTCCGTCTGCTACGGCTTCGCAGAGCGGGAACTGCTCGGCGGCGATGGCAGGTGAGAGGCGGCCGGCGTTGACGGCAAGGGCGGCCTGGTAGCCGGCGTCGCCATACAGCGCTGTCATCAGCCTGATGTAGTGCTGGCCTTGCTGCGGTGTGTCCCGATTGCCGCTGACGTTCAGCATGCCGCAGACGAATTCGTGGACGGCGAAGTCATGCAGGACGACGAGTCCGGGATGGCGCTGGGCCGTGCTCCAGATGGCGCCGTGGAAGTCGGCGTTGTTGCCGATGTGGTAGATGTTGAGGTCCGCCTGGTTGAGCTCGGTGCGGCTGAGGTCGCGGATCGCCCGAACGGGGTAGGGAAAGTCTTCGGGGGTTTCTGCCTGATCGTGGCAGAAGACGACCTCGGCATGCGCTGCCAGGTGAGGGGCCAGTCGTGCCGTGTAGTTGGCGATGTCGGTGCGGGCCGGTGGCAGCGGAGAAAACCAGTGGATCTTCATCATGCGAGAAGCGTGTCCACGACGTTGCGCCAGCTCACGTTGCGCGCTGCGTAAAGGGCTTTCCCTTCCCGGCCCCAGCGCTGGGCGCGGGCCTTGTCGGACCATAGCTCGTCCATGGCGGCGGCGAGAGCCTGAGCGGTCGGTGCGCAGGACAGGCCGGTGTGTCCGTTCTCGACGAACTCCAGCGGTCCGCCGGCATCCTCGGTGGTGATGACGGGTTTGGCGGCCAGCATCGCTTCGAGCGTGATGTAGCCGTAGTCTTCGTCGATCGGGGGGTAGACCACGCCGAGGCAGCGGGCATAGAGGCTGAGCTTTTCTTCTTCGCTGACGCGGCCAGCCCAGGTGATCCGCGCAGCGACGCCGAGGCGCTCGGCGAGTGCCTTGAGCTCGTCGCCGTAGGCCGGGTTGTCGGCGGCGCCGGCGAAGACCACGCTGATTGGCTGCCGGGTGTGGGCCAGTGCTTCGATCACCAGCGACTGCCGCTTGAGCGGATTGAGGCGGCTCGGGAAGTACAGGTAGGGCTCCGCATCGGCGCTGTAGAAGGCCTCGGCGTTGCCGGGCGGGTGGTACAGCGGCTGGCTGTCGATATCGCAGAAGTGCTTGAGGCGGCCGGCCACGTTGCGGGAGTTGGCGTAGATCGCCTTGGCTTCCGGGATGTAGCGGCGGTCGGCCTGTTCGATCGCCCCGATGACGGCGCTGCCATGTTCCTGGTGGATCAGGTCGGCGTACTGGGGGTGGTTTTTCAGGTCATAGGCGGTGCGGTGCTGATGCAGGATCCACAACACCTTGTTGGGATGTGGGATCAGGTAGGCCGGAAACTTGAGGCCGATGACCCGGTCGATCTTCTCCCCGTTGGCTTCCTCCAGGTCGAGCAGGCGGCAGGCGAGAATGTGGTCGAGAATCTTGGGGGCCGGGTACCACTTGAAGGGTATGGAAACCATTTCGGCTTCCACGCCGTTCTGACGCAGGGCGGCGAGGAGGTTTTCGGCGTGGATTTCGGCGCCGCCGCGGATGAAGGGGACCTGGGTGGTGGCAACAACGACTTTCATGGCGGGTCTGGCGTTCGGGTTGGCGGCGGTTCAGCGGCGGGCGACGAGGGCGTAGTCCTGGCCGACGAACAGGCGTTCGAGCAGTTCGGCCGGGATGCCAGGCGGCAGCGCGTCGTAATCGACGGTGCCGCGGGGATGCAGGCGCAGGATGTCTACGTTGGCAAAGCCGTGGCTTTGCACACGGAAGCGCGTCGGTTCGGGCGGCAGTGGGCTGAGGTGGGTCGGATCGTTGTAGAAGTTGCAGCTGCCGACGATGAAGTTCTCGGGGTTCGGTGTTTCCAGGATGAGTAGTCCGCCTGGGCGCAGGGCGTGCAGTGCCGAGGCAATCAGCCGGTCGAGCAGTTCGCCGGGGATGTGCTCGATCAGGTGGAAGGCGGTGATCAGGTCCAGGCTGCCTGCTGGCTGGCGGGCCATGTAGGCGACGGCATCGTCGTGCAGGACGTCGAGCCCTTTGTGTTGGCACAACTCGCAGACCACCGGGTTGAGGTCGACGCCATGGCCATCGAAGCCTTGGTCGCGCATGAGTTCGAGCCATTCGCCGCGGCCGCAGCCGATGTCGAGCACCTTGGCGCCGGCTTGCAGGCCGGCATCGGCCAGCCGCGGCAGGTAGTCCTCGGCGAACTGGTCGCGGACCTTGGCCGGATGGCCGCGGAAGTGATCTTCGAAGGCGACGTAGCGGGCGGCGTCGCTGGCTGTCGTGGGGGCCTCGGGGAGCGGACCTGCGGGCGCAGCGGGTGTGGCCGGCAGGCTCGTCTGGGGGAGCGCCGCGCCGCGGTCGATCAGGAACTGGATCCACTGGGTCTGCATCTGGATGGTGCTGCGACTGACTCGCAGGTCATCCTCGAGGCTTGCAATGCGGGCCTCCATGCGTTGCAGGTAGCGGATGTCCTGTTGCAGCCGTTCTTCCCGGTGACGGTGTTCCTGTTCCTGCAGGGCGAGGGTTGCGGACAGCTGCCGCAGATCCTGCTGCTGCGTGGTGAGTTCGGTGAGCCTGGAGTCCAGACGCTCTGTGTGGCGGAAGGTCTCGTCGATGCGTTCCTGCAGGTGGTCGCGGGCATGGGTCAGTTCGTGACTCATGAACCACTGGTTGCGGGTATAGAGCTGCAGGAAGTCGCGCCATGCATTGATCTGGGCCAGACCGGCGGTGCGTTGCTCCCGGAAAAGCAGTTCATAGATGCGAAGTACGAATTTTCTGACGGCTCTGAAGCGCAACAGCGGTAGCTGCTCAAGCCGGCCGGGCAGGCTGCTACGAACCTGGTACTTGCTGGCGGCTTGTTCCAGGTGGGATTCGATCAGTGCGATCAGCCGCTCCATGTCTGGAGCGGTCAGCCGGCTGCTTTCCTGGCCGGGGCTCCGCTTGCGTTGCTCGAAGGCTTGCAGGAATGCCTGTTCGGCTTGTTGCTTCAGTTCATCGTTGCGCATTGATAAATTCTCTTGGCATTTCGGCTTGTGCCGGCATGCGCCTTTTCGTCGGCTGCGATGATAACCCGCCACCCGGCCTTGTCGCACTCGACGGGCTTGTTGGAGAATCGATTTGATATAGTCTGGGCGACCTTGATAACCGACTGTTTCGAGCTGTCGGCCGGCGTTTGTGGTGTGTCCGCCGGATTATGACAAGTATGGGATCTTCATGCGTTCACTCAATCTGGCTTATGAGCCCAGGCTGGATCACATCCGCTGTTTGGCTGCGTCGATGTTGTTCCTGTTTCATCTTTATCATTTGAACTATTTGCACTGGCAGCCCGCATCGGATCGGCCATGGCTGGGGCTGTTGGTCGAGGGGCATACCGGCGTGGGCCTGTTCTTCACGCTGTCTGGCTTCCTGTTCATGTCGATTGCACTGCATTATGACCATCTGAATTATGCGGATTTCGTGCGCAACCGGTTCCTGCGTATCTTCCCGCTTTTCGTTACGGTGTATTTCATCGCCATCTCGGTGAGCCGTGACCGCTTCAATGCGCAAGATGTGCTGTACCTGTTCTTTTCCAATCTGGGGCAGGCGCCGACCTCGAATTCATTCATCACGGGGGCGGCGTGGACGATCTCGGTGGAGTTCACCTTTTATCTCGTGTTTCCCTTCCTTGGGCGGTTTGCCAAGGAGCAGGGGGTGCCTTATCTACTCCGCTTGCTGGCCTTGATGCTGGTGTTCAAGGTGGGCGCCTATTTTGTCACCGAGCGCAGTACCCACATGTTTTATTCGACGCTGGTGGGGCGTTTCGATCAGTTCCTGATCGGCATGCTTGCCGCCATGCTGTCTGCGCGCTGGAAGCAGCAGATGGTGCGCTACGGCACGCCCCTACTGGTTTTGGCGGCGATCCTCGTTGTTGCGGCATGTACGGCCCAGGCCCGTTATGCCAGCTATTTCCTGCCGCAGCCGAAACAGGTGTTCTGGATCTTCTGGTCATTCATCGAATCCGGTTGCTGGGCGTTGTTCATCTGCGCCTGGCTGGCGGCACCGCTTCGCATCCCCGTGTGGCTTGATCGGGCCTTGTGTCGCGGGGGCGAGATCAGCTTCTCGTTCTACCTGCTGCATGGCCTGGTGCTGTTCATCCTCCACGAGTTGCTCGGGGAGTTGAAGATCACCGGCAGGGTCTGGCTGGATGGCGGTGTGCTGGTGCTGATTGCCTATCCGCTGGTGTGGATTGTGGCCAACCTGAGCTACCAGGCCATCGAGAAGCCTTTCCTGACCCTGCGTCGCCGCTACGGCGAAGGGGCGGCCTGAGGTGCAGGGCGACGGCCCGGCATGGCCGGGCCGTCTGTCCTGAGCTCGTCGGTGTTCAGGCTGAGGTACGGGTTTCGGTCGTCAGCAGTTCGGGATGGACCTCCAGCATCGCCACGCCGGCGAAGTGGTAATCGCTGCGTTCGGCTACCTGGAAGGTGATGGCTTGATCCCACCAGTCGTAGTTGTCGCCGATGTGGGTGTGGGCGCTGTGCAGCGCCAGGGTGACGCTGTAGCTGCCGGGACCGAGGTTGCAGGCCGGTAGGCGGAAGGCCAGGCGGTGGCGGGTCGGGCCCGGTTCCACCGGGAGCGGCAGGCCGAGGTGGAAGGTGTTGGTGCCGAAGATGTCGTTGCCCAGACGGTCGCGGATCATCATGCCCAGGGTCAATTCTTCAAGCGGTGCGTCGATCCTGAAATCCACCTCGAGGGTGATCGGCGTGCCGGCCGTGAAGATCGTCGCAGGTTGACCATTGATCAGGATCTGCCCGTCCAGCAGCTTGGCTTCGCCGGTGCCGGAGCGGGTCTGCCCGCCCTGCTGGGCGATGTGTTCGCCATGCTCGTCGGCGCGCGCCTCGTCCAGCGCGATCAGCGCGTTGTAGTAGTCGAAGATCTCGTCGGGCGAGGCGTCCATTGCGATGCCGCCCTTTTCGATCAGGATGGCGCGGTCGCACAGGCTCTTGATCGCCAGCGGATCGTGGGACACGAACAGCAGGGTGACGCCTTGCTCGCGGAAGCGCCGGATCCGTTTGAAGCACTTGTGCTGGAAATAGGCGTCGCCGACCGACAGGGCTTCATCGACGATCAGGATGTCGGGTTGGGCGGCAGTGGCGACGCTGAACGCCAGCCGGACCTGCATGCCGCTGGAATAGGTGCGGACCGGGTGGTCGATGGCTTCGCCGATCTCGGCGAAGGCTTCGATCTCTGGCATCAGGCGGATGATCTCGTCGCGCTGCAGGCCCAGCATGTAGCCGGCCATGAAGACGTTCTGGCGCCCGGAAAAATCCGGATGGAAGCCCATGCCGAGTTCGAGCAGGGCGGCGACGCGTCCTTCCAGCTCGACCTGTCCTTCGTTGGCCTTGGTGGTGCCGGTCAGGACCTTCAGCAGGGTGCTCTTGCCCGCGCCGTTACGGCCGATGATGCCGACGGACTCACCCGGGCGGATGCGGAAGTTCAGGTCGCGCAGCACCCAGCGGGTCTGGTGCTGGGCATGCCGGCTGAGGCCGAGCCATTCGATCAGGCGGTGATGGGGCGCAGGGTAGTGCTTGAAGCACTTGCCCAGGCTGCTGACGCTGATGGCACCTTTCATAGTTCGTCCAGGATCTCGAATTGAAGGCGGCGATGGATCAGCGTGGCGAGCATGGCCAGTGCGACGACCCACAGGCAGGGCGCGGTCAGCTCGCTGAGAGGCGGGAGCGTCATTTCAAGCAGCGCACGCTGGGTGAAGCCGGCGATATGGAAGAAGGGATTGGCGCGGACCACCGGGAGAGCCCATTCCGGCAGGACCGACGCAGGGTAGACGATCGGCGTGCACCAGAACAGCAGCTGCAGCCCGGTCCCCAGGAACGGCCCCAGATCGCGGAAGAACACGAACAGGAAGGATAGCGCGTAGCCGAGGCTGCCGGCGATCGCCGTCGTCAGCAGCCAGCCGATCAGCAGGGCGAGTAGCCCCGCGACGGACAGCTGCGAGGATGCGGCGAGGAATAGTACGAACAGGGCCGTGATGATGGCCCAGTTGATACTGCCCGAGATGACTACGATGGCCGGCAGGGCCAGACGTGGAAAGCGGGTCTTCTTGAGCAGTCCGCCGTTGTCGATGAAGATGGACTGGCAGCGCTGGGTGATCTCGGTGAACAGGTTCCACAGCAGCAGTCCCGAGCACAGGTAGATGCTGTACGCGAAGGGCGTGTTGTTGCCGGGCAGGCGCGAGTGCATCACGTTGGAGAAGACCAGCGTGTAGACCAGGATCATCGTGATCGGCGGGATCAGGAGCCAGGTTGCGCCGAGGATGGAGCCCCGGTAGCGCAGGTGGAATTCCCGCAGGACGCTGGCGAGGATGAAACCCCGATGGCGCCAGATTTCCTTGGCGTGCAGATGTATTTGCATGGATGGGTCGGGTAGGAAGGCTAGGTCGCCCAATGGCCCAGTGCGGGAATGTGCCAGAGGCCGATCGCGTACAGGGCTCCAAGGAGGTTGGCGAACTGGTCGTGCCAGCAGAAGCCGCTGCCGAAGTGTTCGTCCCAGATCTCCTTGGCGTAGCCGACGCTCAGGGTCAGGACGGCGCTGGTCCAGGCATCGAAGCCGGCGACCATGAAGAAGAGCTGGATGGCGAGGCTATAGAGGAAGTGCTTCTGTTTGTCTTCTTCGCCTGCACGAACCTTCAGATAGGTGATGAGTCTGCGGGGCAAGGAGGTGGAGGGCCGTTGAACGACTTCTGGATGAGCCATTGCCTTTGCTCGATGCTGGAGCAAAGGCAGCATTATATTATGAAGTCCATTAATATGCGGCTGCCTGAACGGCGGGCCCGTTTGCGACTTTCGGATATTCAATGCGCGTATTGCATTTCTACAAGACCTTCCTGCCTGACACCACGGGTGGAGGGGAGCAGGTCATTCGCCAACTGTGCCTGGGAGGGGCGGCGTATGGTATCGAGTCGCGCGTGCTGACTTTGAGCCGCAAAGGCGGGCCGAGCGAGCTGGAGGTTGATGGCATCCATGTGACGCGTTTGCCTCAATCGGTCGAAATTGCGTCTTGCCCAATGACTTGGAGAGGGATGGATGTTTATAGGCGTTTGGCCCGGTGGGCCGATGTCATCCACCTCCATTATCCGTGGCCGTTCGGTGATTTGGTGGCGTTGCTGGGGCCGCGGCGCCCGATCGTTATTACCTACCACTCGGATGTGGTTGCCCAGCAGCGTCTGATGCCGTTTTATCGGCCGTTGAAGAATCGTCTGTTCAAGCGGGCTTTCCGGGTGGTGGCGACCTCTCCTCAGTACGCAATGAGTAGTCCGGTTCTGCAGCGCTGGGCCTCCAAGCTCGAGGTCGTGCCGCTGGGGATCGATCCGGACTCCTATCCGCAGCCGGATCCACAGCGGCAGGCGGCCTGGCGGGCCCGGCTGGGGGAGGGGTTCTTCCTTTTTGTCGGTGTGTTCCGCCATTACAAGGGCTTGCCCTTCTTGCTGGAGGCGGTGAAGGGTACCGGGCTGCAGGTGGCGATGGCTGGAGAAGGTCCATTGTGGAATGGGATTGCGGAGCAGGTGCAGGGTTGGCCGAATGTGCATCTGCTCGGGCGTATCAGTGACGAGGACAAGATGGCCCTGTTGTCCCTGTGTCGTGGGGTTGTTTTTCCATCCCATTTGCGGGCCGAGGCCTTCGGCGTCTTTCTGCTCGAGGCCGCCATGCTGGGCAAGCCGATGATCAGCTGCGAGATCGGAACGGGGTCGAGCTACGTCAATGTGGATGGCGAAACCGGGATGGTCATTCCGCCGCAGGATCCCTTGGCGCTACGTAATGCGATGCAGCGCTTGGCCGACGATTCCGCACTTGCGGAAGAGCTTGGGAGAGGAGCGGCTCGTCGTTTCGACGAGCTGTTCCGTATGACCAAGGTCAATGCGGCGTATGCGGAGGTCTACCGCGCTGCGCTCAAGGCGTCGGCATAAACCTGCACGGTTGCGTCTACGCAGCGGTCCCAGCTCATGTCGATGGCTCGGAGCGGGCCGTCGCGACTCAGGCGGTCGCGCAGCATGTTGTCTTCGAGCAGGCGGGCAAGCTGTTCGCTCAGTTCAGGTACATCGGCCGTGTTGCAAGTCAGGGCGGCGTCGCCGGTCACTTCCGGCAAGGAAGAGGCATTGCTCGTCAGGGTAGGAATGCCTGAGGCCATGGCTTCCAGCGCCGGCAGGCCGAATCCTTCATAGACGGACGGATAAGCGCAGGCCCAGGCGCCGGCATATAAGGCCGGCAGGTCGGCCTCCGGAACGTAGCCGAGGCGGATCACCTCGCCCCGGCTTTCCAGGCCGCGCAGGCGCTGGCTGATGTTTTCGTTGAGCCAGCCGACTGCACCCCCGACGACGATGGGATGGCGCTTGCGCACATTGTCGGGGAGGCGGGAGAACGCGTCGAACAGGCGCAGCAGGTTCTTGCGCGGCTCCAGGGTGCCGATGGCAAGGATGTAATCCTTCTCTTCCAGGCCGAATTTGCGGCGGACCGGCAGTGTTTCAGTGGCATTCATCGGATGGAAAACCGGGTCCACGCCGTTCTTGACTGCGACGACCTTGTCGGGCGGCAGGCCAAAATGTTCCAGGACTTCGCCACGGACAAACTCCGAGACGGTGATGATGCGGGCTGCCCGTTCGAGGCTGTCGGCGAGGCCCCGTTCGAGATGCTCGACGGCGTCCGGGCGATGAAACTCCGGATGGCGCACATGGGACAGGTCGTGCACGGTGACTACCAGAGGGTAACGGACACGGGCTGCGATGTAGCGGGGTTCGTGATAAATCACGTCTTTGCTGGAGACCGCGGGACGACCCTGTTCGCGGGCGTTGCGGACATGTTCGTAGGTGCGCCGCAAAAGGCTCTGGAACGGTAGTTTCTTGGCAACCCGGAGCCAGCGTGGTTCTGTCCTAAGGCGACTTGCCAGATCGACTTCACGGCCGCCAGCGAGTGCTTCGAGGCGTGCGATTCTCGGGTGGGTCTGCAGGCCAGTGGCCAACCGGAATGCGTATCGTCCGATTCCCGTAAGGGGCGGGTAAATGCAATCGGCATTGATTAGAATGTGCACGCCATGGACCAGAAAAGAGAGAGGCGGAGAATGTTAGCTGATCTGCGACGCGGATTTGTCGCGTTGATGCTGCCGGTGTGCTGGGGGTGCGTGCTGGTGCCAGCCTGGGCTGGTGAGCCGATTGCTTCGCCCCCGCTGTTGCTGGCCGAGACGATGCGTGGTGACGTGGATGTCACGCGCTACTGGGTCAGCGAGAAGCTGGACGGGGTGCGCGCCGTGTGGGACGGAAAGATGCTGCGTTTTCGTAGTGGCCGTCAGGTCAACGCTCCCGCGTGGTTCACTGCGGCACTGCCGCCGGAACCACTCGATGGTGAATTGTGGATGGGGCGACGACGTTTCGAGGTGTTGTCCGGTATTGTGCGGAAGCTGCAGCCCAGGGACGAGGATTGGCTGCAGGTGAAATTCATGGTTTTCGAACAGCCCAATGGGCGTGGTGATTTCACCGCACGGATCGAGGCCTTGCGTGGGTTGGTGAAGCAGGCTGGGGTTCCGTGGCTGGAACTCGTCGAGCAGTTCCGTGTAACCGACCGCCAGGCGTTGAAAGAGAAGCTGGATGAAATCGTCTCGGCAGGAGGCGAAGGCGTGATGCTGCATCTGGCCGACGCGCCGTACCTGACCGGTCGAAGCGACGTCCTCCTCAAGCTCAAGCCACTGCGAGACGCAGAGGCGACCGTTGTCGCTCATGTGCCGGGGCGTGGCCGGCTGACCGGGATGATGGGGGCGCTGCAGGTCGAGACGCCGGAGGGGCGGCGCTTTGAGATTGGCACCGGCTTTACCGATGCGCTACGTCGTGATCCACCGGCGGTAGGCAGCGTGGTGACCTACCAGTATCGTGACGTAACGAGGAATGGCGTGCCGCGTTTTGTGAGTTATCTGCGTCGTCGCGTGGAGCCCTGAAAGATACGGCTATTGAAAAACGGTCGGGAGAGGGCGTGGAGGGCACGGGGCACTTGCACTTGTCCGACTCTAACGCGAAACTTCGGGCGCCATGAACGATACCCTTATTATCAGCGGCACGACGCTCGTGCCCGAAGTCAACGTTGCTCAGCACACGGCCGCAGGTGCGTGCGTGGATGAGGTGCTCGAGTTGCATGCTGTCGAGGCGGAGTCCATCGGTTGGTGGCCTTTGGGTGAGGACGCCTATTTCCATCCTGTAGACAGATCCGGCGTCGGTGTGACCGTCATCAGTGTGGTCGGCCTCCCCGAGGATGCCCAGGAGGGTGTCCCGACTTTGTTGTTGGTGTGATCTCCGATGAGTGAACTGCAGCGTTTCACCACCGAGTATGTGGACGTGGAAGACCGCATCCGTCTGAGTGGCGAGATTGCGCCGGGTGAGGCTCAGATCCTGTGGCTGACCCGGCGATTGATTGGCCGCCTGCTTCCTCATCTCTGCGAGTGGCTTGAGAAGCAGCATGGAGTCGGGAATCGGCAGATGGACGCCAGTATGGCCAATGTCATGCAGGGGTTCGCCTTGCAGGCTGCGCTGCAGGCGCTCGTGCCCCAGGCTCCGGTGCGATCGGAGAAGGCTCGGTGTAGCTGGTTGGTGCAGGCGGTGGACATTTCCGGGGGTAACGACGCAGCGCTACGTCTCGCCTTCCGTGGAAGAGAGGGCGAAAGGGTGATGTTGACCTTGCCGCCGCAGGCTCTACGGCAATGGTTGGGTATCCTGCACAGTCAGTGTAGCGTGGGAGGGTGGCCCTTGGAGGCCTGTCCCCCCTGGTTGGCAGAGTTGGCATCGGGCGGCACGCAGAGTCCGACAAGCTTCCATTGACGCGCGGGGCGCTGACTACCCCATGAGGTGATCGGGGATAATGCAGCCTTCCGCCTCGTATCACTGATGTATTGCCCTCTCGTAGCGACGACCCCAAGAGTTCGCTTCCCGTGCTTCCTGAAATTGTACCCGCATGAACATTCTGATCATTCATCCGCATTTCCCCGCCCAGTTCTCTCATTTGGCGCCGGCACTGGCCAAGGCTGGACACACTGTCGTTGCACTGACCCTGCAGGCCTCGACCGCAACGCAGTGGGAGGGGGTCCGCCTGGTTCCGTTTGCATTGCAGCGTAGTGCTACGGCCGGTGTGCATCCGTGGCTGGCTGAGCTGGAGGGCAAGATCGTTGTTGGCGAGGCCTGTATGCGCGCAGCTGTCGGCCTGAAGGCCGAGGGTTTCGAGCCTCAGGTGATCCTGGCTCATTCGGGTTGGGGGGAGGGTTTGTTCGTCAAGGACGTCTGGCCGGAGGCTCGTTTAGGCATCTGTTGTGATTATTTCCGACAGTCTGCCGATGGGGATTTCGATGCAGAGTTCGTGGAGCAGGATCCGCTTCGTGAGGGAAGCTTGCGGGTGCAGCAACTGGCTCAACGCCTGCAGTTCGATCGGGCGGACCAAGGCATGGTACCGACCCGCTGGCAGGCCGACTCCTTTCCAAAAGCCTGGCGCGACCGCCTGACTGTGGTGCCTGAGGGGATCGACATCGATGCACTGGGGCCTAAGGAGGACATCAGCCTGACCCTCAACGGGCAGTTGAGCTTGACGCGGCAGGACGAGGTGATCACCTTTGTTTGCCGCGAACTGTCACCCCAGGTCGGTTTCCATGTGTTCATGCGTGCGTTGCCCGATATCCTCAATCGTCGGCCGCACGCTCATGTGCTGATTGCCGGTGGTGATGGGGTTGTCGCAGGAACTGCCGGTGGTCGGGGTTGGCGGGAATCCCTGATTGCCGAGTTGAGGTCCCAGGCTGCTGAGGCCGACTGGCGCCGGGTGCATTTCGTCGGTGAGTTGACTGCCCCCCAGTGGGTCGGTCTGTTGCAGCTGTCGACGGTGCATGTCCAGATGCGTTATCCCTCGGCGGTTCCCGCTGGTCTGCTGGAGGCGATGGGGATCGGCTGTGCCGTCGTCGGCAGCCGGACGGCTCCATTGGAGGCGATCATCCAGGATGGTGAAACCGGGCGATTGGTCGATTTTTTCGATAGCCGGGGGCTGGCCGATGAAGTGTGTCGCCTGCTCGACGCACCCGAGGAGCGGGCGCGGCTCGGGCGACAGGCCAGGGAGTTCGTCCGTAAGCACCATGATGCGCGGACAGTATGCCTTTCCCAGCAACTGGCTTGGGTCGAAGGGCTTGCTGCGGTGTCGTCGGCGTCTCCGCTTGGTGCGGACGAACTACGTAACAGCCTGAAGGATATCCTCGCGCTCTTGTGAACGTAGGAGGCGTTCGGGGCCAAGTCCTGTGGGCCCCGGAGCCACGCCTCCAGGCTGCTCGTAGGGTTCAGCTGCGCGGTGTTTCCAGCCAGTTGTTGATGGTCTGGATTTCCTTTTCGTTGAGGGAGCTCACCAGCCCCTGCAGGCGGACGCGGGCGAGGATGTAGGTGAGACGGGCCTGGACCAGATCGCGTTTGGTGTTGATCAACTGTTGCTGGGCGTTGAGGATGTCCACCCGGCTGCGGGTACCGGCAGGGAGGCCCTTCTGGTTCGAGTCGAGTGCCCGTTCTGCGGAGCGTTCGGCCTGTTGCAGGGCCTGGATCTTGGCGATGCCTTCGGTAATGTTCTGATATTCCTTGCGTACCTGCAGGTTGATTTCCCGGCGGCGCCCTTCGTATTGCTGCTCGATTTTCTGGATGTTGGCGCGGGCTTGACGCATTTGCGAGGAAACGTAGCCACCGGAGAACAGCGGAATGCTCACCTGCACGCCAGCCTGAGAGGTCAGGTAGCGGCTGTTGATGGACACGTTGTTGTCGCTTTCGCTCATGCTCCGCTGGACGAACAGGTCCGCCGTCGGGTAATGGCCAGAGCGGGCTTTGGCGAGTTCCTGGTTGGCTGATTCCATGGAGGCGCGTAGGGCACGCAACTCGGGGTTGGTCTCCTCGGCGCGCGCGATCCATTCCTCTACATTGTCCGGGAACGGTGGGGTCAGTTCCATGCGGGCTGGCACCAGATCGGCGACGGCTTCCACGGGCTCGTTGACGATGACCTGCAGGGCCCGGCGGGTGTAGCTGAGGTTTTGAAGGGCTTCCAGTTCCTGGGCGACGGTCATGTCGTAACGGGCCTGGGCGTCGTCCACGTCAATGACAGTGCCTTGTCCCTTGGCAAAGCTCTGCTTGGCTGCGGCCAGCTGCAAGCCGTAGGCATCCTTTTGGGCCATGACCAATGCGTACTGGGATTTGGCCATCAGTGCATCGAAATAGCTACCGGCCATGCGAACGACAAGGTCCTGCAAGCTCTTGTCCAGACTGGCTTCGGCGGTTTCCACGTCGGATTTTGCCTGACGGTAGAGCGCGAAGTTGTACTTGCGGAACAGCGGCTGGCGCAGGCTGATACCGTAGTTGCTACTGAAGTATTCGTAGTTGGTTTTGCCTAAGACGCCCAGGACGTTTGGGGAGCGCTGTTCCGTGATGTTCTTGCTGCGGGACAGATTGCTGGAGACATTGGGCATCAATTGAGCGAGGGCCTGGGGCACGGCTTCCCGGCGAGCGTCGGCATCGGCACGGGCTGCTTGATAGCTGGCGTCCTGGCTGAGGGCACGCTCATAGGCTTGCATCAAATCGATGGCACCGGCTGGCGCGGCGGCCAGCGCCAGGCTGAGTGCGCCAGTCAGGCGTGACAGGCTGGTACCGGGCAGGAGGCGGATGAGGGGGCGAATAACGGACACGACTTATTCCTCTTTCATCGACGCGGCGAGGCGCTTGATCAGCGGATGTAGCAGATAGTTGAGCACGGTACGTTCGCCGGTCTTTATGACGACTTCGGCGGGCATGCCAGCCTGCATCTGGCGATCACCCAGTTCCTTCATGCCTTTGTCGGTCAGCGATATGCGGGCCAGATAGTAGGAGCTGGCGGGCGCATTGGCGCTGGGGGGCTCGGTGATCAGGTCGGTGGAAATGGAATCCACCTTGCCCTCCACTACCAGCGCCGGGGAGTGGGCGAAGGTGGAGAAGCGTACGTCGGTCTCCTGACCCGGTTTGAGGCGATCGATGAGGTGGGGGGGCACGTGGGCCTCAAGCAGCAGGGATTCGTGGCGTGGCACGATGTCCATCAGCTTCTGGCCAGGTCCGATGACGCCGCCGACAGTCTGGGTAGTCAGGCCAACGACCTGCCCTTCTACCGGAGAGCGGATGGTGGTGCGGGTCAGTTCGTCGGTAGATGCTTTCAGCTTGTCGGCATCGGCTTGAACTTCCCGACGTACGTCTGCAAGCTGACTGTCCACTTCTTTGCGGTATTCCTCCTGACGCTGGCGGGCACGGGCACGGGCCTCGGCGATACCCTGGCGTGCGCGGAGGATATTCCCTTGCAGATCGGCCATGGCTCCGGTGGAGTCAGCCAGCAGGCGCTCCAATTCCAATTGCTTGTTGCGCGGGGCGTAGCCCTCCTTGACCAGGTCGCGGACGCCGCTCAGTTCTTCTTGAATGTTGTCATGCTGAGTCTTGCGGCTCGCCAGCAGGCCTTGGTAGCCCTGGATAGAAGCTTCCAGGCCGCGGATACTCTCTTCGTAGGCCAGTTGGTCGGCGGCTAGCGCATTGCGGCGCGACTGGAACAGACTTTGTTGGGTGTCCAGGGTTTGCTTTACCTGAGGATCGTTAGCTACCTTCTGCAGGTCGGGATGGAAGCTGATCCTGCTTTGTCCTGTCTGCTCGGCAACCAAACGGCCTTCCATCGCACGGACGGTCAGGTAATATTGGCGGACCGATTCGAAATTGGCCTGGGTGCTTGCGTCGTCGATGCGTATTAAGGGGGCTCCAGCCTTCACGAACTCACCTTCCTTGACGAAGATCTCTGCGGCGATGCCACCGGTCAAGTGCTGGATGGTTTTGCGCTTGGTATCGATCGTTACGCTTCCGGAGGTGGGAACGCCTTCATCGAGAGGTGCCAATGAGGACCATAGCAGGAAGCCACCCAAGCCAAGGCCGAGAACCCAGAGGCCGATACGAGCGGGGCGCTTGGTGTCAGTGGGCAGCGGGGCTTCCGTGTCCTGGGGCTGCTGAGCTGCGACGGGTAGGTCGCTGGAGTGGGAGGCGGTTTGATTGACCATAACGGTTTCTCTGGAAAATTTCGGGGGCGACTGGGGTCAGGCAGGCTGAGCCGCGGGGCTGTGCGGCTGGGTAGACGCTTGGGCCTGCAGTGTGGCTATGACGTCGGCGCGGGGACCATACAGGGCGATGCGGCCATCGTTGAGTACCAGCAGGCGGTCGGCAGCGTTGAGGATGCTGGGCCGGTGGGTGATGACGATGACGGTGCTGCCCTGTTGCTTGAGATCCTGGACCGCTTTGAGCAGTGCGGCTTCGCCGACATCGTCCAGGTTGGAATTGGGCTCATCGAGCACCAGCAGTCTCGGGTCTCCGTACATGGCGCGGGCGAGGGCGATGCGTTGGCGTTGACCGCCGGACAGCTGTCCGCCTGCCTGGCCCATTTCCGTATCGTAGCCATTGGGAAAGTGCAGGATCATGTCGTGCACGCCGGCGCGCTTGCAGGCGCGGATGACCTTGTCCGGTTCCACATCGCCGAAACGCGCAATGTTCTCGGCGATCGTGCCTTCGAATAGCTCTATGTCCTGGGGAAGATAGCCCAGGTGGGGGCCGAGGTCGTCCCGCTCCCAGCGTTCCAGCGGCACGCCATCGAGCAGCACGCGCCCATCGGTATATGGCCAGATGCCGATCAGCGTGCGAGCCAGGGTGGACTTGCCGGAGCCGGAGGGGCCGACGATGCCGATGACTTCGCCAGCCGGGAAATCCAGGCTGAGATCCTTGAGAATGGCTTGAGGGCGAGCGGGGGCTGTGGCAATTACATTCTGCAGGCTCAGCTGCCCCTTGGGTTCGGGATGGACCAGGCAGGCGTCGCGCGGGGGGTTCTGGGCCAGGGTTTCTTCCAGGCGCAGAAAGGCCTTGCGGGCGGCCAGGAACGACTTCCAGCTCATGACCATCATGTCTACCGGTTGGGTGGCACGGCCGAGTAGCACGTTGGTGGCGATCATCGCGCCAGGGCTGAGTTCGCCGCGAATGACCAGTATTGCACCGGCCGCGAGGGCCAGGGACTGCTGGGTATAGCGCACGAATTTGGTCAGGGCCTTGACGCGCTCGGAAATGTCGCTGGCGTGCTGGTTGAGTGTCAGGTAGCGCTGCTGACGAGTCTTCCAGTGGGCGCGCAAATTGCTGAGCATCCCCATCGCTTCGATGACTTCGGCATTGCGCAGCTTGCTGTGGATATAGCCGTTGACCTGGCTGCCAGCTTCCTGCGCCGCTTCGAGGGAGGCGTGGGACAGGCGGTGGGAGAGCCAGGCAATGCCGATGAGGATCAGCGAGAAGATGACGCCGAGTGCGCCGAGCCAGGGGTGCAGCATGAACAGCACGGCCAGATAGATCGGTGACCACGGTGCATCCATCATTGCGAACAGCCCGTTGCCGGTGAGGAACTGTCGGACGTTGGCCAGATCGCTGAAACCCTGGGTGGGGTTTTTGCCCTGCTGCCGCAGGGCTGCTTCAAAGCTGGCAGCAAAAACGCGGGAGTTCAGTTTCTGATCGAGCTTGACGCCCAGGCGAACCAGCAGGCGTGAGCGGGACCATTCGGCAAAAGCCACTGCTGCGAAGCAAAACAGCATGACGATGGTCAGTACCGACAGCGTGACGAGGTTCTGACTGAGCATGACCCGGTCGAACAGCTGCAGCATGTACATTGTCGGCGTCAACATCAGGATGTTGACCAGCACCGAGAACAACAGGCATACCGCGAACTCGCGGCGGAATGCCCACAGAATGGTGCGCAGCTCGCTGTGCTGGAAGGAGGAAGGAGTTTTCATCAGGGTTCGATGGGCGGAATATAAAGATCAGGCCGCGGCCGGCTGGGGAGCGGGCATGGCTTGCTGGGCGCCTTGCTGCAGGGCGGCGAGGACTTCGTCGCGAGGGCCGTAGGCCTTTACTTGACCCTCCTGAACCACGAGCAGGTTGTCCACTGCGACCAGCACGCTGGTGCGGTGGGTAATGACGATGATGGTCGAGCCTTGGGCCTTGAGGTTCCGCAGCGTATGAACCAGGGAACGCTCGCCGGCTTCGTCGAGGCTGGAGTTGGGTTCGTCCAGCACGATGAAGCGTGGGTTGTCGTAGATCGCGCGGGCGAGGCCGATGCGTTGGCGTTGTCCACCGGACAGTCGGCAGCCGTCGTCGCCAATGTTTGTTTCATAACCGTCGGGTAGCGACATGATCATGTCGTGAAGACCGACGGTGCGGGCCGCTGCTTCCACCTTGGCCATGTTTACATCACCGAAGCGGGCAATGTTCTCGGCCAGTGCCCCGTCGAAGAGTTCAACTTCCTGCGGCAGATAGCCGAGGTGAGGGCCCAGTTCAGCCTTGTTCCATGGATAGATGTCTACCCCGTCCAGGCGTACCTTGCCGTTGGCCGCGGGCCACACGCCAACCAGTAGACGCGCCAGCGTGGATTTGCCAGAGGCGGATGGGCCGATCAGACCTACGACGGTGCCGGGGGGGACGCTGAAAGTCACGCCGCGCAGGATGGCCGCGTGGGAGCCAGGGGCGCCGGCAACCACATTTTCGACGGACAGTTGCCCCTTGGGTGCGGGCAGCGACATGCCGGCGCGCCGCAGCGTGACGTTGCTGAGGAGGGTGTTGAGGCGAGCATAGGCGCCCCGCGCCGCTACCACCTGTTTCCAGGCACCGATGACTTGCACGATCGGCGACAGCAGTTTGCCGCCGAAGGTCGAGGCGACGATGACCAGGCCACCGCCGTGGGGAAAGAGGCCGATGATGATGAACCAGACGCCGGCTCCGAGCAGCAGGGAGGACTGGGATTGCTGCACGAACTTGGAGAGCGCCGAGTAGGTGCCGGCCTTGTCTGAGGCATGGGCTTGTTGGCGCAGCGTTTCGTTCTGGCGTTTGAGCCAGCGCTTGTGGATGCCGCTTTGCATGCCCATTGCTTCAATGACCTGGGCGTTGCGCAGGCTGTCCGCGGCGTAGTTCTGCGCAGCAATAGTGGAGCGGTTGGCCGCGCTGAGGGGCGCCTGGGTGTCCCTCTCGGTGAGCCACGCCAGGCCGACCTGGAGCAGTGCGCCCACGATGGACATCCAGCCCATTTCCGGATTGATGTAGAAGATTGCAAAGATATAGAGCATCGACAGGGGAACGTCGATGATCGCGGTCAGCGCATGGCTGTAGATGAAGTCGCGTAGGGTGCGCAGATCTTGCAGCACTTGAGCGGTGGCGCCAGGAATACCACGCAGATTGGCTTCGAAGACTGTATTGAAAATCTGCTCGTTGATGCGGTCGTCGAATTTCAGCGCGATCTGATGGAGGAGGCCGCTACGTACCCATTCCAGTGCCTCCATGACGATGTAGAGCAGGACGATCATCAGGGTCAGCATGCCCAGCGTCATCAGGTTCCGGCTGTTTACCACCCGGTCGTACACCTGGAGCATGTACACGGTAGGCGCCATGACCAGCAGGTTGATGAAGAAACTGAAGAAGATCACCTTGTGGAAGGCGGGTTTCTGCAGCAGCAATGCTTCGCGCAGAGCGGAGGGTTTTTCGCCGGGCTTCATGGCTGTTACCTGAAAGGGGGCTTAGATAGATGCCGACTGGGGAGCGTCCGCAGCCGGGTGTGGGAGAGGGGTGTCTTCGGAGACCAGAACGTATTCGGGCAGGTCGCCGTTCTCGTCGAAATTGGTGTCCGTGCTGTCATCCCCGCCCGACTGAGGAGCTGCAAAGGTGAAGGAGAGTCGGTAGCCGTTTGGCGTCTGGGTCAACACGATTTCGCGCAGCTTGTTTTCCTTGAAGCGCTGTACGTCGGCGTCGGTGAGATCGAGCTGGAACTTCATGCGCCCGTCGAGGGTGTACATGGACAACTGGCCGACCTTGACGCTCAGTGTGTGGCGGTCGAAATACACCGGCAGGCTGGGCTGGAACTGCAGCAGCGGTAGCGGCTTGTCGGGATTGCGGGTGACGTTGAACGGGCTTTGTGGATGCTGGAACAGCAGCCTACAGGTGCGCGATACCGAGTAGATAGCGTTGCAGACCATCTGGGAGCCGACTTGCGGGAAGCGTTCACGCAGACCGCGATAGGCCAGGTGGTGTAGTCCAACCCGGTTCCAGCAGCGGGTGTCCCGCACGATGGGTGCCAGTGCGTTGCACACTTCTGCCACCGCCCTCTGGAGAGCTGAGAGACGCTCCAGCTGTTCGGGTTGAGCATGGAGGGGAATGTGCACGGAAAAGTTCATATAGGAGAATGTACCATAAATCCTCCTATATGAACTTTTTTGCCTTTGCTTCCTTCACTGTTGCAGCAGGAAAGGCTGTTGCCTGATACTGGGGCAGACTTCAGTTTTCAATGACAGGCAAGCATGTCCGATACATTGCGCTGGCTCGTCGTGCCGATGGCATGGCTGGCGGCTTGGCTGACCACGCGGGCATGCTGCCACCCCGCGAGTCGGCTGTATTTTCTGGATCACCCGAACGATCGCTCCCTGCATTCGCAGCCCCTTCCGCGTACCGGTGGCGTCGGCGTCATGGCTGGTAGCCTGGTTGGTGTGGGGCTGACGGCGGCGTCTGGATGGTTGCCAGTGAACGTTTTGTTGTCAGTCGGTGGGGCGTGCGTGCTGGCTTTGCTCGGGTTGCTAGACGACCGTCACACCTTGCCGGCCCGCCTGCGTTTTCTCGTGCAGGTGCTGGTAGCTGCCGGCTTTCTGTATGGCGCAGGCCTTTCACTGGGATGGGCGGTGGGAGGCCTGCTGTTGGTGTCGCTGGTGTGGCTGGCCAATCTGTATAACTTCATGGACGGCTCGGATGGGCTGGCGGGGGGGATGGCTCTGTTCGGCTTCTCCGCCTATGCGGTGGCGGCTTATCTGGGAGGGCGCTTCGGTCTGGCCCTTGTATGTGCGGCCATTGCGGCGGGTGCGGCCGGTTTTCTGTTGTTCAATTTCCATCCGGCCCGCATCTTCATGGGTGATGTGGGTTCGGTACCACTCGGCTTTCTGGCCGGGTCTCTCGGCCTGGTGGGCTGGGGCGGAGGTGCCTGGCCGTTGTGGTTTCCGCTGCTGGTCTTTGCCCCTTTCGTGCTGGATGCGACAGTCACACTGCTGCTGCGTGCCTTGCGTGGCGAGAAGGTTTGGCAGGCGCATCGCAGCCACTATTACCAGCGCATGGTCCGTATGGGGTTGGGGCACCGGGGGACGGCCTTGCGGGCCTATGGTTTGATGCTTGGAACGGGCATTTCGGCGGTGCTGATATTGCCCTCAGGGTTTTCGCTGCAATGCATCACGCTTACAATGTGGGCGATCGTTTTTCTGGCGGTAGGTGTGTGGGTAGATCTGCGCTGGCGGCGTTTTGAAGCTGCTGAAGCCGTCAAGCTGTAAAGGAAGTTATGTCCCGGTCATTGCTGGTGTTTCTGTCGGACCTGTTCGGGGTCGCGCTGACGTGGTGGCTGGCCTATCTGATCCGTTTCAATACCGATATCCCCGTTGATTTCATGCCGGCCTTCGGTGTGGCACTGCCCATCGTGCTGTTCCTGCAGGGCATGTTGCTGCGGGCCTTCGGCCTGTATCGGGGGATCTGGGTTTTTGCCAGCTTGCCGGATCTACTACGCATCCTGCGTGCGGTGGGAGTCGCCACCCTGGTGACGCCCTTGGTGCTGGTCGTCGCCGTGCGCTATCACCCGACGGTGCCGCGCCTGATCTATGCGCTGCAGCCCTTGCTGCTGATCATGTATATGGGGGGCACGCGAGCCCTCTACCGGACCTGGAAGGAGTTCCGTCTGTATGGCGCGCTGCGTGCCCAGGGGCAGCCCGTCATCGTGATGGGCGCCGGGGAAGCCGCAGTGAATCTGATCAAGGATCTGTCCCGCTCGTCCGAGTGGCGTGTCGTTGGGCTGCTGGACAAGACGAGCGCGTGTGAAGGGCGGGAAATCTACGGCTACAAGGTGTTGGGTGCCTTCTCGGATCTGGCGCGGGTGGCGGCGGAACACCGCGTTGGTCACGCCATCATCGCCCTGCCCCATGAGCGCCACGAACTACGGCGCAGTGTGACCAGCATTTGCGTGCGGGCCGGCGTCAAGGCATTGACGGTGCCGGCCATCGAAGATGTGATGTTGGGTCGAGTGAGCGTGGGTGATGTCCGTCAAGTGGATGTGGAAGACTTGTTGGGGCGCGACCCGGTGCGTATCAATGCGGCGGAGGTCAAAGAGTATTTGCGTGGCAAGGCCGTGATGGTGACCGGCGCTGGCGGGTCGATCGGGTCCGCGCTGTGTCGTCAGATCGCCCGTTTCGAGCCGTCAGTGCTGATCTGCTTCGAACTGTCCGAATTTGCGCTGTATCGCCTGTGCGAGGAGTTCCACACCTATTTTCCAAACGTACAGTTGGTGCCACTCGCCGGTGACGTCAAGGATGCGATCCGTGTGGACGAGGTGCTCAACCGTTACCGGCCTCACGTGATCTTCCACGCGGCAGCCTACAAGCACGTGCCGCTGATGGAGGACGACAACGCCTGGCAGGCAGTGCGCAACAACGCGCTGGGCACGTGGCAGGTGGCGCGTAGTGCGGTGGCCTTTGGTATCCCGCGTTTCGTGCTGGTGTCCACCGACAAGGCGGTCAACCCGGTCAACGTGATGGGGGCCACCAAGCGCCTGGCGGAGCAGGTGTGCCAGGCCCTGGCTGCCCAAGGGGGCACGCAGTTCGAGATCGTGCGCTTCGGAAACGTACTGGGTAGCGCTGGGAGCGTGATTCCCAAGTTCCAGGAACAGATTGCCGCCGGTGGGCCGGTGACCGTGACCCACCCGGAGATCACCCGTTACTTCATGTCGATCCCGGAGGCGGCCCAACTGGTGCTGCAGGCAGGATCGATGGGCAAGGGGGGCGAGATTTTCGTGCTCGACATGGGCGAACCGGTGAAGATCGCCGAACTGGCGCAGGACATGATCCGCCTGTCCGGGCGTACTGAGGACGAAATCCGGATCGTATTTACCGGTTTGCGTCCCGGCGAGAAGCTGTATGAGGAAGTTCTGGCCGACAGCGAGGAGACCCGCGCCACCCATCATCCGAAACTGCGCATTGCGCGGGCGCTGCCGGTCGAGGAGGGCTGGCTCGATGCGCTGCTGCTGTGGCTGCGGCAGCGTCGTGCGGTGGATGCGCCCGAAGTGCGTCGGGAACTGCGTCGCTGGGTGCCCGAGTATGTTCCGGCCAACCAGACTGCGCCGCATCTGCGGTCGGTGGCGCAAACCGCCGGAGGACATTGAAAATGGCAACTTATGCGATAGGCGACATCCAGGGCTGTTTCCAGTCCCTGACCGCACTGCTCAACCGCGTCTCCTTCGATCCGGCTCACGACCGCCTGTGGCTGGTCGGTGATCTGGTGAACCGTGGGCCGGATTCCCTGAACACCCTGCGTTTCGTGCGCGATCTGGGGCCGGCAGCGGTCACCGTGCTGGGCAACCACGACCTGTATCTGCTGATGGTGGCCTACGAGGCGATTCGCAATCGGGGCAGGGACGACACCATCCAGGCCGTGCTCGATGCGCCGGATCGGGAGGTCTTGTTGGGTTGGTTGCGTACGCGTCCCCTGATGCATGTCGAGAACGGTTTTGCGATGGTCCATGCCGGGTTGCTGCCGGGCTGGACGGTGGAGCAGGCGCGGGCGCTGGCTCGCGAGGTCGAGGGCGCACTGGCCGGGCCCTATCACGCGGATCTGCTGCATAACATGTGGGGCAGCGAGCCCGCCGCGTGGAGCGACGATCTGCGTGATTACGAGCGGATGCGGGTGATCGTCAATGCGATGACGCGCATGCGCTTCTGTACGGCGGATGGCGTGATGGATTTCAAGGTCAAGGGCGAGGTTACCAAGGCGCCGAAGGGCTATCTGCCCTGGTTCGAGGTGGGAGGGCGCAAGAGCGCCGATACCACCGTTGTCTTCGGTCACTGGTCGGCGCTGGGCTTGCGTATCGAGCCCAATCTGATGGCACTGGACTCCGGATGTCTATGGGGGCGCGAGCTGACCGCCGTGCGTCTGGAAGACCGGGCCGTGTTCCAGGTGGCCTGTCCAGGTCTGGCCCACGGCAAGCCCAGGCCCTCCTGAACGTTCAGTCGGCGATGCGTGTGGCGATGCTCTCCCGCGCCGCGTGGGCAATGGCCTTGCGGTCAGGCAGTTGGCCAGGCCGGATGGCCGGGGCGACGCGTACGCGGGCGATGATCTCCGGCTCGGCGATGATCGCCTTGATGCAGTCGACCAGACTGATGTCTCCGTCGTAGGCCGGGGAGCGGGTGTAGCGGCCGTCCGGCAGGCGGTAGGCGATGGCCAGCGGCTGGATCGGCGCACCGGCTTCGATGGCCGGCTGCAGCAGCGCCGCATGGAAACCCAGCACATGGCTGCCATCGGTGGTGGTGCCTTCGGGGAAGATCGCCACGTGGCGTCCCTGGCCGAGCAGGCCACCGATTTCCCCGTTCACGATCTTCGCGTGGCCGCGGCTGCCGCGGCGCAGGAAGACTGTTTCGTTCTTCGCGGCGAGCCAGCCGATCAGCGGCCATTGGCGTACCTCGGCCTTTGAGACGAAGGCTGCCGGATAGGCCGCATTGATCACGAAGACATCAAGCCACGACACATGGTTGGCGACCAGCAGGCTGCCGGGCGCGACGAAGGGTTCGTCGGCCTGCAGACGTACGCCCAGCGTGCCGAGCAGGTGCGCCGACCAGCGCTGGCGCAGTCGAAGGCGTTTGGCTGCCGACACGAAGGGAAAGACGAACGCGGCCAGAAACAGGCCTTGCAGCAGGTGGCCTGTCAGGCGGACAGCACGGAGGATGCGGATCGGGCGGGGGGTGGGGCTGGCGGGTTTCAGTCCTTGCGTCCCATGAAATGTTTGGCGTAGCGGGCGTCGAGCCGCGAAACCGGCAGCAGGATCGGCAGGTCGGCGGTGTTGAAATCCGGATCCCAGGCCGGATCGCCGCAGATCCATGCGCCAGCACGCAGGTAGCCCTTGATCAGCGGCGGCGTGTCGGCGTCGAGATCCTGGCGTAGGGCCTGGATCGGCAGCGGCGTGCGGGGGAAGACCCGGTATTCGAGCGGGCACAGATGCTCGTCCTTGAGGCGATTATACAGGCTGGCTGCTGCGTGCCCGCCGTCGGCCATGCTGATCGACGCACAGCCGATCAGGTAGTCGTGGTTGTTTTCGAGCATGTAGCGGGCGAGGCCGGCCCACAGCAGTGTGATGACGGCGCCGGAGCGGTAGTCCGGGTCGATGCAGGAACGGCCGATTTCCACCATGCGGCCGCGCAGGTGGCGCAGGCGGGTCAGGTCGAATTCGCTCTCGGAATAGTAGTTGCCGACTTCACGGGCGGCTGATGGCGACAGGATGCGGTAGGTGCCGACGATACGGCCGGCGTCCTCGTCGCGCACAATCAAGTGGTCGCAGAAGGCGTCGTACAGGTCGCGATCGACGCCCGGCGTGCGGCTCGAAAGGCGGGCGCCCATTTCCTCGGCGAACACGCGGTAGCGCAGCTTTTGCGCTTCCAGAATCTCGGTGGAGCAGCTGGCCAGCCCGACATGCAGGTTGCGACCGGGGCGTTGGGCGACGTGTTGTTCCTTGTGCAGCATTGACGGAATCCTCATTGGGTTTCCGCGCATTGTGAAAATGCTGCATTGCGGCGCCGTGAAGAGGGCGTTACGGACGTGTGACCGGATCCTGAATCCGGGTGCTTCCCTGCCTGACACCCATTCCGTGGGGGTGACTTCAATCAACCTCACGGAATGGGATGAGTTCAGCGGCTGACGCGGGTGTTGCGGCCGTCCTGCAGCAGGCGCACGCGTTCGCCGGGCTTGAAGTTCTCCCCGCCATCTTCCTGCACGATGGCCAGTAGTTCGCCGTTGTCCATCTTGAGGGTGACCTCGATGCCCTGCTGGCGGGTCAGGCCTTCCTCTGCCGCCGAGCCGGCCAGGCCGCCGGCCACTGCGCCGACGACGGCAGCGATGGCCGAGCCCTTGCCGCCACCGACCGTGCTGCCGGCCACGCCGCCGATCGCGGCGCCAGCAAGCGTTCCGACGGGAGACTTGGTGCCTTCGAGCTTCACCGGGCGGACGCTTTCAATGACACCCATGCGCACGCTCATCACGCGCCGGGTTTCGGTCCGTTCGTAGTCGCCGCCACCGAGGCCGGAGGCACAGCCGGTCACGTTGAGGGCGGCGAGCAGGGCGAGGGTCAGGCTGAGGATTCGCATCGTGTTGTGTCCTTTTTCACCACAGGGTTGAGCCGAACGCCGTGCGATAGGCATCGGCGATTTCGTCGCGGCTGGGCGCGTGGTTCTGCCCGCCGCGGCTAGCGATCTTGAGAGCGCCCATCAGCGAAGCCAGGCGTCCGGTCTGCTCCCAGTCCAAGCCATTCTCGATGCCGTACAGCAGACCCGCCCGGTAGGCGTCGCCACAGCCAGTAGGGTCTTCGAGAGCTGCGGCACGGGCACACGGGATATCGAGGCGGCGACCGCTGGTGTAAATCTCGGAACCTTCGCCGCCACGGGTCACGACCAGCGCCTTGACCTCGTTGGCCAGGACTTCGATGCTGCGTCCGGTGCGCTCGCTGAGCAGGCGCGCCTCGTAATCGTTGACCGTGCAGTAGTCGGCCAGTTGCAGGCAGGCCAGCAACTCTTCACCGTTGAACATCGGCAGTCCCTGGCCGGGATCGAAGACGAAGGGAATGCCGGCCTCGGCGAACTGGCGGGAATGCTCCAGCATGCCGTCGCGGCCATCGGGGGCGACGATACCGAGGGTGACCCCGGTCGTGTGTTCCACCTTGTTGAGGTGGGAATGGACCATCGCGCCCGGATGGAACGCGGTGATCTGATTGTCGTCCAGATCGGTGGTGATGAAGGCCTGGGCCGTGTAGGTGCCGGGGACGTGGGTGACGTGGGCGCGGGACAGGCCAAGGCGCTCGAGGCGCTCCAGATAGGGGGCGACGTCGTCGCCGACGGTGGCCATGATCAGCGGATCGCCGCCGAGCAGCTTGAGGTTGTAGGCGATGTTGCCGGCACAGCCGCCGAATTCCCGGCGCATTTCTGGCACCAGGAACGAGACGTTCAGGATATGGATCTGCTCGGGCAGAATGTGATTCTTGAAATGGTCCTGAAAGACCATGATCGAATCGAAGGCGATGGAACCGCAGATGAGCGTGGACATGGTGTCGGCAAGGTGTAAGCGAAACGATTATAGGAGTGGCCCGGCTGGGCCCGCTTCGGTGAATGTTGCCGGATGTTATGCCGGCTGGTCCGGGCGTTCAGGGGTAGAACGCGTAGACCCGATAACCTGCTGCTGCAACGCCGGGCGCTTCGAAGCGGACCTGGGCTGCTACCTCCTTGCGGGCTGGGAAGGCGTCCGGCGGCATGTCGGCGGGCAGCCATTGCTTGGGTTCCAGGACCCGGCGGACCAGAGCCTTGTCGCGGGCATCGGTCAGGGTGATTTCCAGGTGCGGCCAGGCCTGAGCGAACTCGGCACGGTTGCGCAACGTGGCGTGCAGCGTGAAGAAGGCTTCGCGGTTGGCATCCGGCTGGATGTCGGAGCTTTCGATGGTGATCGAGGCCGACTCGCGGGGCAGTGGCAGTTCGCAGCCCATACCAGCGCACACGCTCTCCATGAAGAGCCGCATCTGAGGCGAGGATTGGGCGATTTCACTTCGGAATACCAGGATGCCCTGGGCGAGCAAGGCAAGCACCAGTAGCGTGGCACCTGCCGCCCAGGCCGCTTGTTGCAATGGCGAAGGGCCGGTGGGCTCTTCCATTTCCTCCACAAAAGGCACGTGCTCGTCCTGTTCGAGCTCTGGCGGCTCGCTCGTCACCGCAACTGCGGTGCGGGGCTCAATCGGCAGCCCTGTCGAAGGTCGTTCCACCGTCGGCGCAGAGGGGCGATCCTGATCCAAGGCCTGCTGGGGAGTGCCTGGCGTGTCATCCACGACCTTCTTGTGCAAGAGTGAGTCGAAGTCGAGCGGGCCGTCCTCGACAAAGGATGGGTCGGGGGGATTTTTCAGGTCGAGTTCGGAGGCGTCCGGCCAGTCGGGCTTGAACGGGAACGGCGCGACGGGGGGCTCCACATCCGTTGCGGCTTCGTCCTCATCCTCATCTTCGTCTTCGTCGAGGGGGCTATGGGGCGGCAGCTGATCCTTAGAGGTTGCCTCCGTCGCCGACAGCATGTCCTCCTCTGGCCGTTCATCAAGGGCTTCGAGGCGGATTTCACCGACCGGCTCGATGCGGTCGTCCGCGATTTCCGGGATGGTCGGTGTGGTGTTGGAGGACGGGAGCGCCTCGTCCTCGAAGGTGATGAGCTCCGGGGTTTCCAGCGCAGCACCGTAGGCGTCGGCTTCGGGCTGCGGGGGCCGGGGTGCGTCCGCCACCTGCACGTCGTGGTTGGCGACACTGTCGACAACCAGGGCCGTCGCGTCTTCCTGGAAGCGTTCCTCAGTCTGAGGGTTGGTCCCGGTCGAGGGGGGGGCGGACACAGACGGTGCCAGGATGTCTGTGGCCTCGGGCAGCTTTTCCTGCAGGACGAACAGGGAGGGGGGCGCGCTCTTCGTCGGGACCTGTACCGGCTCCGACGGGAGTTCGTCGGCCAAGGTCTCTTCCTCGACCTGGTTCTCCAGCGCATTGAAGGCGTGCTGGCACTGACCACAACGGACCCGCCCGTGACGGGCGTTCAATTGCTCGGGTCGCACCCGGAAGGTGGTTGAGCACGCCGGGCAGCGCGCGAGGATCATGACTTGGCCGACGCCAGCCGTTCGCCCTCGAGCCGGACCCAGCCGTCCAGAGTGGCGCCCACGCGCAGGGTAATGAAGGGGGCGTAGGCTTCGATGACGTCACCGGCCTGGGCTTCCAGCACGCCGGACAGGGCCAGCTTGCCGCCGGGCGCGACACGGGCAGCGAGCAGCGGAGCCAGCATCTTGAGCGGATTGGTCAGGATGTTGGCGACAACCCGCTGGAAGGTGCCGTCGAGGGGCTTGGCTGAGACCTGCAAGCGCAGGCTGACACCATTGTTGGCGGCATTGTCGGCAGCAGTTTCGACGGCTTTTTCGTCGATGTCCACGCCGGTGACCTCACCTGCACCCAGCTTGGCGGCGGCAATTGCCAGGATGCCGGAGCCGCAGCCGTAGTCGAGCACACTGACACCCGGCGTGATCTCGCCGGTCAGCCATTCGAGGCACAGGCGGGTGGTCGGATGCGAACCGGTGCCGAAGGCCATGCCTGGATCGAGCACCAGGTTGATTGCGTCGGCATCCGGGGATTCATGCCAGGACGGCACGATCCACAGCCGGTCGGTGATGCGGATCGGGTCGAACTGGCTCTGGGTGAGCTGCACCCAGTTCTGTTCTTCGACTTCCTCGATGGTGAACGGCGGTACGGCGTCGAGCCCGACCGCCGCCGATGCGGTGGCCAGCGCCGCAGCCAGATCGGTGTCGGTGTCGAACAGCGCGACGACGCGGCTGTGGTCCCACAGGCTGGCCGGGTGCATGCCCGGCTCGCCGAACTGGGGTTTTTCCGCTTCGGTGCCGGCGTCCGCGTCGTCGATGCTGACCGATAGGGCGCCATGCTCCATCAGAGCTTCGGACAGGGCTTCGGCGCGCGTCGCGTCAGCCTGCAGGATGACTGAGATCCACATATCAGTTCTTGCTGACGTCGTTGCGGCCCGCCAGCTTGTGCTCCAGGTAGTGGATGCTGGTGCCGCCTTCGACGAAACGGGCATCGAGCATCAGTTCCTGGTGCAGCGGGATGTTGGTCTTGATGCCTTCGACCAGCATCTCGGACAGCGCGATGCGCATGCGACGGATGGCCTGGTCGCGGGTGTCGCCGTAGGCGATCAGCTTGCCGATCATCGAATCGTAGTGCTGCGGCACGGTGTAGCCGTTGTATACGTGGGAGTCGACGCGGATACCAGGGCCGCCGGGGACGTGCCAGTTGCTGATCTTGCCCGGACAGGGCGTGAACTTGAACGGATCTTCGGCGTTGATGCGGCATTCGACCGCGTGGCCGCGGAATTCGATGTCCTTCTGCCGGTAGCTGAGCTTCTGGCCCGCGGCAACGCGAATCTGTTCCTGCACGATGTCCACGCCGGTAATCAGCTCGGTGACCGGATGTTCGACCTGTACGCGGGTGTTCATCTCGATGAAGTAGAACTCGCCGTTCTCGTACAGGAATTCGAAGGTGCCCGCGCCCCGGTAGCCGATCTTGCGGCAGGCTTCGGCGCAGCGCTCACCGATGCGGATGATGTGGCGGCGTTCAATGCCCGGTGCCGGGGCTTCCTCGATGACCTTCTGGTGGCGGCGCTGCATGGAGCAGTCCCGCTCGCCCAGGTAGATCGCGTTGCCGTGCTGGTCGGCCAGCACCTGGATCTCCACGTGGCGCGGGTTCTCCAGGAACTTCTCCATGTATACCGTGGGGTTGCCGAAGAACGCGCCCGCCTCGGAACGGGTGGTGGTGACGGCATTGAGCAGCGCGGCTTCGGTGTGCACCACGCGCATGCCGCGCCCACCGCCACCGCCGGCTGCCTTGATGATCACTGGGTAGCCGATGGCACGGGCGATCTTGACGATCTCTTTCGGGTCTTCCGGCAGTGCGCCGTCGGAGCCGGGCACGCAGGGTACGCCGGCGGCCTTCATGGCGTCCTTGGCGGAAACCTTGTCGCCCATCAGGCGGATGGTCTCGGCGCGCGGGCCGATGAAGACGAAGCCGGACTGTTCGACCCGCTCGGCGAAGTCGGCGTTCTCGGACAGGAAGCCGTAGCCCGGGTGGATCGCTTCCGCGTCGGTGACTTCGGCGGCGGAAATCAGCGCGGGGATGTTGAGGTAGCTGAGGGCCGACGAGGCGGGCCCGATGCACACGGATTCGTCGGCCAGTTTGACGTACTTGGCCTCGGCGTCCGGTTCGGAATGGACCGCTACGGTCTTGATGCCCAGCTCACGGCAGGCACGCAGCACACGCAGCGCAATCTCGCCCCGGTTGGCGATCAGGAGTTTTTCGAACATCGCCATGATTTAGCCGATGACGAAGAGGGGTTCGCCGTATTCCAGCGGTTCGCCGTTCTCGACGAGGATGGCCTTGACGGTGCCGGCCACTTCGGCCTCGATCTCGTTCATCAGCTTCATGGCTTCGATGATGCACAGCACGTCGCCGACGGCAACGCTCTGGCCGACTTCGACGAGGGGCTTGGCGCCCGGTGCGGAAGCGCGGTAGAAGGTGCCGACCATCGGCGACTTGACCACGTTGCCGTCCGGCAGGGCCGGTTCGGCTGAGGTAGCAGGGGCTGCCGGCACAGCAGCAGGGGCACTGACGGCGACCGGCGCGGCAGGGGCCTGGGCTACGTAGTTGATTGGAGCGGGACCGGAGATGTGCTTGGCGATGCGGACTTTTTCCTCGCCTTCCGTGACTTCCAGTTCGGAGATGCCGGACTCCTGGACCAGATCGATCAATTTCTTGAGCTTGCGAAGATCCATAGTATTCCCCTTGATATGTGAAGCGGCCGGCACCAAGGCCGGCCTGCCGATGTCTTGTTTTAGGCGCGAGCTGCGCGCAGACGGGCGAGGGCGAATTCGAGGGCGAGTTGATAGCCCTGGGCGCCCAGCCCGCAGATCACGCCTACAGCCTTGTCGGAGAAGTAGGAGTGATGGCGGAACGGCTCGCGGGCGTGGATGTTCGACAGGTGTACTTCGACGTACGGAATGGCGACGCCGGCAAGGGCGTCCCGCAGTGCGACGCTGGTGTGCGTGTACCCTGCCGGATTGATGATGATGAAATCGACGGCTTCGCTTTCCGCGGCCTGCACCCGGTCAATCAGCTCGCCCTCGTGGTTGCTCTGGAAGGACTCCAGTAGCACGCCGTCGGCCTTGGCCCGGCTTTCCATCGCCGCGTGGATGTCGGCGAGGGTCGTCAGCCCGTATATGCCGGGTTCCCGGCGACCGAGCAGATTGAGATTGGGACCATGCAAAACGAGAATCCGCTGCTGCGGGAGGTTCTCGTCAGTGGCTTCCTGGGTGCTGGTTTTGCGCGTCATGAGTGCAAGTTTGCCGTAATTACGCGCAAGTTGTCCACCGCGCGGCCTCCGCCATATGCCTCAGGACTTGCTCAGTTCGGCGAGTTTTCGGTCCAGTTCCTGTTCGGACAATTCACCTAGTTTGATCAGGCTGATGCTGCCGCTGCGATCGATGACCAGCGTGAAAGGCAGACCCTGGGCGCTGTTGCCGAGTTCCTCGGTCAATTGGACAAGGGACGGATCGCCGATCACCAGCGGATAGTCCACCACCTGTTTGGCCTGGAAGCCGGTGACGTTCTTGGCGGTGTCGATGCTGATGCCGACGAATTGAACGCCTTTGCCTGCATATTTGCGGCTTAGCGCCGAAAATGCCGGAATTTCCTTGCGGCACGGTGGGCACCAGGTGGCCCAGAAATTGACTACAAGCACTTTGCCCTTCCAGGTCGAGAAGGGCTGCTGGGTGCCTTTGGCGTCTGGCAGGTCGAGGGCCAGCAGCTTGCTGAGGGCAGTACGCTGGGTTTGGGACAGGCTGGCCGTCGGCGTCGCGGCGTTGGCGCTCGTCGAGTAAGAAGTGTACAAGCCGGCGGCGACGGAGGCCAGTGCGACGGTGATGACGAGAGCGAGGGTGGTGCTGCGACTCATGGATGGATATGGGCTTCGGCCGGTGTTTCATTGACGAGAGCTTCGACGACGGACAGGCGTGCTCGTTCCATCTGACGTGCACCGTGATTACCGCGGCGGCTCTGGCGTTCCACGTCGGGGGAATAGATGCGCAGCTTGAACGGGATATCGTCCCAGTCGAAGACCAGGATCGCCTCCGGACCGTCGGGCTGGTTGCGGCGTGGCTCCCGGTGCTCGTAGGCGACGTTGTTGTTGAGGAAGAAGATTTCCACTTCCTTGGCGCTTTCGGGAAAGAGGTCGATTTCCACTTCCGAGTAGCGCCCGGCGGTACCTTCCAGTACCGGCCCGGTGAGGTAGGGGCGGAAGGCTTCCAGTTCGCGCATTACGTCGACGGCAGCCTGGCGCATTATGTACTGGCGTTCCAGGTGCTCTTCATCCTGGAAAACGGCGAGATAAGTGCGGACTTCGGCTTCGATCTCCGCATTGTTGGGCAGTTCGTCAGCGGCGAGGGCGCCGAGCTGGCGCGCGGCCTTGCGTTTGGCGAAGCCGTAATCGCTGATGCCGTCTTCGGCGATCATGCGGGCCGCCAGGGCGGCGATCTCGCGGCGCAGGTTGCTGCGGTGTGGAACGGCAGGGCGCGGCATGGAAGGTCGAAGCTCCCCGTTCGATTAGAATAGATCCCATTCTACACACGACTGTTGCGGCACTGTTTCTGTCGCTTAGACGAATAATGCACATACACATTCTCGGCATCTGCGGAACCTTCATGGGCGGCGTGGCCCTCCTCGCGCGGGCTGCCGGCCATACCGTGACGGGCTGCGACGCCAACGTCTACCCGCCGATGAGCACCCAACTGGAAGAGCAGGGCATTCGGCTCGTCGAAGGCTATGGGGTCGAACAGCTGGACCTGGAGCCGGACGTGTTCGTCGTCGGTAACGCGATTTCCCGTGGCAACCCCCTGCTGGAAGAAATCCTCGACAAGGGTCTGCCCTATGTGTCCGGCCCCCAGTGGTTGGCCGAGAACGTGCTGCAAGGGCGCTGGGTGTTGGGCGTCGCCGGCACCCACGGCAAGACCACGACCACTTCGCTGCTGGCTTGGATCCTAGAGGACGCAGGCCTCAATCCGGGCTTCTTGGTCGGTGGCGTGCCGAAGAACTTCGGCCTGTCGGCGCGGCTGACCGAGTCGCCGTTTTTCGTCATCGAAGCGGATGAATACGACACGGCCTTCTGCGACAAGCGCTCCAAGTTCGTCCATTACCGCCCGCGTACTTTGATCCTGAACAACCTGGAGTTCGACCACGCGGACATCTTCGCCGATCTGGCGGCCATCGAGACCCAGTTCCATCATCTGGTGCGCACGGTGCCGCGGCTTGGCCGCATCGTCGCCAACGCCGCCGAGGAGTCGCTGCCGCGGGTCATGCAACGCGGCTGCTGGTCCGAGCTCGAATGGTTCAACGACGCGGCCGGCTGGTCGGTGGTGGAGGGGGCCAGCGAGGACGAGGTGGTGATCCGCCATCTGGGCAAGGAGATCGGCCGCCGCCGCTTGCCGCTGTCGGGCCGCCACAACCGGGCCAATGCGCTGGCGGCGATCGCTGCGGCGCGGCACGTGGGGGTTACGCCGGAAGTGGCGCTGGATGCGCTGAGCCGCTTCGAGGGCGTCAAGCGTCGCCTCGAATTGCGCGGTACTGTGCGCGGGGTGGCGGTGTACGACGATTTCGCCCACCATCCGACCGCCATCACGCTGACCGTCGAAGGCCTGCGCCGTCAGGTTGGCGACGCGCGTATCCTGGCTGTGCTGGAGCCGCGCTCCAACACCATGAAGCTTGGCGTGATGAAGGACCAGCTGCCGGCCAGCCTGGCCCAGGCCGACAAGGTCTTCTGCTACGCCGCCAACCTGGGCTGGGACGCCCGTGAGGCGCTGGCACCGATTGCCGGCAAGACGCTTGTCGAAGATGATCTGGACGCGCTGGTGGCGGCCATCGTCGCCGAAGCCCGCGACGGTGACCGCATCCTGGTCATGAGCAACGGAGGCTTCGGCGGCATCCACGGCAAGCTGCTGGCCGCCCTCGGGTAGTCGGCTGCCGGATGGATTGAGCGCTGGGGTGAGTTCATTCACCCCAACAGCTCAGCGTGCCGATTCGGCCGTCAGCTTTTCAAAACGCCGCGGGAAGCCCGCCGCCGGTTGCCGGTGGCGGGCTTTTGTTTTCTGGAAAAGGGGCAGGGCCACGGCCAGCGTGATGCACAGCAGTAGTGCTGCGCCGGTGTTGTGGGCGACGGCCAGCGGAAGCGGCAGTTGCAGCAGCACGTTGGCGATACCCAGTCCGATCTGCAGGCCCAGCGCAGCGAGCAGCGCGACGCCGGCCACGCGCTTGTGCCTGTGGGCCAGCAGGCGCAGGCCGAGGCTGCCGGCGACCAGCAGCACGACACCGGCGAACAGACGGTGGGTCCAGTGGATGGCGGTCAGCGCGCTGGCTGGCAGCAGGGCGCCGCTGGCGGTGATGCCCAGCTCCCGGTCCAGCGTGAAGGCGTGGTGGAAATCCAGCGCCGGGTCGAAGCTGCCCTGGCAGGTCGGAAAATCCGGGCAGATGGCCGCGGCGTAGTTGCTGCTGACCCAGCCGCCGAGGGCGATCTGCGCGACGACTGCGATGAGTGCGATGGCCGCGTGGGCCTGCAGGCCGGTGCCGATGCCCGGGCTCGGACGGAAAACGCGGCTTTCCCGTAGTGCGAGGGCTGCCAGCAGCGCCAGTGTCGTCATGCCGCCGAGCAGGTGGCAGGTGACGATCAACGGTTTCAGCAGCTGGGTGACGGTCAGCATGCCCAGCGTGGCCTGCACCAGCACCACGGCGAGCAGGGCCAGTTCGAGCGTCGGTTTGCGCCGGCTGCGGTGTTGCCAGCCGAGCACGGCCAGGCCGGCGATGCACAGGCCCAGCGTGCCGGCGGCGTAGCGGTGGATCATCTCCTTCCAGGCCTTGCCGGCTTCGACGCGCTGGCCGAAAGCCGCTTCTGCGGCACTCACCTCATGAGCGCGTTCCGGCACGCCGACTAGCTGGCCGTAGCAGCCGGGCCAGTCCGGGCAGCCGAGGCCGGCATCCGACAGGCGCACCCAGGCGCCGAGGGACACCACCACGAGGGCGAGCAGGAAGGCGACGACGGCGAGGGTGCGTCGGCCGGAAGGGCGCGCCCTCATGCCAGCCGGTCCAGGAACAAGGCCGCGAACAGGCCGGTGAGGTAGATCAGCGAATAGCGGAAGGCGTGCCGCGCACGGGCGTCCGAGTAGTCGCGCCACAGTACCCACGCCTCCCGCAGGTAGCCCAGGTTGAGGAGGCTGACCAGCGCGGCATAGACCCCGCCGGACAGGCCCAGCGTGCAGGGTAGGTAGGACACCGCGGCGAGCAGCACGGTGTACAGCAGGATGTGCAGGCAGGTCAGCGGCACGCCGTGGCTGACCGGCAGCATCGGCAGTCCGGCGCGGGCGTATTCCTCGCGCCGGTAGCAGGCCAGCGCCCAGAAGTGCGGCGGCGTCCACAGGAAGATGATGAGGAACAGGGCCAGCGCCGGCAGGCCGATGCTGTCCGTCATCGCCGCCCAGCCGAGCACCGGCGGCATGGCGCCGGAAGCGCCGCCGATGACGATGTTCATCGGTGTGGCGGGTTTCAGGATCACGGTGTAGACAATCGCGTAGCCGAGGAAGGTGGCCAGGGTCAGCCACATGGTCAGGGGATTGACTGCCATGTGTAGCAGCCACAGGCCGGAGCCGCCGGTCAGGCAGGCGAGACCGAGGGTCTCCGCCGGGCTGATCAGCCCCAGCGGCAGCGGGCGGCCGCGGGTGCGGGCCATGCGGGCATCGATGCTCCGCTCCACCAGGCAGTTGATCGCTGCGGCGGCGCCGGCCACCAGTGCGATGCCGACGGTGGCGGCGAGCGTCAGGCCTGCAGGCGGCCAGCCGGGTACCGCGAGGAACATGCCGATCAGTGCGGTGAATACGATCAGGCTGTTCACCCGTGGCTTGCACTGGGTCAGGAAGGCGCCGAGGCGCAGTCCGAGGGGCGTGGGGGCGACTGTGCTGCGGAGGGTCGTCGGCATGGCGGATCTCCGGGGTTGTGTGTCAGCCGGCCCACGCATAGCGGAGCAGGCGTTCCATGTCCTTCAGGATGCCGCGTGGGTCGGCGTCGGGGGCGTAGCGCAGGATGATCTTGCCCAGTGGATCTACCACGAACACCCGGTAGCCGTGGCCATCCAGGTCGAAGGCCGCGCGAGCGGCGTCGCTGCGCGCCACCGCGGCGTGCAGGTCGGGCTGCACGGCGTGCAGGGGGGCGATGTCGGGCGCCGGCTGATCGGACAGCCAGGTGCGCTGGACCCGCGGCATCTGCTTGTAAAGGGCTACGTGGATCTGGCGGGTGGCGACGATCCAGTTGCGGCAGGCGGTGTCGCAGGGGCCGGGGCCGGCGACCACCAGGCTCCAGTGACCGTCGAAGTCCTGTTTGCCGAGGGGCTGGCCGGCGGCGTCGGCCAGCGGCGGCAGTGTGCGCGGCGGCGATAGCAGCTCACCGTGGTTGCCGGGCTTGGCCGGGTGCCAGCCCCAGGCATACAGGCCGGCGCCGACGGCGAAGGGCATCAACAGCAGGGTCAGGATCAGCAGCAGCGGGCGGTATCCGTGCATCAGCGGCGCCTCCAGCCAAGGGCCAGCCAGATCAGCACCGCGGAAGCCGCGAAGCCGTACCACTGGTAGGCGTAGGACAGGTGGCGTTCGAGGCGCTCATCCGGGCGCGGCCAGTCGCGCACGAAGCCGGCCGGTGCGGCAGCATCCAGTTGTACAACTACCGGCTGTACCGGCCATGGCACGAGTCGGACGAAGCGGGCCAGATCGAGGTTCTGCCAGACCGGCTGCCAGTTGCGGTCGTTGTCGTTGCCGCCCAGCGTGAAAAAGCGGGTGCCCGGTACGACGGCGGTGCCGCGCAGCTCCAGTGGGCCGTTCGGCGTATCCACCGCGGGAATGTCGGTGTGGCGGGCGGAAGCCGGAATCCAGCCGCGGTTCACCAGCACGCGCATGTTGCCGCCATCGATGTGGAAGGGCGTGATCACGTGGTAGCCGGCCTGTTCCCGATAGACACGGTTATCGACGAGGAACTGGCGTTCGGTCTCGAAGCGGCCGCGGATCAGCACCGGCCGCGAGCGCAGGCTGTCTGCGTCGGCCGGTGTGTTGCCGAGGCTCACCGGTGCGTCGGTGCTGCGTTGGTCGAGCAGGGCCTGGGCGGCCTGCTTGCGTTCGGCTTTGCCGTATTGCCAGTTGCCAAGCTGGACGCAGCCCGCCGCGACGGCCAAGGCGAGCAGTCCGCCCCACACCGAGGGACGGAAGCGGCGGCCGCTTGTGATGGCCCGGACGCCGGCGCACAATCGGCGGACCGGGTTCGGGGAGCGGGCTGTGGCGTTCAAGTTGGCCGTGGTGTTCATGCTGTTGCTGGTGGTCGGCAGCCTCTTTTCGGGCCTGTTCTTCCTTTATCGCGACAGGGGTAACGGCGACCGGGTTGTGCGGGCGCTCACCTTGCGCGTCTCCCTCTCCCTTTTGCTCTTTCTCGGCCTGCTGCTGGCCTGGCACTTCGGCGCCGCGGGGCGCTAGAGCCAATAGACCACGACGAACAGCAGCAGCCACACCACATCCACGAAGTGCCAGTACCAGGCCACGGCCTCGAAGGCGAAGTGACGTTTGGCGTCGAAGTGTCCGGCCAGGCAACGGCCGGTCACGACGGCCAGCATGATCGCGCCGAGCGTCACGTGGAAACCGTGGAAGCCGGTCAGCATGAAGAAGGTCGCGCCATATACGCCGGCGCCCATCGTCAGGCCCATCTCGGTGTAGGCGTGGTGGTATTCGTAGGCCTGGAAGCCGAGGAAGATCACACCGAGCAGCACGGTGAGGATCAGCCCCAGGTTGAGCTGGCTGCGGGAGCCCTTCATCAGGCCCCAGTGGGCGACGGTGAGGGTGACGCCGGAGCTCAGCAGCAGCGCCGTGTTGATCGCCGGGATGCCCCACGCGCCCATCGGCGTGAACGGGGCGCCCTTCGGGCCGGCGGTCGGCCAGGCGGCGGTGAAGTCCTTGTACAGCGTGAAGGCCGGGTCCATGTGGGCGAGGGCCGGCACCGAGATGTTGCGGCAGTAGAACAGTGCGCCGAAGAAGGCCGCGAAGAACATCACCTCCGAGCCGATGAACCACACCATGCCCTGGCGGAAGGATTTGTCCTCCCAGTCGGTGTAGGCGCCGCGCTGGTTTTCGGCGATCACCGCTCCGAACCACTTGAACAGCACGAAGATGATCACCGTCGCACCGCCGGCCATCACCCACGGCCCCGGCGCGAACTTGTTCATCAGCAGGATGAAGCCCAGCGCCAGCAGGAACATGCCGCCCGACAGGAAGACCGGGTAGAGGCTCGGCTGCGGCACGTAGTAGTGGCCGGCGTGAGGCGCGGCGGAATTGGCGTGCGAGGCGTTCAAGGCGGACTCCCTAGTTAGGATTCGGTGCCGGGAAGAAGGCGTAGGCCAGTGTGAGTTCGCTGATCTCCTCGCCGATGTCGCCATCGACGACAAAGGTCAGGGCCATCTCGCGGCTCTCGCCGGGGGCGAGGGTCTGTTGCTTGAAGCAGAAGCAGTCGAGCTTGCGGAAGTGTCGGGCCGCCACGGTGGGCGACACGCTGGGCACGGCCTGGCCGACGATGGTCCGGTCTGACAGGTTGCGCACCAGGAAACGGGTGGTGCGCAATTCACCGGGATGGACCTCGATGGCTGGCTCGAGGGGACGGATCTCCCATGGCAGGCCGGGCATCAAGGTCGAGGTGAATTGCACGCCGAGGCTGCGGGCGTAATTCACTGCGCTCGGCGGCACGTCCTTGGCCTCGATGGCGTCCTTCAGCGTCTTGCCATTGAAGCCCACCGCCCTGCACAGACTGTCGTAAAGGGGTACCAGTGCAAAACCGAAGGCAAAGAAGGCCGCCGCCACCAGCAACAGGCGAATGACCAGTCGGCCGTGCCGGCGCGGCGGCGGGCTGAGGGCGGCTTCCCGCATGGCGCCGTCAGCGCTCGATGAGGAAGCCGATCAGGTACAGGCCCAGCGCGATGGCGCCGAGGATCCAGGCAAAGCGGGCCGAGGCGCGACGGCGGTCGGCCAGGTCATCGGACGTGAAATGCATGATGTCGTCCTCCATGATCAGCCCGCCTTGATGACGGGCTGGGTTTCCCAGGAGTGGTGGGGCGGTGGGGAGCTGAGTTCCCACTCCAGCCCCGCGGTGCCTTCCCACACACGGTCGGTCGCCTTGTCGCCACCCTTCACGCAGCGCCACACGTTGTAGGCGAAGATCAGTTGCGAGAGGCCCAACGCGAAGGCCCCTACTGTGGATATGGCATTGAATTCGGCGAACTGCAATGCGTAGTCGGGAATCCGCCGGGGCATGCCGGCAAGGCCCAGGAAGAACTGGGGCATGAAGGTGAAGTTGAAACTGATCACGGTCAGCCAGAAATGCAGTTTGCCGAGCTTCTCGCTGTACATGTGGCCGGTCCATTTTGGCAGCCAGTAATACACACCGGTCATCACCCCCATGATGCCGCCAGCGAACAGCGCGTAGTGGAAGTGGGCCACGACGAAGTAGCTGTGGTGATACTGGGCGTCGGCGGCCACGTCGGCCAGCACCAGGCCGGTCAGCCCGGCAATGCCGAACAGCACGATGAAGCCGAGGGCGAACAGCATTGGCGTCTCGAAGCTCATCGCGCCGCGCCACATGGTGGCGATCCAGCAGAAGAACAGCACCGCCAGCGGCAGCGAGATCGACATGGTGCTGTACATGAAATACAGCAGCGCCGGGATCGGCAGGCCGGATGTGAGGAAATGGTGGGCCCAAACGATCAGGCCCAGCACGCCGATGGCGATGAAAGACCACACCTGGGCATCGTGGCCATAGACCGGCTTGCGGGTGAAGGTGGACAGCACGTGGGGCATCAGGCCCCACACCGGCAGCAGCAGGATGTACACCTCCGGGTGGCCGAAGAACCAGAACAGGTGCTGGAACAGGATCGGGTCGCCGCCGCCGGCGGCGTTGAAGAAGTGGGTGCCGAAGTGGCGGTCGGTGAGCAGCATGGTCACGCCGCCGGCGAGCACCGGCAGGGTGATGATCAGCAGCACCGCGGTGACGAGCCAGCCCCAGCAGAACAGCGGCATCTTCATCAGCGTCATGCCGGGGGCGCGCATGTTGAGGATGGTGGCGATGATGTTGATCGAGCCCATGATCGAGCTGATGCCGAGGATGTGGATCGAGAAAATCGCGAAATCGACGCCGATGCCGCCCTGCACTGAAAGTGGCGCGTAGAGGGTCCAGCCAGTGGCGACGGCGCCGTCGCCAATGCCGAACAGGGTCAGGAAGAAGGGCATTGTCAGCAACATGGCGGCCGGCGGCAGCAGCCAGAAACCCCAGTTGTTGAGGCGCGGGAGGGCCATGTCCGGCGCGCCGATCATCAGCGGGATCATCCAGTTGGCAAAGCCGGTGGCGGCCGGCATCAGCGCCGCAAAGATCATCACCAGCGCATGTACGCCGATCAGCTGGTTGAAGAACTCCGGCTTCATCAGCTGCAGGCCGGGCTGGAACAGTTCGGCACGCACCCCGAGGATCATCGCCCCACCGACGAAGAACATCAGCAGGGAGAAGGTCAGGTACATCGTGCCGATGTCCTTGTGGTTGGTGGTGGTGAGCCAGCGCAACAGGCCAGTGGGGTGGTGGCTGTCATGGTGATCGAGGGCATGGGACGCGGTGTTCATGCTGGGTTCCTCAGCGAAGTGCCTTGATCTGGGCGGGCTGGATCATGTCGCCCTTGGTGTTGCCGAAGCTGTTGCGCTCGTAGGTGATGACCGAGGCGATGTCGGCGTCGGACAGAGTGGTCTTGAAGGTCTGCATTGCCGTGCCGGTCTTGCCGTTCATGACCCGGTCCACGTGGCTGTCGGGAATCATTTTGCCGTCCGGCGACAGCAGCGGACCATTGACGATCTTGCTGCCGGCAAGCGCCGGGAAGGCCGGCGGCAGGCCCTGGCCGGTGGGCTGGTGACAGGCGGCGCAGATCTTGTCGTAGGTCTCCTTGCCGTGGGCCATCAGCTCGTCGCGGGTCCAGGTGCGGTCGCCGCTGGCGGCCGCGGCGGCCAGCTCGGTCTTCTTCTTGTCCACCCAGGCGACGTATTCCGCTTCCGGCACCGCCTTGACGACCACTGGCATGAAACCATGGTCCTTGCCGCACAGCTCGGCGCACTGGCCGCGGTAGATGCCGGGCTCCTCGATGCGGACCCAGGTTTCCCGCAGGAAGCCGGGGATCGCGTCGCGCTTGACGCCGAACTGGGGCACCCACCAGGTGTGGATCACGTCGGTGGAGGTGAGCAGGATGCGGACTTTCTTGCCGACGGGCAGCACCACCGGGTTGTCCACTTCGAGCAGGTAGTGCTCGCCCTTGGTTTCCTTGCCGTCGATCTGATCGCGGGGGGTAGCCAGCGTGCTGATGTACTTGATGCCGGAGTCCGGGTATTCGTACTGCCACTTCCACTGCATGCCGGTCACCTTGAGCACCATGTCGGCCTTGGTGCGGGTGTCTTCCATGTCGATCACCGCGTGGAAGGCCGGGATGCCCATCAGCACGAAGTCGATGAACAGCAGGATCGCGAAGGGCACCAGCACCCAGAACCATTGCAGGGCGCCGCGCGGGCCGCTGAAGCGGGCCGGCTCGGCACCGACGCTCTTGCGGTGATTGATCATGGAATACACCATGATCGAGAACACCACCACGAACAACACCGTGATGATGACCATGAACTGGTTGTGCATCGACAGCGTGTCACGCCCGATCGGGGTGACGGGCTTGGGGAAGTTCCACGTGAAGTCGGCGAGAGCTGAGCCGGAAGCGAGGACGAGGCCGAGTGCAGCGAGGAGTCTGGCCTGGGAGCGGGGGACGGTTGGGCTCAAGTCTCTACCTCTCTTTTCGTGGGATGATCGGACCCGCGGCGGTTAATGAGGTCTGGCGAGGTGGCGGGAGAGATCCGAGAAAAGCAGCCTGCGTTCATCCGCCGTCAGCAGGCGCCCCACGCGGGCGGTGTGCCCGTGGGAGCGGACGTACAGTAGAGGGTCGGGGCCGTCGGCGGCGTCGAGCGAGATGCGGGCCCAGCCGGCATGAAAGCTCTGACGGAACGAAACGGAAGACTGGCGGGTCGAGACGATCAGGCTGTCGTCGTCGAGTTGGATTGATTCGTAGTCGGCGCCCTGGCGATCGATGGCGCGCAGTGCGATGAAGAGTACGAGAAGTTCGAGGCCGGCGAAGGGTAATACCAGCCACGCGCCGGCCAGCAGGAAGCCCGTGCTGACGATGAGGCTGGCGGCTAGGATCAGGGCGATCACGCCACGCCGCAGTGTGGGGGTGAGTGAGCAGTTGGGGCGCGCGATCCAGGATCGCGCGCCCGCTGCCTCTTTCATTGTTATAGCCATGGCGTCTCCTCCAGGCCCGTCTGCGTCTTTTTGACGCAGATCAAATTCTGGCGGCAGTGTAGCATCGCCTTCCCGTTTTGCAGTGCACTTTTTAAAGCTCGATTAATTGAGCCATAAGGATTTTTTAAATGTTTGCGTTGTTGCGATGCGGCATTGCTGGTTTGGCAGCACTTTGCGTGCTCACTGCCTGTTCGCCCGAGGGCAGCGGTGGGTCGCGGGAGGGTTTTGCCAACACCGACATCACGGGTGCGAACTATGCGAACGGGTTCCGTCTGACGGATGACCACGGACAGGTGCGCACGCTGGCTGACTACAAGGGCAAGGTGGTGACCCTGTTCTTCGGCTATACCCAATGCCCGGATGTGTGCCCGACCAATCTGCTCAATATGGCGCAGGTGATGCGTGAGCTGGGGGCGGATGCGGACAAGGTGCAGGTGCTGTTCGTGACCATCGACCCGGAGCGGGATACGCAGGAGCTGTTGGCCCAGTACGTACCGGCCTTCGATCCGCGCTTTGTCGGCCTGTATGGTGACCTCGCCACGACGCAGGCGGTGGCGCGGGATTTCAAGGTGTTCTACCAGAAGCAGGGTGACGTGCAGGGCGGGCGCTACACGGTGGATCACTCGACCGGTACTTACGTCTATGACCCTCAGGGGCGGCTGCGCCTGTACATCAAGCACGGCGAGAAGCCGGCGGTGATCGTTGCCGACCTGAAGCGTCTGCTGGCCGGCAAGTAGCAAGAAAAAGGGCAGCCCGCGGGCTGCCCTTGGCAGGGACGCGCGTGCGCTGGGCCGTCAGGCCAGCGCAGCCAGGTGGCTGCGCATCTTCTGCATGGCCTTGGCCTCGATCTGGCGGATGCGCTCGGCGGACACGCCGTATTCGGCGGCCAGCTCGTGCAGAGTGGCGGCATCGCCTTCGGTCAACCAGCGGCGCTGAACGATGGTCCGGCTGCGTTCGTCCAGGTTGGCCAGAGCTTCGTGCAGGCCTACGTCCTGCAAACGCGAGGCCTGGCGCTGGGCGATGACTTCGGAGGGCTCTGCGTGGGGGTCGGCCAGATAGGCGATCGGCGCAAAGCGTTCTTCCTCGTCGTCCGGTCCGCTTTCCAGTGCCACGTCCTGGCCGGACAGGCGGGTTTCCATCTCGCGGACTTCTTCGGGCTTTACGCCCAACTGGTCGGCAACTGCCAGAACTTCCTCACCCTGCAGCGAGTTGCTGCTGCTCTTCAGGCTGCGCAGGTTGAAGAACAGCTTGCGTTGGGCCTTGGTAGTGGCAATCTTGACCAGACGCCAGTTCTTGACGATGTATTCGTGGATCTCGGCCTTGATCCAGTGGATCGCGAAGGACACCAGACGCACGCCGCGGTCCGGGTCGAAGCGCTTGACGGCCTTCATCAGGCCCACGTTGCCTTCCTGGATCAGGTCGGCATGGGGCAGGCCATAACCAAGATAACCGCGCGCAATGGCGACCACCAAGCGCAGGTGGGACAGCACCAGCTTGCGCGCCGCTTCCAGATCCTCGTGCTCCCGGAAGCTGTGGGCGAGATCGGACTCTTCCTTCTCGGTCAGCAGGGGGATGCGATTCACGCTCTGGATGTACTGGTCCAGGCTGCCAACCGCGGACGGAACGGGAAACGACAGGGTTTGAGACATCGACGGCTACCTCCTTCGCAGCAATATTAGCACTCCCGTCCTGTGAGTGCTAAGGGGACGAATGGTTCCGTATATTTCAGTCTGGTTCTGTCTCGGTTTCAGGACGGGCCGTTCTTGCGGCGTTCGGCTACCCGTCATTTTCAGGGGCATGCCTGGTGAGGTGACGGGCGAGTGCCCGCGGGCTGCTCGGGAGGCAAAAGGATGCCGGAGAAAGGTCGATGGCATGCGAGCGGTTTATGCACAATTCACGATATCGATCCCGGCCTTCCGGTTACAATCCGGCAGCCTGTTGCCAGTTGGCCGATAGCGCGGTCCCGTCATTCCGTCGAACGGTTCGACGTATCAAAACCATTTACAGCGCCGTCGCGCTCTCATTCAATGCAGAACTGCGAACGACCCCGACCTCCCGCCGGTTCTTTGTCCGTATTTCGAGATTTGTTGCTGCTTGCAAGTATTGCCGTACTGGTGATGGCTGTCCCGGTGCTGCTCGACCGGACTCTCTACAATATTGATCAGGAAACTCATTACCGGTGGATCAACCAGTTTTTCCTGAGCTTGGAAAAAGGTGAGCCTTACCCCCGGTGGATGTTTCTCGCCAATGGTGGCCTCGGCGAACTCCACTACGGCGCCTATCTTCTGTACTGGTATCTCGTTGCCGGTTTGATGAAGCTGGGTTTGAACACCTGGGCAGCCCTTCGTCTGCTGGCCCTGTGTGCCACCTGGGTGTCCGCGTCGATGGCTTATCTGGTCTGCGGGCGGCTCTTTTCAAGGAAGGCGGGTCTGGCGACCGGGGCGCTTGTTGCCGTCACGCCTTTCTCCCTGTTCCTGTTTACTCATTACGCGGCTTTTCCCTGGCACTTCACCCTGAGCCTCGCGGTCTGTTTCGTCCTGCTGTCCCTGAACACGGCCAATACGCCGGCCCGCCTGATCCTGCTTGCCCTTTGTGCTGCGGCCATCACCCTCTCCCATACCTTGGTGGCCTTCATGAGCCTGATTTGTGCCGCGCCTGCGGTGCTTTATATGCAGAGTGGCAAGCCGGCAGCAAGGCTGACCGGCTTTCTGACCTGTTGGGCCCTGCCGGTGCTTTGTGGTGTCGGGATGGCGGCTTTCCATCTGATTCCTGCCATTGCTGCCCGGGGCTTGCTGGCTGACGCTTCTAGCGACCCCCTGTACTTCAACTGGAAGAACAGTTTCGCCTTCGCCACATTCAGTGCCCGGGAAAATGGCATGCGTTGGTTTGCCATCCAGTGGATCTACGCAAGCCAGATTCTCCTGTGCGCCCTCGTGGCGCTGTTCGCCCTTGCCAATTCCCGATCCACTGCGCCGCACTTGCGGCGTTTCATGGGCGGTGTGCTGGTGTTTGCCTTCGTGGCACTGGCTATGTCGTCCGAGCTTGCCTACCCTCTTTACCAACACATAGGGACGTTGAACAACCTGCAATGGCCCTATCGCTTCCTGTCTGTGGCTGGTCTGGCCGCTGCCATTGCCTTGGGGCTTGCCAGTACCCTGGATTTTGAAGGACGCCTGCGTGTCGTGCTGCGGGTTGCGGTAGTCCTTGCGATCGCCCTTTCGGTTGCTCTGTGTGGCGTGGTCGGCTTTCAAGCCTACAAGGAGGGCCGTCCGAGTGTCATGGGCCCCCGGTTGCTCGAAGGGGACTTCAAACAATATGGGCTTGAGTTGAAAACCCAGGGTAAGGGCGCCGAAATCTATCGACGTAACGGTGGTCTGACCGGCTACTGTGCGGGGGTTCCTGCAGAATGCAAGGAAACCCGGGACACGGTGCATGAACGGGAGTGGGAGGTTCGGGCGTCCAGGCCATTCCACCTCCTGCTGCCTCTGTTCCACTTCTCCGGCTGGGAAACCTTTCTGGACGACCAGCCGGCGCCCCATGCACTGGATACCGACAGCGGGCTGGTTGCGATGGATGTGCCCGCGGGGACACACCACATCCGTATCGTGTTCAAAGGCTTGCCGGAGGAAGAGACCGGTAGGCGCATTAGCCTTGCGGCTTTCGCTCTGCTGGTGATTCTGTGCATTCTGTCAAGTGTTGGGCGTCGTCGCGCGTCCTCCCCGGAGGCTGCCTGATGAATTCGAGCCCATTTTTCATCCTCTCGCGTCTTGCCGGTACGACGCTGGAGCGTGCAATGAGCTTCGTGGCAGTACTGACCCCGGGATGCATCGTCTACCTTGGTGCGGTAGGCGCACTTGGCGAGGCCAAGGCGGCTGTGGTCGCCGTGGTAGCGGCTATGGCCTCCTTGGCGGGAGCCCGCTGGCTGGCCGGCTGTTCCTTTTCCGGCTTGCTCCAGAGCCTGGCCCGTCTGGCGGAGCGTCCTTTCCGGAACGCGGAGTTCGCCTCCCTGCTCGTGATTGGCCTGCTGTTACGCATCGGGTTCAGTGTGATCTATATGGCGCCACCTCAATCCGATGGTGCCGTGTATCTGTCCCTGGCCGATCTCTTCCTGCGTGATGCACCTTACCAGGATCCGCGCGGAGATCTCGCATACTGGCCTCCTGGCTACCCGATGATATTGGCTGGTTTTTTGGCCGTCTTGGGCAAGGTCAGCTGGATTCTTGTAATCAGCAACTGCGTATTCTTCATGCTCACGGCCCTGGCGGTGCGCAGTCTCGCGCTGCAACTCGCAGGTGGCCTTACGGCGCGTATCGCTGTTACGGTTATCGCCCTGTGGCCCAATCTGATCTTGACGACCACTGGTGGAGCCAAGGAACTTCCGGCGTTGCTGTTCTTGACCGTGAGTTGCGTGCTGTTCCTGAAGGCCAGTCGCAAGCAGGGGCCGGCCCCGTTGGCGGGGATCGCTGCAGGTGTTTCGCTGGGGGCTGCGTCGTTGATCCAGCCCTCGTTCATGCTTCTGCCCACAGCGTATGCGGCCCATCTGCTGGTCCAACGAGCGCGTCTGATGCCGGCCATTGTGTTGCTGCTGTCGATCTCCCTGGGTATGGCCTTGGCCATTGCTCCCTGGAGCTTGCGTAATGTCGCCGTGCTGCATAAGTTCGTACCCATCGCCACCAATGGTGGCGAGGTCTTCTACCGGGCTAACAATCCCCTTGCGACGGGGGGGTATATCGACCGGGGTGAGGTGGATCTGTTCGTCTACCCGGAGGTTGAGCGTAGTGCGCTTGGGTTCGCTTTGGGCAAGCAGTGGATCAGAGAGAATCCGGACGATTTTGCCCGCCTGGCCTTGACAAAGATTGCACTGTTCCAGGGAGACGATGCTTACGGTGCCTACTGGTGTCTCAAGCGGGCTCTGGGGATAGAGGGCTTGCACTACGCTGGTCACAAGGCCCTCTCGAACCTGTACTGGCTGCTGTTGTGGCTGACGCTGCTGGTGTTGATGCTGCGCCGATCTGCTGGAGAACGCCTTACCCTCGGTTTGTCGTTGCTTAATTTGATCTATCTGTACTTTTTTGTGATTGATAGTATCTTCGAGAGCGGCGGTCGCCACCACATACCTCTAGCCGGTGTGGTGGCTGTCTTGTTGGGTGCCCTGCTGGAGGCCGAAGCCTGCAAGGCCGCGCGGCCTGAGGCCGGGGGGCGGTTGACGGATGCCGTGCGATGAAGATGGCGGTTGCACAGTTCGGTACCTTCTGCCTGATCGGTCTGGTCGGTACGGCGGGACACTTCCTGACACTGTATGGCTTGACTTCCAGTGGCGTCAGTGGCCCCCTGGCGGCATCCGCTGTGGGGGCGGTGGTGGGGGCGCTGATCAATTATTCGCTCAATTATTCGATTACCTTCTCCTCGGATCGTCGCCATGTCGAAACATTGCCACGTTTTCTCGCGCTTGCCGGTACGGGCTTCGGACTGAACTACCTGTTCATGATGCTGCTATTGGGCCTGAGCCTCCATTATCTGCTTGCCCAGACCGTTGCCAGTGGCCTGGTTCTTGTTTTCAACTTCATCGGCAATAGACTATGGACGTTTCGGGTAAATCCATGAGCTCGAGAAAGACCTCCATCCCCGACGCGGGCTACAGTTTGTCGGTAGTGGTACCTGCTTACAACGAGCAGGAAGTGCTGGGCGAATTCCACCGCCGACTGGCCCAAACTCTTGATCAGATGAGTTGTGAGGCGGAAATCGTCTATGTCAATGACGGGAGTCGTGACAACACGATGGCTGTGTTGCATGCCATCCGGGCTGCGGATCCGCGCGTCTCCATCGTGGATCTGAGTCGTAACTTCGGTAAGGAAATTGCTGTCTCTGCCGGTCTGGAGCATTCCGCTGGCGACGCGGTGATCATCATCGATGCCGATCTGCAGGACCCCCCCGAGTTGATTCCCGCCTTGGTGGCCAAATGGCAGCACGGCTATGACAATGTATATGCCAAGAGGAAGGTCAGGGACGGCGAGTCGTGGTTCAAAAAGATCACGGCTCACTATTTCTACCGAGTCATGCAGTCGGTCAGCCGTATCAAAATTCCAGAAGATACCGGTGACTTCCGGCTGTTGAGCCGACGTGCCGTCCTCGCCCTCGGGCAGTTGAACGAACAGCATCGTTTCATGAAAGGGCTATTTGCGTGGATCGGTTATCCCAGTATAGCCGTCGAGTATGACCGGGATCCCCGCTTTGCCGGCGAGACCAAGTGGAACTACTGGAAACTCTGGAATTTTGCGCTGGAGGGCATTACCTCCTTCACGATTGCTCCCTTGAAAATTGCGACTTACCTGGGCGTTTGCGTAGCAGGTCTCGCGTTCATGTATGCGATCTACACGATTTACAAGACGCTGATGTATGGTGAGTCAGTCAAGGGCTATCCTTCCCTGATGGTCGTCACGCTGCTGCTCGGCGGGAGCAACCTAATTGCGGTCGGGTTGCTTGGAGAGTATCTGGGGCGCATATTTAACGAGTCGAAAGGGCGTCCCCTCTATTTCGTCAATGTCTTCGAGCCATCGGAACTTCACCGTCTTCACGCGGCGGCAGGCCGTGAGTTCGTACCCAGGGAACGTAATCCTGGTGCGCTAACACCTAGCTGACATGCCGTTGCAGCCGCAAGCTGTGCTTTTGCAGACAACAATTCGATGTCATGATCACTCCCAAGGTATCTGTGTGTATCCCCACTTGGTGTGGGGGGGATTTTCTCGAGATGGCTATTCGTTCCGTCCTGGCCCAAACCTGGCAGGATTTCGAGCTGATCGTCATCGATGACGCCTCCCCGGATGACACCGGTGCGCGGGTGGCCCGTTACCTCGGGGACCGTCGGGTCCGCTACCTGCGGAATCCGTCCAACCTGCGCGCAGAGGGGAACTGGAACCGTTGCCTGGAGGAGGCCCGAGGGGAGTATGTGAAGGTGCTTCCCCATGATGACCTGATTGAGCCGGATTGCCTTGCACGCCAGGTGGCTGCCCTGGATGCCCATCCTGATGTGGTGTTGAGCTTTGCCAGTCGGCACATCATCGGGAAGGGTGACAAGCCGTTGTTCGTGAAGCGCGCTCCCTGGAAAAGTGGTCGCGTGGCTGCTGGCGAGGTATTGCGGGCCTGTGTCCGGGGCGGTACCAACCTGATCGGCGAGCCGGGTGCCGTCCTCTTCCGGCGCAGTGCTGCCGAACGTGCTGGCGTATTCGACGCGAGCATTCCTTATGTGCTCGATCTGGACTACTGGTGTCGTCTGTTGGCCCATGGCGACGCATGGTGCGATGATGCGCCGCTGGCGTCCTTCCGCGTATCCACGGGGTCTTGGAGTGTGGCCATCGGCCGGGAACAGGCCAGCGAATTCAGTCGCTTCATCCAGGCTATTGCCCATCTTCCCCAAGTGCGGGCGGGTGACATGGATATCGCCGTAGGTCGCCTGCGGGCTCGTCTCAACAACCTCGCCCGCCGCATCATCTACACCTTCGTCCTCCGTTAGACATTCTCGAGCCCCTTTGCTGCCTTAGTCCTCAATGCACATCTTGAAGCATCCCGCCGCATCCCAGTTCTTGCGCTTCGGCGTGGTGGGGCTGGCCAATACCGGCCTCTCCTATGGGAGTTATGTGCTGCTGCTGGCCCTGGGTCTTAATTATGCCGTGGCCAATTTCGGCTCCCTGGTTTTCGGGATCGCTGTGTCCTTCGTCAGTCAGGGACGCTTTGTATTCGGGAATTCCTCGATCCGCCGCTTGCCGCGTTTTGTGGTGCTCTGGCTCTTCCTCTATTGCGTCAATATTGCCTTGATTGCCTTGTTCCTTGAGTACGGCATCAATGCTTATTTGGGAGGCGGGCTGGCACTGGTGCCGATCACCCTGTTGTCCTTTGTCTGTCAGCGCTACATCGTTTTCAGGCCCGCCAAGGTCAGCCAATAAGGAAAATCCCATGCCTCCCCGCCTCGGACTCGTTATCCCGTGTTACAACGAAGAGGAAGTCCTGCCGGAAACCCAGCGCCAGTTGCGGGTACTTCTCGATGAATTGATCGCCGACGCATGCATTGCGCCGGACAGTCGTGTGTATTTCGTGGATGACGGGAGTCGGGACCGGACATGGCGCCAGATCGAAGCCTTTAGTGCGGATGATCCCAATTTTGGTGGCATCAAGTTGTCGCGCAACTGTGGTCACCAGCGTGCCTTGTTGGCGGGGCTGTTGTCCGCGGAAGGTGATGTGATCGTTTCGATGGACGCGGACCTGCAGGATGACCCGCGGGCCATCAAGGGGATGCTTGCAGCCCACGCCGAAGGCAGTGACATCGTTTATGGCGTCCGTAGTAGCCGCACCACCGATACGGCCTTCAAGCGCCTTACAGCCCAGGGCTTCTACCGCTTGATGACGGTGATGGGGGTGGATGTGGTCTTCGATCATGCGGACTACCGGCTCATGACCCGGCGAGCGATTGAAAATCTGCGTGAATTCGACGAGGTAAACCTGTTCTTGCGTGGGATCATTCCCTTGATCGGCTTCAAGAGCGCCCGGGTGGAATACGCCCGCTCCGAACGTTTTGCGGGGGAGTCCAAGTATCCCCTTCGCAAGATGCTTGCGTTTGCTATCGATGGCATTACTTCTTTCAGCGTGGTGCCGCTGCGCTTCATTTCCGGCATTGGTTTGGCCACCTGCCTGGTCAGCCTGATGATGGCGGGCTGGATCGTCATCCGTGCGTTGGCAAGTGGTGCGACGGTTCCTGGCTGGGCTTCCACTGTCGTGCCGATGTACTTCCTGGGCGGGGTACAGTTACTGTCGATCGGGATTCTTGGTGAATACGTTGCCAAGTCCTATCTGGAGACCAAGCGGCGCCCCCGCTTCTTCATTGACAAGTTGCTGTGAGCCAGTTGTCCCGTTTGATGGATTATTTCCGGGATGGGTTGGTATTGGGAATTCAAAGAAGCGTTTGTGGCCGAAATCCCAGGTGGCGTTGAGTCTCGGGCAAGGCGGGAGTGGCGCAACTCTCCCTAAAGCCCTTTGGGGAAGTGCCGTTAAGCTTGCCGTAATCGAATATGCCGATGGCTAGGCAAAAGGGCTACTAGACTCATGCTCATGAAGGGGGCGCGTGACGCTTGTATGGAATGCTGATGTCGCCCCTGGCCTACCCCCTCGCCCTTTGCCGATCGCCCTGCTCCGGGGTGGAGACTTCCTGATGAGCATTTACGCGAGTAGCGACAAGCCTGAGGCCCTTGCAGTCCGGCACACGGTCCTGATCGTCGACGATACGCCGCAGAATCTGGCAGTTCTGGGGGAACTACTGCAGCCCCACTACCGGGTGCGTGCCGCCAATTCCGGCGAGCGGGCGCTGCGGGCGGCAGGACTTTCGCCGCGCCCGGACCTGATCCTGCTCGACGTGATGATGCCGGGGATGGATGGTTACGAGGTCATGGAGCGCCTGCATGCTGACCCGGCCACGCGCAATATCCCGGTGATCTTCGTGACGGCCATGAACGCCGCCGAGAACGAGGAGCACGGTCTGGCCCTAGGGGCCGTGGATTACATCACCAAGCCGATCAATCCGGCCATTGTGCTGGCGCGGGTGCGTACCCACCTGGAGCTCAAGCAGGCCCGTGACCGGCTGGCCAACGAGAACGAATGGTTGGAGCGCGAAGTCAGCCGGCGCATGAGCGAGAACCTGCTCGTGCAGGAACTCAGCGTGCGCGCGCTGGCCTGCCTCAGTGAGGCCAGGGACAACGAGACCGGGCGGCACATCGTACGCACCCAGACCTATGTGGACATGCTGGCGCGCCATCTGGCGGAGCACTCCCGCTTCAATTCGGCATTGGGCGGTGCCCGTCTGGGCATGGTCGTGAAGGCGGCGCCGCTGCACGACATCGGCAAGGTTGGAATCCCCGACAGCATCCTGCTCAAGCGTGGCCGGCTGACCAGCGATGAGTTCGAGATCATGAAGGCCCATCCGGCCATCGGCGCCGATGCTATCGACAAGGCCATGGCCCAGGCCCTGGAAAGTGCCGACGAGGCCTCCGCCGCCCAGGCCGGCGAGGCCTTCGCCTTCCTGTGCATCGCCCGCGAGATTGCGTTGGGCCACCACGAAAAATGGGACGGCAGTGGTTATCCGGGCGGTCACGCCGGGGATGCGATCCCGGTGTCGGCGCGCCTGATGGCACTAGCCGACGTCTTCGACGCGCTGATGAGCCGGCGTGTCTATAAACCGCCGATGACGCTGGAAGAAACCACCCAGATCATCGTCGACGGGCGAGGCAGTCATTTCGATCCGGATGTGGTAGACGCCTTTCTTGCCTGCCGCGAACGTTTTGCCGACATTGCTACACGTTTCGCCGACCCTGAGCCGGAGGTGGACGGAGCTCATCGATGAAGCTCCGCCTGCCGTACCCGTTGTTGCTCTTTCTGCCGGTGGCGGTGGTTGCCGTGCTGGCGGCCGGTTTCAACTTGTTCTCCCTGTACCGCCTGCAGGCCGACCGACGGCTGATCGAGGCCCTACTGACACAGGGCATCACTGCGTTGGTTGGGCACGTTGCATTGTTCGGTGGTGTGCTGATGCTGGTGCTGATGGCCTTCTGGGCCCTCATCATCCACTGGGTGACCCACCGCCTGCATGGCTTGAGTGCCGTGCTGCAGGGGCTCGCGGCTGGGCAGGTGGATCCGCCGGAACTGGCCGAGGTCGAGCGTCTCGGGGCCGACCAGCACAGCGTGCTGCGTCGGCTGGCCAACGCGGTGCTGGCCTTCCGGCAGGCGCTGATCACCCAGGAGGAAGCCCAGGCCGAACTGCACAAGCTGGTGATGGCGGTCGAGCAAAGCCCGGAGAGCATCGTCATTACCGATCTCGAGGCGCGTATCGACTATGTCAACGAGGCCTTTGTGCGCAATACCGGCTATGCCCGCAAGGAGGCAGTTGGCCAGAATCCCAGCATGCTGCAGTCGGGCCGCACTCCGAAGGAAACCTACGATGGCATGTGGGCGACACTGACGAGCGGTGAGGCCTGGCACGGGGAGCTCATCAACCGGCGCAAGGACGGCAGCGAATACGTCGAGCTGGCCAATATCGCGCCGGTGCGCCAGGCGGATGGCCGCATCACCCACTACGTGGCGATCAAGGAAGACATCACCGAGAAGAAGCGTAACGCCGAGGAACTGGAGCACTACCGCGCCCACCTGGAGCAATTGGTGGCAGCACGCAGTGCGGAAGTGATCGTCGCCAAGGAGGCGGCGGAGGCAGCCAGCCGCAGCAAGAGCGAGTTCCTGGCCAACATGAGCCACGAGATCCGCACGCCGATGAACGCAATCATCGGCCTGACCCACCTGTTGCGGCGCGACCTCGACGAGCCGCGCCACATCGACCGCCTGTCCAAGATTTCCGGTGCCGCCCATCACCTGCTGGGAATCATCAACGACATTCTCGACCTGTCCAAGATCGAGGCCGGCCGCCTCGAGCTGGAGTCCGTCGATTTCGAGGTCGGGCGGATCGTCGACAACGTGATCAGCCTGATCCGCGACAAGGCCGAGGCCAAGCACCTCGCCGTGCATGCCGACCTGCAGGATGTGCCGCCGCTGCTGCGCGGGGATGGCCTGCGCCTTCAGCAGATCCTGCTCAACTTCGCCGGCAATGCGGTCAAGTTCACCGAGCGTGGCGAGATCATCCTGCGTGTCCGCCCATTGGCGACGGACGACGGGCGCCTGTGGGTGCGCTTCGAGGTGTGCGACACCGGCATCGGCCTGTCCGCCGGGCTGCAGGCCGAACTGTTCCAGCCCTTCCTGCAGGCGGACGCGTCGACGACCCGCAAGTACGGCGGCACCGGCCTGGGATTGGCGATTTCGCGGCGCCTTACCGAACTCCTCGGCGGGCACATCGGTGTGGGCAGTGAGCTTGGGCATGGCAGCACGTTCTGGGTCGAACTGCCGCTGCAGCCAGGGCGCTCGCGGGCGCAGCCTCCGACGCGGGCCGTCGAGCCTGAACGTGCACCGGCAGGCGATGCCGAGCGCCGTCTGCTCCAGCGTCATGGTGGGCACATCTTGCTGGTCGAGGACAACCCGATCAACCGCGAGGTGGCGCTAGCGCTGCTGGAAGGCGTTGGTCTGCAGGTCGAGGTGGCGGGCGACGGGCAACAGGCGGTGGAGCGGGCGCGCAACGCGTCCTACGATGTGATCCTGATGGACATCCACATGCCGGTGATGGACGGTCTCGCCGCCACGCGTCTTATCCGGGCTCTGCCGGGCCACGGCACCACGCCCATCCTGGCGATGACCGCCAATGCCTTCGACGAGGACCGGGAGCGTTGTCTGGCGGTCGGCATGAACGACCATATCGCCAAGCCGGTGGTGCCGGAGACCCTCTACCGGACGTTGTTGCAGTGGCTGCCGGAAGGGGCGGGCGGACATGCCGCCAGGCCGGTGTCCGCCGCGCCCGAAGACGATCCTCTGCGGGCCCGCCTGGCGGTGGTCGACGGTCTCGATCTGGCGGCCGGTTTGCGCGCTACCCGCGGCCGCGTCGATGCCTATGCGCGGCTGCTCGGCAGCTTCGTGGCCAGCGAGGTGCCGGCAGAGCTGAGACGGGCACTGATGGTCGGGGACATGAAGACGGCTCACCGCCATGCCCATACCCTGAAGGGGCTGGCCGCAACCCTCGGCATCACCCGCCTGCAGGCTGCTGCGCCGGCGCTGGAAGGCGCCCTGCGCGACGGTAGCAGCATGCCGAGCGGCGAACTGGTGGTACAGGCGGCCGCCCTCGAAGCTGATTTCGTCGCGCTGTGCCAGGCCCTGAAGGACGTGCTGCCGGCCGCAGCGGCGCCGTCGTCGGCGCTGGCGCCCGTGCAGGTGGATTGGCAGCAACTGCGACAAGTGGCGGCACGCCTGCAGGCCTTGCTGGCCGAGTACGACCTGGCCGGTTCGTCGTTGTACCGGGAACACCGGGCCTTGTTCGCGGCGGCCTTCGGCGAGCATGCCGCAACGCTGGAGCGGCAGATCGCCGATTTCGATTTCGATCATGCGCTGACGACCCTGCGCACGGCGCTGGACGAACTGTCGGTCATGGACTGAACGTATGCCTGCCCGTTTCCTGCGCTGCCTGCCTGTCCTGTTGGTTGGGGCCTGCCTCGGTGCAGGGATGCTTGCAGCGGATGAGGGGGGGCTGCCGCGTACGTCGATCACCGTGGTGCTCGACGATAATTTCCCACCCTATACGTTGCGCGATGCGAGCGGGGTGCTGCAGGGCGTCGTGCCGGATCGCTGGCGGGCCTGGCAGGCCCAGACCGGCGTAACGGTCCGCCTGCTGGGCATGGATGGTGCGAAGGCCGAGGAGGCCATGCGGGCCGGCACGGCGGACGTCATCGACACCATCGTGCGCTCCCCCGAAAGGGACGGGCGCTACCTGTTCTCCGCGCCCTATGCCCGCCTCGACACCATGCTGTTCTTTCAGCGGGACCTGTCGGGCATCGTCGATGCGGCTTCCAGCCGCGGCTTCGTGGTCGGCGTGAAGGAGGGGGACGCCTGTTCCGAGCGGCTGGCTGTCGAGGGCTCCACCAATGTGCGCCGCTACCGCAGCTTTGCGGCCCTGGTTGGCAGTGTGGCGGAGGGGCAGCTGCGGGTGTTCTGCATGGACGAGCGCCCGGCGGCGTATCTGCTGCACCAGTTCGGCATTGCCGACGATTTCCGGCATACCGCACCGATGTACGTGCAGCACTTCCACTGGGCCGTGCGGCGTGACGACGAGAATTTGCAGCACTTTATCGCCAGTGGTTTTGCGGCCATTCCTGAGAAGGATCTGGGGCGCATTGATGAGAAGTGGTTCGGCGCGCTGCTGGAGCAGTCGGCGCTGCCCTATCTGCACTACGCTGGTTACGGCTTCGTCGCACTGGCCCTGGCGGTACTGGCCTTGGTGGTGTGGAGCCGCCAGCTCAGTGGGCGCGTCGATGCCCGTACCGAGGAACTGCGCCGGGCCCTTGAGGAAGTGCGACTGGCGCGCCAGGAGAGTGAAGCGGCGCGGAATCGCCTGGAGGACGAAGTGGCCCGCCGCACCGCCGACCTGGCGGCGGCGATGGCCGAGCAACAGGCGCTGTTCGAGTCGGCCAGCGTCGGCATCGTACTGACCCGCGAGCGCCACATCCTGCGCGGCAACCGACGCTTCGACGAGATGTTCGGCTATGCGCCGGGTGAGCAGGTCGGCCAGTCGAGCCGCATATGGTATCCGGACGACGCAGCTTACGAGCAGGTCGGCAAAGCGGTCTATGAGATGCTCTGGCATGGCGGCACGCACACCTGGGAGCAGCAGGTGGTTCGCAAGGACGGCACGCGCTTCTGGGTGCGCATGGCCGCCCATGCGGTGGACGGTGGCGATCCGTCCCGGGGTGTGGTCGGCATCTTCGAAGACATCACCGCCGAGCGGGAGGCCGCCGAACGGCTGCGCCTTGCCTATGCCGAGCAGCAGGCGATCTTTGACGCGGCGACGTCGGGCATGGCGCTGATCGTCGACCGCACGCTGCAGCGCGGCAACCGCCAGCTGCACGACATGTTCGGCTGGCCGCCGGGCGCCATGCTGGGCCGCCCGACGCGCATCTGGTACGCTGACGATGCGGGCTGGCAGATTGGTGGCGAGCCCTATGCTCAGATCTGGCGCGGCGAGACCCACAGCCGCGAGCAGCAGCTGATGCGCCGGGACGGCAGCCTGTTCTGGGCGCGGCTTACCGCCCGCGCCGTCGATTTGAACGACCACACCCGCGGTTCGGTGTGGATCATCGACGACATCACTGCCGAGCGGGACGCTATCGAGGCCATGCGGCAGGCTACCGCGATGGCCGAAGAAGCGGCCCGCGTGAAGTCCGATTTCCTGGCCAACATGAGCCACGAAATCCGCACGCCGATGAACGCCATCGTCGGCATGGCCTACCTGACGCTGCGCTCTGAACTGACGCCGCGTCAGCGCGACTACCTGGAAAAGATCCAGAGCTCCAGCCAGCACCTGCTGGGCATCATCAACGACATCCTCGACATCTCCAAGATCGAGGCCGGCAAGCTGGTCATCGAGCGCACCGATTTTGAACTGGAGCGGGTCCTCGACAATGTCGCCAGCCTGATCGCCGACAAGATCGCCACCAAGGGGCTGGAGCTGATCGTGGACGTGGCCGACGACGTGCCGGGCAGCCTGGTTGGCGATCCGCTGCGCCTCGGCCAGATCCTCGTCAATTACGCCAACAATGCGGTGAAGTTCACCGAGCGGGGTGAAATAGCGATCCGTGTGCGCCTTATTGAGGTGGGGGCTGATGGCGTGCTGCTGCGTTTCGAGGTCCGCGACACCGGCATCGGGCTCAACAGTGAGCAGCGTGCCCGTCTGTTCCGCAGCTTCGAGCAGGCCGATTCGTCCACCACCCGCAAGTACGGCGGTACCGGCCTGGGCCTGGTGATCAGCAAGCGCCTGGCCGAGCTGATGGGTGGCGAGGTGGGCGTGGACAGCACCCCCGAGGTGGGCTCCACCTTCTGGTTCACGGCGCTTCTCGGCCGCAGCACGGCGGTAGTGCGCCGGCTGTTGCCGGGTGCCGATCTGCGGGGCCGGCGCATGCTGGTGGTGGATGACAACGCCAACGCCCGTGAGGTGATCGGCGAGATGCTGCGGCGGATGGCCTTCGCTGTGCAAGCCGTGGATTCGGGGCCGGCAGCGCTGGCCGAACTGGGGCGGGCCGCCGCGGCCGGGCATCCGTACGAAGTGACCTTTCTCGACTGGCAGATGCCCGGCATGGACGGCATCGCCACGGCCGGCGAAATCCGCCGCCTGTCCCTGGCCGTGCCGCCGCGCCTCGTGATGGTGACGGCCTACGGGCGCGACGAGTTGATGAAGGCTGCCGAGGAGGCGGGCATCCGTGACGTGCTGATCAAACCGGTCGGAGCGTCCTTGCTGTTCGACACGGTGATGCGCACGTTGGGGAGTGACGGTGGGTTGTGCCAGCGGCCAGCGCAGGCTGCGGACTTTCCGCCTGCGCCTGGCCCGCTGCGCGGCGCCCGGGTGCTGCTGGTGGAGGACAATGAGCTCAACCAGGAGGTGGCCAGCGAGATGCTGTTGCAGGTCGGTCTGCAGGTGGACGTCGCCGACAACGGCCAGGTGGCCATCGACAAGGCATCCGGCGGGCACTACGACCTGATCCTGATGGATGTGCAGATGCCGGTGATGGATGGCCTGACCGCTACCCGCGAGATTCGCCGCCTACCTGCCTGTGCAACGCTGCCCATCGTGGCGATGACCGCCAACGCGATGGCTGGCGATCGGGAGCGCTGTCTGGCAGCCGGCATGAACGACCATGTCACCAAGCCCATTGACCCGGAAGCTCTGTGGGCGACGTTGATGCGCTGGATCACCGTGCCCGGCGCCGTGGCCGTGCCAGGGGCCGCCCCGATGTCCGCACCGCTGCGGGAGATTCCCGGTCTGGACATGGTGGCCGGCTTGCACCACGCCCTCGGGCGGGAGGCGCTCTACCTGTCCCAGCTAGACAAGTTCGTGAAGGGACAGCGGGATTTTGCCGGGCGTCTACAGGAGGCGCTGGAGTCCGGTGACTGGACGACTGCGGTCCGTCTCGCCCATACCCTGAAGGGCGTGGCTGCGCAGGTCGGCGCCCACGAACTCGGTGCCCGCGCCGCCGACCTGGAGCAGGCCCTGCGCCGGCAGGACGCGCCATCAGCGCTGGCGCCGCTGCAGGCCGAGATCGCGGCCGGATTGGCGCCCCTCGTCGAGGCGATCACCGCTGTGCTGCCTGTGCCCGGCGCATCGGTGACCGAGCCGCCCACGGATGCGGGTGTCGTGTCCGCCGTGTTCTGCCGCCTGGCCGAACTGCTGGCCGCAGACGATTTTGCCAGTGGGCAGCTGCTCGACACCCAGCGGCCGCTATTGCAGGCCGTCATGGGGGCGCGCTTCGAGGTTTTCGCCGGCGCAGTGGCGGATTTCGACAGCGACCGGGCGTTGGCTGTCCTCGCTGTCTGCGCCGAGGAGCAAGGCATTTCGCTGCAAGCGCTCCCGCGCTGAATTCCTTCGCACAGATCAAGGTTTCTTCGTGGCGTGGGGCATAGGATCGCTCCATCCGATAAAAACCACGAGCCTGCCATGGATGTTTCCCGCCGTCGTTTTCTGGGTGTCAGGGCGCCCGGCGGGACTCCATTCCGTCCGCCCTGGAGCACCACCGAGAACCGCTTCCTCGAATTGTGCTCGCGCTGCGACGCCTGCTTGCCGGTCTGTCCGACCGGTTTGCTGAAACGCGGTGCCGGTGGCTATCCGGAGGCGGATTTCACGTCTGCGGCATGCACCTTCTGTGGCGGCTGCGCTCAGGCCTGCTCCACCGGCGCCATCGGCCGCGACACTGCGCAGCGCGCGTGGGCCTGGGGCATCCGTATCGATGAAGGCTGCCTGGCGGCTCGCCACGTGGAGTGCCGGGTGTGCGGTGAAATCTGCGAGGCCTCGGCGATCCGTTTCCGGCCACGCATCGGTGGCGTTCCGCTGCCCGACGTGGACAACACTGTTTGCACCGGCTGCGGCGCCTGCCTGGTGCCCTGTCCCACGACGGCCATCGTGCGCGTCGCCCTCGATCCTGCTCTGGAGCCGTCATGAACATCGCCAGTCTTGTCCTGCGCATCCATCCCCATGCCCGCGCCGCCGCCGAAGCGGCGCTGCTCGCCTTTCCGGGCGTCGAGTGCCACGGCATGTCCGACGACGGCAAGCTGATCGTCACCGTCGAGGACGCGGAAGGCGCCGCGATGACCGACACCCTGATCGCCATTCACCGGGTTCCGCAGGTGCTGGCTGCCACGTTGGCCTACGAGCACCGCGACGATCCCCTGCTTTCGAATCAACAGTCCGAAACGAATTCCCCCTGCGAGGAGGCTCAATCATGACCATCAACCGACGCGACTTCATCAAGACCCAGGCGATCGCCGCGGCCGCCGCCACGGCCGGCGTTTCCCTGCCCGCCCTTGCCGCCAAGAAGGAGGCCGCGCCGGTGCCGGCTGACACCGGCAACGCCAACGCGGTGCGCTGGGACAAGGCGCCGTGCCGCTTTTGCGGCACCGGCTGTTCGGTGCTGGTCGGCGTGCAGAACGGCCGCGTGGTGGCCACGCAGGGCGATCCGGACGCGCCGGTCAACCGCGGCCTGAACTGCATCAAGGGCTACTTCCTGTCCAAGATCATGTACGGCGAGGACCGCCTGACCCGTCCGCTCTTGCGCATGAAGGACGGCAAGTACGACAAGAACGGTGAATTCACGCCGATCAGCTGGAACCAGGCCTTCGACATCATGGCCGAGAAATGGAAGACCGCGCTGAAGGCCGAAGGGCCAGGCTCCATCGGCATGTTTGGCTCCGGCCAATGGACGATCTTCGAGGGCTACGCCGCCTCCAAGCTGATGAAGGCCGGCTTCCGCTCCAACAACCTCGACCCCAACGCCCGCCACTGCATGGCCTCGGCAGTGACCGGCTTCATGCGCACTTTCGGTATGGACGAGCCGATGGGCTGCTACGACGACATCGAGCAGGCCGACGCCTTCGTGCTGTGGGGCTCCAACATGGCCGAGATGCACCCCATCCTGTGGACCCGCATCACCGATCGCCGCCTGACCAAGACCGACGTGCAGGTGCACGTGCTGTCCACCTTCGAGCACCGCAGCTTCGAGCTGGCAGACAACGGCATGGTCTTCGTGCCGCAGACCGACCTGGCGATCCTCAACTACATCTGCAACCACATCATCCAGTCGGGCAAGGTCAACCAGGAGTTCGTGAAGGCCCACGTGAACTTCAAGCAGGGCGAGACCGACATCGGCTATGGCTTGCGTCCGAACAACCCGCTGGAGAAGGACGCCAAGTTCAACGGCTATCCCGGTGCCGACGGCAAGCCGAAGAACAACCCCAACGACGCCAAGCCGATCACCTTCGAGGACTTCAAGAAGTTCGTCTCCACCTACACGCTGGACTACACGTCCAAGCTGTCCGGTGTGCCGAAGGAGCGCCTGCAGAAGCTGGCCGAGCTGTACGCCGACCCGAAGAAGAAGGTCGTCAGCTTCTGGACCATGGGTTTCAACCAGCATACCCGTGGCACCTGGGCCAACAACATGATCTACAACGTCCACCTGCTGGTGGGCAAGATCGCCACGCCGGGTTCCGGCCCGTTCTCGCTGACTGGCCAGCCGTCTGCCTGCGGCACAGCGCGGGAAGTGGGTACCTTCGCACACCGCCTGCCGGCCGACATGGTGGTGACCAACCCCGAGCACCGCCACCACGCGGAGGAGATCTGGCAACTGCCGGACGGCACCATCCCCGACAAGATCGGCTATCACGCGGTGGCCCAGAGCCGCGCGCTGAAGGACGGCAAGCTCAAGTGCTACTGGACCAGCACCACCAACAACATGCAGGCTGGTCCCAACGTGAACCAGGAGATCTACCCGGGCTGGCGAAATCCGGCGGCCTTCGTGGTGGTGTCCGACGTGTACCCGACCGTGTCGGCAATGGCCGCCGACCTGATCCTGCCGGCTGCCATGTGGACCGAGAAGGAGGGCGCCTTCGGCAACGCCGAACGGCGTACCCAGGTGTGGCGCCAGCAGGTCAAGGCGCCGGGCGAGGCCAAGTCGGACCTGTGGCAGTTCCTCGAGTTTTCCAAGCGCTTCAAGATGGAAGAGGTGTGGCCGGCCGAGCTGCTCGCCAAGAAGCCCGAGTACAAGGGCAAGACCATGTACGACGTGCTGTACGCCAACAAGGTGGTGAACAAGTTCCCGAAGAGCGACACCGTCAAGGTGAACGAGCACGCCATCAAGAACTACACCAACGACGAGGCCGAGGCCTTCGGCTTCTATGTGCAGAAGGGCTTGTTCGAGGAATACGCCAGCTTTGGCCGCGGCCATGGTCACGATCTGGCGCCCTTCGACATGTACCACAAGGCACGCGGCCTGCGCTGGCCGGTGGTGGATGGCAAGGAGACCCTGTGGCGCTACCGCGAAGGCTACGATCCGTATGTGAAGGCCGGCGAGGGCATCCGGTTCTACGGCCAGAAGGATGGCAAGGCGGTGGTCTTTGCGTTGCCCTATCAGGATCCCCCCGAGAAGCCCGATGCCGACTACGACATGTGGCTGTGTACCGGCCGTGTGCTGGAACACTGGCACACCGGCTCGATGACCCGGCGCGTGCCGGAACTGCACAAGGCGGTACCGGAAGCCCAGGTCTTCATGCACCCGGATGACGCCAAGAAGCGCGGCCTGCAGCGCGGCATGGTGGTCAAGGTCCAGTCCCGTCGCGGCGAGATGACCGCCCGTCTGGAAACCAAAGGCCGCAACAAACCGCCAGTGGGGCTGATCTTCGTGCCTTTCTTCGATGAATCCAAGCTGGTGAACAAGGTCACCCTCGACGCCACCTGCCCGATCTCCAAACAGACCGACTTCAAGAAGTGTGCGGTCAAGGTGGTGCGCGCCTGAGACTTGGGATGACGCGCGACGTGATGTGTGGGGCAAGGGAGCTTGCTCCCGCAGCTGTCGCGCGTGCCTGCTGAATGGACTGATCGTGGACTCCACTCGCCAACCTGCCCGCAAGTCGCCCGCTGCCGAGTCACCGGCATCGGCGGCGCGGCGCCGTTTCATCAACGGCGTGGCCGCTGCCGCCGGTGGCGGCTGCCTGCTGGCGCTCGGCGCCGGGCTGTACTCGCGCAGCGCGTCGGCGCTGCCGGCTCAGGCCCTGCGGCCGCCGGGGGCGCTGGCGGAAGGTGACTTCCTCGCCGCCTGCGTGCGCTGCGGACTGTGCGTGCGCGACTGCCCCTACCACATCCTCAAGCTGGCCGACCTCGGTGAGCCGGTGCCGACCGGCACCCCGTATTTCACGGCCCGCCAGCTCCCCTGCGAGATGTGCGACGACATTCCGTGCGTGAAGGCCTGCCCGACCGGTGCGCTGGACCGGGAACTGACCGACATCAATCAGGCCCGCATGGGTCTCGCTGCGCTGGTGGACCACGAGAGCTGCCTGAACTTCCTCGGCCTGCGCTGCGACGTGTGCTACCGGGTGTGCCCGGCGATCGACAAGGCGATCACGCTGGAGACCCAGCACAACCCGCGCTCGGACCGTCACGCAATGCTGCTGCCGACGGTGCATTCCGAGGCCTGCACCGGCTGCGGCAAGTGCGAGAAGTCCTGCGTGCTGCCAGAGCCGGCGATCAAGGTCTTGCCGCGCAAGCTGGCCCAGGGTGCGCTGCCGGCCCATTACCGCAAGGGCTGGGAAGAGAAGGCCCGCAATGGTGGCTCGCTGATCGGCGAGCAGGTGGAACTACCGGTGCGCGGCTTCGAGGGTTCGACCGCTGGCCGTAGCGCTACCGAGAACGTGGCGGCCCCTGCCGCGCCGGTGCCGTCTGCAGCGCCGGTCGTGCCCGTGCCGCCGGCGAAGGACACGTCCGGCGTCATCCGCCGCGGCGGTCTGGATTCCCACTGGAAGCCTTGATCATGGCAAGCGTGCCCGTGTCTTCCGCCGATTCCGCCGCGCCGCGCAACCCGTGGCAGCGCCAGCGCTGGCTGGTGCTGCGCCGGCTGAGCCAGGCGCTGGTGTTGCTGGTCTTCCTGTCCGGACCGTGGTTCGGGTTGTGGATCGCCAAGGGCAACCTGTCCTCGTCGCTGACGCTGGGCGTGCTGCCGCTGACCGATCCCTTGCTGGCGCTGCAGACCCTGCTGACCGGCCATCTGCCCTATGCGGCGGGGCTGACCGGTGCGGCCATCGTGCTGGGCTTCTATCTGCTGGTGGGCGGCCGGGTGTTCTGCGGTTGGGTGTGCCCGGTGAACGTGGTGACCGACGCCGCTGCGTGGACGCGCCGCCGGCTGGGCATCAAGACCGGCCGGGTGCCCGACGCTGCAACGCGTTACTGGCTGCTCGGCGGCATCCTCGTCGCGGCCGCCGTCACCGGCCGGTTGGCCTGGGAGTGGGTCAATCCGGTGTCCCTGCTGCATCGGGGGCTGATCTTCGGCATGGGCGGCGGGTTGTTCGTGATCGCCGGGATCTTTGTTTATGACTTGCTGGTGGCCAGCCGCGGCTGGTGCGGCCATCTATGCCCGATGGGGGCCTTTTACGGGCTGCTCGGCAGGACCGCACTGCTGCGGGTTTCCGCCGCCAAGCGCAGCGCCTGCGACGACTGCATGGATTGTTTCGCCGTGTGTCCCGAGCCACAGGTGATCCGCCCGGCGCTGAAGGCGGTTGGCCAGGCCGGGCCGTTGATTCTTTCTTCCGATTGCACGACCTGCGGGCGCTGCATCGACGTATGTGACAAACAGGTTTTCAAGATGACTCATAGGTTCGACCAAAGGAGCGAGTGATGAACAAGCCGACCTTCAATTCCGCCCGTCTGCGGGCAGCAGCACTGGCCCTGACCCTGTCTGCGGCCCTCGCCCAGAGCTTCCTCGCTCCCGCCGCCGTGGCCGCCACGGAGGCGCCCGTCAAGCTGCAAAGCCTGCGCGGAGCAGACATCAACGCCAGCGATCCGGAAGGCGACGGCACTCGCTACGGCCGCGACCAGCCGCCGTTGCCGCGGGATTTCGTGCAGCAGCCGCCCCTGATCCCGCACCAGATCCGTGGTTACAACATCACAAAGAACTTCAACAAGTGCCTGGACTGCCACGCCTGGAGCCGCGCCAAGGAAACCGGCGCGACCAAGATCTCGGTGACCCACTTCAAGACGCGTGAGGGCGAAGAGTTGTCCAGCGTCTCGCCGCGCCGTTACTTCTGCAACCAGTGTCACGTGCCGCAGAGCGACGCCCGCCCGCTGGTGGGCAACACCTTCAAGCCCGGCACCGGCATGCGCTGAGCGCCAGACCAGGGAGTTGCACAAATGGATACCAACAAGAAAGGCTTCATCGGACGCATTCGCTCGGTGGGCTGGGGCTTTGCCGCCATGCTGTTCATCGGCGGCATCCTGTTCTGGGGCGCCTTCAACACCGCGATGGAATTCACCAACCGGGAGGAGTTCTGCATCTCGTGCCACGAGATGAAGGACAACGTCTACCAGGAGTACCGCAACACGATTCACGCCTCCAACCGCTCGGGCGTGCGCGCGACCTGCCCGGACTGCCACGTGCCGAAGGACTGGACGCACAAGATGATCCGCAAGATCCAGGCCTCCAACGAGGTGCTGCACAAGATCCTCGGTTCCATCGATACGCCGGAGAAGTTCAACGCCAAGCGCCTGGAACTGGCCAAGCATGAATGGGAGCGGATGAAGAAGACCGACTCCCGCGAATGCCGCAATTGCCACAATTACGAGGGCTTCGACTACGCCGAGCAGGGCCGCCGTTCGTCGCGCATGCATCAGACCGGCCTCAATGAGGGCAAGACCTGTATCGACTGCCACAAGGGCATCGCCCATACGCTGCCGCCCGTCGAACAATCCATCGGTTCGCCGAAGGACGGTGCAACGCCGGAAGAATTCCATCCGCCGCTGAAGCCCGAAGAGGCCAAGCCGGAGGCCGATAAGGCGCCGAAGGGTTAAGACCAGCAAAAGGGGAGAGGAGACGCCGGGTCTTCGGGCCCGGCCCCTGGGGAGTAGGCGGGCCGCATTCGCGGCCCGTCTGCTTTTGTGTGACGGGAATCCTGGCCGGAGGAGCCACTCTGCGGAAGCACGGCCTTCCCACGATTCTCAAAGGGAGACGTGGGCTCCTCGCAAGGGGGCTACGCGGCCGGTGCCCGGCGCCGGAAGCCGTCCATGAAGTCCACCAGTTTTTCAACCGCAGCCAGTTGCAGGCCGTTGTAGATGGATGCGCGGATGCCGCCGATGCTGCGATGGCCGTTGAGGCCCGAGAAGCCGGCGGAGCGGGCTTCAGCGAAGAAGGTGGCTTCCAGTTCCGGGGTCGGCAGGCGGAACACCACGTTCATCTTCGAGCGGTCGACGGGGGCCGCATGGCCGGCGTAGAAGCCGTGGCTGGCGTCCAGCGCGCCATACAGCAGCGCGGCCTTGGCGGCGTTGCGGCGGTCCATCTCGGCGAGGCCGCCGATGTCCCGCAGCAGCCAGCGGGTCACCAGCAGCACCACGTAGATGGCGAACACCGGCGGCGTGTTGAGGATGGAGTGGGCAGCGATCTGCGCCCGGTAGTCGAGAAAGGCCGGCAGGTCGTCCGGCGCGTTGGCGAGCAGTTCGTCGCGCAGTACCACCACCGTTACGCCGGCCGGGCCGATGTTCTTCTGGGCGTGGGCGTAGATCATCGCGAAGCGGCTGTAGTCGCCCGGCGCCGACAGGAAGTCGGAGGACATGTCGCAGATGCGCGGCACGTCGTCGCGGCCGAGCACCCGGTGGAACTGCAGGCCCTCGACGGTCTCGTTGGAGACGTAGTGCAGGTAGGGCGCCCGCGGGTTGAAGGCAAGTTCCCCGTCGGCCGGCAAGTGCCGGAAGCCACAGGACTCGCCGCTCCACAGCACGCGCACCGGCCCGACCTTGCGTGCCTCGGGCAACGCCTTGCCGCTCCAGTAGCCGGTGTGCAGGTAGTCGGCGGGCTCCGTGCTGCCGGCCAGCAGGCTCATCGGCAGCATCGAGAACTGCTGGGTCGCGCCGCCCTGCAGGAACAGCACGCGGTAGTCCGCCGGCAGGCCCAGTAGCGTGCGGACATTGTTCTCCAGCTCGTCCACGACGGCGGCGAACCAGTCGGAGCGGTGGCTGATGCCGAGGATGGACAGGCCGACCCCGGGCACGGCCCGGATTGCCTCCTGCACCTGTTGCAGCACGACGTCCGGCAGTGCGCCGGGGCCACCGGAGAAGTTGAGCGCGTTCAGCGGGTTGGATGCTGGGGTGGTCATCGGCGGGCGCTCAGAGCGGCTTGGGCTGGGAAGCCTGGAGACGGTAGAGATAATCCTCGAAAGCCTGCTTCACCTTCAGCATGTGCACCTGCTTGTAGGGGAAGAGTTCTTCCGGGTCCATCGCGTGGACGACCATCGCGTGGTCGATCTCGAAAATCAGCAATTCGCCATTCCGGGTTTCGGCGCAGTCGATGCAGATGTAGTCCAGCCCCGAGCGGCGGTGGATCGCCTCCAGCGCGGTGGCGTGCCGGGCCGCGAAGTCGGCGAAGCTTTCCATGAAGGCCAGCTCGGCAGCACGCTTGGCGGCGTCCTCGTACATGCCGGCGTTGAGGTAATGGATCATCCAGTGGGACGACACGCCCATGTGGCAGGCGAAGGGCCGGCCGTCGATCAGCGCCACGCGCAGCTTGCGGAACAGCCCGTCGGCGCCGCTGTAGTCGATGAAGTTCGACAGGTAGAAGCTGTCGTCGGGCTCGGCTGCCAGGTAGGCGTCAACTTCGGCCGGCGTGTCGATGCGCGCAAGGCCGTGGCCACCGTGGGAGCCGACGGGGCGCAGGATCAGCGGGAAGCGGCTGCCGGGGAAGCTGTCTTCGATGATCCGGCTGCCGTCGGCGATGGTAGCCAGCGTGGCGCGATCCACCGGCCAGGTGGCCGGGATCAGCAGGCCGGGAACGTCCTGCAGCAGCGTGCTGGCGGCTTCCCGCTCGACGTTCGGAATGTACTGCGGGGCGTTGATGACCGGCTTCGGCCAGTTGGCCAGCAGGGTCACGAGTGCATCGAGGATGGGCTGGCTGGTTTCGCTGACCGACAGGCCGACGAGCAGCGCATCGTGTTCCGGCAGATCCGCAGGCAAGGGTTCGGCGGCGCTGACGTACTGGTAGATCAGCTCCACGTCGCTGTCTTCGAGCAGGCAGTCGATCGGCGTGTTCTCGGCCAGATCGCCGGCGTTCAGCAGCACCAGCAGGCAGCAACGGGCTGGCTGGCGGCGGGCCGGCAGCGTGTAGCGGCGCTGTGTCTGCAGCGCCTGGGCCTGGATCGTCAGGCCCAGTTCCCGCTCGCCGATCGTGAAGAAGGCGGTGGCAAGGTTCATCCACAGGTTCGGGTTGTCCTGGTCCTGCCGGGCCAGTTCGAGCAGCGCCTGGGCAACCTGGCGCAGGTCACCGCCGGCGATGCTGAGACGCAGGAAGGGCGCGAGGCCGATGAAGTCGAGTTCGGGGCGGAGCGTCATGGCAGGGCGCAGGGCGTGGGGATCGTTCGGACGGTGGCGATTATCGGGCCTTGCCGCGGGGCTGACTACCGTCGTGTTGCACTGAGCGTTTGCGGCGGTCGCGTGGGGCTTCCGGATGACATGCGGCGGTACCTTCCCGCGCTACGAGTGCATATCCCCATGGCGTTCCGGCACCCGGGCCGCGGGGTGCCATCCGACGCCCTTGACCCGAGTCAAGGACGCCGCCCCCCGCGATCCGGAACATCCAGCCCAAGCTGCGCCGTGCAGCGAAGCCATCCAGGGAGGTTCCATGAGCGGGACATTCACAAAATCCATGGCGCGAAACATCTTTTTCGGGGGCACCGTGTTTTTTGCGCTCCTGTTCCTCGCGCTGACCTTCGATTCGATGCAGACCATTCCCAAGCGGGATAACCACGCCAACCTGACGCCGGCCGTCGTGGCGGGCAAGAAGGTGTGGGAGACCAACAACTGCATTGGCTGCCACACCCTGATGGGCGAGGGCGCGTACTTCGCTCCCGAGCTGGGCAACGTCTACAAGCGTCGCGGCCCCGAGTTCATCAAGGCGTGGATCCAGTCCCAGCCCACCGGGGCGCCGGGCCGCCGCCAGATGCCCAATTTCCATCTGACGGAACAGCAGCTGAACGACCTCGTTGAATTCCTGAAGTACTCGTCGGAAATCAACACCGCCAACTGGCCGCCCAACATCGAAGGCTGATCGCCGATCTGAAAGGAGCCATCACCATGCAATATTCCTCCCAGTCGGTCGCGAAGCCATACTTCATCGCGGCCATCGGGCTCTTCCTCGGCCAGGTGCTGTTCGGCCTGATCATGGGCCTGCAGTACGTTATCGGGGACTTCCTGTTTCCCGCAATCCCGTTCAACGTGGCCCGGATGGTCCACACCAACCTGCTGATCGTCTGGCTGCTGTTCGGCTTCATGGGCGCGGCTTACTACATGATCCCGGAGGAAACCGAGACCGAGCTGTATTCGCCGAAGCTGGCGATTGCGATGTTCTGGGTCTTCCTCATTGCCGGAGCCGCCACCATCCTCGGCTACCTGCTGGTGCCCTACGCCGCCCTGGCGCATTACACCGGCAACGACATCATCGAGACGATGGGGCGGGAGTTCCTTGAACAGCCGCTGATCACCAAGGTCGGCATCGTCGTCGTCGCGCTGGTGTTCCTGTTCAACCTGACGATGACCATGCTGAAGGGCCGCAAGACCTCGATCAGTCTGGTGCTGATGATGGGCCTGTGGGGCCTGGCGGTGTTCTTCCTGTTCTCCTTCTACAACCCGTCCAACCTGGTGCTCGACAAGTACTTCTGGTGGTGGGTCGTGCACCTTTGGGTCGAAGGCGTCTGGGAACTGATCCTCGGCTCCCTGCTGGCCTTCGTGCTGATCAAGGTGACCGGCGTCGACCGCGAAGTGATCGAGAAGTGGCTGTACGTGATCATCACCCTGACCCTGATCACCGGCATCATCGGTACGGGCCACCACTACTTCTGGATCGGTACGCCGGAATACTGGCAGTGGTGGGGTTCTGTGTTCTCCGCGCTGGAGCCGATCCCGTTCTTCGCGATGACCGTCTTCGCCTTCAACATGGTGAACCGCCGCCGCCGCGAGCACCCCAACAAGGCCGCCACCCTGTGGGCTTTGGGCACCGGCGTGATGTCCTTCCTCGGCGCCGGCGTGTGGGGCTTCCTGCACACCCTGGCTCCGGTTAACTACTACACCCACGGCACGCAGATCACCGCTGCTCACGGTCACATGGCTTTCTACGGCGCCTACGCGATGGTTGTGATCACCATCATCAGCTACGCGATGCCGATCCTGCGCGGCCGTGCCGCCAACAGCGAGCGTTCCCAGGTGCTGGAGATGTGGTCGTTCTGGCTGATGACCATCGCGATGGTGTTCATCACCCTGTTCCTGACCGCCGCCGGCATCCTGCAGGTGTGGCTGCAGCGTTACAGCAGCACCCCGATCCCCTTCATGGCGGCCCAGGATCAGATCTCGATCTTCTACTGGCTGCGTGAAGGCACTGGCGTGATCTTCCTGCTCGGCCTGCTGCTGTACATCATCAGCTTCTTCGTCGGCGGCAGCGAGAAGGCCAAGGCGGCCTGATCTTTCGCTTCCTGATGTGCTGATGCGCGAAGCCCGGCTCCGGCCGGGCTTTGTCCATTTGGAGTGCCCATTCCGAGGGGAGGTGACGATCCGATGCCAGCGGCTTGCACCAGGCCGGTGCTCCATGTCGGATGAGTGAGCCATCCAGGGGCGCAAGACAAGCGAAAACACGGGATTTCGGGCCGATCCGGCCCGGCACAGGATTTGCTGCATGTGCACATATGCCGCCCCGCGCGGTCCGTCTGCCGAAAGTGCTCATGCCGAAGAGTCCTGCCTTGTCTGTCCTGGCCCGCTTTGCTGCGGCGCCATTTCTCTGGTCGCTGTTTTCCGATGTCGCGTGGGCTGCAGCCCCGGCCCAGCCGGATGGCGGCAACACCGCCTGGATGCTGACTGCCAGTGCCCTCGTGCTGTTGATGACGCTGCCTGGCGTGGCGCTGTTCTACGGCGGCATGGTCCGGCGTCGCAATGTGTTGTCCACCATGAGCCAGAGCGTGGCGATCGCCGCGGTGGTGACGCTGACCTGGAGCCTCGTCGGCTACAGTCTGGCGCTGCGTCCTGGTTCGGCCTGGCTGGGCGGACTCGACCGGCTCTTCCTCGACGGTCTGCAACTGGATGCGCTGGCCGGCAGCGCCGGAGCCGGTATTCCCGAATCCGTCTTCGCGATGTTCCAGCTCACTTTCGCGATCATTACCACGGCTCTGGTGCCGGGCGCCTTCGCGGAGCGCATGAAGTTCTCGGCGCTCCTGCTGTTCGCCGCGCTGTGGTCGGTGCTGGTGTATGCGCCGGTGGCCCACTGGGTGTGGGCGCCGGGCGGCTGGCTGGCGAAGCTCGGGGCGCTCGATTATGCGGGCGGGACCGTGGTGCACATCAACGCCGGCGTGGCCGGCCTGGTTTGCGCGTTGGTGCTGGGGCCGCGGGACGGGTTCGGCCGGCAGGCCATGACGCCCTACAACCTGGCCCTGACGCTGACCGGCGCGGCGCTGCTGTGGGTCGGCTGGTTCGGCTTCAATGCCGGCTCGGCGCTGGCGGCCGACAGCCGGGCCGGCATGGCGATGCTGGTCACCCAGCTGGCGGCGGCGACCGCCGCGGTGGCCTGGATGGGCGCCGAATGGCTGATGCGCGGCCGGCCAAGCGCCCTCGGCCTGGTGTCTGGTGCGGTCGGCGGGCTGGTGGCGGTGACGCCGGCGTCCGGCTACGTCACGCCGCAGGCGGCGCTGTTGATCGGCCTCGTCGCCGGTGTCGGCTGCTACCTGGGGGCCACCGCGCTGAAACGCATGCTCGGCTACGACGACGCGCTGGACGCCTTCGGCATCCACGGCGTCGGCGGCATTCTCGGCGCGCTGCTGACCGGTTGGCTGGCCTCGCCGGCCATCGGCGGCGTGCGGGGCGACCTGCTGGCCCAGCTGGCGGGCATTGCCGCCACGGTGGCCTACAGCGGCGCGGCCACCTTCTGCGTGCTGCAGCTCATCGACCGCCTGGTGGGGCTGCGGGTGGACGAGCGGACCGAGGCTGAGGGCCTCGACCTCGTCGAGCACGGCGAAACCATCAGCCACGCCTGATCAACTGATTTTCAACGGAACCGGAAAGGAATCGTCATGGAGTCCGATACCGTCATCTACGGCCTGCTGGGCCGCATCCACCTGCTGATGCGCAGGGTCAGCAATCGCATCACCGACGTGGAATACATGCGGGTGAACAAGGACTACGCGCGGGAGATCGTGCGCCTGGCCCGGGAGACCGGCAATCCCGAATTGGCCGACCTGGCTGCGCGGCTGACGATTGCCATGGAGCTGGAGGAAGCGTCGGTGGATGGCGACACGGCCAACGACCAGGTGGCCCGGGGTCTCCTCGAGCGGCTGCGCTCATCGCGACCGAACGCCACCCACCCGACCGAGCGCTACGTCGGCTCCCTGCGCTGAGGCGGCGGGATGACGCGGGCCTGTTCGTCCGCGTCCAGTGCTTCGATCCACTCCAACTGCCGTTCGAGCACTTCGACGGTGGCTTCGGAAGGGTCGTTGCGGCGAGCCCGCAGACGGCGGCGCAATTCGTCCAGCGGTGCGGTACAGGCGAGGATGGCGAAACCGGCGTCGTGCTGCTGTGCCAGTACGGCGAAGCTGTCGCGCTCGCTGCGCTTGAGAAAAGCCGCGTCGACGATCACCGACCAGCCGGCGTCCAGTATCTGACCGGCCAGCTCGGACAGGTGTGAGTAGGTGCGGCGGGTTGCCTCTGGTGTGTAGATGCCGCCGGCCACGCAGGAGCGGCTGCTGGCCAGTGGCGGCAGGCCGTACAAGCGCTTGCGTTCCACGTCGGAGCGCAGACGCAGCGTGGTGGCGTGGGGATCGGCGCGCAACAGCTCGGCGCTGAGGCTGCTCTTGCCCGAGCCGGACAGGCCATGGGTGATCACCAGCCGCGGGCGCGGCGGGGTGGTCAGGCGCTCGGCTTGGGCCAGATAGTCGTCGGTGGTGTCCGGCTGGCCGGCAAAGGCTGCCACCTTGGCGCGCACCATCGCCTTGTACACCGCGTAGAAGCGCAGCACCGGTACGGCGTTGAAATCGTCGGACTCGGTCAGCCATTCATTGATCAGCCAGACGGCCAGATCCGGGCGACGGTGGTCGAGCAGGTCCACATAGGTGAAGGCCAGCTCGGAAGCTACGTCGATCCAGCGGAAATCGTCATTGAACTCGATGCAGTCGAAAGGGATCACTTCGCCGTGCAGCAGCACCAGGTTGCCCAGGTGCAGGTCGCCATGGCATTCGCGCACCCGACCGGCTGCCTTACGGGCTGCCAGTATGGGTTCGATGCGTGCGAACTCTGCCTCGGTCCAGGCTTCCAGGTGGTCGAGGCGTGGCGCTGCATCCGGCCGCAAGCCGCGGATGGCGCTGAAGTTGTCGATGGCCGGAGTGCGGATCTGCGCCGGCTCGCCGAAGCGGCTGCCGGCGGGGGCCGTCGCCGCGGCGCGGTGGAATGCATGTACGACGCGGGCAAGGGCCGACAGATGCTCCAGCGTCAGCGCACCGCGGGCGCAGACGTGGTCGAGGCGCTGGCTCTCGGCGAAGCGGCGCATCTTCACTGCCCATTCTCCACTGTTGCCGATCGCCTCCAGGCCCAGGTAGAGCTCGGGCGCAAAGCGCCGGTTCAGGCGCAGTTCCTCCTGGCAGAAGAACTGCCGGCGGGCTGCCGAACCGTAGTCGAGGAAGGGCAGGGTGATCGGTTTCTTCAGCTTCCACGCGAAACCGTTGGCCAGCAGCAGCCAGGAAATATGGGTTTCTACGAGTTCCGCGCCGAGCTGGGCGCGGAAGGCTTCTAGCCAGGGAGGGAGCGGGGGGGGCATGACGGCATTATCCTCCCCCTGCGTTGCCGCATGCGGGCAAAACCGGCTAAGCGCAAGCTTGGAACGTGTTCATTCGCCTGCGCCGTTGTTCTCTGGACTCTCGGGGATGCGTTCGCCAAGGGATTGTTCGCTCTAGCCGGGCCCTAATGCCGGGCGTGCCGCACCGTGACGGCGGCCGGGCCCGGGGTGGTGCCTAAGCTCTGCGGCCACCAGGGAGCTGCATCAAGGGCAGGGAAGGACAGGGGCTGGGCCTTGCCTTGGCGGCTCGTCTCCCACAGGTTGAGGCGGGTTGTTGCCAATTGGTCCTGCCACAGGCGCAGTGCAGCCAGCCAGGGATTGGCCTGCAGGGTTTCGGGCCGGTCCTCAGGCTGGAAGTCGCCGGCCATGCCGGCGGCAGGGTGGTCGGCGAGCAGATTTCCGAGAAAGCCGAACTGCCATTGGAGCAGGGACAGCCAGTAGTCGAAGGGCGCGCGCTGCAGATGGTGCAGATGGCGTTCCAGCAAGTCTGGTGTGACGCTGTCGAGGGCGGCGGCGTCCATCGTGGCCTCGGCCAGGAAGTGGCGTACGTCGGCCTTGCGCAGCACCTTCGGGTAGATTCCCAGGTACTCCTGCTGGCCGGGCAATTGCGCGCCTTCCGCCAGATAGATGCCGATCCGCTGGGAGCTCTGCCTGCCGTCGAAGAAGCCCAGTTCCCATGGCATCCAGCGTGATCGCCCGGTGTTCGGGCCGATCACCAGAATCAGGCTGGCGGCACGGCGCATGATCTTGCGCAAGCGTTCGGCCGTAATCGCATCGACGGTGTCGGGAGCCATCTCGGGCGCGCTGTCCTGTTCGTCGAGGTAGGCCTCGTAGCCCAGCGTGTCGCGGATGTGCCGGTACAGGTCGCGGGCCAGCTCGATGTCGCCGGCCTGATGGGAGACGAACACGTCGTACGGGTGGTCGGGGGGCGCCGTCCCTTCACTCTGCGTGCGGGGGCGGGAGGCGGCCTTTTTGGGCTTGCTGGTGATCTCTCGGGGCATCGGAACGCTCCTGTCGGTGGGCTCGAGACCCGGCGGGCATCGCAGCCGATCGCAGTCTTGAATCTAGTCCAGTGTGGCGGGGGAATCCATCGACCGTTGGTGCCACTCCGCGTCGCGCCGTCGTGCTATCGTCGCGACCCCGCCGGAGTTGCCGCCATGACCGCGTTTGCCGATCCTTTCACCCGTCGCCCCACCAACCTCGCCGAGGCCGATGCGCAGGTCGCGGAGATCCGCGGCTTGCTGGACGCGGCCGGGCTGGCGCACCGCAATCCTCCGCCGGCACCGACCACCTGCTGTGGGCGCGGCTGCAATGGCTGCGTGTGGGAGGGCTTCTACGCAGCTCTCGGCTGGTGGCGGGATGACGCCCGCGAATTGCTCGCCGCAGTCGATGCCTGAACGCTGCCCGATCTTGGCAGATGGACTGAAAACCCCGTAAAATCCGCCCCTTGCCGAGGAGCGTTGCGACCTGCGAAACCCGTGGGCCAGGCTCGGCAATCATCAACGGCGCTCGCAAACCTTCCAGCCGGGTTTGCCGCGCCGTTCGCTTTTGTGCCGCTGCAGCGCGCGTCCCTCCCGGCTGACAAAATCCGTACCGAGGTAGATCCATGCAAGCCGACCGCACAGCCGAACTCCAGTCCGCCCTGACCCACCGCATCCTGATCCTCGACGGGGCGATGGGCACGATGATCCAGCAGCACAAGCTCGGCGAGGCCGACTACCGCGGCCAGCGCTTCGCCGATCATCCCAAGGACCTGAAGGGCAACAACGACCTGCTGGTGCTGACCCGCCCGGACGTGGTCGGCGGTATCCACCGGGCCTACCTGGAAGCCGGCGCGGACATCATCGAGACCTGCACCTTCAACGCCACCCGCGTGTCCCAGGCCGAATACGGGCTGGCCGACGTGGCCTACGCGCTGAACGTGGAGGGCGCCCGTCTGGTGCGCCAACTGTGCGACGAATTCACCGCTGCCAACCCGGCCAAGCCGCGCTTCTGCGCCGGCGTGCTCGGACCGACCTCGCGCACCCTGTCGATCTCGCCGGACGTGAACGATCCGGGCTACCGCAACATCAGCTTCGACGCGCTGGTCGATGATTACTACGACTCGGCCCGCGGCCTGCTCGAAGGCGGCGCCGACATTCTGCTGATCGAGACCATCTTCGACACCCTCAACGCCAAGGCTGCGGTGTTCGCGGTCGAGAAGCTGTTCGCCGACCTGGGCCAGCGCGTGCCGGTAATGATCTCCGGCACCATCACCGACGCTTCCGGCCGCACCCTGTCCGGACAGACCGCCGAGGCCTTCTGGAACTCCCTCAGCCACGCGCAGCCGATCAGCTTCGGCCTCAACTGCGCGCTGGGTGCCAAGGAGCTGCGCCAGTACGTGGACGAGCTGTCCACCGTCTGCGACACCTTCGTTTCCGCCCACCCCAACGCCGGCCTGCCCAACCCCCTGTCGCCCACCGGCTACGATGAAACGCCGGAGCAGCTGGCTTCCGAGATCGTCGAATGGGCGCGCTCCGGCCTGGTGAACATCGTCGGCGGCTGTTGCGGCACCTCGCCGGCGCACATCAGGGCGATTGCCGAGGCGGTCGCACTGGTCACGCCGCGCAGCATCCCGCATGTGGAGAAGAAGCTGCGCCTGTCCGGTCTGGAGCCGTTCAACGTCGGCCCCGACTCACTGTTCGTGAACGTCGGCGAGCGCACCAACGTCACCGGCTCCCGCGCCTTCGCCCGGATGATCCTCGAAGGCCGCTTCGACGATGCGCTGGCGGTGGCCCGTCAGCAGGTGGAGAACGGCGCCCAGGTCATCGACATCAACATGGACGAGGCCATGCTCGATTCGCTGGCGGCGATGGAGAAGTTCCTCAAGCTGATCGCCTCCGAGCCGGACATCTCCCGCGTGCCGATCATGCTCGACTCCTCCAAGTGGAGCGTCATCGAGGCCGGCCTCAAGTGCATCCAGGGCAAGGGCGTCGTCAACTCCATCTCCATGAAGGAGGGCGAGGCAGAGTTCCTGTGCCAGGCGCGCCTGTGCCGTCAGTACGGTGCGGCGGTGATCGTGATGGCCTTCGACGAGAAGGGCCAGGCCGACACCTTCGCCCGCAAGACCGAGATCTGCGCCAAGGCCTACGGGCTGCTGACCGGAATCGGCTTCCCGCCGGAAGACATCATCTTCGACCCGAACATCTTCGCGATTGCCACCGGCATCGAGGAGCACGACAACTACGCGGTGGACTTCATCAACGCCGTGGCGTGGATCAAGGAGAACCTGCCCTACGCCAAGATCAGCGGCGGCGTGTCCAACGTGAGCTTCAGCTTCCGTGGCAACGATCCGGTGCGCGAAGCGATCCACACAGTGTTCCTGTACCACGCCATCAAGGCCGGCATGAGCATGGGCATCGTCAATGCCGGCATGCTCGGCGTCTACGACGACCTGGAGCCGGAGCTGCGCGCCAAGGTCGAGGACGTGGTGCTCAACCGCAACTCCGGCGCCGGCGAGGCGCTGGTGGAGTTCGCCCAGACCGTCAAGGAAGGCAAGGCCAGGGATTCCGGACCCGACCTGTCGTGGCGCGAGCAGCCCGTCGAGGCCCGCCTGTCCCACGCGCTGGTGAAGGGCATTACCGACTTCGTCGTCGCCGACACCGAGGAAGTGCGCGCCAAGCTGGCCGCCGAGGGCAAGCCGCCGCTGTCCGTCATCGAAGGCCCGCTGATGGCCGGCATGAACGTGGTCGGCGATCTGTTCGGCGCCGGCAAGATGTTCCTGCCCCAGGTGGTCAAGTCGGCCCGCGTTATGAAGCAGGCGGTGGCCCACCTGATCCCCTACATCGAAGAGGAAAAGGCCCGCACCGGCGCCACCAGCAAGGGCAAGATCGTCATCGCCACGGTGAAGGGCGACGTGCACGACATCGGCAAGAACATCGTCGGCGTGGTGCTCGGCTGCAACGGCTACGACATCGTCGACCTGGGCGTGATGGTGCCCTGCGACAAGATCCTCGCCGCGGCGAAGGAGCACGGCGCCCAGGCCATCGGCCTGTCCGGCCTGATCACCCCGTCGCTGGAGGAGATGAGCCACGTGGCGTCCGAGATGAAGCGCCAGGGCTTCGACGTGCCGCTGCTGATTGGCGGTGCCACCACCAGCCGCGCCCACACCGCGATCAAGATCGCCCCGCACTACGACCAGCCGGTGATCTATGTGCCGGACGCGTCCCGCGCCGTCGGCGTGGTGACCAGTCTGCTGTCCGAGGCGCAGAGCGCCGGCTACGCCGCCGAGGTGGCCGCCGACTACGAGAAGATCCGTGCACAGCACGCCGGCAAGAAGGGCGTCGCGATGGTCAAACTGGAGGAGGCCCGCGCCAACGCCTTCAAGTGGAACGGCGATGCGGCCTATGTGCCGCCGGTGCCGGCCCAGCTGGGCGTGCAGGCCTTCGATATCGACCTCGCCGAGCTGGTGGATTACATCGACTGGGGCCCGTTCTTCCAGACCTGGGACCTGGCGGGCAGCTACCCGAAGATCCTCCACGACGACATCGTCGGCGAGACCGCCCGTGAGCTGAAGTCCGACGCCGAAGTGATGCTGGCCCGCATGGTCGCCGAGCAGGACACCAACCCGTGGGTCAAGGCCCGTGCGGTGGTCGGTCTGTTCCCCGCCAACGCGGTGGGCGACGACATCGAGATCTATGCCGACGAATCCCGCAGCCAGGTGCTGATGAGCTGGCACGGCCTGCGCCAACAGCACGAGCGCCCGGCCGGCAAGCCGAACTACTGCCTGGCCGACTTCGTGGCCGGCAAGGACAGCGGCGTGGCCGACTACGTGGGCGCCTTCGCGGTGACCGCCGGCCTCGGCATCGAGGGCCGCCTGGCTGCCTACGAGCGCACCCACGACGACTACCACGCGATCATGCTGAAGGCGCTGGCCGACCGCTTCGCCGAGGCCGCCGCCGAATGGCTGCACGCCAAGGTGCGCAAGGAGCTGTGGGCCTACGCGCCGGCCGAGACGCTGAGCTGCGACGAGCTGATCAAGGAAGCCTACCAGGGCATCCGCCCGGCGCCGGGCTACCCGGCCTGCCCGGACCACACCGTCAAGGGCGACCTGTTCAAGTTGCTCGACGCGCCGGCCAACACCGGCATGGGCCTGACCGAGAGTTTCGCGATGACCCCGGCGGCGGCGGTCAGCGGCTTCTACTTCGCCCATCCGGACAGCCACTACTTCGCGGTCAGCAAGATCGGCCAGGATCAGCTGGCGGACTGGGCGGCGCGTACCGGCATGACGGTGGACGAAGCCCGCAAGTGGCTGGCCCCGCTGTTGTAATACGCCGACCGTGTAAAACGGTCTAGATTGGAGGGCGGCTGCGGCCGCCCTCCGCGCTTTTCAGGGGGCGCCCGATACAGGCGCCCGGTTCCCGTCATGAAGATCGAACTGCTCCTCACCGCCATCGAAATCGCCGCCACCATCGCCTTTGCGCTGTCGGGCCTCATCGAGGCCACGCGCAAGCGCATGGACGTCGTCGGGGTGTTCTCGGTGACCTTCGTCAGCGCCTTCGGTGGCGGCACGTTGCGCGACATCCTGCTCGACCGCCGCCCGCTGTTCTGGGTGCAGCACCAGGAATACGTGTGGCTGGTGCTGGGGATGACGCTGATCACGCCGCTGCTGCTGCGCGCACGGCGCCTGCAACTGACCGACACGCTGATGGAGGCCGCCGATGCCTGCGGGCTGGGCCTGTTCGCCATTTCCGGCGCGTCGGTGGCGCTGGCGGCGGGCATGCCGGGGATTGTCGCGGTGCTGATGGGGGCCATCACCGCGGTGTTCGGCGGGGTGCTGCGCGACGTGCTGTGCAACGAGATCCCGAAGGTCTTCCACGATCACCGGCCGTACACGATGTGTGCCTTCATCGGCTGTGGCCTGTTCCTCGGCCTGCAGGCGCTGGACGTGGCGCCGCAGCTGTCCACGCTGACCAGCATCTGCACCATCACCGGCCTGCGTCTGCTGGCTGTCGGCCGGGGCTGGCGTATTCCTGCCTGGCCGCCGCAGAAGGGCTAGCCGGCACGCCCTGGCCGCAAGCCCGGCCGCCGCAGGCGCAAGCCGGAATGTCTGGCCGGCGTCACGCGGCGCCTTGCGGGCAGGGAAAAACGGTTCGCCTCCGAGGTGCTGCGGCTTGCGCGTCGGCCGGGAAGGCTTGCGGGCAAGCCAAAAAGCCTTGCGGCCAAGGGGCGGTGCGTCGCAGGCGAGGCTTTGGGGGGTGGCCGCACACCGTTACGGCGTGGCGGCGAGCGGGCGGGGCTTGCGGGCAAGGGCGCGGGCCGTGCCGGCGCTGGGCAATCCCTTGCCGGCGAGTCCGCGGGTGGGGGATCAGCGTCCGAAAGTGGCTTTGACGACTTCGAGCAGCGCGTCCGCCACGTCCTCGTCGTCGGTGAGGCTTTCCACCAGCGCCGAGCGGCACGCATCCACCGGGTCGAGGCCGACCTTGACCAGCTTGGCGGCGTACACCAGCAGCCGCGTCGATACGACTTCTTCCAGGTCCACGTCCTTCAGACTGCGCAGGCGCTGGGCGATGGAGACCAGCTGGCGGGCCAGCAGCGGGTCGCACGCGGTCTCGCCGATGAGGATGGTCTCTTCGCGGCTGGCGGCAGGGAAGTCGAAGCGCAGGCTGACGAAGCGCTGGCGCGTGGACGGCTTGAGGCCCTTGAGGAAGTTCTGGTAGCCCGGGTTGTAGGACATCACCAGCATGAAGCGCTCCGGCGCGTGCAGCACCTCGCCGGTGCGCTCGATGGGCAGCGTGCGGCGGTCGTCGGCCAGCGGGTGGATCACCACCGTGGTGTCGCGGCGGGCTTCCACCACTTCGTCCAGGTAGCAGATGCCGCCCTCGCGCACCGCGCGGGTCAGCGGGCCGTCGCACCACACCGTCTGGCCGTCGCCGAGCAGGTGGCGGCCGACCAGGTCGGCGGCGGTGAGGTCGTCGTGGCAGGCCACGGTGTACAGCGGCAGGCCCAGGCGGGCGGCCATGTGGGCCACGAAGCGGGTCTTGCCGACGCCGGTGGGGCCCTTGATGAGCAGCGGCAGGCGGTTTTTCCAGGCCTGCTCGAAGACGGTGATCTCGTTGCCGGCAGCTTCATAGAAGGGAATTTCGGTGGGCAGCGGTGCGTTCATTTGAGGGCGATCCAGTAGGCGATGGCAATCAGCGCCGAGACGAGCAGCAGCCAGCCGAGCAGCAGGCCGCGCCAGAAGAATTTGACCCCGCGCAGGCCCATGAAGTCGAGCACCACGAGGCGGCCCTTGATGAAGCAGATGGCCAGCAGCGCAGCCATCGCCAGTGGGCCGGCGAGCCCGAAGCGGGCGCCGAACTCGCCGATGCCCAGCGTCGCCAGCGTGGCAAGCATCAGTACGACCCAAGCGGTGTTGAGATGACGGGTGTTCATCGCATTACATAGACGAGGGGGAAGAGGACGATCCACACCAGATCCACCATGTGCCAGTAGGCCGCGCCGCTCTCTATGCCGTTCATGTCGGCCGGGCCGTAGGCGCCCTGGCGGGTCTTCACCCACAGCGCGACGAGGATCACCAGGCCGAGGATCACGTGCATGAAGTGGAAGAAGGTCAGCGACAGGTAAAACATGTAGAAGGTGTTGGTGGACAGGTTGATGCCGGCGCCGAACTTGTCGGCGTACTCGAAACCCTTCACCACCAGGAAGCCGCCGCCGCAGGCGATGCCGGCCAGCAGCCAGCGGGCTCCGGTCGCCGAGCGGCTGCGCCCGACCGCTTCGACGGCGCGGGCCACGCACCAGCTGGCGGTGATCAGCAGCACGGTGTTGACGGCGCCGGCTTCACGGTTCAGCGTTTTCTGCATCTCGTTGAACAGCTCGACGTTGTGCGCGCGGCCGAAGGCGTAGGCGGCGAAGAACACGCCGAAGGCGAGCAGCTCGGCGAGGATGAAAAACCAGATCGCCAAGTCTCCCGGCGGCGCGGCGGCCGGGGTGGTGCGGGAAGTGTCGGGGGCGATGTCCATGCCGGCAGTGTCGTCCTGCCCGAGGGGCAAAACCTTGATCTGTCCCAAGTTCCGGATCAGCTTGTTAAGTGGTGTGTATGAAAGCCGATTTCTCCCACGGACTGCGCTACTATTACTTTCGATATAAAGAAATCGAGAGAGTGCACGATGCGGATTCTGCTGGTGGATGATTCGCGCGCGGTGTCTGCCGTGATGGCTGCCCGCCTGACCGTTCTTGGTCACGAGGTGACGCAGGCCGAGAATGGCGAGCAGGGGGTCGAGCGTTTCTGCTGCTGTCCGCCGGACCTGGTGTTGATGGACGTGGAAATGCCGGTGATGAACGGCTTCGTCGCGGCTGAGCGGATCCGTGCGCTGGAGGCCAAGCAGGACTGGGCGTGGACGCCGATCATCTTCCTCACTGCGTCCGACACTCCGGAGAACCTGGTCACGGCCATCGAGGCCGGCGGTGACGATTTCATCGCCAAGGCGGTGCCCGAGACGGTGCTGCAGGCCAAGATGAAGGCCATGGCGCGCATCGCGGGCCTGCGCAAGCAGCTCTTCGAGGCCAACCACAAGCTGGAGGCCCTGGCCCACCAGGACGGCCTGACCGGCATCTACAACCGCCGCTACATGGATCTGCGCCTCGACCATCAGTGGGATGAGGCCCAGCTGTGCGGCGCGCCCTTCGGCCTGCTGCTGATCGACGTGGACAACTTCAAGCGCTACAACGACCACTATGGCCACCAGGCCGGTGACGATTGCCTGCGGGCCATTGCCGCCGCCCTGGCTGGTGTCGTCGAGCGCACCATCGCCAATGAGCTGAGCCGGGATGCCTTTGTTGCCCGCTATGGTGGGGAAGAATTTGCGGTGCTGCTGCCCCGTTGCGCCGAGACGGATTACCTGGATGTCGCCGAGCAACTGCTCGAGGCCGTGCGGCAACTGGAGATCCCCCATACGCTCAATGCCGATTGGGGCATTGTGACGCTGTCGGTGGGTGGCGCTTATGTGGAGCGGGCGGAAGGCCGCCTGGCCCTGCTGTTCCGCAACGCCGATGCCAATCTCTACCAGGCCAAGCGGGATGGGCGCAATCGCGCCGAGGTGTGCGCCGCCGCCGAAGCCGTCGTGACGACGGGAAGCTAGGAAGCCCGGGCGGGGGCTTCAGCCGACCACGAAGGCCGGCACGTCCACACGCACGGCCGGTCGGTCGAGGGCCACGCCGACGCAGGCCGCGAAGCGCCGCGCCCAGTCGCCTCCCTGGGCAAAGCGCGCCTCCCCGGCATACTTTGCGATGTTGAGGATCACATCGAGGATCAGCACCTTGCCCATCGGGTTGCTGGGTGTGCATTCCAGCGCCTCGAACTCGGCGAGCAGCCAGGCCCGCGCAGCTTCGCCGGTCAGCCCGGCAAGCTCGTCGGCGTGCACGGTGAATTCGTATTCCCGGTCGGCCCGCAACGCGACGATGACCTGATGCATGCTGCCTCCTGTCGTTCTTCTGTCTTGCATGGGCGCATTTTTCGGCGCTGCATCAACGGAAGCAAGTAACCGATTGTTATCATTCACAGTCCGTTCCAAGCCGTGCCTCCCATGACCGAATCCCCCTGGCGTGCCCTTGCCAATCGCCGCATGCTGATCTGCGTGCTGATCGGCTTTTCTTCCGGGCTGCCGCTGTACCTGCTGCTCAACCTCATCCCGGCCTGGCTGAAGACCGAGGGGCTGTCGCTGAAGGCCATCGGCGCCTTCGCGCTGATCCAGTTTCCCTACACCTGGAAGTTCGTCTGGTCGCCTTTCCTCGACCGCTACGCCTTGCCGCTGCTTGGCCGCCGGCGCGGCTGGATGGGGGCGACGCAAGTGCTGCTGCTGGCGGCCATCGCCTGGCTCGGCACGCTGTCGCCGACGGGCAACCTCGGCCTGGTGATCGGGCTGACGGCGCTGATCGCCTTCCTGTCGGCCACCCAGGACATCGTGCTCGACGCCTACCGGCGTGAGCTGCTGCCGGAGATCGAGCTGGGCATCGGCAACGCGATCCACGTCAATGCCTACAAGCTGGCCGGCCTGGTGCCGGGCTCCTTGTCGCTGGTGCTGGCGGATCACCTGCCGTGGGCCGAGGTTTTTCTGGTGACGGCGCTGTTCATGGCGCCGGGCCTGGCAATGACGCTGCTGGTGAAGGAGCCGGCGACGGCGAGCGGGGCGCCACGCACGCTGCGGGACGCGGTGGTGGAGCCCTTCCGGGAGTTCTTCGGCCGCCACGGGGGGCGTTCCGCGCTGGTGGTGCTGGCTTTCATTTTTCTCTACAAGCTCGGCGATTCCCTGTGTACCGCGCTGGCGACGCCCTTTTACCTGGACATGGGTTTTTCGAAGACCGAGATCGGTCTGGTGGCGAAGAACGCCGGCCTGTGGCCGAGCGTGATCGGCGGCCTGCTGGGCGGCTTGTGGATGGTCAAGCTGGGGATCAACCGCGCGCTGTGGGTGTTTGGCTTCGTTCAGTGGCTGGCGATCTACGGCTTCGCGTGGCTGGCCTGGCTTGGTCCGGCGGAAGCCGATGCCGGCCGTCTGGGCGTGCTGGCGGTGGTCATCGGCCTGGAGGCGCTGGCAGTCGGGCTAGGTACGACCGCCTTCGTGGCCTATATGGCGCGCACAACCCATCCGGCCTATACGGCGACCCAGCTGGCCTTGTTCACCAGTCTGATGGCGGTGCCGCGCACCTTCATCAACGCGTCCGCCGGCTGGCTGGTGGAAAGCCTGGGCTGGTTCGATTTCTTCATGCTGTGCGGCGTGCTGGCGGTGCCCGGCATGCTGCTGTTGTTCAAGGTCGCGCCGTGGCGCGAAGCCCGGGTCGCGACCGCCTGATCCCTTTGTTTCCGATATGACGCCTCTCGAATCTGCCGCCCGCACGCTGTGCGACATCCTCGACCCGATGCGCTTTGCGGCGCCCGTGTCCCACGTCTATAACCCGCTCAGCTACGCGTGGGCGCCCAACGCGGTGTACCTTCAGCGCTTTGGCCAGGGCCGCAAGAAGGTGGTCTTCGTCGGCATGAACCCGGGCCCCTTCGGCATGGTGCAGACTGGCGTGCCCTTCGGTGAGATCGCCGCGGTGCGCGACTGGATGGGGATCGAGGCGGAGGTCGTGAAGCCGGCCGAAGAAAACCCCAAGCGCCCCATCGAGGGCTTTGGCTGTTCCCGTTCGGAAGTCAGCGGGCGCCGGCTGTGGGGCTTGTTCGCCGAGCGTTTCGGTACGGCGGATGCCTTCTTTGCCGAGCATTTCGTCGCCAACTACTGTCCGCTGGCCTTTTTCGACGGTGGCCGCAACGTGACGCCGGACAAGCTGTCGGCAGCCGAGCAGGGGCCGCTGCTGGCCGCCTGCGACGCGCATCTGCGCCAGGTGGTGGAAGCCCTGCAGCCGGAGTGGGTGATCGGCGTCGGCGCATGGGCCGAACAGCGCGCCCGCGAAGCGCTGGCCGGCCTGCCGTTGCAGTTTGGCCGCGTGCTGCATCCCAGCCCGGCCAGCCCGGCGGCCAACCGGGGCTGGAGCGAGGCGGCGACCAAGCAGCTGGAGGCGCTGGGCGTCTGGTAAGGCCCGGGCGCCGTTTGGCGGCGTTGCCGTTTCTGACTGGCGTGGCGTTCTGACGACGCCTACGCCTGCCCGAGCCGCTTACCGCCGGCGACCGCTGCTGCTACCGAGGATCGAGCCCAGCACTCCGCGCACGATTTCCCGTCCGATCGTCGAGCCCACGGTGCGTGCGACACTTCGCGCAGCCGTTTCGGCCAGGCCGGGATGGCGTCCGCCACGTGGGCCAGTGCTACCGAACAAAATCTCGCTAAGGCCGCCCAGGAAGCCGCCGCCGCTGCTTTCTTCCTGTGCGGGTGCGGCATTGCCCGGTGTAGCTCTGCCGTTTGCTGCCGATGCGCCATTGCCGGAAGCGGCCGCGCCGGTGAGTTTCTCGAAAGCCGACTCCCGGTCCACCATCTGTTCGTAGTGCCCGTAGATCACCGAGCCCTCGATGGCGGCCTTGCGTTCGGCCGGCGTCAGCGGGCCGAGGCGCGAGTCGGGGGCGACGATGAAGCCGCGCTCGACGATGGCCGGGCGGCCCTTCTCGTCGAGGAAGGAGATCAGCGCCTCGCCGACGCCCAGCTCCATGATGGCCGTCGCCGCGTCGAATTCCGGGTTGGCGCGCATGGTCTCGGCAGCGGTCTTGACGGCCTTCTGGTCTTTCGGCGTGAAGGCCCGCAGCGCGTGCTGGACCCGGTTGCCGAGCTGGCCGAGGACGGACTCGGGTACATCGAGCGGGTTCTGGGTGACGAAATAGACGCCGACGCCCTTCGAGCGGATCAGGCGTACCACCTGTTCGATCTTCTCCAGCAGGGCCTTGGGCGCCTCGTTGAAGAGCAGGTGGGCTTCGTCGAAGAAGAACACCAGCTTGGGTTTGTCCACGTCGCCCACTTCCGGCAGTTGCTCGAACAGTTCGGCGAGCAGCCACAGCAGGAAGGTGGAGTACAGCTTGGGCGAGTTGTAGAGCTTGTCGGCGGCCAGCACGTTGATTACGCCGCGGCCGTCGGCGTCGGTCTGGATCAGGTCGGCGATGTCGAGCATCGGCTCGCCGAAGAACTTGTCGCCGCCCTGGGTCTCGATCGTGAGGAGGCCGCGCTGGATGGCGCCGATGGAGGCCGCCGAGATGTTGCCGTACTGGGTGGTGAAGTCCTTGGCGTTGTCGCCGACGTACTGGATGGTGGCGCGCAGGTCCTTCAGATCGATGATCAAGAGGCCTTGGTCGTCGGCGATCTTGAACACCAACTGCAGCACGCCGGTCTGGGTGTCGTTGAGGTTGAGCAGGCGCGCCAGCAGCAGCGGGCCCATGTCGGAGATGGTGGCGCGTACCGGGTGGCCGGCTTCTCCGAAGACGTCCCAGAACACCGCGGTATTGGCGCGCGGCGTGAATTCGTCGATACCGATGGCGGCCAGGCGTTCCTTGAGCTTGGGGGAGTCGACGCCGGCGGCGCCGATGCCCGACAGGTCGCCCTTCACGTCGGCCATGAAGACCGGCACGCCGATGCGGGCGAAGGACTCGGCCATCTTCTGCAGCGTGACCGTCTTGCCGGTGCCGGTGGCGCCGGTGATCAGGCCGTGGCGGTTGGCGAGCTGTGGCAGAAGGTGGATTTCCTTGTCCTTGGTCTTGGCGATGAGCAGCGGCTCGGTCATGGGGTGCTCCAGGCAAACGGGTGAAGCCGTGAGGGTAGCGGGATTGATCGCTGCCGGCCAGCCGGGCTCAATCGCCGGATGTTCATTTTTTTGTCATTGTGCTTTGCAGCATTGCCGTCTACGTTAGATGAGTCCCATCTGTCATTGCGAGGATTTGCCCATGCATGCTGTTTCCCTGTCGTCGTTGGCGGCGCTGCGTCTGGCCGCCCTGCTGCTTGCTGTGCCCGCGGTTCAGGCCGCCGACCTGCCCGAATTGAACATCGATCTCAAGCAGACCACGGTCTCGGGAATCTCGTCCGGGGCTTTCATGGCGGTACAGATGGGCGTAGCCCATTCTGCTGCGGTGAAGGGCGTGGCGGCGACGGCCGGTGGCCCGTATTTCTGTGCGCTGCAGGATGCATTGGGCGGCGCCGGCGTGAGCCGGGCGATCCGGCGCTGCATGCAGGGCGATCCGGACTACGGTGTGATGCCGATCACCGCCGATACGCTGGCGCAAATGCAGGCATCGGCCCGCGCCTGGTCGGCTCGGGGCTTGATCGATCCCGTGGATGGGCTGGCCGGGCAGACCGTGTGGCTGTTCCACGGCTACAACGACGGTATCGTCAAGAAGCCTGCCAACGACGCGCTGCGCGACTGGTATGGCGGTTTCACGCCAGCCAGCCAGGTGTTCTACAAGGACGATCTCAATGCGGGCCACGCGCAGATTTCCGCCGCCTGTGCCGACGCGACCAGCGGAAGCTGCAATCCCTGCGCGCAGACCGGTGGCAAGTTCATCAACGCCTGCGCCGACAAGCCGGCTGCGGGTGGGCTCTACGACGCCGCCGGTGCGGCGCTGCAACTCTTCTACGGTCCGCTGCAACGCGTGGCGACGGCCCAGTTGGGCAGCCGCCTCGAGCCCTTCGAGCAGAAGCCCTTCACGAAGGATCGTCAAGGAGAACCGGTGATGCCGATCCGCCTGGCGATGGGGGACACCGGTTATGTCTATGTGCCGCAGGCTTGCAAGACCGGCGAGCCCTGTCGCCTGCACATCGCCTTCCATGGTTGTATGCAGGATGCGGGTTCGATCGGTACTCAGTTTGCGGCTGGAGCCGGCTTCAACGAATGGGCGGACAAGAACCGGATCGTGGTGCTGTATCCGCAGGCGCGCGCCACGATCACCACGGCGGTCTCGTCGTCCGTACCGACGAATCCCATGGGTTGCTGGGATTGGTGGGGCTATAACGATTTCCTCTACGACAGCAGCGCTGGTCGTTATGCGCAGAAGGGCGGCGCGCAGATTGCAGCGGTGTGGCGGATGGCCGAGAGGCTGGCGTCTCGGGGCGCGCGGGTGGAAGACGTAATCCCCGCCGCCACTGCGCCGGCGCTACAGGTGGTGGATCGCAGTGCCAGCCAGGTGGCGCTGGTGTGGACGCCGATGGCAGGGGCCTCGGCCTACCGCGTGGCGCGGGCGGCCGATGGGGGGGCAGAGTCCGACGTGGCGACGCTACCCGCTTCCCGCTTGAGTTTCGTAGATGGTGTGCTGAGCCCGGATAGTGCTTATCGGTACCGGGTCAGCGCGCTGTTCGACAGCGGCGAGCCGGCTTCGTCCGGTGTCGTCGAGGTGCGTACCGCGACGTCTGCGCCGGCCTGTGATCCGTACTTCTCATTGGCCAAGAACACCGCGGTGACCAGATCCAAGCGTCCGACCACGCAGACCTGCCCCTGATCGATAGCGTGCGCATGGGCAGCCGGTCTGCCCGTGCGCTATACTTTAAAGCTTTCGATTTATAGGTTTAGCGCATCATGGCGGGTCATTCCAAGTGGGCCAATATCCAGCATCGCAAGGGCCGGCAGGACGAAAAGCGCGGTCGCGTCTTCTCGCGGCTGGCGAAGGAAATCACCGTCGCGGCCCGCATGGGTGGGGGCGACGCCAGTTTTAACCCGCGCCTGCGTCTGGCGGTGGATAAGGCCAAGGCAGTGAACATGCCCGCCGACAACATCGACCGGGCGGTCAAGAAAGGTACCGGCGAGCTGGAGGGCGTCACCTACGAGGAAGCCCGCTACGAAGGCTATGGCATCGGCGGTGCGGCGGTGATGGTTGATTGCCTGACCGACAACAAGACCCGTACCGTGGCTGACGTGCGCCATGCCTTCAACAAGTACGGTGGCAACATGGGCACCGACGGCTGCGTGTCCTTCCAGTTCAAACACTGCGGCCAGCTGCTGTTCGCGCCGGGTACCTCGGAAGATGCGCTGATGGAAGCCGCGCTGGAAGCTGGTGCAGATGACGTGGCGACCAACGACGATGGCTCCATCGAGGTGCTGACCGATCCCTACCAGTTCGGTGAAGTGAAGGAGGCCCTCGAGAAGGCCGGCTTCACCGCCGAGTTTGGTGAAGTGACGATGAAGCCCCTCAACGAGACGGAACTGGCCGGTGACGACGCCTTGCGCATGCAGAAGCTGCTCGACGCGCTGGAGTCCCTCGACGATGTGCAGGCTGTGTATACCTCGGCGGCGATGGACGAAGAAGAGTAAGTCAGGCTTCTTCCGCTCGCGGCTGCTTTTCTTCACGGAGCGGCAGGCCAAAAAAAACCGGCAGTGCCCTGGGGCGGTGCCGGTTTTTTTTATGCCCTTTTACAGGGGGGGCTCAGCAGGCGGCCTTGCGGCGGCTCCGAATCAGTGCGACCGCGGACAAGCCTGCCAGCGCCAGCGTGCTGGGTTCGGGCACTTGGCTGGTCTGCCCGGTGGGGGCCGGGTCGCGCACCCACAGGCTGATGTGCGACAGGCCGGCTCCGCCGCCGCCGCCGTTCTTCAGCGTATCGCTCACGTCGTAGGTGCCGGACCAATTCATGACCGGATCCGTGATCTGCGGGGCGTTCATGCCAAACTCTGCCGGCGTGAAGTCATACACTGAGAAGGCATTCCCTGCCTTGAAAACCAGTGCGAACTGATCGAAGTAGTTACGGCCGAGCAGGCTGCTGGTGCGCTGGGCAACCGTGGCATCAGGCGTGAAGGACCAGGTTCCGGTGCCCTGTCCGGTGATGGTGGCCGTGAAGAAGGAGCTCAGTACGATGGCGGAGCTGCCACCGACGGTGTTGGGAGTGAAGCCCCAGCTGCCGTTCGTTTGCTCGAACTTGCCGAGCATGATCCAGCCGGGGTCGTTAACCTGGCCGTTCTTGTCCAGATCCTGCAGCGGGGATTGGGGGGTGATGAAGGCGCCACCCGGGAAAAGGGTTGCGCCGCTTTGATTTTGGATTCCGCCGTTGAGCAGGCCATCGCCGGCGTAACCGAGGTTGGTGGAGGGGTAGAAGCCGTCATTGCCGGAGAAGGCTCCGGCGCAGGCGGCTGCAGCCATGTTGCCGTTGTAGATGGTGTTCAGCGTTGCGTTGCTGGTCGTGCCGGAATATTGGCTGACCTGCGTGATCGCGACGTCAGTCGTGCCGCAGGGGGCCACCGTGCTTGTGGGGGCTGCGCTGGCGTGTACGGATAGGGACAGCAATCCACCTGCGAGGAGAAGCTGGCCTGCTGCAGAGAAAGTCTTTTTCATGAGTTTGGAGGCCTCAAAGGGTCTTCACGTTAATTCAGCAGCACACGAGTTTTTCTGTGCGCAGGGGCGTATGGCTGCTTTATAACTGAGGGCTATCACTGAGTCCGTGATGAAAGTCTGCCTTTTGCCCGTTTTGAGGTGGAGGTAACTCGTTGCGATAGATTTTTCACGCTTGGGCAGGCGCCAGCAGGCGTGGGCTGCTTTTGGCGCGGGAGTCCCGCGCTAGAATCCAGCCCTGTTCTTTCGTTCTTTTTACGACTCCATGGCTGCCTACATCACCGAAAAAGTCCTGTCCGTTCATCACTGGAACGACACCCTGTTTTCATTCACTACGACGCGTGACCGGGCGATCCGCTTCGAAAACGGTCAGTTTGTGATGATCGGCCTGGAGGTGGATGGTCGTCCGCTGACCCGTGCCTATTCGATTGCCAGCGCCAATTACGAGGAGACCCTTGAGTTCTTCAGCATCAAGGTGCCCAATGGTCCGCTGACTTCCCGCCTGCAGCACCTCAAGCCGGGGGATGATCTGCTGGTGTCACGAAAGCCCACCGGGACGCTGGTGCTGCATGACTTGCTGCCGGGCAAGCATTTGTACTTGTTTTCCACGGGTACCGGGTTGGCGCCGTTCATGAGTGTGATCCGCGATCTCGATGTGTATGACCGTTTCGAGAAGGTCATTCTGATTCATGGGGTACGCACCGTCAGTGAAGTCGCCTATGAGCACTACATCACCAACGAGTTGCCACATCACGAATTCCTCGGCGAGGCTGTGCGGGACAAGCTCATTTACTACCCGACCGTGACGAGGGAGCCTTTCCGCAATCAGGGTCGACTGACCGATCTGATTGAAAGCGGCAAGTTGTTCGAGGATATCGGCCTGCCGCCGCTGGATCCGGCGGTGGACCGGGTCATGATCTGCGGTAGCGCTGCGATGCTGAAGGATTCCCGCGATTTGCTCGACAGGCGGGGCTTCAAGATGTCGAGGCGGATCGGGGAACCCGGTGATTACGTGATCGAGCACGCCTTCGTGGAGAAGTGATGGCCGTACGCGCAGACGCGTTCAGTTGAAGCGCAAAACCAAAAGCCCCTGACGACACAACGGCAGGGGCTTTTTCATGATCTACCGCAGTGCTTGCGCAGCGGCGGATTTCAGGCTGTTCTGTGGTGGTGCAGGCGCTCAGTAGCGGCGGGCCGGCGGCGGAGCCATGTTGCCGGTCTTGGGCGGCAGGTGGCGGAAGGTGATGCGGCCCTTGCTCAGATCGTAGGGGGACATCTCGAGGGTGACTTCGTCACCGGCGATGATGCGGATGTGGTTCTTCTTCAGTTTGCCGCCCGCGTAGGCGATCAGGTTGTGCTCATTGTCGAGGGTGACGCGATAACGCCCGTCGGGGAGAACTTCGGTAACCTTGCCGTGCATTTCGATAAGTTCTTCTTTGGCCATGTACATGCTCCATAGGGTGGCCGGGCGGCATCCCGGAATGGGGCGCGTCGGCCGCGGCCCGCCACCGCCTTGGTGGGCCAAGTTCTGCCAGGGCCTCGAAGGGCAGTGGCGATCGAATGTCGGCGCGGAGACTGGCGGGCCGGCGGATAGGGTGCCTGCGCGCAAGCGTCGCAGGCGGAGATGAAGAGTGCGTTGCAGTTAGTTTGCTCGATCAGCAAAGATGGAGCCGGACCGGCAAGAAACTAACTGAGCCTGAAGAGCTTGGACCACCGCGCAGGCGAGCCAAGTCTTTGAAATTCTGGACGGTTGTCGAGCGACAAAGACGATCGACCCACGAATCTAGGGCCCACTGGCTTGGGTAACGAGCAGGAAGGGCGACTCAGCGAATCTTCAAAACCCACTGCATGATAGTCCCGAGGGAAGGGGCATTGCAAGGTCTTTGTCCTCTTGCCGGAGATTGGATAGAGGAATAAGTCATTGTTATATTTTGTTTTTCTGTTTTTATTCAGAGCTTGGAAGCGCTGCTCGGAGGATACAAAAAGAAAACCCGAGAGGCGTTGGCCGCTCGGGTTGAAATCCACACCAATGGAGGAGGGGTGGAGGAGACGCTTAGAGCATAGGTCAAAATATTGTGCAATGCAACATTTTTCTATGGGGCGCGGTGTGGGGCGGCCTTTGTGTCGTGGGTGCCGGATTTGCGGAGTTCGGTGTCTCGGAAATGCGGGGCCGATGAGTTGCCGGGTTGTGATGAACGAAGGGGAAGGACGGGTGCTGCCAAATAGCGGAATCTGCTCCATTTGACAAAAAGCAAAAGGCCAACCCCGAAGGATTGGCCTTTTGTCTGAATCTGGTGGGTTGTGAGTGGCTCGAACACTCGACCTACGGATTAAGAGTCCGCTGCTCTACCAACTGAGCTAACAACCCATTTTTTTCTTTGGAGCCGGTCTTTTACAGCCCCACCTTGCTGGTGGGTCGGGCGAGATTCGAACTCGCGACCAACGGATTAAAAGTCCGCTGCTCTACCGACTGAGCTACCGACCCCCGGAAGAGATGCGCATTATAGCGAAAAAATATCCGTTGTCAACAGATTTTTTGTCATTGCGAATCTCGGTCACCGGTTTGTTCTGCAGCGTGATGGGTGGGAGCGTGCGGGGCATGAGGGCCGGGCCTGTCACGCGCTGGCTCACCGGTAAGGGGTCGGATCGGGGAGGCCGGCAGCCTCGAAGCCAGCCCGGCGAAGCCGGCAGGCATCACATAAGCCGCAGGCGCGGCCGTCATCATCAGCCTGATAGCAGGACACGGTGAGACCATAATCGACGCCCAGCGCGGTACCGCGCCGCACGATGTCAGCCTTGGAAAGATCGATCAGTGGGGCATGGATGTGCAGCCGTTGGCCCTCTACACCGGCCTTGGTGGCCAAGTTGGCCATCTTTTCGAAGGCTTCGATGAATGCTGGCCGGCAATCCGGGTAGCCGGAGTAGTCGACGGCGTTCACGCCCACGTAGATGTCCTGCGCGCCGAGCACTTCCGCCCAGGCCATGGCGATCGACAGCATGATGGTGTTGCGGGCCGGCACGTAGGTGATCGGGATGCCGCCATCGACGCCATCGGTGGGCACCGCGAGAGCCGGGTCGGTGAGGGCGGAACCACCGAACTGGCCAAGGTCCACATGGGCAACCCGGTGGGCGGCGGCCCCCAGTGCTTTGGCGACGCGCTGGGCTGCGGCCAACTCGGCGGCGTGGCGCTGGCCGTATTCGACCGACAGGGCGTAGGCGTCGAAGCCTTCGGAATTGGCGATGGCCAGACAGGTGGCGGAGTCGAGGCCGCCGGACAACAGTACGACGGCGCGAGGACGTGGAGTGTTCATGGAGTCTCCGGGCAGGTCGGAAAATGGTAACGCCGACCGGAGGTCGGCGGTGCAAAACCGTGATACAGGCAGCTCAACGGCCGGGTTCGTTACCCCAGATGATCTTGTGCAGTTGCACCTGCATGCGCACCGGCAGGCGGTCGCGCAGGATCCAGGCGGCCAGATCGGCCGGTTTCAGCTGGCCTTGCACCGGCGCCAGGAGAACAGGGCAGCGCTCGGTCAGGCCATGCTCGGCGATTTGAGTCTTGGCCCATTCGTAATCCGCTTCGCTGGCCAGCACCAGTTTGAGCTCGTCATGGAGGGTCAGCTGCGGGATGTTGCTGAGCAGGTTGCGTTCCGATTCGCCCGAGCCGGGGGCCTTGAGGTCAACGATGCGCGAAACGCGCCGGTCGACGCTGCTGATATCAAGCGCTCCACTGGTCTCCAGCGAAACCGAGTAGCCCGCGTTGCACAGGGCGCCGAGCAGATTCAGGCAGCCTTTCTGGGCCAGCGGCTCGCCGCCGGTCACGCAGACCGTCTTGCAGCCGTAGCTGGCGATTTCGGCGAGGACGTCGTCCAGCGTGCGGGTGGTGCCGCCGGTAAACGAGTATTCGGTATCGCACCAACTGCAGCGGAGCGGGCAGCCGGTGAGGCGGACAAAGACCGTCGGCAGTCCGCTCCGCGAGGTTTCCCCCTGCAGTGAATGGAAGATCTCGGTGATGCGCAGTGTGAGGGGGCGGCCGGATGAAGACATGGTGCTAAAGAAAGATGGCCGTCCCGCGAATCTCGGCGGGACGGTGGGGGTTGCTTCTGGAGGGCTTACTTCTTGAGGCGCTGGCGGGCGATCTGCGCCGCCGAGCTGTTGGGGTACTTGGCGAGCAACCGTTCCAGGCTCTTTGTCGCACCCTTCGTGTCGTTGAGCGCATGCTGGGCATTGGCCAGGCCGAGCAGCGCGTCGGGCGCGCGCGTGTCGTCAGGCCACTGGTTGGCGACCTTGGCATAGTGCTCGGCCGCACCGGCATTGTCCTTGGCCTGGTACTGGGCGCTGGCGGCCCAGAAATGGGCGTTCGGCTGGAAGCTGCTGTTCGGGTAGTTCTTGATGAAGGCGTTGAAGCCGGCAGCCGCGTCCTTATACTTGCCGCCGCGAAGCAGGTTCAGAGCAGCCTCGTAATCACGGGTTTCGTTGGCAGGGTCTACGGTTGCTGCGGGCTGCTGGGGCTGGGCTGGCTGGGCCCCGTCGGCGGCGGTGCCCGGCGTGGTTTCGAGCTTGCGCAGGCGATTGTCGAGATCGACGTAGAAGTCCTTCTGCCGCTTGTTGGCGTTGGCCAGATCATTGGTCAGCACTTCGTTCTCGCCGCGCAGGCGGGCGATCTCGGTCTTCAGTTGCTCGATCTGATTTGCGAAATCGAGCTGGGCCCGGTTGTTCGCGTCTTCGAGCTTGGTGATGCGGATGTTGAAGTCATCGCGCATCTTATTGATGCGCGCCCGCGCTTCTTCGTCGTCGAACAGGCCAGCATGGGCGTGAGCGCTGAACAGCCCGATCAGCAGCAGCGGCAAGAGGCGGCGGACCATCAGAATTCACCCGAGTAGAGCATGTCGCCACGGCGGTTGGCGGCCCAGCAGGATTCGGTCGACTCACCGCAGCTGGGCTTTTCCTCGCCGAGGCTGACCGATTCGAGCTGGGCTTCGGATACGCCAAGCAAGCTGAGTGCCTTCTTCACCGCATCAGCGCGCTTCTGGCCGAGGGCCAGGTTGTATTCGCGGCTGCCCCGTTCGTCGGTATTGCCCTGGATCAGCATCTTCATCTTCGGGTTGGCGAGCAGGAACTTGGCGTGGGCCTCGATCAGCGCCTGGTACTCGCTCTTGATCACGTAGCTGTCGTAGTCGAACAGTACGCTGCGCTTGGACAGGATGCTCTTCGGATCTTTTAGTGCGGCGATACCGGTGCCGCTGGCGCTGCCCGCGTCCACCGGCACGACGCGGTTGTTGTCGATGCCGGCAGTGGAGGCGCCACTGGAGCGCTCCTCGACGGCCGCTCCGGCCTGGTTGGTGTCGGTCTTGGGGGCGGACGAGCACGCGGCCAGCAGGCCGACGGCGATCAGGGACAGCGTGAGGCGGGCGAACTTCATGGTGGGCTCCGTGGGCAGTCGGGCGGGTTGGGGGGGCCGTTGGTGTTGTCAGTTGCGCGGCTGCGGACCCCAGGCGGGCTCACGCACGTCGCCGGATTGTACCGACAGTCGTTGTTTCACACGACCGTCCGCAGACACCGCCGCAAGTACGCCGCGGCCACCGGTTTCAGTGGCGTAGAGGATCATGCGGCCATTGGGGGCGAAGCTCGGCGATTCGTCCTTGGATGTGTCAGTCAGGATCTGGGTCTGGCGGGACGCCAGGTCGAGCATGGTGACCTGGAAGCGCCCGCCGTTACGGGATACGTAGACCAGGCTCTTGCCGTCCGGTGACGGGCGGGGGCTCACGTTGTAGCTGCCCTCGAAGGTGACACGCTCGGCGTTGCCGCCGCCGGCCGGCACGCGGTAGATCTGCGGGCTGCCGCCACGGTCCGAGGTGAAGTAGATCATACCGTCGATGGACCAGGACGGCTCGGTGTCGATGCCGGCCGAGGAGGCCAGGCGCTGCACGCCGGAACCGTCGGCGTTCACGCTGTAAAGTTGGGACTGACCGTCCTTGGTCAGTACCACAGCCAGGCGACGGCCATCCGGTGCCCAGGCGGGGGCGGAGTTGGATCCCTTGAAGTTCGCGGCCACGTTGCGTTGGCCGGTGGCCAGGGAGTGTACATAGACGACCGGTTTCTTGGCTTCAAAGGATACGTAGGCCAGGCGCGTGCCGTCCGGCGACCAGGCCGGGGAGATGATCGGTTCTTTCGAGGCGAGGGCAGTCTGGGCGTTGCTGCCGTCGGCGTCGGCGATCTGCAGCTCGTAACGCGGGCCCACCTTCAAGACGTAGGCAATGCGGGTGGAGAATACGCCGGGTTCGCCGGTCAGCTTCTCGTAGATGAAGTCGGCGATGCGGTGGCCGGTGGCCCGGTACTGACTGGGGGCCATCGTCATGGCTTGGCCACCGAGGCTGGCCTGCTTCTGGCTGTCGTGCAGCTGCACCTGGACCTGGTAGCGGCCGCTGCCGCTCGGGCTGACGGTGCCCACGGCCACTGCGTCGGCGCCGCGGGAGCGGATGCGGGCGTAGTCCACCGGGGCGTTGGCGCCCATCGGGGACGGGCCGAGCTCGACCATCTTGAACAGGCCGCTGCGCTCGAGGTCGGCACGGACGACGTCGGTGACGGCGCGGGGCAGCGCATTTTCGCCTTCGAAGGCGGCAACGGCCACCGGCATGCGGTTGGCGCCGGCGCCGGTGATCTCGATGGCCAGTTGCGCCTGGGCGGCGGCGGAGGCCAGGACCAGCGCGCAGCCCGGGACGGCGCTGCGCAGGACGGTCAGGATGCGTTCATTCATGGGCATGGCTCGTTTGTTTGTTAGTCGCGGAGCGGATAGAACTTCAGTTCCAGCGTACGGTTGAACAGGTCGGGCTTGTCCGGCTTGGGCAGCGGACTGGATTTCTGAATGGCCCGCTCGATGGCGCCGTCGAGTTGGGTGTTGCCGGTCGAGCGTTTCAGGCGTACTTCGATCACCGAGCCGTCGGGCAGCTGATCCACGGTGAAGATCGCGAACGGATCACCGCTGACGCCCGGCGGTAGCACGATGTTGCCCTTCACCTTGGCGCGGATCTTCTCGATGTAGGCCTCGATGGCCTTGCTGCGCGCCGCGCTAGCTTTGGCCCCGGCGACCCGCGCAAGTTCCTCCTGGAGCTGCTTGCTCTGGTTGGCGTTCTCGCTGTCGCGGGCCATCAGCTCGCGCATGCGGCGGTCTTCCAGTTCGCGGCTGTGGTCGGCCTCCGCCTTGGAGTTCTTGTCGGTCTTGGTGTTCTTGTCCACCGGCTTGGCCGTTTTGTCCGTCTTGGACGGTTCGGCCTTCGGCTTGGGTTCCGGCTCGGGCTTCTTGGGTTCGGGCTCGGGTTTCTTCTTTGGCTCCGGCTTGGGTTCGGGTTTGGGCTCCGGTTTCGGCTCGGGCTTCTTCTTCGGCTCGGGTTTGGGTTCCGGCTTGGGCTCAGGCTTCGGTTCGGGCTTGGGTGTCGGCTTCTTGTGCTCCGGCGTCTTGATCGCGATGTCCGGCTGTTTGCGCGGAGGTGGCTCGTGGGCCGGCTCGGGCGCAGGTTTGACCACCGCTCGCGGTGGCGGTGGCGGAGTGGGGCGGGGCCGGGGTCGGGGCGCCTCTTCTTCCACTGGGGGAGGAGGCGGTGGTGGTGGTGGGGTAGGCGATGCGGCAGCCGGCAGCGGCGCGCCGACCAGGTCCACCTCGACGGTTTCCGGCAGGCGGTTCTGCCAGCGGACCCCGTAGAACAGGAAAAGGCCGAGGGCGATATGGACCGCGGCGGCCAGCAGCAGCGACGCCCATTTGCCCCGTTCGTTGGCAGGTGGGGCAGGATTCATTGCTTGCCGACCTGGGTTTGCAGGCCGACCTTGCTGACGCCGGCGTTACGCAGGTCGTTGAGGGTGTTCATCACCTGCTCGTACTTGACACTCTTGTCCGCGGCGATGACCACCGGCTGGTCGGGTTTGGCGGACACGGCGGACTGCACCTCAGCAATCAGGTCCTGGCGGCTGAAGCTCTTCTCCGGTGCATTGCCGGAGGTGCGCAGGCTCAGTTCGCCATCAGGCTTGACCTGGACGATCATCGCGTCGGTGGGCGGTGCGGGGACCTTGTCCACGCTGGGCAGATTCACCGAGCCGGACTGGATCATCGGAGCGGTGACCATGAAGATGACGAGCAGCACCAGCATCACGTCGATGTAGGGTACGACGTTGATCTGGTTCATCAGGCGGCGTTGACGCATGGCGGCGGGGCTCCGGTCAGCGCAGCTGGCGCTGGAGGATGTTCAGGAACTCCTCGGTGAAGCTCTCGAAACGGATTGCGATGCGGTCGATGTCGTGGGCAAAACGGTTGTAGGCCACGACTGCGGGGATCGCTGCGAAAAGGCCAATGGCCGTGGCGACGAGGGCCTCGGCGATGCCCGGCGCCACATGGGCCAGGGTGGCGGAGCCGACGTTGGATAGGCCGCGGAAGGCGTTCATGATCCCCCAAACGGTGCCGAACAGGCCGACGTAGGGTGACACCGAGCCGACAGAGGCGAGGAAGGCCAGATGGGCTTCGAGGTCGTCCACCTCGCGCTGGTAGGTGGCGCGCATGGCGCGGCGGGCGCCGTCCATGATCGCTCCGTGGTCGAGGTTCTTGCCGCGCAGCTTGGCGAATTCGCGGTAGCCGGCTTCGAAGATGCGCTCCATGCCGGCCGCTTCGTGGCGGCTGGTAGCTGCGCTCTGGTACAGCGCGTTGAGGTCGCCACCGCTCCAGAAGTCGCGTTCGAAGACGTCGGTCTTCTTCTTGGCGTCACGGATCTGGAACCATTTGCGGAAGATCCAGTACCAGGACATGAAGGAAACGGTGCCGAGGATTGCCATCACGAGCTTGACGAGCAGGCTGGCATTGGCGATCAGGGACAGGATGGAAAGGTCTTCAGTGACGTTCATCGGTTTCAACCAGGGTGGCGAACAGGGCGCGTACGGCGGGGGGAATCGGGGTGGGGCGTTTGGTGCTGGCTCGGATGCAGGCGATCGTGATGTTTGCCGCGAAAATCGTCGTGCCTTCGCGGCGGATCTGCTGGGCGAAGTTCAAACTGGCATGGCCGAGCTTGCTGATCGTGGTGACGACGTCGAGCAGGTCGTCGAGCGTCGCGGCGCGCAGGTAGTCGGCCTGTACGGTGCGTACCACAAATAGGATATCCTGCTCGGCGGACAGACGGTTTTGCTCGAAGCCCAAGGCTCGCAACACTTCGGTGCGGGCGCGCTCGCAGAACTTGAGGTAATTGGCGTAATAGACGACGCCGCCGGCGTCAGTGTCTTCGTAGTACACCCGGACCGGCAGCGAAAAGAGCCTCTTGCCCTCAACCGGAGCGGGGGGGGTCGATGCATGCATCGCAGCATTTTACCTTAGGGAATGGCCGCCACGCAGCGACTGTGGCGAATCAGTGTTTCAGAATGTAGGCGGAGACTTGCCGGCGATCGGCAGGGCGCCGTTGTAATTGCAGTGATCCTGTGCATAGAATCGCGCTCTTGATAGAAACTGGTGCGTTTCGTGCATTGGTTAATGCGCAGAGTTTCTGCGCGTGATGGGCGGATCGTGGCAAATGGGCCGCGTATCTTGCGAGAGTCGCGAAAAGGGCCCACATTCGGGATGGCCTTGGGCGCCCGGGTCCGACAGTCGATTCATGGGAGGAATGAGACATGGTTGCAACCACGACAAGCAATGAGAAGCTGCTTACCGAGGCCGAAATTCTGGCCATGCCGGAAGACGATTACATGAACCCGGCCCAGCTGGAGTTTTTCCGGGACCGTCTCACCAAGATGCGTGATGGGCTTCTCGAGAACGCTGCCAGCACGGGTGCCAACCTACGTGAGAACGAACTGGTGGCCGATCCGGCCGACCGCGCGACGGTCGAGGAAGAGCATGCCCTCGAACTGCGTGTGCGTGATCGTGAACGCAAGCTGCTGAAGAAGATCGACGAGGCCCTCGGCCGTATCGCCGAAGGCGATTACGGCTGGTGCGAGGAAACCGGTGATCCGATCGGCATCGGCCGTCTGCTGGCCCGTCCGACGGCGACCCTGTCGATCGATGCGCAGGAGCGTCGCGAGCGGACCCAGAAGCTCTACGGGGAATAAGCTGCCCGGGGCCCCGCCGTCGGGTGGGGCCGAAGCTGATTCCATGAGCGCTCCGGCGAACCGCATTCCTGTCACCCTGCTCACCGGTTTCCTGGGGGCTGGCAAGACCACTTTGCTCAATCAGTTGCTGCGCCGCCCCGAAATGGCCGGTAGTGTGGTGCTGATGAACGAGTTCGGTGCGGAGCCGATCGATCATCTGCTCGTCGAGCGCCTGGACGAAAACCTCGTCCTGCTCGAGTCGGGCTGTATCTGCTGTTCCGTGCGCGGCGATCTGACCCGTGCGCTGCGGGATCTCTTCATGCGCCGGCTGCGTCGCCAGTTACCGGCGCTCGATCGCATCGTCATCGAGACCACCGGGTTGGCGGATCCCGCACCGGTGATCTTCACCTTGATGCGGGATTTCTTCATCGCCGAGCGTTACCGCCTGGATGGTGTCGTCACCGTCGTGGATGCCCAGTTCGGGCTCGATCAATTGGGGGGGCGGCCCGAGGCGGTCAGACAGGTTGCGCTGGCGGACCGCATGGTGATCTCCAAGGGCGATCTGGTCGAGGCTTCGGCAATCGATGCGCTTGCGGCAAGGCTGGCCGCGCTCAACCCGGGAGCGCGACAGATCTGCGCGGTGTCCGGTGACCTCGACCCGGCGGCGCTCATCGATTGTGGCCTGCGGGATGGCGACACATCCCCCGCAGTGATCCACTGGCTGGCCGAAGAGGCGGTGCGCACCGCTGGCCGGAGTCCTTCCTACACGTCCGCTCGCCCTCGTACCGCAGATCCGCTCCGCCATGACGAGGCCGTACGTGCCTTTGCCGTGAGTCTCGACTCGCCGGTGGCCTGGGGCGATTTCTCGGCAACCCTCGATGCACTGCAGACCCGCTACGGCCCGCAACTGTTGCGTATCAAGGGTCTCGTCCATGTGCGCGGCGAGTCGGCGCCCCGGGTCGTACAGGGTGTCCATCATCTGCGCTATCCCGAAGTGCCTTTACCGGAATGGCCGGATGACGACCGCCGTACCCGCCTGGTATTCATCGCGCGCGAATTCGACCAGACCGTCGTCGAGGCGGCCTTCGAGCCTTTCCGGCTGCTTGGCAAGGCGGCTGCGTGATGCGCATCGGCGCTCGTCCCTCCGCTCTGTTCCGCAGCGTGCTGGCGCTGCTGCTGGTATGCGCGCAGGTTTTTGCGGCGGCTCACGCCGTAAGCCACGTCGGCGAACTGGCCGGTCTTGCCCGCGAGGAATCCACGGCCGCGTCGGCGCCTTTCGAGGGTGGCGTGCCCGCTGCCGAGCGCCACGAACGCTGCCTGTTGTGCCTGGCCGCCGCCGACCTGGCGTCGGCCTTGCCGTCCACGCCGCCCTCCCTGCCGCCGCAGGCGCAGCCGCCGGTCATTCCGGCGGACAGCCCGGTGGCCGGTCGGGTGGCGCGTCTGCCGCGTCCCCACAGCCGCGGTCCTCCCACCTCTCCTGTCTGATCCGTTTTCCGACATCTGGACCGGTGCGCCTGTAATAGGTTGCGCCGGCCTGTACCTATACGGACTGATCCCAGGAGATCCGACCATGACTTTCGTACGTCCGGGCGTGCTGTGCGCCGCCCTGGCCGCGGCCTTTCCTGCCGCGGCATCTGCCGCAACCGACGCCGACCTGAAGCAACTCCGCGAGCAACTGCGCGAGTTGCGCCAATCCTACGAACAACGTATCCAGGCGCTCGAGCAGCGTCTGGCCGAAACCGAGAGGCAGGCCAGCCAGGCCGCCGCCAGCGCTGCCGAAGCGGGTACGACGGCCAGCGCCGCCGCCCGCTCCGTGGTGCAGGTGGAGAGCCGAGCCGCCGAAGCCCAGGCCGCGGTTGACAGCGTGGCCCGTCGCCCCGCCGGGGAAGGCGCTTTCAACCCGGCCGTCTCGTTGATTCTCGACAGCAAGTTCACGCGCCTGCAGCGCGACCCCGCGTCCTATCGCATCGATGGCTTCATGCCTTCCGGCGGCGAGGTCGGGCCACCCCGCAAGGGTTTCTCCCTCGGCGAGTCGGAACTGGCCTTCTCGGCCAACGTGGACCATTTGTTCCGCGGCAATGCACGCTTCTCGCTGGCCGAAGACAATGGCCAGGGCACGGTCGAGGTGGAGGAGGTCAACGTCGAGACGCTGGCCATGCCGGCCGGCTTCAAGCTCAAAGCTGGGCGCTTTCTGTCTGGCGTCGGCTACCTCAATCAGCAGCATCCCCATGAGTGGGATTTCACCGACGCGCCGCTGGCCTACAAGGCCTTCTTCGGGCCACGCCTGCAGAACGATGGCCTGCAACTACGCTGGGTCGCGCCGACCGAGCTGTTCATGGAGTTTGGTGCTGAAGTGGCGAGCGGCGAGCGTTTCCCCGGTGCCGAGCGCAAGGCCAACGGTGCCGGCCTGTGGTCGGCCTTCGCCCATGTCGGTGGGGACATCGGTGATTCGTCTGCGTGGCGCGTCGGCCTTTCCCACGTGCATAGCAATCCGCGCGAGCGCAGCTTCGAGGACGGCGGCGTCAACAACGTCTTCTCCGGGCGCAGCCAGACCTGGATCGCCGACTTCATCTACAAGTGGGCTCCCAACGGCAACAGCAGCGTGACCAACCTCAAGCTGCAGGGCGAATACTTCCAGCGCCGCGAAACGGGTGAGCTGACCTACGACACGGATGGGGCTGCAGCCCTGTCGGCGGCCCGCTTCCGTCCGTCCGGTGCTTATTTGCAGGCGGTCTACCAGTTCATGCCGCGATGGCGCGTCGGCGTACGCGGCGACTGGCTGCGCAGCGGCACGACGGATCTGGGCACGCTCAGCGTGGCGGATCTCCCGATCCTCGCTGGCTACGATCCACGCCGCCAGTCGGCGATGGTGGATTGGTCTCCGTCTGAGTTCTCGCGTCTGCGCTTGCAGGTGGCGCGCGACCAGTCGCGCAACGGGGAGGGCGACAACCAAGTCTGGCTGCAGTACATCATGAGCCTCGGCGCCCACGGCGCCCACACGTTCTGAGGAGTGCAAGGAATGTTCTCGAAAGCAATTCTGCGTCTGGCCGTCGTCCTGATGGCCTTTGCTGCGATGCCCGCGTCGGCTGCTCTCAATGTCTTCGCCACGGTGCCCGAATGGGCCGCGCTGGCCCGGGAAGTTGGTGGTGACAAACTGAACGTGTTCTCCGCCACCAATGCGCTGCAGGACCCGCACCGCATCGAGGCCAAGCCGTCACTGATCGCCCGTGCCCGCAGCGCCCAGCTGGTGATCGCCACTGGTGCCGATCTGGAGGTCGGCTGGTTGCCGGTGGTCCTGCGCGAGGCCGGCAACGCGGCGATCCAGCCGGGGCAGCCGGGCTATCTGGAGGCGGCCTCGACGGTCCGCCTGCTGGAGGTGCCGGCGCGTCTCGACCGGGCCGACGGCGACGTGCATCCCGGCGGCAACCCCCACATCCAGACCGATCCCCGCAACGTCCTGAAAGTGGCCGACGTGCTGGCCGTCCGACTGACCCAGCTTGATCCGGCCAATGCGGCTGCCTACAAGGCCGGGCTGGCCCGCTTCACGGAGCGCTGGAAGGCCGCCATGGGGCGCTGGGAGCAGGCCGCTGCACCGCTGCACGGCGTGCCGGTGTGGGTCCAGCACCGCTCCTTCCCCTACCTGGCCGACTGGCTGGGCCTGAAGGAGCTCGGCGCGCTGGAGCCGAAGCCCGGCGTCGAACCGTCGAGCGCCCATCTGGCCGGTATTCTCGAACGCCAGAAGGCCACGCCGGCGCGCCTGATCCTGCGCCCGGCCTACTCCCGGCCCACCGCGTCGGAATGGCTCGGTGAGCGGGCGCACCTGCCGGTCGTCGTGCTGCCGTTTACGGTTGGTGGTGATGCGGAGGCGGGCGACCTGTTCGCGCTCTTCGATGACACGATCCGGCGCCTGCTGGCCGGGCTGAAGTAGGGAGTGCGGAATGGCCGATGATTTCCTGCTCCGGGTTAATGGCTTGGTGGCGGGCTATGCCGCGCCGGTGGCCGGCCCCCTGAGTTTCGCATTACACCGGGGTGAGATCCTCGGCCTGGCCGGCCCCAACGGGGCCGGCAAATCCACACTGTTGAAAGCCCTGTGGGGCGGCGTGAAGGTCTTCGAGGGCCAGGTCGAGAAAGTGCCAGACCTGCAGATCTCCCATCAGGCCCAGGGCTTCGACGATCTGCGCGGCGTGCCGCTGACTGGGCGGGAGCTGCTGAGCCTCACCGGAGCCACCGCGGATGGTTTGCCGTCCTGGCTCGCCGAAAGGCTGGACCGGCGCCTCGATCGCTTGTCTGGCGGCCAACTGCAGTTCCTGCGCCTGTGGGCTTGCCTGACGGCACCGGCCGACCTGATCCTGCTCGACGAGCCAACCAACAACTTGGACCGGGCTGGCGTGGCCTACCTGATCGACTGGCTGGCGCACGCCCATGCGGACCAGGGAATCATCATCGTGTCCCACGATCATGGGCTGATCGACGAGGTGTGTACGCGTGTCGTGGAGGTTGGCGCATGAGCTTCGATCTGTTGTTCGACCCCCTGTTTCGCGTGCCCTTCGTCACCGGCCTGCTGCTGGCCGGGCTGCTGCCGCTGCTCGGCATGTACCTGCGGTTGCGCAACGAATGGCTGGCAGCGCTGGCCTTTGCGCAGATGGCCTCGGCCGGTGCATTGCTGGCGATGGTGTTCGACTGGCCGATGGTGGCCGGCGGAGTACTGGCGGCCCTGCTGGCGGCCTTGTTGAAGGGGCTGGCGGCGCGTGCCGGTGCCAATGCCTATGCGCTGATGATGCTGTTGGCCTGGGCCGGCGGCGTGCTGCTGGTCGCCAATCATCCCCTCGCCGAGCAGGCCGGCCACGCCCTGTTCGATGGCCAGCTGTACTTCACCGGCGAAGGCCATCTGGTCGCTGCCGCGCTGGTGTGTGCCGTCGTGCTGCCGCTGCTGGCCTGGCTGTCCCGGCCGCTGCTGCTCGGGCGTTTCTTTCCGGCCTTCTATCGGGCGCGGGGGCGTGATGAACGGCCGCGCCTGATGCTGTTCGACTTGCTCGCCGGTCTGGCGGTGGCCCTGGCTACGGTCAGCCTCGGCGTGATGGCAGCCTTCGCGCTGGTGTTCGTGCCGCCACTGATCGCCTATCGTTCCGGCAGCAGCTGGCGAGCCGGTCTGGTCTGGTCGGCGCTGATCGGCATGGGGGGCTACTCCTGCGCTTTCGTGGCTTCCCTGGGCTTCGATCAACCGTTTGGGCCGGTCTGCGCATTACTGATGGTTATGCTATTTGTGATCTCGTCCGTGAAATACAGCCGGATGTAAAACAAAGAAGGGGTGCCTTGTTGAGTGGTATCCTCTTTAATCGTCAAAACAAGTGACCGCGGAGGATAGTGGAGTGGTGCTACCGTTTTTCGGCAAGAAGCCTGCACCTGCCGGAAGTCCTGCACCCCGTTCCCGGGATTCGACGGCTTCTGCTTCTGCGTCGGTCGCCCGGTCTCCGTCTGCCGGCCAGCGCAGTGCCTCGTCCCGTTCGCCGGGGCCCCGTACCGAGGCCTCGTCCCTCGAGTTCACCGTTGCCGGTGGCGACCTGAACCGGGTTCTGGCCCAGTGCGCCGAGAAGGTGCATCTCGAGGAGGGCGTCGAGGAAATGTCCCCGCCTGCCGAAGAGGCGGCCATCCTTTATGCCAACGGCGGCTACGAGGACGCGCGTTCCGTGCTGGAACACGCACTCGATACGACAGCGCCCGGCGACGCGCGCTTCATCCTGTGGGGCATGCTGCTCGATCTCTTCCGGCTGACCGGCCAGAAGGAGCGCTTTGAGACCCTGAGCCTGACGTTCGCAACCGAGTTCGAGCGCTCGCCGCCCGCGTGGCAGGATTTGTCCATGCAGTCGCCGCGTGGTGGCGAAGCCAAGGCCCAGACCGTCAATCTGTCCGGCGTACTGGGAAGCCAGGCGGCGGCCCAGTTTGCGCAGCTGATCCAGATCGGCATGCGCACCGGTGCGCTGCGTATCGACCTGACCCGCTTGAGGGGTGTCGATAATGCCGGGGCGGAGTTGCTGCTGCGTGCTGTGCGGGGGTTGCGCCGGGCCAAGGTCAAACTGTCCCTCATCGGTGCGCCGCACCTGGCCTCGGTGCTGGGCGGCATGGTCAATAGCGGCAGGCGCGAGAACCAGACCATCTGGCTGCTGTTTCTCGAAATCCTGCAATACACCGATCAGCAGGAGCGTTTCGAGGAGCAGGCCCTCGAATACGCGATGACCTTCGAGGAGTCGCCACCGTCCTGGGAGCCGCCTCCGGCCGTGACGGACAGTCAGCTGGAAGCGGATTCCCTCGCCGTGGAGATGAGCGATACCTACGTGCTGGAAGGTGAAGTCGTCGGTGCCAACGCCGACATCCTGCGCAAGATTTCGAGCTTTGCCCATAACCGCACCAAGGTGGATGTGGACTGTAGCCGCCTGCGCCGCATGGATTTCGTGTCTGCCGGCACGCTGTTCAATGTGATCTCGCAACTGCACGCCCAAGGGCGGCTGGTGGTCCTGAAGAGCGTCAACTCGATGGTGGCGGCCCTGATGCAGGTGATGGGCTTGCATCAGGTGGCGCGGATCGAACTACGCGGCTGAGGCTGCGACTGACGACGCCTGTTCGATCGATAAATCGCAGGTACCCGGGGCTTGCAATCCATTTTTCCGCCCCCAGATCGGTCCGATGGAACAATATCACGGCACTACCATTCTCTCGGTCCGGCGTGGCCGGCACGTGGCCCTCGGTGGCGACGGTCAGGTCACGCTCGGCAACATTGTCATCAAGGCCAGCGCCCGCAAGGTCCGCAAGCTCTACCAGGACCGCATCCTGGCTGGCTTCGCCGGTGGCACCGCCGACGCCTTCACGCTGTTCGAGCGCTTCGAGGCCAAGCTCGAGAAGCACCAGGGCAACCTCGTGCGCAGTGCCGTCGAACTCGCCAAGGACTGGCGTACCGACCGCGCTCTGCGCCGCCTGGAAGCCATGCTGGCGGTGGCCGACCTGGACAGCTCCCTGATCATTACCGGCAACGGCGACGTACTGGAGCCGGAGCAGGGTATCGTCGCCATCGGCAGCGGAGGTGCCTACGCCCAGTCGGCGGCCCGTGCCCTCATCGAGAACACCGAGCTGGCACCCGAAGAGGTCATCAAGAAATCCCTGACCATCGCCGGCGATCTGTGCATCTACACCAACCAGTGCCACACCATCGAGGTGCTGACCCCATGACCCAGATGACGCCCCCGGAGATCGTCTCCGAACTCGACAAGCACATCGTCGGCCAGGGCAAGGCGAAGAAGGCCGTTGCTGTGGCCTTGCGCAACCGCTGGCGGCGCGCCCAGGTGGCCGAGCCGCTGAAGAGCGAGATCACCCCCAAGAACATCCTGATGATTGGGCCGACCGGCGTCGGCAAGACCGAGATCGCCCGCCGCCTGGCCCGCCTGGCCAACGCGCCCTTCATCAAGGTCGAAGCGACCAAGTTCACCGAGGTCGGTTATGTGGGCCGCGACGTGGACACCATCATCCGCGACCTGGTGGAAATCGCCATCAAGAGTCATCGCGAGCAGGCCATGAAGAAGGTCCGCGACCGGGCGCTGGACGCCGCCGAGGATCGCGTGCTCGATATCCTGCTGCCGCCGGCCCGGCCGACCATCGGTTTCGGTGAGGAAGCCCCGGCTGCCGAAGATAACGCCACCCGCCAGAAATTCCGCAAGAAATTGCGCGAGGGCGAACTCGACGACAAGGAAGTCGAGCTTGAGGTTTCCGTGCCCGGCATGACCGCCGAGATCCTCGCGCCCCCGGGCATGGAGGAGCTCACCGGCCAGCTGCAGAGCATGTTCCAGAACATGGGGGGCGGGAAGAAGAAGTCCCGCAAGCTGAAGATCAGCGAGGCCATCAAGCTGCTCGCCGACGAGGAGGCCGCCAAGCTGGTCAATGAGGAAGACCTCAAGACCGAGGCGCTGCGCATGGTCGAGCAGAACGGCATCGTCTTCCTCGACGAGATCGACAAGATTGCCACCCGTTCTGACAGCCACGGTGCCGACGTGTCCCGCCAGGGCGTGCAGCGCGACCTGCTGCCATTGGTGGAAGGCACGACGATCAGCACCAAGTACGGGATGATCAAGACCGACCACATCCTGTTCATCGCCAGCGGGGCCTTCCACCTCTCTCGCCCAAGCGACCTGATTCCCGAGCTGCAGGGACGTTTCCCGATTCGTGTCGAATTGGAGTCCCTGTCGGTCGAGGATTTCGAACGCATCCTGACCCAGACAGACGCCTGCCTGACCCGTCAGTACGAGGCACTGCTGGCCACCGATGACGTGAGCCTCGAGTTCGCGCCGGAAGGCATCCGCCGCCTGGCCGAGATCGCCTTCCAGGTGAACGAGAAGACCGAGAATATCGGTGCCCGTCGCCTGTACACGGTGATGGAGAAGCTGCTCGAGGAGCTCGCCTTCGAGGCCGGCAAGGCGGGGTCCCAAAAGGTGCTCGTCGATGCGGCCTACGTGGATGCCCGTCTGGAGGTCCTGGCCCAGCGCGAAGACCTCGCCCGCTACGTGCTGTAAGGCGTCGCGCTTGCGCGATGGCGTCGAATGAGGGGCTGCCGGGCAGCCCCTCATTTCATTTGCAGGATGAATCGCGTATATGTGTGAAGGCATGAAGCCACTGGGAGGGGGCGGCGTGTCGTTTCCCTCAACTACTTGCTTGCGTCCCCATGTTCCTCCGCATCGTTTCCATCCTGTTTCCGTTGTTCGCCATCACCACCGTTGGTTACCTGGTCGGCAAGCGTTCCCGCCCCGACCTGTCCCACGCCAACAAGCTGAACCTGGACGTCTTCGTGCCGGCGCTGGTGTTCGGGGCGCTCGCCAACAAGTCCTTCCACATTGTCGAATACCTGCCGCTGCTGTGGGTGACGCTGGCCCTGGTGATCGGTTCGGGCCTGCTCGGCTGGGCGGCGGCCAAGCTGTTCGGTTATGCGCCGAAGACCTTCATGCCGCCGATCATGTTCAACAACTGCGGCAACCTGGGGCTGCCGCTGGCGGTGCTGGCCTTCGGCGAGCAGGCGCTGGCGCCAGCGGTGGTGATGTTCATGGTCTCTAACCTGTTGCACTTCTCTTTCGGTGCCTGGTTGCTGGATCACCATACGCGGCTGATCAATGTCTGGAAGGTGCCGTCGGTGCTCGCTACCGTGGCTGGCCTTGCGGTCGGCATTGCCGGCATCGAGGTGTGGCAGCCGGCGATGCTGGCGATCAAGATGCTCGGCGATATCTCGATCCCGCTGATGCTGTTCGCGCTGGGTGTGCGCCTTACCGAGTCGCGCATCGCCGAGATCCGCCTCGGCCTGCTCGGCGCGGTGACGCGGCCGGTGATCGGCATGTTGCTGGCCGCCGGGCTGATGCTGCTGGTGCCGCTGGCGCCCCAGGAGCGGGCGCTGCTGATGGTGTTCGGCGCGCTGCCGCCGGCGGTGCTCAACTACATGTTCGCCGAGCGCTACCATCAGGAGCCGGAAAAGGTCGCGTCTATCGTGTTGATCGGCAATCTGGCGTCCCTGGGCTTCCTGCCGCTGGCCCTGGCACTCGGCCTGTAGGCGCAGGTCTGCGAGTTCAATACCCGCCGGTGAAGCGGCCCATCTGGCGGCGGTCGCGCTTGGTCGGGCGGCCGTGCAGGTCGGCGCCCGGTGTGGCGGCGAGCTGGCGCTGCTCCTTCTGGTTTTCCCGCGCGGCGACGCTGTCGGCGGTTTCTTCGTAAAGGCCCTGGGCGACCGGGGCGCTGCCGCGCTTGTCGGCGATGCCCTTCACGACCACCTTGAAGTGGGTTTCGGCGAGCTGGATGTCCACCGTGTCGCCGATCTTCACTTCCTTGGCCGGCTTCACGCGGAGGCCGTTGAGCTGGATCTTGCCGCCATCCACGGCTTCGGTGGCCAGCGTGCGGTGCTTGTAAAAACGCGCCGCCCACAGCCATTTGTCGAGGCGGACGCGATCGTCGGGGTTGTCTGAAGGTTTCATTCCTTGACTGGCCGCTTGGCCAGTTTCCGTTGCAGGGTGCGTCGGTGCATTTTAAGCGCCCGCGCCGTGGCGGAGATGTTTCCTTCGTTTTCGCCGAGCACCCGCTGGATGTGTTCCCACTCCAGTCGGTCCACCGACATCGGGCTGGTGGCCACTTCGTCGTCGATGCTCACCTCAGTGGCGTTGAGGGCTTTCAGGATGGCATCCACGTCAGCCGGTTTGGCCAGGTACTGGGTGGCGCCGAGCTTGATCGCATCCACGGTGGTGGTGATGCTGGCGTAGCCGGTGAGGACCAGGATGCGGCAGTCGGGATTGACGGCCAGCAGCGGCTCGATCAGCCGCAGACCAGAGCTGCCGCCGATGTTGAGGTCGAGCACCACGTATTCCGGCTCGTGCTGGCGGGCCAGCGCCAGCGCAGTCTCGGGTTCCTGGGCGCCGAAGACGGCGAAGCCGCGCTGGCTTAGCGCACGGGTCAGCACGCGGTTGAAGGCAGGGTCGTCGTCGATGATGAGGATGTGGGGGGCGTCCGGTTGGGTCATGGGCGAAGGGCTGGCAGAGGAAGGGTGAGAGTGGCTTCTGTGCCGCCGCCGGGGCGAGGGGCGAAGCGGATCTGCCCGCCGCAACGCTCGACGGCGCCGAAGGCCAGCAGCAGGCCGATACCGAGCCCTTCGTTGCGGCTGTCCAGGGCTTCGCGGCCGGCCCGGGGGCGCAGCGCGGCGGGCATGCCGGGGCCGCAGTCGAGGACGCGTATGAGCAAGGCATCATCTGCGATGGTCGCCTCGAACTCGACGTCAGCCGGGCAGGCGTCGGCGGCGTTGTTGATGAGATTGTGGATGGCCTGCTCCAGCGTGGCATCGGCGACCAGGGCCGGTGCAGGTTGGCCGCAGTCGCAGCGGACGGCCAGCGGGACGTGGGGGCGCAGGCGCTGCCAGTGATCGGTGATGCGCAGCAGCCATGCATCGGCTGGTATCGCTTCGCCGCCCTCGGCGCGCAGGCTGCCGGCGCGCAGGGTGAGGCCGCCGAGGATGGTCTTGCAATGAGCAATCTGCTCGCGCAGCAGTTCTGCGTCTGCGCGGGTGTCGTCGTCCAGTTGCGGATTGCGGACCAGTTCCCCGGCCACGATCGCCATCGTGCCCAGCGGCGTACCCAGCTCGTGCGCGGCGCCGGCGGCCAGATTGCCGAGGGCGACGATGCGTTCGTTGCGCAGACGGGCTTCACGGGCTTCGGCGAGAGCCTGATCGCGCAGGCGGATTGCGGCCGTCATGCGCACCACGTACCACACGATGACGCCGGCCGACAGTGCGAAGGTCAGCCACATACCGGCCAAGTGCCAATGCACGGCGAGGCCGGAGTCGTAGATGTCGAGTTGTTCGTTGAATTCCCATAGGGTCGAGTAGGCGGCCACTGCCAGTACGGCCAGCAGCCAGGCCCATGGAGCCGCCAGGGTGGCGGCGCCGATCGCCACCAGTGGCAGCAGCAGGGAAATCAGCGGATTTGTGGCTCCGCCGGTGAAGTACAGGAAGGCGCTCCAGCCGCAGAGATCGATTGCCAGTTGAAGGAATAGCTCAACGCCGCGCACTTCGCTGAGACGCCGCGCGCGCAGCAGGCTGGCACCGTTGAACAGCGCCAGCACCATCCAGATGTCCAGGAGCGGGCGCGCCGGCAGCGGGATGTCGAGAAGCCAAGGTACCGCGACGATGGTCGTCAGCATACCGCCGAGGGACAGCCAGCGCAGGCTGATCAGACGGCGCAGGGCATCGGCTGGGCGGAGCGGTCGGTCGGCAAGCATCGGTAGCGGCATCGGGCCATTATCCCCGAAGCGGGGTGGGGGTAAGCACCGGCAGGCAGCGGGTGACAGGGCGCCGGGGGGAGCGGCGTGCCTGCCGGTGGAGCGCACTGTAGCGGGTGTGGCAGGTGTCGGGAATGCGGTCGATTGTCGCAGGTGGCGCATTCCTTGCTGGTGACTTGTCGGCGTCTGGGTTCACAGGCGTTTTGGAGGGCTTGCGACGACAAAAGCCATTCCCAAAGAAGGGTTTTGTCGGAAACCTCGCAGTCCGAGCGTTCGATGAGTTATTGCACAGGAAGAACCGTATGGCTATCAAGGACATCAAGGCCTTTTCCGATCTGGCCCGTACCAACCCCGAACTGAAGGACAAGCTTGCTGCTTGTCAGAAGATCCGTGAGATGTTGACCCTGGCGAAGGAGTACGACTTCAACCTCGACGAGCAGGAACTCTACCCGCCCAATGAGCCGCAGTTCACGGCGGAGCAGCTGTCCGAGCGCATGGTGAAGGCACTGCTGCGCGCCTGATCTGCGAAGGCCATCGTGGCGTGGCCGATGGCGCGGCAGGATGGCCAGAACTATTTTTGTGTCGTGATGCAAATAGTGTTTGCGTTGGCGTAGGTTTCAGTGCACAGTGCGGCCTTGCGATCTTCAAGAAGTAGTGTTGTTGTTGTCTGGTTCAGTATCCGCAGTCCTGCGGTTGTCTTCCCTTCATCACCCCGCCGTCTTGAGCTTCGCCCTGCCCTGGGGGCAACTCCGTATTTATTTATTTTAGGATTTATCAAAATGGCAACTGGTACCGTGAAGTGGTTCAATGACTCCAAGGGCTTCGGCTTCATCACCCCGGAAGGCGGCGGCGACGATCTGTTCGCCCATTTCTCCGCCATCCAGTCCAAGGGTTTCAAGACCCTGGCTGAAGGCCAGCGCGTGACGTTCGACATCGTCAGCGGCCCGAAGGGTCAGCAAGCCGCCAACATCCGCGCCGCCGAGTAATTTCGGATCAGCGGAGCGATTCTGCCAAGCGCAGGATCGCGGCATAAAAAAAGCCCGGCCAATGCCGGGCTTTTTGCATTTGCGGCACCGGTCTCCTGCGTCTTGATGGCTGCAAGGTCTGGGTGAAAAAAATGGGCGCCCAAGGGCGCCCGAAACATTTCCTCGAGGGGGAGTGAGGAAAGATAAGGGATTGTCTGCCGTCTCCTTAGTGGGCGCTGGCCGCCGCGGCGCCGATGCCGGTCTGGGAGCGTACGTATTGGTCCTCGAAACCGGCCTTGTCGGTCTTGGCGCGGGCGCTGCTGTCGGTCACCGAGAACAGCCAGGTGAAGAAGAAGGCCAGCGGCATCGAGAACAGGGCCGGCTGCTCGTACGGGAAGACTGGCGCGGCGTTGCCGAGCACGACCACCCACACCGCCTTGGACAGCACCACGAGCGTCACTGCGGAGATCAGGCCGACAAGGCCGCCAAGCAGCGCACCACGGGTCGTCAGGCCCTTCCAGTACATGGACAGGATCAGGATCGGGAAATTGGTGGAGGCGGCGATGCCGAAGGTCAGGCCGACCAGGAAGGCGATGTTCTGCTTCTCGAACAGGATGCCGAGCAGCACGGCGACCACGCCGAGAGCCACGGTGGCCAGCTTGGAAATGCGCATTTCCTGGGTTTCGGTGGCGCTGCCCTTGCGCAAGACCCGAGCGTAGATGTCGTGGGCGATGGCCGAGGCGCCAGCCAGAGCCAGGCCGGAGACGACCGCCAGGATGGTGGCGAAGGCCACTGCCGACATGAAGCCGAGGAACAGGTTGCCGCCGACCGCCTTGGCCAAATGCATCACCGGCATGTTGCCGCCGCCGATCAGCTTGCCGGCGGTGTTGCCGCCTTCGAAGAACTCGGGGTTCTGACCGACGATGACGATCGCCATCAGGCCCAGTGCGCACACCACCATGAAGAAGTAGCCGATGCAGCCGCTCGCCACGAAGACGCTCTTGCGGGCTTCCTTGGCGTTGGGCACCGTGAAGAAGCGCATCATGATGTGCGGCAGGCCGGCAGTGCCGAAGACCAGACCGAGGGACAGGGACACCGCATTGACCGGATCGGCCAGCAGGGAGCCGGGGCCCATGATCTTGGCGCCGTCCTTGTGCACCTCGACTGCCTTCTGTGCTGCAGTTTCCAGGCTGAAGCCGAACTGGCTCAGGGCCAGGAACAGCAGCACGGTGCCGCCGAACAGCATCAGGCAGGCCTTGATGATCTGCACCCAGGTGGTGGCGATCATGCCGCCAAAGGTCACATAGATCACCATCAGCACGCCGACGACGATCACCGCGGTGGTGTAGTCGAGGCCGAACAGCAGCTTGATGAGCTGGCCGGCGCCGACCATCTGCACGATCAGGTAGAAGCACACCACGGTCAGCGAGCCGAAGGCGGCGAAGCTGCGGATGGTGCCCTGGTCGAGGCGGTAGGAGGCGATGTCGGCAAAGGTGAACTTGCCCAGGTTGCGCAGGCGCTCGGCCATCAGGAACAGGATCACCGGCCAGCCGACGAAGAAGCCGATGGCGTAGATGAAGCCGTCCAGGCCTTTCGAGAAGGTCATCGCCGACAGGCCCAGCAGGGTTGCCGCCGACATGTAGTCGCCGGCGATCGCCAGGCCGTTCTGGAAGCCGGTGATGCCGCCGCCGGCGGTGTAGAAGTCGGCAGTGGACTTGGTGCGGCTGGCGGCCCAGTAGGTGATGCCCATGGTGGCCACCACGAACACGAAGAACATGCCGATGGCGGTCATGTTGAGGGGCTGTTTCTGCACGGCGCCAATGGCGTCGGCAGCGTAGGCGGCGGCGCCCATCAGGGTCAGCAACGTCGCGCCGAGGAGGTGTTTGCGTGCCTTCACTTGGTGGCCTCCTGGATGATCTCGTTGTTGAGACGGTCGAACTCACCGTTGGAACGGCTGACGAACCAGCCGGTGAGCAGCCAGGAGCCGATGATGATGGCGGCGCCGATGGGCACCCCGATGGTGAGGGTCGAGCCCGCCGAAACCGGCGTGCGCATCACCTCGGGAGCGAAGGCGACGAGCATCATCATCGCGTAGTAGGTGATCAGCACGATCGCGCTGAGCAGGTAGGCAAAGCGGCTACGCTTGCCTTCAAGTTCCGAGAAGCGCGGATTGGCCCGCACTTTCTTGTAGATCTCCGCTGACATGGTTCCTCCTTTGGAAGGTGTTGAAGGTCTCTGGTTCTTCTAGTTGTATGGGGGTGAGTGCTGTTCTCCCCCCGGTCCTGCTTTTTTATGGGTACTACGGGGTCTTACATGTTCGGGTAGTTCGGGCCGCCACCTCCTTCGGGCACCGCCCAGTCGATGTTCTGTGTCGGATCCTTGATGTCGCAGGTCTTGCAGTGCAGGCAGTTCTGCGCGTTGATCTGCATGCGCGGGCCGCTCGTGTCTTCGACGATTTCGTACACGCCGGCGGGGCAGTAACGGGTTTCCGGTGCGTTGTAGAGAGCCAGGTTGGTGGCCACCGGCACCGAGGCGTCCTTCAGGCGCAGGTGGCAGGGCTGCTCTTCGCTGTGGTTGGTGGCCGAGATGAACACCGAGGAGAGGCGGTCGAAGCTGATCTTGCCGTCCGGTTTTGGATATACGATCGGCGCGCACTCGGAAGCCTTCTTCAGCTGAGTGTGGTCGGCGTGGTGGCGCAGTGTCCATGGCGCCCGGCCCTTCAGCAGGAAGGTGTCGATGGCGCTGTAGGCGATGCCGCCCCACAGACCCCAGCGGAAGCTCGGGCGGATGTTGCGCACGGTGTATAGCTCGTCCCACAGCCAGCTCCTCTTGAGGCGTTCCGGATAGCCGAGCACTTCGTGGCCGGTCTGCCCTTCGGCTGAGAGGTGGGCGAAGATCGCCTCGGCGGCCTCGATGCCCGACTTCATCGCCATGTGGGTGCCCTTGACCTTTGGCACGTTGAGGAAACCGGCGGTATCGCCGATGAGCACGCCGCCGGGGAAGGTGAGCTTGGGCACCGACTGAAAGCCGCCTTCGTTGAGGGCCCGCGCGCCGTAGGCGATGCGTCGGCCGCCTTCGAAGTACTTGCGGATCTCGGGGTGCGTCTTGAAGCGCTGAAATTCCTCGTAGGGCGACAGGTGCGGATTGCTGTAGTCGAGGCCGACCACGAAGCCGACGGCGACCTGGTTGTTCTCCAGGTGGTACAGGAAGGAGCCACCGTACACGTCCGACGACACCGGCCAGCCGACCGTGTGCACGGTGAGGCCCGGCTGGTGGACTTCCGGGCGCACCTCCCACAGCTCCTTGATGCCGATGCCGTAGGTCTGCGGATCGACGCCGTCACGCAGATTGAATTTGGTGAACAGGCCCTTGGTGAGGGAGCCGCGGCAGCCTTCGGAGAACACCGTCTGGCGCGCGTGCAATTCGATCCCCGGCTGATGGTTGGGGCCGGGCTCGCCGTTCTTCTCGAGGCCCATGTCGCCGGTGGCGATGCCCTTCACCGAGCCGTCTTCGTGGTAGAGCACCTCGGCGGCGGCGAAGCCAGGGTAGATCTCGACGCCCAGCTCTTCGGCCTGGTGGCCGAGCCAGCGCACCACATTGCCGAGGCTGACGATGTAGTTGCCCTCGTTGTGCATCTGCGGCGGAGTGGGCAGCTTGTATGCCTTGTCGGTGGTCAGGAACAGGAAGCGGTCTTCCTTCACCGGTGTGTTCAGGGGGGCGCCGCGCTCCTTCCAGTCGGGGAAGAGCTCTTCCAGGGAACGGGTTTCGATGACCGCACCGGACAGGATGTGGGCGCCGACCTCGGAGCCTTTCTCGACGACGCATACTGAAAGCTCGCTGCCGGCCTTCGCGGCCAGTTGCTTCAGGCGGATCGCGGTCGACAGGCCGGAGGGGCCTGCGCCGACGATCACCACGTCGTATTCCATCGCGTCACGGGTCATTGCTGCGTTCTCCGAACAAAAAGGGGCTCCTGCCCGCCTCCGGAGAGGCGGGGCACGGACCGGCCGTCAGGCCGGAAAAGGGTGGGGAAGGGCCTTTAGAAGAGGGCTTCTTCCAGGGCCAGCACCGACTCGGCACCGTTCACGATGGCATCCCGGTAGCTGTTGGCTTCGGGGGTCACGTGCTGGGCGAAGTAGGCGGCGGTAGCCAGCTTGGCCTTGTAGAAGTCGCCATCGGCGGCATCCAGGCGGGTGGCGGCGATCTGCGCGGAACGGGCCATCAGCCAGCCGCCGACGACGATGCCGGTCAGCTTGAGGAAGGGCACCGAGCCGGCCGCGGCGGCCTGCGGGTTGGCGTCGTAGTTGGCGAGCAGCCAGTTGGTGGCTTCATCCAGCGCGGCGATGCCGTTGCCCAGCGCGTCGGCCAGGGCCTTCAGCGTCGGGTTGTCCGAGTTGCGCAGCGCAGAACCGGTCTCGGCGATCTCGGCGAGCAGTTGCTGCATGCTTTTGCCGCCTTCCTTGGCGGTCTTGCGACCGATCAGGTCGTTGGCCTGGATTGCGGTGGTGCCTTCGTAGATGGTGATGATGCGGGCGTCGCGCATGTACTGGGCGGCGCCGGTTTCCTCGATGAAGCCCATGCCGCCGTGCACCTGCACGCCGTTCCAGGTGATGCCCTGGGCGTTCTCGGTGCACCAGCCCTTCACCACCGGGGTCAGCAGTTCGAGGCGGCGCTGGTTGGCGGCACGCACGTCGGCGTCCGGGTGGCTCTTGGCGCGGTCCATGCAGCCGGCCACGTAGTAGGCGAGGGCACGGCCGGCCTCGGTGCGGGACTTCATGTCCATCAGCATGCGGCGCACGTCCGGGTGGTGCAGGATGGGCTTCTTGTCGCCGGACTTGTCGCCGATGATCTTGCCCTGGATACGCTCGCGGGCGTAGGCCAGCGCGTGCTGGTAGCTGCGCTCGGAAACGCCGACGCCTTCCAGGCCGACGTTCAGGCGGGCGTGGTTCATCATCGTGAACATGTATTCGAGGCCGCGGTTCGGCTCACCGACCAGGTAGCCGATGGCGCCGCCCTTGTCACCGAAGGACATGACGGCGGTGGCGCTGCCGTGGATGCCCATCTTGTGCTCGATGGAGGCGCAGATCAGGTCGTTGCGCTCGCCGAGGCTGCCATCCGCATTGACGAGGAACTTCGGCGCGATGAACAGGGAGATGCCCTTCACGCCCGGAGGGGCGTCCGGCAGGCGGGCCAGCACGAGGTGGACGATGTTCTCGGCCATGTCGTGCTCACCCCAGGTGATGAAGATCTTGGTGCCGGTGATCGCGTAGCTGCCGTCGGCGCGGGGCTCGGCCTTGCTACGGATGGCGGCGAGGTCGGAGCCGGCCTGCGGCTCGGTGAGGTTCATCGTGCCGGTCCACTTGCCGGACACCATGTTGGGCAGGTAGGTCGCCTTCAGCTCGTCGGAGCCGTGGTGGGCGATGGCTTCTACCGCGCCCAGCGTGAGCATCTGGCACAGGGAGAAGGAGATGCTGGCGGATTTCCACATTTCCAGCACGGCGGTGGAGACGGTCACCGGCAGGCCCTGGCCGCCGAACTCGGTGGAGGCGGGCATGCCGTTCCAGCCGGTTTCACAGAAGGAGGCATAGGCTTCCTTGAAACCGTCGGCGGTGGTCACCACGCCGTTGTTCCACTTGTTGCCCTGCTTGTCGCCCACGGGATTGAGCGGATCGACAACTTCGGTGGCGAACTTGCCGGCTTCTTCGAGGATGGCCTCGACCAGGTCGATGGACACGTCCTCGTTGCCGGGCAGGCCGACAATTTCCTGCAGGCCGGCCAGCTCGTTCATGGCGAACAGCATGTCCTTCACGGGGGCGACGTAATTGCTCATGGTGTTTCCTTGCGAATTCGGTAGATGGGTTTGTCGCCGTGGGCGGCGGCTTCACGCGCGGCCCACGGCAAGGGCGTGCTTAGAGTGCGGACGCCAGCTGCGGCACGGCCTCGAAGAGGTCGGCGACGAGGCCGTAGTCGGCCACCTGGAATATCGGGGCTTCCGGATCCTTGTTGATCGCCACGATCACCTTGGAATCCTTCATGCCGGCCAGATGCTGGATGGCGCCGGAGATACCGACGGCCAGGTAGAGCTGCGGGGCGACGATCTTGCCGGTTTGGCCGACCTGGTAGTCATTGGGCACGAAGCCGGCATCGACAGCGGCGCGGGAGGCTCCGAGAGCGGCACCGAGCTTGTCGGCCAGGGGCTCCAGCACGGCACGGTAGTTGTCGCCGCTGCCGAGGCCACGGCCGCCGGAAACGATGATCTTGGCGGCGCCCAGTTCCGGGCGGGCGGACACGGTCAGCTCGCGGCCGACCAGCTTGGACAGGCCCAGGTCGGCGCCGGCGGCGATGCTTTCAACCGCGGCGGAGCCGTTCGTTGCGGCGGCATCGAAGGCGGTGGTGCGCACGGTGATGACCTTGACCGCATCGGCGGACTTCACGGTGGCCAGTGCGTTGCCGGCGTAGATCGGGCGCACGAAGGTGTCGGCGGACTCGACGGCGACGATGTCGGAAATCTGGGCTACGTCGAGCAGCGCGGCGACGCGCGGCAGCACGTTCTTGCCGAAGGTGGTGGCGGGGGCCAGCACGTGGCTGTAGCCGCCGGCCTTGACCACGTCCACCAGCAGTGCGGCGAGGTTCTCGGCGCTTTGTTCGGCATAGGCGGCGCCGTCGGCGACCTTGACCTTGGCGACGCCAGTCAGCTTGGCGGCGGCTTCGGCCGCTGCGCCGCAGGCGGCGCCGGCAACCAGCACTTCGATGTCGCTACCGAGCTTGGCAGCGGCGCTGACGGTGTTGAGGGTAGCGGCCTTCAGGCCGGCGTTGTCGTGTTCGGCAATGACGAGAATGGGCATTTTGTCTCCTGACTCGCTTTCTCTGTTCCTGTGTGGGGCGCGCATGCGCCCGTGGCGGAGATCGACGCTGAGAGGGCGAATGAGCTTCGCCCTCGGCGGATCAGATCACCTTCGCTTCGTTCTTGAGCTTCTCGACCAGTTGGGCCACGTCGGCCACCTTGACGCCGGCACTGCGGGCGGCGGGCTCGACGACCTTCAGCGTGCTCAGGCGCGGGGCCACATCTACGCCCAGATCGGCCGGCTTGACGGTGTCGAGCGGCTTCTTCTTGGCCTTCATGATGTTCGGCAGCGTGGCGTAGCGCGGCTCGTTGAGGCGCAGGTCGGTGGTGATCACCGCCGGCAGCGGCAGGGACAGGGTCTCCAGGCCGCCGTCGATTTCGCGGGTGACGCTGACGCTCTCCGGGCCGATCTCGACCTTGGAGGCGAAGGTGGCCTGGGGCCAGCCGAGCAGCGCGGCGAGCATCTGGCCGGTCTGGTTGGAGTCGTCGTCGATGGCCTGCTTGCCGAGGATCACCAGGCGCGGCTGCTCCTTGTCCACCAGCGCCTTGAGCAGCTTGGCGACTGCCAGCGGCTGCAGGTCGGCATCGGATTCGACCAGGATGCCGCGGTCGGCGCCGATGGCCATTGCGGTGCGCAGGGTTTCCTGGCACTGGGCGACGCCGGCGGACACGGCGACCACTTCGGTGGCTTTGTTGGCTTCCTTGAGGCGCACGGCTTCTTCGATGGCGATTTCATCGAAGGGGTTCATGGCCATCTTGACGTTGGCCAGCTCGACGCCGGACTGGTCGGCCTTGACGCGGATCTTGACGTTGTAATCGACGACGCGCTTGACGGGCACGAGGATCTTCATGGGTTCTTGTCTCCGGTTGTGTTTATTCGATCGCCGAGGCCGACTTGGCCTGCTGGCGCAGTACGAACTTCTGGATCTTGCCGGTGGAGGTCTTGGGCAATACGCAGAACTCCACGAACTTGGGCACCTTGTAGCGGGCCAGATGCTCGCGGCAGTGGGCGACGATGTCTTCCACGGTGACCTTGGCGTCTTCCTTCACCTCGATGTAGGCGGCCGGCACTTCGCCCCACTTCTCGTCGGGCTTGGCGACCACTGCGGCGGTCAGCACTGCCGGGTGGCGGTACAGCACTTCTTCCACTTCCAGCGAGGAGATGTTCTCGCCGCCGGAGATGATCACGTCCTTGGAACGGTCCTTGATCTTCACGTAGCCGTCCGGGTGCAGCACGGCCAGGTCGCCGGTGTGGAACCAGCCGCCGGAGAAGGCTTCCGCGGTGGCCTTCTCGTTCTTCAGGTAACCCTTCATGACCAGGTTGCCGCGGAACATGATTTCGCCCATGGTCTCGCCATCGGCGGGGACCGGCTCCATGGTCTGCGGGTCGAGGACGGTGATGCCTTCCTGCATGTGGTAGCGCACGCCCTGGCGGCCGTTGCGCTCGGCGCGCTGGGCGATCGGCAGCTCGTCCCATTCCGGGTGCTTGGCGCACACCGCGGCCGGGCCGTAGGTCTCGGTCAGGCCATATACGTGGGTGATGTCGAAGCCGATGCGCTCCATGCCTTCGATGATCGCGGCGGGGGGCGCGGCGCCGGCGATCAGCGCCGATACCTTGTGCTCGATGCCGGCGCGCAGGCCTTCCGGCGCGTTGATCAGCATGCCGTGCACGATCGGTGCGCCGCAGAAGTGGGTCACCTTGTGGGTGCGGATCAGCTCATAGATCAGCGGAACGTCTACCTTGCGCAGGCACACGTTGACGCCGGCGTTGGCGGCCAGGGTCCAGGCAAAGCACCAGCCGTTGCAGTGGAACAGCGGCAGCGTCCACAGATAGACGGCGTGCTGCGGCATGCCCCAGCTGATGATGTTGGAGGCGGAGTTGAGGTAGGCGCCGCGGTGGTGGAAGACCACGCCCTTCGGGTTGCCGGTGGTGCCGGAGGTGTAGTTGAGGGCGATGGCGTCCCATTCGTCGGGCGGCAGGGACCACTTGAACTCCGGGTCGGCGTCGGCGAGGAAGTCCTCGTACTCGATCTCGCCGAGGCGCGTGTCGCCCGGGTATTCCGGGTCGAGGGCATCGATGACCAGCGGCTTGGGGCCTTCCAGCAGTTCGAGGGCCGGGGCGATGATGGCGGCGAACTCGGGGTCGGTGATCAGCACCTTGGCTTCGCCGTGGGCCAGCATGAAGGCGATGGCTTCCGGGTCGAGGCGGGTGTTGAGGGTGTTCAGCACGGCGCCGACCATCGGCACGCCGAAATGGGCCTCGACCATCGCCGGGATGTTGGGCAGCATCACCGCCACCGTGTCGCCACGGCCGATGCCGCGCTTGGCGAGGGTGCTGGCCAGGCGGCGGCAGCGGGCGTAGGTCTCGCTCCAGGTGAAGCGGCGGGCGCCGTGGATCACCGACAGACGGTTGGGATAGACCTGGGCGCTACGCTCGAGAAAGGACAAGGGCGACAGCGGCACATGGTTGGCCGCGCATTTGTCCAGCCCTTGCTCGTAGGGATTGTTCGACACTTGTTTTTCTCCTCTTGATTTTTGGCGCCACGACTTGATGAGGCGGTGGCTCTGGGGCCCGTTCTCCGGGGTGGCTTTGTGGGCGGAATCCCGAAGATCGAAGAGAAGGTTCGCAGACAACCTTGTCGGAAGTTTCGTGAAAATGTACTCAATTTTGTCGGCCGTCTCCGTCGCCCGGGACGCTGGCTAAAATCGGATCAGTCAGCCATTCAGGCCGCACGGAAACAGGACAGCGATGAAGCAGCAGGACAGGCCCGCAAACCCCGTCGAGGAACGCACACCCAGCGGTGAAGACCCCGCGGACGGTGCGCAGCCGTCCTCCGACCGGCGCTACCGGGAAATGCTCGGCGCCGGGCTCGACCTGCTCGACCAGGGCGTCACCGTCTTCGACGAAGAACTGCGCATGGTGGCGTGGAACGGCGCCTTCCTGCGCCTGCTCGACTTCCCGCCGGGGCTGGCCAGCCCCGGTGTGTCCTTCGAGGTCTTCATCCGCTACAACGCCGAGCGCGGCGACTACGGGCCCGGCGATCCGGACCAACAGGTCGCCGAGCGGGTGGCGCGGGCGCGCAGTTTCCTGCCCCACGTCACCGAGCGTGTGCGGCCCAACGGCCAGGTGTTGTCGATCCGCGGCTTTCCGCTGCCGCACCAGGGCTTCATCACGGTGTATACCGACGTCACCGAGCAGCGTCGCTCCCAGCAGCAGATCGCCGATCATCAGGCCGAGCTGGAGGCACACATCCATGCCCGCACCGAGGAGCTGACCCGCGCCAACGTCGAGCTGACCGCGGCGATCCAGTCCAACAAAGCGATCACCCAGGCCCTGCAGCGCAGCGAGCAGCGCCTGCGCGAGATCACCGACGCGATCCCGGCCGCCATCGCCTATTTCGACCGCAGCGGCATCTACCGCTACGCCAACAAGGGCTACGCGGAGTGGTTCGGCTGGTCGGCGCGGGAGGTGGAAGGTAAGCAGATCCGCGACGTCACCGGGCAGGAGGTGTATGACATGGTCGCCGGCTACCTGGCCCGCGCGCTGGCCGGCGAGCAGGTCTCCTACGAATACACCCTCACCGGCCGCGACGGCATGCCGGCCCGCGCCAGCAGCACGCTGGTGCCGGACATCGGGCCGGACGGCGAGGTGCAGGGCTGCTACGTGCACTCGGTGGACGTCACCGAGCAGCGCCGCACCGAGGCGGCGCTGGCCCAGGCCCAGAAGATGGAGGCCATCGGCCAGCTCACCGGCGGCCTCGCCCACGATTTCAACAACATGCTGACGGTGGTGATCGGCAACCTGGTGGCGCTGAAGGAAAACCACCCCAACGACCCGCTCACCGAGAACTTCGTCGAGCCGGCCATGCAGGCCGCCAATCGCGGTGCCGAGCTGATCCGCCGGCTGCTCGGCTTCGCCCGCCGCCAGCCGCTGGAGCCGCGGCCGGTGGAGGTCAACGAGCTGATTCTCGGCATGTCCAAGCTGATCCGCCGCAGCCTGCCGTCCACCATTGCGGTCAGCACGGCCAGCCGCGAGCCCTGTCTGGTGGCGATGGTTGATGCCCACCAACTCGAGAACGCGCTGCTCAATCTGGCGCTCAATGCCCGCGACGCGATGCCCAACGGCGGCGAGCTGCGCATCGAGTCGTCGCTGGAACAGCTCAGCGTGCATGCCGCCGCCGACCTGGAAGTGCCGCCCGGCGACTACGTGCAGATCGCCGCCAGTGACAACGGCATGGGCATGGACGGCAGCACGCTGGCGCGGGTCTTCGAGCCCTTCTTCACCACCAAGCAGTTCGGCATGGGCAGCGGCCTTGGCATGTCGATGGTATACGGCTTCGTCAAACAGTCGGGCGGCGGCGTGCGCATCCGCAGCCGTCAGGCCCGCGGCACCACGGTGGCCTTGCTGCTGCCCAGCATCGCCGAAGACGAGCAGCCCGACGTGCTGCCGGCCGGCGCCGACGTGAATGCCGCCGATCTGGCCGGCAAGCTGGTGCTGCTCGCCGAGGACGACGTGGATGTGCGCACGGTGGTGCGCATGCAGCTGGCCGAGCTGGGCTGTGCGGTGGTTGAGGCCGAGAACGGCGCCGAAGCGGCCGACATGGTGGAGAACATCCCGGCCATCGCGCTGGTGATCTCCGACGTGGTGATGCCCGGCACGATGGACGGCCGGGCCTTGGCGCGCTTCGTGCGGCGCTTCCGCCCGGAGCTGCCGATCGTGCTGATGAGTGGCTTCGCCGAAGCCCAGGCCAGCGTCGAGGCCGACCCCGATCTGCCGCTGCTCGCCAAGCCCTTCTCCCGCGACAAGCTGTTGGCGGCCTTGCGTCCGCTGGCCGCATGAGCCAAGCTTTCGGGCTATGGCTCATACCCGTCCCCCAGAACTGATCTACGTGGTCGAGGACGAGGCGGCGATCGCGCGCCTCATCGCCGATACGCTGGAAAAATTCGGCTACCGGGCCGAGTCGTTCCGCACCGCCGAGGCCTTCTTCCATGGCCTGCGCCACAAGGCGCCGGAGCTGGTGATCCTCGACCTGGGCCTGCCGGACATGGACGGCATGGCGGTGCTGCAGCAGTTGCGCGGCAAGCATTCCTGCGGCCTGCTGGTGGTGACCGGGCGCAGCGACACCTACGACCGGGTCATGGGCCTGGAACTGGGTGCCGACGACTACGTGGTCAAGCCCTTCGAGCCGCGCGAGCTGATCGCCCGCGTGCGCAGCATCCTGCGCCGCTATCCGGGCCAGGTGGTCTTGCCGGCTGACCCCAGCCAGCGCGTCGCCGAGTTTGCCGGCTGGCGCTTCGAGCCAGGCAGCAACACCCTCACCAGCCCCAGCGGCGAGCAGGACACCCTCAGCACCGCCGAGGCCCAGTTGCTGTCGGTGCTGCTGGCCCACCCCAACCACATCCTGACCCGCGAACAGCTGCTCGGCGGACGCGACGTGTCGGCGCTGGACCGCAGCATCGACCTGCGCGTCTCGCGGCTGCGCCGCCGCTTCGAGGAAAACCCCCAGCACGCCAAGCTGATCAAGACCGTCTACGGCGCCGGCTACCTGCTGGCGGCGACGGTGAACTGGTCCTGAGCCCGTCGCCGCGATACGACACAATTGCGGGCTGCGACAAATGGTCGCGCCGGCCCACGTCCATTTCCGCACCAGCCTCCGGGCGCGCTAAGCTGCGTCCCGGTTCCAATCAAGGAGGTATCTCGTGCACATCATCCACAAGCTCACAGGGCTGGCGCTGGCCGGCCTGTTCATCGGCGGTGCCGCTGCCGCGGACCTGGACGTCAAGGACCCATGGGTGCGCGGCACCGTGCCGGCCCAGAAGGTCACCGGTGCCTTCATGCAGCTCAGCAGTCAGGGCGGCGTCACCGTCGTCGGTGCGGCTAGCCCGGCGGCCGGCGTCGTCGAGATCCACGAGATGGCAATGGACGGCGGCGTGATGAAGATGCGCGCCGTGCCACGCCTGGACGTGCAACCTGGCAAGCCGGTCGAGCTGAAGCCGGGCAGCTACCACGTGATGCTGATCGACCTGAAGAAACCCCTGGCGGCGGGCGAGGTGGTGCCGATCACTCTGAAGGTGGAAGGCAAGGACAAGAAGGTCGAGACTGTCGAGGTAAAGGCCGCGGTACGTGCCCTGACGGCCGCAGCGCCGATGGAGCACGACCACAAACACATGCACTGAGGCTGTCGCTACCCTTCCTTGTCGCAGCCACCGCCGCCGGGCAAGGGAATGGCTTGTTCGGAGACGGGGGGGGCAGGGGCGGGTGGATTGAATCCGCGCCCGCCTTCGCTGCTGCTCGACTACCTGTGGTCCTGGCCTGCGGCCTCTTCGAACAGCCGGGTGATGGTCTGGCGCAGGCGTTGGGAGGCGCGGGCGTAGTTGCCGCCAGTGACCAGACGGATGGCTTCGTCCCGCTGGCCGGCGTTGAAGGCCAGCACGGCCTGGCCGGCGTAGCGGTGGAACTCGGCGTGGTGGCGGCGCAGCTCGCTGAAGGTGTCGAGGGTGCCGAAGCGTTCGTGGCCGCGGCCATAGAGCCAGCGGCCGAGGGTGCTGCGTTTGTCGAGGAAGACCTGGTCGGCAGCGATGGGGCCCTTGCCGGGGCTGAACAGGCGGGCTTCGAGGCGGGCCTTCCAGCGCATGTGGGCCTCGATGGCGTCGATGGCGTCCAGGTCGATGACCCGTGTGGTGGGCGTCTCGGGCAGGATCGTCAGCGGCTCCTCTTCCCGTTCTTCGCTGTCGGCTGCGTCTTCGGCGCCCTCGCGGCGGAACCATTTCTTCCAATTCATCCATCGACCTCGCGTGTCTCTCGTGCTCCGGGTGCCCGGAAAGGGCATGTCGGGTGGCCGAGAGCTTAGTCGATATCTGATTTAAATATCTTCGGCGGATTGCTCCGATTGGGCGGTGGCGAGCACACCGCTGGCCCGCAGCATGGCCTTGTAGGCTTTCATGACCGGGCGCGAGATCATCGTTTCCGCAATCAGGCGCTGCTCGTAGATGCGCTCCACCAGTTCGTCGTCCATGCCCTGGCGGGCACGGGCGATGAGGCGGTGGTCGGTGTCGTCGAGAATGTGGCCGGGGCGGTCCTTCACAACGTCGTAGATGACGGCGATTATCTCCTTCTCCTGCGGGTTCATCTTGCACTTGCCGTCGAGGATCTTGAGCATCACCGTCGTCGTGCAGTCGATGTCGGTGGGCGTCAGCGTGGCCTGCCGGGCCCAGGCCGCTGCGGGGTGCTCAGGCATGGGCCACCTCCAGGCCGCGGAAGGTGGCGCAGCGCGTGAAGGCGGCCAGGTCCGGCAGACATTGCTTCTGCTTGCAGTACTTGGCGGTCAGCTTGGCGAGGCCCTTGATGTCGCGCCCGCTGGCGTCGGGGAACAGCGCCGCCAGGCGTTCGATCAGCGCAGTGTCGAGGACCAGCCCGAACTGTTCGGCCATCACCTGCCAGATGCGCTGGCGCGCCGCTGCATCCGGCGAGGCGTACTTGATGAGGGCGATGCAGCGCGACACGATGGCTTCGTCGATGTCGTCGATGCGGTTGGTGGTGAGGAACAGCAGTCCGTTGAAGTATTCGAGCACGCGCAGGAACACGCCGACCACCGCGTTCATCGTGATGTTGTCGTCGCGCCGCTTGATGTACACGTCGGCCTCGTCGATGAGCATCACGGCGCCCCAACGCTGGGCGCGGGTCAGCACCTCCTTCAGCGTGGTTTCCATGGCCGCTACGTTGAGGCCGAGCTGGCCAGAGTGCACCCGGTACAGCGGCCGCCGGATGATCTCGGAGTACACCTCGGCGGTGAGGGTCTTGCCGACTCCCGGTGGGCCGGCGCACAGCACCGTGGTGCCGCCGGACTTGCCGGCCACGATGTCGTCCATCAAGAGGTCCATCTCGGCGGTGAGGATGTCGATCAGGTCGGTCTGCTCGGCGGGCAGGATCAGCTTCTGCTTGAGGGCCGGCTTGTATTCGTAGGGGTGGATGTCGCCGACGTGCACCCACAGATAGTGGTGCAGGTCGAGGTGGAACATCAGGATGAAGAAGTGCACCGGCAGGCTGGTGAACAGGCCCTTGGGCATCGCATCGCGGGACGCCTCCACCACGTCATCGGCCTTGTAGCGCAGGCTCTTGGCGGCGCGGCGCAGGTAGGGGCCGAGGATGTCGCCGGGGGCGTCGAGGGTCAGTACCCGGTCGGACAGGATGCCTTCGTCGTTCACCAGGCGCGCCTCGCCGCCGCTGGAGGACAGGATCACCACGTCCTTGCGCGACCAGTCGGTGTCCCGGTGGCTGGCGGCGGGGTTCTCGGCGTAGAGGGCGGTACCGCGGCCGGAGAACTGCTCGCCGTAGCGGGCGCGCCAGTCGAAGTAACGCTCGGCCATGTCGTCATAGGCAGCGATCAGCTCCGGCGTTTCCTTGAGGTAGCCCTTGGCGGCGAAGATGCCGCCGACCGTGCGGTTGGCGATGTCGCTGGCGACGATGCGGATGTTGCTGGTGACGACCTTGCCGCGGGTGTTGGCTTTCAGCTCGATCAGTACCTTGCCGGTTTCCTCGTTGGAGGCCGGCGTGTAGTCGAGGCGGGTGACCACCCAGGCGGTCGGCTTGCCGGCGCTGGCGGCGCTGAACAGCCAGCCGCGGATGGCGTCGTCGGCCAGGTAGCGGGCGATGGCCGGCACCAGCAGTTCCAGGTCTTCCGATTCGAAGCGCATGCCGTCGCCGGCCAGGGCCTTGCGCAGCGTGGAGATCTGCGCGGCGCGGGCGCGCATCTCGGGGCCGGCGCCTTCGAACAGGACTTCGAGGAAATGCAGTTCGTCGTGCTCCATCTGCAGGAAGCTCACTTCGGCGCGGTTGCCGAAGCGCATCTGCTCCAGCAGCCAGGACAGGCGCGGGTGGGCCTGCACCAGGGCTTCGACGAACGGACGTTCGAGCTGCAACTTCATCGGTGATTCCTCCGGATGGGTCGGAGGCACTCACGCAAGTTTCGCGCCGCCGTGCCGACGCCCGGCCAGCCCCGTTATTTCAGGCTTGCGGGGGAGGCGGGCGATGCCATCCGTGTGGTGAAGCCGACAAGGGCGTGCATCAATGTGCGTTCTGTCCGCCAGCCAGGGCGTCCACCAGGGCTTGGGCGTGGGGCGACAGGGCCAGGTCGCGGCGTACGACGATGGACAGATCGCGGCTGGCCCAGGGTTCGTCCAGGTCCACCACCGCGAAGGGGCGTTGGCGGCCGGCCCGCTCCGCCGCCGAGCGCGGTACTAGGCCCAGGCCGACGCCGGCGCCGGCCATGCGCAGCACGGCCTCGAAACTGCGCACCTCGATGCGCACGTCCAGCCGGCCACCGGTTTCCGCCACGTAATTCATGAGCCCGGTGTGGAAGGCGCTGCCGGCGTGGAGCATCACGAAGGGTTGGTCGAGAACTTCGGCGATGCGCACGCGGGCCCGTGCCGACACCGGATGGCCGGGCGGGGTGACCAGCACGATGCGGTCCTGCCGGTAGGGGCGGGCGAGCAGCACGTCGGGTGGCACCTCGCCGGCCACCACGCCGATTTCTGCCTCGCCGGCTGCCACGCAGCGCAGGATCTCCGGGCTGGTCATCTCCTTGAGCGTCACGCGGATATGCGGCTCGGCGCGCAGGAAGTCGCCCAGATCGTCGGGCAGGAAGCAGTTGATGGCGTTGGTGTTGGCGTACAGGCTGACCTGGGCGCGCACGCCGCGGGCGAAGGGCGACAGGTCGGCGTGCATCTGTTCGAGTTGGGCGAATACCCGGCGGGCGTGGCCGAGCAGTGCCTCGCCGGCTCGGGTGGGGCGCAGGCCGCGGGCGTGGCGTTCGAAGAGGGCCACGCCGAGGCTCTCTTCCAGGCGGGCCAGGCGATGGCTGGCCGACGACGGCGCCAGGTGGGCGCGGGCGGCACCGCGGGTCAGGCTGGCCTCTTCAGCAATCGCCGCGAAGAGGCGCAGGTCGGTGAGGTCGTAGTACAAGCTTTCGTCTCCGGCGAATGCAGCCCCCGGATCTTACCAATTCCCCCCGTTGCGATCCGGTGGCCTAATGGGGGCCGTTCCATTTTGTCGAATGCTCATGAACCCCGGTCACCGTGTCGGGCTCATCTACGCCGTTCTCGGCGCGGTGGGCTTTTCCTTTAAAGCCATCCTGATCAAGCTGGCCTATCCCTACGGCGTCGATGCGATCACCCTGCTGGCCCTGCGCATGGGCATGTCGCTGCCCTTCTTCGTCGCCCTCGGCTGGCAGGACCAGCGCCGCCGCCAGCCGGCGCCGCTGACCGGGCGGGACATGTTGCTGCTCTTGGGCCTCGGCACCTCAGGCTATTACCTGGCGAGCTACCTGGATTTCCTAGGCCTGCACTACATCTCGGCGGCCCTCGAACGGCTGATCCTGTTCGCCTACCCGACGCTGGTGGTAGTGCTGTCGGCGCTTTTTCTCGGCAAGCCGATCACCCGCCGGGCGCTGGCCTGCATCGCGCTGTGCTACGCGGGCATTGCGCTGGCGCTGGCCCACGACCTGACCATCACCGGCACCGCCCGCGACGTGTGGATCGGCGGCAGCCTGGTGTTCGCCAGCGCGGTGTCCTACGCGCTGTACCTGATGGGTAACGGCCAGGCCGTCGTGCGCCTGGGGGCGGCACGCACCACCGCGTGGGCGAGCACCGCCGCCTGCGTGCTGTGCCTGGCCCATTTCGCGCTGACCCGGCCCCTAGGCTTGCTGGTGCAGCCGGCGCCGGTGTTGCTGCTGGCGGCGGCGATGGCGCTGTTCTCGACGGTGCTGCCGGTGTGGATGGTGTCGGAGGCGATGCGCCGCCTGGGCGCCGGGCCGGTGTCGCTGATCGGCACCCTCGGGCCGGTGATCACGCTGTTCCTCGGCTGGTTGATCCTCACCGAGCCGATCGGGCTGTTCCAGCTGCTCGGCGGCTCGCTGGTGGTGGCTGGCGTGGTGCTGGTGGGAAAGAAAGGCTGATTGAACCTGGCCGGCGGGGCAGACCCGCCGGCCGGCTGCTCAGTCGTGCTTTTCGGCGACGATGCGGTAGCAGGGGTTGTACTTCTTGCCCGGCAGCTTCATGCGGCCCTGGGCCACGAAGGAAGCCATTAGCGCGTCCATCGGCTCCATGATGGCCGGATCACCGTGGATCTCGAAGCTGCCGTGCTTCTCGATCTCGCGGATGCCCTCGTCCTTCACGTTGCCCGCCACCACCCCCGAGAAGGCGCGGCGCAGGTTGGCGGCCAGCAGGTGGGCCGGTTGGTCCTTGTGCAGCTTGAGGCCACGCATGCGCTCGTGGGTCGGGCGGAAGGGCTGCTGGAACTCGTGCTCGATGCGCAGCAGCCAGTTGAAGTAGTAGGCATCGCGCTTCTCCTTGCGGAAGCTGCGTACCTGCTCGATGCCGCCCTTGATCTCCCGCGCCACCCGTGCCGGGTCGTCGATGATGATCTTGTAGCGCTGGCGGGCCGCGTCGCCGAGGGTCTCGGCGATGAAGCGGTCGATGCGCACGAAGTATTCCTCGGCGCTCTTGGGGCCGGTGAACACCAGCGGGAAGGGGATCGCCGCGTTGTCCGGGTGGAGCAGGATGCCGAGGATGTAGAGGATCTCCTCGCAGGTGCCGACCCCGCCCGGAAAGACCACGATGCCGTGGCTGGTGCGCACGAAGGCTTCCAGACGCTTCTCCACGTCGGGCAGGATCACCAGTTCGTTCACCACCGGGTTTGGCGCCTCTGCCGCGATGATGCCCGGCTCGGTGAAGCCCAGGTAGCGGCCGCCCTTGAGGCGCTGGGTGGCGTGGGCGATGGCGGCACCCTTCATCGGCCCCTTCATGGCGCCGGGGCCGCAGCCGGTACAGATATCCATGCCGCGCAGGCCGAGCTGGTAGCCGACCAGCTTGGTGTAGTCGTATTCCTCCCGGTTGATCGAGTGGCCGCCCCAGCACACCACCACGTTGGGCTGGGTGATCGGCTGCAGCACATTGGCGTTGCGCAGGATGTGGAACACCGCGTCGGTGACGCCAGCCGAGGTGCTGAGGTCGAATTTCGGGTTGCCGTTGATCTCGTTGCCCACATAGACCACGTCGCGCAGCACCGCGATCAGGTGTTCCTGGATGCCACGGATCATGCGCCCGTCCACGAAAGCGCTGGCCGGCGCGCCGTGGATGTCCAGCTTGATGCCGCGGGCCCGCTGCTGCACGCGGATGTCGAAGTTGCGGTAACGCTCCAGCAGTTCCTTGCCGTCGTCCATCTCGTTGCCGCAGTTGAGCACCGCCAGCGAACAGTTGCGGTACAGGGTGTTCAGGGCGCTGTCGCCCTGGTTCGACAATTTGGCGGCTTCCGAGCTGGACAGCACTTCCAGGCGCCCGGTGGGGGAGACTTGCGTGTCTACGGTTTCGTATTCCATGGCTGCGCTCTCATTGTCGTTGGGGGACCGGAACGGCAGCCTGCGGGACGTGAGCCTTCCCCCTGGCTGCCGGCGCGGCGCCGCTCGGGAGAGGTCGGACGACCGACCGCGCGGGCCGGTGCGGGGGTAATGCGACACCCGTCCGAATCCAGAACTAGGCGACGCTCTGTGGGGCATCTTAACGTAGGGATATTCGTCCGGGAAAGCGGCGGATCTCACGGAAGGGGCGCCGGGCCTCGCTTTTGCGCGGTTTGGCGGGGCCGGCCGGGGGGCCTCCGTGTGCTATGTTCATGGCCATGGCCGCCCCCAATCCCGATCCGCTGGCCGGCTTTCCGGCCGGTTTTCTCGATGGCTTCACCTCCCGCGAGGTGGGCAAGGGACAACTGCTGGCCACTCCCGGCCAGGCCCTGAACCAGGTCTTCATCGTGCGCAGCGGCCGCCTGCGGGTCTATCTGGCCAGCGATGCGCGGGAACTCAGCTTGAGCATCCTGGAGCCGGGCGACATCTTTACCACCCACACGCCGACTTTCGTGCGTGGCCTGGAACCGGCCTCCCTGTGGGTGATCGGCATCCGCGAGTTCGCCGCCAAGCTGACCGGGGCACCGACGGTGGCGCCGCTGATGATGAAGGTGCTGGGGCGCATCCTCGACAACGCAGTGTCGCTGGTGGAAGACCTGGCTTTCCGCGACGTGCCGGCGCGGCTGGCGCGTTTCCTGATGCGCCAGGCCGAGCGTCGCGGCGAACAGGGCCCGGAAGGCTGCGTGCTGCCCCTCGACCTGGGCACCGAGGACATCGCCTGCCTGCTCGGCACCACGCGCCAGTCGGTGTCCTCGCTGATCAACCAGTGGCAGCGGGAAGGCGTGCTGAGCCGCCGCGGCCGGCGCGCCCTGCTGATCCACGACCTGCCCGCGCTGGCCGCCCGCAGCCTGGCGCAGGGCTAGCCGCCAGCCGGAGTGTCGGCTGGCCGACGGAAGCGGCGCTGGCCTTTCCGTACAGTCCGTTTCATCCATTTTTTCAGGAGAAACGTGATGAAGCGGGAAAGCGAACACCTTCAGCCGGCCAGTCAGCCGGATCGTTACATCAGCTTTTGCGGGATCGACTGCGACCTGAATGCCCGGCGCCTGATGGAGGTCCTCGACGCCCACCTGCAGGCGCCGGGGCGCGGCAATGTTTTCTGGGATTACTTCCAGAAGAAGCGTCGCGGCGAAGGCGGGCCGCAGGTGGACGACCTGTTCCTGATCCACAGCAACATCAACCAGATCCGCGAGCTCCTGGAAGGCTGCGACGACGAGGCGGGGCTGGCGCTGCTCGAGCAGATCGAGGTGGAGTGCTGCTGAACGTGGCGCTCAGTCGGCGAAGACCAGGCAGGCGCGCCCCACGTCCTTGGCCTGATACATGGCGTTGTCGGCGCTCTTCATCAGGCTGACGTCGTCCTCGCCGTGGTCGGGGAACAGGCCGATGCCGATGGAGGCAGAGATCTGCAGCTGCAGTCCGTCCACCTCGAAGGGATGGGACAGGGCGCTGAGGATGCGCTCGGCGACGCGTCGGGCGTCCATCGGCGTATCCACGTGGGGCAGCAGCACGACGAACTCGTCGCCGCCCATGCGGGCCAGGGTGTCCGCTTCGCGCAGGCATTCGCGCATGCGCGAAGCAGCGGCGATCAGCAGCTTGTCGCCGACCGCGTGGCCGTGGGCGTCATTGACCGGCTTGAAGCGGTCCAGGTCCACGAACATCAGGCCGGCCTGCGTGTGTTCCCGGCGGGCTCGCGCCAGCGCGGAGTGCAGGCGGTCGGCGAACAGCGCCCGGTTGGGCAGGCGGGTCAGCGGGTCGTGCTGGGCCATGTGGCGCATGCGCTCCTCGCTCTCCCGCAGTTCGCGCGTCATCGCCTGGGCGTGGGCGAAGGCCCGGCTGCGGCCGGTAACCAGTTGCCAGGTCAGCAGGGCAAGCAGCAGGCTCAGGCTGGTGCCGGCCACGGCGATGATCCGGGTCGAGCCGAGGCCACGCTGTTGTTCGAATTCCGGCGTGCTGCGGATGGCCAGCGTCCAGTTGTGCTGGGGAAAGCCGATGTACTGGAGCGTGGCGAAGCGCGGTGCAGCCTGCGCCTCCGCTCCGGGGTGGGAGTCGAAGATCAGCGTTTCCGGCGTGACATCGCTGCCGTCGTAGATGCGCAGCGCGAGGCCGGGGATGCCTTCTCCGTACAGGCTGGCCATCAGTGCCTCGAGCCGGAAGGCCACATGCACCCAGCCACGCAGGGCCTGACGGCGGGCCGCCGGACTGTCGATGGGCTGATCTTTGGCGTAGAGGGCCTGGTACATCGCGAAACCGGGCTGGCTGGGGGCTTCATCCACCAGCAGCATGATCTTGCGGGTCATAGCGGCGATGCCGGCGTCCCGCGCCTGCTGCATGGCCTCGCGGCGCAGTGGGTCGGCATGCATGTCACGCCCGATGGCCCCCTCGTTGGCTGGCGTATAGGGGGCGACATAGGCAATCGGCAGCGGCGCGTCGTCGGCATGCCCCGGTGGCCGGGGCGTGTAAGCCATGACCTGCAGCCCGGCGAAATCAGTGCCATCGGTCAGCACGTTCACGTAGCGCCGGAAGTCGTCGGCACTGAACTGGCTGGAGGCCTCGAACAGGCCACGGGCCCCGCGCAGCATCAGCTCGACGGCGGCCAGGCGTTGTTCGATGCGGCCGGTGGTCTGGCGCACGCTGGATTCGAACTGGGTCCGCAACCTGGCGTCCAGGCCCTGCCGCTCGTGCAGCCACAGCCAACCGGTCAGGCACACGGAGGCCAGACCCACCGAAACAGGCAGCAGGCGTTCGAGGTGACGCAGCGGGATTGTCACGATCGGCATCGTCCCGGCGTGCCAGGCGGGGCACCCGGCAGCGGGCTGTCCGCCCGGACTGCGGATGCGGCAGGGCGACGCAGACGGACGGGCTGCATGGCCGCCCTCGAGGGGCTGGACGGATGGCTTTTCCTCAAACTGCAAATCTCCGTTCTTCTTGTTGTGAGCGGGATCGAGGATGGATGGAGTATTCGATTGGCAGTATTTGTGGTTTTCTATCGGGGCACTATTAACTTTGGCACTCTCTGCTCCGAATCAGTCGCGCTGCTGCAGGTACAGCCGCTCCACTTCGGCACGGGCCCAGGGCGTGCGGCGCAGGAACTTCAGGCTGGACGGAATGCTGGGGTCGTTGTTGAAGCAGCGGATCGGGATGGCCGCACCGAGGCTCTTCCAGCCGTAGCGGGCGACCAGCTCGGTCAGCATGTGTTCGAGGGTGACGCCGTGCAGGGGATTGTTGGGTTGGGTGTTCATGGCACTCACTTTGGGTTGATTCCATCCGGCTGCCAAGCCAGGAAAACCCTGTGCACATCTTGGACATTCCCGGTGTGCTCACTTATGCTGCGCGCGTGTTCATGCATTGTGAATGGCTTTGGCGGGCGTTGCCCGTGCAGCCCCACCTGCTTCCATGCGCGTTGCCATGCTCTATCCCCAGTTCGCCCTGGCGGGCTGGACCTTCGTGATCCTGCTGTTGATCGCCGTCAGGCGGCTTGGCGCGGGGTTTGCCGGTCGCGTCCAGGTGTCGGATTTCCGTTTCGGCGAGTCGGCACAGGTGCCGCCCGATGTGTGCCTGCCCAACCGGAACTACATGAACCTGCTGGAGCTGCCGGTGCTGTTCTACGTGCTGGGGCTGCTGTGCTACGTGACCGGCCAGCACTCGGCGCTGCAGCTGGGGCTGGCATGGACCTACGTTGGGCTGAGGGTCGTGCATAGCCTGATCCACCTGGGCTACAACAACGTCTATCACCGCCTGGCGGCCTTCGCTCTCAGCAACGGAGTGCTGCTGGCCGCCTGGGTGCTGGCGGCCATCGGTCTGCCGGTGGATTGAGCGGCGCGGCGGCCGGCTTCAGGTCTTGTTGCGCTTGGCGGCCCACACGGCCATGGCAATGCCGGCGAGGATCATCGGCAGGGACAGCCACTGGCCCATCGACATGCCGAAGGTCAGCAGACCGAGGAAGTCGTCCGGCTCGCGGCCGAATTCGGCGATGAAGCGGAAGCAGCCGTAACCGATCAGGAAAGCCGCCGAGATCAGGCCGCGGGGTCGCGGCTTGGCGGCGAACGACCACAGGATCAGGAACAGGCTGACCCCTTCCAGCGAGAACTGGTAGAGCTGGGACGGGTGGCGCGGCAGGTTGTCCACCTGCGGGAAGATCATCGCCCACGGCACGTCGGTGACGCGCCCGACCAGCTCGCCGTTGATGAAGTTGCCGAGGCGCCCGGCGGCCAGGCCGAGGGGCACCAGCGGGGCGATGAAGTCGGTGACGGCCAGCCAGGGGCGATTGGTCTTGCGGCCGAACAGCCACATGGCCACCAGCACGCCGAGGAAGCCGCCGTGGAAGGCCATGCCGCCCTGCCAGACGGCGAGGATCTCGGCCGGATGGCTGAAGTAGTAGGCCGGCTTGTAGAACAGCACGTAGCCCAGACGCCCGCCGAGGATCACCCCGAGTACTCCGTAAAACAGCAGGTCGTCGATCTGCTGCGCGTCCCAGCCCAGCTCCGGCCGCCGCTTGGCGTGGACCCGGCCGAGGGCCACGAAGAGGATGAAGGCGACGAGGTACATCAGGCCGTACCAGCGCACCGCGAGGGGGCCGATGGCGATGGCGACGGGGTCGAACTGGGGATGGACGAGCATGAGGTTCTTACTTGGACGATGGGTTAAGGGCGAGTGGTCTGGGCGCAGCGTCTGGGGCCGGTGCGGTGGCTACCCGGCATGTACTCGCCGCGCCTCCACGCCCTCACTGAAACTGCTTGCGGAATTCTTCGAATTCGTTGGTCAGCCATTCCAGCTGCTGACGCAGACGGCGAACTTCCTCTTCGAGTTCCCCGACACGGCTGCCGCGGGGGGCGGCCTGCTCGGCGGTTTCGAAGCTGTGGCTCTGCTGGGCGGCAGCCTCGCCGCTCATCAGGTGGGTGTAGCGGGCTTCCTTGGTGCCGGGTGCCTTCGGTAGCTGGACAATCATCGGCGGGTACTTGTCGCCGAGTTTCTCCAGCACGTCTTCGACTTCGGTCGGGCTGCCGAAGGTGTGCATGCGCTCGCAGCGGGCGCGGATCTCGCCGAGGGTCTGCGGGCCGCGCAGCATCAGGATGGCCAGCACCGCCTGCATCGGCGGGGTGAGGGAATGGCGCAGGCGGATCTGGTGTTCCCACTTGGATACGCGTGCCCCGGCCTGGTGCCGCTGGGTGACCAGCCCACGCTCGGAGAGGCGGTCGAGGGTGGCCAGCACGGTGGCCTCCGACAGGTTCATCACCGGTTCGCGGCCGGTGAGCTGGTTGCAGCCGGTGACCAGCGCATTGACCGACAGTGGGTAGGAGTCCGGGGTGACGAAGGATTTCTCGATCAGTACCGCCAGCACGCGGACCTCGAAATCGTCCAGATCGAAGCCAGCCTTGCTGTCGGAGGCATCGGCGGGAAGGTCGGGCGTGGTGTCGGTCATGATGGGCTTCCAGTTCGTCGCGAGGCCGCCATGATAGCCGAGCGCGGGTGTCGGCCTGATGGCAGCAGGATGTCGGGATTCAGTCGGCGGCGCTCAGTTGGCGCCATGACACTTCTTGTACTTGCGGCCGCTGCCGCAGGGACATGGGTCGTTGCGGCCGACCTTGGCGCCGTCGCGGACGATGGGCTCGCGGATCGCGCCGAGGGGGATCGGCGCCAGCGCCACCGGCGGCATGTGGTGGATGTCCGGCCAGGCGGCGATTTCCGGGCGCAGGTCGTCGATCAGGCCGTGGCCGGCTTCGCGCAGAGCGGCCAGTGCGTCGGCGGGGCTGCGGCGGATGTCGTCCTCGAGCTGGTCGGCGTCCACATAGCTGTCGTCGATGAGGCCGGCGGCGAACCATTCGTGGATCGTCGGCAGCTGTTCGACGGCACCCAGGTCGGCCAGGTGGGTGACCAGCGCGTCGAGCAGCGGAAAGTCCTCGCCGCGTTCCGGCGTGTCCTGCAGGGCCTGGGCCTCGCGGGTGCCGAAGTCGGCGAGGAAGTCCACCACCGGCGCACGCGGCGTGAGGCCTTCGAGGGCGGCGAGGCTCATGGCTTCCAGTGCGGCGGCACGGGCCCAGCGGCTGGCGCCGTCGTCGTCGGCCAGCGTGCTGAGGGGCGCCAGGTCGCCGTCGCAGGTGGAGGCCAGCGCACGGCCGAAGCTGTCATGGACGAGCTGGCCGAAGACGGTGTCCACCTGGCTCTCGTCAAGATGGCCCAGCTCGACCAGCGGCCGGTAGGCACGGTGGTCGCGCCAGCGGGCGAGGAGCAGCATCGCATACAGATGCAGCACGTAGCCGTCGGCCTGGGCCGGCGTCGGGTCGGCGGCCAGCGCTTCCAGCTCGGCCACCAGCAGCGGGGCGATCTCGTCCCGGTGGGCGTCGGCGAGTCCGAGGGCGGCCAGCGGCAGCGGGGTGGCCAGGTATTCGAGTTGCGGGCGGAGGGAGGACCAGAGTTCGGACATGGCGCGATAAAAGTGCGACGAGACGGGTGATCAGTGTACTGGATGCCGCCCCCGGCGGTGGCACGGGGGCGGATGGGGAAAGCGGGTGAGGGCTCAGGCGCCGGGCAGCAGCTTGGCCAGGTAGCGGCCGGTGTGGCTGGCGGGGTTGGCGGCCAGCGCTTCCGGCGTGCCGCAGCCGACCAGGGTGCCGCCGCCGTTGCCGCCTTCCGGGCCCATGTCGAGCAGCCAGTCGGCGGTCTTGATGACGTCCAGGTTGTGCTCGATGACGACGATGGTGTTGCCGTGATCGCGCAGGCGGTGCAGCACCGACAGCAGCAGCTCGATGTCGGCGAAGTGCAGGCCGGTGGTCGGCTCGTCGAGGATGTACAGGGTGCGGCCGGTGTCGCGCTTGGACAGCTCCAGCGCCAGCTTGACCCGCTGCGCTTCGCCACCGGACAGGGTGGTGGCGCTCTGGCCGAGGCGGATGTAGCCGAGGCCGACCTGCATCAGGGTGTCCAGCTTGCGGGCGACGATGGGCACGGCGTTGAAGAATTCCAGCGCCTGCTCGACGGTCATCTCCAGCACTTCGTAGATGGTCTTGCCCTTGTAGCGGATCTCCAGGGTTTCCCGGTTGTAGCGCTTGCCGTGGCAGATGTCGCAGGGCACGTACATGTCGGGCAGGAAGTGCATCTCCACCTTGATCAGGCCGTCGCCCTGGCAGGCCTCGCAGCGGCCGCCCTTGACGTTGAAGCTGAAGCGGCCGGGGCCGTAACCGCGGGCCTTCGCTTCCGGCACGCCGGAGAACAAGTCGCGGATCGGCGTCAGCAGGCCGGTGTAGGTGGCCGGGTTGGAGCGCGGCGTGCGGCCGATCGGGCTCTGGTCCACGTTGATGACCTTGTCGAAGTGATCCAGGCCGTGGATGTCGATGCACGGCGCCGCCTCGATGCTGCTGCCGTTCACGTGGCGCGCCACGTGGGCGTAGAGGGTGTCGTTGATCAGCGTGCTCTTGCCCGAGCCGGATACGCCGGTGACGCAGGTCAGCAGGCCGACCGGGATGTCGATGGTGACGTCCTTCAGGTTGTTGCCGTTGGCGCCCTCGATGCGCAGGTATTTGTCAGCGTCGGCCGGCGTACGCTTGGCCGGCACCGCGATGCTGCGGCTGCCGGACAGGAAGGCGCCGGTGAGGGAGTCCGGATGGGCGGCAACCACCTCCGGCGTGCCTTCGGCGATCACCCGGCCACCGTGCTCGCCGGCGCCGGGGCCCATGTCCACCACGTAGTCGGCCATGCGGATCGCGTCTTCGTCGTGCTCGACGACGATCACCGTGTTGCCCATGTCGCGCAGGCGGCGCAGGGTTTCCAGCAGGCGGTCGTTGTCGCGCTGGTGCAGGCCGATGGACGGTTCGTCGAGTACGTACATCACGCCGGTGAGGCCGGAGCCGATCTGGCTGGCCAGGCGGATGCGCTGGGCTTCGCCGCCCGACAGGGTGTCGGCGGAGCGGTCGAGGGACAGGTAGTCGAGGCCCACGTTGATGAGGAACTGCAGGCGCGACGAAATTTCGCTGACGATCTTCTCGGCCACCTGGGCGCGCTGGCCGGCGAGGCGCAGGCCGTCGAAGAAGCTCTTGCACTGGGCCAGCGGCAGGCGGCTGACCTCGGACAGGTTGCGCTCGCCGATCAGCACGTAGCGCGCCTCGGTGCGCAGGCGGCCGCCGCCGCAGGCCGGGCAGGGGCAGTTGGCGCGGTACTTGGCCAGCTCCTCGCGCACCGCGATCGAGTCGGTCTCCTTGTAGCGCCGTTCCAGGTTGGGGATGATGCCTTCGAAGGCGTGCTCCTTGAGCACCGGCTTGCCGCCATCGGACAGGTAACGGAAGGCGATCTTCTCCTTGCCGGAACCGTTCAGCACCACCTCGCGGGTTTCCGCCGGCAGTTCCTCGAAGGGCGTGTCGATGCTGAAACCGTAATGGTCGGCCAGGCTGACCAGCAGCTGAAAGTAGAACTGGTTGCGGCGGTCCCAGCCACGGATCGCGCCGGAGGCGAGCGACAGGTCGGGATGGGCGACGACCCGCTGCGGGTCGAAGAAATCCACATTGCCGAGGCCGTCGCACTTGGGGCAGGCGCCCATCGGATTGTTGAAGGAGAACAGCCGCGGCTCCAGCTCGGCCAGCGCGAAGCTGCACACCGGGCAGGCGAACTTGGCCGAGAACAGGTACTCCTTGCCGGAGTCCATCTCCACCGCGATGGCACGGCCCTCGGCATGGGTCAGTGCCGTTTCGAAGGATTCGGCGATGCGGCCGCGCAGGTCCTGGCGCACCTTCAGGCGGTCGACCACCACCTCGATGTCGTGGCGGCGGTTCTTGTCCAGCACCGGCAGGTTGTCCAGCTCATGCACGATGCCATCCACCCGCACCCGCACGAAACCCTGGGCACGCAGCTCGACGAACAGGTCGGCCTGCTCGCCCTTGCGGCCGCTGATCACCGGCGCAACGATCATCAGCTTGGTTTCTTCCGGCAGCGCCAGCACCGCGTCCACCATCTGCGACACGCTCTGGGCCTCCAGTGCATGCTCCGGGTGGTCCGGGCAGTGGGGCGTGCCGGCGCGGGCGTAGAGCAGGCGCAGGTAGTCGTGGATCTCGGTGACCGTGCCCACCGTCGAGCGCGGGTTGTGGCTGGTGGCCTTCTGCTCGATGGAGATCGCCGGCGACAGGCCCTCGATGAGGTCCACGTCGGGTTTTTCCATCAGCTGCAGGAACTGGCGGGCGTAGGCCGACAGCGACTCCACGTAGCGGCGCTGGCCCTCTGCGTACAGCGTATCGAAGGCCAGCGAGCTCTTGCCCGAGCCGGACAGGCCGGTGATCACGGTGAGCTGGTTGCGCGGAATGTCGAGCGCAATGTTCTTCAGATTGTGGGTGCGGGCACCGCGGATTCGGATGGCGTCCATGGGGCATTGTGGGCTGGGGCAACCTGTTAATATACGCCTCCTGACCCTCCCCACGCAGCACGTTTCATGGCTTCCTCTACAGACGACAATATGAGCCCGGCCGAGCGCCGCGCCGGCGTTTCGCTGGCTGCGATCTTTGCGCTGCGCATGCTGGGCCTGTTCCTGATCCTGCCGGTCTTCGCGGTGCACGCCCACGGCATGCCCGGAGGCGACGATGTGGCCCTGGTCGGCATGGCCATCGGCGCCTACGGCCTGACCCAGGCCTTCCTGCAGATCCCCTTCGGCGCTGCCTCCGACCGCTTCGGGCGCAAGCCGGTGATCGTCTTCGGCCTGATCCTGTACGCGATCGGCAGCATCGTCGCGGCACTCGCCCCCGACGTGCATACGGTGGTCATCGGCCGGGTGCTGCAGGGTGCCGGCGCCATCTCCGCCGCGGTCACCGCGCTGGCCGCCGACCTCACCCGCGACCAGCACCGCACCAAGGTGATGGCGATGATCGGCGCCTCCATCGGCCTGGTCTTCGCGCTGTCGATGGTCGCCGCGCCGCTGCTGTATTCCGTGATCGGCATGAGCGGCCTGTTCTGGCTCACCGCCGTGCTGGCCGGGCTGGCCATCCTCGCCGTGATCTTCGTCGTGCCGGCCGCGCCGCCGGTGCCGCGGGCCACCGCGCGCTTCTCCGAAGTGCTCGGCAACAGTCAGCTGATGCGCCTCAACTTCGGCGTCTTCGCGCTGCACCTGATGCAGACTGCCATGTGGGTGCTGGTCCCCGCCGGCCTCGTGCGCGCTGGCCTGCCGGTGGCCGAACACTGGAAGGTCTACCTCCCGGCGGTGCTGGTGTCCTTCACGGTGATGGTGCCGGCGGTGATCGTCGCCGAGAAGAAGGGCGCCATGAAGAGCATCTTCAACTCCGCCATCGGGCTGCTGCTGGCGGTGCAGGTCGGCCTCTATTTCGAGGGCAACGCCGGCATGTGGCCGCTGGCGATCCTGCTGACCCTGTTCTTCGTCGCCTTCAATGTGCTCGAGGCGACCCAACCCTCGTGGATTTCCAAGATCGCTCCGCCGCACGCCAAGGGCACGGCGCTGGGCATCTACAACACGCTGCAGTCCATCGGCCTGTTCCTCGGCGGCGCCCTGGGCGGCTGGCTGGCCCAGCACGTCGGCCCGGGCGCGGTGTCGCTGCTCGGCGGCGGCCTCGCCGTGGCCTGGCTGATCCTCGCCTCCAGCATGCCGGCGCCGGTGCGCCGCAACGTGGCAACGGCCTGAGCGCCAGCCCTACAGAATTTTTAGGAGAGACATATGGCTTCGGTCAACAAAGTGATTCTTGTCGGCAACCTGGGCAAGGATCCCGAAACCCGTTACGCCCCCAGCGGCGACGCGATCTGCAACATCACCCTCGCCACCACCGACACCTGGCGCGACAAGGCCAGCGGCGAGAAGCGCGAAGCCACCGAGTGGCACCGCGTGGTGTTCTTCGGCAAGCTCGCCGAGATCGCCGGGCAATACCTGCGCAAGGGTAGCCAGGTGTACGTGGAAGGCTCCCTGCGCACCCGCAAGTGGCAGGACAAGGACGGCCAGGACCGCTACACCACCGAAATCCGTGCCGACGAGATGAAGATGCTCGGCAGCCGTCAGGGCATGGGCGGCGGCGACGAGTCGGGCCGCAGCGAAGGCGGCTTCGGTGGCGGCCGCCCGGCCGGCAACTACGGTGGCGGTAACCGCGACAGCGGTGGCGGCGGCAATTACGGCGGCGGTCGTGACAGCGGCGGCAACTACGGCGGTGGTAGCGGCGGTGGCGGCTCGCCGTCCTATGGCGGTGGCCGCGACAGCGGTGGCTTCGGTGGCGGTTCCGCCCCGGCCCCCAGCGCCCCGTCCGCGCCCCAGCGTCCGGCCGGCGGCAACGATTTCGGCGGCTTCGACGACGACATCCCGTTCTGAAACGCCGCTCCCGCCAAGGGATCGCAGAAACCCGGGCCGGCCAGTGCGCCACCCGGGTTTTTTATCGCCTGTCGAAGGGGCGTGTCAAAAATTCCGTGCTCAGGGCGTGCCAAGCACCGGCAGTCATCGCCCTGCAGTGTCGTCGTCCCAAAATGAAGCTAGGTTTATGGCATCAAACTGTATGTAAATACAGTTTGATGGTAGGCTGCTGCACGTCGACTTCATTTCAGGAGATCCCGCATGCTTGACCACATGACGTTCCGCGTTATCGATATCGCCCGCGCAAAGGCCTTTTATAGCGCTGCCCTGGAACCGCTGGGTTACAGCGTATGTTTCGAAGGTCAGTACGGCTCAAACATCCTTGGGTTTGCCTATCCAGACGCATCCGAGCCCGATGGCAAAAAAGCCGATGTGTGGTTTATCGACGGGCCTTCACCCTACGGCGGCCCGGCAGCAACATCCGGCTGCCACCTCGCCTGGCGCGCAGAAAATCGTGCGCAAGTCGATGCTTTCTACAAGGCAGCCATCGCCGCTGGCGGGAAATGCAATGGTGCCCCCGGGCTCCGTCCGGACTACCATGCCAACTATTACGGCGCGTTCGTGATTGACCCGGAAGGCAACAACATTGAAGCGGTCTGCCACTTGCCGGAGTAATTCGCAAACATGGCCCGCCCCCCCTGGCGCCGGGGCTCTCCAGTACGCAATAACAAGCCTCCGTACTCAGCCCGACGGTGTCTAGGAACTCCCAGTCCCCCGCCAAAAACAATGACCGGCCGCCAGGCCGGTTTTTCTTTTCTGCCGTTCCGCTTTGTTTCCCGTCCATTCACACGTACGCGATGGACCAACCAGGCTCTCCCTACCGACTGATAATTCAAAAAGGATAATCTGTATGTAATATTTGCGGTGTTGTCATTGGCATTGTCGAAGACGTGCATCTTCACGCCGTGGCCACATCACTTCAATCTCAAGGAGCTTCACCATGACCCAGAATCTGGTCTCGATCACCTTTGCCCCGGCCGATGTCGAGGCTATCGATGGCATGCTCACCGCGCTCGAAGCCAAGCTCGGTGCCCTCATCACGCTTTCCGCCGACGAGCGCCGCAAGGCCGTCAAGATGGGAGACAAGTCCGAAGCCTTCTGCCGCCAGACCGAACTGGTGCTGCGCCAGAACCCCGGCATCGTGCCCAGCAATTTCGACCTCACCGGCTTCCAGCAGGACATCGTCGCCCTCGACGTCCTGCGCCCCCGCCTGCAACGCCTGCGCACCCTTGCCGACCGGGCCGACGACACCGAACTGGCCCTCGGCAGCGACATCATGAGCGCCGCCTACGACGGCTACGCCCTCGCCAAGGTCAGCGGCAAGGGCACCGCCCTCGACACCCTCAAGGAATCCATGCAGACCCGCCTGTCCCGCAAGCCGCGCAGCGTCGCCAAGCCGGAAGCCTGACCGTCCCTCCGCCCGCCGGCAGGTCCGCTCTCCGCAGCCGTCCGGCGGCCCGCCGACACCCTGCCGCGTCCCGGCGACATTCACTCGCCCCCCGCCGATTCGCTCCGCACACGCAATCCGCCCGGCCAGATATCCCGGGACGCCGATCCGACATCCCCCGAAGCCGTCCCGACCCTCCGCAAGCTCCTCGTGAGGAGCCCGGCGAATGTCCTGCCCTATCCGCGAGTCTCTCGCGAGTATCGCCGGGACAGACCGCCCCTATCCCGCCGACACTCCCGCCCTATCCGAAAGCTCCTCGCGAGGCCCACCGGGACAGGGGCCGACTGTCCGGGCGCTCCTCGCGAGCAGCCCGCAGACAGGACTGCCCTATCCCTCGCACCCAATCGAGGACTTCCGATACAGGACGGACTACCTCGGCGGTGGTCGCGAGGTCCTCCGGGATGGTCGCGAGTACCTCGGAGGAGGTCGCGAGTCCATGGGACATGGCGGCGAGCACCTCCAGGACGCTGATCCGGCCCAGTCCAGACCTCGTTGAAGCAATAGATGCGCGTCCCGGAAATACGTCGACATCATGCTTGCCGCCCCGTGTGGCGCGCAGTAGATTCGGAGAAGGCACGGCACCGGGCCGTACACCCAAAATGGATAAGGCCATTCTCCTCACCCCCATGCACCTCCACACCCCCCTCAAGTACAAGGCCTGGGCCGATCAGCGGACCCTGGATGCCGTGGCCCGGATCGACCGCGAGACTCATGTCGCCCAGTTCGACTTCGCCAGACAGCAGTTGAATCACATGGTCCGCGTCGAAGAACTGTTCCGCGCCCGGCTCACCGGCGGCGCCGAACCGCACGACTCGACCAATACGCCGGAACTGCCCCCCTTCGAAACGCTGGCCGCCCGCCTCGGCGCATCGAACCAGTGGCTGCAGGACTACGCCCAGGCCTTGCAGCCCGATCACCTCGAACAGCGAATCCACTTCACCTTCGTCGACGGCAAGAAAGGCGCGCTGAGCCGGGAGGAAGTGCTCTACCACCTGATCAACCATGGCACCTATCACCGCGGCGCCATCGGTCATGCGCTCGATCTCGCCAAGGCCCCCCGGCCAGCGGACACGTTTACCGTGTTCATTCACGCAACCGAGCCGGATCGAAGAGAGGACTGACGTGGCGATGCAGCAAACCCGCAGCGGCGTGTCGCCACTTCCGGTGGGCAGTCAGCTACGCTGGCTGTCCACTGCTTCCTTCCACCGTTAGCCGTCTCACGCATGGACATCACTGTACGTACAAGACTTCTGGAAATGGAAGCAGCGCTACTGCAAGCGCCATCACGCCGCATATTCGGATTCGAGTCGTGGGCTGATGACATCCCGCATGAGGCAGGTGTCTATGCGATATGGGATATTTTTTCGAAAACGCCAATCTATATAGGTGAAACTTCCGCGCTCCGCTCTCGAATGGGCGATATGGGAAGAACGGTGAATCATACATTTCGCAGAAAGGCCGCGAAGCTACTAAACATCCCATCAAACAACGAAGCCGCTCTAACTGCAGAAATGGCAAAGCGCTTCGCCATTTCTTTCATTGAAGTTCAGTTGGGTCGTGCCGAACTCGAAGAGTTTCTTATCATTCGGTGGCGCAAGACAATCTTGAACAAGCCGGCAGAGCGACTGTTGCGTGGTGAGCGCTACAGGTGGGTAGAGCCGGATAACCCGCTGTTTCAGGGGACTCTGCGCGATGAAGCCGCGCAACATCCCTGAATTTTCACGTTGGCTATTTCTCACAGGAGTCGACTCATGTCAAAGCCTAGAATTAGCGTTAACAAACTTGGTGAGTATCTGACGGCAACGCCTTCCAGGCGAAAGAGAATCATCGAGGATCAGCAACAACCAAAGACATTTATCGCGGCCAGGTACTCTGACGCGAGAGAGGAAATAGTTGACTACCTCTCAACTGGAATGAATGACGACTCAAAGATTTTATCTGCTGCGTCAAGCCTCAGAATTCCAAATGGAGGAAGTGAGTTCGCAGAGCAAGATCGGCAAGCTTCCGCCTCGGCAATTGAGGATTTCTTGGAAGCCTCAGAGAGTTTAAATTTGGAAGGTCTTGTTGTTGAGTCAGGGGAATCTACTTCATCCAATACTATGGAGGTCGCTGGCGTTAATATAAGTATGAGACCCGACGCCGTTCTTAAAGATCCAGAATCTGGGCGAGTTGTCGGTTGCGTAAAACTCCATTTCCCCAAGACAAGTCCATTAACGCCTCAGGCGGCCGAATATGTGGCTACGGCCATGAGGGTATATCTGGAAGGCGCAGTGAAGGACTCAGCAGTCGATCATGCAAAATGCTATGTGGTGGATGTTCCAACTCAGCGGGTTGTTAGTGCGCCGAAGGCTTTCAAACGAAAAATGAATGACATCGAAGCGGCTTGTGAGGAAATTGATGCGCGTTGGAAGAACAAGGGCTAATTCATCATTCCACGGGACGCTGCGCGATGAAGCCGCACACCGCATGTGAATTCAGACGTTAGGGGGCAACGATTCGCGTGATTGAGTCTTTCATTAGTGACTACAGGCGGAGTGATCGGGATATCGATGCGCTGACCTACGTGGTGATTGTCTTTCTTGTACTAATCATTGGCCGCGCGGTGCTATTGATCTACGAGCGCCAATATTCAGCATTTTGGCAACTGCTACCGTACTTCGTGCCTCTCTTGTCGGTGCTCGTGGTTGTACGGGTGGCAAATCGCCTGCTGTTGAATGGCAACATCATTCGAGAAGACGATCGACGACAAGAGATCGTGCGAGCGACGCACCACCTGATTGCAATTGCGGGGGATCTCAAGGCCAGGGTCGGCTATCTAAAGGCGATGTTCATCAAAGAAGGGTATCCATCAATTGCTCTTGTGCAAATAGCAAAGTCCATTGAAGGCCGATACGAAACGCTACTGCAGCGCGATGCCTACAAGTACCTGCCGGGCTCGTGCGTTGACATTATCACGTGCATGTCCGGAGATATCTTTGGCATCGTGGTTCTGGCGGAGGGTGTGCGTCAGGCTAATTCAGAAAAGCTGGCTTTGACTCCGATACCGGTGAGTTGGGATAGTCCTCTACCTCCGCGATTCGATGAGTTGATGAAGGATCTTCAGCAGCTTATCGATCAGTTGTTTGAGGTCCGACGCTCAATCGAGGTGAAGAAGGGGGTGTCGTGATCTCCAGCCAATCGATCAAGACGATTTGCGTTGGTGTGTTCTTACGGAGAAACAGCACCTGCCGCGCAGCCGGTCGGGTAGATGTCTGTGGGAACGGGCCGATCACCCGCCCCTCACACCCACAGCCGATACATCCAGAACGACTCATCCTCAATAAAGCGCCGGGCGAATTCCGTCGGTGCGAAGCCGGTGATGCGGCGGGATTCGCGGCTCATGTGGGCCTGGTCGGCGAAGCCTTCGTCCTGGGCGAGGGCGGCCCAGTCGAAGGGGCGGCCGTTCTCGTAGCGTTCCCGCGCGGCGAAGAAGATGCCTTCGGTGCGTACCAGCGCCTGCCATTCGCGCAGGGAGCGGCCGCTGAAGGTCTTGATGCGCCGTTCGACCTGCCGCGGGCTGTGGGTCTGGCGCCATTCGCGGGCTTGCAGCGCGAGGCGCTCGACCCAGTGGCGGCCGAGCTGGCGTAGCGATGGGGTGGATGCGCTGCGCCCCTGCAGGGCCTGCCAGCGGGGGGCCAGGTGTTGTTCCAGCACGGTCAGCGTGGTGGCGTCGTCGGGGGCGCGGCTCAGTGCGTCGAGGAAGGGGCGCCAGCGGGCGTCCAGCACCGTGCTGGCGGGGACGAAGCGGTCGTGGATGGCGCCCAGATCCAGGCCGAACAGGGCTTTCGCCACATCGGGGGTGAAGCACATCACGCTGCCGCGCCCGCAGGTCGGTGCCCAGCTCACCCGCGGGCGGGACTGGCTGCCGGAGATGACCACCTGCTGGCCGAAGGGCGTCCAGCGGCCGCGGTCCGTGTCGGGCTCGACGAGTCCGACGTCCATTTCCTGGAACCAGGACAGGGAGATCAGCGGCGAGGCCGGGAAATGGGACAGGCGCTGGGCGTCGCTGAGGGCCACGCCACGGGTGTCGCGGCACAGCACGGCCACGATGGCCCCCTGCAGGGCTGGCGGGGCGGGGTACAGCCGGGACCATGGGGCCGGATCGTCGGGGGGCAGCCGCGGCGCGCGGGTCAGCGGATGGGGGCAGGCGGCGAGGGGCGGCGGGCACGGGGACATGGGCTGACAGTATAGGCAGCGGCGCCGTTGTGGACATGTCGTTTGCGTTCAAGACGGCTCCGGTGGGCGGATCAAGAATGGCCGCCATGAACACACCGACCTCTCCCCGCTGCCCGATCCATTCGGGCTCGTCGTCCCCGGCGCCGCTGTCCGGCGCGCCGGGATCCTGGCCCCCGGGCCCCACCGCCGGCGTCACCGGCTGGAGCCTGCTGCGGCGCATGTCGCGTGATCTGTTCGGCGAGCTGTCCGCCTGGCAGGCGCAGTTCGGCGACGTGGTGCATCTGCGCATCTGGCCGGAGCACCAGATCATCGTCACCGACCCCCAGCTGGCGCGCGAGCTGCTGGTCGGCCACCACGATGCGCTGATCCGCTGGGAGCGCGGGATGCGCGTGTTCGCCCAGTTGCACGGGCATAGCGTGTTCATTGCCGAAGGGAAGGCCTGGAAGGACAAGCGCCATGCGTTGCAGCCGGCTTTCTCGGGCAAGGCCGTGGAGGCCTTCGTGCCGACCATTGCCGCCGCGACGGCCATGGCGCTGGATCGTTGGCCGGCGGATGGCACGCCGTGGCAGATCGAGAGCGCGCTGACTTCGCTGACGATGGACGTGATCCTGCGCATGCTCTTCTCGAGCGAGATCGGCGACGAGGCGCGGGTCGCCGAGGAGGCGGTGCGCACGGTCAGTGCGGCGGCCAATGCGGAGTTCTACTGGCCGGCCAGCGCGCCCGACTGGATGCCCTGGAAGCGCGACAAGCGGCAGGCGCTGGCGGCGCTCAACGGCCTCGTCGAGCGTCATCTGCAGGCCCGCCTGAAACTGCCGGAGGATGCCTGGCCCGATGATCTGCTGGCCCGCCTGTTGCGGCTGCACCGGGACGACGGGCAGGCCTGGCCGCTGCAGGCCGTACGCGACGAATGCATGACGACCTTCCTGGCCGGCCACGAAACCGCCGCCGCGACGCTGAGCTGGTGGGCCTGGTGCATGGCGGCCCAGCCGGAGGCCCAGGCGGCGGCCGCGGCGGAAGTCCGGAGCGGCCTCGGCAGTCGTCCGCCGCTGGCCGCCGATCTGCCGAAGCTGCCCTATCTGGCGCAGACGGTGCAGGAGACGCTGCGCCTCTACCCGACGGCGCCGCTGCTCAACAGCCGGCGTTCCACACGGCCGATTGTGCTGGGGGGCTGGCATTTTCCGGCGGGGACGATGTTCATGCTGCCGGTGTTGCAGATGCATCGCGATGCGCGCTGGTTTCCGGAGCCGTTGCGTTTCCAGCCCGAGCGCTTCGGCCCCGCTGCGGCAGAGTTTCCGCGCGGTGCCTATCTGCCCTTCGGCGCCGGCCCGCGGGTGTGTCTCGGCCAGCACCTGGCGCTGACCGAGATGAAGGTGATCACCGCGATGATCCTGCAGCGCTATGTGCTGTCGGTGCCCGATGGCATGGCGCCGCCGCAGTTGCGCTTCAATGTGTCCCTGCGGCCGGAGCGGCCCCTGCAATTGCGGGTCGCCGCGCGTTGAGGCGGGCGGCGGCAGGGGTCAGGCCAGCTGCGCGGTCGCCATGGTCAGAAAGCGTGCGAAGTCACCGGCCGTCAGCGGACGGCTGTACAGGTAGCCTTGCATCACGTCGCACTCGCAGGTGACCAGGAAAGCCCGCTGGGACTCGGTCTCGATGCCTTCGGCGATGACCCGCAGGCCGAGGCTGTGACCCATGGCGACGATGGCCCGCACGATGTTGCGGTCCGCCTCGCTGGCGTCCAGGTCGGTGATGAACATGCGGTCGATCTTGAGGGAGTCGATCGGAAAACGCTTCAGGTAGCCCAGCGATGAATAGTCGGCGCCGAAGTCGTCGAGGGCGATGCGCACGCCGAGGCGGTGCAGCGCATCCATCACGGCGATCGTCTCGGCCTCGCCATTGATGGCGACCCGCTCGGTGATTTCGAGCACCAGGCGTTCGGGCGGCAGCTGGGTCTCGGTCAGGATGTTGCGGATCGTGTCGGTGAGGCCGCTCTCGTGGAACTGGTCGGCGGACAGGTTGACTGCGATGTTGATTGCCGGCAGCCCTTCTTTCCGCCACCGCAATGCCTGCCGGCAGGCCTCTTCGATGACCCAGCGTCCCACGTCCACGATGAGGCCGGAATCTTCCAGGATGGGGACGAATTCCAGCGGCGAGATCGGACCAAGCGTGGGGTGGCGCCAGCGTAGCAGCGCCTCGGCGCCGACCACGTGGCCGTCCGAGATGGAGGCCTTGGGCTGGTAGTGCAGCTCGAATTCCTGGCGGGCCAGGGCCTGGTGCAGCGCGCTTTCCAGGATCAGCCGGCGCTGCCCGATCTGGCGCATGTCCGGCGTGTAAAGGCTGTAAGCACCGCCGCGGCGGGCGTCCACCTGGAGCAGGGCCGCGGTGGCGGCGAGCAGCATGTGTTCGGCGTCATCGTCGTTGGAGCGGCGCGGAAAGGCGCCGATGCGGCTGCTGATCGCGATGCGGTAGTCGCCGAGTTCGAATGGGGGTTCCAGGCTGCGGTTCAGGCGCCTGGCGATGGCTGCCAGCGCTTCCTCGCTGTCGCAGTGGGGCAGGGCCAGCGCAAAGCTGCCGTCGTCCAGGTGGGCCAGAAAATCCTCCGGGCCGACCTGGGTGGCCAGGCGTCGGGCCATCTCCTGCTGCAGCTTGTGGCCGGCATCGGGCAGCAGGGCGCGGATCGCGTGGCTGCGGCGTCCCACCTCGATGAGCAGCAGGGCCGCGTTGGCCTGGTCGCGGAGCAAGGCTTCCAGGTGCAGCTCCAGGCGGGCCCGGTTGGGCAGGCCAGTGACGGGGTTCTGCTCGGCGCGTTGCTGCAGCGTGGCCCGCGCGGTGCGCAGCTCCGCTTCGGCCCGGGCATGGGCGATCTCCCGTTCGAGGATCGGCAGCAGCTTGGGCAGGTCGTGCTTGGCCATGCAGTCGCGGGCGCCGCGGTGCATGGCCTCCACGGCCTCGGCGGTTTCCATCGTGCCGGACATGACGATCACCGGCATCGCCGGTCTGCCGCCGCCGGCCGCGCCGATCATGTCGAGGGCGATGAGGGCGTCCAGGTCCGGCAGGTGGTGGTCGCAGACGATCAGGTCCCAGCTCCCGTCGCTCAAGGCGGCACTCAGGCCGGCGCGGTTGGCGACGCGGCTGAGCTGGGCCGGTATCGCGCTGTCGAGCAGCGCCAGGCGCAGCAGCTCAGCATCGTCGTCCGAGTCTTCGATCAGCAGGATCTGCAGCACGGCGTTCTCCTTGGGCATGGCTTTGCTCACTCAGCGCAGGGGCAGGCAACGAATGGTCGGCGATCTTCTCACGCCTGGGCGTGCAGTGGGCTGCTCCCGCGGCGCAGGCCACTGCCCACCGGCAGCTCGTCGAACCAGTTGATGAAGCGCATCACGTCGGCGCCCTGGTAGATGGCGCCATGTTGCGGACAGAGCATGTCGATCGGCAACTGGCTGACCCGCTCGCACCAGTCGCGCTTGGCTTCCGCCGAGCCCATCCAGCGGCGGTGGAAACCTTCCGCCTGGCGGATGTGGCGGTCGAAGTCCTCGACGAACAGCGGGTAGTCGCCGGTGAGGCGGGCGGCGCCCACGTCGCCGCTGAAGAGGATGCGCGCCTTGCGGTCGTACAGGTGGAAGTTGCCGGACGAATGCAGGTAGTGGGCCGGCAGGGCTTCCAGGTTCAGGCGCCCGAGGCGGATCGTACTGCCCTCGTCGGGGATATCGATGAAGGTGTCGTCCTTACCGCCGAAGTGGGGCACGAACTCGGACCACAGCCAGCTCAGATGGCACTTGAGCGCCGGGTTGAACTCCAGCCACAGGGCCAGCGACGAAATGATGTCCGGGTCCTGGTGAGAGGCGAACAGGGCTTCGATGTGGCGTGGGTCGACGGCGGCGGTGAGGGCCGAGAAGACCGCCGAGAAGATCTCGGAGCCGCCCGGGTCGGTGAGCAGCGCACGCTGGCCGTCGACGACGAGGTATTCGTTGGTGTCGATCAGGTATTCAGGGCGTTGGGGGTCGCGGGCGACGACGATCCACTGGTGCGCGCCATCCTGGAAGATGGGAGTGGTTTTTTTCATTGTTGTTCCTGTCGGGCGTTTCGGGCCGGCTCAGCCGGCGTGGTGGGCGAGGGCCCGGCGCAACTGCTTGATGGTGCCCAGGATGGTGACGATGGCGTCTTCGATCTCGTCGGCGACCTGGCGCAGGCTTGCGGCCAGGGCCTGGCCGTAGACGGCCTCGATCTTGGCCGCGCGCGACAGCGCGACGCCGGTGCTGCACAGGCGCAGCGCATGGTCGAGCCGGTTGCCAAGGCCGAACCAGCGCTCGCTGCCGTCGCTGTCGATGCGTGCCTGGCGGGCTTCGATGCGTGCGGCGGCACCAGCCAGGCGGGGCTGGATGGCGGCCGGGATCTGGTCGAGATGAGCCACATGCAGCCGGATGCGAGCCGACTCGGCGACCGAATGGACCAGGTCGCCGATGAAGTCGCCGAGTTCGTGCATCTGCCGGTCGAGCTGGCCGCTGAACTGGCGCAGCTCGCTGGAGACGATGCCGAAGCCGCGGGCCTGGCTGCCGGCCTGCTTGGCGGCCAGCATCGCGTTGAGGGCCACCAGGTTCACCTGGCTGGACAGGGCCGTGACCTGGCGGATGCCGGCGCTGATCTCGACGACCAGCTGCAGGGACTGTCCTCCGGTGGATGAAAGGGATGAGGGAATTTCCATTGACGTCCTTGTCAGCGGTGGCCGGCCGGCGCTGCGGTCCGGAAGTAGGCCACCAGTTGTTGCAGTTGCTCGGCCTGGGCGCTCATTTCCTCGGCGGTGGCGGCCAGCTCTTCGGAGGCCGCCGCGTTCTGCTGGGTGACCTGGTTGAGCTGGATCATCGCGGTGCTGATCTGGCTGACGCCGCCGGACTGCTCTTCGGAGGCCGCGGCGATCTCCTGCACCAGCTCCGACGTCTTGCGGATCGCCGGGACCATGGCCTGCAGCAGGTGGCCGGCCTGGTCGGCGAGGCGCACGGAGCTGCCGGCGACCTCGCCGATCTCCTGCGCCGCTTCCTGGGAACGTTCGGCCAGCTTGCGTACCTCGGCGGCGACGACGGCGAAGCCCTTGCCGTGCTCCCCGGCCCGGGCCGCTTCGATGGCGGCGTTGAGGGCCAGCAGGTTGGTCTGGTAGGCGATGTCGTCGATGATGCCGATCTTGTCGGCAATCTCCTTCATCGCGGAAACGGTCTGGGATACCGCGTCGCCGCCGGAGGCGGCTTCTTCGGCGGCCTTGGAGGCCATGCCGTCGGTGAGCTTGGCGTTGTCGCTGTTCTGGTTGATGGAGGCGGAAGCCTGCTCGACGGTGGCCGACACTTCCTCGACGCTGGCGGCCTGCTCGCTGGTGGCCTGGGACAGGCTCTGGGCGGTGGCGGAGACTTCTTCGGAGGCGCTGCCGAGGCTGTCGGCGGTGCTGCGCACCTGGCTGATGATGTCGGACAACTTCCCGCTCATGTCGCGCAGTGCGGCCAGCAGCTGGCCGGCTTCGTCGTTGCCGTGCACTTCGATGCGGGTCGTGAAGTCGCCGCCGGCGATCACCCGGGCGGTGCTCACGGCCTGCTGCAGCGGGCGGCGCACCAGGCGGCGGATCATCGCGTAGAGCACGACATTGAGGGCCAGCACCAGCAGGGCGGTGCCGCCGAGGATCACCGCCGACAGGGCGCGGGATTCGCGGGTGAATTCGTCGCGGTAGGTGGTGACCATGATCTCCCAGCCCCACGGCGCGTACACATCATGTACGGCGATCTTCTCGCGGGGTTCGGTGTCGCCGAGTTCCTTGTTGAACCAGGGGTAGAAAGTGATGCCTTTCTTCTTGTTGAGCACGTCGCGGATGAACTCGCGGCCGCTGGAGTCCTTGGCGCCGAGCAGGTTCTTGCCCTCGGCGGCGGGGTGGATGTAGACCAGGCCCGGATCGAAGCCGTTGTCGAGCACCGCCGCGTAGCCGGTCTCGCCGATCTTCATGCCCAGGAACTTGTCGCGCAGGCTCTTCATGCCGTCCGCCATGTTCATGCCGATGCCGTAGGCGCCGATGATGGCACCGCGGGCGTCCTTGATCGGCTGGTAATAGGCGTAGTTGAACATGCCGTCGCGCTTGGACGGGCCGGCGTAGATTTCGCCGCGCAGCAGGCGTTCGTAGGCCGGGTGCTTGCGGTCGAGGCGGGCGCCGGTGTTGCGCACTCCGCTCGCATCCTTGCCGGAGCTGGTGACGATGAAGAAGTCGTCGCCCTGGCGCACTGAGATGGTGGCGACGAGGCCGGTGAGGGCGGTGAAGCGGTCAGCTGCTTCGTTGTCGTTGTTGAGGATCAGGTTCCCGCTCTTCAGCTGCGGCAGCTGCTGGCTGCCGGACGGGATCAGATGGCCGGCGTCCACGCTCATCGGGCCGCTGTAGGGGGCGCGGTAGAGGGCCAGGCTGCGTTCCATGCCGAGGCGCAGGCTGTCGTCGGCGGTGGCGATCATGTCGAGCAGGCGCTGGGTGGTGCGCTGCATCTCGGCGATGCCGCGGTCCTCGAGGTAGCGTTCGGCGTAGTGGCCGATGACGCCCGCGAGGAGGAGCACCATGAGCAGGGACAAGGTGCTTTGAACCGCGATCAGACGGCTGCCGATGGCCATGTCCTTCCAGGACTTGAGTTGCATGACGGTCGTTCCTAGTGGGCGTGAAGGGCTGCCGTTCAGGCAGCGAGGGTGTCGGGTTCGCCGGCGGCGACCGACGCGAGGCCGGCCAGTTCGTCCACCGAGAAGGTGCGGCTCACGTCGAGGAGGATCACGAAGCGCTCGCCGATCTTCCCCATGCCGCGAATGAATTCGTTGCGGATGTGTACGCCGAAGGACGGCGGCGGCTCCACGTCGGTGGCGGGGATCTCCAGCACCTCATTGACGGCGTCCACCAGCACGCCGAGTTGCTGGATGCCGTCCTCGCTGTCCACCTCGACGATCACCACGCAGGTGCGCCGCTTGGGTTCGGTGAGGCCCTGGCCGAAGCGGGCCAGCAGGTCCACCACCGGCACCACCGAGCCGCGCAGGTTGATGACCCCGCGGATGTAGCGCGGCATCATCGGCACCTGGGTCAGGTGGGCGTATTCGATGATCTCGCGGATCGACAGGATGCCGATGGCGAACAGCTCGCCGCTGAGGTTGAAGGTGAGGTACTGCTCCCGTTCGCCGCCATGTTCAGAGGCGGGGCTGTGATCTTGTCTGGGCTGCATGCGCTGGCTCCGTTGGGGGTGGGGCACGCCGCTCAGAAGCGGACGAAGTCCTGCGGGGACAGATTGGCGCCGGCGGCAACCAGCTCGCCCGGCAGGCTGTCGGATTTCGCGACCGTGCGCTTCCGGCTCTTTTCGCTGCGGGCCTGCTGACGCACGCTGGGCGTCGCGCCGCCGGTCTTGAAGAACTGGATCAGCTGCTGCAGTTGCTCGGCCTGGGCGCTCATCTCTTCGGCGGTGGCAGCCAGTTCTTCCGACGCGGAGGCGTTCTGCTGGGTGACCTGGTTGAGTTGGTGCATCGCGGTGCTGATCTGGGCGACGCCGCCGGACTGCTCTTCGGAGGCGGCGGCGATCTCCTGCACCAGTTCCGACGTCTTGCGGATCGCCGGGACCATGGCCTGCAGCAGGTGGCCGGCCTGGTCGGCGAGGCGCACGGAGCTGCCGGCGACTTCGCCGATCTCCTGCGCCGCCTCCTGGGAACGTTCGGCCAGCTTGCGTACCTCGGCGGCGACGACGGCGAAGCCTTTGCCGTGCTCGCCGGCCCGGGCCGCTTCGATGGCGGCGTTGAGGGCCAGCAGGTTGGTCTGGTAGGCGATGTCGTCGATGATGCCGATCTTGTCGGCGATCTCCTTCATCGCGGAGACGGTCTGGGATACCGCGTCGCCGCCGGAGGCGGCTTCTTCGGCGGCTTTGGAGGCCATGCCGTCGGTGAGCTTGGCGTTGTCGCTGTTCTGGTTGATGGAGGCGGAAGCCTGCTCGACGGTGGCCGACACTTCTTCGACGCTGGCGGCCTGCTCGCTGGTGGCCTGGGACAGGCTCTGGGCGGTGGCCGAGACTTCCTCGGAGGCGCTGCCGAGGTTGTCGGCGGTGCTGCGCACCTGGCCGATGATGTCGGACAGCTTCTCGACCATGTCCTGCAGGGCCTGCAGCAGCTGGCCGGCTTCGTCCTTGCGGTTCACCTCGATGCGGGTGGTCAGGTCGCCGTCGGCGAGGGCGCGCGCGATACCCACCGCCTGGGCCAGCGGACCGGTGATCGAGCGGGTCACGCTGATCGCCAGCGCAATGCCGATGACGATGGCGATGGCGCTCAGTACCAGCATGCTCTTCAGGGCGGTGTTGTAGGTGTCGCTGGCCTTGCGGGCGGCAACTTCGGTGGCCTTGGTTTCCTCATCGACGAACTTGGCCAGGCTGTCGAGCCATTCGCGCTGGGCCGGGCGAACCTCGCGGAACAGCAGCGCGGTGGCGTCGGCCATGCGCCCCTGGCGGGCGATGTCGAGAACTTGCTCTTGCTGGCGAAACACGCCTGCAGCAAGGCTTTTGATCTTGGTGGCGAGGGCGCGCTCTTCGTCGCTGGCGTTGGCGGCCAGCAGCTTGTCGAGTTCGGCTTCACCGTCCAGGTAGGTCTTTCTGCGCTCTGCCAGGCGGGCCGTCTCGGTCTTGGTGACGCCTTCGTCCTGGCTCAGCAGCAGGTTGCGCAGGGCGATCGCCGAGTCGCGCAGGTTGTCCACCATCGCGTTGCTGACGCGGGCTTTCTCGCCGTAGACCGTGGTGATCTGCTGCACGCTGTCGTTGATGGTCATCATGCGCGTGGTGCCCGTATAGACGATGGCGACGAGCAGGACCAGGACGAGCCCGAACCCGAAGGCCAGGCGTTGGCTGATTTTCAGATTGCTGAACATGGGTGTGTTCTCCGGCTGGGGATTCAGGAAATGGCGGTTCAGGCGGCTGCGCGGTCGATGACCTGCTGCAGGAGACGCGGAATGTCGAGGATCAGCGCGACGGCGCCGCTGCCCAGGATGGTCGATCCGCTGATGCCCTGGACGCGGCTGAAGACGCGGCCGAGGGGCTTGATGACGGTCTGGATCTCGCCGTGCAGGCTGTCCACCACCAGCCCGGCGCGCTTGCCGCCATACTGCACGACTACCAGGTTGCGGTCGGTATGGCGCCCGCCCGTGCCGGCCGGCAGGTCGAGGGCGTCGCGCAGGCGGGTGTAGGGCAGGATCTGACCGCGCTGGTTGATGTAGTCGCGGCGTGGGTCGGTCCGCTGTTCGACGGCGGGCAGCTTGATGCACTCGATCACCTGATCGAGGGGGATTACGAAGGAGGCGTCGCCGACGCCGACCAGGAAGCCGTCGATGATGGCGAGGGTCAGCGGCAGGCGGATGCGCATCGTGCTGCCCTGGCCTTCGACGCTGTCGATTTCGATGCTGCCGTGCAGGGCCTCGATGTTTTTCTTGACCACGTCCATGCCGACGCCGCGCCCGGAGATGTTGCTGAGCTGTTCGGCGGTGGAAAAGCCGGGAGCGAAGATGAGCTTGTAGACGTCTTCGTCGGAGAGGTTCTGCTGGGGGCCGACGAGGCCTTTCTCGATGGCCTTCTTGAGGATGCGCTCGCGGTTGAGGCCGTTGCCGTCGTCGCTGACCTCGATCAGCACGCCGCCGGAGTCGTGGCGGGCGTCGAGGCGGATCGTGCCCTGGGCTGGCTTGCCGCGGGCCACGCGCACCTCCGCCGCTTCGATGCCGTGGTCCATGGCGTTGCGCACCAGGTGCATCAGCGGGTCGCCGATCTTCTCGACCATGGTCTTGTCGAGTTCGGTCTCGGCACCGTTGATGACCAGGCGGATGTCCTTGCCCAGGTCGCGGGCCACGTCGCGCACCACGCGCTGGAAGCGGTTGAAGGTTTCGCCGATCTGCACCATGCGCAGGTTGAGGGTGCTGTCGCGGACTTCCTCTATCAGGCGCGCCATCGTTGCGGTGGCTTCGAGCATGCGGCGGGCCTTCAGCTGGCCGGCGATCATGTTGGCGCTGGCGCCGGCGATGACCAGTTCGCCGACCAGGTTGATCAGTTTGTCGAGCTTGTCGGCGTCTACGCGCAGGGTCTTGGCGCGGCCGCTGTCGCGGGCCGGCTTGCCGGTGGCGGCGGGAGTGCTGGTTTCTGCGATGACGGACAGCGTTGTTTCGGGCTGCACGCAGGGTTGCGCGGCTGGGGCAGCGATGACGGGCACCAGAGCTGTCATCTCAACTGGCGCGGGGGTCAGCGCTTGCTCCAGTTCTGCTGCTTCGAGGGTGCCGCAGCGCAGCAGCGTTTCGCCGAGGGCGGCCGGCTCGGGCGACAGGGCCGCCAGCATGTCGGCGTAGGCCTGCAGCGGGCTGTGCGGCGGCAGGATGTGGATGGTGGCGTCGTCGCGCACGAAGTCGAAGGCGCCGTCGATGTCGGCGTGGCTGGCTTCACTCTTCAGGCTGATCTCGAAACCCAGGTAGCAGGCTTCCGGGTCCAGCTCGCCGAGGGCCGGCAGTGCGTCCTGCAGCGTGACGATGCCCTCGATGTCGCCGAGGCTGCCCAGGTAGCGGATGAAGGACAGCGGGTCCATGCCGTGCTGCAGGACTTCCCGGCTGAAGCGCAGGGAGATGTGCCAGTTGCCGGTGACGGCGCTGTCGCTACCGCTTTCCATGGCAGGGGGCGCGGCAGGCGCCACGTTGGCGGTGGCCGCGACGGGGACAGGCAGCGTGCTGGCGGTGGTGAAGCGCGCCAGCTGGCCGAGCAGGTCGTGGCCGATCGCATTGACCACCGGGTCGTGGCCGTGGACCTTGTCGGCGACGCGCTGCAGCAGCGTGCCGATGTGGTCGCCGCTGGCCAGCAGCAGTTCGGCCAGCGGGCGGTCGATGGTGAGTTCGTTGCTGCGTACGCGGTCGAGGACGTTCTCGACGGTGTGAGTGAAGCCGACAACCTCGTCGAAGCCGAAGATGCCGGCCGAGCCTTTGATGGTGTGGGCGGCACGGAAGATGGCGTTGACGGTTTCGCCGTCGCCCGCGCCATTCTCGATCTGCAGCAGGCCGTCCTCCATCTGCTCCAGCAGTTCGCGGGCTTCGAGGAGGAAGGTCGGGATGGCCTGATCGATATCCATGTTCATTGCGCTCCGCTGGAGGTGGGGGCGGCCGGCAGCAGGGCGTCGAGACCGCACAGGGCGAAGCAGTCGCGCACCGGAGCGCTGCAGGCTTCAAGGGTGCTGGCGGGCAGGCTGCGCAGGGCGGCCAGCACCACTTGCAGGCCGGCGCAGTCGATTTCGATGACGTCGCCCAGGTCGAGGCGGCAGGGGCTTCCGTCCGCCGGCAGGGCCAGCAAGGCTTCGCGGATGGCGGCGGCGGTGTAGATGTTCAGCTCGTCGCTGAAGCGGACGCGGACCTGTCCGTCGTCCCGGGCGATGTCGAGGCTCATGGCGCTTTCCTGGATGCCGGCCGGCCGCTCAGGGCAGGATCAGCTTGGAGACGGCGTTGAGCATCTGCGCCGGGGCGAAGGGCTTGACCATCCAGGCCTTGGCGCCGGCGGCCTGGCCTTCGGCCTTCTTGGCTTCCTGGTTTTCGGTGGTCAGCATGACGACCGGGGTGAACTTGTAGCTGGGCAGCTTCTTCATCTCTTTCACGAAGGTGATGCCGTCCATGTTGGGCATGTTCACGTCGCTGATGACCAGGTGCACCTTGCGGCCGTCGAGCTTGCCGAGGGCGTCCTTGCCGTCGCTGGCTTCGACGACGTCGTAGCCGGCGCCCTTTAGAGCGATGCTGACGACCTGGCGCAGGGAGGCGGAATCGTCCACCACGAGAATGGTTTTAGCCATGGATGTACTCCTAGAAGAAGGTGATTTCTGACGGGTCGTCGCCGGCGGCAGAGCCGCCACCGGTATGGATCTGGCGTTCTTCGGCGGTGGCGTAGCTGCCGGACAGGCTGGCGAGGAGCCTGTCTACGGGCAGGGGCTCGGGCCAGCCGCCGCGGGAAACATCGGCGTGGCTGGCGGCGATGTGCGCCGGCAGTGCGTCGATGCTGTCGCGGACGTGGCTGAGGATCTGGCTGACGCGGTCCTGGAACTGGAGCTGGACGAGGGCGTCGGAGACGTCGGACTTGATGCCGGCGCTCTCGTTGCGCAGGGTGTGGCTGGATTCGACGAGGCCGTCGATGATGTTGCGGAAGCCTCCGAGCACGTCGCCGATGGCGTCCTCGGAGGCCTGCAGCGCGCGGGCGTCGTTGATTGCGGTGCTCTCGGCGCTGGCAACGGCGGTGGCGATGGCCTTGCTGATGGCGTCCACCGCGCTGCCCATATTGACGCCGGTGGTTTTGGATTGGCCGGACAGCTTGCGCACCTCGTCGGCCACCACCGCGAAGCCGCGCCCGGCTTCACCGGCGCGGGCGGCCTCGATGGCGGCGTTGAGGGCCAGCAGGTTGGTCTGGTCGGCGATGCCGGCGACGTCGACCGCCATCTTCTGCAATTCGACGATGAACTGTTGCAGGCGCTTTACCTCGACGACCATCTCCTCCTTGTGACGGTTGGCGGTCTGCAGGGATTCGATCAGGGATTGCAGGCGGGTTTCGCTGCGGGTGAATACCCCGAGCAGGCCGCCTTCACCGTCGGCGGCGCCGGAGGCCGCGTCGGCGATGCGCACCGACACGTCGAGGCGATCCACGATGGCGGAGAAGGCCAGGGTCAGACCGACCACGGCGCTTTCCATCTGGGAGCGGCCGCTCTCGATCTGGCGGCCCCACAGGGGGAACAGGCGTTCGGCCAGTTGGTCGAGGCTGGCCACGTAGGGCGTCAGTTTTTCCACTTGGGTCGTTTCCGTTTCGCGATGGAGTTGCTGGGTGGCGTCGGCGGCATCCTGGCGCAGGCCGTGGCGGATGGCCCAGCCGATGCCGCCTCCGATGAGCAGCGCTGCGCCGGCAGCGACGAAGGTGGGCCAGGCGGGCGCGCCGATCACGGCCACGGCGACGGCACCGGGCAGGCCGGCGCCGAGGGCCAGCAGTGGGGAGGCGGCGAGACGCGTCATGGCCGTGCTCCGGCGTGAAGGCTGGGGGTTGGCGCGCTGTCGATGTGTCCGCTGACCGTCATTGCTGCTCTCTCCTCGGGCGGCGCCACCCGCAGGGACGGGATGCCGCACTCATTTGTCTGCGCGCATCTGCCGGTCGGGGTGGGCCGCCGTCATGCGCCTGGATTACGGACGCAATGGTGCCGATCGCCGTGGAGGGCGAATATCGGCGGAGGCTTAAAGTTTTTGTCGGACGCGGCCGGTCGCGTGTAGGAGGATTCCTAGGGACGGCCGGGGGAAGGAAAGGATTTCAGCTGGTGCGCCGTGGAGGGCGGATGGATTTGTCCGCAGACCCCGGGCCCGCGGACGGTCGGCGAATGAACGTGCCCGCGGGGGGGGCTTCAGCGCAGCTCGACCAACTGGTGTTCGATGGCGTAATGGATCAGCTCGGCGCTGCTGCTCATGCCCATCTTTTGCAGGATGCGCGACTTGTGGGTGCTGACGGTCTTGACGCTGAGGGACAGGCGTTCGGAGATGGCGGTGATGGTGGCGCCGGCGACGATCATCTGGAAGATCTGGTATTCCCGGTCGGACAGCGTGGTGTGGGGCAGTTCGTTGTGGCGGGCGCTGTATTCGAGGGCCAGGCGTTCGGCGACCGCCGGGCTGATGTAGACGCCGCCGCCGGCGACCTTGCGCAGTGCGCCGATGAGTTCCTCACCAGCGTGCTCCTTGGTCAGGTAGCCGGCGGCGCCGGCCTTGATGGCGCGGACTGCGTACTGCTCTTCCTTGTGCATGCTGAGGACGAGGATCGGCAGCTTGGGGTATTCGCCCTTCAGCTGCTTGATCAGTTCGATGCCGCTGCGGCCGGGCATCGACATGTCGAGCAGCAGCAGGTCGGGCGGTGACTGGCGGACCTGGGCCAGGACCTCGTCGCCGGTGGCGGCTTCGGCGCACACGCTGAATTCCGGCGCGTCGCCGAGAACCTGCTTGAGGCCGGTGCGGACGATGCTGTGGTCGTCGGCCAGCATGAGACGGATCATCGGGGTCTGTCCTCGTCGTCGGGGGTGGATGCACCCAGGGGGATGCATACCGAGATGGTGGTGCCCTGGCCAGGGGCACTGCGGATCGTGCAGCTGCCGCCGAGGGCTTCGGCCCGCTCGCGGATGCCGAGCAGACCAAAGGACGAGCGGGTGCCGGAGGTGGCCGGATCGAAGCCGCGGCCATTGTCGCTGACGGTGATCTCGATGGCGTCGGTGTCCCGCTCCAGCGAGACCAGCACGCGGCTGGCGGCGGCGTGGCGGGCGATGTTGGTCAGGCATTCCTGGATGATGCGGAAGGCCGCGGTGGCGCGGGGCTTGTCGGTCTGCAGGTCTTCGGCGGCGGCGGCATCGAAGCTGCAGTCGATGCCGTGGCGGTGGCCGAAGCCTTCCAGGAACCATTCGACGGCGTCGCGCAGGCCGAGGTCGTCGAGCATCACCGGGCGCAGTTCAGACGACATGCGGCGTACCCAGTCGACGGTGCTGTCGATCAGTTGGGTCATGCCGGCGAGCTTGCCGTGCAACGCGTCGGCGTCGGTAGGCAGGCGGGCGCGCAGCCAGGCCGCGTCCATCTTGATGGCGGTGAGCAGCTGGCCGAGCTCGTCGTGCAGCTCGCGGGCGATGTGGGTGCGTTCTTCCTCGCGCACCGACTGCAGGTGGGCCGACAGCTCCTGGGAGCGGCGGCGGGCTTCGAGGAGTTCCTGCTGGACGCGTTTGCGCGCGCCGATGGGCTGGGCTGCCGAAACGGCGCCGACGATGCGGCCGTCCTCGATCAGCGGCGTTGCGACAAAGGATACGGGTACCGGCGTGCCATCCTTGTGCAGGTAGATGTCGTCCTCTATGCGCTGGGTCTGGCCGCTGCGCAGCGCCAGCAGGCTGCCGCAGCAGGCGGGGTCGGACGGCGGGGCGTCGGCGGCGGGACGGTGGATGATGGAATGGATCTGCTTGCCGAGCAGTTCCTCTTCGCTCCACCCGAGCAGGCGTTCGGCTTCCGGGTTCATCCACAGCAGCGCGCCGCGGGCGTCGGTGGTGAACAGGGCTTCGCCGACGGCGTTGGTGATGGCCCGCAGGCGTTTCTCGCTGAGGCGCAGGGCCTCCTGGGCGCGTTCGTGGTCGCGCCGGATGGCGGCTTCGCGCAGGGCCCGCTCGATGGCGGGTTGCAGGCGCGGCAGGTTGTCTTTGACGACGAAGTCGGATGCGCCGGCCTTGATGAGGGCGGCGGCAGACTCTTCGCCGACGAAGCCCGAGACGGCGATTAAGGGCAGGTCGCAGCCCAGCCCACGTAACAGTTCGAGGGCGGCGGTGGCTCCGAAGCGGGGCAGGTGGTAGTCGGAGATGACCACGTCCCAGGGCTGGGCCGCCAGCGCCTCGCGCATCTGGGCTTCGTCATCCACCCGCTGGAAGACGATGTCCGGCCAGTGCATTTCGAGTTCCAGCAGGATCAGGTCGGCGTCGTCGCGGGAGTCTTCGACCAGCAGGACATGCAGGCAGGCAGGCGGGCTCATGAAAGGTGGCAGCGTGGCATCAGGCTTTATTGTCCCTTGTGCTTTCCCGCTGCGGCAAGGTGAAGTGGATCGTTGCGCCGGCGCCCACGGCGCCTTCAGCCCACACCTTGCCGTGGTGGCGGCGTACCACCCGCTCGACGGTGGCGAGGCCGATGCCGGTGCCTTCGAACTCGCTTTCCGCATGCAGGCGCTGGAATTCCTTGAACAGCTTGCGGGCGTAGGCGGGGTCGAAGCCGGCACCGTTGTCGGCGATGAAGAATTCCTGGCGCTGTTCGTCCATCCGGCTGCCGAAGCAGATCTGCGCATGCGGCGTATGGCGGGTGAACTTCCAGGCGTTGCCGAGCAGGTTGTCGAGCAGGATGCGCAGCAGACCGGCGTCGCCGAAGACGGTCAGCCCGTCCTGGACCTGCGTTTCGACCTGGCGGTCGGGATCGTTGCGCTGCAATTCGTCCAGGACCTGGCGGGCCAGTGCGCTCAGATCCACGCGTTGGCGGTGCACAGGGCCGCGGGCCACGCGGGATAGCTTGAGCATGTCGTCGATGAGTTGTCCCATGCGCTGGGCGGCACGCCGCACGCGGTCTAGGTAATCGCGTCCGGCGTCGTCGAGACGATCCTGGTAGCGGCGCTGCAGGACCTGGCTGAAACCGTCGATGCCGCGCAGCGGGGCGCGCAGGTCATGGGATACCGCGGAGCTGAAGGACTCCAGCTCGCGGTTCGCGTCTTCGAGGGCGCGGGTCCGCTCGGCGACCCGCCATTCCAGTTCTTCGTTGAGTTGGCGCAGCTCGGCCTCGGCTTTCTGGCGCTGGGCGTTCTGGTGGGCCGCATCGAAGGCGAAGGCTACGTCCTGGCACAGGTCGTCGAGGAGGGTGACGATCTCTGTGGTGAAGAAGTAGGGCTCTGGCGCGTATAGGTTGAAGAGAGTGATTTCGTCCTGGTGGCGGATCTGGAAGGCCGCTGACGAACGGTAGCCGCGGTCAAGTGCGGCCTCACGCCAGGGAAGTACGTCGGGGTCGGTGGCGATGTCGTCGCACAGCACATGGCGACCTTCGCGCGAGGCGCGTTGGGTGGGGCCCTGAGCGTTCGCCAGGGTCGCGTAGATGGCCAGTGCTGCGTCGATGTAGCCGTCCTCGTGGCCCCAGTGGGTGATGTGGGTGGGCTGGCCGTCTGCCATGCGGCAGGTCCAGGCCATTACCAGGCCGCCGTCCTCGACCATGATGCGGCACAGGGCCTGGCGCAATGCGTCGTTGTCGCGGATCCGCACGATGGCCTGGTTGGCTTTGCTGAGCACGGCATACAGGCGCGCCAGGTCGGCCAGCCGCTTCTTGGCGCGGACCTGTTCGGTGATGTCGAGCTTGGTGCCGATCAGGCGTAGCCGGCGCCCGTCGGTGTCGGCGGTGATTTCGACGTGGCTGTCCAGGTAACGGATCTCGCCGTCGGGGCGTCGGATGCGCATCTGGTAGGAGCACGGCTGACGGCTCGTGATTACGCTGTCTATATGCGCGAGGACGGCGGGCAGGTCTGCCGGTACGACCAGACGCTTGAACTGTTCCAGGCTCGCGGTGATTTCGTTCGGCTCGTAGCCGAACAGCCGGAAGCACTCGTCGGACCATAGCTGTTCGTCGGTGTCGAGGCGCCATTCCCAGCTGCCCAGGTGGGCAATACGCTGGGCTTCGTTGAGGAAGATGTCGCGGCGGCGGATTCTCTCCTCTGCACGCACGTGCTCGGTGATGTCGTGGGTGACGCCGACGATGTTGCTGGCGGTGCCGTCTGGACGGTGGAACACTTTGCCTTGGGCGTGAACCCAGCGGCGGCTGCCGTCGGCCGTGATCAGTTGGTGCTTGATGTCCAGTGGCATGCCGCCGTTGAGGGCGGCGCCGAGGGCCAGCCGGACGTCCTGGTGCTGCTCGCGGGGAATGTGTGCGAAGACCGCATCGAGGGTGGACAGGTCTGTCGCCGGGCCGAGGCCGAGCACCTCGGCGGCGTCCTGGGTCCATGCCAGCGTGCCGCTGGCGATGTCGTATTCCCAGCTGCCGATGCGTCCGATGCGCTGGGCTTCATCGAGGTGCAGGCGGGTGCGGGCCTGCTTGCTGATCGCCGGGCTGATGCGGCTGTACAGCAGCAGGGAGCCGGCCAGCACCAGAATGCCGATCAGCAGAGCAGAGATCCGCAACTGATCGAGCAGCAGGTCGTGGATGTCGCCGGTATCCAGCTTTTGCACGACGCCGAGCCCGAATTCGGGCAAAGGGGCGTAGGCGGCGAGCACGGCATTTCCCCGGTAGTCGCGGGAGAGGCCGAAGCCGTGTTCACCGTCCAGTGCGCGGGACACCGGAATCCGCTCACCATTCACGAGCTTGGGTGCGGTGAAAACGTAGGGGGTAAGGCGGGTCGGAAAGCAATCGATATTCGGGCCGCTCGATTTGCACACGACGAGCTCGCCGGAATGGCCAAGGTTATCGGAGTGATTGAGGACATCGGTGAGACGGTCCAGGCGCGCCTGGACCACGATCTCGTTGGGAACGGGGGCGCCGGTGCCGACCGGGATACGTACTTCTATCCAGTAGGCGTCGTTCCAGAACAGCCAGGTGTGGTGGTCGATGAGCAGGCGGTTGCGTTCGGTGCTGGAGCGGTCGCCGGTGCTGGCCAGAATCCTGCCATCGGCGCCGGTGACCCACAGGGCCTTCAGGCCCGAGGCCCGGCCGCTGCTCAGGATTCGTTGCAGTTCGGTGTGCAGCACCGGGCCGCCAACCCCTAGCCGGACGAGGTTTTCCGTGCGGGCCAGCTGGATGCCTTGTTCCGCCGCTGTGGTGGCATGGCGGATCGCGCTGCCGAGGACGCTCATGTTGGCTCTCAGGGCGGACTGCAGGGTGTGCTGGAACAGGGACAGGGTCTGGCCGGCGAAAGTACCCACCCCGATCAGCCAGGCGGCAATGGCGGCGATCAGCAGCATGGCGCTGCCTACTGCGAGCACCTGCCGGTCCTGGCGATGGCGGTAGAAGTTGCGCAGCCCGGGCTGCTTCAGCAGGGTCAGCCCCAGGCCGACGGCGAGCACCGTCAGGGCCAGTGCGGATGCCCAGTCGAGGGCAAAGTGGCGTCCGGCGAAATCGAAGAGGTCGAAGCCGACTATGCCGTTCAGCAACTGGGCCGCACTGCCGAGCAGGATCAGCAGACACAGCCACTGCAGCAGAAGCTGCAGTGCGATGAGAGGAATCTGGCGTCTGGCCCTTGGGAGACCGGCGAGGATGATGGCCGCGAGGGCCAGTGCGATGGCGTTGGTTGGTGTGGGGAGGTCGCCCGGCGGAGAGACCGTCTGCAGCGCGCGCAGCAAGCTCAGGGCGGCCAGAGTGCCGAGGGCGACGGCCAACAGGATTTGCAGGGTTTCCCCTCTCGGCAAGCGGATGTTGGCCACCAGCAGGCTGGCGCCTGCCAGCGCGAAGCCGACCAGGGTTCCGCTGCCGGGGGCGCCCAGGACGGAGAAACCCAGGCCCAGCCATCCGCTCCATGCAATGAGCATCAGTCCGGCAAGTGCTCCCGTCCGGCCGCTTCGATCTGCGTGCATTAGCACGCTCGGGTATCCGTCCCTGGTTGAGAAGGTAGTGGCCTCACATCCCCGCGGCTTGCCGGCATGAGTGGCCACTTTCCGCACGGTGATTTTGTGAACGTCGACAAGTGGGTCATAATCTGCCGCCTTGTCGTGAACACGAACCCGCGATTATGCGAAGCGGTAGGTTCGGCTGTGACAAAGCCAGTCTTTTCAACGTTTTCGCGCTTGTGTCCCCATCTTTGCCGTATGCTTGGCTGAAGGTGCTGGTTGTCATGTTGGGAATGACAACGGCGAACGGGAGGGGTGAGATTGCATATTCACGGAGACGATTTTTTAGGTGATCTCTTCAAATCTTGCGGACTGGCGATCCTACGCCCATTTCCGGCGTACTGATCGTGAGCTTTTCGTCATGTCCGTCTACACTGATAAGATCTTTTGCAACCGCTGTCCGTATTACCCGATCGATCCATGGCCGCCACGCCCGACTCTCCTGAAAAGGAATATTGCAGTACCTCCGAAGCTGCCCAGCGCCTGGGTTTGTCCTTGGGGACCGTTCAGCAGATGGTCGAGAACGGCCAACTTGAGGGCTGGAAGACTGCAGGGGGGCATCGCCGGATTCGGGTGAGCTCCATCGAGGAGTTCCGGGCCCGCGCGATGGCGGGAGGCGGGCAGGGGGGGCAGACTCGGGCACCGGGTAATTCCTTGCTGGTCCTGGTTGCCGAGGATGACCGTATCTTGCAGAAGCTGTACGAGCATACCTTCACGTCGTGGGGCCTGCCTCTTCAGGTGCGTCTGGTTTCCAGCGGCATTGACGGTCTGCTCGAGATCGGCCGCGAGGCGCCGGATCTGTTGATCACCGACCTGCGCATGCCCGGCATCGATGGTTTCGAGATGATCCGCCGCTTGCGTGCAGATCCGCAACTGCAGGATCTCGACATCGTAGTGGTCAGCGGCCTGACCGATGAAGACATTGCCGAACAGGGCGGGTTGCCTCCGGACGTCATCCTGTATTCGAAGCCGGTGCCGTTCCGTGAGCTCAAGGGCTACGTGCAGGCCAAGATCATGGCCTTGCAGCGGCGCGTGCGAGGAGCCTGAGCGCTCTCGGGCAATTCTCAGTAGAGAAATCGATCGGCCCCGGCAGACCAGTGCTGTCGGGGCCGATCTTTTTGGTGCTGCTGTCCGGTGGACATCGGCGGACGGGCAGAGGAGGCGGCCCGACTGCGTGTTTCCGGTGGTCGATGCCCGGAACCGGATTCCATCCTATTTGTCCGAAATTGAAATCAGTCAAGGTATGGCGCGCCATATGCGGCCATGCTGTGATGGTGTCGACGTTTGACCGCGGAAAGGGGATGTATATGTCAGGATCTTATGTGACAATTTCCATTGTGCGGTAGAATTTAACGAAAATGATATATTTCATGTTTATGCTTTTGTCGTTAATGGAGGGCTTTGATGTTGCCATCCCTCCCGCGTCTGTCCACCTTCAGCCGGGGGCAGGCCAAGCGCTACGGACCGGGTCGGGCCGTGGCCGATATGTTTAGCCAGGGGAATCGATGAACCTGTCAGATGAGGTTGCCCGTGGGTGACCTTGTGACCGAAGCGGCCATTACCGGGGCGGCGCTGGTGCGTCATCTGAACGATGCGCGCTTCGCCAGCCTGCGCGCGCTGCGGCAGTTGCTGCGCGCCCTTGATGCGGAACGGATCGCTATCGGGGTATTGCATCCGGATGGCTCCAGCCTTCAGGAGGAGTTGGTGTGGGCAAGCGGTTTTGGCCGTTGCGGCGAGTCGGAACGGGTGTTGTCCTGCGCCGCCTTCGCCGATGAAATCCGTGGCTGGCTGGCCTCCACGAAGGATGCGTTGAGCATCGCCATCGACACGCGTTCGCCCGCTTGGCACGAAGTGCCCTGCGACCAGTTGCTGCTGGTGCGTGACTGCCGCGGCAAGAATGACGGAGGCACCCTGATCCTGGCTGCCCAGTTACGCGGCAGTGTCGTTCTGCCCGACGAAACTGCGCGGGCGATCGCCGTGCTCATCCGTGAATATGCGGGCCGGCGGGAAGCTGCCACGCTGCAGACCGGTACTTGATCATCTTTTCCTGAAACTTCCGCTAGCCCGTCAGCTGCCGCCAGTGCTCCGCGTCGGCGCTGGCCAGGCAGGCCTGCAGGTGATGCCGGCCTGCTGCCAGATGTAACTTGGCTGCCTGACTCAAGCCTTCGCCGAGCCGGAAATCCTCACCTCGCACGCACAGCACGAAGGCCGGTGGCGGTGGCCGGCGGATTTCCCCATATACGTACAGGACAGCCTCCGGCGACAGCGCGTGGGATGTGATCGAGTGGTCAGGAGCGGGGCGGATCTCCTGGAACGAGAACGGCGCCGGCGTACCCGTGCCTGCGTCGATGAACAGCGCCAGATCCCGGTCGTCCAGGTCGAGGGCATGCTCAATCTGCAGCTGGAAGTCGCCGACCAGGCGCAGGTCAGGCAGATTCCAGCTTTCCAGTTCGGCCATCAAGATCGGGCCGAGGGCGTCGTCGCCCCGTGACGGGTTGCCGACGGCGAAGATAACCAGTCGCAATTGCTCACCCTCCACTGACGGCCCGATCCACCAGTTGCCCGTGTTCGTCCACCAACTCGACGGCCAGCGGCATCTTGCCAAGCGCGTGGGTGGCGCAGGACAGGCAAGGGTCGAAGGCACGGATTGCCACCTCGATGTGGTTCAGCAAGCCTTCGGTGAGCTGGCGCCCATCCAGGTAGCGGCGGGCTACCTGGCGCACAGCCTCGTTCATGGCCTGGTTGTTGTGGGTGGTGGATACGATCAGATTGCAGTAGCTGATCAGGTCGTCCTCGCCGACGCGGTAGTGGTGGATCAGCGTGCCGCGCGGCGCCTCGATGATGCCGACCCCTTCGCGTCCCTTCGGGCCGCTGGTGAGGCGATCGTCGGACAGCAGGTCCGGGTCGTCCAGCAGATCGCGCACCACTTCGGCGGCGTGAAGCATCTCGATCATGCGCGCCCAGTGGTAGGCCAGCGGTGCGTGTATTGGTTCGCCGTCGCCACGGGCGATGAAGTCCTGGCGTTCAGCCTCGGCCAGCGGGCTGGGAATGAAGTCGCAGTTCTGCACCCGGGCCAGTGGGCCGACCTTGTACCAGCCTTTGGCCGGGCCCAGCTCGCGAATGAAGGGAAACTTCATGTAGCTCCATGGCTTCACTTCCTCGACGATGTGCTGCTCGTAGTCGGTGCAGGGCATGTTGTCGCGGACGATCTGGCCGCGGGCATCGCGCAGGCGCAGGTGGCCGTCGTAGAGATCCATCGCTCCGTCGGCCCGCACTAGGCTGAACAGGTGGCTGCGAAACAGGCCGAACTCGTCGTACAGCGGGCTGTTGCTCTCGTGCAGGCGGCGTGCGAGGTGCACTGCGTCACGGCTCCAGCTGACGACCTGATCGGCGTCCTTGCGCAGCAGGTCGCGGTCGGCTGCGCTAACCGATTTGTTCACCCCTCCGGGGATCGCGCCAGTGCCATGTACGCGTTTGCCGGCGGTGACGCGGATGACCTCCTGTCCGAACTTGCGCAGCAGCACGCCTTCCTTCGCCACGTGGGGATAGGCGGCTGCGACGCCGACAATGTTGCGCTGGTGGACCGGCGACTCGAAGCCGAACAGCAGGTCCGGTGAGGACAGATGGAAGAAGTGCAGCGCGTGGGATTGCAGGATCTGCCCATAGTGCATCAAGCGACGGACCTTCTCGGCCGTGGGCGTGATCTGTGTGGCACCCACCACCGGGTCCAGGGCCTTGGACGCAGCCAGGTGGTGGCTGACCGGGCAGATGCCGCACAGGCGCTGCACCATGACCGGCACTTCCCAGTAAGGGCGGCCCTGGATGAATTTCTCGAAGCCGCGGAATTCGACGATATGCAGCCGGGCTTCTTTCACATGACCGGCGTTGTCGAGCAGCAGTGTGACTTTGCCGTGGCCTTCGACCCGCGACACGGGGTCGATGGCGACCCGGCGCAGGCTCTCCCGATTAGTGGCGGTTTCCAGTTCGAAGCTCATGGTGCGAACCTCAGTCGTAATGCAGCAGTCCGTTGGCGAGCCGCGGTGTACGGCCGGCTATCAGGTCGGTGAGGAACTTCCAGATTGCCGGGCCGGACGGTGGGCAGCCGGGCAGGAAGTAATCGACGCGGACCACCTCGTGGATCGGCCGCACTTTGTCGAGGGGCAGCGGCAGCTCCGGGTCGTTGGGGATCTGCCCGTTATCGAGGCCGGGGCGGAACTGGTAGACCTCACGCAGGCATTCGGACAGCGGCAGGTGGTTGCGCTGGGCCGGCAGGCCGCCATTGACCGCACAGGCACCGAGGGCGATCAGGGTCTTGCAGTGGCGGCGGAACTCGCGCAGGACGTGGACATTTTCGGCGTTGCAGACCCCGCCTTCGATGAGGCCGATATCGCAGGGGCCGACGTCCTTGATGTCGGTCAGCGGCGAGCGGTCGAACTCGACCAACTCGACCAGTTCGAAGAGGTGCTCGTCGATGTCCAGGAAGGACATGTGGCAGCCGAAGCAGCCGGCCAGCGAGGTGGTGGCAACGCGCAGCTTGCGGGCAGGGGCAGGAGCCGGGCTCATGATTTCTCCTCCTTCAGCGTCCGGCTGCGGATCGTCTCGGTGTCGAAGGTCCGCTCGCCGATCGGTACCGTGAAGCCGCGGCCCTTGGGCAGGATCACGCCGACCGGGCAGATGCGGGCGGCCAGATCATCCTTGGAGAAGTCCGTGTCGGCCAGCCGGCCGGATTCCGCATTGACTGTCAGGTGCTTGTGGATGCCGCGCCCGGTCAGTGCGAACACCGACTTGCCGTCCACGTCTCGGCTGGCGCGCACGCATAGTTCGCAGAAGATGCAGCGGTTGAAGTCGAGCAGCATGTCCGGGTGGGAGGCATCCACCGGGCGTTCCGGGAAGAAGTGGCGGAAGCGCGGGGTGAGCATCTCGTACTCGTAGCCGAGGGCCTGCAGTTCGCAGTTGCCGCTCTTCTCGCAGGACGGGCAGAAGTGGTTGCCCTCGACGAACAGCATCTGCAGTAGGCCGCGTCGTTCGCCGTTCATCTCCGGGGTGTTGCTCTCCACTTCCCAGCCTTCCTTGGCTGGTGTCGCGCAGGCGGACACGTGGCGGCCGGCGGCCTTGACGATGCATAGCTTGCAGCTGCCGTGCGGCGGAAAATCCTGGTGCCAGCACAGGCTGGGGATGTAATGGCCGGCCTTGCGGGCCGCTTCGAGGATGGTCTGGCCGTCCTCGAAGGGAACCGGCTGGCCGTCGAGGAGAAACTGCTTTGTCATTTTTCTTCTTCCTCGTGAGTGTGCAGGTGGGCGCCGGGGTCATCGCGGGCGGTGAGCTGGCGGGCTTCGGCCAGCGCGGCGTCGAGGTCGAAGGCCGGCTCGAAGTCGAGGGACACCAGCCGCCGCTCGTAGGCCGGGCGGAATTTCTGCAGTGTGTCGATGACCGGATTGGGTGCGGCGCTGCCGAGGCCGCAGTGGCTGGCGTTCTTCAGCAGGCGGTCGAGCCAGTCGATGTCGGCCAGATCGGCCTTGGCGCCATGGCCGTCGGCGAGTTTGTCCATGAAGCCCTGCAGCAGCGAGGTGCCGACCCGGCACGGAGTGCAGAAGCCGCAGCTCTCGTGGGCAAAGAAATGCACGAAGGCACGGGCCACGTCGAAGAGGTCGCGGCTGCCGTCGAAGATCATGAAAGCGCCGGCGGTGGGCACGTCCTCGTAGGCGATACGGCGCTGGAACTCGTAGCCGGCCAGGCACACGCCGGATGCGCCACCCACTTGCACGGCCTGGGTGTCGCTGGCGCCGCAGTCTTCGAGGATGCGCGCGATGGGCACGCCGAAGGGATATTCGTAGATGCCCGGTTCAGCGCAGTCGCCGGAGATGGACAGTAGCTTGGTGCCGGCCGACTGGGCGGTGCCACTGGCGGCGAAGGCTTCGCCGCCAGCGAGGGCAATCAGGCAGGTCTTGGCCAGGGTTTCGACGTTGTTCACCACCGTCGGGCGGCCCAGGTAGCCCTTGGTGACCGGGAAGGGCGGGCGGATCCGTGGCGTGCCGCGCTTGCCTTCGAGGGATTCGATCAGAGCCGTTTCCTCGCCGCACACGTAGGCGCCGGCGCCCAGGTGGATGCGGATGTCGAAGTCGAAGCAAGGCTCGTGCAGGATGTGGTGGCCGAGCAGACCGGCCTCACGACGGCGGGTCAGCACGGCCTCCAGCTGTGGCATCAGGTAGCGGTACTCGCCGCGCAGGTACAGGAAACCTTCCGACGCACCGACCGCCCAGGCGGCCAGCGTCATGCCTTCGAAGACCAGGTCGGCGTAGCTGTTGAGCAGCACGCGGTCCTTGAAGGTACCAGGCTCGCCTTCGTCGGCATTGCAGACGATGATCTTGGGCTCGCCCGACGCATTGCGGGCGCTGGCCCATTTGACCGCCGTGGCGAAGCCGGCGCCGCCGCGGCCGCGAAGGTTGGATTTCTGCACTTCCTGAAGCCAGCCTTCGCGGCCCAGCTCAATGACGGCGGCCAGCGCCGCGCCAGGCTTCATGTCCAGGTTGAGCAGGCTGTCCTTGCGGCGGATGTTGTCGCCGATCTGGAAATACTCGGCGGGCCACAGCTCGAGAGGGCGCTGCTGGCGGATCATCTCGGCGATTTCGTTGATGCGCCGGTGGGTCAGCTGGCCGATCGCACGGCCATTGACCAGCATGGCCGGCCCCTGGTCGCAGAGGCCGGTGCAGGAGGTGGTGGCGATGCTCACCAGACCGTCCTCCGACAGCTTGCCGGGCTCGATCCACAGCTTGCGGCACAGGGCATCCATCAGCTCGGTATTGCCGAGCATGCGGTCGGTGATGTTGTCCGAGAACAGCACCCGGTAGCGGCCGACTGGCTGGGTGTAGAGAAAACTGTAGAAGCCGGCGACCCCTTCGACCCGGCTGCGCGGGATGTGCAGCGATTGGGCGATATGGGTGAGGGTTTGGGCCGGCAGCCAACCTTCGAGATCCTGAGCTTCGATCAGGATCTGCAGCAATTCGGTCGGGCAGTGGCCGTGGCGCTGAAGAACGCCGTCGAGGGCGGCGGTCGGGGTGGCAGGGAGAGCACTCACAAGAACCTCCGGCTGCAGGTGGCAACGCACAAAGTATGCGCGCCGGGAAGCCGGGATTCTTGCGTTAGATCATGAAACTCAGGAAATGGCTGCGCGGCGGATGCGTGCCAGGCCTTCCTCCAGGCGGGACGGCGGGCAGCCGAAGTTGAGGCGCACGAAGCCCGGCAACCCGAAATCCTTGCCGTCGGACAGGCCGACGCCGGCGGCCTCGAAGAAGGATGCAGCGTTGGCAATGCCGCGGGCGGCGAGGAATTCACGGCAGTCGATCCACGCCAGATAGGTGGCTTCGACGGGCGTGGTGGCCAGGCCTGGCAGGCGGTTGATGACGTCTACGACGCGTGCTGCATTGGCGCGCAGGGTACCAATCAGCGCCTCCCGCCACGGGCCGCAGTCCCGGTAGGCCACTTCGGTGGCGGCCAGCCCGAGCACATTGACGTGTGGCACGATGCCGGCCATCGCGCGCTTGTAGCGGGCGCGCAGGCCTGCGTCGGGGATGATCGCGAAGGCGCAGTACAGGGCCGGGATGTTCCAGGTCTTGGATGGCGCCATCAGCGTGATGGTGCGCTTCGCCACGGACTCGTCGAGGGCTGCGACGGGAATGTGCGGCTTGGCAGGATCGAGGACAAGGCCACAGTGGATCTCGTCGGAGCAGATCACGAGGTTGTGGCGTTCGGCCAGCGCGGCGATGCGGCCGAGTTCGTCCCGGTCGAAGACGCGGCCGACCGGGTTGTGCGGATTGCACAGCATGAACAGACGCACGCCGTCGGCCACCGCGGCTTCGGTGCGGCTCCAGTCCCATTCCCAGCGCGCGCCATGCTGGACCAGCGGCGTGGTGACCAGGCGCTGCTCGAAATTGCCCGGTGCGTGCAGAAAGGGCGGATAGACCGGTGTGGCGGTGAACACCCCGTCGCCCGGCTGGCCAACCGCGCGCACCGCGACGTTGAAGCCGGTGACGACCCCCGGCAGCCACACCAGCCACTCCGGCTTGATCCGCCAGGCGTGGTCGCGGGCAATGCCTTCGATGACCGCCTCGGCAACGCTGGGCCACGGGTCGGCATAGCCGAACACCCCATGGTCGATGCGTGCGTGGAGGGCTTCCAGCACCGCCGGCGGGGCGGAGAAGTCCATGTCCGCCACCCACATCGGAATCACGTCGCGGCCGGCATAGCGCCGCCACTTGATGCTGTCGGAGCCGGCCCGCTGGGGGCCGGTGTTGAAGTCGAAGGTCGTCAAGCCGGGGTCTCGCTGAAGTGAAGGATCAGACTTCCAGGTGCTGGTAGAGCACGGTGGACAGGTAACGTTCGCCGAAGGACGGGATGATCACCACCACCAGCTTGCCAGCGTTCTCCGGCCGCTCGGCGACCTGCAGCGCGGCCCACACGGCGGCGCCGGAGGAGATGCCAACCAGCAGGCCTTCCTCGGTGGCGAGCCTGCGGGCGGTGTCGAGGGCTGCGTCGTTGGGCACCTGCACGATCTCGTCGTAGACCGTGGTGTTGAGGATGGCCGGCACGAAGCCGGCGCCGATCCCCTGGATCGGGTGCGGGCCGCGCTGGCCGCCGGACAGCACCGGGCTGGCGGCGGGTTCGACGGCGATCACCTTGACGCCGGGCTTGCGCTCCTTGAGCACTTCGCCGACGCCGGTGATGGTGCCGCCGGTGCCGATGCCGGACACGAAGATGTCCACCTGGCCGTCGGTGTCGGCCCAGATTTCCTCGGCCGTGGTCTTGCGGTGGATGGCCGGGTTGGCGGGGTTCTCGAACTGCTGCGGGATGAAGTAGCGAGAGTCGGCCGCGGCCAGTTCGGCGGCCTTCTTCAGTGCGCCGGGCATGCCTTCTGGGCCCGGGGTGAGGATCAACTCGGCGCCGTAGGCTTTGAGCAGCAGCTTGCGCTCGCGGCTCATGGTCTCGGGCATCACGAAGGCACACTTGTAGCCGCGCGCCGCACAGACCATCGCCAGGCCGATGCCGGTGTTGCCGGAGGTGGGCTCGAGGATGATGGTGTTGGGCTGGATCTTGCCGGCCGCCTCGGCGGCGTCAAGCATCGCCGCGGCGATGCGGTCCTTGACGCTGTGGGCGGGGTTGAAGAACTCCAGCTTGAGGGCGAGGGTCGCGCCGTTGGCGGGCGCCAGCCGATTAAGTTTGACCAGCGGGGTGTTGCCGACCAGTTCGGTCACGTTGTTGGCGATACGCATGGTGATTCTCCGTGTCGGGAAAGTGGTTATTGTTTCTCTAATTCATTCTAGAACTAGCTGCCGCCTTTCAATAGACCGAAACCGAATATGCAAATAATCGCTGGCTGTCGCCTTGGCGATTACAGCCGGCGGATCTTCTCCAGTAGTGCGGTGGTAGAACGCTGGTGCTCGAACGGGATCGAATGCACCGAACCGCCGCGGGCCAGGGTTTCGGGGGCACCGACGATGCGGTCCGGCGCCCAGTCGCCGCCCTTGACCAGTACGTCGGGCTGGCATTCGAGGATGCGGGCGATCGGTGTGTCCTCGTCGAACCAGGTGACCAGATCGACGCAGCCGAGGGAGGCCATCACCGCGAGGCGGTCCTGCAACGTGTTGATCGGCCGGTCGTCGCCTTTGCCCTGGCGGCGCACCGAGTCGTCACTGTTGAGGGCGACGACCATCGCCGCGCCGATGGCGCGGGCCTGGGCCAGATAGGTGACGTGGCCGCGATGCAGGATGTCGAAGCACCCGTTGGTGAACACCAATGGGCGCGGTAGCGCGGCGATCCGTTCGCGCAGCTGTTCGGGCGGACAGATCTTGGCTTCGAAGGCGGGGGCGGAATACATGGGGGATGGACGCTAGGGGAACTCGGAAGGCTCGTATGTTAGCCGCTGTCGCGCCGTCTGGCGCTGGGTGGGGGCTTTCAGTGATGGTTGCCGTAGCCGGCGATGCCGATCATCAGACGCACCAGCCCGTAGGACGCCCAGTTGAGCAGGCGCTGCAGACGCGGGCCCCGCTGCCAGCTGGCGGCGGATATTTCCTGCCCCCCATCGCGGATCGCCCGGCGCAGGCACTCGCGCAGGCGTTCGGCGAAGCCGGTATCACGGACCATGATGTTGGCCTCGCGGGCCAGCAGCAGGCTGAACGGGTCGATGTTGGACGAGCCGACGGTGGCCCAGCGCCCGTCGATGACGGCGACCTTGGCGTGCAGGTAGCTGCGATGATATTCGACGATGCGCAGGCCGCCGGCCAGCAACTGGCCGTACAGCGCACGGGTGGCGCGCTGTTGAAGGGGGTGATCGGCGAGCCCCTGGACCAGCAGGGTGATCATTACGCCGCGTCGGGATGCGTCCAGCAGCGCATGGCGGAAGCGTCGGCCGGGCAGGAAGTAGGCGTTGGCGAGGATGACCTCGCGCCGCGCGCTGGCAATGCCGAGCAGGTAGGCGTCCTCGATGTCGCGCCGGTGGCGGATGTTGTCGCGGATCAGGAAGGCGGCCTCGACGTCGCCGCAGGGCTGGGGGGCGATGGGTGGGCTGGTCGGCAGGCGCAGGCGTCGGCGGAAGGAGGCCCAGGCGACCAGCTCCCACACGTGGCGCACGCTGGCGTGGATGGGGCCGAGTAGGGGGCCTTCGACGCGCACCGCGTAGTCGTGGCGGGGCGCGTCGAGGCTCGGTGCCTCGTAGTCGCTGATGATGTTGATGCCGCCGACGAAGGCGACACGCCCGTCGATGACCGCCAGCTTGCGGTGCAGGCGGCGCAAACGGCGGCGGCGCAGGGGCAGCGCGCCGACCTCGCGGCGGTAGATCAGCACGTTGACTCCGGCCTCGCTTAGCGAAACGAGGTGCTCGGCGACGAACTCACGGCTGCCGAAGCCATCGACGAGCAGGCGTACGGTGACGCCACGGGCGGCCGCACGTGTCAGCGCTGCGGCGATCGTCTGGCCGATCTCGTCGTGGGCAAAGATGTAGGTCTCGAGGAGGATCTCGTCGTGGGCGCCGTCAATGGCAGCCTGCAGCGCGGGGAAGAATTCGGTTCCGTTCTCCAGCAGGGTCAGCGCATTGCCGTGCAGCCAGGTGGTGCTCATGGCGCGGTGCTGTCAGCGGAAACGGATCTGCGCGGTGAGCGGCGCGTGGTCGGAAATCTGGCTCCAGGGGGCACCGTAGTGCACTTCGGCCCGATCGACCGCGAAGCCGCGCACATAGATGCGGTCCAGGCGCAGCACCGGCAGCGTGCTTGGAAAGCTGCGCGCCGGGCGACCGCGGATCGACGTGAAGACTTCCGTCAAACCGAGCGGTTCGGTCAGGAAGTCGTCTGCATGGTTGCGCCAGTCGTTGAAGTCGCCGGCGATGATCAGCGGTGCTCCGTCCGGGGCCAGCGTGTCCAGGCGCTTGACCAAGGCCGCCATCTGGCGGCGCCGGCTGCCGGCGGTGAGGCCCAGGTGCACGCAGATGCAATGCACGGGCTGCGCCACGCCGTCGACGCGGATCTCGCAGTGGAGCAGGCCGCGGCTTTCGAAGCGGTGGTCGGAGACGTCCTGGTTGGCCTGCGACAGGATGGGGTGGCGGCTGAGGATTGCGTTGCCGTGGTGGCCGTGGTCATAAACCGCGTTGCCGCCGTAGGCCGTCTGCTGCCATACATCACGGGCCAGGAATTCGTGCTGCGGCAGTGCCGGCCAATCCGGGTGGCGGCTGGCGTGGCGCAGGTGCATGCCTTGGACTTCCTGCAGGAAGACTACATCGGCGCCCAGCAGGCGCAGACGGTCGCGTAGTTCGTGAATGGCCAGGCGACGGTTGAACTGGGAGAAGCCCTTGTGGATGTTGTAGGTGCAGATGCGCAGCGTGGTGCTCATCGCGGTCTCCTTTTGGGGTGCATTCTGCGCTCATCGGCCGTTTGCCGCATTCGGCGCCGCCATGCAAAACGGCGCCCGCAGGCGCCGTCGTGGCTGGCGAGGATGCGCTCAGGATACCGCGAGCATGCGCTCGAGGGCGACCTTGGCCAGCGCTGCTTCGTGCTCGGGCACCGTGATGCGATTGACCACCTTGCCCTCGGCGAGGTTCTCGAGGGTCCAGGCCAGGTGCTGTGGGTCGATGCGCTGCATCGTCGAGCACATGCACACCGTCGGCGCCATGAACTGGACGATCTTGCCTTCGTGCTTCACTTCTTCGGCAAGGCGGTTCACCAGGTTCAGCTCGGTGCCGACCAGCCAGCGGGTGCCGGGGGCGGATTCCTTGACGATCTTGATGATGTACTCGGTGGAGCCGACGAAGTCGGACTGGCGGCACACTTCCAGCGCGCTTTCCGGGTGGGAGATGACCTTGCCGTCGGGGTACTGGTTGCGGAACTTGATGATGTGCGCCGGCTGGAACATCTGGTGCACCGAGCAGTGGCCCTTCCACAGCAGGATCTTGGCCTTCTTGATCTGTTCGACGTTGAGGCCGCCGTATTCCTGGTCGGGATCCCACACCACCATCTCGTCGAGGGGAATGCCCTTGTTGAAGCCGGTCCACCGGCCCAGGTGCTGGTCGGGGAAAAACAGCACTTTCTCGCGCTGCTTGAAGGCCCAGTCGAGGATGGTCGGCGCGTTGGTGGAGGTGCACACGATGCCGCCGTGCTCGCCGCAGAAGGCTTTCAGGTCGGCTGCCGAGTTGATGTAGGTGACCGGCGTGATCAGCGTGTCGGGGGTGTCCAGCACTTCGGCCAGCTCGCGCCAGCAGCGCTCGACCTTGGCGAGGTTGGCCATGTCGGCCATCGAACAGCCGGCGGCGAGGTCGGGCAGGATCGCCTGCTGATGTGGCTTGGACATGATGTCCGCGACCTCGGCCATGAAGTGCACGCCGCAGAACACGATGTACTCGGCGTCGGTCTCGGCGGCAAGGCGCGACAGCTTGAGGGAGTCGCCGGTCAGGTCGGCGTACTGGTACACGTCGGCGCGCTGATAGTGGTGGCACAGCAGCACGGCCTTGTCGCCGAGGCGGGCACGGGCGGCGCGGATGCGCTCATGGGCGTCGGCGTCGGCGAGGGTGTTGAAACGGTCGAAACTGATCGGTACGGCTTGCATCGATTGAGTCCTGTTGGTTCAGCCCTGGTTCCATGGCAGGCCGGCATGGCGCCAGCCGCCGACCGCGTTGCGGCGCCCGTTGGCGTCCTTGTCGCCTTCGAAGCCTTCCAGGATGTTGTAGGCATTGGTGAAGCCCGACGCCGCGGCCAGCGTGGCGGCCGCGTTGGAGCGGGCGCCGCTGCGGCACAGGAACATCACCAGCGCTTCCGGATCGACCTGGCGCTTGAATTGGGCCAGAAAATGCGGATTCGGTTCATTGCCCGGGTAAAGCATCCATTCGATCTCGACGGAGCCCGGCACACGCCCGACCCAGTCCCACTCGGCGCGCGTGCGCACGTCCACGAGCCGCGCACCTGGCGCGAGCTGGAGGACTTCCCAGGCCTCCTTGGGCGTAAGGCTACCGGCGTAGGGAACGTTCAGGCCTTGGCCGCGTTCCTGCGCGAGGGCGAGTGTTTCGCTTAATTTTCCCATGGCGGACATCCGGCTAGAATGGCGGGCTTGCGAGTATACCCCCGGCCCTACGGGCTGCAAGTCATGTCTTTCGAAGCTCATCCCGTCTCCGCGCCGGACGAAGCCCTCGACGCCGACCGTGCCCGTCAGGCCCAGCAGGCCACCTGGGTCAGCGTCGCTGTGAATGTCGTGCTGACGGTGCTGCAGATCACCGTCGGCCTGATCTCCCATGCCCAGAGCCTGGTGGCCGACGGCATGCATACGCTGTCCGACCTGCTTGGCGATTTCCTGGTTCTGTTCGCTAGCCGTCATGGGGCAAGTCCCGCCGATGAATTGCACCCCTACGGCCACGGGCGCTACGAGACGGCAGCTTCGCTGGTGCTGGGACTGGTCCTGGCGGGCGTCGGTGCGGGCTTCCTGCTGACTGCGGCCGTTCGCCTGCAAAGCCTGGAGTCCTTGCCCCAGCTGCATCCGATGGCGCTGTGGATGGCCTTGCTGACGCTCGTCGGCAAGGAAGGCCTGTTCCGTTACATGCTGGCGGTGGCCCAACGCCTGCGTTCGCCGATGCTGGTGGCCAATGCCTGGCATGCGCGTGCCGATGCGGCGTCGTCGCTGGTGGTGGCGGTGGGCATCGGCGGCAGCCTGCTCGGCTATCGATTTCTCGAGCCTCTTGGCGCCGCGTTGGTCGGCTTCATGATCCTGCGCATGGGGGCGATGCTCGGCTACGAGGCGCTGCGCGAGCTTATCGATACCGGCGTGCAGCCCGACGAGGTCGCCAAGATCCGCGAGACGGTGACGACGACGCCCGGCGTGATCGATGTTCATGAATTGCGTACCCGCCGCATGGCGCATCGGGTGCTGGTGGACGCCCATGTTCGTGTGGATGCACGGATCAGCGTGTCGGAAGGGCACCGCATTGCCGAACTTGCCCGCCATCGGGTGCGCAGCCGTCATGAGGATGTGCTCGACGTGCTGGTGCATGTGGATACTGAAGAAGACCAGATGGCCGCATTGGGGCGTACGCTGCCCGGCCGCGAGGCGCTGGTCGCCGAACTGGATGCATTGCTCGGTGACGTGCCGCAGGCGGCACCGGCTGTTTTCCACTACGTCGGCGAGCGCGTGGAGGCCGAGGTGTATCTACCCTTTGAGTGGTGCGCCGATGCCGATCGGCTGGCGAGCCTGCGGCAGCGGCTGCGGAACTACTGCAATGGTGCATCCCCCCACTGGGGACAGATTGCGCTGCTTTGTAAAATTGCACCTTAATGGTGCATTTGTGTTGAGTATGCACGTATATGGTGCATATTTTTTAAAGAACCTTGTGCATTAGCCTTATGGCACAATGAAGTGTTTTCAATCGCGTGCTGGCATGCTTGCTGCTTGTTGGTTTCGTCGACTGAATTGTCGTAATAATTGACCTTTATCCACTGCGCAGCAGCTTCAACCCGTTAGGAGTGAGTTATATGACCCCGCAAGACGTCATGAAGATCGTCCAGGAGAACGAAGTCAAGTTCGTCGACTTCCGCTTCACCGACACCAAGGGCAAGGAACAGCACGTCGGCGTGCCCATCAGTGCTTTCGATGAAGACAAGTTCGAAAGCGGTCATGCCTTTGACGGTTCCTCCATCGCGGGCTGGAAGGGTATCCAAGCCTCCGACATGCTGCTGATGCCGGACCCCAACACCGCCTACATCGATCCCTTCTTCGACGAAACCACCCTGGTCCTGACCTGTGACGTGATCGACCCGGCCGATGGCAAGGGCTACGACCGCGATCCGCGCTCCATCGCCAATCGTGCCGAGGCTTACCTGAAGTCCTCCGGCATCGGTGACACCGCTTTCTTCGGTCCGGAACCCGAATTCTTCATCTTCGACTCCGTCGAGTGGAAGGTCGGCATGTCCGGCGCCTACCACAAGGTCTTCTCCGAAGAAGGTGCATGGTCTTCCGACATCAAGTTCGAGGGTGGTAACACCGGCTACCGTCCTGCTGTGAAGGGTGGTTACTTCCCGGTTCCCCCGGTCGATTCCTTCAACGATATGCGTGCCGCCATGTGTCTGGCTCTCGAAGCCTGCGGCGTGCCGGTTGAAGTGCATCACCACGAAGTGGCGACCGCTGGCCAGAATGAAATCGGCACCAAGTTCAACACCCTGGTGCGTCGTGCCGATCAGACCCAGATCACCAAGTACATCGTCCAGAACGTCGCGCACCAGTACGGCAAGACCGCGACCTTCATGCCGAAGCCCATCGTTGGTGACAACGGTTCCGGCATGCACGTGCACCAGTCCATCTGGAAGGACGGCAAGAACCTGTTCGCTGGCAATGGCTACGCTGGCCTGTCCGAAACCGCCCTGTACTACATCGGTGGCATCATCAAGCACGCCCGCGCCCTGAACGCGATCACCAACCCGCTGACCAACTCCTACAAGCGTCTGGTTCCGCACTACGAGGCTCCGGTCAAGCTGGCCTACTCCGCCAAGAACCGTTCCGCCTCCATCCGCATCCCGTTCGTCAACAGCGAGAAGGCTCGTCGCATCGAGACCCGTTTCCCGGATCCGGGCGCGAACCCCTACCTGTGCTTCGCCGCGCTGATGATGGCTGGTCTCGACGGCATCCAGAACAAGATCCACCCGGGCGACCCCGCCGACAAGAACCTGTATGATCTGCCGCCGGAAGAAGACGCGCTCATCCCGACCGTCTGCTCCAGCCTCGAACAGGCTCTGGAAGCCCTGGACAAGGACCGCGAGTTCCTGACCCGTGGTGGCGTGTTCAGCAATGACTTCATCGACTCCTTCATCGCCCTCAAGAGCGAAGAAGTGAACCGTCTGCGCGTCGAAGTGCACCCGGTTGAATTCGAGATGTACTACGCCATCTGATCTTTGGATCGGGGCCGGTCAGCGTGCTGGCCGGCTGCTGCGTTGAAGAAGGACGGGATTACTCCCGTCCTTTTTTGTTTCCGGGGTCTGGGTTTGTGTTTGTCCCGCCCGGCCCCTAAACTTACTGCCGCTTCCGGTTTCCACTGTACCGACGATGAGTCTACGAATAGCCTTGGTGCTGGCCGCATTGTTGTGTTCGCCGCTGGTGCGTGCCGACATCTTCAAGTGTGTCGATGAAGCGGGTCATGTGACCTATACCAACAGTAAGACCTCCGCCAGGGGGTGCAGTGTTCTGGCCCGGGATCAGGCGGTGTCGTCGGTGCCTGGCGGGGGAGGTCGGCCTGCGGCCCAGTCCGCCTCGGTTGGCTCCGCTTCCAGTGGTTCCGCCGGTTTTCCGCGGGTTGATGCGGGCACGCAAAGGGCGCGCGACACGGATCGTCGCCGGATTCTTGAAGAAGAGCTTGGCGCAGAGCAAAGTGCGCTGGATGTTGCCAGCCGGCAACTGGCGGAACTCGATTCGGCGCGCCGTGGTGGTGATCGACAGCCGTTGAAGGACAAGATCCAGCTGCATGAGCGCAATGTCGAGGCCCTGAAGCGCGAGATTTCCAATTTGCGCTGAATTCAAGTTGGGGTGAGGTAGTCTGGATGCAGTATGCTCGCCTGGTCTGCTTCTTGGATTGGGCCCTCGTATGCAAAACGATCAGCTCGACACAACGCCCTCTGCCTTTGCCGGTCTGGAGCTGCTCTCTTCGGCAGTAGTCCTGATCGACGACGAATTCGTGGTTCGTTACCTCAATCCGGGGGCGGAGAACCTATTTGCCGTCAGCAGCCGGAAGATCGTCGGTTTTTCCTTGCGGCGCCTGCTCGGTGAGCCGGCGGGGCTTGACAGCGCTCTGAACAATGTCTTGCGGGATAACTGGAGCTACACGGGGCATAACCTGACCGTTAGCCGCCCCGGCATGGTGGCCCTGCACCTGGATTGCACAGTCACGCCAGTGGAGGTCGCCGGCGCGCGCCTCCTTCTGGAGTTCCGGCCGATGGACGCGCACCTGAAAGTGGCGCGGGAAGAACAGTTGGCGCACCAGCAGCAGGCGAACAGGGAGCTGATCCGCAACTTGGCCCACGAGATCAAGAATCCCCTGGGCGGCATTCGTGGTTCGGCCCAGTTGCTGGAGCGTGAGCTGGACGATCCCCAGTTGCGGGAATACACGCAGGTCATCATCGCCGAGGCCGACCGCCTGCAGGACCTGATGAACCGTCTGCTCACATCCCACCGCATGATGCAGCCGTCGCAGCTGAATCCCCACGATGTGCTGGAGCGCGTGCGGCGCCTGATCCTGGCCGAGTTTCCGTCCGTCGAGGTGCGCCGCGACTATGACACCAGCCTGCCCTACATCACCGGTGACCGGGAGCAACTGATCCAGGCCATCCTCAATATCGCCCGCAATGCTGCCCAGGCCATGCAGGGGGATGGCGAGATCGTTCTGCGCACCCGGGCAGCCCGGCAGATCACGCTGGCGAAGCGCCGCTTCAAGCTGGCATTGCAGTTGCAGGTCATCGACAATGGGCCGGGTGTGCCGGAAGAGATTCGCGACAAGATTTTTTATCCGCTGGTCTCCGGGCGCGAAAACGGCAGCGGTCTGGGGCTATCGTTGGCGCAGAGCTTTATCGACCAGCATCAGGGGGCGATCGATGTGGATTCCCGTCCGGGGCGCACTTGTTTCACCGTCTTTCTGCCTATAACACGGGAAGCGGATGCTTAGGGCTTGAATAGCTGATGCACCTTATTGGTGCGTGAATTGTGAGGCAGAGTACTGCCGTGTTTCACTCTTGTGCGTGTGAATGATATGAATGCAGCCGTCTGGATAGTTGATGATGACCGCTCGATCCGTTGGGTGCTCGAAAAAGCCCTGGCTCGGGAGGAAATTCCGTACAAGAGCTTTGGTACTGCCGGTGAGGTCATGTCGGCGCTGGAGGGGACGACCCAGCCGCCTCGCGTGTTATTGTCCGACATCCGGATGCCCGGTGAGTCGGGCCTGGCCTTGCTGAGCAAGGTCAAGGCACGCTTCCCGCACATGCCGGTCATCATCATGACCGCATACTCCGATCTGGATAGCGCCGTTGCGGCCTTCCAGGGCGGCGCGTTCGAGTATCTGCCTAAACCTTTCGACGTGGATCAGGCCGTCGAACTGGTGCGTCGTGCGATCGATGAAAGTGCCCATCAAGCCGGCACCGAAGAGGTGCTCAGCGCTGTGCCCGAGATCCTCGGCCAGGCGCCGGCGATGCAGGAGGTCTTCCGCGCCATCGGCCGTCTGTCCCAGTCCCATGCCACCGTGCTCATCAACGGTGAGTCGGGCACCGGCAAGGAACTGGTGGCGCGCGCGTTGCACCGCCACAGTCCGCGCCGGGACGCACCCTTCATCGCGATCAATACTGCGGCGATTCCGAGGGATCTGCTCGAATCCGAACTGTTCGGCCACGAGCGGGGTGCCTTCACCGGTGCGCAGACCATGCGCCGCGGGCGTTTTGAGCAGGCGGAAGGCGGTACGCTGTTCCTCGACGAAATCGGTGACATGCCGGCCGAGTTGCAGACGCGGCTGCTGCGTGTGCTGTCCGACGGCAACTTCTACCGGGTTGGCGGGCATCAGCCGATCAAGGCCAACGTGCGGGTCATCGCCGCCACCCACCAGAACATGGAGGATCGCGTTCGCCAGGGCTTGTTCCGCGAGGATCTCTTCCATCGCCTGAACGTGATCCGGCTGCGCCTGCCGCCGCTGCGCGAGCGGCGCGAGGATATTCCGCCACTGGCCAAGCACTTCATCGCGCTGTCCGCGCAGGAGCTGGGGGTGGAGGCCAAGCGCCTGTCCGACGCGACGCTGAAGTACCTGCAGAGCCTCGATTTCCCCGGCAATGTGCGTCAGCTGGAAAACCTGTGCCACTGGCTCACGGTGATGGCGCCCGGTCAGACCGTCGAGGTCGCCGACCTGCCGCCCGAGCTGAAGGACCAGCCGACCCGCGAGCTGCCGGCCAACTGGGGCGATGCGCTGATGGCGGAGGCGGACCGGGCGCTGGCGCAGAATCCGGGTGAGGTCTTCGACCGCCTGAGCCGGGACTTCGAACGGATCCTGATCCGCCGGGCGCTGGCGGCGACCGGCGGGCGCCGGATCGAGGCGGCCCAGCTATTGGGCATCGGACGCAACACGATCACCCGCAAGATCCAGGAGTTGGGGCTTGAAGAGTCCGACCACGCCTGAGTGAGTTGGGCGCCACCGGGCTCCCTGTCCGACGCGGGCCGGTGGTCGCGCTTCCTGTCACGCCAAGCGGCAATCTGGCGCGCCTCTGCCGTGGTCGGATTTGCGCTGCCCGTTTCTCACCTTTTCTGCCTTGGCTCATAATGACCGGCTTGTTTTCAACAGCCGGGAAGTGATTCTTGGACCATTCTGCTTACGAGGCCCTCGACGGGGCTGAGGTGGCTGCCGCCCTCGGCGGTGACGCTGCCGGGTTTTCCGTGGTGCTCCTGCAAGAGTGCGACTCCACCAACAGCCGCCTGCTGGCCGATCCTCCGCCGGACGATGGGCGTGTACACGTGTTGGCCGCAGACGTGCAGACGGCCGGGCGAGGCCGCCGTGGCCGGGTCTGGCAGTCGTGGCCCGGCGCCAGCCTGACCTTCTCGGCCTTGTGGCGCTTCGAGCCGGGGGCGCCGGTGCCCGCCGGCCTGTCCCTGGTGGCTGGCCTTGCTGTGGCGAGGGCACTGGAGGATCTTGGCGTGGAGGGCGTGCAGCTCAAATGGCCCAACGATGTGCTGGTCCATGGCCACAAGCTGGCGGGCATCCTGATCGAGTTGTTGCCGGGGCGTGGCAGAACGCCCGCCGCCGTGATCGGGATCGGCATCAACCGGCGCCTGCCGCCTGATGCTAGTGTCAACTATCCGACCGGCGTGACCGATCTGGCGGTCTGTTTGGGGCAACCGCCGAGCCCCGGTCGGTTGCTCGGTGTGGTGCTGGTCCACTTGAAGCGTCTGCTCGACATCTACGCCGCCGCCGGTTTCGGGGCATTGCGCGGTGCATGGCAGCAGCGCAATGCCTTTGCCGATTTGCCGGTGCGAATCCTCGGGGAGGCCGAAGAACTGGCCGGGACCTGCGTGGGTGTGGACGAGGACGGTGCCCTGCTGTTGCAGACCGCGGATGGCGTGCGGCGGGTGCTGTCGGGCGATGTTTCCCTGAGGATGGCCTGATGGATCTGTTGCTTGATGTGGGCAATACCCGCCTCAAGTGGGGGCTTCATGACGGGGCTGGCTGGAAGGGGCAGGGGGCTGTCCTGCTGACCGCACTGGATGGTTTTGCCGATGTGCTGGCCGGCCTCGGGCAAATCCAGCGCATGCTCGGCGCCAACGTGGCAGGAGCCACGGTTGGAGGACGGTTGGGGGCAATGCTTGCCGCTCGTCATGTGCTACCCGAGTGGATTCAGCCCCAGCTGGAGGGCTATGGCGTCGTCAATCGCTACCTGGAGCCCGCCCGTCTCGGTGCGGACCGCTGGGCAGCCCTGATCGGTGCCCGCGAGCTCCATGGAGGGGCGGCCCTGGTGGTGACGTCAGGCACGGCCACGACAGCGGATGTACTCGATGCTTCCGGTGTCTTCCAGGGCGGGGTGATTCTGCCGGGCCTGGACCTGATGCGCCTGTCCCTGGCCCGCGATACGGCCCAGCTCCCCTATTCGGACGGCCGCTTCGTCGCCGCGCCGCGGCGGACGGCGGATGCCATCGTCAGTGGCTGCCTGCAGGCCCAGCTCGGAGCCATCGAGCGCATGTTTCGCCTTGTGGGCAGCGAACCGTCCGCCGTCTGCCTCCTCAATGGAGGTGCGGCGGCGACACTGGCGCCACACCTCGAATGCCCGGTGCGTGTGGTGGACAACCTGGTTCTCGAAGGCCTCGTCCGCATGCTGGCCGAAGCCTGAGGCCTCGTGCGCTGTTCCGCCTGTGGCGGGTGCCTTTTCCGCATGCGGCGGATACGTTAGTCTTGCGGATATGGCCTCATTGCGCGTGTTCGTCATCGTCCTGCTGTTCGCCAATCTGCTTGCCCTGTCCTTGTGGAAGGGGTGGCTGGGCGGAGAGCTCCATCATGGGGAGCCGGAGCGGCTGAGCAACCAGTTGAACCCCGACGGGATTCGTCTGGTTGGCGAGGAGCCGCGACCACCGGTCCGTCGGGCGCCTGCCGGCCCACCGCCAGCTCCAGTGGTGGAGAGCAAGGTCGAGGATGTGCCGGCACCGGATGCCGTCGCCCCGCAGGCCTGTGTGATCTTCAGTGGATTGAGCGCCGATCAGATAAGGGAATTGTCGGCGCGTATCGCCAAGGCTGGTTCCGGTTTCAAGTTGAGCGAGGGGCGTAGTGACGTACCGTCGTCCTGGTGGGTGCATGTTCCATCGCTGGGGAGTAAGGATGCCGCTGAAAAGAAAGCGGCCGAGTTGCGCAAACTCGGCGTCGCCGATCTCTTCATAATGCAGGAGGCCGGGCCGGCGCAGTTCGCTATCTCCCTGGGGCTGTACAAGAGTGAGGTGGCGGCGGGGCGCCAGCTCGAAGCCCTGAAGGAAAAGGGGGTGCGTGGTGCTCAGGTGCTGGCTCGGGGCGGGGCTTCCCGTCTTGAAGTGCGTGGTCCCAGCGACAGCCTGGCCACCGTGGTCAGTGACCTTTCCGAGCGCCTGCGGGGCGTTAATCGTCTTGAGTGCACGCCATGAGCGAACACGCCTTCGTCGTAGGTTTGACCGGCGGTATCGGCAGCGGCAAGAGCGCGGCGGCCGATTTCTTTGCCGAGCTGGGGGTGGCCGTTGTCGATACCGACCGCATTGCCCACGCGCTGACCGCGCCGGGGGGGGGCGCCATGGCGGCGATCCGCGGAGCTTTCGGCTCCGGGGTGGTCGCAGAGGATGGCTCCCTGAATCGCCCCGCCATGCGTATGCTGGCCTTCGAGGATCCCGACGTGCGCAAGCGACTCGAGGGTATTCTCCATCCGATGATCCGCGAGGAGAGCGACCGCCAATGCCAGGGGGCGCAGACGCCCTACGTGGTGTTGGTGGTGCCGCTGCTGATCGAGTCTGGGAGTTACCGCGGACGGGTACAGCGCCTGTGCGTTGTGGATTGTCCGGAGGAGGTCCAGGTCGAGCGTGTCGTTAGTCGCAGCGGCCTCGAGGCCTCGCAGGTGCGGGCCATCATGGCGGTCCAGGCCCGGAGGGGCGATCGCCTGGCGGCAGCGGATGACGTGGTGGACAACAGTGGTGATCTGTCGCAGCTACGGGAGCAGGTTGCCGGCCTGCATCACCGCTACCTGGCGCTCGCCGCGCAGCTGGAGGGCGTGTGATATGATTCACGCCGGTCTGACCGACACCATCCCCATCGATATCCAGGCGCGCGCGTGATCACCTACGAATATCCGCTCAACGAGAGGATCCGGACGCTCCTGAGGCTGGAAGACCTTTTCGACAAGGCCGCACACTTCCTGGCATCGGACGGCGCGCTTGAACACCATGTAGCGTTGCTGACGCTGTTCGAGATCCTCGAGGTCGCCAGCCGGGCGGATCTGAAAGTCGATCTCGTGCAGGAGCTCGAGCGCCAGCGTCAGATCCTGTTGTCCTTCCGCAACAATCCCCAGATTTCCGAAGATGCGCTGTCCGGCGCGCTCTACGAGATAGAGCAGGCGTCGGCCTCCCTGCTCGCGATGGCCGGCAAGACCGGCCAGTACCTCCGCGAGAACGAATGGCTGATGAACATCCGCAGCCGCGCCGCGATTCCGGGCGGGGCCTGTGAGTTCGACCTGCCGTCCTATCATCACTGGTTGAACCGAGATCCCGAGTTGCGCCGCCATGATCTGAGTGCTTGGCTGCAGCCGCTGCTGCCGATCCGCGATGGTCAGGCGATTGTGCTGCGCCTGCTGCGGGCCAGCGGTCAGCCGGAAGACCTGACCGCGCTGCGCGGGGCCTTCCAGCAGACCATGGGAGGCCGTACCGTGCAGATGATCCGCATCCGCCTTCAGGGCGGGGCCCACTGCGTGCCGGAAACCAGTGCCAACAAGTACGCTCTCAATATCCGTTTCATGAATGCCGAAACCGTCACCCGCCCCGGGCAAGTGGATGTGGATGTGGCATTCCAGCTGACTTTCTGCAATCTCTGATGGAAAAGCCGCGTGCACCTCGCGAGGTGAAATGCCCGACCTGTGGGGCGCCTGTTGTCTGGGGGCCGCAGAGTCCCCATCGCCCGTTCTGCTCGGAACGCTGCCGCAAGATCGATCTGGGTGCCTGGGCGTCCGACGCGTACCGGGTGGAAGGGGAAACGCCTCTCGATGACGAGACGGATCCCCTGTCGCGTTTCAGTCGCTGATCAGTCCTTCCAGATCGACCGTATTGCTGCAACGCCATGGGCGCCAGCCGCTTTGGCGGCGTTGAGGTCGGCCGCCTCCAGGCCGCCGACTGCGAACACCGGTAGCGGCAGGTTGCGCACCCGCTCCGCAAAGACCTCCCAGCCCAGCCCCGCCTGGCCCGGATGGCTCGCGGTCGGCTTCACGGAACCCAGCACCGCGTAGTCGAGGCCCAGCGCGGCTGCATGTTCGAGTTCCGCACGGCTGTGGCAGGCCGTGCCAACCCACTCGAAATCAGGCCGTGCGGTCGTACTGGCCAACAGACGGCCGGGCAGGTGTACCCCGTGAGCATTGCTGCGGCGGGCCAGTTCCACGTCGCCATTGATCAGTGCGATAGCGCCAAGGGCCCGGCAGCGGGCGACGACTTCCCGCGCAAAAACTTCCCGTTCGTTCTCGGCCAGACTGGCTTCACGGATCTGGACCAGACGCAGGCCGTTAGCCAGTGCCTTGTCGAGGCATGCCAGTTGAGAGGCCACGCCGACTTCCGCTGCCTGCGTTATGCCCATCGTGCGCGGCAGGCGCAGCGCCTTCAGGATCGGGCCGTTGGCCGGTAACATCGGTTCGACGGTCATCGCGTCGGCCTGTTGCCAGGCCAGCGCGGCATGGACACGGTCGTGAATCTCGCCGTGCCAGGCCGGCACTTCGAAGAAATGCAGGCTGACGTGGGCGTGCTCATAGACATGCTCGCGGGTCAGCCACGGCCAGGCTTCGTCCACCTGCATGTCGAGTTCTTCATGCAGTTCGCGGATCAGCGCATCGCGCGGGGTCTCGCCGGGCTCGACCTTGCCACCGGGAAACTCCCAGTAGCCGGGGTAGAAGGTGTCGGCGGCGCGCTGGCCGACCAGGAAACTGCCGTCGGGCCGGGTGATTACCGCGGCCGCCACATGGACGATCTTCTTCATGCTTCGAAGCGCCCTGCGTAGTCGCGTGCGAACTGCCAGGCCACGCGTCCGCTGCGCGAACCCCGCAGCAGCGCCCATTGCAGCGCATCGCCACGGGCGGCCGGAATGGCCTCGGCGGGCACGCCGAACTCGCCCAGCCAATGCTTCACCACCGCCAGGTATTCGTCCTGGCTGAAGGGGTAGAAGGAGATCCACAGGCCGAAGCGCTCGGACAGGGAGATCTTCTCCTCCACGGCCTCGGAGGGATGGACCTCGCCGTCCTTGTGCACGGTAGCGGCGTTCTCGGCGAAGTACTCGGGCATCAGGTGGCGCCGGTTGGACGTTGCATAGATCAACACGTTGTCCGGCACCGCGGCGAGGGAGCCGTCGAGGATGCTCTTGAGGGCCTTGTAGGCCGGCTCGCCGTCCTCGAAGGAGAGGTCATCAGTGAACAGGATGAAGCGCTCGGGGCGGCCTTCCAGCAGTTCGACGATGTCCGGCAGGTCCACCAGGTCGTCCTTGTCCACCTCGATCACGCGCAGGCCGTCGGCGGCGAACTCGTTGAGCACCGCCTTCACCAGCGAGGACTTGCCGGTGCCGCGGGCGCCGGTGAGGAGCACGTTGTTGGCGCGCTTGCCGGCCAGGAACTGGCGGGTGTTGGCGACGATGCGTTCCTTCTTGTCGTCGATGTCCTGCAGGTCATCGAGGCGGATCTGGTGCGGATGGGCTACCGGCACCAGTCCGGCGGCGTTGCGTCGACGCCGCCAGCGGAAGGCGATTGCGGCATTCCAGTCGGGCGGCGTGGGGGCGGTGGGAAGGATGGCTTCGAGGCGTTCGAGCACCCGCTCGGCGCGGGCGAGAAACTGGTTCAGGTCAGTCATGGGGAGGGGGATCCGAGTCCTTGTTCCTGGGGCTGCGCAGGGCCAGTCCGACGATGGCGAGCAGCACGGCGGCGATGCCGAGTTCAAGACCGATCAACCACATGGAGTGTCCTTCTGTGCGCCCGGCCGGCGAACCGGTGGTTATACTGAAACGGTTGTTCTGCAAGCCGTGAGTGTACCCCATCCATGTTCCGCGCTTTTCCCCGTCTGTCCGTCGTTCTGGTTTCGGCCCTGCTGACCGCTTGTGCAAGCGCTCCCAAACCTGTCAGCGATGCAGGTTGTGTCCACTGTGCCCCAGCTTCCCATACTCCTTCCGCGACGCCTTCTGCCGCATCGCCCACAGCGGCGCCGGTCGCCCGCAGTGGCGGTGTCATGCCGCAAGCGCTGAGCCGGCCATTGTTGTCCTCGTCCTGGTCCGATCTACCCGGTTGGGGGAGCGACTCTCTGGACGAGGCCTGGCCAGCCTTCCTGGCGTCCTGCCGTGCGTTGATGCGTCAGCCGGCGTGGCAGGCGCCCTGCGATGCCGCGCGCTCGCTCGGGGGGCATCCCAGCGCCGCGGCGGTACGCAGCTTCATGGAGGCCCGCTTCAATCCGTGGCGAGTCGTCAATCCCGACGGTACCTATGAGGGCCTGGTGACGGGTTACTACGAACCCTTGATCAAAGGCAGCCGGATCCGCTCGAAGAGTTACCAATGGCCGGTGCTGGGCGTTCCGGAGGATCTGCTGACCATCGAGCTGGGCGATATCTTCCCGGAACTGAAGGGGCAACGAGTACGCGGCCGCCTGGTCGGCAACAAGGTCGTCCCGTATTTCTCCCGCAGCGACATGGCACGCCAGCCCGACAAATTTGCCGGCAAGACGATCCTGTATGCCGAAGACCCCATCGAGCTGTTCTTCCTGCAGGTACAGGGTTCGGGACGCGTGCAGTTGCCGGACGGTGGTGTGGTTCGCCTAGCCTATGCCGACACCAATGGCTACGCTTACCAATCGATAGGGCGCTGGCTGGTGGACCGTGGCGAAATGAAGATGGAGCAGGCGTCGATGGACGGCATCAAGAACTGGGCCCGCGCCAACCCGGCGCGTCTGCAGGAGTTGCTGAATGCCAATCCGAGCTACATCTTCTTCCGCGAGGTGGCCAGTTCCGCCGGTGGGCCGGTCGGCGCCATCGGGCAGCCGCTGACGGAAGGGCGCAGCATGGCTGTCGATCCGCGCAGCGTGCCGCTGGGGGCTCCGGTGTTCCTGTCCACTACCTATCCCAACAGCTCGCAACCCCTGCGTCGCCTGGTGCTGGCGCAGGATACCGGCAGTGCGATCAAGGGCGGCGTACGCGGGGACTTCTTCTGGGGCTTTGGCGCCGAGGCGGGCGTGCAGGCCGGGAGAATGCGCCAGAAGGGCGAGATGTGGGTGCTGTGGCCGCGGGACCAGGTGCCCCGCTGAGCCAACCGGCGGGTTGCTGCGGAAGGGAATAAGTTTTGCGTTATTTCATTGTTGGCTGACATGGGGGGCGCCGGTATCGTGCTCCGGTTTGGAGCCGGAGAGCCGGCGCTGCAGGATTCACCGGCGGGAGAACATCGTGCCCCTCACAGAACTCGTCCATTACTTCAACAAACGCAACCAGCTGGCCTGCTCGTCGGCGCCGGAGCAGAGCTTCGTCATCGCCGATGGCCGGGTGCAGGCGCGCTTCGGCTCGATGCTGCTGGGCACGCTGTTTCAGCCGGTGATGGCGCGGGAGGGCGACGCGGTGCTCGGCCACGAGGCACACCTGGAGGTGCTGGAGGGCAATGCCGTGGGCCTGTCGCCGCAGGCGGTGTTCCTCGATGCCCGTGACGATGCCGAGTTGGTGCATCTCGATCGGCTGGCGCGCACGCTGCATGCGCTGAATTTCCTTCAGGAACGCCACCAGCATGGCGGCTTCCTGTCCCTCAATGTGCATCCCCAGCACTTGCGCACGATCCGTGAGCATCACGGGCATGTCTTCGAGTCCATCCTGGCCCGTTGTGGTCTGACGCCGGAGCGTATCGTGCTGGAGGTATCGGACGACGGTTTCGAGGCGCTGCCGGATTTGCTGCGGGCGATTTCCGGCTATCGGGCGCGGGGCTACCGGATCGCCATCGACAATTTCGGGCGTCACACATCCGATCTGGAGCGCCTGGAGGCGCTGGCGCCAGACGTGGTCAAGCTGGATCGCAGCCTGATCGGGCATTCAGGCCATCTGAGCCTGGCCCGGAAGGTGATGGGCGATCTGGTCGTGGAGATCCGCCGTCTCGGGGCCCAGGTGGCGTGCCAGTGCATCGAGCATCCGCTGCAGCTGGATGTAGCTCGGGATGCTGGCGTGGATTGGATGCAGGGCTATCTGTTCGGCCAGCCGTCGGCCAGCTGCCGGCCTATCGTCAGGCCGCGCCGCCCTCGCGCAGCGGCCTGACAATCCGATCGGCTGGCTCAGCCTTCTTACTTGCCGCCGGTGGCCTGAGTCATTGCTTGTTCGAGCTGGGCGAGCGGGACTGCGCCGGGCAGGCGGTTGCCATCGGCGGTGAAGATGGTCGGAGTGCCGCTGACCTTCAGCTTCTGGCCGAGGGCGACATTGCGCTCGATGGCGCTGGTGTCGCAGTTCGCGGCGGCAGCGGGTGGTGCCTTGGCTGCGGTCATCCAGTCGTTCCATGCACCGGCACGGTCCTTGGCGCACCAGATGTTCTTCGACTTCTCGGTGGAGTCGGGGCTGAGGATCGGGTACAGGAAGGTGTAAACCGTGGCGTCCTTGAGGCCTTGCATGTCTTTGGCGAGGCGCTTGCAATAGCCACAGTTGGGGTCTTCGAAAGTGGCGATGACGCGCTTGCCGTTGCCGCGGACCTGTTTGATGGCGTGATCCAGCGGCAGGGTATTGAAATCGATCTTCATCAATTGGGCCATGCGAGCCTGGGTTACGTTCTTGCGCGTCTTTGCGTCGATCAGGCTGCCGTCGATGATGAAGCTGACGCCAGAGTCGGTGTACAGCAGCTCTCCGGACTTCAATACCACTTCGTACAGATTGCCGTAGGGGGTTTTCTTGACGCTATCGACGGCCGGGGCGTTGAGGAAGCTCTCCAAGTTTTTCTTGACCGAGGCTTCGTCGGCTGCATGGGCGACACCCGCTGCGAGAAAAAGGGTGGCGAGCAGCGAGCGTACGAAGGGGAATTTCATCCAGGATCTCCAGAGACTGCAGGTTCAGGGGCGGCGCGTTCAGAAGCGGCCGGCGATGGCATAGCGCATCAGCGCATTGCGTACGACCGGCAGGCGGTTGGTGAGGTTCAGTCCGAAGTTGCGCAGCCCGGACAAAAGCGGGTCGGCGGGCTTGAACAGGCGGTTGAGGCCATGCGTGGTGTACTGCAGGAGCGCGGTTTCCTCGGCGCGGGCGCGGGCATAGGCGCGCAGGATCGACAGTTCGCCCGGATCCCGCCAGGCAGGCAGGGTAGCGAGTTGTTCGGCGAGGACGCGGGCGTCCTGGTAGCCGAGGTTGATGCCGTGCCCGGAAAGCGGGTGGATCGCGTGGGCGGCGTCGCCGATGAGGGCCAGGCGCGGCTGCACGATGGTTTCGACGCGCATCAGGCGCAGCGCGAAGGCGGCCGCCGGGGTGACCAGCTCGAGGGCGCCGAGGCGGTATTCGCCGGCTTCGGCGACGCGGGCACACAACTCGGATGGCGGCAGGGCGACCAATTCGTCAGCGAGGGCGTCCGGCGCTGACCATACCATCGACATCTGCTGCTCAGGCAGGGGGAGGTAAGCGAGGATGCCGTCTTTGCGGAACCACTGGAAGGCCGTGTTTCGGTGAGGTTTCTCGCAGCGAAAGTTGGCGACTACACCCTTTTCGCCATACGGGGTATTGCGTGCACCGATCGCGGCCGTCTGGCGGACCCACGAGTCCCGTCCGTCGGCGGCGACGATGAGGCGCGCTTCCAGGCGCCGTCCATCGGCCAGCGTCAACCGGCCGGCATCGTCATCCATGGCTAGCGCAGAGGGTTCGGCAGGGCACAGCAGTGTGACGTTGTGCTGGCGTTTTACGGTTTCCCATAGTTCCTGCTGCATCAGGCTGGATTCGACGATCCAGGCCAGCTCACGCAGGCCGCAGTCGTAGGCGGAAAGCTCCAACTTCCCGCCTGCATCGCCGTAAATCTCCATGTCATAGACAGGCGCGATGCGTCTGATGTCCAGATGCGGCCAGATACCGATGGCGGTCAGGAAGTCCGCATTGCTGGGGCTGATCGCGTAGATACGGGGATCCCAGCCGGTAGGGCGATAGGGTGGGCGGGCTTCGACAATCCCGATCTTTAGGCTGCTGCCGCGTAATGCGGCGGCAAAGGCTGCACCGGCCAGTCCGGCGCCTACGACGAGTACATCGAATTTCATGCAAGGTTCTCCTGCGCCGGATTGTGCCGGACGGCGCAGGGGAAGTCATCCGTGGTGCGCTGCGATCAGCACGGAGGTGGATAGCAGTAGCTGGGGGTTGGATGGGGGCGCCGATAACCGCAGTCCGGTAGTTGGTTGCCCTTGGTGTACTGCATTGCTGGTAAGTGATGTCGTAGCGGCGCTGGGTATCGGCACCGGAATAACCAGTCTGGGAGGCGCCGCTGGCAGTACCGGCAAGCATGCCAAAGGCTGCACCGCCGATTCTCGACGGCGAACAGGCCGAAACTTGCCCGGCGCCCGCATGACAGCGCCGTGAGGGCCGCTTTGCAGGGGCTGACGCGGGCGCTTGACAGAATGAGCGGGAGTCAGACGTGTGGGGCTTTCATTGGGCACCTCCGGAGGCCGCGTTGCCAGGCGGCGAGGCCGGTGTGGCGCGCCAACCTTCAGGGCAGCTCTGCACATAGGGGTAGTAGGTCTTGGCACTGTCGCAGTAATACCAATTGCTCTGTGTTCCAGGGGCACTCTGGGGGCCGGCGGGAGGGGTGGCGGGTACGCTACGCCATCCTTCTGCGCAGCTTTGTACATAGGGGTAGTACGCGTTGGCGCTGTCGCAGAAGTACCAGTTCTGCGCGGCGGGCTGCGGTGCCGGTTGGGCCACGGCGGGCTCGGGGGCTTGCTGGACGACTACCGGAGGGTATGGATAGACCGGCGGTGGGTAGAGTAGCCAGGTTGCGCCGGCGACCCACCACCAGCCCAGATTTCCATTGTGGTAGCCGTGATGCCAGTATCCGGGGTTGCCTATCGGCCCACGATGGCCGGGAAAGCCGCCTGGCCCTCTGCCATGGCCATGCGGGCCGTCAGCGCTGGCTGGATAGGTGGTGAGCAGCCCGGTGCTCATGAGGATGGCGAGTGCCACGCAATGGATGAGTCGTGTTGTCATCTTGGTAGACTCCGGAACGGAACGCTCTCATTGCAGCACCGAGGCGATGGCGGGGCGTACGGGCGGCGCTTACATGCGTAAGCGAATGCAACGGAAGCCAGTTATTGCAATATTTGCTGACAAGTCCGCCTGGATCATGAATGCACCTGCCGCGGTGTGTGGTGCTGTAACTATTTGCGTGGGACGATAAACCTCATTGTGTACTACGGTAACAGTCATGGATGTAAGAAAACTCGCGGTGACACTGTGTGTGCTAATCCTGCTGGCTGTCGGCGCTGTGCTGTATTTCCAGGTGCACATTTCGGACGACGGGGTGCGCCCCAAGGGCAACCCGGAGATCGTCAAGCAGATCGAGGAGCGCCATGGCGCTGCGCTGAGAGCTGTCGGTGTCCGTAGCCTGGGTGTGGATCCCCGTAACAGTGAGGATGTGGTGGTAGTGCTGGTCGGTGGTGGGCATTTGGGACGCAAGGTTGTCGGGCGCCTTCCGGGGCTTGTCAGCAGCGCAGCTTGCGGCAGGCTGGAGGTCGGGATTTCTGTGGGTGATTCGCTGACGGCTTGGGGGGGTATGGACGACCCGGCCTTCATGTCCCGTCTGGATTGCGTAGTTGGCAAGGTGGTTGAAAAAGCGGCGGAGTTGCGCGATCCGGGGTGATTTTCGGGCACGGACAGGGGCAACCCGCTATACTGCGCGCCGGGAAGTTCGCCAGGCAATCGCGGTGTTCGCGCATCGAGGAAAGTCCGGGCCCCATAGAGCAGGATGCCGGCTAACGGCCGGGCGCCATAGCCTTCGGGTGAAAGCGACGGAAAGTGCAACAGAAAGCAGACCGCCGATGGCTCTTCGGAGATCAGGTAAGGGTGAAACGGTGGGGTAAGAGCCCACCGCGGCACTGGTGACAGTGACGGCACGGTAAACCCCATCCGGGGCAAGGCCAAATAGGGGGACGTTGACGCTGCTCGCGGAGTCCCCGGGTAGGCTGCTAGAGCGGCGTGGCAACGCGTCGACCAGAGGAATGATTGCCCGGCGACCGGATCATCCGATCCGGTCGCTCGACAAAACCCGGCTTATCGGCGGGCTTCCCCCACATTCTCGGTTTCCCCACTTTTTTCCACCCGCGGAGACTTTTTCGGTCCGTCCGCGGCGTGGTGGTGTCCCGTTCCATCTTCTTTTTCTCCGCTGGATGGCGTCCGGCGGGCCGTGCAATTGATCCAGCACTTTTGCATTCCTTCTCATGGGCATTGATTTATAAGCGGATTTGCTTTACGCCTTTCTTAACTGTAAGTGCTTGTGTCAAAAAGAAATTTACGTGGCGGTCAAGTTGACCGAGTATTTCTTTTCCTCTAAAGTGGGGCGAAGTGGATGAAAGTGGGAAAAAGTGAGTTTTTCCGGTTCATCCGAGTGGAGAAGTGGGGGAAGTGATGTTTCAAGGCGCTGCAGCGCTCAGTCTCGATGCGAAGGGTCGCTTGGCGATTCCGGCGCGGCATCGGGACGTGCTGACGAAGCTCGCCGAGAATCAACTCGTTCTCACTGCTCATCCCCATCGTTGCCTGCTGATCTATCCGGCACCGGCCTGGTTGCCGATCCGTGACAAGGTGTTAGCCGGCTCCAGCCTCGATCAGCATTCCGCCCTCCTCAAGCGTCTCCTCGTCGGCTTTGCCCGTGACGAGGAGGTGGATTCGGCAGGGCGTGTGCTCATCGCGCCGGAATTGCGAGCCTTCGCTCAACTGGAAAAACAGGTGCATCTGGTGGGGCAGGGCGATCACTTCGAGCTTTGGTCGGATGCCGGCTGGCAGAAACAGCAGGAGGCGATCTTCGCCTTGGGCGAACAGCTCATGCCTGCCGGTTGGGAAACTTTGCCGCTGTGATGAATACACCGCATATCACGGTGCTACTGAACGAGGCAGTGGCAGCCCTGGCTATCAAGCCGGACGGCGTCTATGTGGACGGCACCTTCGGGCGTGGCGGGCACAGTCGAGCAATTCTGGCGAAGCTCGGGCCGAAGGGGCGCCTGATCGCCTTTGACCGGGACCCGGTGGCGATTGCCGCGGGGCTGGCAATTGCGGATCCGCGCTTCGAACTGGTGCATGTGCCGTTTTCGGGTTTCGCCGAGGCCCTTGCCGAGCGGGGGGTCGAGAGGGTGGACGGTGTCCTGCTGGATCTGGGTGTGTCATCCCCCCAGCTGGATGAGGCGGAGCGGGGCATGAGCTTCCGGTTCGATGCGCCGCTCGACATGCGAATGGATACGACCCGCGGGGTGACCGCCGCGGAATGGCTGGCGGATGCGCCGATTGCTGACATCACCCGCGTACTGAGGGAATACGGTGAAGAACGGTTTGCTTATGAGATTGCAAAGGCGATTGCAGCTGCTCGGGCAGGGGGGGCTGTTGCAACCACTAGACAACTTGCCGCGATCGTGGAAAAAGCGGTCCGCACACGCGAGCCGGGCCAGCACCCCGCGACGCGCACCTTCCAGGCTCTACGGATTTGTGTCAATCAAGAGCTCGAGGAACTGTCGCTAGTTCTTCCACAGGTTGTTGCAAGGCTGGCTGTGGGAGGCCGACTGGTGGTGATCAGTTTCCACTCGCTTGAAGACCGCATCGTCAAGCGCTTCATGCGGGATGAGTCTCGTCCGCCACAGCTTCCCGCTCGTCTGCCGGTCCGCGCGGTCGATCTGCCGAAGCCGAAGCTGGCGTTGGTGGGCAAACCCGTGTGGCCGTCCGATGCCGAAGTGGCCGCCAATCCGCGTTCGCGCAGTGCCGTGATGCGTATTGCCGAGAGGCTGGAGGCCTGACATGGCGCGTCTCAACGGATTCCTCCTGATGCTGGTGGTGGCCAGCAGCCTTGGTGTCGTTGCGTCCCAGCACCAGGCCCGCAAGCTGTATGCCGCCGTCGAGCGGGAGCAGCAGCGCTCCAGCCAGCTGGAAGTCGAGTGGGGGCAGCTCCAGTTGGAGCAGAGCACTTGGGCTGCTCACGCCCGTATCGAAAAGCTCGCTCGCGAAAAACTCGCGATGCGCCCGCCTCAGTCTGGGCAGATCATTGCCATCGAGGAGCGGCCATGACCAAGGCCAAGAAGGGCGTCACCTTCAATCACAATCCTCTCCTGCGTTCCGAGTTGCCGGCCTGGCGCCCGCGCTTCGTGCTGCTGTGCCTGCTTGGCGGCTCGCTGGCGCTGATCGGCCGGGCGGCCTATCTGCAGGGCGTCAATGACCAGTTCCTGCAGGCCAAGGGCGAGTCTCGTTACGCTCGTCTGCTGAGCGTGCCGGCGACCCGTGGCAAGATCACCGACCGTCAGGGGGACGTGCTGGCGGTATCTTCGCCAGTCAAGTCGATCTGGGCGATTCCGGAGGATGCCCGTCTCAGCCCGGCCCAGACGCGCCAGTTGGCCGGCTTGCTGGAGATGGACGTCAACGAGGTTAACCAGAAGCTGGCGGTGGACAAGGAGTTCGTCTATCTGAAGCGTCAGGTTTCGCCGGAACTGGCGGACCATATTGCTGCGCTGAAGCTGCCGGGCATCCACGACCAGCGGGAATACCGTCGTTTCTACCCCGGTGGCGAGGTTACGGCCCACATGCTGGGCTTCACCGGTGTCGACGACAAGGGGCAGGAAGGCATTGAGTTGGCTTACGAATCGGCGCTGGCTGGAAAGCCCGGTTCCCGTCGGGTCGTCAAGGACCGGCGTGGTAATGTGGTCGAGGACGTGCAGTCCATCCGTCCGCCACAGGATGGTAAGGAAGTGGCGCTGGCGCTCGACAATAAGATCCAGTACCTGGCCCACGCGGCACTGAAGCAGGCCATCACTGACAACAAGGCCAAGGCCGGCGGTGTGGTGGTGCTCGATGCAAAGACTGGCGAGATCCTGGCGCTGGCCAATGCGCCGACCTTCAATCCGAACAACCGGGTTCATCTCACCGGTGATCAGTTGCGCAACCGGGCCCTGACCGACACCTACGAGCCGGGTTCGACGATGAAGCCCTTCACGGCGGCTCTGGCCCTCGAGAACGGCAAGTTCACGTCAAATACCATCATCAATTGTGCGCCGGGGCGGATGACCATCGGCACTGCGACGATTTCTGATGCCCACCCCCATGGCGCCTTGACCGTGGCTCAGGTGATCCAGAAGTCGTCGAACATCGGCGCAGCCAAGATGGCGCTGACCTTCCAGCCCGAAGTGATGTGGAAGATGTTCGACAACCTTGGCTTCGGTTCGCCACTGAAGCTCGGGTTCCCGGGGGAGGTCGGTGGTCGCTTGCGTCCGGCCAAGAGCTGGCGTCCGATCGAGCAGGCCACGATGTCCTATGGCCACGGTATCTCGGTGAGCCTGATGCAGATGGCCAATGCCTACCAGGTGTTTGCCCGCGACGGTGACATGGTGCCGTTATCCCTGTCGCGTCTGGATGCGCCCCCGCTGCATGGTACGCAGGTGTTTTCCCCACAAACTGCCCGTGAAGTGCGCCAGATGCTCGAAATGGTGGTTCAGCCGGGAGGGACCGCCACCCAGGCCAATATTCCGGGCTACCGCGTTGGCGGCAAGACCGGGACGGCCATGAAGCTGGTCGGCGGCCGCTATGCGCTCAAGTACGTGGCGTCCTTCGTCGGCATCGCGCCGATTTCCGATCCGCGCCTGATCGTCGCAGTGATGATCGACGAACCGACGGGCGGCAAGCACTACGGCGGTGACGTCGCGGGCCCGGTCTTCGCGCAGGTGATGGGCGGTGCCCTGAGAACTCTCGGCGTGCCGGCCGATGCGCCCTTGAAACCCTTGCAGGTTGCCCGTCAGGGCGCCACGTCTGCCGCTTCCGGGGAGTCCATGTAGATGCAGTTGCCTCAGCAGAAGGCGCGCGCCATTCTCGATGCCTTGGCCAAGGCTGGTGTGGCCGTGTCGCGCTTGTGTGTCGATTCACGCCAGGTGCGTCCGGGTGATGTCTTCCTGGCCCATCCCGGGCATCGGGTGGACGGGCGGCGCTTCATCAAGGATGCCGTCAATGCAGGCGCTGCGGCTGTATTGTGGGAGCGCAATGGCTACGTCTGGGATGTCGACCTGAAGCTTGCCAATCTGGCAGTGGACGGCCTCGCGACGCTGTCCGGTTATCTGGCCGATGAAGTTTTCGGACGCCCGTCGGAAGCCTTGTGGCTGGTCGGTGTGACCGGCACCAATGGCAAGACCTCCGTGAGCCAGTGGTTGACCCGTGCCTTTGCGGCCCTCGGCCGCAAGTGTGGAGTGGTCGGGACATTGGGCATCGGCTTTCCCGGTGCGCTGTCGGCCAGCCTCAACACTACGCCGGACAGTCTGACTCTGCATCGTACGCTTGCCGAGTTTCGAGCAGCCGATGCCCAGGCCGTGGCCATGGAGGTGTCCTCTATCGGGCTCGACCAAGGGCGTCTCAACGGGCTGCGCTTTGATGTGGCGGTGTTCACCAATCTGACCCGTGATCATCTCGACTACCACGGCAGCATGGAAAACTATGCCGCCGCCAAGGCTCGCCTGTTTGACATGCCCGGGCTGCGCTCGGTGGTGCTCAACCTGGACGACCGTTTCGGCATGGAGCAAGCCCGTCGCCTGGCCGGGCACGGGCTGGAGGTGATCGGTTACACCCTCATCGCCAGCAATGCCGACGCGGCCCCGGTCAATCGCGTGTTGATCGCCGACAAGCTCACCACGACGGCCGCCGGCATGCGTTTCACCGCGCGCTGCGGCAACGAGTCTGCCGATCTGTATCCGAATCTGGTCGGACAATTCAACGTCTCCAACCTGCTGGCGGTCATCGGTACGCTGATGGCGTCCGGTTTCACGCTCGACGATGCGGCTTCGGTGGCCGAAGGCCTGACGCCGCCGCAGGGGCGTATGCAGACTCTGGGCGGCGTGTGCGATCCGTTGGTGGTGGTGGACTACGCCCACTCGCCGGATGCGTTGGAGCAGGTGCTGACCGCCGTGCGCGCGACTGTTACCGCACGCAACGGGCGCATGACTTGCGTGTTCGGCTGCGGCGGCGACCGCGATCCCGGCAAACGGCCGATCATGGGCGAACTGGCGGCACGCCTCGCCGACCGGGTCGTACTGACCAGCGATAATCCGCGCAGCGAGGATCCGTTGGCGATCCTGCAACAGATCGCAGTGGCTGCGAGCGGCCCTCAGGTGGAGATCATTCCTGATCGCGCCGAGGCGATCCGCAAGGCCATCCTGTCCGCCGCTGCCGACGACGTGATCGTAGTGGCCGGCAAGGGGCATGAGCCTTATCAGGAAATCAAGGGTGTGCGTTACCCATTCTCCGACGTGGAGCAGGCCCGGGGCGCGTTGCAAGCCTGGAACGATGCTCAGGGAGATCTGTTGTGATGGATATCCAGGAAGCCGCGCTGGCTACGGCGGGTACGGCGGTGGGTGGGAATGCCGTTTTTTCGTCCGTGAGCACCGATTCCCGTGCAATCCAGCCGGGGCAGCTATTCGTAGCCCTGCGCGGCGAGCGCTTCGATGCACACGCCTTCGTGTCCGCGGTGGCAGCGCAAGGGGCGGCGGCAGCTATGGTGGACCGCGCTTGGGCGGCGGCCAACCCGGTACCGCTGCCGCTGGTGATCGTCGACGACACGCGCCTGGGGCTCGGCCGCCTGGCTGCGAGCTGGCGCAGCCGTTTCGAATTGCCGCTGATCGGCGTGACCGGCAGCAACGGCAAGACCACCGTCAAGGAAATGTGTGCGGCGATCCTGCGCGAGCAGACGCGTCGCGACGGTTTCGACCCCGACCTGGCAGTACTGGCCACCAAGGGCAACCTCAACAACGATATCGGTCTCCCGCTGATGCTGCTGCGCCTGTCGGGTAACCACCGGGCAGCTGTCATCGAGATGGGTATGAACCATCCGGGCGAGATCGACTACCTGACCCATCTGGCCCGGCCGACCGTGGCGCTGGTGAACAATGCCCAGCGTGCGCACTTGGAGGGCATGGGCAACCTCAAGGAGGTCGCCCGCGAAAAGGGGGCGATCTACAACGGCCTGGCGTCGGACGGTGTTGCGGTGATTAATGCCGACGACGCCTTCGCGGGCTTCTGGCAGGGCCTCAACGAAGGGCGCCGGACGCTTACCTTCGGTCTGAAGGCGGCCGCCGATGTCACCGCGCGCAGCACCTGTCACGGTTTTGCCAGCGATGTCGTGCTGAATGCCCCCCAGGGCGAAGTCCGGTTCCGGTTGCAGGTGCCGGGCGAGCATAACGTGCGCAATGCACTGGCGGCGGCAGCAGCCTGTCTGGCGGCGGGGGTGACCCTCGACGCGGTGGCCGGTGGGCTGGGTGGATTCACGGGTACGCCGGGACGTCTGCACCTGTGCAAGGGCCTCAACGGCGCTGTGGTCATCGACGACAGCTATAACGCCAACCCCGACTCGATGCGTGCCGGCATCGCAGTGCTGGCCGCAACCCCGGGCCGCAAGATCCTGGTGATCGGCGACATGGGGGAGATAGGCGAGCAGAGTTTCCAGTACCACGACGAGATCGGCGGCTACGCGAAGAGCGAAGGTGTCGATTTCCTGTTCGGTCTGGGTGAGATGAGCGAGATTGCGGCACGCAATTTCGGCGAAGGCGGTTTCCATTTCAGCAAGCTCGACGAACTGGTCGCGGCGCTGAAGCAGGAGCTCAATGCAGATACGGTGGTGCTCGTGAAAGGTTCCCGCTTCATGAAGATGGAGCGGGTCGTGAGCGCCATCGCGGAGAAGGTTTGATGATTTGTTGCAGTACAAGGGTGGGCAGTCGGGTTTCCTTCGTAGGCGGGGAGGCCTGTCATGCTGCTTGAACTGGCCCTGTTGTTGGGCAAGGACGCCCGTTTTTTCAACGTGTTCGGCTATATCACGCTGCGCACGGTGCTGGCTGCCGGTACGGCACTGGTGTTGTCGCTCGTCTTCGGCCCGCCGGTGATCCGCTGGCTGGCCGCTAAAAAAATCGGCCAGGCAGTGCGTGACGATGGCCCCAAGTCCCATCTGACCAAGGCCGGTACGCCGACCATGGGCGGTGCGCTGATCCTGATCGCGATCGCCATCACGACGCTGCTGTGGGGCGACCTGCGTAACAAATACGTGTGGGTGGTGCTCTTCGTGACCCTTGGCTTCGGTGCCGTGGGCTGGGTCGACGACTGGCGCAAGGTGGTCTATCGCGACCCGAAGGGGTTGGCTAGCCGCTGGAAATACTTGTGGACTTCCGCCATCGCACTGGCAGCGGCCATGTTCCTCGGCCTGACGGCTACGCTGCCGGCCCAGATAGAACTGATCGTGCCCTTCTTCAAGACCGTCGCCTATCCGCTCGGCGTGATCGGCTTCGTCATCCTGAGCTACTTCGTCATCAATGGCACCAGCCACTCGGTGAACCTCACCGACGGCCTCGACGGCCTGGCTATCATGCCGACCGTGATGGTCAGTTCGGCGCTGGCGATCTTCGCCTATGTCGCCGGCCACATGGGCTTCTCCAAGTATCTTGGGGTGCCCTATATCCCGGGTGCCGGTGAGCTGGCAGTCATCTGTGGTGCGATCGCCGGGGCCGGCCTGGGTTTCCTGTGGTTCAACGCCTACCCGGCGGAGGTCTTCATGGGCGACGTCGGCGCGCTGGCCCTTGGTGCGGCGATGGGTACCATCGCGGTTATCGTCCGCCAGGAGATCGTACTGTTCATCATGGGTGGCCTGTTCGTCGCCGAAGCCATGTCGGTGATGGTGCAGGTGCTGTACTTCAAGTACTCCGGTGGTAAGCGCATCTTCCGTATGGCGCCGCTGCACCATCACTACGAGCTCGGTGGCTGGAAGGAAACCCAGGTAGTCGTGCGTTTCTGGATCATCACGATCATGCTCGTGCTGTTCGGTCTGTCCTCCCTCAAGCTGCGGTAAGCCGACATGAGCACTGCCCAACTCACCCTCGTTCTCGGCCTTGGCGAATCCGGCCTGGCGATGGCCCGCTGGCTGGCCGGGCAGGGCGCGGCGCTGCGGGTGGCGGATTCCCGTCAGCAGCCGCCTGGTGCGGATCGCCTGCGTGGCGATGTGCCGGCGGCGGAGGTCGTCACCGGTCCGTTCGAACTGACTCTGCTCAACGGAGTGGACCGCATCGCGATCAGCCCGGGTATTGACCCGCGCCAGCCCCTTGTGCAAATAGCCCGCCAGCGCGGCATCCCGGTCGTCGGCGAAATGGATCTGCTGGTTCAGGCCCTCGAGACCCTCGGCGTGCGTGAGCAGACGAAGATCGTTGCCATTACTGGCACCAACGGCAAGACAACCACGACCACGCTGGCCGGCGAGATGGTGCGGGCCTGCGGTGTGGATGGCGTGGTTGCCGGCAATATTAGCCCGGCGGCGCTGGATGTATTGATGGGTCGTCAGGCCGCCGGTCAGGCGTTGCCTACAGTGTGGGTACTGGAACTGTCGAGTTTCCAGCTGGAAACCTCGCCGGCGCTCGAAGCCGTTTCGGCCACGGTGCTCAACGTTACTGACGATCACCTGGACCGATATGACGGGCTGGACGACTACGCCTCCACCAAGGCCGCAGTCTTTCGGGGAAATGGCGTGCAGGTCCTGAACCGGGAAGATGCCCGCGTTGCGGCGATGGCCTTGCCAGGGCGACGCGTGTTCACTTTCGGCGTCGATGCGCCGGCCGGTGCCGATGATTTCGGTATGGTGCAGGCTGCCGACGGCGAATGGCTGGTGCGTGGAGCCGAGCGCCTGCTGGCGCGCTCCGAACTGAAGCTGGCCGGCAGCCACAACGTTGCCAACGCGCTGGCCGCGCTGGCCTTGTGCGAGGCCGCCGGCCTGCCGCGGCCGGCCCTGGTGGCGGCGCTGAAGGCTTTTCGTGGTCTGCCGCACCGCGTCGAGCAGGTTGCCGAGCGTAGCGATGGCGTGACCTATTACGACGACTCCAAGGGCACCAACGTGGGCGCGACGGTTGCTGCGCTGGAAGGGCTGCGCCGCAAGGTGGTGCTGATCGTCGGCGGCGATGGCAAGGGCCAGGACTTCTCCCCGCTGAAGGACGCCTTCAGCCGCTACGCCCGCGCCGTTGTGTTGATCGGCCGCGACGCGCGGACCATCGAGGCCGCTGTGGTCGGTTGCGGCGTGCCGTTGATCCACGCTGCCGACATGGATGCGGCGGTGCTGGAAGCCGATGCCCGCGCCGAAACCGGCGACGTGGTGCTCCTGTCGCCCGCCTGTGCCAGCCTCGACATGTTCCGCAACTATGCCCATCGCGCCCAGGTTTTCATTGACGCGGTGAAACGTCTGCCCGGAGTGCGTGCCGTATGAAACTCGCTGCCCGCCTGTCCGATTTCTGGGCCCGTCATGCCGGCGACAACGGTTCACTGGTGACCGGCCGCGCGGTCCATCGCCTGATGCGTCCGCTCGGCCAGCCGCGAGAGCTCGATCCGGCGCTGATCTGGTCGTCGGCGGCGCTGCTGCTTATGGGCTTGGTGATGGTGTTCTCGGCGTCCATCGCGACTGCTGAAGGCAGTCGCATGTTCGGTCACCAGCCGGCCTATTTCCTGATCCGCCATGCGGTCTTCCTGACGATTGGCCTGATCGCCGGTGTGATGGTCTTCCAGATCCCGATGCGCGCCTGGCAGGAGATGGCGCCATTGCTCTTCATCGCCGGCGTGGTGTTGCTGCTGATCGTGCTGGTTCCTCACGTGGGGAGGGATGTGAACGGTGCCCGGCGCTGGTTGCCGCTGGGGGTCGTTAATCTGCAGCCATCCGAGTTGATGAAGCTGTTCGCCGCCCTTTATGCGGCGGATTACACGGCCCGCAAGCTGCCGTTGATGGGCAGCTTCAAGCAGGGCTTCCTGCCAATGGCCGGGGTGATCCTGTTCGTCGGCTTCCTGTTGCTGAAGGAGCCGGACTTCGGCGCCTTCGTCGTGATCACCGCGATCGCCTTCGGCGTACTCTTTCTGGGCGGCATCAACGTCCGTCTGTTCGCGCTGCTGGCTGTGGTGGCGGCGGTGGGTTTCGTGCTACTGATCACCTTCTCCGAATATCGTCGCCAGCGCATCCTCGGTTTCATGGACCCCTGGCAGGATGCCTACGGCAAGGGTTACCAGCTGTCCCATGCGCTGATCGCCTTCGGCCGCGGCGAATGGTTCGGTGTCGGCCTCGGCGGCAGTATCGAGAAACTGTTTTACCTGCCGGAAGCCCATACCGACTTCCTGCTGGCGGTGATCGCCGAGGAACTTGGCTTCGTCGGCGTGGTGACGGTGATCGTGTTGTTCGCGATCCTGATCCAGCGCGCTTTCGCGATCGGCCGTCAGGCTGTGGTGCTGGAGCGCAATTACGCGGCGCTGGTGGCCCAGGGGATCGCCATCTGGTTCGGTGTGCAGTCCTTCATCAATATGGGCGTGAACATGGGCCTGCTGCCTACCAAGGGGCTGACCCTGCCGATGATGAGCTTCGGCGGCTCCGGTATTCTCGCCAATTGCGTGGCCATCGCGATCCTGCTGCGGATCGACTGGGAAAACCGCCAGATCATGCGTGGAGGCAAGGCCTGATGCCGACGCTGTTGGTTATGGCCGGCGGTACCGGCGGCCACATCTACCCCGGCCTTGCCGTTGCCGACGCCTTGCGCGCGCGCGGCTGGAAGGTGGTGTGGATGGGCAACCCGGAGGGCATGGAAGCGCGCATCGTGCCGGCCAGCGGCTACGACATGGCCTGGGTGCGTTTCTCGGCGCTGCGCGGCAAGGGTGTGCTGCGCAAGCTGCTGCTGCCGTTCAACCTGCTGCGCGGCTTCGCACAGGCTCTCGGCCAGATCCGTCGCGTCAAGCCGGATGTGGTGCTCGGCATGGGCGGCTACGTGACTTTCCCTGGCGGCATGATGGCAGCGCTGCTCGGCCGCCCGGTGGTGGTGCATGAGCAGAATTCCGTCGCCGGCCTGGCCAACCGCGTGCTGGCCGGCGTGGCCGACAAGGTGGTGACCGGTTTTCCGGGCGTGCTGAAGAAGGGTGAATGGGCCGGTAATCCGGTGCGTGCCGAGATCACCGCGGTAGCACTGCCAGCCGAGCGCTTTGCCGGCCGAAGCGGTCCGCTGCGGGTGCTGGTGGTTGGCGGCAGTCTCGGCGCAGCGGCTCTTAATGACGCGATGCCGAGGGCATTGGCTCTGCTGGCTCCGGAGCAACGGCCGTTGGTCACTCACCAAGCCGGCGCCAGGCAGATCGATGCGCTGCGCGCGGCCTATCAGGCCGCTGGTGTGGAAGGCGAGTTGCTGCCCTTCATCGATGATATGGCGGCGCGCTATGCCAAGGCCGATCTCGTGATCTGCCGTTCCGGCGCGCTGACCGTCGCTGAGCTGGCCGCCGTCGGTGTGGCCAGCGTGCTTGTACCCTTCCCCCACGCGGTGGACGACCACCAGACCGGCAATGCCCGCTTCCTCGCCGATGCCGGCGCGGCGGTGCTGTTGCCGCAAACCGAACTGACGCCGCAGCGCCTGGCCGCGCTGCTGCAGGAGATGGATCGCGAGCGCCTGCTGACGATGGCCGACAAGGCCCGCGGGTGTGCCAAGCCGGAAGCGACGGCCCGTGTGGCGGACGTCTGCGCCGGTCTCGCCGGCTAAAGGAAGAACGTGAAACACAAAGTCAAAAGCATTCATTTCGTCGGGATTGGCGGCGCCGGCATGAGCGGTATCGCTGAGGTACTGCTCAACCTCGGTTACGAGGTCAGCGGCTCCGATCTGGGCGACAACGTGGCGACCCGCCGCCTGCAGGCGCTGGGAGCCCGCGTGGTGCAGGGGCACGCCGCCGAGAACGTCGCCGAGGCCGATGCAGTGGTGACGTCCACCGCCGTAAAGGGCGACAACCCGGAAGTCATCGCCGCCCGCAACCGTGGTATTCCGGTGGTGCCGCGAGCCCAGATGCTGGCCGAGTTGATGCGCCTCAAGCAGGGCATCGCCATCGCCGGCACCCACGGCAAGACCACCACCACCTCACTGGTGGCGAGCATCCTCGCCGAGGGCGGGCTGGATCCGACCTTCGTGATCGGCGGCAAGCTCAACGCCGCCGGCGCCAATGCGCGCCTCGGCAAGGGTGACTTTCTGGTCGCCGAGGCGGACGAATCCGATGCGTCCTTCCTGCTGCTGACGCCGGTGATTTCGGTCGTTACCAACATCGACGCCGACCACATGGAGACCTACGGCCACGATTTCGCGCGGCTCAAGCAGTCCTTCGTGGATTTCCTGCAGCACCTGCCTTTCTACGGCGTGGCGGTGCTGTGCGACGACGACAAGCACGTGCGCTCCATCGTGCCGCTGGTGTCCAAGCAGATCGTCCGTTACGGCTTCTCGGAGTCCGCCCACGTGCATGCGGAAAACATCCATGCAGTGGACGGCAAGATGACGTTCGACGTGCTGCGTCGCCACGGGGAGTTCGAGCCCCTGCACGTGGTGCTCAACCTGCCCGGCCGCCACAACGTGCTCAACGCGCTGGCAGCCATCGCGGTGGCAACCGAAGTCGGCGTGTCCGACGAGGCCATCGTGAAGGCCCTGGCCGAGTTCAAGGGTGTCGGCCGGCGCTTCCAGCGCTACGGCGAAGTGGCGTTGCCGAATGGCGGCGCGATCACCGTCATCGACGACTACGGCCACCACCCTGTGGAAATGGCGGCGACCATCGCCGCCGCCCGTGGAGCGTTCCCGCACAAGCGCCTGATGCTGGCCTTCCAGCCGCACCGCTACACGCGCACGCGGGACTGTTTCGAAGATTTCGTGAAGGTTTTGTCCACCGTCGACGCGCTGTTGCTCGGCGACGTGTATGCCGCCGGCGAGGCGCCCATCGTGGCGGCCGACGGCCGTTCGCTGGCACGGGCGTTGCGCGTGGCGGGAAAGATCGAGCCGGTGTTCGTCGAGAACATCGAAGACATGCCGGCGGCCATCCTGGCCGCGGCGCAGGACGGGGACGTGGTGATCACGATGGGTGCCGGCAGCATCGGCGCCGTACCCGGCAAACTGGTGAGTGGTGGAGTCTAATAAGGTGGCAACTGAGGTGAGCAGTCGATTCGGAAAAGTGGCGGTCCTGCTGGGCGGGACGTCCGCTGAACGGGAGATTTCCCTGATGTCGGGAGGTGCCGTGCTGGCGGCGCTGCAGGGCGCGGGCGTGGATGCCCATGCCTTCGATCCGGCCGAGCGGGATCTGCACATCCTCAAGGAAGAGGGTTTTGACCGTGTTTTCATCGCGCTGCACGGGCGCGGTGGCGAAGACGGCACAGTGCAGGGCGCCCTCGAACTGATGGGCATTCCCTATACCGGCAGTGGCGTGATGGCCTCCGCCATCGCCATGGACAAGTGGCGCACCAAGCTGGTGTGGCTGGCCAGCGGCCTGCCGACGCCGCGCTTCGCAATCCTCGACGAGAGGACGGACTGGGATGCGGTGGTGGCTCAGCTTGGCCTGCCGATCTTCGTCAAACCGGTGCATGAAGGCTCCAGCATGGGTGCCGCCAAGGTCACCGAGGCGGGCCAGCTGAAGGCTGCCTGGGAACTGGCGGCCAGGTACGATTCGCTGGTGCTGGCGGAGGAGTTCGTGACTGGCCAGGAGTTGACCGCGCCCTTCCTCGGCGATCAGGCCCTGCCGCTGGTGCGCATCGTCGCGCCGGATGGCAACTACGATTACCAGCACAAGTACTTCACCGACGACACCCAGTATTTCTGCCCGAGCGGTCTGCCCGAGGCCCTCGAGGCCGAGATCAAGGCGGCCGTCGTGCGTTGTGCGCAGGTGCTCGGCTGCCGTGGCTGGGGCCGTGCCGACCTGATCCTGCGGGACGACGGCAGTTTCACGTTGCTTGAGGTCAACACCGCGCCTGGTATGACCAACCACTCGCTGGTACCGATGTCGGCCCGCGTGTCCGGTCTGTCCTTCGAGGCCCTGTGCCTGGAAATCCTTGCCGGAGCGCGTCTTGGCTGACCAGCGCACCACTTCCAACGTTCCGCCGTCAGCGGGAGGCAAGGCTGCCCCTGCGAAGCGCGCGCGCGCCGCGCGCCCGGCCCGGGACGCGGGAGGGAACGGGCTGTGGGATCGTCCACAGCTCCTCAATCTCATTTCCGATGTGCTGATGGTGTTCGGTGCGGCGGGCCTCGGCTATGCGGCGGTGGCGGCGATTTCGCGCCTGCCGGTGTACCCGCTGCGCGAGGTGGTCGTGATGACGCCGCTGGCCCAGGTCACCACGGCCCAGCTGGAATATGCGGCGCGTTCGTCCTTGCGTGGGAATTTCTTCACGGTAGATCTGGATGATGTGCGCGGGGCCTTCGAGAAGCTGCCGTGGGTGCGGCGTGCCGATGTGCGCCGGCACTGGCCGGGCGGTATCGAAGTGCGTCTCGAGGAGCATGTTGCATCAGCCTACTGGAGGGTAGGCGAAACCGGTGACATGCGCCTGGTGAATCGGTACGGTGAAGTGTTCTCGGCGGCCAGCAATGCGCGCATGCCGATCTTCAGCGGACCGGAGGGCTCGTCCGGGGCGCTGTTGACCAAGTTCGACGAATTTACCCGCAAGCTAGGCCCCCTCGGCAAGCAACTCGTCGGTGTCTCCCTGTCGGCCCGGGAGGCCTGGCAGCTGAAGATGGATGACGGCCTCACTATCGAGCTCGGACACGACCAGCCGAAGGCGCCGATCGACGAGCGTCTGGCCCGCTTCGTGAAGTATTACCCCCGCGCCAAGGCGCAAGTGAACATGAATGTGGCGGTAGTGGATCTCCGCTACCCCAGTGGTTTTGCCCTCCGGCCGATACCGCCTGCTGTGGCGGCGGGCAAGCAAGAAAGCAAAGGTAAGCGATGAGCAAGGAATATAAGGAACTGATCGTCGGCCTCGATATCGGTACATCCAAGATCACCTGCGTGGTGGCCGAACTCAAGCCGGACGGCCGCATGGACGTGATCGGCCTCGGCACGCAGCCGTCCTCGGGCCTGAAGAAGGGTGTGGTGGTGAATATCGAGGCTACCGTCGATGCGATCTCGCGGGTTATCCAGGAGGTCGAGTTGATGGCTGAATGCAAAATCCGCGACGTGTATACCGGTATCGCCGGTAGCCACATCCGCAGCTTCAACTCCAACGGCATGGTGGCGATCAAGGACAAGGAAGTCTCGCCGATCGACGTCGAACGGGTCATCGAGACTGCCCGCGCGATGCCGCTGCCGGCCGATCAGCAGATCCTGCACATCCTGACCCAGGAATTCATCATCGATGGCCAGGACGGCGTGCGCGAGCCGATCGGCATGAGCGGCGTGCGTCTGGAGGTGAAGGTGCACATCGTCACCGGTGCTGTGTCGGCGGCCCAGAACATCGTCAAGTGCGTGCGCCGTTGCGGCCTTGAAGTGCTCGATCTGGTCCTGCAGCCGCTGGCCTCCAGCTACGCGACCCTGTCGGAAGACGAGAAGGAACTGGGTGTGTGCCTGGTGGATATTGGCGGTGGTACCACCGACCTGGCCGTGTTTACGCAGGGTGCGATCCGCCATACCGCGGTGATTCCAATTGCCGGCGATCAGGTCACAAACGACATCGCGATGGCGCTGCGCACGCCGACCGCCGAGGCCGAGGAAATCAAAATCCGCCACGGTGTGGCGATGCACACGCTGGCCGATGCCTCCGAGATGATCGAGGTGCCAGGAGTCGGCGATCGTCCGCCGCGCAAGCTGTCCCGCCAGGCGCTGGCCGACGTGATCGAGCCGCGCGTGTGCGAACTGTATGAACTGGTCCAGGCCGAACTACGCCGCTCGGGCTACGAGGAGTTGCTGTCCTCCGGCATCGTGCTGGCGGGTGGCGCAGCCGTCATGCAGGGCATGGTCGAACTGGGTGAGGAGATCTTCCACATGCCGGTACGGATCGGTTATCCGAAATACGACGGTGCGCTGGCCGACGTGGTTTGCGAGCCGCGCTATGCCAATGCGATGGGCCTGGTGATGGAGGGAGCCGCGCAAAAGCGGCGAGGTATTCAGGCGCGTCAGACGCGCAATGTGGGGCAGGTGTTTTCGCGGATGAAGTCTTGGTTTGAGCGCAATTTCTGAGGGCCGTTGGGCCCGGTGGGTGAAATCATTGCAATTGGATAACAGTGTGCGAGCGGCCCTTATTTAGCTGTAAAATTTGCGGTTATCACTAAATATGGGGCCGGTTGCGCAGTGGCACGATCAGCGCAGTATCTCTTGGAGGCGAGGTAAATGTTTGAAATTGTTGAAAAGGCTGCTGGCGGCACGAACATCAAGGTGATTGGTGTCGGTGGCGCTGGTGGTAACGCGGTCGATCACATGATCCGCGAAGGGGTGCAGGGTGTCGATTTCATCGCCGCCAACACCGATGCCCAGGCCCTGACTCGTTGTCTGGCGCACACCAAGGTCCAACTCGGCAAGAGCGGTCTGGGTGCCGGCGCGAAGCCGGAGGCCGGTCGTGCCGCGGCCCAGGAGTCCCGCGACGCCATCGCGGCGGCACTGGAGGGGGCGCACATGTGCTTCATCACTGCCGGCATGGGTGGTGGAACGGGGACGGGTGCCGCACCGGTAGTGGCCGAGATTGCCAAGGAAATGGGTATCCTGACCGTGGCCGTGGTGACCAAGCCTTTCGACTTCGAGAACCGTATCCGCGTCGCCGAGAGTGGCGTGGAGGAACTCTCCAAGCAGGTGGACTCGCTGATCGTGGTGCTGAACGACAAGCTGCTCGAAGTGTATGGCGATGACGCCAGCTTCGAGGAGTGCTTCCGCTCCGCCGACAACGTGCTGACCTGCGCGGTCGGCGGCATAGCCGAAATCATCAACGTGCATGGCCTGGTGAATGTGGACTTCCAGGATGTGCGTACTGCGATGGCCGAAATGGGCCGCGCGATGATGGGTTCTGCCGAGGCGTCCGGCCTCGATCGTGCCCGTATTGCTGCTGAACAGGCTGCCGTGTCACCGCTGCTGGAAGGTACCGAACTGGCTGGAGCCCGTTGCGTGCTGATCAACATTACCGCCAACCGCAGCCTGAAGATGGCTGAAGTCCGTGATGCCGTGCGCACCGTGCAGGCCTTCGCTGCTCAGGAAGCCTTCGTCAAGTACGGTACGGTCTTCGACGAGGACATGGAAGATCGCATCCGCGTTACCGTGGTTGCTACTGGCCTCGGTGTGGTGCGTGCAGCAGCTGCACGCAAGCCGGAGATGCAGGTGATCCGCACCGGTACCGACAACGTCGGCATGGAAGTGGATTACGGTAACCTGGAACTGCCGGCCGTGATCCGCCGCACGTCCCGTACGACGGTCGAGGCCATGAGCGCCAACGGTATGTCCACGCTGGATATCCCGGCTTTCCTGCGCAAGCAGGCGGACTGACCCGCAAAGAGCCACCCCTCGTGGTGGCTTAGAAAAACGCGCAGTGGGACGTTGCCTCCGTCCGCTGCGCGTTTGTCATTTGGATGCCGGATGGACTACGCTTGATGCTGCGGTGCGACAAGGGTGGTGTGTTAAAATTCAACGAGTTGAATGCGAGGCCGGATCATCATGTTGAAGCAGAGAACCCTGAAAACCCTCGTCAGTGCTACCGGTGTGGGGCTTCACAGCGGCAACAAGGTCTCGCTCACGCTGCGTCCGGCGGCGCCGGATACTGGCATCGTGTTCCACCGCGTCGATCTCGATCCGGTCGTGGATCTGCCGGCCGACCCCTATGCCGTGTGCGATACACGCATGTGCTCGGGCCTGCAGAAGGATGGTGCGAAGGTCAATACCGTCGAGCACCTGATGTCCGCGCTGGCCGGGCTGGGCGTCGATAACGCGCACATCGACGTGGACGCGGCGGAAATTCCCATTCTCGATGGCAGCGCCGGCCCGTTCGTGTTCCTGATCCAGTCCGCCGGTATCGAGGAGCAGGAGGCACCCAAGCGTTTCCTGCGGGTCGTCAAGCCGGTCGAGTACGTGGAGGGGGACAAATGGGTGCGCCTGGAGCCCTACGACGGCTTCAAGCTGAGCTTCTCCATCCTGTTCAACCACCCGGCCATCGACAGTACCGGAACATCCGTAACCGTGGATTTCGCCGACCACTCCTATGTGCGCGAAGTCGCCCGTGCACGTACCTTCGGCTTCATGCAGGACGTGGAGTTCATGCGTGCGAATGGTCTTGGTCTGGGCGGGAGCCTCGATAATGCGATCGTGATGGATGAATACCGCGTGCTGAATGCTGACGGCCTGCGCTATGCGGATGAGTTTGTGAAGCACAAAGTGCTCGATGCTATCGGCGACCTGTACCTGGCGGGTCATTCCTTACTGGCGTCCTATAGCGCCTACAAGTCCGGACATGCCCTGAACAATCAGATCCTGCGTGTGCTGCTGGAAGACCGCAGCGCCTGGGAAATCGTCACCTTTGAGGAAGATGCCAAGACGCCGCCAGCGGTGGCGCAACTCTTCGACCTTGCCAGCGCCTGAGGTTTGCCTTGCTGATCCTGCGCATTGTGGCGGTCTTGGTGGCGATCGGAATCGGTGCATCGGTGTTCGCCTTCATCTTCACGCGGGAGCGGCGCTATCTGGTGCTGGGTTGGCGCCTGTTCCGTTACGCCATCATTGTTGCGCTACTGTTTTTCGCGCTGCTGATCCTCGAGCGCGTGCTAGTTCCGTTCGTCTAACCCGTATTCTTCACGAAACGCTTCAGGGCCTTGGCCAGCGGCGAATCGGCCGGGAGGTCGGAGGCTAGCTGGTCGAGTCCGCTGCGGGTCGAGTCGCTGATGTGGCGGGACGGCGGTGGGGGAGGGGCCGGGCGGTATTCTCGGACCGCAACCTTGACCTTGATGTCGCGGAGCAGCACTCCGGCCCGAGCAAAGTCTGTCAGCAAGCTGGGTACAGCCTGGCGTAGCTTGACGGCCAGCCCGGCACTATCCACGTGCAGTACCAGTTCCTCCCCCTTCAGGTTGGCGACTTTGCAGCTGCGGGTCATGTAGTCGGGCAGCAGGGTGTCGAGCTGGCGCTGCAGACGCAGGAGGCGGCCTGCGTGGGCCTGCAGGCGGGACAGGGTGGTGCCGTTGCCGAGGAAATTGTCGATCGAACTGGTGCTCATGGGGCTTGGATTTCGGGAATGCGCCCCCATGCTATGGAGAACGTTCGTGTCGTACAAGCGGGCGCCCGCCCGCGGGCCTGTCATGGTCGCGTCCGGACGCCATGTTAGAATCGGCGTTTTGCCGCGTTTCCCCTTCCAAATCAAATGATCGCAGGCCTACTCAAGAAAATTTTCGGCAGCCGTAACGACCGCCTGATTCGCCAGTACACGCAAACGGTGCGCAGCGTCAACGCGCTGGAGCCGAAGATTCAGGCCCTGTCCGACGAGGAGCTGCGTGGGAAGACCGCGGAGTTCCGCCAGCGCATCGCCAATGGCGAAAGTCTCGATGCTCTGCTGCCGGAAGCCTTTGCCGTGGTTCGGGAGGCGGGTAAGCGCGTGCATGGGATGCGCCACTTCGATATGCAACTGGTCGGCGGCATGGTGCTACATGATGGCAAGATCGCTGAAATGCGTACCGGCGAGGGCAAGACCCTGACCGCGACGCTGCCGGTGTATCTCAACGCGCTGTCCGGCAAGGGCGTACATGTCATCACCGTCAACGACTACCTGGCCAGCCGCGACTCTGACTGGATGGGGCGCATCTACCGTTTCCTTGGTCTGTCCGTGGGCTGCAACCTGTCGCAGATGCCCCACGACCAGAAGAAGGAAGCTTACGCGGCGGACATCACGTACGGTACCAACAACGAGTTCGGCTTCGACTACCTGCGCGACAACATGGTTTACGACGTGGCCGAGCGGGTGCAGCGCGGTCTCAACTACGCGATCGTCGACGAGGTGGACTCCATCCTCATCGACGAAGCGCGGACGCCGCTGATCATCTCCGGCCAGGCTGAGGATCACACAGAACTCTACCTGCGCATGAACGCGGTGCCGCCCTTGCTCAGCGTTCAGGAAGGTGAGGGCGAGAACATCACCACGCCGGGCGACTACACCGTCGACCTGAAGGCACATTCGGTGTTGCTCACCGAGGAAGGCCACGAGCACGCCGAGCAGATCCTTGCCAACCTGGGCCTGCTCGCCGAGGGGACCAGCCTTTACGATCCCGGCAATATCCTTCTGATCCACCACCTCTACGCGGCGCTGCGTGCCCACGCGTTGTATCACAAGGACCAGCATTACGTGGTGCAGGACGGCGAAGTGGTGATCGTCGACGAATTCACCGGCCGCCTGATGTCCGGGCGTCGCTGGTCCGAAGGCCTGCACCAGGCCGTCGAGGCGAAGGAAGGGGTGCGTATCCAGGCCGAGAACCAGACACTGGCCTCGATCACTTTCCAGAACTATTTCCGGATGTATGGCAAGCTGGGCGGCATGACCGGTACGGCAGACACCGAAGCCTACGAGTTCCACCAGATCTACGGTCTTGAGACTGTCGTCGTGCCGACCTCCCGTCCGATGATCCGCAAAGACCAGAACGACAAGGTATACCGCACCCTGAAGGAAAAGCACGACGCTATCGTCGCCGACATCAAGGAGTCGGTCGCTCGTGGTCAGCCGGTGCTGGTCGGGACGACGTCGATCGAAAACTCTGAAGTGCTGTCCGACCTGCTGACCCGTGCCAAGCTGCCTCACAACGTGCTGAACGCCAAGCAGCACGCCCGGGAAGCCGAAATCGTTGCGGAAGCCGGCCGGCCAGGCGTCATCACGATCGCCACCAACATGGCCGGTCGCGGTACCGACATCGTGCTGGGTGGCAACGTGGAGAAGCCCATTGCACTGATCCGTGAGGACGAATCCCTCGCAGCGGCGGACAAGGACGCTCAGATCACCAAGCTGCGCGAGGAATGGAAGGTTCGCCACGAACAGGTGCTGACGGCCGGCGGCCTGAAGATCATCGGTACCGAGCGTCACGAGTCGCGCCGTATCGACAACCAGCTGCGCGGTCGTTCCGGCCGTCAGGGCGATCCGGGCGAGAGCCGCTTCTACCTGTCCCTCGAAGATCCGCTGATGAAGATCTTCGCCGGCGAGCGCCTCAACGCGATCATGGTGCGCCTCAAGATGCCCGAGGGCGAGGCCATCGAAGCGGGCATGGTGACCCGTTCGCTTGAAACCGCCCAGCGTAAGGTCGAGCAGCGCAACTTCGATATCCGCAAGCAGCTTCTCGAATACGACGACGTCTCCAACGATCAGCGCAAGGTGATCTACCAGCAGCGCAACGAACTGCTGGAAAGCGCCGACATCGCCGAAACCATCACGGCGATGCGCGAGGGCGTCCTGCACGACCTGTTCCGCATCTACGTGCCGGTCGATTCCGTCGAGGAACAGTGGGACATCTCCGCGCTCGAACTGGCTCTGGAGTCCGAATACCAGCTTAAGCTGCAGGTGGGCGAATGGGTCAAGGCGGAGCCCAATCTCGCCGACGAAGACATCCTGCAGCGCATTCTCGAGGCGGGCGCCCAAGCCTACGCGGACAAGGTCGCTCTGGTGGACATCAATGCCTGGCGTGGTTTCGAGCGCAACGTGATGCTGCAGAGCCTGGATACTCACTGGCGCGAGCACCTGTCCGCCCTTGATCATCTGCGCCAGGGCATCCACCTGCGCGGTTATGCGCAGAAGAATCCGAAGCAGGAATACAAGCGCGAAGCTTTCGAACTCTTCGAGAATCTCCTGCAGGTTGTGCGTACCGAAGTCACCAAGTTGCTGATGACCGTGCAGATCCGCTCGGAGGCTCAGTTGGAGGAGGCTGAGGCGCCGCCCGAATTGGAGAACGTCCAGTATCACCATGCCGATTACGACGAGGCCCTGGCGATCGCCAACCCGGACCGGGACACAGTGCAGCCGCAGGTCAACCTCGCGCCCAAGGCGGGCCGCAATGATCCTTGCCCCTGCGGCTCCGGCAAAAAGTACAAGCATTGCCACGGTAAGCTGAGCTGAGTTAGCTTGATGTGGACTGCGGGGCCGGCGTCATGCCGGCCCCGTTCGTTTACAGTCTGCCTCAAGATGGGCAGCCGGCAGCCGTTATGGGGCGAGAGGTGAGGGCATGAGTCAGAACGATCAGGATTTGTCGGCGTGGATTGAACGGATTCGCGGGTGTGAAATGCCGGTTTTCGGACATACGGTCCAGGCCCTGCGCGAGATCATGAGCGATGAGCGGGCGTCCGCATCCGCGTTGGCGCAGGTAATCCTCAAGGATGCGCCGATGACGTCCAAGGTGTTGCGCCTTGCCAATAGCGCCTATTTCAACAACGCGCGCCAGAGCGTCAATACGGTGTCGCGAGCCATTGTGGTGCTGGGCTTCGATCCGGTGGCGGAACTTGCGCTGTCGGTGTCGCTGATCGATTCCCTGTTGAAGGGCGGTGTGCGCAGCCGTGTGCAGATCGAGATGGCTCGTAGTTTCCATGCCGCAGTGCAGGCGCGTTGGGTATCGGCGCGACGGGGCGATGGATCCGGTGAAGAGGTCTTTATCGCCGCGCTGCTGGCACGCGTCGGTGAAATGGCGTTTTGGTGTTTCGGCGGTGTGCACGCGCAGACTCTCGACCGTTGCCTTACCCAGTCCCAGATGCGCGAGGAGGAGGCGCAGCAGATCGTGCTGGGTTTTCCGCTACGGCATCTTTCGGTCGGCCTGGTCCGTGAATGGCGTCTTGGCAGCCTGGTGGCGGCGGCACTGGAAGGGGATCCCCGTAGCCGCGGACCGGAGCGGGCTGTTGTCCTTGGGCATCGGCTGGCCCGTGCCGCGGAAAGCGGCTGGGATTCTCCGGCCGGCAGGCAGGCCGTCCGCGATGTGGCTGATTACCTCGGGCAAAGTGTTTCGGTCGTGCTGGCGGAGGTGATTGCCAATGCCAATGAAGCCGCGCGGGTGGCCGGTACCTTCGGGGCGCCGGAGGCAGCCAGGATCATTCCGCATCGAGACCTGCCCGCTGAGCCTGATGTGCCTGCGGTCGTGGTTCCGGCGGGGCCGGATGCCGGTTTGCAGTTGCGGATTCTGCATGACCTGACTGCACTGACCTTGAGCCGCGCGAGCATTGCCGACATTCTTCAACTGGTGCTCGAAGGCGTGTATCGCGGTGTCGGCTTCGAGCGCGTGGTTGTCGCCTTGCTGACGCCAGACCGGAGTGAACTGCAGGGTAAGGCTGCGTTGGGTGTTGGTGGCGAGAGTTTGTGCGCCCAGTTTGCATTCCGGATGGATGGCGATCCAGAAGATGTAATCGATGCGGCGATCGACAGCGGAGTGGCTGGCTGGGTTACACCAAAGCGCAGTCAGAAGGAGATCCGTCGTCTGTTACGGGTGACCGCTTGTAACCACGCTTTTGTCGTGCCTTTCGGCATGGCCAACCGATGGATCGGCGTGCTGTATGCTGATCGGGGGGGGAAACCGCTTGACGATGAGAGCTGGCGTGCCGTCCAGCATTTCGCATTGCAAGCAAGCCTGGCTGTCGGGATGCGTGCGTCAGACAGCGATTATTCTCAGGCCAAGTGGTGAGACAGGTACAGGTCGCGGGTGCGCCGGTAAGGACTCCAGGATTATCATTGCGGGTCTTTATTCATCCGCACTCGTTTCCGGAGCCCTGTCATGCCCGTTCTGCTTTCTCCCCCTGATGCTGCAGCCCTCTTACCCGTTGCCGGTGTCCGTCTCGGTGTGACCGAGGCCGGTGTCCGCAAGGCTAACCGGAAGGATCTCACACTGATCGAATTGGCGCCGGGCTCCCGGGTTGCTGGCGTGTTTACGCAAAACCGCTTCTGCGCCGCGCCCGTCCAGGTGTGCAAGGCGCATCTCCCATCCGGGAACATCCGTGCGCTCGTCATCAATACCGGTGTCGCCAATGCTGGTACTGGCGAACCGGGCCTGGCAGCGGCTCGTGAGACCTGTGCTGCGGTCGCTGCAGAACTGGCTGTCGAGCCTGGTCAGGTGCTTCCGTTCTCGACCGGCGTGATCCTCGAGCCGCTGCCGGTGGAACGGCTGGTGGCCGGACTGCCGGGCGCCAAGGCAGCCCTCAAGGCTGATGGGTGGTATGACGCAGCCCACGGCATCATGACTACCGATACGGTGGCCAAGGCCACTTCCCGCCAAGTGCAGATCGGCGGCAAGACGGTGACGTTGACCGGTATTTCCAAAGGGGCTGGCATGATCAAGCCCAATATGGCGACCATGCTGGGCTTCCTGGCCACGGATGCAGATGTGGCTCAGTCGGTCCTGGATGCTTTGCTGAAGGAGGTGGCGGATCTGTCCTTCAATAGCATCACCGTGGATGGCGACACATCCACCAACGACAGCTACATCCTCATTGCCACCGGCCAGGCAGGCAATGCCACCATCACCGATACGACATCGGCGGACTACGCGGCCTTCCGCGCCGCAGTTCTGGACGTCTCGATCTGGCTGGCTCAGGCCATCGTGCGCGATGGCGAGGGCGCGACCAAGTTCATTACCCTGCAGATCGAAGGTGGCAGGGACCGCGAAGAATGCCGCAAGGTGGGCTACGCAATCGGCCATTCGCCGCTGGTCAAGACCGCCTTCTTCGCGTCCGACCCCAATCTGGGTCGAATCCTGGCCGCCATCGGCTATGCCGGTATCGGTGATCTGGACGTTTCCGCGCTGCGTGTCTGGCTGGCCAGCAACGGGGAGGAAGTCCTGGTTGCGGAGAAGGGCGGACGGGCCGCGAGCTACCAGGAAGAGGCCGGCGCCCGAGTGATGGCCGCTGCCGAAATCACAATCCGGGTGGACCTGGCCCGGGGCGACGTCGCAGCTACCTTGTGGAGCTGCGACTTCTCCTATGACTATGTGAAGATCAACGCGGACTATCGCTCCTGATCCACGTGGTCACGCCCTGCGTCAGACGTTCTGGCGCAGGGCATCGACGACCTGTAGTCGGGTTACCTTGAAGGCCGGCAGGATTGAGGCCAGTACGGTTCCCAGGAATCCGACGCAACCCGATGTCACAAGAGTCATCGGCACGATGCGGATGAACGCGGTATAGCCCACGTTGGCATTCGGAGGCGGTGGCATCGGGATGCCGATGGCTGAGATTCCCAGCGCCGCCATTACGCCGAGAAAAACCCCGATCACGGCTCCCGCGAGGCCCAGGATGGCGCTCTCGGTGAGGATCAATTGGATGATGTCTCTTGAGCTGTTGCCGAGCGCCTGCATGGTGCCGAATTCGCCCTGACGCTCAAAGACGCTCATATTGACGCTATTGGTCACCGACAGCAGCACCATCAACAAAATGATCAACTGCAGAACGCCGAACTGGCGATCGTAGAGTTGAACCGTTTTTTCGTAGAAATCGGACAGGTTTTTCCAGCTGCGAACGTCGTATGGGCTGCCTTGGAGTTCAGCGCGTAATTCACCAAGAACCCGGTCAGTATCGTCGGTCTTGTGTAGCGACACCACGAGCATGTTGGCGCCCTTTGTGAACATCAGCTCCTGAGCGGCTGCGAGGGGAATGCGGACAGCTCTCGCATCGAAGTCCTTGGAGAAGCTCTGGAACACGCCAATGACTTCAAAGTCCTGGGTATTCATTGCGCCTTCTGCTGCCGACAGGACGAGCGTGATGCGGTCACCGGGCTTCAGTCCCAGCGTTCTGGCAACACCTTGGCCGACGAGGATGCCTTCGTGGTCGCTATCCTTCAGGTGGCGCCCCTCGGAGATCATGATGAAGCTGCCGAGTTTGGTTTCCTTGTCCGGTTCGACCCCCTCCCCGATGATCGAAAGATCCCGTTTGCCGTTGTTCAGCAGACCCGAGAAATAGATGCGTCCCATGACCTGATCGACGCCTGCATGTTTCTCGATGCTGGAGGCCAGTTTGGCCGGCGTATCAATGAGGTAGCGTTCAGGGGAGCGTGTTCCTTTTTCCACGAAATCCTTCTTGAAGACCTGCAGATGCCCGGTTTGCGAGTGGATGATGACCTCGCCCAACTGGATGAAGGTGTCTTGCACGAAGCCACCCGCCAGAATCAGGCCGATGACGCCGAAAACAATGGCCGCAAGGGTCATCGCGGTGCGGGCTTTTTGTCGGAGTACATTGCGGAGCGCGAGCTTGAGATACATGGCGGCTCCTAGCGCTGGTGACGCAGTGCGTCCACGATGTTCATGCGTGACGCCTTCCAGGCCGGGACGATGCTGGCCAGCAGTGTGGTGAGAACGGCCATGGTCATCGCTTCAGCGAGGATTCTCGAGTTGATGTTGATCTGGGCTGTGAATCCGCGAGCCATCCCCGGTGCCGGTGGCATGGGGATCCCGAAGTGGGAAATGATGGCAGCAAGCGTGGAGCCGATCGCAATGCCGATCAGCCCCCCGATAACGCCAAGCAGCAGGCCCTCGAGCAGGAATGTGCGCAGCACTCCGCTGGCTTTGACGCCTAGTGCCATGACGGTACCGATTTCGCCCGTCCGCTCGATTACCGCCATCGACAGGGTGTTGCTGATCGACAGGACAATGATGAATGCGATCAGCAATTCCACACCGCCAATTTGCCTCGACATCAGGGCAACGCTCTTCTTGTAGAAGTCGGCCAGCTCATGCCAGGCCACGAATTGTATATCGTTGCGTTGGTGGGCGGTCTTGGCTTGACTGATGAATGAGTCGGTGTCGTCGGTGTGCTTCAGAAGGATGAGCCAGTTGGTGGCACCGCTGACTTTGGATAGTTGCTGGGCAATTGGCAACGGTGCGCGCAGGAAGGCATCGTCATAAGCTTTGGTGGATGTCATGAACAGGCCGCGGATCCGGCACTCGACTGCGCTCAGACTCCCTTTCTTGCTGGCGCTAAGCAGCACCACCGTGTCTCCGGCCTTCACGCCCAGATTGGCGGCCAAGCCTTCGCCGACGATGATTCCCTGCGGCTCGTCCGCGGAGAGCGCTTCTCCTTCGACGATATGCAGATCCTTGCTGAGATCCCGTTCCCGCACAGGATCTACGCCCTCGCCTGAAAACCCGATGCTGGCGTCTCCATGGCTGATCAATCCTGTGAAGACGAGACGGGGTGTGACGGTCAGGACGCCAGGGGCCTGGCTGAGTTGCTCGAAAAGCGGGTCGTTCTTTGGAAGCAGGTAAGAGTAAGGGTCCGCGATGCCCTTCTCGAAATAACCTGGGCGCACCACCTGGACATGGCCGAGTTGGGCCCGGATGGTGGTTTCACGGATGTTGTCGAAGATCCATTGGACGAATCCGCCCGCCAGCATGAGCGCGATGACTCCCCCGGAAATGATCGCCAACGCAAACAGTGAGCGCCGACGCTGCCGAATGACATTTCGGGATGCAAGCGTCAGATCGCGAAGGTAGATATCAAGCGACATGTTGATCGGGTGCGGCTTGTCGAGGCGGAGATCGCCATTGTATAGACTCTGTGCATGACCTGATCAACCGCTGGGCTTGGAGTTGAGTCTCTTGCGGAGCTGATGGAACGACATAAATGAAAAAGCCGCCCGGTTTGAACCGGGCGGC
>JAFEDI010000092.1 GCA_018241725.1 Pseudomonadota bacterium | reverse complement strand
TCGATGACGACGGCTACGCGACCGGCATCCTGTACCGCAACCCGCGCCCGGCCTACCGCGCGCCGCAGGTGGCAGCGACGACGCTGGACGCGATCGCCGCCGGCTTCGAGGTGGCGGCGGCCTGAGGGCGGACCGGGAATCGATGCGCGAGGCTCTGCCCCGGTGGCAGAGCCATCACAAGGCGGCCGGATTCCGAACTGCCCGCGGAAACCGGATCACGACAGAAAACTGGTGGACTGCCCCTCCTTGTCAGAGCCCCGCGCGGAGCAGGACATCCTCAAGGTTTCGGGCCACCATGTACTGCGCCGGGTTCTCGCCGACGGCCAGCGCCTTGAAGTGGGCCTTGCCGCACTCGATCTTGGCGCTCTCCTTGTTGCGCAGGTCGTCGGTGAACAGGCTGCTCTTGGTCTCGACCACGAAGTACAGGCGTCGGGTGCCGTCCTTGTTCAAAAGCACTGCCCAGTCGGGGTTGTAGTTGCCCAGCGGGGTGGGCACCTTGAACCAGCCGGGCAGCTTGGCGTACAGCACCACGTCATCGTCCTTCTCCAGGGCGTCGGCGAAGTCGCGCTCGGTGGCCGAGTCGTAGACCACGTGCTCGTAGATCGAGCGCTTGGTGTCGCGCAGCATGTTGGTCAGGTAGCCGGTCAGCTCCTCGGTCTCAAACAGCTCCTGGGCCCAGACCGCGTCGTCGCCCAGGCGCTGGTAGCGGATGCCGTCCACCAGGGCCATGCGCTTGCAGCGCTTGATGATTTCGGCCGCCTGCTCGATGAACTGCTGCGGGTTGCGCTTGAAGTCGTCCAGCCGCTCGCACTCGGTCAGGATCTTGACCAGGGTGCGCCGCGTCAGCTGCGTGCGGTCCTGCAGGTCGGTCAGCAGGTCGGGCAGCTCGATGTCGGCCTCGTCCAGCGTCACGGTGTAGGCGCCTTCCTTCTCTCGCCCTTCCACGCCGGCCTTGCCGATGCCGATCTCCGCCTTGCGCCACTGCAGCCGGGCGCGAGCGATGTGCAGGTCACCGGTCAACGCCGCCGTGCAGTCGCGGATGAGCTTGTCGTTGTCGAACTGCACCCGGTACGTGGTCTTGTGCTTGATGCGGTCCCACAGCGCCTTGAAGTCCTCGCTCAGCGTCACGGCCTTGCCGTCGGCGCCCTTGCGCAGCGGCACGGTCTGGCGGTCGTCGCGGTTCTTCACCTCCACGCGGCCGGTCACCTTGCGCAGCAGCTCGGCCACCTGGTCCCGGTAGGGCCCGAACGCGTCCGGCAAGGCCAGCTTGCCGTCCTTCAGGGCGACCTTCAGCGAGTCCTGCACCTTGCCCTTGGCGTCGATGTGCCCGGCAGCGCGCAGGTGATCCCACAGGGCCTTGGACTGGTCCACGCCCAGCGGAGTCACCTTGCCGTCGGGCGTGGTGATGGCGATGGTGGCGAACTGGTGCTGCTCGACGATGCCGAAGCGGATGCCCGTGTCCGCCTCGATCTCCTTCTGGAGCTGGTCGGCGAATTCCTGATACGACTCGGTGGCAATCACCGTCAGCCGGTTCACGTCGTGGCCGTAGACGCGCTGCCCGTCCTGGTTGACGCACAGGCGCAGGCCCCGACCCAGGGTCTGGCGGCGTTCGCGCTCGCTGCCCATCTCGCGTAGGGCACAGATCTGGAAGACGTTGGGGTTGTCCCAGCCTTCCTTCAGGGCCGAGTGGGAGAAGATGAACTTCAGCGGTGTGCCGAAGCTGAGCAGCTTCTCCTTCTCCTTCATGATGAGGTTGTAGCCGCGCTCGGCGTCGGCGCGGCTGGTCTCGTTCTTCAGACCGCCTTCCTTGTCCAGCTCGGGGTCGGCCCAGCGGCCCTTCTTGTCGATTGAGAAGTAGCCGTCGTGCACGGCGGCGGCTTCCTGCGCCAGGTCCACCTCGCCGAACAGGCTCTGGAAGGCCGGCAGCTTGGCCGCGCGCCGATACTCTTCCTCGAAGATGCGGGCGTAGTCGCCCTTCACCGGGTTGCCGTCCTTGTCGTACTGGCGGTAGCGCGCCACCGACTCGATGAAGAACAGCGACAGCACCTTGATGCCCTTGGGCCGAAGCAGCTTCTCCTTCTCCAGGTGCTCCTTGATGGTCCGCCGGATCATCTCGCGCTGCACGGCCAGGGCATCCACCTCGCCGTGGGCCTGCCCCAGGGCCAGGCAGACCTCGCCGCCGGGGTAGCGCAGCTCCATGAACTCTTCGCCCTTGGCGGTGTTGATCTCACCGACGCGGAAGTCGGCATACACCGCCCGCTTGGCCAGTTGCTCCAGGTCGTCGCCGTCGTTGACGGTCAGCACCTGCGGCTTGGCGCCGGTGGCCGTCTGCACGTGCAGCTCCACCTTGGCCGAGATGCCCTTCTTGTTGCTCACCTCCAGCAGCCGCACGTAGGGCTTGTTGAAGGCGTCTTCGATGGTGGCCGCTGCCACCTCGATCTGCTTGACCAGCTTGCGCTCGTAGGCGTCCACGGCGTCCAGCCGGTACACCATGTGGTGCTTGTTGGCGTGGGTGGCCGAGTAGCGCAGCGTGCACAGCGGGTTCATCGCGTCCAGCGCGGCCTTGCCGGCGCCGCTGAGGCCGCCGTCCACGCTCTGCGGCTCGTCCACGATGACGATCGGCCGCGTGGCGCGAATCAGGTCGATGGGCTTCTCGCCGCCGGTTTTCTCGCTGTCCTTGTAGAGGTTGTTGACCTCCTTCTTGTTGATGGCGCCGACGGTCACCACCATGATCTGGATGGTGGCGCTGGTAGCGAAGTTGCGCACCTGGCCCAGCTTGCTGGATTCGTACAGGAAGAAGTCCACCGGCACGCCGGCATACATGCTCTTGAAGTGCTCCTCGGTGATCTGCAGCGACTTGTAGACGCCTTCCTTGATGGCCACCGACGGCACCACGATGACGAACTTGGTGAAGCCGTAGCGCTTGTTCAGCTCGAAGACGGTGCGCAGGTAGACGTAGGTCTTGCCGGTGCCGGTTTCCATCTCCACCGTGAAGTCGCCCGATGTCAGCGTGCTCGAAGGCGCCAGGCCGTTGCGCAGCTGCACGCCGCGCAGGTTGTCCAGCAGCTGGTCATCCACCAGGGTCAGGCGGTTACCCAGGCCCTTGTCGGTGTCGGCCACGCCCAGCGTTAGCTGCTGGTCGGGCAGCTTCATGGTGACGGTGAACTCGGTCCGGCAGATCTCCTGCCCTCGGAACAGGTCGCAGACGGACTCGATGGCCTGGAGCTGGTAGTCCAGGTTGGGCTCGAAGTGAAGCTTCATCGCATCGGCCTCACAGACTGCGAACGTTAGCGATGCCGTTCTGCTCCAGGATCGCGGCCATGTTGGTCTTGGTCACGTCATCGGCAAAGGCGCTGTCCCGGAAGACGCAGGTGGTTTCGCCAGCCGGTGCCAGCTCCTTGTGCCAGGCAATGATGTCCTGGGCGAGGGGCTCGACATCGCCTGCCTGAATCTGTGGATCCAGGCAGGCGATGAGCACGCCCCCAGCAACGCTCCGGAGTTGCTTGCCAGCGACAGTTCGGACCTGCGTTGGCACGCAAAGGTCGAGACCGAGCTTCAGCAGAAGTTCGGTCAGAACGTCGTCGTCCGTGCGGCCCGGCAGAAGATGTTCAGCGTGAGCCAGCAGGGTCAGAGCCATTCCGTCTGCTGCTGGGTTCCACGCGCGGATGTTGGACGAGTCGAGCCTGAAGACGCGGAAGCCGAAATCGCCGCCGAACAGGGGATTCTCAGTCTTCACCTTCGCTGCAGCGCGACGGATGCGCTCCTTGGTCAGCTCAGCGATATTGCGCGGTTTGCCAAATTTCTCGCAAAAATGCGCAGCTACCTTTTGCTCTTTGCGCTGGGGGTCAAGTGGTTCGGGGAATTGCACAAGCATGAACGAGCGACACCCCCCATCCTTGGTGTTCTGTGCCATAACCGCATGTGCAGTGGTTCCCGAGCCCGCGAAGAAGTCCATGCACAGAGCGGTAGGATCCCAAAAGGTAGCGGCACTGACAATTTTCCTCAGATACCCCGTTGGCTTGGGGTAATCAAAGGGAACTTCATCTTCAGCACATTGAAAGAGTTCGGCCAATTCGGCAAGCGCGTCCTCATTGGTTCCAACGCTCATAGGCAGAAAACTCGAAAGCGCCTTGTAGCCTTGCCGATGTTTAGCCTTAAGCGCCCTTAGGGAGAAGTTCGTTGTGCGAATGAAGAAGCGTGCGCCCTCGCGCAGCTCAAGATCTAAATTATCTTGAGTCCATACAAAAGGGCCTTTCAACCGGACTGGCCTAACGAATTTACCGCCCCGAACCTCAGTATCACTTAGCAACTCCACGCCGGACGAGCCCTCCCCGTAGAAGCCAGCTCTAAAAACTTGGTCCGCCATAGAGGTCTCTACTTTATCGGCGGGGAGGGTCAGCTCCTTTTCTGGGTTGGTCCTTTTGATTAGCGGCTGATCCTCTTCCTCGCCAGCGGCTTCGCCGTACAATTTGATCTCACCTCCGCCACCATAAACCAAAAGGCTCTCTGTTTTCTGTACAAACTCACTGGAAAGATGACTTCCTTTACGCTTCCTTTCCCAAGTAACCCGTCCCACGAAGTTCTCTTCGCCAAAGATCTCAGAGCAGATCGTCATCAATCCAGATAACTCCTTGTCGTCGATAGAAATGAAGATAACTCCATCCCGCCTCAGCAGGAGTTTGGCTAACTTTAGACGCGGGTACATCATGTTTAGCCAATTGGTGTGAAAACGCCCGCTGGATTCCGTATTGCTTGTTATCGTGCGGCCGCCGTCAATCTTTCCGGTTAGCGCCAGATAATTGCGAATACTGTTCTGGAAGTTGTCGGGATAAACAAAATCCGCGCCCGTGTTGTACGGCGGATCGATGTAGATCAGCTTCACCTTGCCGGCGTAGCTCTTCTGCAGCAGCTTCAGCACTTCGAGGTTGTCGCCCTCGATCATCAGGTTTTTCGTGGTGTCCCAGTCCACGCTTTCGTCCGGGCAGGGGCGCAGCGTGCCGGTGCTGGGCGTCAAGGCCAGTTGTCGCGCGGCACGCTTGCCGTGCCAGTTCAGGCCGTACTTCTCTTCGGCGTCGGTCACCGTCGCGTCGCCCACCAGCGCCTTCAGCACGTCCACATTGACGGCCGGGCCGTGTGGTCCCTCGGTCACCAATTCCGGGAACAGGGCCTTGAGCTGGGCCACGTTGTCGGCCACCAGGTTGGCGGATTGGGCCTCGGGGCTGGCCGCTTCGATCTTCTGCATCTTCGCGTCTTTCATTCGGTTGTTCTTGCTTGTTGGGGTGTACGCGTCACAGCCGCGCACGGGCCGCGTTCAGGTCGGCCTGCAGGCGCTGCAGCGCCAGGTTCAGGTCCACCTGTTTGGCGATCTGTCGTTCCTTGGCGGCCAGGCTGCGCAGGCGTGCCGCTTCTTGTTCCAGTCGTTGGCAGGCTCGCAGCGCGTCACGCTGGGCGGCGGCTGCGGTGGGGCCGCTGGGCAGGCGGAAGTTCCCCGTCAGGCGGGCGGCCTCCGCAGCGATGAGGCAGTCCATCCAGCCCTGGTACAGGGCCATCAAGTCCTGATGCGGCTGGCGGTCCAGGGCCATGGCCTCCAGCACCGGGCCCGCTACGGATGGGTTGCCGGTGTCGGGGCCAAGCAGCTCGGAGCGGACCAGCTCACCGTCGAGCACCGTCTTGCCCGCCTCATTCTGTGCAGCGCGCTTGTGGGCCAGGCTGAGGGCGAGCTGCGCCGGGGGCGATGGCGACCCGTCATCGGGCGTTGCTGCTGCACTGGGCACCAGAGCTTGAATCAGCAGCACGGGGTAGGGGACTGCCCGGTGCACCAGCTCGGCCAACCGCAGCCACTGCGATGCCTTGCCATGCGTCGCACGCACCTGCACGCTGAGCACGGCCACTTCCAGGTACTCGCGCCCGTCTGCACGGTGCTCGGGGATGGCCACGGTGCCGGGCTTCAGCGCAGCGATCCACTGCAGCTCCTCGATGCCGTCGGTCAGCAGGCGCCGGTCGGT
>JAFEDI010000091.1 GCA_018241725.1 Pseudomonadota bacterium | reverse complement strand
ATGGAGGAGCCGAGCGCCGAGTTGCCGATGTTGGCGTTGATCTTCACGAGGAAGTTGCGGCCGATGATCATCGGCTCGGACTCGGGGTGGTTGATGTTGTTGGGGATGATGGCGCGGCCGCGGGCCACTTCGCTGCGCACGAACTCGGGGGTGATCTCGCCGGGGATGGCGGCACCGAAGTCCTGGCCCTTGTGCTGGCGGGTCAGCAGCGCGGCCATCTTCTCGCCCTGCGGGCCGGTGGCGCGCAGGCTTTCCAGGTAGGCAGCCCGATTGACGTTCTCGCGGATGGCGACGAACTCCATTTCCGGCGTGATGATCCCCTGACGGGCGTAGTGCATCTGGGAGACGTTCTTGCCGGGCAGCGCGCGGCGGGGCTTGCGGTGCAGGCCGGGGAAGCGCAGCTCATCGAGCTTGGGGTCGGCGGCGCGGGCACGGCCGAACTCGGAGGACAGGTCGGGCAGCACCTCGGTGTCGCCGCGTTCTTCGATCCAGCCCTGGCGCAGGGCCGGCAGGCCGGAGCGGATGTCGATGCGGGCGCTCGGGTCGGTGTAGGGGCCGGAGCAGTCGTAGACGAAGATCGGAGGGTTCTTTTCCCCACCGAAGCCGGTCGGCGTATCGGCCTGGGTGATCTCGCGCATCGGCACCTGGATGTCCGGGCGGGAGCCTTCGACGTGGATCTTGCGGGAATTGGGCAGCGGCGCAACGGCCGCTTCGTCCACATGGGCGGACGAGGCGAGGAATTTGTCGGTGGCGTTCATGGAGGCTCCTTTGGGGGAGGGCCGCCGGAAGAGGGAAAGGCGGCAGGAGCCACGTTTCCCTACGCCGGTACGACCCGGATCAGGTTCGGAGGGTAATTCTCAGCCGGGCGATCAAGCGCCACGGCACCCCTAACGTTTGTGCCGGCAAAGTACTGGAAGCCATAGGTAAACGCAAGATTTGGCGGGATTTTCTGTCGATACCGCAGCGTTGGGGACAGTGGGCTGGAGGGACGGAATTCGACAGGAATGGCGCCATGCCTAAAGGTTTGGGTTGTTACGGCCGAAATAGGTAGCAATTGGCCATCCAGTGGCCACGCATATTTCCCGGAGACGCAACCATGCGCCAACGCATGCGACCCCTTGCTGTAGCCCTGCTGGCTTTCGCCGGCATGACGTCCGCCCTGGCGGCCGACTGGCAGACTGTCGCGTCCGACAAGAAGCGGACCATTGAACTCGACCGCGCCAGCATTCTGCAATCCGACCCCGGCACCAAGGTGGCGTGGGGGCGGATCGTGCTGTCCGACGCGGAGGCTGTTGCGGCAGGCTATGCGTCGGTGAAGGCGCTGAATCGCTACGACTGCCGCAACCAGACCTTTGCCACCGTCAAGCGCGTCTATTTGGACGCCGACGCGATGGTCATCAAGGACGAGAAGGTCAAGGTCGAGAAGGACATGCCGGTCGCGCCGGGCAGTGTGGACGAGCGGCTGTGGCGCGATGTTTGCAAGCCAGCAGGCGGGGTGGCTGATATTTCCCGACTCGCCAAGACGGCGTCCAGGGCTGCCCAGACGGCGCAGGCCGGCAAGCCTGAACTGAGGTCGGCAGACTATCGGCCAACCAAGGGGGCCGAGAAACCCGTGACGACCCAGGTCGCTGAGGGCAAGGGTGAGCATGCGGACGAGATCACGCTGCCGATCAAGAAGAATTTCATCGAGAAACCTGCGGCACCCAAGGGCGAGGCGGCCGAAAAACCAGTGCGTGCCGAGGCACCGCCACCGGAGGTGCAACGGGTACCGGTCTACATCCCGGCGCCGCGCCCACGGCCGCGCGTCGCGCGGGCTCCGGTGCAGTATGTCGAGTCTCCGCGCCCCGTCGCGCTGGCACACCACGAGATCCACTGGAGTTATGAGGGGGACAATGGCCCACCGAACTGGGGTTCCCTCAAGCCCGAGTGGCAGTTGTGCGGCAGTGGCGAGCGGCAGTCGCCGATCGATATCCGCGAAGGCATCAAGGTGGATCTGGAGCCCATCCAGTTTGATTACCATCCGTCCAACTTCCGCATCGTGGACAATGGCCACACCATCCAAGTTAACCTTGGCCAGGGCAACACGATGTCGGTGATGGGGCGTGTCTACGACCTCGTCCAGTTCCATTTTCATCGACCGTCGGAAGAGCGGGTCAATGGGCGTGGTTTCGACATGGTGGTGCATCTGGTGCACAAGGACCTGGACGGCCGGCTGGCGGTGGTCGCCGTGCTGCTGGAGCGCGGCAAGGCGAATGCGTTGATTCAGACTTTGTGGAACAACCTGCCGCTTGAGAAGAATGCCGACTATTCGCCGGAAGGGGTCAGCATCGATCTGAACCAGTTCCTGCCGGAAAACCGTAGCTACTACACTTACATGGGGTCATTGACCACGCCGCCGTGCAGCGAGGGCGTGCTGTGGATGGTCATGAAGCAGCCCCAGCCGATCGCGGCCGAACAGATCGCGATCTTCTCGCGTCTGTACCCGATGAACGCACGGCCGATCCAGTCCGTACGCAGTCGCCTGATCAAGGAGTCGCGCTGATCCATGTCTGCGGCGCCGCTGGCGCGCGGGGCGTGTCTCCCGGTGGTGATGCGGATGTGCGGGCCGGCCCCTGAGGGGCTGGCCCGTGGCTTTTGAGGTGATTGCTGTTTGATTGGCTCTTGTGATGTGAGCTGCAAGTGTCGCTCAGTGTCTGGCCGCGCCTGTATGGACTCAGTGCTGGCCCTGCAGGCGGCTCCCGGTGGCCCTGTTCAGGGCATCCATGGTGGTGTTGCGTTGATCGGGGGCGTGCATGGCCAATGGATCACGCAATTTGAGCCCTGCCGGCCAGTTCCTTACTCTCGGCTTCCTTCTGGTGAGTCTTCAGCCAGCGCCATGAGGTGACGAGAATCACCATGATGTTGTACGGAAGGTCGAAGTAGGCCAGGCTCAAGAAGGCGCCGCCCACCGCATATCCAATGAGGGAGACCTGGCACATCCCGGCTAGATGGAATAGCCAGAGTAATTCAGGATCATGTCTGGTTTCCTTTCGGATGCGGCTTGCAATGCCCAGCGAGCTCATCCATACGCCGAGGAAAAGGAACAAGCCAATGTAGCCGTGTTCGGCCAGGACCGAAAAATAGATGCTATGGGCGACATGGATGTCGACGGGGTTGGGGGCGTACCAGGCGAAAGTCTCAGGCGTATACGCTTCAAAACCAGCACCGGTGAGGCGATGGTTGGCGATATTGACGGCCAGATGCCACGCATTGATACGCCCCATGGCCGACCCATCGTTCTGATAGTCCTGGATGGTACTCATCCGGGACTCCCAGGTGGATGGCATGAAGCTGATGAGCAGTGTACCGACCAGGGCGATTGAAATGCCCGTGAGCGCCTTACGTTCAGAGCGTAGCCATAGCACGAATCCCATCGCTGCGATTGCCAGGAGGGCTCCACGGGATTGAGTGCCCAATGCAGCTGCCGCTGACAGTAGCGTCAGTGTGAGCAAGCCTCGCTTGACCCACTTCTGCGGCGAAACCAGGCGTAGGTAGTTCATCAGCGGGATGGTCATGATGAGCGCGGTGCCGAGCTCATTGTTATCTTCGATAAAGCTCCCTGGCGGGCCCCAGACACGCGCTCCGCCACCCGTGAGAACGGTAAAGAATCCCCCTTTCAGCCCAAAGAAACCGATCGAGAGCACGTTGATCCACAGGAATAGCTGGATGTGTCGGCGTTCGTGCAAGGCTGCCAGTGCGACAACAGTCATTATCTGGATCTTGAGGACCTTCTTGAGTTGAACGATTGAATCCTCAGGATAGATCGCTGTTGCTGTAGTGACGAACATCCAGGTGATGAAGAGGGCCAGAAAGATGACCGGGCGTTCTTTGGGTATTGCGAGTGTATCTTTGGTGACGGCCAGCGAAATCAAGGCAGCCGCAGCGGCGATGGCTGCAAACGGCATATCGAAGGCGAAGCCGTACGATAGGCGATGCGGATTCATGAGGCTTATCCAGGACCACAGATTGACCGCCACGTAGGTATGTTTTACCGCTTTGGGGAGAGCCCAAAGCAGGATCAGGACCAGCAGCAGGTCACGCACGGGATGCCTCGCGGGATAGCGTAGTGCATTGAGTCAATGCAGAAATGAGTGTGTCGCGAAAGGGCCAGGGGCGCAGCCGGTGGGGCCTGCGCAGGTCTGGTCGAAGCGCCTTTGCAGGGCGGACTGTAGACGGCTCCTTTTTCCGGAGCGGGTATTCTTCTGCGCCCCGATCGCGGGCAGTTCTGAGGAAGGCCGGCACCGCTGCTGCCATCGAAAACAGGCCTGTTGCCTTTGGCGTCAGCAGACGCGTGACGATCATCGAAAAAGCCACAGCTGCTGCGTGGTGATCGAAAAGGGGGAAGGCGATAGTTCTACGAGCGGACAAGGGAATTACCGGCAAATATACGATCAGTCGGGGCGCCAAGTTTAGCTGACTCGACGCTACCTATTTGCGAAAAAATGCCCTCTTGCCGATAGTTGCCAACGGCATTACGGGGCGGTCGGTGTCTCTAGGTTGCCAGATGTTGTGAGCAGGTCTCGAAGCGTAGCAAGGCTTCATCGAGCAGTTGCCAGTGGCCAGCCAAGCCTGGGGCAGAAAGAGGGGGCGCAAGGGCGCCTTCGAGCGCCAGGCAGGCATCGGCAATTCCCGTCAGGCCGAGAGTTGCGGCTGTGCCCCGGAGGGCATGGGCGCGGCGGGAAAGCGCAATATTGTCCTGTTCGTCGAGGGCTTGGCGCAGGTGCATGCGTTCTTGGGGGAGGCTTCGCCGGAAACTCTGCAACAGGGTCCGGTAGGCCGCCGGCTTGCCACCCGTGTTGCGCAGGCCGGTAGGGATGTCCAGCTCCGGGATATCGGCCAGGGCGGTCAGCGGGGCCGCGGCAAGCTTTGGCGTCGTATTCGCCAAAGCTTGCATGCTGTCTGTCTCGATACGTGGTTTGGCAGGTAGCCAGGCCAGCAGCGTGGCGTACAGCGCTTCGGGATTGACCGGCTTGGCGATGTGGTCGTTCATGCCGGTATTCAGGCAGGTCTGGCGGTCTTCGGCAAAGGCGTTGGCAGTCATCGCCAGGATGGGGATCTGTGTGTAGCCAGGAAGGGCGCGGATTGCCCGGGTGGCCTCGACGCCGTCCAGTTCGGGCATCTGCATGTCCATCAGGATCAGGTCGTAGGGCTGTGCGGTGGCCATCGAGACGGCTTCCTTGCCGGTGCGGGCGAGGTCGGCGCTGAGGCCTGCCTGGGCGAGCAGGGCCAGGGCGACCTGCTGATTGGCTTCCATGTCTTCGGCCAGCAGGATGCGGCAACCACCGCACTCGGTGGCCAGACGAGGGGCAATGCCCGGGTCAGCCGCATGGGGGGCGGTGTCGCCGGGGAGAAAGTCGTCAGTGCGTGCCAGGCGCAGCGTGACCCAGAAGGTAGAGCCGTGGCCAGGGCTGCCCTCAACGCCGACGTTACCATTCATCAGGCAGGCCAGGTGGCGGGTGATCGCAAGTCCCAGTCCGGTGCCACCGAACTTGCGCGTGGTGGCTGAGTCGGCCTGCTCGAAAGCCTCGAACAGGCGGGCCTGCTGAGTGGAGTCCAGGCCGATGCCGGTGTCGCTGACTTCGAAGCGTACCGTCCAGCCGTCTGGATGCTCTGCCGTGACGAAACCGCGCAGCGCTATGTGCCCGCGCTCGGTGAACTTCACCGCGTTGCCCAGGTAGTTGACCAGGATCTGGCCGATGCGGGTGGCGTCGCCGAGCATGACGGGTGGTAGTGCGGCGATGTCTACGCCGATGCGCAAGCCTTTGGCCCGGGCTCGGGTGGCGATCATCTCGACGGCCTGCTGGACGACTGTCGCGGTCCGGAAACCGACCGTCTCCAGCTGGAGTTTGCCGGCCTCGATCTTGGACAGGTCGAGGATGTCGTTGATGAGGGCGAGCAGGTGGGCCGCGGCGGTGGAAATGTGTGTGATCCAGTCCTGCTGGTCCGGTCGTGGGTTCCCCGTCTTCAGAAGATGGCTGGCGCCGATGATGGCATTCATCGGGGTGCGGATCTCATGGCTCATGTTGGCCAGGAAGGCACTCTTGGCCTGGCTGGCCTGTTCGGCGGCATCCCGGGCGGCAAGCAGCTCGGTGGAGCGCTCGGCAAGGCGGCGATTGCTGTCCTCGAGCTGCCGTGTGCGTTCCGTGAGCAGCGCGTCGGCCTGGCTCTGGTGATGCATGGCCCGGGCCACCAGCAGGCCAAGGGTGACCAGTACCGCCCCTCCCAGCAGGCTCAGGAGCAGCCCCCGGTTCCATTCGGCAAAGGCTTCGTCGGTGGGAATGCCAACTACCACGTAGAGAGGGTAGCGGACCGCTTTGCGGTAAGCGTTCATGCGCTCGACGCCATCGATCGGTGAGGTGCCGATCTCCAGACCGTCAGTACTCCCGCTGCGAATCGCATTGACAACCACCGGGGTGGTGCGAGCTTGTCCGACGGCGTTTTCGACCGTCGGCTGGCGGACGATGATGCGGCCGATCCCATCCACTACGCTGATGCGTGTACGCGGTGACAGACCGAGGGTGGAGTAGTAATCGAGAAAGCCTTCCGCCAGCCCGAAGTTGGCCACCACCATGCCGCCGAAGCTGCCGTCCGGCAAGTCGAGGCGGCGGGCGATCTGGACACCCCATTTTTTCGATACGCGGCCCTTGATCGCTCCGGACACTACCGGTTGATGCCGGCCACTGTTCTTCAATTCAAGAAAATAGTCCCGGTCCTCGAGCGTGCTGCCGGGTGGGCTGCCGACCGAGTTGACGTAGACGTGGCCAGCCGCGTCGGTCAGGGAGATGGAGACCACGCCATTGGTGCGGTGCTGGTGGGCGACGAGCAGGGCGGTCAGCTCATCCCGGCGGCTGGCCGGGAGTTGCCGGGCATTGCCTAGATCGGTGGCTGTAACGCGCTCCACGATGCTCTGCAGCATGTCGTCGACCCTATCGATGTTGCCGGAGGCGTGCTGCTCGATCATGCGGGCGAGGGTCGTTGCCCGATCTTCGGTTTGATGCCAGATGGTGTCCCGCGACGCGACCAGACTGCCCATCAGGAACAGGATGAAGCAGGTGACGATCAGCAGGATCATCGAGACATTCTTGTTCACTGTGGATGCTTCCGGGATAGGGCTTGGCCGGGGACGGGTGGCGCCATGGCCCAAGTTGAAAACTGTTCGGAATATACAGAAAGGGTGAAGGCTTGCGGAGGAAGGAAGTCACTGCATAAGGTGGGAAAATTGGAATGCTCAAAATGGGTGCCGTGGTGGTTTGAATGCCTGGGGTGCGTGGTGATGCTGCTGCTGTTTTCAGAGGTTCCCGTCTGGGGGGTATGGGGCTGGACGTCAGCACTTGGGATGAGGCAAGGTGCTGGCGGTCGGACTGGATAAAGGGTGTTCGCATGGAGGGCGGTGACAAGGCGGCGATGACATTCGGCGCCGTGGCGGGACGGATTCCGCGCGGCATCTGGGCGCTGGGGCTGGTGTCGATGCTGATGGACATCTCGTCCGAGATGATCCACGCGCTGTTGCCGGTCTATCTGGTGTCGGTGATGGGCGCCTCGATGCTCTCCGTTGGCTTCATCGAAGGCATTGCCGAGGCGACCGCGGCAATCACCAAGGTGTTTTCGGGGGCATTGTCCGACTGGCTCGGGCGGCGCAAGCTGCTGGCAGCGCTTGGCTACGGCCTGGCGGCCTTCACCAAGCCGGTGTTCCCGCTGGCCGGGACCTTGGGCTGGGTGGTGGCGGCCCGTTTCGTAGACCGCATTGGCAAGGGCATCCGCGGTGCGCCACGGGACGCGCTGATCGCCGATCTGGCGCCGCTGGAGCTGCGTGGGGCGGCTTTTGGCCTGCGCCAGTCCCTCGACACCGCCGGCGGCTTCATCGGCCCGTTGCTGGCGATCGGCCTGATGGGGCTGACCGCCGACAACATTCCGCGGGTGTTCTGGTTCGCGGTTGCCCCGGCTTTCGCGTCCTTTGCAGTGATCCTGCTGGCCGTGCACGATGCGCCGCGTCCGGCTGAGGTGCGCAATCCGCGGATGCCCCTGTCGGGGGTCGAGCTGGCCCGACTGCCGGCTTTCTATTGGGGCATCGTGGCGCTCTCTGCCGTGTTCACGCTGGCTCGTTTCAGCGAGGCTTTTCTCGTCCTGCGCGGGCAGGAGGTTGGTGTGGCGCTGGTTTACGTGCCAGCGGTGCTGGTGGTGATGAACGTGGTGTATTTCCTGTCCTGCTACCCGATCGGCGTGCTCGCCGACCGTTGTCACCGGGGTACGCTGCTGACGTTGGGCCTGGCCGTTCTGGTGCTCGCCGATCTGGCGCTAGGCGTGGTCGACGGCCTGCCCGGCTTCGCGCTGGGCCTTGTGCTATGGGGGCTGCACATGGGCATGACCCAGGGCTTGCTGGCGACGCTGGTGGCCGATGCGGCGCCGGCTGAGTTGCGGGGCACGGCCTTCGGTGTCTTCAACCTGGTGGGCGGTGTCGCGCTGCTGGCCGCCAGCGTGATTGCCGGCGGCCTTTGGGATGCCTTCGGCTCCCGCGCGACCTTCCTGGCTGGTGCCGTGTGTGCGGCGTTGGCCTTGCTGGGAGCCTTGTCGCTGCTGCGCCGCCAGCCGCGGGCCGGCTGACGGCGCACCGGCGTCAGAAGCACATGGTCAGGATTTCCCGGTACAGCCAGTCGTAGCCGGCAACGCCGCAGGCGGCGGTCAGTGCGCAGAGAGCGTAATCCACCAGGCGGCTGCGCCAGGGCGGGGCGGAAGCCGCTTCGGCCGGGGGGGTCATTTCGCGGCCAGCTTGTCGGCGTGCTTGCTGCGGATCTCGTCGAGCAGGGCTTGCACGTCCTTGTGGCGGCCAGCGTCCGCATCTTCGCGGCCAGGGCGCGGAGGTGCGGCGAGGGCTTGCTGCAGGTGTTCGACGGCGGCGGCGTAGTCGCCCTTGTCGGCCAGGTAGTCGGCGTAGAAGTAGTGGGCGTCGATGCCCTTCGGATTCATCTTCAGCGCCGTTTCCAGGTATTGGCGGGCCCGGTTCTTGTCGCCGAAGCCGATCGGCCAGCCCGGCACCTTGGCGTACAGGCTGCCGAGGCTGGTGTAGACCGAGCCGTGGAGGGTCTGCGGGTCGATCTTCTCTGCGGCCAGCAGCAGGTCGCGGGCCTGCTTGGCGGCGGACAGCGCGCCGAGGCCGCCGTTGGCCTTGGCGTAGCTGGCCAGCACGATGGCCTCCCAGACCATCGGCTGGGGCTTGCCCGGTTCGGCGACGACCAGCTTGTCGGCCTGCTCGGCGAGTTCCTTGAAGGCTTTTTCGTGCTCCTTGGATGGTGCCTGGTAGTTGATGCGAGCCCAGCGGTGGGCGATGTCGGCCACGGAAGGTTCGAGCTTGCCGTCATCGGCCAGGGCGGTGGCGGACAGCAGGGCGAGCAGCAGGGCGGTGAGGGGTTTTTTCATGGGGGGCTCCTAGTTGGATTCGGCCAGATGGCGGCGGGCGAAGGGACGCATCTGGCGCCCCTGGCGGATCAGCGCCCGGTCCACCAGGCGCGGCAGGATGGCGTTGAGGCGGACGAAGAGCTTCTCCGGCCAGCCCAGGTAGGTGTCAGCGGCCTTGTGCAGCACGGCGGCGAGGACCTGCTCGGCGACGGCCTCGGGGCTGTCCTGGTGCATGCCCAGTGCATCGGCCATGCGGGCGACGGCTTCACTGTTGATGGCGGTGCGGGTATAGCGGGGCGCCACGTAATGCACCTGTACCGGTCCGCCGGCCAGCTCCCGCCGCAGCGCCTCCGAGTAGCCGCGCAGCGCGAACTTGCTGGCCGAGTAGGTGGCGAAGCACGGGAAGGCGATGGAGCCGAAGATGGAGCCGACATTGACGATGTGGGCTTCAGACCGGCCCTGCAGGTGTGGTAGCAGGGCCTGAATCAGCTGGATCGGTGCCACCGTATTTACCGCGAAGGTTTCGGCGGTGGCGGCGGTCGACTGGTCGGCGCTCAACCCGAAGTGCTGTACGCCGGCGCAGTTGATGACCCCGTCGAGGCTGCCGAAGGCGTTGATGGCCTTGCGGGCGACGTCCGCTGGTGGCGTAGTGAGCAGGTCGGCGATGACGAGGCGCGCTTCATGGCCTTCGGCGCGCAGGGTGGCGACGAGCTCGATCAACGGCCTGGACTGGCGGCCGAGCAGCACGACACGGGCGCCGGCACTGGCGAAACTGCGGGCGAGGGCGCGGCCGATACCGCCGCTGGCGCCGGTGATCAGGATGGTCTTGTCTTTCATGCTGCGTCTCCGGTGGGCAGGCTGCGGATGAGGTCGCCATACAGGCGGAAGAAACGGCCGGCGGCGTGGATGAGGGCGGCTTTGTCGGCAGCGTCGTCGAGGCGATTCACGAGCGCGCGGAAGTGCTCCATGTGGCTGATGTCCAGGCTGCCGTGGCTGCTCAGGTAGCTGAAGGCGCGCGGCGGCAGGTCGAGGGCGGGGCCGAGGGTGCCGGCCAGCTGACTGGCCAGCGTGACGCTGGTGCTTTCCAGCACATAGACCATGCCGAAGAAGGCGACCGGATTGCCGCGATGCACGGTGTCGTAGGCGTAGGCGACCATCAGCTCGGTCTCGAAGGCGGGTTGGCCGTGGCGTACCGCCTCCGCATCGCCGCCGGCGGCGGCGATGTCGTTGAGGATCCACTCCTGGTGGCCGAGCTCTTCCTCGATGTAGTGGGCCGTGGCGTCGCGCAGCCATTCCAGGTGGGCCGGCAGGCGGCCGCCGCAGCTCATCAGCAGCGGCACGGTGTGGCGCACGTGGTGGTAGGCCTGGGTCAGGAAGGCCAGGTACTGGGTACGGCCGACGCGGCCGCCGAAGGCATCGGCGATGATCGGGGCGGACAGCAGGCGGGCGCGTTCGTCGCCGGTCGCCTGTTCCAGTTCAGCAAAGCAGTCCATGGGCTTCTTTCGGGGTGTCGGACAGATGGGGTTGAGCGAGGGCGTCGGCATACGCGGCGGCGATCGCTTCGCGGCGCGGACGGCCGTTGGTGGTGAGCTGCCCGTTGTCGGGGCTGAAAGGCGCGGTGGCGCGGAGCCACGCGCCGATGCGGGCGTAATCGGGCAGATCCCGGTTGGCAGCGGCGATGGCCGCATCGATGTCGGCTTGGCTGGCCCCGCCGCGGGGCACGATTACCGCGACGTTGCTGCTGCGGCCCTCGCCGAATACGGCGGCCTGGGCGATCGGCGCCTGCAGCAGGAGTTCCCGCTCGATCCACTCCGGCGCCACGTTGCGGCCGAAGGCGGTGATGAACATGTTCTTGCGGCGGCCGGTGATGTGCAGCCGGCCGTCGGCGTCCAGATGGCCGACGTCCCCGGTGTCGACCCATTCGTCGTGGCGCGGCTCTTCGCCCAGATAGCCGAGGAAGCCGGTACCGCCGACATGGATGGCGCCGCCGGGGCCGATCGCCAGTGCCACATGGGCGAGGGGGCGCCCAACACAGCCCGGCCGGTTGTCGCCAGGGCGATTGACGGCGACCACCGACGCGCATTCCGACAGGCCGTAGCCCTCGAAGACCGGCAAACCGAGCGCGGTGGCTGCTGTAAGCAAGCGCGGCGAGACCGGTGCGCCGCCGACGGCGGCATAGCGCAGCGAGGACGGGAGCGCTGCGCCGGCGCGGATCGCCGCGACGAGAGCCAGCAGCAGTTGCGGCACGAGGATGGTCGAGGTGGCGCGGGCGGCGTTGAGGGCCGCCAGCAGGCGGGCCGGATCGACGCCGGCGCTGCCGTTCAGGCCGACCAGTTCGCCGGGCAGCAAACGGGTCGTCGCGCCGGCCAGCAGCGGAACGTACAGTCCGCCGATGTTCTCCAGCAGCGTCGCCAGGGGCAGCAGGGCCACGTGGCGGTCGTCCGGTCGGGCCGCGCTGGCTTGCTGCAGGCTGGTGGCCACGCTTTCGATGGCCTCGCGCCCCAGGCAGACGCCCTTCGGCGTACCAGTGGTACCGGACGTGAAAGTGATCTTGAGCGTACCGGGGGGCAGATTCGCCGGTGCCGAGTCGAGCCGGCGCATGTACAGGCTGCCGTACAGCAGGCGTGGCGCGCCCCGGCGGGCGAGCGTGCTCAGGGCCTCCGGGCGGTCGCTCAGCAGCAGGTCGATGCCCGCCTGGCTGGCCGCGTGGGCGTGCTGGGCCGGCGTGAAGAAGGTCGGCAGCGGGACGAGCGGAATACCGGCGGCGAGGCAGGCCAGATCCGCCACCGCCCAGTCGGGGCCGTTGTCGGCGAGCAGCCCGACGACGCGCGGGCGCAGGGCTTGCAGGATCTCGGTCAATGTCGAGACCGCTTCGACGAGTGAGGCGTAATCGAGTTTGTGCTGCGCGCCTTCCAGTGCAGGGGCCTCGGGCTTCGTTGCCGCGTGGCGGGTGAGGGCGGCGATGATGGAGCTGGGGCCGCTCATGCTTTGCCACCCTGGCGCTGGCCCGTGGCGATGGCCGCGAAGCCCTCGTGGATGTCGCCGAACATCACCCGCGGGCCGTGCTGATAGTAGCTGCCCCAATCGGCCTTTTCGGCGGCGGACAGGCAGGCCGGATTGGCCAGGGCCAGTTCCCGCGGCGCCAGGCCCAGGCGGGCGAAGGCGTTGCGCAAGGCGGTGGTGCCGGTGAACACCACCCAGCGGTGGCCTTCTTCATGCAGGCGTTCTGTGATGCGCAGGATCAGGGCGCGGAAAGTGCCAGCGCCGCGCCCGGCCAGTTGGCCGACCTCGACGATGCTGTGGCGCTCCACCGTCTGTCCGATGGCCGCGGCGATGGCCTGCTCGATCGGTTGCGCCAGATAGCGTTCGAGAAACAGCGGCTGCCCGGCGGCTTCCCGCAGGCCGCAGACGCCGACCGGCTGGCCGGACGGTGCCTGCAGGCTGAACAGACGTGGCATGAAATGGCCGATCCGTGCTTCATAGGCGGCGGCGAAACGGCTGCTGATCATGGTTTCGGCGGCCTGCCGGCCGTCGCCGCTGTGTTCGATCAGGCGCGGAGCATCGTTCCGGGTAAGGGCTGGATGGTCACTCGCGGCCTGATCGAAGGGGGGGAAGAGTTGGGGGCCAGCCGGCTGCGAGCCGGCAAGCGGGGTTCTGAACGGAATTTGCTGTGCCGACACGGCGACTCCCTTCGATGGCGATGGGGCCGACGTACTCGCCGGCTTTGCAGTCGCTATCGCAAGAGGGGTGCCACATGCCGTGAAGTGGATTTAAGTGATTGACGTAATACGGAAAAATTGATCGTTAAGGTGGTGGGAGGACCGTGCGGCAGTACTGCAAGAACTTGCAGTACTGCAAAAAAGGTAGACGGGGATTGCAGGCCTCAGCGTGGGCAGGGCAGGCCGTCGTCTATCGTCAGCACCACGTTCACCCGCTTGTCGGCGAGGCAGAGCGGCACGTAGCCGATGGCGCCCGGCGTGGTGGCGACGAGGCGGATCACGGCCTCCTCGGAGCTTGCGACGAAGGGTGGCAGCTCGCCATGGAAGTACTGGTCCCGCCAGTAGTCGTCCATTTCCTCCGGCGTACGGCCCAGGATGGCGACGGAGAAGGCCTTCCGGATGTTCTGGCCGGCCGGCAGGTTGACCGGCGCGATCCGGCGGCCGTCTGGCCACAGGCGTTTCTTGCGCTTGTAGATCAGGGCCAGCTCGTGCTTGTCCAGGTCTCGGACCGTGTAGCCGGGTGCGACGATCACCGCGATGCCGGACAGCTCGGTGGCGTCGGCCAGGCTGGCGGCACCGAGCAGCAGTGGTACGAGGCACGCGGCGAAGCAGCGGTGCAGGATGGGAGCGAAGGGCATCAGCGGGTTCAGAACAGCACGCTGATGGAGGCCAGCAGGCCTTCCGGTGTGCCGTCGGGCAAGTGGCTGCCGCCAATGACCTCGGCCTTCAGGGACAGGGCCCGGTCGTAGCGGTAATTGAGGCCGGCGACCCAGTTGCGGGCCGGATGGTCGGTGCCGTCGAGGCGCATCTGCTCGACGCGGCCGACGGCGTAGAGGCGGCCTCGCAGCGGCGCCACCACCTGCACGAAGCCGCCTTTCTCGGTATGCGGCGCGCCGGCGCTGGAGCCGCGGTAGATGCCTTCGCCGGAGATCTCCCAGCGATTGTGGGTCCATAGGAAATCCATGCCGGCCAGGCGTTTGCGCTCGCCGCGGGTTTGGTCCTGCTCGAAATCGACGAGGGACAGGCCGACTTGCAGCTTGCTGCTGACCGGCAGGTTGAAGTGCACGCCGCGGGCTTCGGTGAAGGGGTCTTCAGCGGGCTTGCGGCGCAGTTCGGTGCCGGACGAAACATAGATCGAGTAGTCCATCTCCCGCTCGCCGATTTCGGTCGTGCCCTGCAGCATCACACCGGTGGCGTAGCCGGGGAAGACCGCGTGGGTCACCATCGGGCGGGATGTGGTCCACACCAGCGGGTCGGCGTGGATCGGGTTCCAGCGCCCGATCGGGGTCAGGAACTTGCCGACGCGTACGGTGGCGGTGTCGTTAACGGTGTAGTCGAAGTAGAAACGCTCGAGGGCCAGGAAGCGCTCTTCATCCGGGCCGGTTCGCCTGGTGGCCAGGCTTTCCTCGAAGTCGGTCTCCGAGAAGAACTTGAGGCGCCCGCCGCCTTCCCACCACAGCATCAGGCTCAGGTGGTCTGCGGTGAGGCGCGGATCCCGGCCGCGCACGTCGTCGTAGCGTGCGGTGGCGTAGCCTCCGACGGTGAAGCCGCTGTCGCCGAGGGGCAGGCCTCGTCCCAGTTCGTAGTTGCCGAGGCGGATCGGCGTCGGTGCTTCATCGCCGTCGTCGGCCCGGGCCTGAGTGTTCAGCAGAAGCAGGGCCGGCAGCAGGACGCACAGGCAGGCCCGCGCTTTTTCGTATACTCGGCAGTCCATGTCCCGATGCGGTTCTCCGTTGATAACGTGCCCAGACCGGTAACGATCCGCAGCACCCTGCTCAAGGCCTTCGTCGTGGTGGCCCTGGCGCCCGCCATACTTCTGGCCGGCCTGGCGTTTGTCAAGGCGCGCCAGGCCTTGCAGGCCGAGATCGAGCAGAGCTTGGCCAGCCAGGCGGGGGCGATTGCCGCCGACCTGGACAAGGTGCTGTTCGAGCGCCTGCAGAACGCCGCGATCTGGAGTCGCCTGGAGGTCATGCAGGATCTGCAGGTGCAGGACGTGGATCGCCGCCTGTCCGCGTTCCTCGCCCGTCTGCAGGAAGGTTATGGCGGGGTGTATCGGGATCTGTCGGCGTTGGACACTGCAGGGCGGATCGTCGCCAGTAGTCGGCCAGCCGCTTTAGGCCAGGTGATCAAGCATGATCGATCTGACCGGAAAGTGAGCCTTTCCGGCACGCCGCTGGCGCTCAGCCTGCCGGCTCCAGGGGCGGTGGGGCCGGCGGCCAGCCTGTCGATCAGCGCGCCCGTCCTGTCCCGCTTCGACGATGCGCCCCTCGGCGAGCTGCGTCTGGAGTTCGACTGGCAGCAGGTGGATGGGATGCTCGACCGGGCCGCCGGCGATGGCCGCACGCTGGCCATCATCGATGGTGGCGGTCGCCTGATTGCGGCATCCCGCCGTCTGCGCGAAGGCCTGTCGGCGGACTCCGGGGCGGCGAGCGGGTGGGCCCGTATCCCGACTGCGGCCGGTGCCTACGTGCTCGAAGGCACGCCGGCCTATGGCGCGACGGTGGCGGTCGGCGTCGGCCGGGCTGCTGCCTTCGGTGGTTTCGAAGGCCTGGGTTGGCGCACGCTGGTGATCCAGCCCCTCGACGAGGCCTTGGCGCCGATCCACCGCATGGTGGCGATCGCGCTGTTGCTCCTCGGCGCGCTGGTGGGCGCGACCTTGCTGCTGGCGGCGTGGGTCAGCGGAGCGATCGCCCGGCCCATCGTTGCGCTGACCGAGTTCACCCGCCGCTACCGGCGCGATGGCCGTCTGGCTGGCGCGCCGCCCGGTGGGGCCGGCGAGGTGGGCGAGTTGTCGGCAGCCTTCGTGGAAATGGTCGGCCACATCGACGAATCCCAGCGCAACCTGGTGCGGGCGTCCAAGCTGGCGATGGTCGGTGAGATGGCCTCGGTGATCGCCCACGAGGTGCGCACGCCGCTCGGCATCATCCGTTCGTCGGCGCAGATGCTGCGGCGGGAGCCGGGCCTGTCGCCGGAAGGGCGCGAGATGACCGGCTTCATCGACAGCGAGACCGAAAGGCTCAACCGGCTGGTGTCGACGATGCTCGACAGTGCCCGGCCGCGGGCGCCGGTGTTCGTGCCGACCGACGTGCATGGGTTGATCCGCCGCTGCTTCGCGCTGCTTGCCGGCCAGGCAGCCAAGAAACAGGTGGTCTTCGCCGAAGCCCTCGACGCGACGGATCCGGTGGCTGAACTGGACGCGGAGCAGATGAGCCAGGTTTTTCTCAACCTGATCCTCAACGCGCTGCAGATTCTGCCGGAAGGTGGCAACGTCAAGGCTTTCAGCGTGGATCTCGGCGATGCGCTGGAGATTGGCATCGGCGACGATGGGCCGGGTATCGCGCCTGAAGAGCGCGAGAGGATCTTCGAGGCGTTCTTCTTCCGCCGGGAAGGCGGCGTGGGCCTCGGCCTCGCCATTGTGCAGCAGATCGTCCAGGCCCATGGCGGCACCATCGTGGCGGGGCAGAGCCCCCTCGGCGGTGCCTTGTTCACCCTTCGCTTGCCCCGTCATGCGGGGCCGCATCGCTCATGAACCCGAGTTACATCCTCGTCGCCGACGACGAACCCCACATGCGCCGCGTGCTGGAGATCATGCTGCGCCAGATGGGACACACGGTCTTCTCGGCTGCAGATGGCCTGGAAGCGCTGGAACTGGCCCGCCAGAACCCCCTCGACCTGATCATCACCGACATGCGCATGCCGCACATGGACGGCATCACGCTGCTGTCGCGCTTGCGCGAGGAAGGGCTGGCGGTACCGGTGATCGTCATCACTGCCCACGGTACGGTGGAGTCGGCGGTGGATGCCATGAAGCGCGGGGCCAGCGACTACCTGCTGCGGCCCTTCGACCTGGAGGCGTTGGAGCTGGCCATCGAGCGGGTGCTCGGCTCGGCCCGGATGAGCCGCCAGAACGCCTTCCTGCGCGAAGAGCTGAACCGTGGCTGGGAAGGCTTCGTCGGCACCAGCGCGCCGATGCAGGCCGTCTATCAGCAGATCCGCCAGGTGGCGCCAAGCAAGGCGACGGTGATGATTACCGGCGAAACCGGCACTGGCAAGGAGCTCGCCGCACGGGCGATCCATGCTGCCTCGCCGCGGGCCGAGCGGCTTTTCGTGCCGATCAACTGCGCGGCGATTCCCGCCGAGATGCTGGAAAGCGAGTTGTTCGGCCACGAGAAGGGGGCCTTCACCGGCGCGGTGAAGGAACGGGTCGGCAAGTTCGAGCTGGCCGATGGCGGCACCCTGTTCCTCGACGAACTCACCGAGATGCCGATGGCCCTTCAGGCCAAGCTGTTGCGGGTGCTGCAGGAAGGCACGCTGGAGCGCCTTGGTTCGAACCGGACGATCAAGCTCGACCTGCGGATGATCGCCGCCACCAACCGCGATCCGCGGCAGGCGATCGCCGACGGCCGGCTACGGGAAGATCTTTTCTATCGCCTCAATGTGTTCGCGATTGCATTGCCGCCGCTGCGCGAGCGCAAGGAAGACATTCCCGGCCTGGTCGCCCACTTTGCCGCCAAGCATGGGCGCCTTGGCAACACGCCGCTGGCCGAGGCCGGTCTTTACGAGCATCTGGCCTCCTATGCCTGGCCCGGCAATGTGCGCGAGCTGGAGAACATGGTCGAACGGGCGCTGGTGCTGGCCGGCGGCGGCACTCTGCGGCAGATGCATTTCGTCTTCGACACGCCGCCGGTTGCGCCATCTGGTATGGGCGTGGCCGATGGCGACGTGCCGGAAGGTCCGATGAACGAGGTCGTCGAAGCTCTTGAACGGCGCATGATCGAAGCGGCTCTGACCCGTTGCGACGGCAACAAGACCCGCGCGGCGGCGCAGCTGGGGATCAGCGAGCGGACCCTCTGGTACAAGCTCAAGAAGTTCCGGAGCGACGGCGAGGAGTAGCCCAGGCAGGGGCAATAAGCTTCTGGCTGTCTGCGGGAAGCGCGTGCTCCCTTTCATTTGTCCTTTACTCCGCAGGGCGATTTGGCTAAATTACTGACCAGTCAGTCAGTAATCCGATGCCATGAGTCCCAACGACCCCATCCGCCGTCAACGCCGCAAGGAGGCCCGCCCCTCCGAACTCGCCGCCGCGGCGCTTTCCCTGTTCATCGAAAAAGGCTTTGCGGCTACGCGCCTGGATGAGGTTGCGGCCCGTGCGGGGGTCTCGAAGGGCACGCTGTACCTCTATTTCGATAGTAAGGAAGCGCTCTTCAAGGCGGTCATCGAGGAAGGCGTGCTGCCGCTCTTCGATGAGATGGAGGCCAAGCTTGAAACCCTCAGGGACGACCCCGAGCGCCTGTTGCGGGAGATCCTGCTCGACTGGTGGCAGAAGGTCGGCATGACTGACCTGGGCGGGATCTCCAAGTTGATCATCGCCGAGGCCGGCAATTTTCCGGAGGTCGCCCGCTATCACCACGAGGCTGTCATCGTGCGCTGGATGGCCTTGCTCGGCAGCGCCATCGATATCGGCATCGAGCGTGGCGTGTTCCGTCCGCTGGACGTGCCGACCCTGCGCCAGCTGGTGTTCTTCCCGCTGCTGATGCTGTCCGTCTGGAAGAACTCGATGGCCGGCTGCGTGGCGGGTTGTACCGCGCCGGGCCTCGTCTCCGACACCTATTTCGATACCTATTTCGACATGATCTTCCGCGGCCTGCTGGTCGCGCCCCGCGAGGAGTCCGCACGATGACGCGTAGTCTGGCCCTGAGTTTCCTTGCCGCGGCGGTGCTGGCCGCCTGTTCGAAGCCGGCGCCGGTGGCCGATGCGCCGCGCCCGGTGCTCGTCCACAAGCTGGCCCTGGCGCCTGTGGCGGCCGGTGCGCTGTATGCCGGCGAGGTGCGGGCGCGCTACGAGTCGGATCTGGCTTTCCGCATCACCGGCAAGATCATCGAGCGCCGTGTGGACGTGGGGACGGCGGTGAAGCCCGGCCAGGTGCTGGCCCGGTTGGACCCGAGCGATGCCGGCCTCAACGCGGAAGCGGCCCGTGCCCAGCTGGCGGCGGCGCAGAACGAATACGCCTTCGCCAAGGCCGAGGTCGAGCGCTACCGGGATCTGGTCGGCAAGAACTTCGTCAGCCGCAGCGTGCTGGATGCCAAGGAGTCGGCTTTCAAGTCGGCCGAGGCGCGGGTCGCCCAGGCTCGCGCGCAGGCGACCGTGGCCGGCAATCAGAGCGGCTACACGACGCTGGTGGCCGATCAGGCCGGGGTGATCACCGCGGTCAGCGCGGAAGTCGGGCAGGTGGTGAAGGATTCCGCGGTCGTCATGAAGCTGGCCCGCGACGGTGAGCGGGAGGTGCTGATCGCCGTGCCGGAAAGCCGCCTGTCTGTGTTGCGTGCCGCGAAGGATATCGAGATCCGCCTGTGGGCCCAGCCCGATGTGGCGTTGCGCGGCAAGGTGCGGGAGATTGCGCCGAGCGCCGACGCGGCGACCCGTACTTACGCGGTGCGGGTGAGCATCGTCGATCCGACGCCGGCGGTGCAGCTGGGGATGACCGCCAACGTGGTGCTACCGGATGCCCAGGCTGCGGCAGGTGCTTTGCTGGTGCCGGCATCGGCGGTCTTCGAACATGACGGACGCAGTGCGGTGTGGGTGATGCAGGCGGAGGGGGCGCTGGTCAAGCCGGTGCTGCGGCCGGTGACGGTGCGCCAGTACCGGGAGGACGGTGTGCTGATCGCCGACGGCGTGAAGCCCGGCGAGACCGTCGCCGCCGCCGGCGTGCACAAGATCGTCGCTGGCCAGCTGCTGCAGCCCATGGCGCCCGAGCAGTCCGCGCCTGCGCCGGCCACGGTGAGCGTGAAGGCGGCGGGAGGGGGCGCGTGAGGCACTTCAACCTGTCGGAATGGGCGTTGCGCCATCAGCCTCTGGTCCGCTACCTGATCGTCGCGCTGGCGCTGGTAGGCATCCTGTCCTATCAGCAGCTCGGTCAGTCCGAGGACCCGCCTTTCACCTTCAAGGTGATGGTGGTGCGCACCGAATGGCCGGGGGCGTCGGCGCGGGAAACCGAGGAGCAGCTGACCGATCGCATCGAGAAGAAGCTGCAGGAAGTCCCCAACGTGGACTACATGCGCAGCTATTCGCGGCCGGGCGAGTCGGTGGTGTTGTTCGTCGCCAAGGATTCGACGCCCGCCAAGGACGTGCCGGACATCTTCTACCAGGTGCGCAAGAAGATCGGCGACATCAAGGGCACCTTGCCGGCGGGCATCCGTGGGCCTTTCTTCAATGATGAATTCGGTGATGTGTTCGGCAACATTTATGCGCTGACCGGCGACGGCTTTGATTACGCGCGCCTGAAGGCCGAGAGCGACAAGATCCGCGCCGAGCTGCTGCGAGTGCCCAACGTGGCCAAGGTGGACCTGATCGGCGAGCAGGAGCAGCGCATTTATGTGGAGCTGTCCAACACCAAGCTCGCCACCCTCGGGCTGGACGTGCAGACGGTGACCGACGCGCTGGCGCGTCAGAACGCGGTGGCGCCCGGCGGCTATTTCGAGACCCGGGACGAGCGCATCTACCTGCGTCCGAGCGGCGCCTACGACACCGTCGAGGCGATCCGCGAGACGCGCATCCAGGCCGGCGGGCGGGAATTCCGCATCGGCGACATCGCCACCGTGGCGCGGGGCTTCGTCGAGCCGCCGGCGCCGCGCTTCCGCTTCCGTGGCCAGGACGCGCTGGGGCTGGGCGTGTCGATGGCCAAGGGTGGCGACATCATTGCGCTGGGCGACGATCTGAAAACCACCGTGGCGCACATCCAGTCCCAATTGCCGGTCGGCCTTGAGCTGAAGGAGGTGGCCAGCCAGCCGGAGGCGGTGCAGCGCTCGGTCAGCGAGTTCGTGCACTCCCTGGCAGAGGCGGTGATCATCGTGCTGGTGGTGTGCTTCTTCTCGTTGGGGCTGCGCACCGGCCTGGTGGTGGCACTGTCGATCCCGCTGGTGCTCGGCGTGACCTTCTTTGGCATGCGCCTGTTCGACGTGGGCCTGCACAAGATTTCCCTGGGCGCGTTGATCCTCGCACTGGGCCTGCTGGTGGACGACGCGATCATCGCCGTCGAGATGATGCTGGTGAAGATGGAGCAGGGCTGGGAGCGCTCGAAGGCGGCGGCCTTCGCCTATACCAGTACGGCTGGCCCGATGCTGTCCGGCACGCTGGTGACGGTGGCCGGCTTCCTGCCGATCGCCACGGCGCAGTCGTCCACCGGCGAATATACCCGTTCGATCTTCCAGGTGAATGCCATCGCGCTGCTGGCGTCCTGGCTGGCCGCAGTGGTGGTGGTGCCCTATCTTGGCTACGTGCTGCTGCCCGACCCGCGGGCGCCGAAGAACACCAGCTGGTTCGCGCGCCGCTTTCCGCGCCTGGAGCGTTTCAAGGACCGCATCGGCCTCGGTGACCCGCACGTGGAAGGTGACGAGGACGCGGTGTTCCGCACGCCGTTCTACAACCGTTTCCGCGCTGTAGTGGATTGGTGCGTGGCAAAGCGCTGGGTGGTGATCGCCACGACCCTGGGGATCTTCATCGTGGCGATTGTCGGCTTCGGCCTGGTGCAGCAGCAGTTCTTCCCCAACTCCACGCGGCTGGAGCTGCTCATCGACCTGCGCCTGCCGGAAGGCGCCAGCCTGCGCGCGACCCAGGCCGAGGCGGAGCGGCTGGAGCGCATCCTCGACAAGGAAGACGGTATCCAGAACTACGTCGCCTACGTGGGCACTGGTAGTCCGCGCTTCTACCTGCCGCTGGACCAGCAGCTGCCAGCGGCCAATTTCGCCCAGTTCGTGATCCTGACCGACAGCATCCCGGCGCGGGAGGCGCTGCGGGAGCGCATGATCGAGCTCTTCAAGCGGGACTTCGCCAACCTGCGCGCCAACATCACGCGGCTAGAAAATGGCCCGCCGGTGGGCTTCCCGGTGCAGTTTCGCGTCAACGGGCCGGACATCGCGACGGTGCGCCATTACGCGGCCGAGGTGGCCGGGGTGATGCGCGGCAATACCAGCCTGTCCGACGTGCAGCTCGACTGGGACGAGCAATCCAAGGTGCTGAAGGTCGAGGTTGATCAGCACAAGGCGCGCCTGCTGGGCTTGACCACGCAGGATGTGGCCAACTTCCTGAACACTTCATTGCGCGGCCTGGCGGCCACCAGTTATCGGGAAGGCATCGAGTCCATCGACGTGGTGCTGCGCGGCGATGCCTTCGAGCGCGACAAGCTGTCTCTCGTCGCGGAACTGTCGATTCCGACCCGCACGGGCAAGTCCGTGCCGCTGGGCCAGGTGGCGACAGTCAGCTACGCCTTTGAACAGGGCCTGGTGTGGCGCCGCAATCGGGAGCCGAGCATCACCGTGCGTGGCCAGATCTACGACAGCCGTATCCAGGCGCCGACCGTCACCGCCCAGGTGGAGCCGTTGCTGGAGCCCATCAAGGCGCGGCTGCCGGCCGGCTATCGTATCGAGACCGGCGGCGCCGTGGAGGAGAGCGCCAAGGGGCAGAGTTCGGTCAATGCCGGCTTCCCGCTGTTCCTCGGGGTGGTGCTCACGGTGCTGATGGTGCAGCTCAACAGCTTCTCGCGGACGGCGATGGTGGTGCTGACCGCGCCGCTGGGGCTGATCGGCGTGGTGTTGTTCCTGCTGCTGTTCAACCAGCCCTTCGGCTTCGTTGCGATGCTCGGCACGATCGCCCTGTTCGGCATGATCATGCGCAACTCGGTGATCCTGGTGGACCAGATCGAGCAGGATATGCACAAGGGCCTGCCGGCCTGGAACGCCATCGTCGAGTCTGCGGTACGCCGTCTGCGGCCCATCGCGCTGACCGCGGCGGCGGCGGTGCTGGCGATGATCCCGCTGACCCGCAGCGCCTTCTTCGGGCCGATGGCGGTGGCGATCATGGGCGGGCTGATCGTCGCCACGCTGCTTACCTTGCTGTTCGTGCCGGCGTTGTACGCCGCGTGGTACCGGGTCAAGCCGGCGCCGGCGGGCGGGAGTGCTACGGATGATCTGCGCAGTGCACAACTGAGCTAAAATTCGAAAGTTTTTTCGCAACCAATTCAGGCATGCAGATCATCAATATTAGCTTGTGCTAATATTTATCCGGGAGTCACACAATGAATTTCGAACAAGCACGATTCAACATGGTTGAGCAGCAGGTCCGCCCCTGGGAGGTTCTGGACTTCGGCGTCCTCGACCTGCTGATGAGCGTTCGCCGTGAAGAGTTCGTGCCGGAAGCGTACAAGTCTCTGGCCCTGTCGGAAGCCGAGATCCCCCTCGGCCATGGTGGCAGCATGCTGGTCCCGGTGATCGAAGGCAAGATCCTGCAGGCCATCCAGGTCAAGCGTTCCGACAAGGTGCTCGAGGTCGGTGCCGGCTCCGGCTACTTCGCCGCGCTGCTTGCCGCCAAGGCCGACTGGGTGCGTACCGTCGACATCGAACCGGCGCTGGTCAACATGGCCCACGACAACCTCAAGCGCTATGGCGTCGAGAACGTCATCGTCGAGGAAGGCGATGCGGTGCGCGGCTGGGCCAGCAGCGCGCCCTACGATCTGATCGTGGTGTCCGGTGGCGTGCCGCGTATCGCCGATTCCCTGCTGGAGCAGGTCAAGGTTGGTGGCCGCCTGTTCGCCTTCGTCGGCGAAGCGCCGTTGATGACCGCGACCCTGGTGACTCGTGTGTCCGAAAGCCAGTTCCGCACCGAGTCCCTGTTTGAAAACCTGGTTCCGATGATGCGCAACGCGCCGCAGAAGAGCCACTTCACCTTCTGAGCACAGCCGCGATGAATCACATCACCCCTCCGCAACTGGCCGAATGGCTGCAGGACGAGACGCGTCCGTCGCCCTTCCTGCTCGATGTCCGGGAGCCTTCTGAATTCCAGTACTGTGCCATTCCGGGCTCGGTGCTGATGCCGATGGCCAGCGTGCCGGCGCGCATGCAGGAGCTGGAGCCGGATGCGGAGATCGTGGTGATCTGCCATCACGGTGGCCGCAGCATGCAGGTGGCGATGTTCCTGGAGCGCCAGGGCTTCACCAACCTGATCAATCTGGCCGGTGGCGTCGCCCAGTGGGCGGCCCAGGTCGACCCGAGCATGCCCCAGTACTGACCGATAGGGACGGAGCACGGGATGAAGCGTCTGGCTGTGGCGATGGTAGCGGGGCTGTTGGCGGCGGGCGCGTCGGCGGCAGATCTGCAACAGGTCTATCGCGATGCGCTGGCCTACGATGCGCCGCTGGCCGCGGCCCGGGCGTCGCTGGCCGCCGGGCAGGAAAAGCTGCCGCAGGGGCGTGCCGGCTTGCTGCCGTCCATCGGCCTGTCCGGCAACACCACCTGGAACGACATGGACCCGCGCCGTCCGGCGGGCTCCTCGGTCGGCTTCAACAGCCACGGCTGGCAGGTGCAGCTGACCCAGCCCCTGTTCCGGTGGCAGAACTGGGTGCAGTTCAAGCAGGGTGAAATCCAGGTGGCGCTGGCCGAGGTACAGTACCGGCAGGCGCGCCAGGATCTCGCGTTGCGCGTGTCCCAGGCCTATTTCGACGTGTTGACCGCGCAGGATGTGCTGGCCGCGGCGACCGCCCTGCACGAAGCGAACAGCCAGCAGCTCGCGCTGGCGAAAAAAAGCTTCGAGGTGGGCACGGTCACGATCACCGACGTCCACGAGGCCCAGTCCCGGGCCGACCTGTCGTCGGCACAGATGATCGCCGCCGACAGCGACCTGGCCGTCAAGCGCCATGCGCTGTCGGTGCTGACCGGCAAGGACACCGATGGCCTCAAGGGTATGCGCAAGGGAGTCGGGCTGAGCCGGCCGGAGCCGGGTGACATCCAGTCCTGGGTCACGGCTTCCGAAGGCAGCAACCTGTCCGTACAGGCGGCCCAGCTGGGGGTGGAACTGGCTGGGCGGGAGGTGGAGCGCAATCGCGCCGGCCATCTGCCGACGGTGGACCTGGTGGCCAGCCATGGCAATACAGTGTCTTCGACTGCGGCCATCCTGCCTACTGCGCCGGTGCGTTACGACATCGATTCGACGGTGGTCGGCGTGCAGGTAGCGGTGCCGCTGTTCCAGGGCGGGGTGACCAGCTCCCGCGTCCGCGAGACGATGGCGCTGCGTGACAAGGCCGGCGCCGATCTCGACAATGCGCGTCGCAACTCGGCACAGAGCGCCCGTCAGGCCTTTCTCGGTGTGACCAGCGGTCTGGCCCAGGTGAAGGCCTATGAGGCGGCGCTGGTGTCGTCCAGCTCGGCTCTCGACGCCAACAAACTCGGCTACGACGTCGGCGTGCGCATCAACATCGACGTACTGAACGCCCAGAGCCAGCTCTACGATACCCAGCAGCGGCTGGCCAAGGCCCGTTACGATACGCTGCTCGCTCAGCTGCGACTGAAGGCGGCAGCGGGCACCCTCGGCGACGAGGACATCAAGGCGGTGAACGCTTTGCTGGACTGAACTACCCGGCATCCGGGCGAGGAACGGCCGCAGTAGCGGCCGTTCGCTTTTTAACTATTCTCCAGCCATTCCTTCCATGCGATACACAGACCTGCGGGATTTCATCAGCCAACTGGAACGTCTCGGCGAGCTCAAGCGGATCAAGACTGAAGTCGATCCGCACCTGGAAATGACCGAGATCTGCGACCGCGTGCTGCGTGCTGGTGGGCCGGCGATCCTCTTCGAAAATCCCAAGGGCCATCGTGTGCCGGTGCTGGCCAACCTGTTCGGTACACCGCAGCGGGTGGCGCTGGGCATGGGCGAGAGCGGGGAAGATTGGCAGGGTGCCCTGCGTGAAGTTGGCAAGCTGCTGGCTTTCCTGAAGGAGCCGGAGCCGCCGAAGGGCCTGAAGGATGCCTGGGACAAGCTGCCGGTGTTCCGCCAGGTGCTGAACATGTCGCCGAAGACGGTGTCGTCGGCGCCCTGCCAGGAGGTGGTGAAGGAGGGCAAGGACGTGAACCTCGCCGAGTTGCCGATCCAGCACTGCTGGCCGGGTGACGTGGCGCCGCTGATTACCTGGGGCCTGGTGGTGACCCGCGGCCCCAACAAGACCCGCCAGAACCTGGGTATCTACCGCCAGCAGGTGCTTGGCCGCAACAAGGTCATTATGCGCTGGCTGGCCCATCGCGGCGGTGCGCTGGATTTCCGCGATCACCAGCTGGCCAATCCGGGCCAGCCCTTCCCGGTGGCGGTGGTACTGGGCTGCGATCCGGCGACCATCCTCGGCGCGGTGACGCCGGTGCCGGACAGCTTGTCCGAATACCAGTTCGCCGGCCTGCTGCGCGGCGCCAAGACCGAGCTGGTGAAGTGTCTGGGCTCCGACCTGCAGGTGCCGGCCACTGCCGAGATCGTGCTGGAAGGTGTCATCCATCCCGGCGAGACCGCTCTCGAAGGGCCCTATGGCGACCATACCGGCTACTACAACGAGCAGGCCGAGTTCCCGGTGTTCACCATCGAGCGTATCACCAGCCGGCGCGACCCGATCTACCACAGCACCTACACCGGCAAGCCGCCTGACGAGCCGGCTATGTTAGGCCTGGCCCTCAACGAGGTCTTCGTGCCGTTGCTGCAGAAGCAGTTCACCGAGATCGTCGATTTCTACCTGCCGCCGGAGGGCTGTTCATACCGGCTGGCGGTGGTCAGCATCAAGAAGCAGTATCCGGGGCACGCCAAGCGCGTGATGTTCGGCATCTGGAGCTTCCTGCGCCAGTTCATGTACACCAAGTTCATCATCGTCGTGGATGACGATGTGAACATCCGCGACTGGAAGGAAGTGATCTGGGCGCTGACCACCCGCATGGACGCGACGCGGGATACCACGCTGGTGGACAACACGCCGATCGATTACCTGGACTTCGCCAGTCCGGTGGCCGGGCTGGGCTCGAAGATGGGCCTCGATGCGACCAACAAGTGGCCAGGCGAGACCCAGCGGGAATGGGGTACGCCGATCGTCATGGACGCGGCCGTCAAGGCGCGCGTCGATACGATGTGGAGTGAGCTGGGGCTCTGACGGCGTGGATTCCGGCCGTGCAGTTCCGTGGCAGGGCCTGCCGGCCGCCGTTCAGGCGGCCACGCTCGCCATCGCGTGACTGCCGGTATCTACCAGCAGGTCGTTGGCGGTCAGCGCGAAATCCTTCCACGCGGCGGCTAGCTCCCGGCGCATTTCCAGCTGATAGTCCACGCTGGGCAGGTGCTCTTCGGCAAAGTTGGAGATCGCGCAGGAGCTGCGATTGAAGCGTAGCGCATCGTCCAGCAGGGCTTCGCAGAAGCCCTGGAAGGGCTCCAGTATGCGCAGCGTAAGTTCCGACCAGCCGCGCTCCACGCGTACGCCCTGGCTGTCGAAGGGGAGCTCGTAGAGCATTTCCAGCGCTTCGCGGAAAAGGACTGCAGCCGTATCGAGAATGGCCTGCTGGGTCAGGTGCTGGCGCCGTTGGGCCGACAGGTTGCGATGCAGGGTGATCCGGTAGCGGTCGAAGCTTTGCTTACGCTGCTTGGCAACCCAGGCCGAAAAGCGGGCGACGCACAGGTCGTTGGTTCCGATGCTCATGGTGTTTCAGTTCATCAGGGCCCGGTCAAGGGCCAGTTCCTTGAGGATGCGACCGGCTGCCTCGAGGGCGCCTTCCATGTAGCCGCCGCCATAGCTGGCCGTTTCCGAGCCGCCGAAGTAGAGCTTGTCGTTCCAGTGGGACAGGCGCAGCGCCCGGTTCCCGTATTCCGGATGGCCGTCTGGCGGGGTGTGGTCGAGGAGGCTGCAGGTATAGGCTTCCGATGCCCAGTCCTGGATGACCGGCGTGCTGCGCTCGGCGGCGGCGCCGAACAGCTGCACGAGCTGGCTGCGCACCAGCATCGGCAGGCCGCTGCGGAAGGACTCCCGCAGGGCCGGCGGCATGGCGACGAAACCGCCGAGGGCGGCACGGCCGGCCGGCTCGTCGCTGGCATCGAAGACTTCGGCCAGCACCGCCTGCGGATGGGTGACGAAGGCGTTGCCCGTGTGGCCGGCGTCATGCCAGAAGGGGCGTTCGAAACCGCACATGGCCTTTGCGCTGCCTGCCATCCAGGTTGGCGTGTCGCGCAGGATCTGGCGCAGCGGCGCGGCAAGGGCTGGCGAGAAATCCACCCTCTCCTCGAGCAGGCGTGGCGGAACGGCCAGCACCACGTGGCGTGCCTTGACGGTGATCGGTTCGTAGCCGCGGAGAAAGTGCAGTTCCACGTGATCGTCGCAGTTGCGGACGGCCATCAGCACGTGGCCGAAGTTCAGGCTATGCCGCGGCAGGCGTTTGGAGAGGGCTGTGATCAGCGCACCGAAGCCGCCGGAGATCCGCCGGGCGCCGCCATGGACCGGACCCGCTGACAGCGTGGCCGGGCCGGCGCTGGGATCCTTGAGGTGCAACACGGTCTCGCCGTCGGCCTGGGCAAACTGGCGCAGTCCCAGGTCAACAATCAGCCGGGCGATGCGGGGTTGGGTATCCGGCCAGAACCAGGTGGGACCCAGGTCGGCGGGCAAGCCGGGTGTGGCGTCGTCGCTGGACAGGATGCGACCACCGAGGCGCGTGCGGGCTTCGAACAGGGCGAATTCTTCGCCGCGCGACGCGAGGCCGTTGGCAATCGCCAGCCCGCACAAACCACCGCCAACTATGACCGTATCCAACATGCTGCTGCTCCGGATGATCGTTATGGCCAAAGGTGCAGCAAGCTTTGTTCCATGTCCTTGAAAAAACTACGATTCATTTTTAAGTGCATGAATCTAATAATTATTGTTTCAAGGGCTGGTATTTTTAAAAACCCTTTGATCGTGTCGGATTTGTGCCTTCAGGAGACATTTCCGCACCGTTGTAGGTTGACCTGCCTTTGCGATTGGTGCGCGAATGTCATGCCGCCGGGCGTACCAGGCGGAAGGTCAGGTTGAGGCGCGGGGGGATGACCAGCGGATCCGCCAGGACGGCATGCTCCCAGACCTGCTGGAAAGGCGGGTCCATGACCAGGAGAGTGCCGGAGGGGAGGGGGACATGCAGGGCCTCGCCCAGCGGGCGGGGCCGGACCGAGAAGCGGCGGGTGGCGCCCAGGCTCAGGGAGGCGATGGCCGGGGCTGGGCCCAGATCGGGCTCGTCGTCGGCGTGCCAGCCCACGGCATCCTGGCCGTTGCGGTAGAGGTTGAGCAGGACGGCATTGAAGCGCAGCCCGGAAACCCGTTCGATCTGCTCGCGGAGGGCCCGCAGCGCGGGCGTCCAAGCGTGGGAGTTGTGCAAGTTGTCCGCGTAGCGATAGTCGATACCGGGATCGGCGTACCAGGCCTGTAGGCGGGGCAGCGCGAAGCGTCGGCCTGCGGCCAGGTAGTAGCCATCGTTCCAGGGGGTTTCGGCGAGCAGTTGGTGGAACAGCTGGTCCGCTTGCACCTCGTCGAACAGGCGGCCGATGCGCAGCAGCGGGAGCGTCCGCATCGCGGTGAGCGACATGCCGTCAGGCCAGGGCACGTTCGAGCAGGACCGCCACGTGCTGCGCCTGCCGCTCCGCGCCTTCAAGGATCTGGTGGCGACAGGAGAAGCCGTTGGCGAGCACCGTTGCGTCGGGGGCTTTGCGTAGCGCAGGCAGGAGGTCGAGTTCGGCCATCTGCAAGGAGATGTCCCGGTGTTCGGCATCGAGGCCGAAGCTGCCGGCCATGCCGCAACAGCTCGCTTCGATGAACTCGAATTCGAAGTCGGGAATCAGGCGCAGCACCTTGCGCAGGGACTTCATTGCGCCGACGGCCTTCTGGTGGCAGTGGCCATGTACCAGGGTCTTGCCGGCAGGCAGGGGCTTCAGCTTGAGCTGCAACTGCTTGCGGTCATGTTCGCGGGCGATGAATTCCTCGAAGAGGTAAACCTGCTTGGCAAGCCTTTCCGCGTCGGCGCCGAGGCCCAGTTTGAGATGGTCGTCACGCAGGGACAGGATGCATGATGGTTCCAGCCCGACGATCGGAATACCTGCCTCCAGGGCTGGCCGCAGGGCCGTGTGCATGCGCTGGGCTTCGGCGCGGGCTGCCTCGACCTGGCCCAGGGACAAGTAGGTGCGGCCGCAGCACAGGGGGCGCGCAGGTTCGGCGTCGTCGGCGGATGGCTCCAGGCTGATGACGCGATAGCCGGCGGCGCTGAGGACCGCGTGGGCGGCCCGGGCGATGGCCGGGTCGAAGTGGCGCGCGAAGGTGTCCACGAAGAGGATGACCTCGCGCCCGTCGGCATTGCCGGCGAGAGGTGGCTGGTAGGCTTTGGGGCTGGGTTCGGGTAGCATGCGCCGGGTTGATATGCCCAACCAGCGTTCACCGAGCCGGGCCAGCAGCGGTAGGCGATTGCGCAGCTTCACCAGTTGGCGGAGCAGGCCTCCATGCTCCGCCAGTAGCCGGGGTAGCGCGGCAAAGAGCCTGTCGCGGCGCGGCGTGCCCAGGGCCAGATTGCGTTGGGCCTGATATTCGATCTTGATTGCCGCCATGTCCACCTGGTTGGCGCATTCGCGTTTGCAGCCCTTGCAGCCGACGCACAGGTCCATTGCGGCGGCCAGGCGGGGATCGGCGAACGGCGCCTCGCCCAGCTCACCATTGAGGGCGGCTTTCAGCAGCAGGACGCGCCCGCCGGGAGACTGGCCGGGAGCATCAGTGGCGCGGAAGCTGGGGCACATGACGCCCTTCGGCTTGCGCTGGCACAGGCGGTCACTGATGCACACCGCAACGGCCTTGGCAAAATTGCCGCCGCTGGCCGGAATCCCGGCATAGGCGTCGCCTTGCCCGGCGGTCTCATAGGATGACCAGTCCAGTTGATGTTTCATTGCTCTCTCCGTACCGGAGAGAGCAAGCAAGCTGAGTGCCAGGCTGCTTTTCTTTATAGATCAACTGATTGTCTTGGCTGCTTGTGTCGCATCTGCGACAAATGGGGCGTGGCGAGGCCGGCACTCAGGCGGTGTACCAGCGGTTGCCGCCCGCAGCCTTGGCCTTGTACATGGCCTGATCGGCCAGGGCCAACAGATGGTTCAGGTCGTAACCCTTGTCCGGGTAGCAGGAAACGCCGATGCTGATACCGAGTCGGCAGCCGGGGAAGTCGCTGCCGGGCAGGGCTACCACGCTGGCAATGATCCGTTCGCAGAACAGCTCGATATCTCCGTCTCCGTGCAGTGCGGGGCAGAGCATCACGAATTCGTCGCCGCCAATCCGCGCCACGATGTCGGTGGCGCGGGCTGCGCTCTCGAAGCTGTCGGCCAGGCTGATCAGAATCTGGTCGCCGGCAAGATGGCCGAAGCTGTCGTTGATCGGCTTGAAGCCGTCCAGATCGAGCATCAGCAGCGTGCCGGCCTGGGCATCGACGTGGGCTCGCGACAGGACGCCTTCGGCGGCTTCGACAAACGCTTTGCGGTTGGCGATGCCAGTGAGTGGATCGTGGCGGGCCATTTCCTGCCAGCGGCGGCTGTCGGCCTCCACACTGCGATACTTGCCCAGCATGCCGAAGACGATGATCAGGAAATTGGCAAGCGCCAGTACGAAAGCGCCGGCCTGGATCGCACGCAGTTCGCGGGTTCGGCGCACGGATTCCTGCTCGAGCGCCGAGGTCAGGGTGTTCATCAGATCCAGGATCTCACGGTTGTGGCGCACCATGTAGTCTGCCGCGAAGGCAAGTTCGCTCGCATCGGTGTGGGGCAGGGCGGCCTGGAAGGCGATGCCCTCGACTGGAGTGATGAGCTTGCGTGCCTTTTCCAGCGCCGGGGCTCCGGCGTCGCCAACTTTTTCCAGCAGCAGGGGTTTGCCATCGCCGCCGAGGGTGCTTCCGCCTTCCGCAAACGCGTTCAGCGTCCGCCGGAACAGTCCGAAGGCCTCGCTGAATTCCTGGCGTGCCGTATCGGAATTGGCGTTGGGGACGGTAGCCAGCAGCAAGGCCTTGGTGGTCTGCTGGGACAGCATCCGTTGGCGCCCGGCCAGATTGATGGCCACTGCATCGCGGGCGACCTGCTCGGCAATCCACAGGTTGATCAGCAGCACCGTCAGGTCGAGGGCCACGAACATCACGATGGCTGCCATCAGGCGGCGGGGCGATCCGAGAAGCGCGCTGACCGGAATAGGCATGGATCGTGTCTTTCTTTTATTCGGGAAGACGGGGCACCAATACAAGTGGATATCGTATGAGTTAACGTCAATGACGTGCTCATTCTGACGCGCCTCATCAGGGAAGGCGACTATTGGCGGCGAAAATGAAAATGCGGCCCGGATGGGCCGCATTCTGGTGTGCTGGGGAGGAACCGCTCAGTCGTTGAAGCGGGCTTCCAGTGCAGCGATGGCGGGTAGGGTCCGGCCTTCAAGGAACTCGAGGAAGGCGCCGCCGCCGGTGGAGATGTAGCCCACGTCGTCGGCGATGTGGAACTTGGCGATGGCCGCCAGAGTGTCGCCGCCGCCAGCGATGGAGAAAGCTTCCGAATGGGCGATGGCCGACGCCATCATCTTGGTGCCGCCGGCGAACTGGGGTAGTTCGAAGACGCCGACCGGGCCGTTCCAGACGATGGTGCCGGCGTTGGCGATGATCTGGGACAGCTTGGCGGCAGCCTTCGGGCCGACGTCGAGGATGCGGTCGTGAGGGCCGACTTCATCGACGGAGACCTTGTTGGCGCGGGCCATGGCGGACACTTCGTCGGCGACGACGACGTCTTCTGGCAGCGGCACTTCGGCGCCGCGGGCCTTCATGATGTCCATGATGGCCTGGGCTTCCTTGACCAGCTCGGGCTCGGCCAGGGATTCGCCGATGCGCTTGCCGGAAGCCAACAGGAAGGTGTTTGCGATACCGCCGCCGACGATCAGTTGGTCAACCTTGTCGGCCAGCGACTTCAGGATGGTCAGCTTGGAGGACACCTTGGAACCGCCGACGATGGCGACCAGCGGACGGGCCGGGGCGTGCAGGGCTTTGCCGAGGGCGTCGATCTCGGCGCCCATCAGGATGCCGGCGCAGGCGACCGGTGCGAACTTGGCGATGCCGTGGGTGGTGGCTTCGGCGCGGTGGGCTGTGCCGAAGGCGTCGTTTACGTAGACATCGCAGAGGGCGGCCATCTTTTTGGCGAGCTCTTCGTTGTCCTTCTTCTCGCCCTTGTTGCAGCGGCAGTTCTCGAGCAGCACGACCTCACCGGGGGCGACGTCGAAACCGCCGTCCACCCAGTTCTGGATCAGGCGAACCGGCTTGCCGAGCAACTGGCCGAGGCGTACGGCCACCGGTGCCAGCGTGTCATCGGCCTTCAGCTCACCCTCGGTCGGACGACCCAGGTGCGAGGTGACCAGTACCGCGGCTCCGCCCTTGAGGGCGTACTCGATGGAGGGGATCGAGGCGCGGATGCGGGTGTCTTCGGTGATGTTGCCGGCGTCGTCCTGGGGTACGTTGAGGTCGGCGCGGATGAAGACCTTCTTGCCCTTGACGTCGAGGTCGGTGAGTTTCTTGACTTGCATGATGATGTTCTACGTGTCGTCGGATGTGAAAACGCCCCGCACAGGGCGGGGCGTCGATACGGCGGAATTACTTGGCGTTCACGAAGGCGCGGGCCGCGTCGAGCATGCGGCAGGAGTAGCCCCACTCGTTGTCGTACCAGGCCAGCACCTTGACCAGCACGGAGCCGTCTTCACCCTTGATGACGCGGGTCTGGGTGGCGTCGAAGGTCGAGGACACGGTGGTGTGGTTGAAGTCGGAAGACACCAGCGGCTCGGTGTTGACGGCCAGGATGCCCTTCAGCGGGCCGTTGGCCGCAGCGGTCATCAGCTCGTTGATCTCTTCCTTGGTAGTGGCGCGCTCGGCGGTGAAGGTCAGGTCCACCAGCGACACGTTGATGGTCGGGACGCGCAGCGCGAAGCCGTCGACCTTGCCGACCAGCTGGGGCAGCACCAGGCCGACGGCCTTGGCTGCACCGGTCTTGGTGGGGATGATGTTGGCGGCAGCTGCACGGGCGCGGCGCAGGTCCTTGTGGCGGACGTCCACGGTCACCTGATCGTTGGTGTAGGCGTGGATGGTGGTCATCAGGCCCTGTTTGATGCCGACGCTGTCGGCCAGGATCTTGGCGACCGGAGCCAGGCAGTTGGTGGTGCAGGAGGCGTTGGAAACGACGGTCATGTCGCCCTTCAGGACCTCTTCGTTCACGCCCATGACGATGGTGGTGTCCACGTCGTCACCGCCGGGGGCGGAGATCAGCACGCGCTTGGCACCCTGCTCGAGCAGCGCGGCGGCCTTGGCCTTGGTGGTGTAGGCGCCGGTGCACTCCAGCAGCACGTCCACGCCGTGGGAGCCCCAGTTCACGCCCTTCGGATCCTTGGTGGAGTAGAACGGGATCTTCTTGCCGTCGATGATGATGACGTTGTCGCCTTCGGTTTCCACGGAGGTGGCGAAGCGGCCATGGGTGGTGTCGTACTTGAGCAGGTGGGCGTTGGTGGCCAGATCGCCGGAGGCGTTGATGGCGACCACGTCGAATTCATTCTGCAGACCTTGCTCGTAAATGGCGCGCAGCGTGCAGCGACCGATACGACCGAAACCATTGATGGCAACTTTGATGCTCATCGACTCTTCTCCCTAGTGTAAATGCACGAAACCGGAAATCACTGACATGCGGTGCCCTACGGCACCGCATGTATCGTTTGGGGCGCGCAGCCGGTCAGGCGAGGACCTTCCTGACCGCGGCAACCACGGCGTCGGCGGTGACGCCGAAATACTTGAACAGCTCGCTGGCTGGAGCGGATTCACCGAAGCGGTCCACGCCGATGACTTCGCCTTCCAGCCCAACGTACTTGCGCCAGCCGTCGGTGACACCGGCTTCCACCGCGACCCGCGGCAGGCCCTTGGGCAGCACGGAAGCACGGTAGGCGGCATCCTGGCGGTCGAAGACGTTGGTGCTGGGCATCGAGACCACCCGAACGGCGATCCCTTCTTCGGCGAGCTGCTTCTGGGCGGCCAGTGCCAGCGCCACTTCCGAACCGGTCGCTATGATAACGGCTTGCGCGCCGCCGGCCTGTGAACCAGTGCCCGAATCGGACAGTACGTAGCCGCCGCGACGGATATTGGCGACCTGTTCGGCGTTGCGCGGCTGGAAGGGCAGGTTCTGGCGGGAGAAGGCGAGGGAACTCGGGCCCTCGGCGCGTTCGACTGCTGCTGCCCAGGCCACCGCCGATTCGGTGGTGTCACAGGGGCGCCACACGTCCATGTTGGGGATCAGGCGCAGGGAGGCCGTCTGTTCGACCGGCTGGTGGGTCGGGCCGTCTTCGCCAAGGCCGATGGAGTCGTGGGTGAACACGAAGATCTGGCGCACCTTCATCAGCGCCGCCATCCGCAGGGCGTTGCGGGCGTATTCGCTGAACATCAGGAAGGTGGCGGTGTAGGGCACCAGACCGCCGTGCAGGGCAATGCCGTTGGCGATGGCGGCCATGCCGAACTCGCGCACGCCGTAATACACGTAGTTGCCGCCGCTGGCCTTGCTGACGCCTTTGGCGCCGGACCACAGGGTCAGGTTGGAACCGGCCAGGTCGGCGGAGCCACCGAGCAGTTCGGGCAGCTTGGGTGCGAAGGCTTCGATGCTGTTCTGGCTGGCCTTGCGGGTGGCGATGGTTTCACCCTTCTCGGCGACCTTGGCAAGTACCGCATCCACGTGGGCGTTCCAGTCGGCAGGCAACTCACCGGCCATGCGGCGGGTGAATTCGGCGGCGAGTTCGGGGAAGGCCATGGCGTAGGCGGCGAAGCGGGTGTTCCATTCGCCTTCCAGCGCGGCGCCCTTTTCCTTGGCGTCCCAGGCAGCGTAGACGTCGGACGGCACTTCGAAGGGCGGGTGATTCCAGCCGATGTAGGCGCGGGCGGCCTCGATCTCGGCGTTGCCCAGCGGGGCACCGTGTACGTCGTGGCTGTCCTGCTTGTTGGGGGCGCCGGCGCCGATGATGGTCTTGCAGCAGATCAGGCTGGGGCGGCCGGTTTCGGCCTGGGCGGCTTTGAGGGCGGCGTCGATCTCGACCGGGTCGTGGCCCTGTACGTCACACACCACGTGCCAGCCGTAAGCTTCGAAGCGCTTCGGGGTGTCGTCGGTGAACCAGCCATCGACGTGGCCGTCGATGGAGATGTTGTTGTCGTCGTAGAAGGCGATCAGCTTGCCGAGGCCCCAGGTGCCGGCCAGCGAACAGGCTTCGTGGGAGATGCCTTCCATCAGACAGCCGTCGCCGAGGAAGACATAGGTGTGGTGATCGACGATCTCGTGGCCGGGACGGTTGAAGTCGGCGGCGAGGATCTTTTCGGCCAGCGCCATGCCGACCGCGTTGGTGATGCCCTGGCCCAGGGGGCCGGTAGTGGTTTCGACGCCGGGGGTGTAGCCGACTTCCGGGTGGCCTGGGGTGCGGCTGTGCAGCTGGCGGAAGTTCTTGAGATCGTCGATGGACAGGTCGTAGCCGGTCAGGTGCAGCAGGGCGTAGATCAGCATCGAGCCGTGGCCGTTGGACTGCACGAAGCGGTCGCGGTCAGCCCACTTCGGGTTTGCCGGATTGTGGCGCAGGTGGTGGCGCCACAGTACCTCAGCGATTTCGGCCATGCCCATCGGGGCGCCCGGGTGGCCGGAGTTGGCCTTCTGGACGGCATCCATGGCCAGCGCGCGGATAGCGCCAGTCAGGGGGTTGAAGACGGGCAGCTTGACGTTACGCGTAGAAGACATCGAAGAACCTTCGGCCGGGGGAGCGGCGCGCAAAGACCGTAATTATCTTTGATTTCCGGGCACTTGGGTAGCCTCGTGGGGGGATAAGTGCGATCCGGGGCGGGGAGTACGAGGCCGTGAAAACTGCGGCATAATCGGGCGCCCACATTTACTTACATTCGTCCCGCCGATGTCCTTGCGCCTCCTTGCCGTGGCTGCCCTGTCGTGGGTGGCGCTGACCCTGAGCGGATGCAGTTCGGTCAAATACACCGTCGATGACGGCCGCAAGGTGAATGAAACCTTGCTCGCCAACCTGCGCCTGCTCGGCCATGGCGAACGCGCGCTGCGGCCGGCCATCGTGCGCACGGCGGCGCTGAAAGACCCGGATTGCAGCCATCAGTGGGAGCTGCCCTTCAGTGTGGCGACCAGCTATGAATGGGATGAGGACGATCGGGTGGCGTGGGTGCGGGCGCTGCAGGTGGACGAGCGCCTCACCGTCGTCGGTGCCGCGCCGGATTCCGGGCTGCAGGTCGGCGACAAGCTCGTCGAACTGAAGGGCTACAGCCGCCGGGACGCCAACAAGATGCTGGCCGAGCTGGCCGAATTGCGCGATGACGGCAAGCCCTTCCCGGTCAAGACGGCGGCGGGCAAGACCGTGACGATCAAGCCGCTGCAGGTGTGCCGCGGCTATGCACGCCTGGCCCCGCCAGTCACGCCGACCTATCAGGATTACCACTGGCTGATGAGCATCTATCCGCTCAATGTGTTCGGCCCGCAGATCAGTCCGGATGAAGCCCTGTGGATCGTGCTGTGGACCCAGGGCTTGTCCGAGGAAGGCGGGGGGCGGATGAAGACCTATCACTACACCAAAGAGATTGTGTCGACGCTGTTTGAAATCGCCACGCTGGCAACCGGCCTCAATGCCGCGGCGCAGGCCGCCAAGGTGGCGGTCGATCAGGCCGCGCAGGCAGCGGCCGCGGCGGCGGCAAAGTCGGCGGGTGAGGCTATCGCGAAGCAGGCTCTGCAGGACGCAGCCCGCAGTATCGCCGAGCAGGCGGGCAAGGAATACGCGCAGAAAGTGGGCGAGGAGATCGCCAAGTCGGCAGGGCGTCAGCTCGGTGGCGTGTTGCGGGACAGCTTCATGGCGCGGGTCGGTATGTCGGTGTCCAGCCTGTCGTGGGTGGCGACGACGGCATTCGACGACGCGGACCGCTGGGCCTACGACCGCATCGGCAAGCTCGGCGGCGATCCGCTCGCCGGCGCGACGCTGCATCAGAAGCTCTTCGATGCCAGCACGATTGCCAATCCCTTCGTTTTCGATGAGGACCGCCTGCAGCGCTACGCGGCACTGGCCCGCCAGACCCAGCGGGAGGAGATGCTGGCGGCGGTGCTGAAGGGCGAATCCCTGGATGTGTTTGCGCTGAAGATCGGCGATCTGCAGAGCGCCTCGGAAGAGAGCGGGCAGATGGCCCTGCAGATGGCCAGCGACGACGTGCCGCTCGCCGGTGCAACGGGACAGGGCGGCTTGATCGATGCGATGCTGAGAATGCCTTTGGAATCGGGTGGAGACTGAGTTGATGAAAACGATGCATCGTCGCGGGTTGGCCGTGTGTCTGCTCCTTCTTGCTGGAGGGGCTGGCGCCCAGCAGGCCATGCCGGAAGCCTCCGGCGGCATGCCCGAGGCGCCGGGGGGGGCTATGGCGGACTGCCCGGTCTTGCTGCAGGAGGCCGAGGCGCATTTCGAGCAGGGTCACCAGGCGGCTTCAGCCAAGCGCTGGAAGGAGGCGGAGCCGTTGCTGCGCAGCGCCAGTGGCGAATTCCTGAAGGTGGCGGCGGCCTGTCCGACGGTGGCTGCCCAGGCCAACCGGCAAGGGGACCGGGCCGCCACCGAGCTGAAGCTGGTCGAAGCCGCCATCAGCCACCAGAGCGAATGCCTGCCGCGCTTCGACAAGGCGCTGGACCTCGATCTCCGCGCCGCTGCGGCCAAGTCGGACAAGGGAGATCCGGCGGAAGTCGAGCGCTTGCTCGCCGAGGGTGAGGCAACGTGGCGGGAGGCGGTGGCGGTGTGCCAGTCGCCACATCGGGAGAAGGCTGAGAAGAGTCTTGCCGCGACGGTCAAGGTCCGCACCGCCAACGCCGAACTGTTGAGCGCCGGCCCGGCCTGCGATGCGGCCTGGAAGAACGCGACGGCGCTCATCGATTACGCCAAGGGCGCGTGGCGGGACAAGCGCTGGGACGATGCGGCGATGCTCTACGGCAAGGCCGTGATGGCCTGGGAGGGTGCTGCCGACAAGTGTTCCGGCACACGGCAGCAGCAGGCCCAGCGCAAGGTGGAGCAAACCCAGATCGATGCGCACAACGCCGAGTTTTGTGGCCCGCTGTGGGACAGTGCGACGGATCTGAGCCAGCGCGTGAAGAGCGCCGGCAATGGCGTGTCGGCAAACGAGAAGGACCAGTTGTCGATGAAGGCCGAGGTGGCCTGGCGTGATGCGGCCGGCCAGTGTCATGGCAGTCCGCAGAATCTGGCGCGCAGCAATGCGGATGCGCTGGCCCGCGAACGGGGCACGCCGCTGCCGGCGAACGCGCAGGCTTTGTACGGGACGCGCAGGCCGGCACCGGTTGTCGAGCCGGTGCCGGTCAAGACGTCCGTGGCGACTGCCGTGACGGCAACAGTGGCTGCAACGGTCCCGGTTGCCAAGGACGCGATCAAGGCGGGAGCCGCAACGACCGCTTTGGTGCCAGCCTCTCCGGCATCGGTCGCAAAAGTGGCCGAAGCGCCGGCAGCGGCCGTCCGCAAGGATGCGCCGACCGAAACCACGCTGGTCGCCGGCGATACCACCTACAAGGGCCATTTCACGATGGACCCGAAGAGCGGCGTGGTGAGCGGCACGGGCACCGTCGAGTGGGCCAATGGCGAGCGCTTCAGCGGCACGTTGGTCGAGGGGCGGCGCCAGGGCAAGGGGCGCTTCAACTGGGTGGGGGGGCAGTGGTACGACGGCGACTGGGCCGACGACCGGGCCGTCGGCTACGGCATCATCCAGTTTCCCGGCGGCAATCGCTATGAAGGTGCGGTGGTGGATGGGGAGCCGGTTGGTCGCGGTACGCTGGTTTTCGCGTCGGGGGATCGCTATACCGGTGACTTCGTGCGTGGCCTCTTTCACGGCCAGGGCAGCTATGCGTGGAAGAATGGCAATCGCTACGATGGTGCGTGGAACCTTGGCAAGAAGCACGGCCGTGGCCGTCTGACCTGGGCGTCCGGTGACGCCTGGGAAGGCGAATTCCGTGATGATCTGAAGACCGAGTCAGGCCAGAGCATCGCAGTAGCCGCGCATTGAGCGGGAAGGCCGGCGCGTTCCAGACTGATTGAGTGGCTCATCGCCCGCAGGGCTGATCTTGCGGGAGAGCTTGTTGCTCCAAGCCGTCAGTTCACACCCACTGGCGGCGACGTTCCATCAGCTTCCAGATCAGCGGCGTGAGGATCAGTTGCATCGCCAGATCCAGCTTGCCGCCCGGCACCACGATGGTGTTGGCGCGGGACATGAAGCTGTCGTGGATCATGCGCAGGAGGTAGGGGAAGTCCACGCCGCGCGGGTCGCGGAAGCGGATGATCACCATCGACTCGTCGGCGGTCGGAATGTCGCGGGCGATGAAGGGGTTGGACGTATCCACCATCGGCACCCGCTGGAAGTTGATGTGGGTGTGGGAGAACTGCGGCACGATGTAATGCACGTAGTCGTGCATGCGGCGCAGGATGGTCTCCTGCACGGCCTCCAGTGAGTAGCCGCGGGTCTTGGTGTCCCGGTGGATCTTTTGTATCCACTCCAGGTTGGTGATCGGAACGACGCCTATCAGCAGGTCCGCGTGCCGGCAGGTGTTGACCTTGCCGGTGATCACCGCACCGTGCAGCCCTTCGTAGAACAGGCAGTCGGTGTCCGGCGGCAGCTCTTCCCAGGGCGTGAAGTCACCCATTTTAAGGCCGCGACGAGCGGCTTCCTCGGCGCTGTGCAGGTAGAAACGACGTTTGCCGCCGCCCGATTCGCCGTAGGTGCGGAACAGCTGCTCCAGGTCCTCGAGCAAGTTGGCTTCCGGCCCGAAGTGGCTGATGCCGCGCTGGCCCTGGCTCTCCGCCTGGATGATGAGGTCGCGGATCTCCTCCCGCGTGTAGCGGTGGAAGCTGTCGCCCTCGATGACTGCGGCATTGACCTTTTCCCGCCAGAAGATGCCTTCGAATGTGTGCTTCACCGTGGTCGTGCCGGCACCTGACGAGCCGGTTACCACGATGATCGGGTGCTTCATGGACATGGGTTGCTCTCGAAAGTGAATGGTTTTGGCACAGGGCACGGGGGCATGGCCTGTGCCAAAAGCGCTCAGTTTCCGGAGTGAAGCCTAATCCAGCGGTGTTGCAGCAAAAACCGGGCCGCCTTGCGGGCGGCCCCGGTGCGGCTCAGGAATGGGTGTTGAGCCAGACCCGCCACTGGTCGAACAGGGCCGGGCTGGCGGCGGCGATCACCGAGCGCTTGATGGCCGGGCCCGCGGTCAGCGGCGTGCCGCCGAGGGTGCTGTAGCAGCCGCCGGCCTCTTCGAGGATCAGCCGGCCGGCAGCGTAGTCCCACAGCATCTGGCCGCCGTGGAGATAGACGTCCAGGCGGCCGGCGGCCACGTAGCACCATTCGAGGGCGCTGGAGCCGAAGTTGCGCTGGGAGTAGTACGGTGGGCGGACGGCCAGCTCGTCGCCGAGGTGGTGGCTGATGCGCTTGAAGTCCACGCCAGCTACCGCATCCTTGAGGCGGGTGGTCGGGCTGCGCAGCGGCAGCGACACGTCGTTGAGCCACGCGCCGGCACCACGGCCCGCGTAGAAGGCTTCGTCGGTGACCGGGTTATACACCACGCCGAGCTGGGTCTTGTGATTGACCAGATAGGCCACTGCCACGCCGAAGAAGGGGATACCGTTGGCGAAATTGGTGGTGCCGTCGATCGGGTCGATGACCCACAGGCCGTCCACGCCGGCCTGCCACACGCGGCCCTGCTCCTCGGCGGTCATCTCCTCGCCGAGCACTGGGGCCGGGATGAGCTGCGGCAGACGCTCGACGAGGGCGGCTTGGGAGGCCAGGTCGGCTTCCGTGAGCACGCTGCCGTCGGCCTTGTGTTCACGCACGGCACGCAGGTAGCGGGGCAGGATCGTCTCGCCGGCCATCTGGCGGACCAGGGCGGCCAGGGAGCGGGCGAGTTCGAGGCGTTGGGCACTGGTGGTCATCGGGCGGCCCGTCGGATGGTGAGGGTGGCACTGCCCGGGAAGGCGGGCGGTGCAATGATCGGAAGCGTGGGGAGACGGATCGGCATTTTGTTTCAATCCCGTTTAAACACGCGGTTTTGCGGATAATAGCATGATGAATCCGCGCTTCTTCTGCCCCGACGGGCTCGCTCCCGACAGCGACATGTCTTTACCTGCCGACGTTGCCCATCACGCCGAGCGCGTGTTGCGGCTGGGTGTCGGTGATGAAATCGTGCTCTTCGACGGCCGCGGCGGCGAATGTGCTGCAACACTGCGAGCCCTTGGCAAGCAGGCCGTGGCCCGCCTCGGTCCACGCCTGGATGTGGAGCGGGAATCGTCGCTGGCGATCACGCTGGTGCAGGCGCTGGCGAGTGGCGACAAGATGGACTGGATCGTGCAGAAGGCGGTGGAACTGGGGGCGGTGGCGGTGCAGCCGGTGGCGGCCGAGCGTTCGGTGTTGAAACTGTCCGGCGACCGGGCCGCCAAGCGGGTGGCGCACTGGCAGCAGGTGGCTGTCTCGGCCTGCGAGCAGTCGGGGCGTAACCGGGTGCCGCAGATCGCCGAGATTCTGCCCCTCAACAAATATCTGGCGCAGCAGGTGGAAGGGGGCCGGCTGATCCTGGCGCCGGGTGCCGCCGGGGCGCTGGCTCGCAAGTCCCGTCCCTCCGGGCCGCTGCATGTGCTGATCGGCCCGGAGGGGGGCTGGTCGCCAACCGAGCTGGCGCAGGCCGAACGAGCCGGTTGCGAGCCGCTGGCGCTGGGGCCGCGAGTCTTCCGTACCGAGACCGCTGGACTGGCGGCGTTGGCTGCCTTGCAGACCCTGTGGGGCGATTTCCCGGAAGAGGACAATGTTTGAATCTGCCGAGCTGGGCCACAAGCTGTCGAAGGCCGACTACGACGCGATCGAGCCGCAACTGCGCACCGATCTGCTGGACGTGCAGTTCGAGTTGCTGGAGAGCAAGGGCTTTGCCGCAGTGATCCTGATCAACGGCATTGATGGCGCCGGGCGTGGCGAAACCGTCAATCTCCTCAACGAGTGGATGGACCCGCGCCACATCGAGGTGCATGCCTTCGACAAGCCCACCGACGAGGAGCGCGAGCGCCCCTTCCTGTGGCGCTTCTGGCGTGCGTTACCGCCGCGCGGCAAGATCGGCGTGCTGTTCGGCAACTGGTATTCCGAGGCCATCGGCGACCGTGCATTCGGGCGTATCAAGAAGGCGCGCCTCGACCAGCAACTGGCCGAGTTCAACCGCTTCGAGGCGATGTTGACCGCCGAGGGCGTGCTGTTGGTCAAGTTCTGGTTCCATCTGTCCAAACAGGCCCAGAAGAAGCGGTTGAAGGCGTTGGAGGCGAATCCGGAAACCCGCTGGCGGGTACGGGACAGCGACTGGCAGGTCTACGAGGAATACGACCGCTACAAGGAGGTGGCGGAGCACGTGCTGCGCCAGACCAGCACCGGCATCGCGCCTTGGGTGATCGTGGACGGCTCGGATCCGCAGTACCGCGCGGTACAGGTCGGGCGGACGCTGGTGGACGGCCTGCGCCGTCGCTGTGAGCACGCCAAGCGGGGCTATCGGGCCCGCCAGACGGCGGCGCCGCTGGCCGCGCCGGTGGATGAACGGAACCTGCTGAATGCGCTGGTGCTCAACCAGCCGCTGGACAAGAAGGACTACGACAAGCAGCTGGAAAGGCTGCAGGGGCGGCTGGCCCTCGCCGTGCGCAGCGAGGCCTTCGCGAACCGAAGCCTGGTGCTGGTGTTCGAAGGCATGGATGCGGCGGGCAAGGGCGGGGCGATCCGCCGGGTCACCCAGGCCCTTGATACGCGCCAGTACCACATCACGCCGATTGCCGCCCCGAGCGAGGAGGAGCGTGCCCAGCCTTACCTGTGGCGCTTCTGGCGCCATCTGCCGCGGCAGGGCCGGGTCGCGATCTTTGATCGTTCCTGGTACGGCCGGGTGCTCGTGGAGCGCGTCGAGGGTTTCTGCTCGGAGGCAGACTGGATGCGCGCCTATGCGGAGATCAACGATTTCGAGGACCAGCTCGTGTCTGCGGGGGCCATCGTCGTGAAATTCTGGTTGTCGGTCAGTGACGAGGAACAACTGCGGCGCTTCAAGGCCCGTGAGGAGCAGGCCTTCAAGCGTTACAAGCTGACGGAGGAGGACTGGCGGAACCGGGAAAAATGGCCGCTCTACGAACCCGCCGTATGCGACATGATCGATCGCACGAGTACGGAAAATGCAGGCTGGACTCTGGTCGAAGCGGACAATAAATATTACGCTAGGGTAAAAGTGCTGCAGGCCCTGGTGGACAAGCTGGAGGTTGCATTGCAGAAATGAAAGAAGTGCAAAATAAAATGTTGCGTTGCTCAACCCCGATGGGCTGGAGTGTCCGTGAATTCCCCTGATACTGTTTCCGCAGAGCGTGCCGAGCAGCTCTCCCAGCGTTTCGTCGCTTGGGTGCGCGCGGCGGCACCCTACATCCATGCCTTCCGCGGCAAGACTTTCGTGCTGGGCTTCGGTGGCGAGGTGGCGGGAGCCCACCTGGTCGAGAAGCTGGCATACGACTGCAATCTGCTGGCGGCGCTGGGGATCCGGCTGGTGCTCGTGCATGGCGCGCGTCCGCAGATTGAGGCCGAGTTGCTCCGGCGTGGTCTGACCCCCCGTTATCACAAGGGCTTGCGCGTCACCGACGCGGAGGCTCTGGAGTGCGTCAAGGCGGCTGTGGCGGTGACGCGTCTGGAGGTCGAGGCGCAGCTCTCTCAAGGTTTGCCGAACACCCCGATGGCCGGCAGCTACATGCGTGTGACCGGCGGCAATTTTGTCACCGCCAAGCCGGTCGGCGTCGTCGATGGCGTGGATTACGGCTTCACTGGTGCGGTACGCAAGGTGATCGCCGAGGAGATTGCCGCCGACCTCGATCAGCAGAACGTGGTGTTGATGTCGTCCCTCGGGGTGTCGCCAGCCGGCGAGATCTTCAACATGAGCATGGAAGCGGTAGCCGAAGCCGTGGCGATCGCCCTTAAGGCCGAAAAGCTGATTTACCTGTGCGATGCGCCCGGTCTGCTCGATGTGAAGGGCGGGCTCATTGAGGCCATCACTGCCGATGATGCGGAGGCCATGCTGAACGCCGGTGAAGGGCTGACCGAGGATCTCGACCTGTACCTGCCTTGCGCGATCCGTGCGGTGCGCCAGGGGGTTGGGCGGGCGCACCTGATCGACCGGGACAAGGACGGCGGCCTGTTGCTGGAGTTCTTCACGCCCCAGGGCGTGGGCACCGTGCTGACCCGCGACCCCCTGTTCCGTCTGCGCGAGGCGACCATCGAGGACGTGGGGGCGCTGGGCAGCGTGATCGCGCCGATGGAAGCCGACGGTACGCTGGTGCGGCGCAGCCGCGAGAGGCTGGAGCAGGAGATCGAACGCTTCACGGTTGTCGAGTACGACGGTGTGCTGGTGGGGTGTGCAGCGTTGTATCCCTTCACGGACGAACGCGCGGCCGAGATGGCTTGTGTTGCCGTGGTGCCGGAGCATCGGCGCGCGGGGCTGGGTGAAATGCTGTTGCGCCGGATCGAGATGCGCTCGCGCGCGCTTGGCGTTGAGCGCTTGTTCGTGCTGACGACGCGGACTGCGGACTGGTTCCGTGAGCGGGGCTTCCACGAGGCGCCTCCGGCCGAGTTGCCGCGACCGAAACTTGAAATGTACGACGTCAGCCGCCGCTCCAAGGTTTTCATGAAGGCCCTGTGACAATGCGGTCGATGCCGCGAATCGAGCTTCGAATTCGTCCTTTGCAGGGTCTGCGGCCTGCCCCGCATTGGCTGGCACTCATGCTGGGCATGGCAGCACTGCCTGTGTATGCGGCGCTGCCGCCGGGCATGGAGTCGCCGGTGGTGACCTTGACCGCAGGGCTGGCGACGATGGCCGGTGTAGCGGGAGCGTATCTGTTCTTGCGGCGTCAGCGTCCGACTCGGCCAGAGAAAACCGTATTGCCAGTGGAACAAGGTGACGTCAATGCCTGGTCCTGTGCCGGCACCGGGGGCGCGCTACCGGCACCGCTCGATGGTGGAACACGCTATTTCCTGGAAGCGGCGAGTGCCGATCGTGGCATAGAAGGCTGGTTCAACGCGGAAGGTTCCCTGTTCTGGATCAACGGAGCGATCGAGAAGGCCACGGGCTACAGCATCCATGAGGTTCTCGCGGGGGGCTTCATCGACCGGCTCGTTTACGACCGGGATCAGCGTTACTGCCGGGATCAGTTTGCCCAAGCCCTGGAAGGGGAGGCATCCACCGAATTTGAATTGCGACTGGTGACGAAGGATGGGAGGACCGTCTGGATGCTCGGCCGCTGGCAGCCGATCCGCAACGATGAAGGGCGGTTGTTAGGGGTGCGGGCGACGTTGAACGACATCCAGGCACGCAAGGAAGCCGAGTACAAACTGCTGGAGTCGGTTGCCGCGCTACGCCGTGCCCAGGCTCTTTCAGAGCACTATCTTCGGCGCAGCAATGAAGAACGCTCCCGTCTGTCTGCCCTGCTGGACGTGGTGCGCGTAGGCATTCTGTTCATGGATGCTGATCGGCGGGTGGTTTACTGCAATCGTGCGCTCCACGACATCTGGGGATTGGCGCCGGGTGAGACTTTTGTCGGGGTGCGCGATGTCGTATTGCAGCAACACGTGATGGAGCGGATTGCGGACCCGACGGGCTATCAGCGGCATCTTGCCGATGTGCTGAGCAACCGGGAGCCGAGCGAGCCCTTCGAGATCCGCTTCCTCGACGGCCGTATCGTGACCGATTTTTCGCGTGTGGTGCCTGGGCCGGACGGAACCCGGCCCATCGGTCGCATCTGGGTCTTTGAAGACGTCACCGAGCAGCGCAAGGTTGCGGGGCAATTGATGCGTCTGGCGGAGCGTGATCCGCTGACCAATATCTACAACCGGCGGCGCTTCCATGAGGAACTGGAGCGCATGCTGGCCGATGGTTGCCGTCATGCGGAGGATGTCGGTTTGCTGTCCATCGATCTGGATGGCTTCAAGCCGGTCAACGATAATTTCGGCCATCAGGCTGGCGACCGGGTGCTGATTGGCTTGGCTACTGCAGTGGTCGCGGTGGTGCGCCGCAACGAGATGTTCTTCCGGATGGGGGGCGACGAGTTCGCGATCCTGGTGCCATCGGGTACGAAGACGGAACTGACCGAGCTGGCGCGCCGGGTGTGTGCCTGCATCGCAGCTCTGCGCTTCGACTGTGGAGCCGAAAGCGTTGGTGTGACGGCCAGTGTCGGCATTGCAATCAGCTCCGACTGCGGAAACCATGGAGAGTCCTTGATCGGTGCGGCTGATCGGGCAATGTACGTGGCCAAGTCCCGCGGGGGCAATGGATGGGCATTTGCCGAAAGTGATGAGGAGCGACTGGATCGCTCTGGCGCGGCGGGCTAGAATCTTGCTATCCCATGGGCGGCAGCGGTGCTGCTCCGGAATCCCAATCGAGAGGTGAAGAAACATGGCACGGATGGTCAACTGTGTGAAGCTCGGCCGAGAGGCTGAAGGTCTGGATCTGCCGCCGATTCCCGGCGAACTTGGCAAGAAGGTCTTCGAGAACGTTTCGAAGGAAGGCTGGCAGCAGTGGGTCAAGCATCAGACCATGCTGATCAACGAAAACCGTTTGAACCTGATGGATGCGCGTGCGCGAAAGTATTTGGCCGAACAGATGGAACGCTATTTCTTCGGTGGCGGTGCCGATCAGATCGGCGGCTATGTGCCGCCCAAGTCCTGAGTCGCGCTTCAGCTTTGTACGGCCCCGGATTTCGGGGCCGTAGTCTTTTGGGCGCCCTGTTCGAGGCTGTATAGCCAGGCCAGCAATTCGGCGACCGCCACGTAGAGTTCGGGCGGAATGCGGGCGTCCAGGTCCACCTGCATCAAGAGTGCGACGAGTTCGGGGGATTCATGCACATAGACCCCTGCTTCCTTGGCGCGGGCGATGATCTCTGCTGCGATCAGGCCGCGCCCCTTGGCCACCACCGTGGGTGCTGCCGATGTGTTGGCGTTGTAGGCCAGTGCGACCGCTTCGGCCCGCACTTCCGAGGGCGCTTCGGGGCGGTTCATTGCCTGCCTCTGAGTTCGGCAACCAGCCCGGTGAGAGGTACGTTTGCGGCTGCGAGCGAGTCGGCGAGGCGCGACTCCCCGGACTGCAGCGCTTCGCGGGTGGCGTTGTCGTCGGCGAGCAGACGCACCGCCACGCCGGCTGGGGTCAAGTGCAGGCGGGCCTCGATTCCACCGAGGCTGGGGAGGGTCAACCGGAGGGTGGAGTTCCAGTAGGGCTCGGGCTGTTGATCATCGCTGTCGCGTGCATCGCGGGACGGGTCTTCGATTTCCCATTCCATCGTCTGCCCGGGCCAGATCTGCCCCTGCCAGACGGCCTGATGGGTGGCAAGGGCGTCCAGTTGCTGATGCACGATGGGCAGCAGCTTCTCGGCAATCGGTGCGGCATTGTCGGTTTTGCCACCGGAAAGGATTGCACTGGCCTGATTGCTGGCTGCGTTCTCAGTGCTTCGCCTGTCTTGTGGCTCCACGGTACCGTCACGCCGAGTTGCATTGGCCTGATTGCTCGTTGCGTCCTCAGTGCTTCGCCTTCCTTGTGGTTCCACAGCACCATCACGTCGAGTTGCGCTGGCCTCCTCACTGCCCTCCTGATTGATGGCTGCGTCCTGAGTGCCCTTCAAGAGCGCTTCCCAGGGTGAGGGCAGAACCATCCCTGGAGGCTGCAGGCCCGACGGGGAGGGACTGAAGGCTTGGGGGCTGGTGGTGGGGGCCTGGACCTGGTGTGTTGCCGGCAGGCTGCCCTGAGGCTCCTTGCGCAAGGTCGCCGTGTCCAATTGCCCGGATAGCCAGCGCGCCTGATGGGCCTCGTAGAACAGACCGCTTTCCGTAACCGCCATGCCAAGTTTGCCAGCCAACTGGCTTGCGGCTGCCGGCGTTTGTGGTGCGGCCGGCACCAGGGGCTGGCCACCGTTGAGGCTGGCGCTGGGGACCGCCGGCTGGCCGGTCAGTAGGACGCTGATCAGTTTCCCTGTCTGGCTGAGGGCTGCCTGGCTCGATGTGGCTGTTTCGCCCGTCGGCTGGGCCAGGGTGGCCATGATCGCCTGAGGTGTGACCTTGTTGACGATGAGTTCGAGAGTGTCCCCCGCTTTGACCGATTGGGGGATGGACAGGATGACTTCACGTCCGTCGATGCGGGCGTGGTAGGTGTTGTCCTGGGCGGCAGCCTGGAGGCTTGCCGTGATGCGCTGCCCCGGCGTGAAGTCGGGCATGACCGAGGTGACGGCTCGTACTCGAGCCGTCGGGGCGACAGTTGGCTCGCCGGAGAAAAAACTCACCTCCGAGAGCATCCTTAGGCGGGAGGCGAGGTCGCCTGGAATCATGGTGAGATCACCTGCCAGCCCGTGCCCTTACGTCTGATCGGGGTCGCCGTAGGTCTTGCGCACGTTCCGTTCCCTTGTGCCGCCGGACAGCAACTGGCGTACGTTGTCCATCCAGGGTTCGGTGTGTACACGTACTTCCTTGTCGTCATCAAGGATGCGGCGAATCAGCGCCACTTTTTTCTGGCGTTCTTCCTCGGGCATGCGTTTCTGACGGCCCGGAAATGCAAGGGCTTCCTCGACGCCAAGGCGGTCGCGCAGGGATGCCACCTGCCGTTCGAGGCGTGAGAGACGATCCCAGTCGTTGGCGCGGGCTGCATCGACCATCTCGGTCGAGTAGGTGCTCATTTGTTCCAGCAGGGCAAGGGAACTCATGCAAATATCTCCGGCAGTCTTAACGGTTGGCCTGGTCGGGGGTGCCGATTTCTTCCCAGGCACCTTTCAGTTCGGAAAGCAGCTTCGCGACTTCATCGAGGGCCGGCTTGCTGTTGTGCAGGTTGGCGTAGAGGAGTCGCTGCATCATGTACTCATACAGGGCGCCCAGGCGTTCTGCAAGATCTCCCCCCGCTTCGTAATCGAGACTGACCTTGAGGCCGTTGCCGATGATTTCGATCGCATGAGAGATGGCCTTGCCTTTGGCGGGAACGTTTTGCGTCTCAAGGGCGGCCGTAGCTGTCCCGATCTGCAGAAGGGCGCCTTCGAACAGCATCAGGATCAGCTTGTGCGGATCGGCAGTGGAAACCCCTGTTTCGAAACCGACTTCGCTGTAGGCTGCGGCGGCACGACGGGCGGCGAGGCCGAACGACATCTTGTTCTCCGGTTGGGTGTTTTCTTAGAGTTTTGCTAGTTGTTGGGTCAGGTAGGTACTCGTTGTGTTCATGCTCGTCATGGTGGTGTCCAGGGCAGTGAACTGAGCACGGTAAGTTTGTTCGATGATGGTCAGCCGGTTGTTGAGCGCAGTGATTTGTTTGCCAATGCTGGTGACGCTCGCATTCAAGCCGTTCGTGCGGCTGGCAATGACGCCGGTGGTGCCTAGCAGGTTGGTCGTTGTGGTTTTCAACGCACTGCCATAGGCGCTGATGGCTGATGCAACTGCAGAAAAATTGGTGCTGGCTGCTTTGTCGAATTTGGTACTGTCAAGTTGAAGACTGCCATCCGACTGGAATGATATCCCCAGCGAGCTGAGCGTTTTGTACGCATTGCTCGACAAGCTGCTGGGCGTGCCGGTCAATGCGGCCCTGACTTGGGATTGAACGCTGCGCAGAGACGAGTCGCCATTGAGAACGGCGCCCGTCTTGGATGTGGCGTCGTAGGCTCCAAGGCTCTTGATCGATGAATTCAGGCTGTTGTAGGCGTTGACGAAGGCCGTGAGCTTGCTCTTCAAGGCCGAGGTGTCCCGTGTCAGTGTCAGGCTGGTCGAGCCTTCTTTGGCTAGCGTCAAGGTGACGCCATCAATGGCGTCTGACACGGTATTGCCGTTGGCTTTTACGGTGATGCCCTGAATCTGGACGATGGCGTCGGTAGCTTGGGTTTCCGTGAAATCGCTATTGCTGACGGATGCCGCGGCGCCCTTGAACGCGACCGTTCCGCCCAATGTAATTGCATTCGCTGTTCCGGCCTGATCTGCCGTGAGCTGGAGATGCTGTACTCCATTGCTGTCCGTAACCGTGCTGGCACTCACGCCAGCACCGGCGTTGTTGATCGCATCGCGCAGGGCGCTCAGAGTGTTCTGGCTCTTGTCCAGCGTGATGGTGACGGCTGCGTTGCTGCCTTGTTGGATCGTCAGCGTGCGCGTGTCATCACTGCCAAAGTCCAATGCCTGATCGCCGGATTGAAATGTCGCGTTGAGCGCCAAGGTCTGGCTACTACCCAGTTTAGTGACGTTGACGGAGTAGGTGCCTGCGACCGCGGAACTGGTGGTGGTGGCCGAAGCTATCGTCGAATCGGCAACTGTTGCATTGAAAGAGGCAAAAGCTGCCGTCGGACTCTGCAAAGTTGCCGGTGTCAAGGCGCTGGCAGCTGATTGCAGAGAGGAAAGGGCACTCTTGAGGGTGCCGAGCGCCGAAATTTTCGACTGGTAGCTGCTTTGCTGGGTCTGGAGTTGGGTAAGGGGCTGTCGCTCAACATTCATCAACCCCGTGACGATGGATTCGACGTTTAGCCCCGACCCGATGCCGGCGGATGAAAGGGTTGCCATGGCACTCCTCCGTGTTACGGTGTTCCTGCTGGATTTGCTTACGGCCGATGCTTGAGAAACTTGAGTGCATCAGCGGACAGCCAATTCATCAGCATAAACCGTGCCTATCTTTGATGCTGCATAAAAAAACAAACCCACCGGGTGGTGGGTACTGGAGGCGGATCAAACTTTTTGCTTGACCAGCAGACCTTGTAGTTTGTCCAGCGCCTTGGCGATGGCCAGTACTTCTTCTGACGGTATCTGGCGCAACACCTTCTTGGATTCGGTATCGACAACCTTTACTACGGTTGTTCCGGTGTCTTTGTCGATAGAAAACTGCAGACTTTGAGCGGTTTGCTTGATGACGTCCTGAATCTGGTTGACCGCTTCGGCTAGTTGATCCGGGGTCAGTTGCGTGGCTTTGTCTGCCTCAGTGACGCTCTTTGCCGCAGAGGTTTCGCCGCTTGATGGGGTGGCATCTGCCTGACGGCTGCCGTCCACCGCGGTGAGCGGTTTGGCTGGCGTGGTGTATTGCATCGCGCCCGAACCGACGGGTTGAATGCTCATGATCATCTCCCATTTGTGCAGAAAGCGCCGCGCCCTTTACGGTGCGGCGCCTGCTGCGGCGAAATTTAAAAGCTTGAAGCGGCTTAGCGCAGGAGGGACAGCACGTTGTTGGGCATGCTGTTGGCCTGTGCCACCATGGCCGTACCAGCTTGTTGCAGGATCTGGCCGCGGGTCATGTTAGCGGTTTCCTGGGCGAAGTCGGCATCCATGATTCGGCCGCGCGAGGACTTGGCATTTTCAGATGCGACCTGCAAAGTCTGAACGACCGAGCTGAAGCGGTTTTGGACGGCGCCCCATTGGCCGCGGGCGTTATTGACGGTGGTCAGGGCTTGGTCGATGGCGTCGATGGCCGTTTGAGCTGCGCCAGAGCTTGCCGAAATATTAACGGCTATCGCGGCCGCGCTTGTTGCCCCGGAGAACTGGCCCGTGGCCAACTCGATGTTGGCACTGGAAACCGTGATCTGGTCGGCGCTTGCAGTGCCTGCGCCAACTTGGAAGGTGAAGTCCGAGGTGCCGCTCAGGATGCTCTGACCGTTGAAATTCGTGCCGCTCATGACACGCGAGATTTCTGCGTTCAGTTGCTGGAATTCGGCATCAAGGCTGGCTCTATCACCACTCGTATAGGTGCCGTTGGAGGATTGAACTGCGAGCTCACGCATCCGCTGCAGGTTGTCCGTGATGGCCTGCATCGCACTTTCAGCCGTCTGTGCCATGGATATGCCGTCGTTCGCATTGCGAATTGCCACGTCGAAACCCTTGGCCTGCGAATTCATCCGGTCCGCAATCGCCAAACCTGCCGCGTCATCGGCAGCGCTGTTGATGCGCAGGCCCGACGACAGCCGTTGCACTGACTTGGCAAGGCCCGCCTGGGACATGGACAGGTTGCGCTGGGCATTCAGCGACATCGAGTTGGTATTGATTGTGGCAGCCATGATGGTTCTCCTTAATTCCGTTCAAGATAAGCGTTTCGGCTTAACTTTGGTTCGCCTTGCCCGGTCTGTGTAAGGCAACCGCCGTTGAATTCATTAACGGAGTCGACCGCGAGGACTTTAGAGATTTGTTCATTTTTTTGTAGGGAATGATCTTACAAAACTTGATCCCAAGTCTCCGTGTCTCTTGATAGCGGCGCGGTTTATCAAAGCTTTAGGGCGATTTTCAGGGCGCCAGCGAACCAGCCGTTTCTCCGGATTGTTTGCCGGCCGGGGGGGCTGGTCCAGGACACCGTCAAGGCCCGTACGCTGCAAACCAGCTACCTACATGATTCTCCAGAATGAATCCACTATGAACCCATTTCTGCAAGGCGAGCCCTGCTTCGCGTAGTGCCGCAGGCTCGGCGAGTTGTTCCCGGATTGTGGCAATCCACTTTTGCGGGTCGTTGGGCAGGCGAGTGACGGGGGCATTTTGGTAAGGATAGATGTCGGTGCAGATCACTGGCCAGCCCATGGCTCCATATTCAAGAAGGCGCAGGTTGCTCTTGGCTTCATTGAAAGGATTGATGTCCAGTGGAGCGATGGCGAGGTCGAGATCGAGTCGGGCCAGTGCTCTCGGGTAGGCCCGGAAATCGCGTTCGAAGTCGTGATATTCGTGAACGAAAGGCCTTAATTGGGGCGGGCACATGCCCATGAAGATCCAGTCCACTTCATCGGCGAGGGCTTCCACCACCGAGTAGATCAGTTCGAGGTCTCCCTGATGCTGCTGGGCGCCGGCCCAGCCGACCCGCGGCTTGATGCGCGGCCGGTGTGGTGGTTCCACGTCCCCCCAAAGTGACCATTCCAGGCAATTGGGCATGACCCGGATGTCCTCGATCATGTCGGCCCATGAGTCGGCAAGCGGTTGTGTGCTGACGATGAGGCGATCGACCTGGGAGAGATTCTTGCGCAGGCGGAAACGTCCATCTTTGTAACCCGATTTGTAGGACGGATGCTTTCTGGGCAGGTCGGTGACGAGGTCGTCGATGGTGAGGATCTGTCGTAGCTTGGGCAGATAACGGGAATACCGCTCCAGCGCGTCGCTTTGGCCGGCATCCAGGGGTTGGTGGAGGATCAGGACGTCGGGAGCGGCGCGGGCCAGTTCGATAGGCGAGAGAATCCGGGTCGTGAAGGCCTGGGGCGATTCGCAGATCATCGTCTGGGCCAGTCCGGCATGACTGATTGCGCGTAGTGGGGCACGCAAGCGGTATTCGCCCGCGCCGCCGGAGACCGGGGCGGCCAGGATGCGCGGTCGGTCGTGAAATTGGATATCCCAGTCGATGGGGGCCACATGCTCCGGCTTGAAAGGGTCGAGCAGACTCAGGTGGCGGTTGTAAGCGGGGTCGTGTGCAAGTTGAGGCAGCCAGCGTTGGAGCAGGGTCTCGTTGGCCTGCTGGGTGACTAGCAGGTCAGCCAGTTTGTTCTCGAGCTTCTGCTGGCGGGCCTGGACGGAAACGCCACCGTAATGAACCAGGGCGGCATAGGGGGTCCAGACGACCTTGTAGGCCTTCTCTCCGGCCCGCAGGCACAGATCGAGTGCTCCATGGATGATGGGGAAGTCCGCGGCATTGATGCCGCCCAGTTGATCGAACACTTCTTTGCGAACCAGCAAGGCCGAGCCGCTGGCTGCGCTGACGTTCTGATCGCACAGGGCACGGCCCATGTAGCCGGGGTCGGTCAGCTCCAACTGGTTGAACGGGTTGCCCACCGGAGCATTGAATCCCAGAATCCACGCCCCCTGTTGTACCTTGGCGGTTTCAGGGTAGGTAAGGCGTGGCGCTACGATGGCGACCTCGGGTCGCTGGGCGATGGCCATCAGCCGGTCCAGCCAGTCGTCCTGGACGATATGCAGGTCGTTATCAAGGAACAGCAGATAGTCCCCGCGGGCTGCCCCAGCACCTGTGTTGGCGCTGTGGGCCCAGTTGAAATCACCCGGAAGGGGGAGGATGCGGCTGTCTTGTTTATCGGCTAGGCTGGACAGGTAACGGCAGGTGTCCGGATCGGTGCTGCCATTGTCGATGACGATGGTCTCGAAGTTCGGGTAGTGGGTCCGCTCCCGGAGGCTGTCGAGCAGGGGCCGTAGATATTCTTCCCGGTCGCGGGTCGGAATGATGATGCTGACCAGGGGCTGGGTATCCCAGAGGTAATGAACCCGGCGGGTGCCGAAGAGCGCTCCGTCCAGTACCTCTGCCTTGAGTTCGCGGCGCAGCAGATGCTCGGCGAGCGCTGCCTTTTCGGTCTCAGGCTGCATGGCGCGCCGGGAGGTGCGCGGCAGATGGGCCAGTACGTGGTCGATATGGCCGATGCTTGCCTCGCCGTTTTGGTCGAGGATACGCAGCGTCAGGTCGTAGTTTTCGGCGCCCCGATGCTCGCCGTAGCGCCCGGCCGAAAGAAATGCCTGTTTCTCGGTGAGCACGAAGCTGCCGAAATAAGCCTGGGCACGCAACAGATCCAGATTCAGATCGGGCTTGAAGAGCGGTTCCGTGTAGCTGCCATCCGTTTCGCGGGTGTCTTCGTCGCAGTAGATCAGACGCCATTCTGGCCTGGCGTTGATATCGTCGGCCACAATCTGCAGGGCTTGCGGCTCGAGGGTCAGGCCGGGCTCGATGCGGGCCAGCCAGGTTCCCGGGGAGGCTGCGGCCATTTCGTCGATCACGTAATCGATATGTGCGACGTCGCGTAGCGCCAGCCACTGGATGTTCGGGATCTCGGTGAGTCCTTCCGGTGTGTCGATGCCGGTGACCACGGTGAGCAGCCACTCCGGATACAACTGTGCGGCGAGGCTGTCGATCGTGTCGGCCAGTAAGGATTCCTCGCCAGGATGAAGCGCCATCAGCAGGTGAATGCCCGGCCGTTGATGCCATTTGAGCGTCATGCGCTCGGCGAGTAGCTCGGCATCGATCTCCCGCATCGAGGTGCGCGAACGCCATAGGGCATAACGCTTGTCATCGCTGGCTGTCTTGGGGAGCTTGTCGGAACCGGAGGTGGAGACGGATTGCCCCACGGTGGGGTTTCGCAGGTAGTTGGGGTCGGAGCAGAGGGCCAGCGCGTCGGTGAGCGATGCAGCCTTCACGCTGCCAGGTATGTACCGGGGGTAGAAACGGGTGGCCTCGAATTCGGGAAATTTCTCGCAGAAGCGCTTTTCGTAGCGTTGCCAATCGCCCCCGTCGGGGGCGGAGGTGCTTCCACTGACGAGCAGCAATTCCTTCATGACCCCGACGCGAAGCCCGGCCCGATGGCAGCGATAGGTGAAGTCGATATCGTATAGTTGGGCGCCGTCGAAGGCGTTGCTGTCGAACCTTACGCGTGCGAAGACTTCCTTCTTGGCGGCGATGAATACGCCGTCAAGGGCCTGGACCTCGATGTGAAGGACATCGCCGGTATCGTAGTAGGTGACCGAGAATGGCGCATCCGCCTTCCCTACCGGGCCTTGAATCAACAGACCGGCCAGATTGGCGGCGCCGCTGTCGAGCCAGCGCGTCGCCTTCAGGGCGGTGGGCCCGGCGACGCCGATCAGGTCGAATTCCTGCAAGCCCTTGTGCAGAACGTCGTCTAGTGCGTCCTGGCACAGGATGTCGATGTCGTCCTGGCAAAGTACGATGGTTTCGAAACGGGCTTGCGCGACGCCTCGGGTGTAACCCTCGGCAAGGCATTTCGCATCACTGATGCGCAGGATTTCGTTGTCCGAGGTGCAGATTTCGCCAATGCGGCGACTGATATACGCAAACTTTTCGTCATCGGTCGAGCAGATGACGAAGCTGACATTGCGATCTGTCGGCACCGGCAGGCGACCGGAGGTTCGGGAGGGAAGCGCGTTGTCCATGATGTGGGCGGGGAAACAATGTCTGCGGAAAGTGAGGCCGCGGGTACTTGCTGCGAATCCGGGGGCGTAGTTGTCAGGAGATCCGTTTCAGGTAGCCGTCCGGTGCCACGGTGAGTACGAGCTTCTGATGAATGCTTCGATCGACCTCGAATTCCGGGTGCGTTTTCAGGTATTCGTGGACGGCAGTCTTGGGATTGTCGCCAGGGCCCCAGGGGCGATCCGGAAACATGGATTTGGGCATGTCCTCGATGATCGTGTCGAAGACCACGCAATAGCTGCCCTTGCTGGCAAGGGCAGCATAGGCATTCAGCTCGGCCAGAACGTGCTCATGGGTGTGATTGCTGTCGAGGCATACGAGGATACGCTCATGCGTCGCGGCAATCGCCCTGACCTGCTCGATGACCGCGGATGAGGTGCTTGAGCCTTCGATCATCCGGATACGGGAGTACATGGGGTGGGCTTCGATGGCGGCTCTGTTGTGAGCCCTGATGTCGATGTCCACACCGAGTACTTCGCGACGGGAATTGCGTGGATCGAGCGTCTGTCCGGATTCGATGGCATCGGACAGGTCGAGAAGTGCCAGCATGGAGGCACTGAAAACAAGCGATCCGCCATGGGCGATGCCGGTCTCGATGATCAGGTCGGGTTTGACCGACCAGATCAGCTCCTGCATGGCAACGATGTCTTGCGGATATTGGATGATGGGACGGCCGAGCCAGCGGAAATTGTAGGTGTATTTACTCGCCGCGCTACGATTGACCCACTGGCTGGTCATGTCCTGAAGGAGATCATCGCTGGATAAAGCCGCGATGTTCTCCACGACCTCTTCCTGAAACTGCTCGCTCAAATTCTTCAATTCATTTCTCCTTCATTGATTCTTATGATCTTGGCGGGGTTTCCAACGACGACTGCAAAATCCGGAACGTCTTTGGTCACGACCGAGCCTGCACCGATAATTGCCCATCGGCCGATCTTGATGCGCGGCAGGATCGTTGCGTTGGTGCCGATGAAGGTGCCGTCCCCTATGGAACAGCACCCGGAAACGCTGACGGCGTGGGCAATGAATACGGATTGTCCGATTTTCGATTCGTGCCCGATGACGGCGCCCATATGGATGCTGCTGTTGTCGCCGACCTCCACTTCCGCCTGAAGAATCACGGATTCCTGCAGGTATAGGCCGACCCCGATTTTGGTCATCGTCAAATCAATGTTCGGATGGATCAGGTTGGTCAATTTTCCGCCTGCGCCCAGAATCTCCAATGTGGTTTGATGGCGTACCTTGGTACTGCCGGTGATCAGATTCACGAAGCCGACATCGTCACCTTTCAGGGATTCAACCAGTTCCAGTCCGCCCAGAACTGGAATTCCAAAGAAGTCCGTCCCTTTCTTTGTCTGGTCATTGTCAAGCATCCCTGCAAAATGGACGTTTGGAGTAGCCCGTTGAACCGCTCTCACCATGCGGATGGTTTCTGGATTTGCAGCGCCCAGCATATATATCTTCATGGCGTCTTGACCTTTGCAGAGTGTTGAACAGAAGGGTGTCGCGTCGAAGTACTCGTGGTCTTTCCCGGATGGCAGGTGCAGGTCGATGCGGACTTCAGGTGAACGGTATTTCTCCCATGATCCTGAGCCCCGTTGCCGGTGCCACCTATTTGTCCAGGCAACTCAGGATGACCGCCATGACCCGCTCTTGATCGGAGACGGTCATGTCATGGTAGCTGGGCAGGTTGATCGCCCGCCCCGGAATGTCGAAGGCGTTCGTGTTGCCGCGGCGTTCCTCAAAGGGTGGCAGGCTGGAGAGCGGATGGAAGAACACCCGGGCATCGATGTGGTCTGCCGCAAATGCACTTTGCAGCTGTTCGCGTGTGACCCCCGTTTCGGGGGCGAAGACGACGGTGGGCATCCAGGCGCCGTTGATGGTCCCTGCGGGCTCTGGATTTATGGCAAGCCCTGCGTGGGTAGACAGGGTGTTACGGTAATCCGCAAGAATCTGGCGTTTGCGCGTTGTCAGTTCATCGATGCGCTGCATCTGGCCGTAGCCGATGGCCGCCTGAAGGTTCGACATCTTGTATTTGAACCCGACCACCTCCGGCCAGAATTGCCGGCTTTGATTTCTCGCTCGCCCGTGATTGCTGAGGGTGAGGACGTGCTCGTAGAGTTCCGGGTCATTGGTGACGAACATGCCGCCTTCTCCGGTGGTGAGCGTCTTGGTGCCATGGAACGAGAAGGTACCGAAGCGGCCCATCGAACCGGCCCGTTGGTCACGATAGACCGAGCCGATGGCCTCGGCGGCATCCTCGATGACGGGAATCCCGTGTTTCTCACCGATGGCGAGCAGCCGCGCCATGTCGCACAGATTGCCGTAGAGATGGACGGCGACGATGGCCTTGGTGCGTGGGGTGATGGCCTGCTCGACCTTTTCCGGGTCGAGGCACCAGGAGTCGGACAGGATGTCGACGAAGACCGGATGTGCCCCCAGATGAACGATCGGGGCTGCGCTGGCGATCCAGTTCGTGTCGGCGAGGATGACCTCATCGCCCGGGCCGATGCCGAGTGCCGCCATGCCCATGTGGAGGGCCCCGGTGCAGCTCGAGGTAGCGATTGCATACTTGATGCCTAGGTGGGATTTGAAGGCGTCTTCGAAGCGCTGGATGTACTCATAGCACCGTTCGCCCCAGCCATTGGCCGCCGCATCGGTGGCATAGCCGATTTCCAGTTCGGTGATGGATGGCTTGGTGTAGTGAATGCGGGCGCTCATGTGATTTCCAGGTGCGGAACTGCCGTGACGAATTGCGTTCCCCGGGCGGCGAGAGGGCGGTTTTGGGCTTTGACTTCCGTCGCGATGTTCCACGGCAGGATGATGAGGAAGTCGAGTTCGCAGTCGCGCAGGCTGTCGGGGGACAGGATGGGGATATGGCTGCCCGGCAGGAATTTGCCCTGTTTGGCCTGGGCTGCGTCGCACACGAAGGGCAACAGGTCGGGCTTGATGCCGGCGTAATTGAGCAGGGTGTTGCCCTTGGCCGCTGCGCCGTAGGCGGCGAGTTTGCGGCCGGCGCGTTTCTGTTCGATCAGGAAGCCGAGGAAGTCGTCCTTGATGCGGTTGGCCCGTGTCTGGAAGTCACGATAGACCGTCAGGCTGCGCAGGCCACGTCGTTCTTCTTCGGCGAGCAGGGCGGAGACGGCTGGTGATGTCGGGAGCGGAGCGTCGGCGTGGCAGGCGAAGATCCGCAGGCTGCCGCCATGGGTAGAGAGCTCTTCGACGTCATAAATGCGCAGACCGGCTGCCTGCAGGATGCGCTGCGTGGTGTAGAGGGACAGGTAGGAGAAGTGCTCGTGATAGACGGTGTCGAACTGCACGTGCTCGATCAGGCGCATCAGGTGAGGGAATTCGAGAGTGATGGTGCCGTTCGGCCGGAGTGCCGTCTTGAGTCCACGGGCGAAATCGTTGATGTCCGGCACATGGGCGAACACGTTGTTGCCGGCGATCAGGTCCGCCTGTTGCCCCGAGGCGGCGAGTTGCCCGGCCAGGCGGGAGTCGAAGAAGTCGCGCAGGACCGGGATGCCGAGCGCCTCGGCGGCGGCGGCCGTGCTGGCGGTCGGTTCGATCCCCAGGCAGGGGATACCGGCGGCAACGAAGTTCCTGAGCAGGTAGCCGTCGTTGGAGGCGATCTCGATGACCAGACTGTCGCGGTCGAGGCGCAACCGGCGGGTCATGGTCTCCACGTAGCGTGCGGCGTGGGCCAGCCAGCCGCTGGACGTGCTGGAGAAGTACGCATACTGTTCATCGAACAGTTCGCTGCTGTCGGTGTAATCCTCGGTCTGGACCAGCCAGCACTCGTCGCAGACGCGGGTGCGGAGCGGATAGTATTTTTCCGGGCGCGTCAGATCGGCCGTCGTCAGGTAGGCATTGGACGGGGGCGCGAAACCGAGGTCGAGAAAGATATGGGTCAGCGGTGAGGCGCAGTGACGGCATTTCATGGCTTGATTCCGGCAAATCCTTCGGTCAGCGGCAGATGGCCTTGGTCTCTCGCCGAAAGCTCGGTGATTGGCATTGGCCAGGAAATCGCCAGTCGCGGATCTTCCGCGTGGAGGCCATCTTCCGCGGCAGGGGCATAGGCGGCCGAGTGGCAATACAGCATTTCGACATCGTCGCTCAGGGTCTGGAAGCCGTGGGCAAAGCCCTCGGGCAGCAGTAGCGCCCGGCCGTTGTCAGCCGAGAGCTTTTCCGCATGCCAGTTCAGGAAGCTTGCCGAGCCGTGGCGCAGATCCACCGCCACGTCCCACACCTCGCCGCGGATGCAGCGGACGAGCTTCATCTCGGCGTGGGGCGGGTGCTGGAAATGGAGTCCGCGCACGGTGCCGCGCCGGGCCGTGTAGGTGTGGTTGATCTGCGCTATCGGTTTGCTCCAGCCGGCGTCCAGCAATTCCTCCGCGCAGAAGAGGCGCTCGAGGAAACCGCGCTTATCGCCGATGCGCTGCGCTTCGATGAGCGTCAGTCCGCCCAGCGGCAGGGGCGTTATCGTCAGCCGGTTCATGCAGCCGCCTCCCATGCGGCAATGTCGGCGGTACATAGCGCTCTCGTATCGGCGCCATCGCGTTGGGCGCGGTACCAGGCCATCGTGTGCCGGACGGCATCATCGATGTGCCAGTGCGGCCGGAAGGCGAGCAGGCACTGGGCTTTCGCCGAGTCCAGGCTCAGCAGGCCGGCTTCGTGGGGACCGGTAGGGCTTTCGCCATAGCGGACGTCCCCGCTGGCGTAGGCCTTGCGAGCGAGTTCGATCACGTCGCGCACACTCGCGATATCCGCCGTCGCGGGGCCGAAGTTGTAGGCTCCGGCCAGCTCGGGGCGATCCCAGAGATGGTGGGCCAGGGCCAGATAACCGGCGAGGGCGTCGAGGACATGCTGCCAGGGGCGGACGGCGTCAGGGTTGCGGATGTCGAGTGTCTGCCCGGCCTGCCAGGCGCGCACGGCATCGGGAAGCAGGCGATCTTCCGACCAGTCTCCGCCGCCGATCACGTTGCCGGCGCGGGCGCTGGCGACCGCCGTGCCGTGTGCCCGCAGGAACGCGTCGCGGTAGCTGGCAATGACCAGTTCGCTGGCGGCCTTGCTGGCGCTGTAGGGGTCATGCCCGCCGAGGGCATCGATCTCCCGGTAGGGCCATGGCCATTCCTCGTTGCGATAGACCTTGTCCGTCGTGACCATCACCGCGACGCGCAGTCCGTCGACCTGGCGAAGGGCGTCCAGGAGGTGAGCCGTTCCGAGCACGTTGGTCGAGAAGGTCGCGATGGGATCCCGGTAGCTGGCGCGTACCAGTGGCTGGGCCGCCAGGTGGAAAACGATCTCGGGCCGGGCTTCGCGTACGAGGGCGGCGAGGGCGGCCGCATCGCGGATGTCGCAGAAGCGGCTGAGGCCGCGTCGCTCACCGCCATTGAGCGCGAACAGGCTGGGTTCCGTCGCGGGGGGCAGGCTGATGCCCGTGAGCTCCGCACCGAGTCGCTCCAGCCACAGGGCCAGCCAGCTGCCCTTGAAACCGCTGTGGCCGGTCAGCAGGACCCGCTTGCCGCGCCAGAAGTCTGGCCTGGGAATCACGACCAGACCTTCCAGGGCGCCTTGCCGGAAAGCCAGAGATCTTCCAGAAAATTCTTGTCGCGCAGGGTGTCCATCGGATGCCAGAAGCCGCGGTGTTCGAAGGCCATCATTTCGCCGTCCTGGGCCAGTCGGGTCAGAGGGGCGCCTTCCCAACTGCACTGGTCGTTGTCGATGTAGTCGAGACACTTTGGCGAGAGCACGAAGAAGCCGCCATTGATGAGACCTCCGTCGCCGCGGGGCTTCTCGATGAAGCTGGTGACCTGATTGCCATTGCACTCCAGGGCGCCGTACCGGCCGGGCGGTAGCACCGCTGTCACGGTGGCGAGCTTGCCGTGCTGGCGATGGAAGTCGATGGAGGCCTGGATGTCGAGGTCGCTGACCCCGTCGCCGTAGGTGAAGCAGAAGGCTTCGTCGTCCTTGACGTAGTCGGCCACGCGTTTCAGGCGACCGCCGGTGAGGGTGTCTTCCCCCGTATCGATCAGGGTCACCCGCCAGGGCTCCGCTTTCTTGTGATGCACTTCCATGCGGTTCTCTGCCATGTCGAATGTGACGTCCGACATGTAAAGAAAATAGTTGGCGAAATACTCCTTGATCACATAGCCCTTGTAGCCGCAGCAGATGACGAATTCATTGACCCCGTGGGCGGCATAGATTTTCATGATATGCCAGAGAATCGGCTTGCCGCCGATGTCGATCATCGGCTTTGGTTTGAGGTGGGTTTCCTCGGAAATGCGTGTGCCCAAGCCGCCGGCAAGAATGACTGCCTTCATGGATGGTCCTTGATCAAAATCCTGCGCGAGGTGAATCAGGTGTTTGTAGTGCTGGCTGCGTAGGTGCGTCCGTCTTCGATGATGCAGGTCATGTGGCCGAAGAGCTCCGGCGGTGTGCCCTTGGGGTAACGACGGTTCAATTCGCGCATCAGAAGGAAGGAGCCCAGCCGTTCGGATAGGAAGCCCACGGCACGGATTTGATAGATGTTGTAGCCGCGGATGCGGCTCCCGTAAGTCTCCAGGAATGTTTTTCCCAGTGTGCTCAGCGCACTCAATGTTTCGCCAAGCCACTGGCGGGGATAGATCCCCAGTTCGCAGCCGCCCGGGATGATGACCTGTTCCCTGACGAAGTCGGCAGCCGCTGCCTTGTCGAGGATCCCGTTATTGATCGCGAGTGAAGTGTAGTCGAGCAGATCGACCAGTTCGTGGACCAGCGCATATTGATGGAAGAGTCCGGTCGGAAAGTGCCGGGGCTGGGCGAGGAGGAATTCATGCTCGCCCGTGGGACTCATTTCCGATGCATCCAGGGGTTCGGCTTCATGGCGTTCCATTTCCCGCATCGTCGGGTAGCTCTCGGAAGGGCGGCCGAGCGGACGACGAAGGATGGCTTTGCGATAGGAGCAGATCCCCACCAACTGGTATTCCGGAGGCAGTTGTTCCAGGGCACGGGGCAGTGCATAGGAGCCCGCTGCGCCGAAGGACAGGTTCCGGTTCTTGTGCCAGAAGTTGTGCAGCCGGCTGATGTGCAAGGGGCTTTCTTCTTCGTATTCGCCCAGGGCAATGGCATCGTCGAACCAGTAGGGGGGGAGCATTGGTTCTGCGTGCGAAATGCAGTAGCGGGTGATGGGCTTCATGTCCTGGCGGGCTGTCGGCGGGTGAGGGCTGTGGGTTTTGTTACGGCACAAGGGCTGCCTGCTTTAATCGGCGGCGTGGCCGGGGTTTGGGAGGTACCTGTCCGCTCAATCGAGCGTGAGTCCGGCAAGCATCCCGGCGGGGGATGCCGCGCAACGCCAATGGGATTGTAGTGCTTCAGGCGACAGACTCCCGTAGCCCCAGGTGGCTGCGACGAAGGGCAAGCCGTTCGCATCCGCCGATTCGCCGTCCTCGCTGCGGTCGCCGATGTAGATGGCGCTCTCTTTTGGCAGCGCGTGGTCGGCCAGCAGGCGGGCGATCATCGCGGCCTTGGTGGGCAGGCGCGGTTCGAAGAGATCCAGCGCGTAGATGTGGTCGAAGTAGTCGAGCCAGCCCAGGTGGGCGAGGATCAGGCGGGTGGGATGGATGCGCTTGTTGGTGGCGATGGACAGGGACAGGCCAGCGTCCTTCAGGGCCTTGAGCATGTCGCCGACGCCGGCATAGGCGGCGGTCTGCTTGTAACCTTCGCTGTCGTAGCTGGCCTTGAAGCCATCGGCGAGGCGGGCGATCAGCGCCGCGTCAGTGCTGCCGCTCAGCAACTGCAGGGTTTCCAGCAGCGGCGGTCCGATGATGCTCTCGTCGATGGCGACGACGGGTTTCACCCCGGCGTGGGAGAAGGCGTCGCGGAAGCTGGCCAGGATCGCCGGTGCGGAGTCGATGAGCGTGCCGTCGAGGTCGAACAGGATGTGGGTATAGCGGGGCATGGACGTGATTGCGTGATGAGCGGCAAGGACCCGGGATTATGGCCCCGTCAGGTATATTTGCGCGCCCGAACCGGATTTACGCACCATGGAAAAGACCGATCTCGATGCCCCCGACGATTCCCGCCGCTTCGGCGGCTTGGCCCGCCTTTACGGAGAGGCCGGGCGGACCCGGCTGGCAGAGGCGCGGGTCTGCGTGGTGGGCATCGGTGGTGTCGGCTCGTGGGCGGCGGAAGGGCTGGCCCGCAGCGGCATCGGTCGGCTGACCCTTATCGATCTGGACCACGTCGCCGAATCCAACATCAATCGGCAGATCCACGCCGCGGACGCGACCCTCGGCCAGGCCAAGGTGGAGGCCATGCGTGAGCGCATCGCCGGCTACAACCCGGCCTGCCGGGTGGACGTTGTCGATGATTTCGTGACCATCGACAACACCGCCGAGCTGCTCGGTGCGGGTTTCGACTACGTGGTGGATGCCATCGACGCCGTGCGCGTGAAGGTGGCGATGATCGCCTTCTGCCGGCGTACCGGCGTGCCGGTGATCACCTGCGGCGCCGCCGGCGGGCAGATCGACCCGACACAGATCCGCGTGGACGACTTGTCGCGGACGATCCAGGACCCGCTCCTGGCCAAGGTACGGGGGCAACTGCGCAAGGGCCATGGCTTTGCCCGTGACCCGAAGAAGAAGTTCGGCGTGGAGGCCGTGTTCTCCACCGAGCCGCTGCGCTACCCGTCGTCCGACATGGCCTGCGAGGTGTCGGTGGGTGGGCCGGCCGGTCTCAACTGCGCCGGCTTCGGCTCGGTGGTGACGGTGACCGCCAGCGTCGGCCTGTTCGCTGCCGCGCGGGTGCTCAACGGGCTGGCGGCGGCTCGATGAACAGGGCCGGGTCGACCGCTGCGCCGTTGAGGTAGACGCTCCAGTGCAGATGGGGGCCGGTGGCGCGGCCGCTGCTGCCGGACTGGCCGAGCACGTTGCCGCGGCGCACCGCCTGGCCGAGCTGGACGCTGGCCTTGTCCAGGTGGCAGACCATGCTGACGAAGCCCTGGCCGTGGTCCACGAAGACGGTCTTGCCATTGAAGTAGAAGTCGTCCACCAGCGTCACCACGCCGTCGGCAGGGGCGTGTACGGCGGTCCCGGTCGGTACTGCCACGTCCAGCCCGGTATGCGGGGCGCGCGGCTCGCCGTTAAAGATCCGGCGCAGGCCGAAGCGGCTGGACAGGCGGCCGGTAGCTGGCAGCGCGAGGTCCGTGCGCGGCACGGCCACGTCGCGGAACTGGCTGCGGACGCTGATCTGGCGGTCCCGCTCGGCGTTGATGCGGTCCAGATCTTCGTCGTCGGGGGTGACCATCTTCGGGTTCTTGATCGTCAGCCGCTGTACCGGGTAGGCCTTGGCTGCCACGTGGAAGGGCCGGGGGCGTCGGGCTGTGTCGGGGCCGATTTCCAGGTATTGGTCACCGACCGGCGTGTCGAGGGGCAGGCCGACCAGTGCGTACCAGCCTTCCTGGCGCTGCTGCAGGAATACCGGGCGGCCGGCATAGCGGACCTCCGGGCGGGGCGCGCCGGCCTCTGCGACGAGGATTGCTGCGACGCCGCCGGGGACAGATTCCGGGCGCAGCTCGGCGCGGGCGGAGTGGCTGCTGCAGGTCAGCAGGACGAGGGCGGCAACTGCGTGCCGGAGGCGGGGCGGAATGAACATGGCGGAGCAGGAACGCAGTGGGGTGGGGATTTGACCATGTTCCACCGGCTGCGTGGATTAACATCGAGTATGGTCACATCAGTTTTGATGCAGACAGGCAGGAGCAGAAGATGACGCAGGAAGCGATCGTGTTGTTCGCCCATGGGGCGCGGGATCCGCAATGGGCGGAGCCGGCACGCCGGGTGGCGGCGGAGGTGAAGCACCTGAGGCCGGACGCGCAGGTGACGGTTGCCTTTCTCGAATTGATGGAGCCGACGCTGGCTGATGCGGTCGAGGCGGCGGTTGCCGCCGGTGCGCGTAGCCTGCGCATCGTGCCGCTGTTCCTGGCCCAGGGTGGCCACCTCAAGCGCGACGTGCCGGTGCTGGTGGAGGCTGCGCGGGCGCGTCATCCAGACTGTCGCATCGAACTGGTGGAGGCGGTCGGCGAGGACGATGGCGTCGTGCGCGCGATGGCGGCGTATTCGGCCGGAGCCTGAAGCGCCGGCGAGCGGAGCTGGTTTGTCCGGGTGAATTGATTTATTCACTCGCTCACCCGCGGGTTCTGGTCGGTCTAAAGACAGTTCGTGAATTTACCCCTATGGGAGCCCGCGAGGGTCTTGACGCATT
>JAFEDI010000090.1 GCA_018241725.1 Pseudomonadota bacterium | reverse complement strand
TTGACGCCCCCGTCACCAACCCGCTATATTCGCGCGCTCTGTTGGTGATGTAGCTCAGACGGTTAGAGCGATGGATTCATAACCCATAGGTCGGCGGTTCGATTCCGCCCATCACCACCAACAAATTCAGGGGCTTGCAGCGATGCAAGCCCCTTTTCTTTTTGGCCGGGCTATCACCGGGCTATCACCATGACGGAAAGTGTTAGCCCGCATCGCAGAGCCGACGCGTCCACGCATCGCGGCTCATCGGCGCCCACCGCCTGATCCAAGTAAGCATTCCAGCTTCGCCCGGCCCGCCCGCAAAGCGCTTTTTGTGTTGGAATGGCGGCGCCATACCTTTGGTGCAGCGATGACCAACCCTGAGAACAGTAAACCCCTACTCATGGACGTGCCGGCCTTCCTGCGAGATCCGCGACCGTCCGAGCGACTGCGCTGCCCGACGCTGCTTGTGGCATGGTTGCGTGCGGCGAGCGAGTCCTCGCAAACGGAGCCGGAGTGCCGTCGCGGCAACACAGACGAGGACCGCCCATGATCCCCGAGATTGATTTTGCGCTGCTCGGCGCTGCAGCGGTCGGCGCAATAGCCGGCGCCGCTATTACAGCCATCGTGCTCTTCGTGCTGCATCGACGCAGCCTAAAGGCTGAACACAGTCAGGAGCACATCGACCGGCCGATCTGCCTCTACTCGACCACTGACCCCTTAGGTGCCGGGATCGTGCGGGCCAGCCGAGGTAGGCAATGATTGCCGCAGAGATCGGACTCAGTCGAACTCCGCGTTCTTGAACCTCAACACGTTGCAGTTCTCCCTCACGGCACGCTGCAACCCGTCCTCGAAGCCCGCATCGCTCTCTGCGTCGATCTCGATCGAGATCCGCACCTTCACGCCCGGCTTGGCGGTGAAGTTCAGCACCACCTCGTCGATGATGTCGGCGAACTGCCGCTTCGCCATGACGGGATCGAGGTCGATCGTCCCGAAGAAGTGTGTCCGGAGCGCTGTGGTGGCGGCGGCTGGGGCCGAGAGAGCGCGCGTGGCGCCGCCCGAGTCGGCAGCCTTTTGCGCACTGGGTGGCGTGCCAAGCGGATAGGTGGCCGCTCCAGCGCCCGCGGCCTCTTGCGCACGTTCGGCCGCGATGCGCTCAGCCTCGGCCTGTGCGAGCGACGGTTCGATCAGGATCAGCGCGGTGTCCAGAATGGGCGTCGTCCGCTTCGCGAAGCTGAAGCCCAGGTAGCGACCGTCCTCCTTACCTTGCGCAAAGCCGAAGAAATCCCGGCTCTCCGCACCCGCAGCAAGCGTGTTGTGGAACACCGCGTCGTCGCGCAGACGTGGCAGGTAAAGCTGCTGACAGGTCTGCTGCCAGACGTTGAGCGCATTGGCCTCGCCCGTGCCGTCCTTCCAGAACCACGTCTTCAGCACGTTGTGCAGGTGGATCGGCGCCCACTCGGTGATCAGCAGCTCGTTCTCGCGCAGCACGCGCTCGATCTCCTGGGTCAGGTTCTGCGCGCCAGAGTTGATCTGGAACGGTTCCCACTGCAGCTCCGAGAGCCCCTTGCCGCGCTCGGCGAACTGGGCCGGCGCCAGCATCCAGCGGTAGCTCTCCTTCACCATGCCGCGCAGGGCCTCGTTGGCGTCGTCCAGGCTGCGGCTTGCCTGCCGGGCTTGGTACTGGTCGAGGTTGAGCTTCATCTCCTTGATGTCGGCTACGATCGACTGCCAAGCCAGCACCGAGCGCACCTGATCCTTCAGGCGGCTCACGCTATCGGCGTCGGGGGCGAGGAAGATCAGGCGGTTCTGCTTGAAACGCGGCTGCTCGCCGCGGTGCTTGAGGATCTCGGTGGCGTAGCGGATGGCGGACTGGTCGCCGCTGCGGCTGTAGCCGGCTGTCGGCGGCAGCACCACCAGACGCAGCGCCCAGTCGTCGGGAATGTCAGCGCTGGCGGTGAACACATGCACGCCGCCGAACACGCCCTGCGCCAGCGTGCGCTGGACCCGGTCGCGTACCGCGGGGATCACGTCATCCTTGTCCTGGAATCGCCGTTTGCGGTCTTCCATCTCGCGGCGCAGGTTGGGTCGCGTATCGAACCAGAAGCGATTGTTGCCCGAGTTGAGGTAATGCAGGCGGTCGTTCAGGCGGCGCAGCGCGTCCTTGAACACGCCGATCTGCTGCCCCGGTTGCACGCATCCCAGCAATACCCGCTCGAGCTCGATGCCGCGCACCATCTGGCTGGACGTCGTTGGCGCGCTGCCCAAGAAGATCGTCCGCGCGGTGCGACGGCACGCCTGCACGCTGCCCAGGCGAGTATCCACGCTCTCCAGTTCGGTGGTCTCCGCGCGCTCGCCGTCGACGTCGCGTTCCAGCACCGGGTCCCAGCCCTGCGGCAGGTAGTAGATCGACTCGTTGCGGGTGTCGGCGTCGTACAGCGGCAGACTGCCCGGCATGATCAGCAGGTCGCCGTTGTTGTCCTTCCACAGCCGGTGGATGATCTTCGCCATCAGCTTCAGCACGCCGCGGGTGCGCTGGAAGTTGTCGAGCGAGGACCAGTCCTCGTAGAGGCGCACGAAGACCTCGGGGTGGATCGGGTAGGCATGCATCAGGCGCTCGAAGTAGCGCGCCTCCTGGGTCTCGTGCGGCAGGTCGGCAGCGTTGGCAATGTAGTAGTCGGCAAAGGCCCGGCATACCGCCTCGGCCCCCAGCTTGTCGCCGATGCTCGAGAAAAGCCGACGACGCACGATCTCGAAGGCCTCTTCGGACGACACCGGCTTCCACAGCGCCTGGACCCGCCCGAAGTAATGCGACAGGGCAGCCAACGCCTTCACGCCGCGCTGGCTGCCGGCTTCCTTGTCGGACTCGGGCAGCGAGGCCAGCAACACCGCCGTCGGCACGGCCTTGAGCGCCTCGGTGAGCGCCTGCAAGAAGCTCAGGTTGGAATCGAAGGAGCCACCCGACAGCGTCTTGCCTTCCTCGAACTGGCGGATGTAGGCCACCAGTTCGTCGATCAGGATCACGCACGGCGCGTAGCGGCCGAGCAGATCCGCCAGCACGCCCTTGCCCGGCGAGGTGCCGGACTCGTCCGCCTCGCGCACCATGGCGTAGCCCTCGGCGCCACCGAGTTGCCAAGCCAGCTCGCCCCAGAGCGTGTTCACCGCCAGCCCATCGCGCTTCATCGGCTGGTTGGGCGAGAGGCGGATGCCGTCGAGCACCGCGATGCGCGCCCGCGGCATCTCCACCACGCTGGCCGCGTTCAGGATCGACGGAATGCCGGGCATGTCCGAGGCCGACACTTCGCCTTTGGCAAGGTGATACACCGCCAGCATCGTGTGCGTCTTGCCGCCACCGAAGGCGGTCTGCAACTGGATCACCGGATCGCCACCACGCCCGGTCAGGCGATGGACCACCGAGTCGAGCAGCAGACGCATGCCTTCGGTGATGAAGGTGCGCTGGAAGAACAGCGACGGGTCCTGGTACTCAGCGGTTGCCGTACCCAGATGCACGCGCGACAGGTCGGCCGCGAACTCGGCCTGCTGGAAGGTGCCCTTGAGCACGTCCTCGTGCGGAACGGCGATCTCACGCCACGGCTTCAGACTCATTGCTCTTCTCCATCAGGTGCGGACACGGGCGGCAGGGCCCCCAGTGCGACCTGTTCGCGCGCCCGCTGCACCGAACGGTGCAACTGCTCGCGCAGCAGTTTCATGTCGGGAATCTTGTCCAGGTACTCGGCGACCCGGATGTTGGCGCTTCCCAGGTCGAGCAGCTCGACCTGCTCGGTGTCGGCCTGGGCGCACAGGATCAGGCCGATGGGCGACTCCTCGCCCGCGGCGCGGTCGTACTTGTCCAGCCAGCGCAGGTACAGCTCCATCTGACCCTTGTGGGCGGGCTGGAACTTCTCCAGCTTCAGCTCCACCGCCACCAGCCGGCGCAAGTGCCGGTGGTAGAACAACAGGTCGAGGTAGAAGTCGTCACCGCCCACGCTGATGCGTTTCTGGCGGGCGACGAAGGTGAAGCCCGCGCCCATCTCCAGCAGAAAGCGCTCCATGTCGCGCAGGATGGCGGCCTCCAGGTCGCGCTCACTGTAGCCGTCGGGCAGGCCGAGAAAGTCCAGCATGTAGGGGTCGCGGAACACCATGTCGGGCGTCATCTGGCCGCCGGCGCGCAGCTTGACGAGTTCGGTATCGACCAGAGCCTCGGGCTGCTTGGTCAGCGCCGTGCGCAGGTAGAGCTGGCTGCCGATGCGTTCCCGCAGGGTATGCACGCTCCAGCGCTCGATGCGGCACATCTCGGAGTAGAACTCGCGCTCCAGCGGCTTTTTCAGCGGCAGGATCTCGATGAAGTGGCTCCAGCTCAGGTGCGGCGATAGCGACGCCACCACCGCCTCGTCCGGGAACACCTCGGCAAATTGCACCATGCGGCGCAAGCTGCGCACGCCAAAGCTGCGACCGTACTCGCGGACCAATTGTGTCGACAGCGTCGACACAATCTGCTCGCCGTAGTCCGCACGCCCCTCCTTCAGAACCTCACGCCGGATACGCAGGCCCACATGCCAGTACAGCATCGTCGCCGCACTATTGGCAGTTTGTGCAACGTGCTGGCGGGCCTGTTCGATCAGGCCGCGCAGCTCGTTCAGCAAGGAGGCGTCGGTTCTCGGAGCAGTCATCGATTCAGTTCCTACGGCACGGACTCAGGAGACTACCCACGGCAACGTGGCGGCTGTGCCACTCCGGTCCATCACGATGGGATGCGCATCGATGGCCTTAAGCAGTGTGCGGAGCTTCAGCTGGAGTTTGTCCGGCTCGATCACGCGAGGGCGTAGTCGACTCCCTTTGACCGGCTGCTCGATGT
>JAFEDI010000008.1 GCA_018241725.1 Pseudomonadota bacterium | reverse complement strand
GGCGGCAGGGAGGAGGGGGGCGGGGGCGCGGGCGGCGGCGGCCCGGCCGCGCGCCCGCACGCCGCCGGGGGGGGGGGGGGGGGGGGGGGGGGGGGGGGGGGGGGGGGGGGGGGGGGGGGCGGGCGCGGGGGAGAGGAGCGGGGTGGGCGGGGGGGCGGGGGGGTGTTGCCAGACCATTGTCGGGGCGGGGGGGCGCGCCCCCCCCCCCCCCCCCCCCGAAACCTCCCCGTTCGGCGCAGGCAGATATCGGGGGAATCTCGGGCTCACGGCGCGCGCACCCTTGGCATTTCCTTGCCCCCTCATGGGCTCTGCTTCCGCTTCGGGGCATTCCCATTGAGTGCAGCCCGCGCTTTGCCCTCTGCCGTGGTCGGCCCGGTGCTCATGCCGCCATGCAGTTTGCAGCGCCCCAAGTCCGTCAGATCCTTGCGCTTGCAGGGTGTGCCGGCGCGAGTCTTGGCTCCACAGCGCAGGTCGTCGAGGCCATCCGGCCACGCAGGGAAAGGCGGCATCGGGCGGTTGGTACCCGATGCCCGCCATGCGTTGACGATGGCATTGCAGGCCCGGTGGTAGGCCCGCCAGCGGGCGCGGCGGTCTTTGTCGGGGTCGGTCATGTGTTCACACTCCTCCGGTTCAGTTCATCGAGCCAATCGCCTACGGCCGGCGGAACGACCACCTCCACCTCGAAGCCCTTGAGCTTGAGACGGTGGGCTGCGGCGTAGGCGGCTTTCTGGCCGGCGAAGTTGGTGTCGTTATCGGCGAACACAATGACGTGCTCCACGCCGGCCGGTGGCTCGAAACTCTCGATGCCTTGGGCACTGACGCAGCTCCACGCCGGCACCTCGAACAGCTCCGATGCCGCAAGCGCGGTCTCGATGCCTTCGGCGATGCCCAAGACTTGCGAGACGGGCGTCAGGCGAATTGCAGCCCCGGATAGCGGCAAGCCGCTCTGCATGAGTTTCTTCGGGGCGGCTACAGGGGCTTTCTGGCCGTTCTGGAGGTATGTCCTGTGATTAAGCATGCCTGCTGGCATGCCCGGGCAATGCCACTGGCAGTGCCCGAAGCACGACCGCCCCACCGTGCTGCATGGCCCTTTTGAGATTTTTGGCGGGCCTTATTCACCGCCTCATAGGCGGCTTCCAGCTCGTTGTTCCAGTCCTCGCGCTGCCACTCGCCGTACTTGACGATGAACAGCGGCTCCAGGGCCTTGCGCAGCTTCTTCCACTCGGCGGGAGACGTGGCGGTGATGCGGGCCAGCGCAACATCGTCATCGGGAATCGGGCCAATGCGCCACAGGTGCATCTTCAACAGCAGCAGCGAACCGCAAGCAATCGCAGGGGCGGGCAGCGCCATGACTTCAGCCTGCCACGCCGGAATGTCCAGCATGAGCCGCAGGGATGGGGTAATTTTCGTGGCTGCCATCAGGGCGCCTCCGCGAGCATGCCGACGAGCTGCTGACTGATTAGTCCGCCTTGGCGACGGCGCAGCAGCCAAGCGTGAATCTTGCGGCGGTCGGCAGCGGTTAGGTGATACACGCCACGCAGCACCTCGCGGCCGTCGCGGTCGATGACTGGCACACGGTCGCAAGGGATATCGAGGCCACGGCGGCGCAGTTCGGCAATCAGTTCTGGTGAATTACCGGCCCCGGCAATGCGGTCCAAGTGCTTGCGCGGCTGCGGGCGGGTCAGCAGCGCTTGAAGGGCGCGCTGGTGTCGGGGGTTGCTGGTGCCTTGAAACTTGGTGGCGGTAAAATGGCGCTGTTCCAGGGCGCTCTCGGCTGCAATGCGGTCGGGGGCGTTCATCAGACGCTCTCCCTACCGATTAGCCTCTCGAACGAATCAGCAGGCCACAGGAGGTGACCGTTCGGCAACTTGGCCGGACGCAGCCCAAAGTAGTGCCCATTGCGGCAAAGCGCGGCTCGAAGCGTTTGAGGACGAAGGCCCAGGCGGCGGGCCAGCTCTTCGGTCGTTGGCATTGAAGTGCTCTCCAATTAACCCGTTTGCACGGTATGGAGCGCACTTCAATCTCGTGAGGAAATGAACGGAAATATGAGGCTAATGTGAGGTAAAGCCGAGGTAAGTTGAAGGTGTCCCGCTTTTCGGTTGGCCAACCTAGTCGCGGCAGTGGTGCTCGGTCAGGCGGCTATCAGTTCCGGCGCACGTTGGACGACAGGCGCTCCAGCCATCCGGGCCTTCCAAAGGTCGTAGGCGGCTTGCTGCGCAATCCACGCGTCGGCGCTTCCCCCGTGCTCAACACCAAGCCATCCTTCGAGGCGTAGGGCCATTTCCGGGGAGATTGCAGCGCGGCCATTGAGCACGCGAGACAGGGCTGCACGGGTTACGCCCAGTTGGGTTGCAGCCTCGGTCACGGACAAACCCAAGGCCGGCAGCACATCTTCCCGAAGCGTTTCGCCAGGGTGCGGCGGGTTGAACATCGTCGTCATGATGAATCCTTTCAGTGGTAGTCCTGGTAATCCACCAGAACCGCGTCGCCTGCTTCAAAGCGAAACGTCAGACGCCAATTCCCATTCACTGTGACGGAGTAGTGGCCGGCCAAGCCCCCTTGAAGTGGATGCAGACGCCACCCCGGCAAGTTCATATCGTCAGGCGCTTTGGCTGCATGCAGCCGTGCCAGTTGGCGGCCCAGCTTTAGGGCGTGATGTGGCTGAATGCCTGCCTTTCTCCCAGTCTCGAAGAAGTCTTGGAGTCCCTTGTGCTCGAAGCTCTTAATCATGAATGCAGTGTATAGCGTAGCGTTTCGGGTTTCAATAAAGAACTACACGACAACTCGCAGCCCGGCCGCTTGCCCGTCGCCCGGCTGCTCGATGCCGGCCTGCTCCAGAACCCAGCTCTCAATCTTCGCGTGCCACATGCGCAGCAGGTCGAGCGGACGGCGGTAGTGCTTCTCTGCGGTGGCACTGGGCTTGTGCCCCATGATTTGCGCAACGATGCCGGCGGGCACCTCCACCCACTCGGCCAGGGTGCCAAACGAGCGGCGCAGGCCGTGGATTGAGAGGGGCGGAAGACCGGCCGCCACCAATGCCTTGTTGTGGGCGATACACGCTTCCTGGAGCCTGCCATCCTCAGCCCCGCGGAGCTCGAGAACATCGGTTACACCGATCCAGATGCGCAATTTCTTCTCTATCGAGCGCCGGATAACCAGCCTTCTCGCGACTGATTTTTGCAAATCCCTGTAACGTGCACCGTTCCACTTTCTGCTGCGAGACATAGTTCTCGAAAGAAAATCGGCGAGTCCAAGAGAATGCCGAACGACAAGGGCATGGGAGACGCAGATGGGTTCGGTTCACGCAACAACCAAGCGCTGGAATGGCGTGGAACGCCGCACTGGGGGAGAACGCCGGCAGCACGAAGGCAAATCCCCCACTGGTATCGAACGGCGCAAACATGTCGAGCCGCGACAGATGGAAGTCGTTGAACTGTTCCTGTCGCCGGAACAGTGGCAAGTGGCTCGTCGGCGCTGGTTCCCCAGCAACACGACACATGCAACGCAACGCGGCCATTCCGGGCACATAGATGAAGCAGACACCTCCTTGCCGCCCCGACAACCGCAGAAACCACTATTCAGTAAAAATACTCTTTGAATTTCACCTGGATACAGAGAGTTTTAAGGAATTTGTCAGTAAAAATTAAGACTTCTTCCGTAGGATCACCGGCATAACGTATCCGCTTCGAACCCGCCCGATGGCCCAGACTTTCGACCGCTTTCTGCACAAAAGCCTGAATCCTGCCTACCGCCTCTACAAGCTGAAACGCCGCCTACGCCGCATGGGCCAGGATTGGCATTACAAGCGACTCAGCGCAGAAGCCCACACGCTGGAATCCTTTTTTCTCAACAAGCGCCTGGTCCGCCTTTTCGCAGGCACATCGCCGCGTCTGCACCCCAGGTATTACAGGGACTACGTCTCACGTCGCTGGTCAGTGGACGAATCGCTGCGCCACATCCACGATCATTACCGTTTCCTGCTCGACCACTTTCCGCCGCCCCTGCTCGACACCCTGAAGGACGGCGAACTCAGCCTGTGGTCGGTCGAATACCCTGCAATGACAGCTGAAGTACGCTTGGTACTGCTGACCCGGGACACGATCCGCAACGAGGGGGAGTTCCAGTTGGTACTCTTCATCGACGGCGTATGGAGTCACGCCCTCGGTTTCCTCTTCCAGAGACAGGCCGATGGCACCCATGGCGCCTTGATCTGCCGGAACCAGGGCTGCATGGGCCAGCACGCACAGGTAAAAGAATTCCGCAAGCTCCACGCCCAACTGGCGCCGCTGTTCCTGCTGATGGACAGCCTGATTGCCCTGCTCTCCTTCCTGAAGCTGGATCAGATCCGGATCATTGCCCCCGATGAACACTACCAGACACCACTCGGCCAGACTCGCCTCGAGGCCTTGTACCGTCAGGCATTCGAGCCGTTTCAGGCGCAGCCATCGACTGATGGGCGTGGCACCATACAGCTACCGCTAAGGGAAAAACCCCTGGAGGACATCGACCGCCACCACCGCAAGCGGACGCAGCAAAAACGGCTGGCCCGGGAGCAGATGCGGCAAGCAGTCCTACAGCGCCTGGGGGAACTCAGCACAGACACGGGGGCAGCCATTCCGCTGGCAGCCTGACAAACGGCACAACCAATAACGGAAAACCCCCGGCTTGCCGGCAATGCCGTTCAGTTAACACTGAACGGCATTTTCTTTTCTTGCCAAGTTGTTGTAAACAATAAACAAGGCTGTTAACGTCGGACTGAATGCTATCGAGTCCGCTTCATGCTTTGTCAGAAGTTCTGCCGCTGGCCGGGATGGACCGGTTGGCGGAGCATTTGCCGCAAACGTGGATCGAGGAGGCACTTGAAGCCACGGGCAGCGCGAGCCTCCACCAAAAACGCTTGCCCGCAGAGCAGGTGGTCTGGCTGGTGATCGCACTGGCGCTGTATCGACACCAAATCGATGCCCGAGGTGTTGGCGACGCTGGATCTGGCGCAGCCAGCTGCCTCAAGGAGTCGAGCAAGAAATCTGGGGCGCACTGATCGCTTGCAACCTGATGCGCTTGGAGATGGCCAAAGCGGCAATCGTGGCAAAGGTCGAGCCGACCGATCTGAGCTTCGTGCGCACGCTGCATATTCTGCAACACGAGATGATTTGGGCCGTCGGCATGGCCCCGAGAAAGCTGCCTGCCCACCTGATACGACTGCGCACCCAGATGCAGTTTGCGGTCGTCGAAAAACGACAGGGGCGTCAAAGCACGCCCGGTTCGTTACACCGTCCGGCCTCTGAAGAAAGACCTTAACTGAACGGTATTACGGCCTCGACCGGGTTTTACGATGCCGCAGCACGGCGACAGGATCAGGCAAAAGTATTGACGACCTGCCCGACGACCTGCCCGTTCAGATTCGAAGTGGGTTCCGGCGCAGTCTGGGCAGCTTGCGCAGCTTGAGCCTGCTGCTCCTCTTTCTTGCGCACATCCTCCGGCGCCTGCTGTTGCTGAACCTTGCTGGCTTCGGCCTGCTGCTGGAGGGCCTGGGTGAAGGCAGCGCTGGAGGCGCCGCTGACCGAACTAACGCTCATGATGTACTCCTGATGATTCCACCACCCGACTCTCCAGATGGTGCGTTCTTTTCATTTTACGGCACGCGGCGCCCAAACATTAGGCCCACGGACACGCAGCGTGATCGATTTCCAAGTGCAACTACGGCGACGGCCGAAGCGCCTCACCAACCCCCTGCAATGGGCCCAAGGGGTTATGGCGCACCTCGTTTTCCTCGATACGCGGCTGGCCGCTCCACTGTTTATAGACGACCTTGTCGTCAATGACGACGATCAACGCACCGAAACGCCAACCGGTCACCACGGTATTGCGCTTGAAATTGAGAAAATCGAGCATGAAGTTGCCGACCCGTTTGCGGTCTACGTTGCTCGGCTCCATGAAATAGCCCACGCACCCCTCCTGCACCTTCATGCACTCCTGGATGCCCTTCGGAACTGTCGCCGGATCCTGCAACGGAGATGGCAGCACCGCACGCACCACCTGGGAATGGTTGAGGATCTGCATGTTGGGGGTCGTGTAGGGATCGAAGCCGAGTTTGCGCACCTCCTCCATACCCGTCTGGTAGGGCACGATCTGGTCGAAGGCATGCTTGACATCGTCGAAGTCGCGCCAGCGCTTGCCGACCTCCTGCTGGGAAGTAGGAAGCATGCCACCGCAACCGGCCAGCAGCCCGGCCAACAGCATGGACAGGGTCACCTTCACAGCACACATCCTTTCCGCCACCAGGGCTGGAGCCGGACACGCCCGTTCATCCTGATTTTCAGCGTAATCCGCCGGCACCAACATATCAACCACCACCCGACACAGCCCGTTGCGGAGGGCACGCAGGGACACGCGATCCAGTCAAGCCGTCAGCTGAAGTGCAGCGGCAACGCCGCGATGCACGCCAGTTCAGCCTCCACGTCCACGAACAGCGGGCGCATCGAGGGAACAGGATCCGCGCAGCGCCTCTGCAGACGCTCCAGGGACTGCAGTTGTAGCCCCGACTCCGCACAGCGCACGATCAACTCTTCCAGCAGGCAGGCGAAGGCGCTCACTTCGATGCGTTGCAGGGCAGACGCCAACGCCTCGTCATCCGGCGCGAAAAAGGAGGCCGCACCGAAATCCCCCAGCAGCGCGCGCTCTTCACCGGCGTACAGGATGTTGTGCGCATACAGATCGCCATGGAGAATGCCGCGCCGGTGCAGATGAGCGGCCGCAGAAGCTATCCCACCGGCAATGCGCAGAACAGCCCCCGCAGAGAACGTGACGCCATCCGTATAGACGTCACGGGTACAGGACGCCAGACTGGGCGGCTCGGCCAGATTCGCGAAAGCCTGATCAATCAAGGCCATCACCAGACCGTCGGCGGCCTCGCCCTCGGCTTCCAGGCGACCGAGCACGGGGATCAGCCCCGGATGGTCACCGGCCTCCAGACAGGCGGCCATCTCGTGCTGCGGCAAGCCGTCGCTCGTCATCGTGCCCTTGAAGAGTTTGACCGCCACCGGACGCCCTCCGCCGTTACCCCGCCATTCTGCCCGATGAATCACGCCGGACGCCCCTTCGCCAAGCCGCTCACCCAGCGACAGGTCGGCACGCGGGATGCGGATCGCCACATCACCACCCAGGCGTGGGCTCTCAACGGGCGCGCAGAACGGATTGCCCGCATAGGCCAGCCACGACAGACGCGGCAGGTCAAACAGCCACGCCGGCAGGGCAGCCAGCCGGTTGGCCGAGACACGCAGCAACTCCAGGCTCGTGCAAGCCGCCATCGCCTCGGGCAAAGTGCGCAAACGGTTACCGGCCAGCATCAGCTTCTGCAGGTCGGTGCAGCGACCGATGGACGCCGGCAACTCATCTATCGCATTGTCGGTCAGGATCAGCCAACGCAGCCTGGCAGGCAGCGCAACCGCCGGGACCGTGCTCAGGCAGCAGGACTTGAAGCCGACCATCTCAAGCCGGTGACATTCGCCGATCACCTCGGGTAACACGGTAAAAGGATTGCCCGAACAGAACAAAATGCGCAAACGGTGCAGGCGCGACAGATCCAGCGGCAAGGACGTCAGCCGGTTGCCGGACAGATCGAGCACTTCCAGCGTATCGGCGAGTCCGAAGATCTCCGGCGGAAATTCGGTCAGGCCACATGCCAGCCTGAGGTGGCGGGCGCCGGCCAGCCTGCCGGCGCGCAACGCATCGAGGGAATCCATCGGCATTCTCTGAAAGACACAGAGGTGCAGATTCTAGCGTGCCCGGCCGGCTACTCCACAGCCTTGACCAGCTTGCGGGCCACCTGCGCACGGGACTCGCGCGCCTCGTGCTGCGCGCGGGCGCGCATGCTCTCCTGCACGAAATCCATATGCCGACGGACTGCCGCCTGCGCAGCCTGGGCGTTGCGGCTACGCACCCCTTCCCAGATCGCCGCATGCTGTGCGCGCAGTTCCAGCCAGTCCTCCTCAAGACGGCGCAGGTGGCGCAGATTGCGGTCGATGTGGTCGTGGGTCACGCGGAACAGGCTGGCGGTCAGGTGCCCGAACATCACGTTATGAGCAGCTTCGGCAATAGCCTGATGGAAGGCCAAGTCAGCCTTTACCTGCTCCTCGAAAACTTCTGCTGACGGCCCCTGGGCGAACAATGCCTCGACGCGCTCGTAGGCCTCGCCGATGCGCTGCAGATCGGCATCCGTAGCCCGCCGGGCCGCCAACGACGCGGCCTCCGACTCCAGCATGCCGCGGAATTCGAGCAGATCCTCCTGCACATTCGGGTGGCGCCCCAGCATCTCTTGCCAGGGGTCGGTGAAGCCGGCGTCCAGCCGGTCCGTCACATAGGTTCCGCCACCCTGGCGGCTGTGCAGCAGCCCCTTGGAAACCAGTTTCTGCAGAGCTTCCCGCAAGGATGGGCGGGACACGCCCAGCTCTGCCGCCAGCTCGCGCTCGGGCTGCAGACGATCGCCCGGCTTCAGCGCCCCCTCCAGGATGCGCCGCTCCAGCTCGAGGGCAATGGTGTCGGAAAGGCGCTGGACAACCAGCTTACCGCTGCTACTCATCAGGATCTCAATCAAGTGGTCAGACCGCAATATTACGACGGCAAGAACGCGCCAACAACTCCCGACAGCGGACAAGTACCTCTCCAGAGACTATAAATCGGAAAATCGGAGGTATCAGGGTTTTGGATAATTGACTCAATTTTCGCCAATGCGTAAAGTTCCCGCGAACGCGATAAATTGGTCTTACCATTTTACCCAACAGCTGATTTGAACAGCCATAACGCCGCGGCACGGAACACTGCTTCCGCACTGGCAGGCGAGACAAAGACTGGAGGAGACGTGAGCACACCCGTGGTCAGTACGCATGCCGGACATCAGGCGCGCAGCTATCCGTCCCGCCCCGAGGCGGTCTATTTCTATGGGACCTGCCTGGTGGACATGTTCGTCCCCGAAGCGGGCATGGATGCCATCACCCTCCTCGAACGGGAAGGCATCCGCGTGATCTTCCCCGACAACCAGACCTGCTGCGGCCAGCCGGCCTTCACCAGCGGCTTTCCGGAAGAAGCCCGCCAGGTCATCGCCTCCCAACTCGACCTGTTCCCCGGCGATTACCCCATCGTCGTCCCGTCCGGCTCCTGCGGCGGCATGATCCGCTGGCACTGGGAGAAGGTCATCGGCGACGACGCCGCCCTCAAGGCCCGCGCCGCCGCGATTGCCGCACGCACCTACGAATTCGCCGAGTTCCTGCTCCACGTGGTCGGCTTCAACCGCAAGGACGAAGGCCCGGCCACCACCGTCACCCTGCACACTTCCTGCTCCGCGCGCCGCGAGATGGGCACCCACCTGGTCGGCCGCGAACTGCTGGCCCGCCTGGGCAACGTGACCCTCGCAAACCACGATCACGAATCCGAATGCTGCGGCTTCGGCGGCACCTTCTCGCTGAAGCACCCGGACATCTCCACCGCGATGGTCACCGACAAAGTCGCGTCCCTCAAGGCCACCGGCGCCAGCCAGCTGGTCACCGCCGACTGCGGCTGCATGCTCAACATCACCAAGCGCGCCGCCAGGGAAGACCTGGACGCCGGGCGCAGCAAGCCTTCCCTGCCCGGCGAGCACCTGGCCACCTTCCTGCTCCGCCGCACCGGCGGGAAGACGTGTGCCCCCACGCTCCCTTCGCTCGCTGCCCCCCAAGGGGGCGCGGACGCTTCTCGGGGCGGCCCAGCGAAGCGCCCGGCCGCCGGAGACGCCCAATGAGCGCCCGCGACCGCATCCTCGCCAAGCTACGCGCCACCCAGCCGGCTGCGCCCAACGCCCTACCTGACCTGGACGCCCATTACACGCCGCGCGTCCGCGGCGAGACCAAGGCCGAACGCCTGGCCCGCTTCCGCAACGGCATCGAGGGCTTCCACGCAGAGGTCCACATCAGCAGCGAAGCCGACTGGCCCGCCCTGCTGGCCCGCCTGTGCGCTGACAAGAACGTCGCCACGATACTCTACGGCGCCGACACGCCCGCCGGCCAGCGCCTGGACCAGGCAGCTTTCCCGGCCACCACGCTGCGCCCCTGGACCGGCCAGGTCGAAGACCTCAAGGCCGACCTGTTCCACCGCGTCGATGCCGGCTTCACGCAGACCCGCGGCGCGATCGCCGAGACCGGCACGCTGATGCTGTGGTCCTCCGAAGCAGAGCCGCGCACCCTGTCGCTGGTGCCGCCGATCCACTTCGCGCTGCTCGACGCTGCCACCATCCAGCCCACCTTCTTCGACGTGCTGCGCACCGAGAACTGGGCCGCCGGCCTGCCCACCAACGCGCTGCTGATCTCCGGCCCGTCTAAGACCGCCGACATCCAGCAGACCCTGGCCTACGGCGCCCATGGCCCGAAGGAACTCGTCGTGATCGTCATCAACGCCGAAGGAGATGCCCAGTGAGCACCCAGCCCCAGCAGCAATCCTCCTCCAGCCAGCCGATCGCCTTCGTCTCCGCCCAGGCCTTGCGCGCGCGGATGCACGATGCGGTGAACAACCCGCACCTGCGCCAGAGCTTCCGCGGTGCGATGGATTTCCTGATGGCCAAGCGGGCCGCCCAGTTCCCCGACCAGGACGAGCTCGACTCCCTGCGCGCCCTGTCGGAAGGCATCCGCCAGTACAGCCTGTCCAGGCTCCCCGACCTGCTCGAACAGCTCGAAGCCAACCTGACCCGCAACGGCGTCAAGGTGCATTGGGCCGAGACGCCCGACGAAGCCAACGCCATCATGCTCGACATCGCGCGGCGTCATTCGGCTAAGCTGATCGTCAAGGGCAAATCGATGGTCAGCGAGGAGATCGAGTTCAACCACGCGATGGAAGCCGCAGGCGTCGGCGCGCTGGAGTCGGACATGGGCGAGTACATCGTCCAGCTCGCCGGCGAAAAGCCCTCCCACATCATCATGCCGGCGATCCACCAGACCAAGCAGCAGATCGCCAAGCTGTTCGCCGAGAAGATTCCCGGCGTCGACTACACCGACAACGTGGATGCGCTGATCCGGATCGGCCGCAACGTGCTGCGCGACAAGTTCGAGAGCGCCGACATCGGCCTGTCCGGTGTCAACTTCGCAGTGGCCGAGACCGGGACCCTGTGCCTCGTCGAGAACGAAGGCAATGGCCGCATGTGCACCACGGTGCCCAAGGTGCACATCGCCATCACCGGCATCGAGAAGATCGTCGAGAAGCTGGAGCATGTCGCCCCGCTGTATTCGATCCTCACCCGCTCGGCCACCGGCCAGGCGGTATCCACCTACTTCAACATGATCTCCGGCCCGCGCAAGGCCGGCGACAAGGATGGCCCCGAGGAAGTGCACCTGGTGCTCCTCGACAACGGCCGCAGCCAGGCCTACGCCGACGAGCAGCTGCGCAAGACCCTGCAGTGCATCCGCTGCGGCGCCTGCATGAACCACTGCCCCGTCTACACCCGCATCGGCGGCCACGCCTACGGCACCACCTACCCGGGCCCGATCGGCAAGATCATCTCTCCGCACATGATGGGCCTCGAGCAGACCCATCTGCTGCCCACCGCCTCCAGCCTGTGCGGCGCCTGCGGCGAAGTCTGCCCGGTGAAGATCCCGATCCCCGAACTGCTGATCCGCCTGCGCGGCGAGGCCAACAGCGCCCCCCACGCCCACCCGGCGATGGTTGGCCAGGGCGCCGCCTACGACCCGAAGATCAGCTTCGTCTGGCGGATGTGGGCGCGGCTCTATGGCCGCCCCGCCACCTACCGAGCCTTCAGCTGGCTGGCCACCCGCTTCCGGGCCCTTACGCCACGCAAGCAAAGCGGCTGGACGGTGGCCCGCACGCCCCTGCAACCCGCACCACGAAGGCTGAGGGACATGCTCAAGGACCGACGCTAAGCCCTGCCGCGCCGGGGCCTGTTCCCCGGCGCCTGAACCCACCCCGAACCGACAACATCCCTGCCCCGGGAGGAGCCCCTGTGTCCGCTCTCATCGACGCCCTGCGCCTGCGGCTGCCCGCCGAACGCGTGATTACCGACGAACTGCGCCGCCTTGCCTACGGCACCGACGGCAGCTTCTACCGCCTGATCCCGGAAGTGGTGGCGGTCGTCAATGACGAGGCCGAGGTGCGCGACGTGGTCGACCTGGCCCGCCAGCACGGCCGCCCGGTCACCTTCCGCGCCGCCGGCACCAGCCTGTGCGGCCAGGCTGTCACCGACGGGGTGCTGGTGCTGCTCGGCGAGGGGCTGGCCACCTGCCGCATCGCCGCCGACGGCGCCACCGTGCGTGTCGGCCCGGCGATCATCGGCGCCGAGGTCAACCGCCGCCTGGCCCCGCTGGGTCGCAAGATCGGCCCCGATCCCGCCTCGATCAACGCCGCCAAGATCGGCGGCATCGCCGCCAACAACAGCAGCGGCATGTGCTGCGGCACCGCCCAGAACAGCTACAACACCCTCGCATCTGTGCGCGTGCTGCTCGCCGATGGCACCGTGCTGGACACCGGCGACGCCGCCAGCGTCAGAGCTTTCAAGACCAGCCACAGCTGGCTGCTGGAGCGCCTCGCCGCGCTGTCCGCCGACGTGCGTGCCGACCATGCGCTGGCCGAGCGCATCCGCGCCAAGTACAAGATCAAGAACACCACCGGCTACAGCCTCAATGCGCTGGTGGATTTCAGCGATCCGGTGGACATCCTGGCCCACCTGATGATCGGCTCGGAAGGCACGCTGGGCTTCATCTCCCAGGTCACCTACCACACGGTGCCGGAGTACGCCCACAAGGCCAGCGCGCTGGCCTTCTTCCACGACATGGAAACCGCCTGCCGGGCGGTGGCCGGCCTCAAGAACCAGCCGGTGGACGCGGTGGAGCTGCTCGACCGCGCATCCCTGCGCTGCGTCGCCCACAAGCCGGGCATGCCGGCCCTGCTGAAGACCCTGGCCGACGGCGCCACCGCACTGCTCATCGAGACCCGCGCCCCCAATGCCCTGGCCCTCGACGAGCGCATCGCCGCAGTCCTCGCCGAGCTCAACCTCTACCCGCTGATCGAGAGCCCGGCCTTCACCACCGATCCGGCCGAGATCGAGCGCCTGTGGAACGTCCGCAAGGGCACCTTCCCGGCCGTCGGCGCGGTGCGCAAGCCCGGCACCACGGTGATCATCGAGGACGTGGCGGTCGCCGTGCCCGACCTGGCCGCCTGCTGCCTCGACCTGCAGCACCTGTTCGTCAAGCACGGCTACCACGAGGCGATCATTTTCGGGCACGCGCTGGAAGGCAATGTGCACTTCGTGTTCACCCAGGACTTCGGCATCGAATCCGAGGTGGAGCGCTACGCCGCCTTCATGGACGAGCTGTGCACCGTGCTGGTCAACAAATACGACGCGTCCCTCAAGGCCGAACACGGCACCGGCCGCAACATGGCCCCCTTCGTCGAGCTGGAATGGGGCACCAAGGCCTACGGGCTGATGAAGGAGATCAAGCAGCTCTTCGATCCGGAAGGCCTGCTCAACCCCGGCGTGATCATCAACGACGACGCCGAGGCCCACCTCAAGCACCTCAAGCCGATGCCCGCCGCCGGCCAGCTCTACGCCCCGGTGGACCGCTGCATCGAGTGCGGCTTCTGCGAACCCCAGTGCCCGTCCCACGGCCTGACCCTGTCGCCGCGCCAGCGCATCGTCGGCTGGCGCGAGCTGTCACGCCGCCAGGCCGCCGGCGAAGCCTTCGGCCAGCTCGGCGACGACTACCTCTACATGGGCCTCGACACCTGCGCCACCTGCGGCCTGTGCTCCACCGCCTGCCCGGTGGGCATCGAGACCGGCGCCCTGACCCGCGCGGTGCGCGGCGACCAGCTGTCCACCGTGGCCCGCCAGCTCGGCCACGTGGCGGCCAACCATTTCGGCGCCACCCAGGCCCTCGCCCGTACGGCCCTCAAGGCGGGCCATATGGCTGAGGCGGTGATCGGCACCAAGGCCTTGTCGCGCCTCACCGGCGGCGCCTGGAAGGAAGGCATGCCCAAGCCCCAGCCGGCCGGCCGCGCCACGCGGACCGACGGCGACAAGGTGGTGTACTTCCCCACCTGCGCCGGCCGCATGTTCGGCGCCGACACGCCGGAACATGCGCTGTCCGCCACCGTCATCCGCGTCCTCGAACGGGCCGGCTACGCCCCCATCGTGCCGGACGACGTCAACAGCCTGTGCTGCGGCCAGTCCTTCGCCAGCAAGGGCCTCGCCGAGGACGCCGACCGCAAGTCGGCCCAACTGGAAGCCGCGCTGCTGAAGGCCAGCAACAACGGCGAATACCCGGTCATCCTCGACGCCAGCGCCTGCTCCCTACGCATGAAGACCTTCCTGGCCGAGCGCCTGAAGGTGTACGACCTGGTCGAGTTCGCCCACGACGCGCTGCTGCCGCGCCTGATGTTGCACAAGAAGGCCGACCCGATCCTGGTGCACCTCAACTGCTCGGCCCGCCGCATGGGCTTCGAAGCCAAGCTCAAGCAACTCGCCGGCGCCTGCGCCGAGCAGGTCGTGCTGCCCGCCGAGGTGAAGTGCTGCGGCTTTGGCGGCGACCGTGGCTTCGTGGTGCCCGAACTCAACACCCATGCCCTGCGCAAGCTGCACGCCGACGTGCCGTCCGGCTGCTGCGGCGGCTATTCCAGCAACCAGACCTGCGAGATCGGCCTCACCGCCGCCACCGGCCTGCCTTACCGCTCCATCGTCCATCTGCTCGACGAATGCAGCGCCGAGGCCGCCCGCCTGGCGACCTGCTGACGCCGCCCGCCCACCCTTTTCACCACAGATAGAAACGACCCACCGCATTCATCAAAGGAGGAATACCGAATGCAACCCTGGATGCAGATCTACGACCCGCTGGGCAACCTCTGGTTGTCCTCGCTGGTCGCCGCCTTGCCGATCATCTTCTTCTTCGTCGCGCTGGCCATCCTGCGCCTGAAGGGGCATATCGCCGGCACCGTCACCGTGATCATCGCGCTGGCCGTGGCGATCTTCTTCTACAAGATGCCGGTGCAGATGGCCCTGGCCTCGGCGGGCTACGGCTTCCTGTACGGCCTGTGGCCAATCGCGTGGATCATCATCGCGGCGGTATTCCTCTACAAGATCACGGTGAAGACCGGCCAGTTCGACATCATCCGCGCGTCAGTGGTGTCGATCACCGACGACCAGCGCCTGCAGATGCTGCTGGTCGGCTTCTCCTTCGGTGCCTTCCTGGAAGGTGCGGCCGGTTTCGGCGCCCCGGTGGCGATCACCGCCGCGCTGCTGGTCGGCCTGGGCTTCAACCCCCTCTACGCTGCCGGCCTGTGCCTGATCGCCAACACCGCCCCGGTGGCCTTCGGCGCGATGGGCATCCCCATCATCGTCAGCGGCCAGGTGACCGGCATCGACCCGTTCAAGATCGGCCAGATGGCCGGCCGCCAGCTCCCGCTGCTGTCGGTGATCGTGCCCTTCTGGCTGGTCGCCATGATGGACGGCTGGCGCGGCATCAAGGAAACCTGGCCGGCAATCATCGTGGCCGGCGGCGCCTTCGCCATCACCCAGTTCTTCACCGCCAACTTCATCGGACCGGAGCTGCCGGACATCACCTCCGCGCTGGTCAGCCTGATCTGCCTGACCATCTTCCTGAAGAACTGGAAGCCGAAGAACGTCTTCCGCTTCGACAAGCAGCACCACGCCGAACTGGGCGAGGACAAGCACTACAGCTTCGGTCAAGTTGCCAAGGCCTGGTCGCCCTTCCTGATCCTGACCATCATGGTCACCATCTGGAGCCTCAAGCCCTTCAAGGCCCTGTTCGCCAAGGGCGGCGCGCTCTACGCCAGCGTGCTGCAGTTTCCGGTGCCGATGCTCGACAACATGGTCACCAAGGTCGAGCCCATCGTCACCAAGGCCACGCCCTACGCCGCGGTGTACAAGCTCGATCTGCTGTCCGCCACCGGCACCGCGATCTTCCTGGCCGCCATCATCACGATGTTCGTGCTCGGCATGAAGTCCGGCGAAGCCGCCAAGACTCTGAAGGAAACCGTCGTCGAACTGAAGCGTCCGATCTACTCCATCGGCATGGTGCTGGCGTTCGCCTTCATCGCCAACTACTCCGGCCTGTCCGCCACCCTGGCCCTGCTGCTGGCCGGCACCGGCAAGCTGTTCCCGTTCTTCGCCCCCTTCCTCGGCTGGCTGGGCGTGTTCCTGACCGGTTCCGACACCTCGTCCAACGCGCTGTTCTGCTCGCTGCAGGCCACCACCGCCCACCAGGTCGGTGTGCATGACACCCTGCTGGTGGCAGCCAACACCACCGGCGGCGTGACCGGCAAGATGATCTCGCCGCAGTCCATTGCCGTGGCCTGCGCGGCCGTCGGCCTGGTCGGCAAGGAGTCGGACCTGTTCCGCTTCACCGTCAAGCACAGCCTGGCCTTCGCCACCATGGTCGGCATCATCACCACGCTGCAGGCCTATGTGTTCACGTGGATGATTCCGTGATCGGCTGAACCCTCTTCAGAACGGGGAGATGCGTCCCCGGGGAGCCTCGACGGCGGCCAGTAAAACGGCCGCCGTTTTTTTAACGGCGGCCGTGCCTCCCCTCCTCCCAACAAACAGATCAGTGACGCATCGCTCCAACTGCAGCCGCCCCCTCTGTCGCCACCCGGCCTGCCCGAGCCAACAGTCCCGCAGGATCCTTTCCACCATCTGGATAGACATCCACGCCGAGACTCGCCTGGATCGGAAGATACAAGTCATCATCCATGACCCCAAGCGACAATGCCGCTCGCAAATCCGTCACTAGTCGCTGAATGTCCGCACGTCGGTGCACTCCCGACAAGATCAACGCAAACGCATTACCTGCAACCCTGGCCACCATGTCGCGTTCGCTGATGCAACCGCGCAGACTGTCAGCCGCAGAACGCAACACAGCATCGCCAGCACTGCGCCCGTTGCGCAGGTTAACTTCAGGCAAGCTATCGAGCGTAACAAGCACCACTGCGCAGCAGTTACCGTGCAGCTCTCCTCTCTCCACCGTCTGCCGCAGTATGTCCATGAACATGGAGCGATCCGGCAACCCGGTCAGCATGTCCCTCATTTCTTCCTCCTCATCCGTCAATTTGTCTGACGACATTCTTTTTTCTATAGTCCTCAAATGAAATATCCAATCCAATACAACCAAACACCTACGTGCCAACACGTAGGAAAAGGATAGAAATAGAGACAGGAGTTGACACCTGATTTCACTTTTTCCGTTCCAGAGTTATCGCCGGTCAAATAGCTCTTTTTCCCGCAATCATCCGTGACATGGATCGCGGCTATTTCTGTAGCAGGCTGGCAAGATGCCAGGACAGAATTGAGGCCCGTCAAATAAGCGATCAATAAAGACCGGCCATCATCAGCCTACCAAACAGGGAGGCTACCGCCCGACCAGCAAACCGGCGCGTCGAGGGGACATGGAATGAGACGGATGCATCCAAAGCATATTGCCGGCAAACGGCTGCGACGCCCGAAGCCACAGCCAGCGCGAGCCGGCTCGGAATGGAACTGCCTCGACGCCGCCTTCGAACAGGCCGCCGTCGGATTCGCGCTGCTGGCGCTGGACGGACGCTGGTTGCGGGTCAATGAGAGGCTCGTTGAGATTCTGGGCTACGGCCAGCCCGAACTGCGCCAGCTGCGGCTGCAGGATCTGGTGCATCCGGACGACCGGGACGTCACCGTTGCCAGCCTCGCACAGCTATCCAGCGGCGTAACGAGCAAATGCACCAAGGAAAGACGCTGTATCCGCAAGGATGGCCAGACTGTTTGGGTGACGTTCGGCGTATCGGTCGTACGCACCCCTGATGGACAGCCGGAATATCTCATCGCAGTCGTCGAGGACATTCACTCCCGCAAACAGGCTGAAGAAGGCTTGCGCAAGTTCTCGCGGGTGATAGAGCAGTCTGCCAGCGCGGTCATCATCACCGACACCAACGGCATCATCGAATACGTCAATCCGGCCTTTACCGAAATATCCGGCTACAGCGCCATCGACGTAATCGGCATGAAGCCAAGCATCCTGAAATCCGGCCGTACCACGGCTCAAGACTATGAACAACTGTGGCGAACCATCAAGGCCGGCAAAGTGTGGTACGGCGAATTCCAGAACCGCCGCAAGAACGGCACCCTTTATTGGGAATCTGCCATCATCTCGCCGATCAGAAACGATGACGGACAGATAAGCCACTTCACAGGGATAAAAGAGAACATTACCGCCAAGAAGATGGCTGAAGCGGCTCAACGTGCAAGTGAAGCCCGCCTTCAGTTATTGATGGACCACGCTCCTGCAGCTCTAGCCATGTTCGATCGCGAAATGCGCTATCTGGCCGTAAGTCGCCGCTGGCTCGCAGATTACGGTCTGGAGGGGCACGATATTCTGGGCGTATCGCACTATGTCGTATTCCCAGAGGTGACAGATGCCTGGCGGGCGGTTCATCGTCGCGGCCTTGCTGGAGAAGTCATACGCACCGAAGAAGACCGCTTCGAGCGGCTCAATGGGACCGTGCAATGGCTGCGCTGGGAAGTCCGACCATGGTTTTCATCGGACAGTGCTGTCGGGGGCATCGTGATCTTCACGGAGGACATCTCGGCACGCAAGGAAGCAGCAACAGCACTGGCGGTACAAAATGCTCAATATCAAGCCGCCATCGAAACAGCACCTGACGGCTACTGGATGCTCGATGAGCGCGGCCATCTGCTGACGGTCAACGACGCGTATGTCCGCTGCTCCGGCTACAGCCGCAAGGAGTTGCTGGCGATGAACATCGGGGCGCTTGAAGCCAGCGAGTCCCCCGAGGAAGTGCAAGCCCACATCCGGAAGGTAAGGCTGACAGGGAGCGATTGTTTCGAAACCCTGCACCGTACAAAGGATGGCGAGATATGGCCGGTAGAGGTGAGTTGCTCCTACTCGGCCGCCGCCGGCGGGCATCACTTCGCCTTTATCCGCGACATCAGCGAACGCGAACGGAACGAAACCGCGCTGCGCGAACTCCGCCGGGAACTCGAGCAGATGCTGACACTGCAGGTCGCCAGCCAAACCGCCGCCGCCATCGCCCACGAACTGAATCAGCCCCTCAACGCGGTTGCGGCCTACTCGGAAGCTGCGATGCGCATGCTGCAGCAGACCAATCCAAACCCCGAACGCCTGCAACACGCACTTGCCCGCTCGATGGAGCAGGCTCAGCGAGCCGGGCGGGTGGTCCGCGAACTGATCGTGTTCCTCCACAAGGGCGATGCGCCGAAGGAGGCGGTGGACCTGAGCAAGGCCGTACGCCGCGCCCTCCGCTTCGTCGAGTCGATGGGTATAGGCGGCTTCGAACCGATCGTCGACCTCGCACCTGGCCTGCCCCCGGTACTCGCCAACCGGGTTCAGGTAGACAAGATCCTTATCGTCCTGATCCAGAACGCCGTCGAAGCCATGCTCAGCGCTGCGGTTCAGCAGCCTGTCGTCACCGTGCGTGTACGCACACACACGGAGCCGGACATGGCACTGCTATCCGTCGAAGACTGCGGCCCTGGCATGAACGAAGCGATCTTGCGCCGGGTCTTCGACCCTTTCTTCACAACCAAGCCCCATGGTCTGGGCATGGGTCTGGCCATCACCCGCCACTTGGTCGAAGCCCACGGTGGCACGATCTGGGTCGAATCGGCACCAGGAGCAAGGACGACCTTCCATTTCACCCTTCTGTACGCCAAATGAACCAGCCGATCGAATCCGACACCGTCTACCTCGTCGATGACGACGCTGCTGTGCGTGACAGCATATCTCTCCTGATCGAGACAGTCGGCCTGAACTGCCGGACCTATCCCAGCGCTGAAGCCTTCCTGGCCGGCCTGGATGCAGAGATCCGCGGCTGCCTGATTCTCGACATGCGGATGGAGGGAATGAGTGGTTTCGAGTTGCAGGAAGAACTCAACCAGCGGGGTTGCATGCTGCCAACCATTTTCCTCAGCGCCCATGGCGATGTTCCAACTACCGTACGCGCCATGAAGGCAGGTGCGGCAGACTTCCTGACCAAGCCGGTGAACGGTGCCCTGCTGCTGGATCGTGTGCAGAGCGCCCTGGCTCTCGCCCACGCGCGGCGCCAAGCCCAACGGGTTCGACAAAATGCACGCCGGAAGCTCGAATCCCTGACCGAAAGGGAGTTCGAGATCCTCAAGCTGGCCACCGGAGGGCAGACCAACAAGGAAATCGCCCGGGAACTCGGCATCAGCTTCCGGACTGTCGAAGTCCATCGTTCACACATCCTGCTCAAAACCGGAGCCACCTCTTTGTTCGAACTCAGCCAGTTGCTCAGGGTCAGTGGGTTGCTGACGGACGCGGACTGACCCTCGCGAGGGAACCATCGTCACTACGTATCGATACGTAGGTACCCAGCCTTATTTGCCACCGGCCCGCATTGCGTTGCAATGAGCCTCAACGCGCAGTCGGCCCCTGCCGATAACACGAGACGCATCACGACAAGACACAACGGGCTCGCACGGGAGGAAGGATCATGATCAAGCTCGATACGCACCAAGGCGTCGAAACGACCACAACTGACGCCCGGATGGTGGGCACGACGTTCAACGAAATGGTCCTTCCACTGCCGGACATGGGCTACAACGTACGGAACCGCGTGCCCCCCCTGCCAGACAGTGCGACGCTGATCCTCAATCAGGGTGGTCAGATTCGACTGTGCAGCCTGGCGGCAGGGCAATTGTTCGGCTATGAAATATCCCGGGTCATCGACATGCACATCAATGCTCTCATCCCGGACCTGCCGCTACGTGGCAACACCCCCGGCTACAACCTCGCCTTTGCACACTTCACCCCCGGCGGCACCCGCTGGCGCCGCTTCCACGGACGCGACGCGGCGGGACGCCGTTTTCCCGTCAGCATTACCATCGACTACCTCAAGCTGGACCGCGGACGCGGCTTCGTCCTGAACATCCAGCCCGAATGCCTGGGCCATGCCCAGCGCGGGAGTGGACTCGCTCGTTTGGTCAGGTCAATCCAGGACGACGACACTGCAATCTTCATCACCGACCGCAACGGCCATATTCAACACGCCAACCCGGCCTTCACGAGGCTGACCGGCTTCCCGCAGGCCGAAATCGAGGGGCGCACGCCGGCAATCCTCAAATCCGGAGTCCAGCCGGCCGCCTTTTACGATCGCATGTGGTCGATCCTGAACTGTGGTGACGAATTCCGCGGCGTGATCGCCAACCAGCGAAAGGACGGCACCCGCTTCTACGCCAATGAGTTCATCCGCCCCTTCGTGGACGAACAGGGCCATCTCACCCACTACGTGGCCAGCATGCACGACATCACCGAACACGTCCTGCAGCACGCCCGGATCAATCACTTGGCCAATTACGACCGGGTAACCGGCCTGCCCAACCGCAACCTCTTCCTGGATCGCCTGAGCCAGGAGATCCACCGTGCCCGCCGCACGTCGAGCGTCTTTGCCCTCGCTTTCGTGGATCTGGACGACTTCAAGCTCATCAATGACCGCTATGGCCACGCGACAGGTGACGAGGTACTCAATGCAATCGGCACGCAACTGAACCACTGCGTCCGCGACACGGACACCATCGCCCGCCTGGGCGGTGACGAATTCGTCCTTATACTTCCTGGCGTCGGCGACCGGCAGTCGGTCCTTGAGATCCGCCAGAAAATCGAAGACACCGGCCGCCATATCGTTGCCGGCGACCTGAACCTGAGCCTGTCGCTCAGCTGTGGCATGGCCTTTTATCCCTGCGACGGCAAGACCGAAGCCCAGTTGCTGGAGGCGGCGGATCAGGCGATGTATTCAATCAAGAAACGGCGTGGCACAGCGTCAGGCTGGATCGGCGCGGAACACCAAGCCCCTGGATGCGAGCGGAAAGAAATCCAGTCTGCGTGCTGAGTACGGCCCGACAGGGAAAGCCGCGCCTCAACGCTGCGACAACTGCACCAGGCCGAACCGCGCCGCCAGCTGAATCAGCTTGAAATCGTTCTCGACCTCCAGCTTCTGGCGGATGGCTGTCATGTGGTTGTAGACGGTCTTCGGGCTCAGATGCAGCGTCTCGGCGACACTGGCGGTGGATTCGCCATTGACGACCATGCACAGCACGTCGAACTCCTTGGGTGTCAGGCGTGCCATCAGCGCATCGCCCTCCAGCGCCGCGCTGGCCAGCACCTGGGCGATGTCGGCCGACAGGAAACGCCGGCCGGCCGCGACCTGCCGGATCGCCTCCAGCATCTCATCCGGCTCGCTGCACTTGGTCACATAGCCGAGCGCCCCCAGCCGGATGGCCTGCGTGATGTAGCTGGGATTGTCGTGCATGGAGATCACCAGGATCCTCAGGCCCCGCTCCCGCGCCAGCATCCGGCGGATGGCGTCCAGGCCGCTGCTGCCGCGCAGGTTCAGGTCGACCACCGCCAGGTCGATCTCTCCCTCGCTCAGGCAGGCGTAGCCCTCGTCGGCCGACGCGGCCTCTGCCACCACCTGCATGTCCCCCTCGGCATCGAACAGCCGCCGATACCCGTTGCGTACGACCGTATGGTCCTCGACCAACATGATGCGAATCATCGGTTCCTCCTGCTCGGCCAATCATAATCCGGCGGCATGTGCCGGCAGAGCGCAGGGATGCACGTCAGGAATATTTCCCAGAGATGCGGGGAGCCCTTCCCGCGACGTTGCCGACGGCCGCTTCCATACTCCGTCGAGCTGGAACCCACGCAGCAGGGAGGCGGGTTCCAGGCCCTGAACGACAACGATGCGGAGACAAGAACCGACCATGAAATCCAGACGATTGAAACTGATCCCCGGGCTGCTGGCCCTTGCCCTGACCAGCGCCTTCGGCACCGCAGCCCACGCCGCCGGCACCACGGTGAGCTGGGACGACATCAAGAACGACGACAAGACCCCCGGCGACGTACTGACCTACGGCCTGGGCCTGAAAGCCCAGCGCCACAGCACGCTGAAAACCGTCAATACGAAGAACGTCGCCGGCCTCGTCCCCGCCTGGAGCTTCTCCTTCGGCGGCGAAAAGCAGCGTGGTCAGGAAGGCCAGGCGCTGGTCCATGACGGCGTGGTGTACGTCACCGCCTCCTACTCGCGCATCTACGCAGTCGACGCGCGCACCGGCAAACGCCTGTGGGAGTACGAAGCCCGTCTGCCCGAAGACATCCGCCCGTGCTGCGACGTGGTCAACCGCGGCGCAGCGCTCTACGGCGACAAGATCTTCTTCGGCACCCTCGACGCCGGCATCGTGGCCCTCAACAAGGACACCGGCAAGGTTGTATGGAAGAAGAAGTGGGGTGACCACAAGGTCGGCTACACGATGACCGGCGCCCCCTTCGTCATCAAGGATCAGAAGAGCGGCAAGGTGCTGCTGGTGCACGGCTCCTCCGGCGACGAGTTCGGCGTGGTCGGCTGGCTGTTCGCCCGCGACCCGGACACCGGCGAGGAAGTGTGGGCGCGGCCGATGGTCGAAGGCCACATGGGCCGCCTCAACGGCAAGGACAGCACCGTCACCGGCGATGCCAGCGCGCCGACCTGGCCGAAGGACAAGGATGGCAAGCTCACCGAAGCGTGGGACCACGGCGGCGGCGCACCGTGGCAGACCGCCAGCTTCGACATCGAGAAGAACATGGTCGTCGTCGGTACCGGCAACCCGGCGCCGTGGAACACCTGGAAGCGCACCCAGGAAGGCGACGATCCGCGCAACTGGCCCAGCCTGTTCACCTCCGGCCAGGCCTATGTGGATGCCAGCACCGGCGAGCTGAAGGGCTTCTTCCAGCACACCCCCAACGACGCCTGGGACTTCTCCGGCAACAACTCGGTGGTGCTGTTCGAATACAAGGACCCGAAGACCGGCAAGCTCATCAAGGCGTCCGCCCACGCGGACCGCAATGGCTTCTTCTTCGTCACCGACCGGGAAAAGCTCACCAACGGCGCCGGCTACCCCAACAAGCCCACCGCGCTGATCGGCGCCTGGCCCTTCGTCGAGGGCATCACCTGGGCCAAGGGCTGGGACGTGGCCACCGGCAAGCCGATCGAGACCGGCAACCGGCCGCCCGAACCGAAGGCCGGCGCAGACAAGGGCGACAGCGTCTTCGTCTCCCCACCCTTCCTGGGCGGCACCAACTGGATGCCCATGTCCTACAGCCCGGACACCGGCCTGTTCTACATCCCGGCCAACCACTGGGCGATGGACTACTGGACCGAGCACCTGACCTACAAGGCCGGCTCCGCCTACCTGGGCCAGGGCTTCCGCATCAAGCGCCTGTTCGACGACCACGTGGGCACCCTGCGCGCCATCGACCCGAAGAGCGGCAAGATCGCCTGGGAACACAAGGAGAAGTTCCCCCTGTGGGCCGGCACGCTCACCACCGCCGGCGGGCTGCTGTTCACCGGCACCTCCGACGGCTTCATCAAGGCCTTCGACGCCAGGACGGGCAAAGAACTGTGGAAGTTCCAGACCGGCTCCGGCATCGTCTCCGTACCCATCACCTGGGAGATGGACGGCGAACAATACGTGGGCATTTCCTCCGGCTACGGCGGCGCCGTGCCCCTGTGGGGCGGCGACATGGCCGAACTGACCAAGCAGGTCACCCAAGGCTCCTCGTTCTGGGCATTCAAACTGCCCAAGATCGCGCGCTGATCCCCGCCAGCGCCTTGCCCCGGGCCGGATCGTCTCCGGCCGGCCCGGGCTTTTTCATCGCAAGCCACCGTCGCTACCCTACCGTTGGGAGCCCATCCATGCACTGCCATTCCAGCCTCCGCACGATACTGGTCGCCCTTGCCGTAACCCTTCCTGCCGGCGCGGCCCAGGCCGACGATCCGCCAGTCCATAAATCCTGTGGCATCTGGCCCCACGCCCGCTGCCAGGGCGCCGACCTGCGCCATATGGATCTGTCCGCCCGCGACCTTGCCGGCACCGACTTCACCGGCGCCAACCTGGCCCGCGCCGATCTGCGCTCGGCCAACCTCGCAGGAGCCATCTTCGACGGCGCCGACCTGACCGGCGCACGCCTGTCCAAGGCCAACGCCCCGGGCGCCTCCTTCCGCAACGCAAAACTGATCGGTGCCGACCTGGAATTCGCCCGCATCATGCGCAGCGATTTCAGCGGCGCGGACCTCACCGCCGCCAATCTCGAAGCCGCCCGCGCCGCCTTCGCATGGTTCGAGGGCGCCCGGCTCACCAATGCCAACCTTCAGGAAACCAAGTTCAGCACCACCAACTTCCGCGGTGCCAATCTGGAAGGCGCGCTGCTGCGCTACACGATCTTCCCCGACTCGTCCTTCGAAGGCTGCACTGGCTGCCCGACCGACTGGTAAAGACCATGCCCAAGCTCACCTTCAGCGCCCGCCTCGCCGCCATCTGCCTCCTGCTCAGCACGACCGCTGCCAGCGCCAACGAAGTGGCGGATCCCACCGTCGTCGTGGATACCTCGGCACTGCCGGCCATCACCTCCTCGACCGGCGACGCCAACCCCTACCGCGGCAACCCGCGTGCCGCCGATATCGGCCGCCACGCCTTCAACCAGGCCTGCGCCCGCTGCCACGGCCCCGATGCCGACAACAAGGGGCAGGTCGGCCCCGACCTCCTCAAGCTCGACCGCGCCTGCACGCGTATCACCGATCCGGCCACCCGTGAAATGTGCATCGTCGACAACGACCAGTACTTCCTCAAGTCCGTGCAATACGGCAAGACCCGCGTCGGCGTTGTCCATATGCCGGCCTGGAAAGATGTGCTCCCGCCTGCCGCCATCTGGACGATCCGGACCTTCCTCGAAAGCCGTTCCCGTCCGACCACGCCCCGTTGATCTGGAAGCGGCACGCACCGGCTCCTGCCATCGAGATTGCTATACTCGGTGGCCGCTCACCGCCTGCCCGCGCTCCGATGCACGAATACCTCGCCGCCAGCCGCTACATCGACTTCGACCACCCGCTGGTCAGCACCAAAGCCGCCGAACTCGCCCGCGGCACGGCCGACAAGACCGAGATCGCCCGCCGCTGCTTCGAGTTCGTGCGCGATCACATCCGCCACAGCTGGGACTTTCGGCTCAATCCGGTAACCTGCTGCGCCTCCGACGTGCTGCTGCACGGCACCGGCTACTGCTACGCCAAGAGCCACCTGCTCGCCGCCCTGCTGCGCGCCAACGGCATTCCCGCCGGCCTGTGCTACCAACGGCTGTCGGTCGGCGACGACAATAGCGCGCCCTTCTGCCTCCACGGCCTCAATGCGGTGTACCTCGACGGCTTCGGCTGGTACCGCATCGACGCCCGCGGCAACAAGCCCGGCGTCGCCGCCGACTTCTGCCCGCCCACCGAGGTACTCGCCTTCGCCCTCCGCCCGCCCCACGAATGCGACCTGCCGGGTATCCACGCCGAACCGCTGGCGGTCGTGACGGACATCCTGGAGCGCTGTAGCGACGTCGCCGAAGTCATCACCAACCTGCCCGACGTTGCCCCCTGAGCGGCAGCGCCACATACAGCGCGCTGCCGCTCAGTCAAACAAACGCGGCCCTTCGTGCCGAAAATCGCATTTTTGCTATTTCCAGCTTGCGTACCGCAGAACACCCCGGCAATCTACGTCCAAACCGACACAGAATCGGCACGACCAGCCCCGACGCGAGATGGACACGAATCACCAGGACCGCCTGCTGCACAGCATAGATCTGCTCCTCGACGCGGTCTTTCTCGTCGAAGCAAGCGGTCGTATTGCCTATGTGAACGCGGCCTGCGAGCGCATCTTCCAGTACACGGCGGACGAACTCATCGGCCGCCCCATGATCGATTTCGTCGCCCCCGAAGACCGCGACCCCACCCTTCAGGAGGCCGTCCGCATCATGACCGGCCATCCCCGTGTCGGCTTTGAAAACCGCTATGTGCGCAAGGATGGCAGCCGCGTGCACATCATGTGGTCGGCCTGCTGGTCGGACGCCGACCACATGCGTATCGGCGTCGCTCGCGACGTTACGGAACAGAAGCGCGCCGAAGCCTTCCAGGCCGCCACCTACGCCATTGCCGACGCAGCCCTCAAGACTGACGACCTGGATAGCCTGTTCCCGCAGATCCACCGGATCATCGCCGAACGCATCCCACTGACCGGCGTCGCCGTTGCTACCAGCGACCGACAGAGCAAGCTGCTGAGCTTCCCTTACCAACAGGACCAGTTCGGCAGCGCCCCCCTCCTCGATGAACCCGTCGCACACCGCTATTGCAGTGACGTCATCGGCAGCGGACATCCGCTGCTCATCAGCGACCTGAACCTCCTGCCCCCAGGTGCAGCCTCCACGGCAAGCGCCACCTGGCTCTTCCTCCCTCTCGTCACCCGCAGGGACGCCTTCGGCGCCCTGATCCTCAGGGCAGACGCCGGCACCTTCGATTCGCAAAAGGACCGGGAGCTGCTCAACTTCGTCGCCACCCAGGTCGCCATCGCCGTCGAGCGCGGGCAACTCAGAGCCGAACTCGTGCACGCCGCCCAATACGACGAACTGACCGGCCTACCTAATCGCCGCCTCTTCCATGAGCGCCTGGACAGAGCCCTGGGGCGCAGCCAACGCCACCAGGGCCGCATGGCCCTGCTTTATGTGGACATCGACGACTTCAAGAAAGTAAACGACACCCTCGGCCACGCGGCAGGCGATTTGCTGCTGCAGGAAATTGCCCGCCGCCTGGGAGGCTGCGTCCGCCACGTAGACACCGTTGCCCGCCTCGGCGGCGACGAGTTCGTGGTGATCATCGAGGATATCCACGGCCCCGCCGACGCGGCCCAGGTGGCAGACAAGATCCGCCACAACCTGCTGCAGGAGTTCGTCATCGGTGGCGTGCCCCTGCACACCCGCGCCAGCATCGGGGTAGCCATCCATCCAGAGGATGGGCGGGACGCCGATGCGCTGCTCAAACACGCGGATAGCGCCATGTATCAGGGCAAGGCACTCGGACGGCCACGCTGATCCCCACTCCAGCCCCGCAGGCTCGCAGGATGCACGCACCTCACGCCGAACAGTCGGAAGAAACGGACAACAAGAAAGGGTAACTGGGTGTTCCCGCCATGCACCTCCCGCCTTCTCGCAATGGCCTCACTGGTCACGGCAGCCCACGCCGCTCCCGGTCACTCAACGACTGCAAACGCCTTGCCGGCTGTGGTGAAGTTCGCCCCCATACCGGTCCATATCATCCAGCATCCGGTCCCGCCAAGTCAGACCGCCGATGAAGCCCTGCGCAGCGGACGCGTCAGCGCCGGCACCTACGCCATGACCGCCCGGGCCAGTCGGCCGTGGCGCATCGCCTTCCTGTTCCCGCATATCAAGGACCCCTACTGGATCGGCTGCAGCTACGGCGTCATCAGCGAAGCCCGGCGCCTCGGCGTAGCGGTGGACATCCTGCCGGCCGACGGCTACAAGGACCTGATCGGCCAGCTGCGCCAGATGGAAGAGGCCAGCAGCGGCCGCTACGACGCCATCGTACTGTCACCGATCAGCCTCGACGGCAACAATCCGTCGATAGCCCGGGCCCGCGCCAAGGGTATACCGGTGTTCGAACTGGCCAACGACAGCACCAGCGACGACCTGACGGTCAAGGTCACCACCTCCCTGCGCAGCATGGGCCTCGACGCGACCCGCTGGGTCATCCGCGACGCCCAGCAGCGCGGCCTCACGTCGATCAACATCGCTCTGCTGCCCGGCCCGGCCGGTGCTGGCTGGGTCAAGGGCGAGGTGGACGGCAGCCGGGAGGCCGCCCGTACGGCCCCCATCCGCGTCGACATCGTGGACATCCGCTACGGCGACAGCGATCGCATCGAGCAATCCCAGCTGGCGGCACAACTCCTGGCCCGCCACGGAAAAGACCTCGACTACATCATCGGCTGTACCGGTTGCGCGCCCGCCGCGCGCCTGCCCATCCACGAGGCCGGGCTCGACGGCCGGATCCGCGTCGTCGCCTACGACCTGACCCGCGAGATCGCCAGCCTGATCCGCCGCAAGGAGATCTTTGCCGCCGCCGACACCAAGGGCGTGAGCCAGGCGCGCGTCGCGATCAACGCCGCCGTCAATCACCTGGAGGAACGCATCAAGACGCCACCGCACACCCTGCTCGTCAAACTGGGCATCGTGGACCACAGCAGCCTGGACAGCTATCGGCTCGACGAATCCATCGCGCCGGACGGCTACGCGCCAATTCTGTCCTATGACCCGCAGCAGGAACGCCCTTAAGCTGCCTCCGCTGCGCCTATCCGGGCTCCGGCATTCCCACGAGACTCCAACGGCATGAGAATCCGCAAGCTCAGGAACAGACTGCTGCTCAGTGCCGTCGTCATCAGCACGGCAACGGCGCTGGCCTACATGTCGGCCGTATCCTTCGCGATTGGCACCCAGTACCGGGAACAGTCCCGTACCCAGCTGAGGCAAGCGGCCACCATCATTTCCGAAGAGCTCGTCAACCGCCAGAACGGACTGCTCGATGCCGCCCGCCACTTGGCCGCCCAACACAATCTGGGCACCACGATCTGGTACCTGTCCCAGTACGCCGGCTCCGATCTTGACCGCGAAACCCTGCAGAACACCTACCAGCAACTGGCACAGGACGTACAGGAGGCGCGCCACACGGCCCACGCCGGCCGCATTGCCCTCTATGACACCGCCGGTCACCTGATCGCTTTCTCCCGCGTCGACGGCCGGCTTGAGCGGACGGGCTTCGTCGAAAGGACCCCGACCCCACGCCTCATGATGAAGGAAGGCGCCGCCGACGGTGACAATCGCAGCATCACGCTGAAACCCGCCCCGCTACCGCCGTTCATCCACCCCGAGTTCGGCCATCCCCTGCCTCAGAACGCCGATGCCCGCTTCGCGCTGATCGACAACGCACTATCGATCGAAATCCACGCTCCGATCCTGGACGCCCCCCCTGGCAGCCCCGGCGGGCAGACAGCCCTCAGGCAAGTTGGGCTGATCGTCATGATCTACAGCCTCGACCAGGCTTTCGTACACGAACTGGCCCGGCGGACCGACACCGACATCAACGTCTTCTCATTCGACGGACTGCGTCACGGCACGCTCACCACCTATCTCAAGGCGGACTGGAACGGCCAGGCGGAGCCTGCCCAAGGCAATGCCCCGGCCCTGACCTTCAACGAAATCAGCATCGACGGCACCGGCTACTATCAGGGACTGATTCCGCTCCAGCGCGATGGACGCCCCATCGGCGGCATTGCCACGCTGCGCTCGAAATCGATCGTCGAGGCCAACACCTGGGAGATGATCCGCATCCTGGGGCTGATCGCCATCGCCATCCTGGCCTGCGTGCTGCCCCTGGCCTGGTATTTCTCCACGTCGATCTCCCGTCCGCTGACCACTCTCAGCCGCATCTTCCGGGGGGTCTCCGACAACACCACCGCCACCATCCAGGACGATGAGCTGGAGCTGCTCGACAAGACCGGCCTGGACTACGAACTGGCCGACCTGACCCAGAGCTTCATCGCCATGAACAATGCGGTGAGCCAGAAGATCCGCCAGATCAACCACATCAACGCGTCCCTCGAAAACACTGTCAACGAGCGCACCGCGGCCCTGATCGCCAAGGAGCAGGAGTCCCGCACCCTCATCGAGAACTCTCCCGACTCCATCGCCCGCTACGACAGCAACTGCCGGCGCATCTACGCCAACCCGGCATTCAGTTCGGTGGCCGGCCTGCGCCTCGCCGAACTGCTCGGCAAACGACCATCCGAAGTCCCCGGCGGCAGCAATGCCGAGATCTACGAAGCCAAGATCCGCGAGGTGCTCGCCAGCGGCAGGAATACCCAGTTCGAGCTGAAATGGCACAACAGGGAGGGCAAGGAACTCTGCAGCCTCATCCACCTGGCCGCCGAGGTCGATACCACCGGCACGGTGACCAGCGTGCTGGCCGTCGGCCGGGACATCTCCGACCGCATCGCCTTTGAGGAGACGATCTGGAAACAGGCCAATTTCGACAGCCTGACCCAGTTGCCCAACCGCCAGCTTTTCCACGACCGCCTGGAGCACGAAGCCCGCCTGGCCGACCGCAGCGGTCGCTCCATGGTGCTGATGCTGGTCGATCTGGACCACTTCAAGGAGGTCAATGACTCCCTCGGCCACGACAAGGGCGACATCCTGCTGATCGAGGCCGGGCGGCGCATCAGTGCCTGTGTGCGCGCCTCGGATACGGTGGCCCGTCTGGGCGGCGACGAATTCACGGTGATCCTCTCCTGCGTAGACGATATGGAGAGCGTCGAACGCATCGCCCATGCCCTCATCGACAAGCTCTCCAGTCCCTTCGTGCTCGGCGCCGACAAGGCCTTCGTCTCAGCCAGTCTCGGCATCACGCTCTACCCGAGTGACGCCCACGAACTGGACATCCTCTTCAAGAACGCCGACCAGGCCATGTACGCGGCCAAGAACGCCGGCCGCAACTGCTTCAGCTACTTCACGCCAGATCTGCACGAAGCCGCCCAGAAACGCCAGCACCTGAGCAACGACCTGCGCAGCGCGCTGGCCGACAAGGAATTCCAGATCCACTATCAGCCCATCGTCGAACTGGCCACCAGCCGGGTCAGCAAGGCCGAGGCGCTGCTCCGCTGGGCCCACCCCCAGCGCGGCCTGACCGGCCCGCTGGAGTTCATCTCGGTGGCAGAGGAAACCGGGCTGATCGTGCCCATCGGCGACTGGGTCTTCAAACAGGCCGCCCAGCAGTCCCTGAACTGGTGCAAGCGCTTCGACAGCGACTTCCAGATCAGCATCAACACCTCGCCAGCCCAGATCCGCCACGACGGCAACGCTCTGGCCCGCTGGCCGGAATACCTGGCCGAACAAGGGATTCCGGGGCACAGCGTGGTCATCGAGATCACCGAGAGCCTGCTGCTGCATGCGGAAGCCAGGATCGACAAGAAACTGCTGGGCTTCCGCGACGCCGGCATCCAGGTTGCCATCGACGACTTCGGCACCGGCTACTCGTCGCTGTCCTACCTGAAGCGCTTTGACATCGACTACCTCAAGATCGACCGCAGCTTCGTACGCAACCTGGGCTGTGACGCCAACGACCGGGCCCTGTGCGAAGCCATCATCGTGATGGCCCATGTGCTGGGCCTGAAGGTCGTCGCGGAAGGCGTCGAAACCACCACCCAACGGGATCTGCTCGTCGCCGCCGGCTGCGACTACGCCCAGGGCCACTTGTACTCCCCCGCCCTGACTTCCGCCGAATTCGAACACTGGGCCTGGTCGGCCGGCGACGGGCCGGCCTGACGTCGCCTCGACGATCAGCTGAAGAACTGGCTCGGCGTCTGCCCGAACTGGCGCTTGAACATCGTGGTGAAGGCGCTCGGGCTGTCATAGCCGAGGGCCAGCGCGATATCGACGACCCGCTCGCCGCCTGCGAGCAGCTCCAGTGCCCGCAGCAAGCGTGCCTGCTGGCGCCATTTGCCAAAGGTCATGCCGGTCTCCCGCTGGAACAGACGCTGGATGGTCTTCACGTCCACACCCAGGTGGGCGGCCCAGTCCCCCAGCGTGGACGCATCGTCCAGGCGCTGTTGCAGGCGCGTGCAGATCTCCAGCAGGCGCGGCTCCAGCGGCATCGGCAAGTGCAGCGGCAACACCGGCAGCGTGCGCAGCTCGTCGAGCATCAGGCGCATCAGGCGGCCGTCACGGGAGTTGGACGCATAGGGTGTCTGCACGTCCGCCGCCGCGCGGATCAGCTCGCGCAGCAGGGCCGAGATGCCCACCACGCAGGATTCGACCGGCAGACTCGCCACAGCCCCCGGCAGGATGAACAGGCTGCGCATATTGACCACGCCGACGCACTGGATGGCGTGGGACATGCCCGCCGGCATCCAGATTCCCCGCGTCGGCGGCACCACCCACTGCCCGGCGTCAGCCTTCACCGCCATCACGCCATGCACGGCATAGATCAGCTGATGCTTGCCATGGGCGTGGGGCGCCACCTCCCAACCTGCGGGGTAGTCGGTCGCCCGGCAACTCACCGGCGCAGTGCTGGCGTCGATCTCGGCGAGCGCCTCGGAAAGGGGTTTCACCGTCATGAAGGCCTACGTCGAACAATGTCTTTTTCTAGCAACCCCACGGCCGAATGGCGTGAGACAGGCATGCATCGTATTTCTAGAATCGGCAGACGTCGAGACATACCAACACGCAGCCGGCCCCTGATCGACGAAGGGGCGGCGCCGCACAGAGAGCCCGCACCATGACGAAACCCACCGCCTTGCCCTTGCAGGCGCGCCACGGCGAAGCCGCCTTCGGCATCCTCGGGGCCATCAGCACCTCGCACTTCATCAACGACATGATGCAGTCGCTGATCCTCGCCATGTATCCGCTTTTGAAGGGTGAATTCCACCTCAGCTTCGGGCAGATCGGCCTGATCACCCTCACCTACCAGCTGACCGCCTCGCTGCTGCAACCGCTGATCGGCCTGTACACCGACAAGAAGCCGCAGCCCTATTCCCTGCCCTTCGGCATGGCCGCGACCCTCCTCGGTCTGCTACTGCTCGCCTACGCACCGAGCTACGAGATCGTGCTGCTCGCCGCCGCCTTCGTCGGCACCGGCTCGGCGATCTTCCACCCGGAATCCTCGCGCATCGCCCGCCTGGCCTCGGGCGGGCGGCACGGGCTGGCCCAGTCGGTCTTCCAGGTCGGCGGCAACACCGGCAGCGCCGTCGGCCCGCTGGTGGCGGCTGCCGTCATCGTGCCCTTCGGCCAGCACAGCGTGGCCTGGTTCGGCCTCGCGGCGGTACTCGGCATCGTGCTGCTGGTGCAGGTCAGCCGCTGGTACGCCACCCACCACATCGCCGGCGCCGCACGCAGCCGCACGCCGGTGGCGTCGCCCTATCCACGCAAGGTGGTGCTCGGCGCCGTAGCAGTGCTGCTGGTGCTGATCTTCTCGAAGTACTTCTACATCGCCGGCCTGAGCAGCTTCTACACCTTCTACCTGATCGAGAAGTTCGGCCTGTCGGTGCAGAGCGCCCAGGTGCACCTGTTCGCCTTCCTGTTCGCATCGGCGGCCGGCACCATTCTCGGCGGCCCGATCGGCGACCGCGTCGGCCGCAAGCCGGTGATCTGGGCGTCGATCCTCGGCGTCGCCCCCTTCGCGCTGATCCTGCCCCACGCCGACCTGTTCTGGACCACGGTGCTGACCATCATCATTGGTCTGGTGCTGTCGTCAGCCTTCTCCGCAATCCTCGTCTATGCGCAGGAACTCATGCCCGGCAAGGTCGGCATGGTGTCCGGCCTGTTCTTCGGCTTCGCCTTCGGCATGGGCGGCCTGGGCGCCGCCGTGCTGGGCCTGCTCGCCGACCGGACCAGCATCGATGCCGTCTACCACGCCATCGCCTACCTGCCGCTGCTCGGTATCGTCGTGGCGTTGCTGCCGAAGAGCCCGCACGTCACAACCAAGCCCTAATGGCTGATGCACAACGCGTTGATCAGGCCCACGGCGATGGAGAGCGTCGCCAGCAGGATCGCCGGCGCGGTGTCACCGGCCTCGATCTGCGCCGCCTTGCTCCGCAGCACCAGGAAGACGGCGAACTGCACCACGCCGGTGATGGCCGCCCACAGGGCCATCTCCGGCAGGCTCTGGGTGTAGTAGATCGAGGACAGCAGCGGGAAGGTGAAACCCAGGATCGCCCCCGACAGGGAGATCGCCGCAGCCTGGTTGTTGCGGCGGATCAGTTCGAACTCCCTGTAGGGCGTGAGGTGGACATAGACCACCACGAACACCGCCAGCAGGACAAGCGCTGCGGCGAAATAGCTGATGAATGCGAGAAAGGCGCTCACGGCTCGTCCTTATTCGAAGTAATGGGGCACGAAGTTGCTCATGTTGGTGGTGATCGGCGAAACGTCCTCACGGATGCACATGCCCGCCGGCTCGCCGCCGACGATCCAGGCACCGAGCACCGGATACTTGCCGTCGAACTCGGGAATGACCGCCAGCCCCTGGTAGACGAAGCCCTCCGCGCCATAGGGGCCGGCATCCTGGGCCAGCAGACGCCCGTCGGCGTAGAGCGCCACATTGGCTCCCTCGCGTGAATACAAAGGCTTGCGCGCGTAGGACTGGAGGCGTCCCGGCTCGAAATAAGCCGGCAGCAGGTTGGGATGCCCGGGATACATTTCCCACAGCAACGGCAGCAGGCCCTTGCAGGCCAGCACGGACTTCCAGATCGGCTCGACGAAGCGCGTGCCGCCGCCAACGATGTGGCGACCAAAGTCCTCGCGCATCAGCCACTCCCACGGATAGAGCTTGAACAGGGTGTCGATCGGCTGTCCGTCCAGATCGACGAAGCGCCGGCGCACGGCATCCCAGCCGATATCCTCGACATGGATGTGCCGTGCCTCGCGCCCGGCCTGCACCACCACATCCTGCATGTAGGTGGTGCACACCCAGTCCTCCTCGTTGCCCCGCAGGGAGGCCAGGTGGACTACCCCCGTGCCTGGCAGATGCTGCCATTGCGCCACCAGGCGTTCGTGAAGCGAGTTGAACTGGTCCGCATCCGGCCGGCAGTCCTCCAGCCAGTACCACTGGGCCACCGCCGATTCGAGCAGGGAGGTTGGCGTATCGGCGTTGTACTCCAGCAGCTGCGGCGGATTCACACCGTCGTAGGCCAGATCGAAACGGCCGTAAAGGCTGAATTCGTCCTGCGCCAACGAATCCGCCACGGCCTTGTGGAAAGCCTCCGGAATGCCCAACTGCGCCAGGCGCCCATCGGCAACGGCGCGGCGGGCGGCAGCCACGCACATGGCGTGCAGTTCCTGCGTAGCGGCCTCGATCTCGTCCACCTGAGCCGCCGTAAAGCGGTAGCAGACATCTTCCTTCCAGTAGTTATCCCACGAATGGAAAGACAGGCCGACGGCCTCCAGCCGCCGCCCGAAATCGGGACGCGGTGAAATGGGCAGACGTTCCATCGTCATCAGCCCCCCGCCGAGAAGCCGTGAGCAGAGCTGCCGAAGCCGCCGCGGCTCACCGAGCTGACCACCGTTCCGCGCGCCGTCGACGGCGCGCCGCGGCTGAGGTAGGAATCGCTGACGATCCGCGTTTCCCCCGACGGAGAAACGGCGACCGGATGCCCCGCCGAACGGTCCCAGTAGTAGCGGGGCCCCGCATAGGTCGAACTGCTGCCACGGGCACCCGAACCGCTGCCATGACCACCGCCGGCGCCACCGTCCTCCTGGCAGTTGCGGGGATCGCGCCCCCAGTCCCTCTCGCAAGCCTCCCGACCGGCATAGAAGTCCTGCTTGAGTTCCTGCACGTCGCCGCCGCCGTCACAGCCGGCAATCAGGCCAGCGGTGCCGATCACCAACAGGGGAATTCTCTTAGACCGCTTCAAGTTCGTGCTCCCTCATGGCCGAAGACAGCCTGAAATTCTTGAATGACAACGCCCCCGCCGGGCCGGGCTGCCAGTCTGTCAGCACACCGGATACCGTTCCTAGGTATGGACGGGCCACCGCCAGCACGCGGGCGTGATCCATCGACTCGGCCTCGACCACGCCCGCAGCCGGATGCGCCAGCATCCAGTCCAACGCACCGAGAATGCCGGCCACCACCTGCAGGGACGTGGCCGTGTTGTGGGGCGCCAGCGTGCGGGCCTCGTGAAGGCCGAGGGTAGAGCCGTACCAGTAAGCCCCACCATCGAAGACGAACAGGACACCCAACTGATCGAAGCCATTCGTGAGTTCATCCCCCAGCACCCGCTTGTGGCGTGGCGGCACGAAGCCACCGGCCACCCAGAACCCCAGCGAACGGACCGCTGCAGGACACGGCCGATAGGCGTAATAGACGGTCGGACGATGGACGGTCCTGCCGGCGTCGTTCCGCAGGGTCAGCAAGGCGGCCAGGGACAGGGCTTCGTGATGGGTGATCAGCCAGGCCTGCTGCTCACCGCAGGACGGCAGCCAGGACCTCACGCGAACCTCCGCGCCATGGGCATCCAGATGGATTGCTCCCGACTCATCCGCCATCCGGTGGGCATCCGACGGCAGACAGGGCTCATGGCTGCCCCAGCCGAGTTCCGCGCATTGCCAGGCTTCGGACAGAAAACCGTCCACCGACCACGTGTTATGGAAGCCCCCGGCTGGCAGCACCGTGCCGGCATGCTGGGTATCCCGCTCGGCGATCTGCACGACCCGGATGCCCAACGCGTGCGCCAGCCCAGCCCAGGAAGGACGCGTCTCGATCGGGATGCCGCGGATCGCCGCCAGCGCCAGCAGCCCCTCCTTGGCCAGATGGCTGATCAGCCCCGGATTGGCCCCATGGGCAATCACGGCTGTCGGTGCGCCAGGCACATGCATCTCCAGCGCGGCCTTGCGCAGTGCGTGGTTGGTCGTGCTCGCGTCCGCCGCGGCATAACCTCCGGCCCAGGGCTCGATGCATGTATCGAGGTAAAGCACCCCGTGCTCACGGCACCAGCCCATCAAGGCCAGCGACGACACCTCGACGGAAAGGTTGAGCAACACATCCCCCGGCCGCAGACGGCCGTGCAGGACCTCGCGATGATTGTCCGGTGTGAGCGGCCGGTTTTCGAGGCGGATGCCGAAAGCGTCGGCCACCGGCCGGCCGCGCTCGTCTGCGGCAATCGCCGCGATGTTCGCCACCACTCCTCCGGAGTGCCGCAGCAACAATGGCAGCAGCGCCTGTCCGATACTGCCGAAGCCGATCAAGAGGATACGCACCGCACCGCCCGTAAAAATGACGCGCGGATTATAGCGTGAGGACGAGCGGGTGCTGCGAACCGGGCACCGCCGACGGGACCGCTAAACCGCCCTGCCGGCCACCCCGGAGATCACCACATCAGGTCGTCCGGCACCTTGAAGTCGGCGTACGGATCGTCCTCCGCGACCTCCGTGGTAGCGCGCTTGATCTGCACGACGATGGACGGATCGCGCTCGGCGATCTTGTCGGCGATGACCTTCGGCACCAGCTCGGTCACATCGCCGCGGCAGATGATCACCAGATGTCCGGCGACGATATGGTCACGCACCTTGGCCGACACATACACCCGCTTGATCTTGTTATCGTGCGTGAAGTTATAGGCGATGTCGCCGCCGCCCTTGTGCTGACGGTTCTGCTGCACCATCTGGGCGATCTGTGCAGCAATCGCCTTCTGGGTCGCCGCCGCATCGCGCTGGGCGTTGAGCTCGCGGGCCCGCTCGGCGTTCTTGCGCTGGGCTTCCTGGGCGGCCAAACGCGCCTCGTCGACACTCTCGGTGCCGGTGCGCCGCTCGATCTTCTGCTGCCGCGCCTTGTCCTGGTGGACCTTCTTGGCCTTCTTCTGGTCCACCAGACCGGCCTTCAAGAACTGTTCCTGCAAAGACGCCATCTGCGCCACTCCGTCAAATAAGGTGATTAGGCCGAGCTGCGAGGCCGGCCGAAAAGAGAGCGGCAGCATAACAAAAAGTCGCCGCCGTCAGTCCTTGCGTGCTCAGCACCGCACAATCTGATGCACCATGCGCCCATGAACGATACGGACCTGCCCCGCCTGTTGTTGCTGGCCACCAGCTGGCTGCTGTTCGGCGCCCTCCACAGCCTGCTGGCTGGGGCGACCCTCGAACGCCGGCTCGGCCGCCACGGGCGACTCGCCTTCAACGTTCTCGCCGTCGTCACGGTGGCCGCGCCGCTGGCGCTCCTCTCCAGCCTGCCCGCCACACCGCTGTTCGACGAGCCCGCCTGGCTGCGCTGGCTCCACCAGGGCCTCGGCGCCGCCGCGGTGCTGGGCTTCATGCACACGCTGAAGTTCTACTCGATGCCGGCCTTCCTCGGCCTGCGCCAGGAAACCTGGCCGCTCACCTTCAGCCCGTGGCACTGCCGGGTGCGGCACCCGTGGTACTTCCTGATGCTGGTATTCATCTGGACGCGGCAGATGAGCGCCCCCTGGCTGGTCTCCGCGCTGTGCATCAGCGCCTACCTGGTGGTCGGCAGTCGCATCGAGGAAAAGCGTCTCCTACGCCGCCACCCGGATTCGTACGCCGCCTATCGCCGCATCGTGCCGGCCCTGATCCCCTGGCGCGGGCGGGCGCTGGACGAAGCCGCGCGCCGCCGGCTGGAAGCCCGGGCCCAGGGAGAAAGCTGAACGTACCGCACTACCTCAGGCGCACGCCTCAAGGATTTGGCGTTTCGGGCACCACGGCCCCGGAGGCCGACTTCCGCAACCACTCCAGCAGTGCAGAGAACAGCGTCTCCGGGTCCACGGGCTTGGCGACAAATCCATCCATGCCCGCCTCCGCGCAGCGCAGCCGGTCTTCCGCAAAGGCGTTGGCGGTCAAGGCCAGGATGGGAACGCGCTTTCCCTCCGTCAGCAGCCGGATGCGCCGTGTCGCTTCGAGGCCATCCATATTCGGCATCTGCATGTCCATCAGGATCAGCGCATAGTCCTGGCTGCAGACGCGGTTCAGGGCCTCGGCACCGTCCTCTGCCACGTCGGCCTGCAGGCCAACGTCCTCCAGCATCGACAGGGACACCTCGCGATTGACCGGATCGTCCTCCGCCAGCAGCACGCGCGTGCCCGCAAAGTCCCGCCGCAGGATCCGCTCGGCATCGCTCGCCCCGTAGCTGGCGCCCGGACGGCACACTTGCGCAGACTTGCGCAGGCGCGCCGTCAGCCAGAAGGTACTGCCCTTGCCAAGCTCGCTCGTCACCCCGGTTTCACCCCCCATCAGCTCGACCACGCGCCGGGTGATCGCGAGCCCGAGGCCAGTCCCGCCGTGCTTGCGGCTGATCGAGTTGTCGGCCTGCTCGAAGGCGGAGAACAGGCGCGGGATGACATCCGGCGCGATGCCGGTGCCGGTGTCGCTGACCTCGAAGCACAGCAGGCTATGCTCCGGCCCGTCCTCGACGAGGCTGGCCCGCAGGAGAATGCGGCCGGCTTCGGTGAACTTCACCGCATTACCGAGATAGTTGAGCAGCGCCTGCTGCAGGCGCGTGCGGTCGCCGAGCAACCCGCGGGGCATCGGCGGGATGTCGGTTTCGAGCCGTAGCCCCTTGGCCTTGACTCGCCCTCCGATCATGCTGACAACATTATCCGTCAGCTCCTCGACACTCAGCCAGGCCTCATCCAATTCGAACTTGCCGGCCTCGATCTTCGACAGATCGAGGATCACATTGACGACGTCAAGCAGGTGAGCGCCGGCTGCTTCGATCTTGTCCAGCTTGTTGATCTGCGACGGCGTCGCGCCACTGCGGCGCAGGACATGCGCCATGCCGATGATGGCGTTCAGTGGCGTCCGGATCTCGTGGCTCATGTTGGCAAGGAAGGCGCTCTTCGCCACGTTCGCCGTCTCCGCCTGGTTCTTGGCCCAGGTCAGCTCCTGAGTACGCTCCTCGACGAGCCGCTCAAGATGGTTGCGGTGCTCCGCGAGCTCATGCTGGATCGCCTTCGTCTCGGTAATGTCCATCGCCAGCCCATCGATGAGGATATCGCCCTCTTCAAGCCGGATCCCGATGGAACGGTCGAAGAACCATCGCCAGCGGCCTTCGCTGTCGCGGATGCGGTATTCCAGGCTGAAAGGCGTCTGCTCGGCGAGCAGACGGGCAATGGCCGCCCCGACGCACGGCTGGTCCTCCGGATGGATCGATTCGGCCCACAGGAAAGGATGGGCCAGCAGGTATTCCATCGAATGGCCGAAAACATCCACTGCACGCGGCGAGTAGTAGTAAATGCCCCCACGCAGCACGGAATAGGTATATGCAATGTCCGGCAGACTCTCCACCAGGTGGCGATAGCGTGCCTCCCGCTGCTCGAGGATGGCCTCCGCCTGCTTGCGCGGCGTGATGTCGGTGTGCGTGCCGCACATGCGCAGCGGCCGGCCGTCCCCGTCCCGCTGCATCACCCGGGCCTGATCGAGAATCCACTTCACGCTCCCGTCCTTGTGGAGCATCCGGTACTCGATCTTGTGCATCTCGGCGTGCCCCTTGAGGACGGCGTCGATGGAGTCCCACGCGCGCTGGCGATCTTCGGGGTAGATGAAATCGGTCCACTGCTGGGTCGTCCGCTGGATCTCCTCATGGGTATAACCCAGCATCACGGCCCACTGCCTGTTCCGCTCGACCGTACCGGCTTCCAGATTCCAGTCCCAGAAGCCGAGCTCAGCCCCTTCCAGCACGAAACGCAGCTGCTTCTCGCTGTTTTCCAGCGCCAGCTGGGAAAGCTTGCGCTGCGTGATGTCGTGGCCGATGCCCAGCACGCCGATCAGACCGCCATGCTCGTCGAGCATCGGGATCTTGGTGGTTTCGAGGATTTCCCTATGCCCGTCCGATGCAAAGCTGATCTCCTCCTCGTTGACGCTCGGCCCGTTCCTTTCCATGGCCCGCCGGTCATGCTCGCGGAAGAAGTCGGCCAGCGCCTTGTCGACGAAGTCGTAATCGGTCTTGCCGATGACTGCCTGCTCCGTGGCCCCGACGAACTGCTCGAAGCGCTGGTTACAGCGCAGATAGACGCCATCCGGATCCTTCAGCCAGACGAGATCGGGGAGCGTGTCGATCAACGTGCGCAAAAAACTGCGTTCATTCGACAGCTCCCGCTTGGCGATCACCTGCGGCGTGATGTCGCGGGCGATCGTCGACGCCCCGACGATGCTCCCATCGGCATCCCGGATCGGCGAAATCGTCACCGACACATGGATGATCGTGCCGTCCTTGCAACGCCCCCGCGTCTCGTGATTGCTCACAGTCTCGCCGGAGCGGATATGGGACAGGATCGCCTCGACCCCACCCTGCAGGTCCGGCGGAAACAGCATGCGGGCGGACTGCCCCACCGCCTCCCCGGCCGAGTAGCCGAAGATCGTCTCCGCCGCCGGATTCCAGCTGGTAACGGTGCCGTCCAGCATCTTGCCGATGATCGCATCCCTGGACGAACTGATGATCGCCGCGGCACTCTGCAACGCCTGGTTGGCCTCGTGCATCTGCAAGCGGGCCAACCCCATCTCCCCCATGATCTTGGCCAGGTCGGTCAGAAAGGCCAGGATCGACCGCACTTTTTCGCGGGAAAAGACTGGTGTCTTCTTCAGCGCATCGAGATAGCCCTCCTCCTCGATGCCAAACTCGCGGGCCTGACGGATGAAATACGGCAGGTCCGGCGTCTCGAAGAAGAACTGGCCAGTGAACAGATTGGCCACATGCTGGCCGGCAACGGTGATGGGCACCGCAACATCCACCAGCCCGTTGCGGCAATTGTAGACATTGTAGGCCTCGCCCTCCTTCAACCGGCCCGCCAGAATGGTGTCGCTCTCGAGGCAGCGCTGTGCCGTCCCCGAATTGCAGCGATGGAACTTCGTGCAGACATCCTGCCAGCCGGTTGCCACCAGCACTACGCCATCGAGTTCGAGAATCGCGGTGACGGCACCCGTCGCCGCCGTGAAGCTCTCGCACAGCGCCTTCAACTGCTGGACGTCAACAAGCTCGGCAAATTTCATGGGGGCGGACCTATCCGGAAGGTATCCAGCGGGCGATTGCATGCCCGCAGGCCTGGGCCGAAGACTTCACTGGATCAATTCGGCTGAGCGCCCATTCTTCGGCCAGGGACTGGAGCGAGTCAAGATCAGAAGCCTACCCGCAGCGACAGCCGGAAGGTCCGGGGTTCCGCCGGATGGGTGTGGATGTCATTCACCGGGGCGCTCTCGCCGCTCAGCTGTGAGCTGTAGTAATAGTCGATGTCGCTGACCTTGCGATTGAACGCATTGAGCACATCGACAGACAGCTTCACGCGCGGATCGATCCGGTAGCTGCCGCGCAGATTGACCAGCGTCGAGCCCTTCGAGCGCACCGAATCGTCCTCGATCAGCGGACGCGGACCGAAATAGCGCAGGCGCACCCCACCCGACCACTTGCCGCCGGCGTCGTAGCTCACCCCCACCGATGCCACCTTGCGGATCGCACCGGGAACCTCATCGCCCGACACGCTCTCGTCCGCCCGCGTGTAGCGGGCCTTGGACAGCGACAGGTCCGCATCGACGATGGTCGCCGGGTTCGGCATCCAGTAGTTGGCCCACTCGATCCCCGTCCGCCGGCTCGGAAAGCTCGGCTCCGTCGTGCCGGCATCACCGGAGAACACCAACTCCGACGCGATGTCCAGCCGCCACAGGGACAGGGAACTCTGCAGGCCAGGGATCAGCGCGCTGCGCACGCCCACTTCGTAACCCTTGGTGCGCACCAGCGGCGTCGAACCCGCCACCGGCGTGCCGTAGGCCGGATCACGGAAATCCGGGTTGGTCTTCACGGTAATGCCGCGGGCGTCGTTGCTGTGGAAGCCGTAGCCCATGTTCAGGTAGTACTCGGTCCTGTTCCACGGCCCAAGGATGAGGGACAGCTTCGGGCTGCCGATGCTCGCGTCCGCCTTGCCGGAATTGGCCGGCGTATCGGCGCTGACGTCGAAGCTGTAGAAATCCTTGCGCCAACCGACGACGCTGCGCAGCGTATCCAGCCACTGCACCTGGCTCTCCGCGTAGAGGCTGACGCTCCTTTCCCGCACGCGGTCCTGCGCCACCGTGCCCCAACGCTGGCGGGCGGTCGTCGTGTACAGGCCCAGCTTGCCGATGTCGTCGAGGCGGGACTGCAGGCCCAAGGTGAAGTCCGCGCCGCGGGCAATCCAGTCGCCGAACCAGGTCTGCGCCAGGTTGAAGCCATACACCTTGCGCCGGTCCTCCTGCTCGAACTGGTCGCCGGGGCCCGGATTGCAGCCGAGGGTGCAATAGGTGAAGTTGGACCACAGATTGAGGCCGTAATCCATCGCGTATGCATTACCGCGCAGCCAGCCGCGCTCATCCCTGCGCGACCACTCGCCGGACAGGCTGTAGCGATGGGTTCGGCCACCATCGCTGGGGTCCAGATTACCGTAGCGGGAGATCAAGCCGGCTTCCACCGCGCGCAGCGGCACCTGATCCGTCGAAGCCCATTTGGCGGTGTAAGCCATCGCCGCCACCGACCAGCCGTTGGCACGGGTCCCCTGCGAATAGCGCAGCAACCCGTTGAGCTTGTCGAGGTCCTCCGGCATCGACCATGGGCCATTGTTTCCGGCCCATTCCAGCGCGTAGAGCAGATTGCCGTCGCCAACTGTGGGCGAGCCTGCCAGCAGCGCACGGCGATAGCCATGGGAGCCGACAGACAGGTCGACGAAGTCCTGCTCCAGCTTGCGCGCGTAGTCGATAGCGGCCGATCCCGCCGAAGCGAAGTCCCCCGCGTCGACCGCGTAAGGCCCCTTGCGGTACTGCATGCGGTCCACCAGCTCTGGAATCAGGAACTGCAGGTCCGCGTAGCCCTGCCCATGCGCATGGGTCGGCATGTTCACCGGCATGCCCAGCAGGCTGGTCGCGAAATCGGTGCCGTGGTCCAGGTTGAAGCCGCGCAGATAGTACTGGTTGGCCTTGCCGTCGCCGCTGTGCTGGGAAACGATCAAGCCCGGCACGACCTCCAGCACCTCCGCCGGACGCAGCAACGGACGGTTCTCCAATTGCCGCGCGGTCACATTGCCCTCGGATGCCGCACTCGCGACGCCAACCAGGTCCTGCGCATCGCTGGCGCTCACCTCGACGACATCCAGCGTCTGGATGCCGCCTGCGTAGGCCACGGACGCCCCCGCACAGGCGGAGATGAGGAGGAATTGCCTGAAACAGTTTTGTTCTTTGCGTTTACCGGACGTCATCGGGAAGGCTTGCCACGACGCCCGGCCGCCGCGGAAACCACGGCAGGCCTGCATCGCGCACATGTATGATCATTTTAAAAATGATCATACAACTATCGTGCCAACATTCAGACAGTGGCTTTCATAGGGCATCTACAGCAATCCCGCACCGTGCTCGATCAAGCAACCGATCACCCGGCACACACTTTGGAAGGCTGCTTACCGCCCACCGGCCACATCGAGAACGGCGCCGGTCGTATACGACGCCTCCCCGGACAACAACCACAACACGGCCCGTGCCACTTCGTCCGGCGAGCCGCCGCGCTGCATCGGGATGCCGCTCTTGAGGCGTTCGACCCGTTCGGGGTCACCGCCCGAGGCATGGATGTCGGTATCGATGATCCCCGGCGCCACCGCATTCACGCGGATTCCCTCGGCCGCCACCTCCTTGGCGAGGCCGAGGGTCAGCGTCTCGACGGCCGCCTTCGAGGCGGCGTAATCCACGTACTCGCCGGGCGAACCGAGGCGCGCCGCGCGGGACGACAGATTGACGATCGCCCCACCGGCACCACCATGGCGCGTACTCATCCGCCGCACCGCTTCCCGCGCGCACAGAAAGCTGCCCAGCACGTTGGTCTCGAAGACACGCCGTATCCGGCTGGCGTTCATGTCCTCGACGCGCATCTGCACATCCAGCACGCCCGCGTTGTTCACCAGCCCATCCAGCCGCCCGAAACGGCCATCGAGCGCCGCAAACAGACGCAACACATCTTCCTCGCGGGACACGTCGGCCTGCACGGCCAGCGCCAGCCCGCCGGATGCCCCGATCTCCGCGACCAGGGCATCCGCCGCCAAACTGTCCTTCATGAACGACAAGCACACTCCGTAGCCCCGCTCCGCAGCCAGCCGCGCAATGCTGGCGCCGATCCCGCGGGAAGCGCCGGTGATGAGGATGATCTTCCTGTTCATGTCCCCTCCGTCAGTTCAATCCGTGGCGCGCTTGCGGTAGTGCGCTTCGGCCATCCCGGCAGCGGCCTCCCACAGTGCGGGGGCGCCGCGTTCGATCGGAGGCTGGCAGCGCGACTTGATCTGTTCCAACGTCACCTCGCACTCCACCCACGTACCGCCGTCCGTCGCCGCGTTGTGCAGCATCGGCTGGAAACGGTCGAGGGCCTTGGCGAACTTCGCATCGTCGCTTTGCGCCGCCTCGAACTCGAACCACAGCTCCCGGAATTCGGTCGCCTGCGCATCGGGCAGCAGGCCAAACAGACGCTCGGCGGCGAGTCGCTCGCGCTCGTCCTGCCCGACATGCGTCGCCGGCATATGAAAAGGCACGTCTCCGGCGTCGATCTCGACGATGTCGTGGATCAGCAGCATCTTCACCACGCGCAGCACATCGACGGTTCCGGCCGCATGCTCGGCCAGCACCAGCGCATACATCGCCAGATGCCATGAATGTTCGGCGCTGTTCTCGCGGCGCGAACGGTCGATGAGCGGCGACAGACGCACGACGCTCTTGAGCCGATCGATTTCCTTGAGGAAAGCCAGTTGCCGTTCCAGGTCGGACAAAATCACTTTGCCGCGCTTTCTTTGAGACTGGGGATGGACGAGTCTAGCAGAACGATGTCGACGCCCTGGTCAGTTGAGTCCCACGGCCGCGCAAACTCACTTGAAACGCATCCGAAGGCGGTCGATAGGGTTTTCGAGGCAGATGATCATGCCCCACGAGATCAATGCAAGAAGAGGAAAAGACAAGACAAACAGTCCTGGCGAGGGCTGCGTGAAAGGGCTGCCCATCGCCACGGCGAGCACGCCGACCGGCATGTGGATCAAATAGATGGGGTAGCTGAAATTGCCCAGCCAGCTATCCCACTTCCGTGTGAGCCATCCGGTTTCTGGCATATCGAGCAAGGACACGATAATCAGGACGTGAATGAGGAGATTGCTATAAAACAAAGGCTGATAAATTGACGGCCAGATCTTCGACAAGATCCAGTTAACAAACAACAGGGAAGCGATGCCAAAACGAACAGGATGGCTGTTCAAGAAAGCGAGCCGTCCGGACAGCGCATCCCGATAATGAAAGATAAGCGCCCCCACGGAAAACGGAAGCGAAGCGGCAAACACGGAGAAATATTTGTATTTCCAGTCCAGCCCCAGGACATTGACGACCAACGCGTATCCCAGCCCAAGCACAAACCAGATTCCCGTACCGAGTCGCGTTCGTGACACAGAAAACGCAATGGCCACATAAAAGAACAGTTCCAGCGTCAGCGCCCACGCCGGATAAATGAGAACGGGCTTGCTCCCGGAGAAGAGTACCAGCAGCAGGTTTTGCACCCATCCACCCAGCGCGATGGGAAGTCCCATGCCTTTTGCCAGCGAATCCGTAATCTCCGGATCGGCCGCAATAACCGCCCCGGCCGAAACCAGGCAGGCCAGCCAGTACATGGGGTAGATCCGCAGAAATCGGTTCAATACATAGCGACCGATCCCCGATGCGGTGAAACCGTAGGTCCGGTGCATGATATGCGTCATCAAATAGCCGCTTAGAACAAAGAAGCCAAAAACGGCGTAGGCCCCCAAGCCCCAGGCGCCCCCTATATGCGACAAGGCAACCATCAGGGCCAACACCATTCTGTAAGCACCAAACATACGCGTCCCCGGGAGCTATCATTTGTTCATGATCGACGGCAAAAATAATAGCAGCCGCATCGCCATCAGCGCGAGCAGCACACCAACATACTCCCGGCCATGGCCTTGCCTGTCAGTAAAACTGTGTGCCAGAGGTTCGCTGACGGTGTGGCTGGACACTGACATGCAGTAGTACGCCCCGGCCACCGGCAAGCGTGGCAGCCAACCGACTTTCTCCGATGCGGCCATCCCGTTCTGCCTGAGCATCAAGAAGTCAAGCGTCAAACTACCCTACCAGCCCAGCACGACGGCACTGGACCCGCCAGTCAACAGCACCGCTCAAGTTCCTGGGCGAAGGCGAATAAATGCCAACGTCGATGGCGTCAGGTACATCCGGGTATCGATGCCCGCACTGTCTGGGGCTGGGGTCAGAATCAATTTCTCGTCAAGTAATCCTTTTTGCGCTCCAGTACGGAATAGCGCCCTACCTTATAAGCAGTCGAAAAATTATTTGAAATGAACTCATCGAGAACAAATACGCCACTTGAAATAGCGCTGCTGTTTTTCTCCAACGAGTAGTCAACGTCGACCAATACGACAAGACTTACGTTGTGCATAATGAGCTGATCGATCATTTTTTCCTGGACTTGTCTTGTTGTGACAATCCCTGGATGCATTTCACTCCACGCCACGGGAATGTGCTTTTTCAACAAAAAATACATGGACGAATCGTTGAAAAAGATCATGTCATGATGAGTATTTCCAACAAAAACATAGTCAACGTCAGGGTATTTTTTATTTATGTAGTTCACGACACCCATTTGATCTTGATACATTGGGATGCAATCATCCAGAGAACGACCAAGCATGCATTTTGAGACATCTTTTAGCTTCCCATAAGACGGCGCGGCATATATGGACATCAACGTAGCCGCCATCAATATAAAGACTTGAAGCGACTTTCCCACGTATCCTGCTGCGTCCGACTTCCGTGCCGAAACAATAGAAGCAAAGCACAACAGGAATAGCATGGATGGTGCTGTGTGCGCCAAGTCAAAACGATTGTGCGACTGCACGGTTAAAATCATCGTCATTGATGCGCAAAAAAATTCCGCAATGAAATTCCTTGGAAATGCCTTGATATGATTCTTCGTCGTCAGCGCCAACCCAGCAAGGGGAAAAACAATTCCCCCCCATGCCAACACCCATCTTAATACCCACTTCAAGTCCCACATCAAGAAAAGTTCCAGGAATCCAGGAACGGGCAACAGCCGGTATTCTCTCATTCCGGTTGCCGGAAAAACAATTTCTTGCTCTATAAAATTCTCGACACCGCCTCTCGCAGCAGTTATGACCAATAAAAAAAGAGATACCCCCAAAAAAACGCGAAGAAACAAGGCGACTGAACTTAAATAGCGGTTATCAATTTCAACCAATCTACGCAGACCGATTAAAACCAAAAAACTTCCTAGCGTAGACGCAAAGAAATAAGCCGCAAAGTCATGTCGGAATATAGTAACGAAGCCAGCAACTACTCCCGCCAAAGGCATAATCCCAGTCCTGCCTCGCTTCGTTTCGTGAGCAATCAATGCGATTGACAAAAAAATCAAAGCCAACGCCGGCGTTGCGGAATAAGAAGGATAAAGGGCTGAGCCTAACCAAAGGCTGGCAAGAGTAGCAGCAAAAGCAGCGCCAAGCCGATCCGAGAATGCCCTGACGAAATAAAATACAGAGCCGATCAGAAGGCATGACCAGAGCAAATTAACAACTCTGGCTACGACAAGGCTCGGTTCAAGAATTGCAAAAAACAACGAAAGAGTCAGAGATGTACCCGGGGGGTAGGCAGTCCAATAATCCAAATGTGGAATCTCGCCATTTATAATTCTCGCCGCATTCGTCATGGAAAACCCCTCATCATAAACCCCTAGAGGAGCCGTGAATGCGCTGAGGAGTGAAGCACCAATGATCAGTGCCGATGGTACAAGGGCCCATCGGAAGATGAAATTACTGCGTTCATGCATTATAGTTTTCCAAAAAACAAACATCTATGCAGACAATAAGAACGCCTATCGCGCGCTGGGCCGCTATCTACCCACCAAAAAATTGATCAAAGTGTATTGACGATACGAAGCAGTCTTCAGCTGCCTGTAGCCTTATTTTTTGATCTTCTTAGACCAAAAGAGCCAAAGACGGTGTAAGCCCCCAAGCCCCAAGCGCCTCCTATATGCGATAAAGCAACCATCTCAGGACCAACACCATTCTGTAAGCACCGAACATGCGCGCCCCCCGGCGGAGCTATCATTTGCTCATGATAAATGGCAAAAATAATAGTAGCCGCGCCCTCAGCATTGCTGGCAATGCACGCCAACATACTCCCCGTAATGGCCCTGCCTGTCAGTAAAACTGTGTGTCACTTCGCTCTCGAACGGTAATCGATCACTCTTTGGGCGTGGCGGCTACATATTCAAGCCTGATATTCCCTTACTCGGAGGCCGAGCTGGGGACGCGAGTATCCGGATGATGTTCGATGCGTACCTGTGGGCCTGCACGATGATTGCCGACGAAGCGCGGGAATTGAGCAATGCTATCCGTATGCATCGGCAGGCAGACATACCGATGCGCCAAGTACAAGTCGATTGACCGGCAGCCTGCTCGAGACAGCGGCGCATGCACCATGCGTGTTGCCACCATCGACAATGTCCGGGACGTTCATCCGATCATCCCGAAAAGCATTTCCTGTGGATCGTCGCGCGTGAGAAAGTATTGCTCGTGCGCGGACTCCCCGGCACTCATGACATGCACATGCGTCGCCGCGCGGCCGCATTCACACGCCTCCGATCCCACCGGAACACATCCAGGCGGGCCTTATGAGCAACACCCCATTCCCCCGTACCGCTCTGGCGACTATCTTGCATCGTATCTGGACTGCGCCTCTCTGACCTGCTCCCAATTTGTCTTTGCCCAATCCACCAATCCTTGCGTGGGGAGCAGCAGGCTCCGTCCCAGATCCGTCAGCTCGTATTCCACGCGGGGCGGCACTTCGGGAAAGACCTCCCGGACAACCATGCCGTCGCGCTCAAGATTCTTCAGGGTTGAGGACAGCAGCCGCTGCGAGATGCCTGGAACCGCGCGTTCGAGTTCGGAGAATCGGGCACGCCCTCCGAGCAGGTCGAGTGAAAGAACGACAAAGATCGTCCATTTGTCACCAATCTTCGTCAGCAACTCCCGAACGGCCATCGGGTCCGAACTTCTGCAGATTGCGGCCGGGTCCAGCGGACCGGCCTTGCCAGGTTTATGCATGGCTTACCTTGAGGTTAGTTACTGATTTAAAAGTGCCTTCTTCATATCAAGAAGCTTCCTGGATATATTGGTCTCTCACTTTCAAGCAATCGTTCCAAACGCCCAGAGAGTCCAAGATGCCGAATCCGAAATATGCCGCCTACAAGGCAGCCGATCCTTACTTCAAACTGGTGCGGGAAGCACTGGGCGATCTCGTCGATGGAGAACATTTCTTCGACATTGTCGCTGACGACATCATCTACGAAGTTCTCTACGACATGCCTGGTTGGCCGCGCGTGATTCCAGGGCGGGCCGATCTGATGGCCCGCTTCAAGGGCTATTGCGAGAGTATCGAGCTGCATGCAGATTACGGGTAGTCATGCGCATTCCGTCCGGTAGGACGTGATCAGGCACTTTGATAGCGACTGATCACGTCCAACGGTGATCATGAACACCGGACCGGCATCGTGCGCACAGGCTACGGTGTCATGCGCATACGCTACGGCACCATGATCATGTAGCCTCCAAACGCTTACGTCCGTTTACCTTCCGCATCGATTCCCCCTTCAAAGTAAGGCAATGCGACTGGTGGACGATGCGATCGAGGATTGCATCTGCAACTGTTTTATCAGGTAAGAGATCGTGCCATTGCGTAGTGGGGAATTGGCTCGTAATAAGCAGTGATCCTTTGCGTACACGATGATCGATAACGTCAAGCAGCACTTGGGCTACCTGTAACGTGAGTTGCCCTAACCCGAAATCATCAATGATGAGTAACGATGGCTTTTGCAGCGTTTGCCGTAGCTTGGCCAAGGACCCGTCAAGGATGGCGATGGATATTTGTTCATACAAATCACTTGCGCGAATGAACGCGACAGATAATCCAAGACGGCACGCTTGTGTGCCAAACGCACATGCAAGCCAAGTCTTGCCAACCCCTGTCGAACCAAGAATGATTACATTGAGCTGTTTTCGGATCCATTCGCAAGTTGCGAGTGACACGACTCTCTGCTTTTCGAGGCCTCGCTCAGGACGATACTCGATGTCTTCGAGGTTTGCTCTATCAGGAAATCCTGCCTCCTTCACAAAGCGGGTTAGTTTCCTCGATTCGCGCTCATTTACCTCCTGATCGACCAACAGCGCAAAACGATCGTCAAAGCCAATTTCATGCAGCTTTGGCTGTTGAAGTTGGTGTTCATAGGCCGCAGCCATTGAATTCATTTTCAATGCGCGAAGTTGGGAGAGGGTGCGGCTTGCAATGCCGGTCATGATTGCACCCCGAAATAATCGCCACCACGAACGTTTTCATGAACTGGAAGCGAGTTGGTAGGATTTTCGCCGGCAGGTACTTGCTTGTCTGCGGACTGCTTGATAATCGATTCGATGCTGCGCAGCGCCGTCAGATTCAACGAGAGTGCGTAAGTGCACACCTCCTGGATTCGTGATTCTCCGTGCAGATGAGCAAGACTGCGAATCCGTCGTGCAGCTTTTAGACCATTGGTCATGTCTTTTCGGGATTCTAGATGATAGCGAATCATCTCTTCCGTCTTTCCACCAACCGAGGTGGCCCATTCCAATAGTGCTTTTGGTTCGCCCTCAAGAACGCGACTGTGAGCGATCGGTCTGTGTTCATCTTTTGTCGATACCCCGCCGGGTTCCTTGAGTAATTCGTGCAATGCCACTCTCCGATTGCGATGCATTATTTCCAATATCGTTGCGGTATACCTCAGATCTACGTATTCGCCGCGCAAGGTGTGCGGAACGGAGTAATGGTTTCGACCATGTTCAACGTGATAATCATCTCCCGCCCGGACGCGATAACGCCAGTTGCAAAGCTCGTATGCGGAATCGGGAAGGGGCTTGAGTTTGTGCTTTTCCACTTCGTTGAAGCGCTCAAATCGAGAGCCCGGCATACTCTTGAACGGATGTCGGTTCAGCGCCTCCATACCTTTCCGAAGTTCTGTATTCAGTTCCTCCAAGCTGAAAAAGACATGATTACGAAGAGGAAACATGATCCCTCTTTGGAAAATTTTAACCGCTACTTCGGCCTTGGATTTATGCTTGGGCTTTCGCACACCGGTTGGCCTTGCCGCTGTGGAGTAGTAATCAAGACAACGGCGGTAGGCAGGATTGATTACGATTTCATCGCGCGTACGGCGTAATACAGCAGCCTTGAGATTATCTGGAACAACCCATTCTGGAACACCACCCAAGTACGCAAAGCAGTCAATGTGGCATCTAATCCAATCCTCGGTGCTTTGAGATGGCACAGCTTGGATGTAGGTCAAACTTGAATACCCCAGGGCCGCCACAAATATCTGTGCATACATGGATGGCCCTCCGTTTGGATCCCGGATCTCGACCGTTCGCCCGGCAAAGTCAACAAACAGACTGTTGCCAGGCTCGTGTACCTGGCGCATCACGATATGTTGGGCGCGCGTCCAATCTTTGTAACGCACGCAAAACTGGGTCAGGCCGATGCCATTCGGGGATTGCGCTCGCCACTCAAGCCAAACTTGATTCAGGGTAGCATCGTCTGCTTGCATTTGCTGATCGACCCATTCCCAATCTGGCGCCAACTTACGCTGTGCGATCGAATGGTCTTTTGTATCAAGCGCAGAGATCCACGCATCGTCATCCAAGTCCCGGAGTTCGTTCCAGTTGAGCCCGGACTCCACAATTTTTTTTCGAAGTGCACCGACGGTGTTAGGTGATAGAGCAAGCCCACGCGCAATTGCTCGATGGGACTGCGTCGGATCGTAGTAGTGCATGCGCGCGATGTCTCGCTGCTGATGTACCGGGAGCCGCATGGCGGATTTCCTTTTTTGGAAACACCCGACAGGTCTGGTCGGGTGTGGACGTGGCCCTCCCGCACGTACGCCCACAATAGCCGAGGTCATATTCGACCTTGACGACAGGACGAGCGCCGCCGATACTACTGCGGTAGTCGGCCAAGACTCACAGTAGTAAGTAGCATGCGCAACGCCCGAGGCAGCCTCCTCGGGCGTTTGCGTTTCAGGATGGGTAAAAGAAGCTCTAGATAGCGGGGTCCTCTTTGATGGGCTGGCAACGCATACGCGCTAGCCAGTCAGCAACGTCCTGAGTGAGCGCAAACAGGCCTCGGCGGTTCGGGACCGGGAACAGGACAACACTGATCTGCCCGCGTCGCTTTGCTTGTCGCATGGAGGCTGCAGATTTATGCCCTAGTGCAGTCATCAACGCCTGCCCCCCCATCAGAGGTCCATGCAAACGCAGCAAGGATTCTCGCAACTGCCGGCGAAGTGGATCGCAGACATCGGGCGAATCGTTATCGATGATTGGTGTCATGGTGGAAGAACAGCGTACGGAAGCGCGATGTCACGCAGTGTTCATGTTTGTCGCAATTTTCTCCACCCGCTCTCATAATCCGATTTTTGGTACTCCAGAGACGATGTCATATGACAAAGCCGCTTATAAACCCCCGAGGCCGCGGCCGCCCTCCCACTGACCCAATCGACAGACTGAGGACGCGCCTGTGGTTTCACGTGGTCCAACTACAGTCGGGCTTATCTTCTGCATACGCGATCGAGATGGCTCTCGATGGCGAGCGCGTACGTAAGCGCGAGTCGGACGTTTCACGACCGCGCAAATGGGACCAATACAAGAAAGGCACCAAAGTTCCTCAGGACAAGCCGGGGGCGAGAAATTTCATCGAGCAGGCCGAAGCGCACTACCCTGGTACGGCGGTCTGGTTCCGCAGCCCAATCTGGCGCCTGCTGAAGCGGGAGTCGCTTGATCGTCGCGCTATCGAAGCGGAGATGCGAGCACTGTCTCCGCAGGTGCGTGCGCTGCTTTTTGAGGCTGAGCTTCGAGGTGAGGAGAAGGAACCGCGATTCAAGACCTTCGAGGAGGCGGAGGAACGCGCCCTTTTGGCTATGTGCAACTTCGAGGCACTGGTTGCGATGTCACTGCTTGTAGCTCAGGCGGAAGAGATCGCTTCCCGTGAGCTCCATGAAAGGGGATTGCAACTCTATTTGAACCTGCAGGCTGGGCTTATGGAGACCCGTGAGTTGGCCCCCTTCTACCCGGAGCTTTTTACATTCATTGATCAGCGATTCAAGCACTGGGTGTACTTGGCCCCGAATCAGCGAATGGATGTGGTGATCTTTTGGCAAGGCGTCCAGGCGGAGCGGGAGAGATGGTTGAGGGAAAGCGAGATGTCGGAGTCTAAGTCAGCCCCTCAGAATTCAAACATGCCGCTGGACGATGCCGATCCATCGATACGCCAGGACGACGGTAGCTGACCTCCGCGTTGCATCGCGCAGTTCAGCTGAAAAATCATTTCCTCGCGTGGATCACGGCGTTTCTGAGCGACATGGTGAACGGGATGCCATGGGTCAGTTCGGGGGCGTTCCGATAATCGGTGGGAACCTGTCGGATGTAGTACACGTGGCTTCAGTCCAGATTTACGACCATGTGGAAGGGGATGCTTTGGAGTACGCCGGAGTTCATCGGCCACCGGCCGTATGAAGGACTCTTCGTAGCGTCCACATTGGCAGTCGTCAACATTGCCCAAGCGGGTCAAGGTTTGGCGGGGTGATGATCGTTAAGTGGCTGAAGGCGCAACAATCGCAACCCATTGCCCACGACCAGCAGGCTCGCCCCCATATCGGCGAACACGGCCATCCACATGGTGGCGCTGCCCAGCAGGGCCAGGACCAGAAAAGCCGCCTTGATTCCCAGCGCCAGAAAGATGTTCTGCCAGAGTACCCGGTGTGTCGTGCGCGAGAGCCGAATGGCTTCGGGAATCCGGCGCAGATCATCGTTCATGATCACGATGTCGGCGGCCTCCATGGCGGTATCCGTTCCTGCAGCCCCCATCGCAATGCCGATATCGGCGCGTGCCAAGGCAGGCGCATCGTTGATCCCGTCACCGGTCATCGCCGTGGGACCATGTTCTTTTTGCAAAGCCTCAATGGCTTTGAGCTTGTCGTCAGGCAACAGGTTGCCGCGTGCGTCGTCCACACCGGCCTGCATGGCGACCGCTTTGGCCGTCGCCTGGTTGTCGCCGGACAGCATGATCGACTTCACGCCCAAGGCGTGCAAAGCCGAGATGGCCTCCTGGGCGTGGGGTTTGATCGTGTCGGCGACGGCAAATATCGCCAGAACACCCCGTTCGTTGGCCAGGAGTGTCATCGTGCGGCCTTGCGCCTCGTGCGCAAGGAGTCGGGCCTCGACAGCGGGATCGCACAGCTTCCGCTCTTCGATCAAGCGGTGGTTGCCGAGAATCAGGTCTTGGCCATCGATACGCCCTTGGACACCACGCCCTGGCAACGCTGTGAAATGGTCGGTCGTGTTTGAGCTTGGCGTCAGTGCGCTTGAAATGGCTTTCGAAACGGGATGATCGGAGTGGGCGGCCAGGCTACCGGCCCACTCCAAAATCTGCTTTTCGGACACGGTCGGGTCCACGATGTCGGTGGCAACCAGTTTCGGTTTGCCTTCGGTGATCGTCCCTGTCTTGTCGAGAGCGATGACTTTGAGCTTGCGCGCTTCTTCAAGGAAGACGCCGCCTTTGATCAAGATCCCCCGGCGCGCTGCAGCGGCGAGTCCGCTCACGACCGTGACGGGGGTTGCAATCACCAAGGCGCAGGGGCAAGCGATCACAAGGAGAACCAAGGCCTTGTAAAAGGATTGAGTCCAGCTCCATCCCAATAGCCATGGAGTGAGCAGCGCCACGGCCAGTGCGATCACGAAGACGGCCGGCGTGTAGAGTGTCGCGAAACGATCGACAAAGCGCTGCATGGGCGCCTTGCTGCCTTGCGCCGTTTCAACCGCATGGATGATCCGGGCCAGCGTGGTATCGCTGGATCGCGCCGTCACCTTGAATTCCAATAGCCCCGATTCGTTGATCGTGCCCGCAAAGACGGGGTCGCCGACGGTCTTGTCTACGGGCAGGCTCTCACCGGTGATGGGTGCCTGATTGACCGCGCTGTTCCCCGCCGTCACGACGCCATCCAGAGGGATACGGACCCCGGGCTTGACCCTGATGACGGTAGCGAGCGCGACATCGCGGGAGGCCTGCGCACGCCAGCTGCCATCGGGCTGCTTTGCCTCGGCGGTTTCGGGCGTAAGCGCGAGCAGGCCCTTGATCGCATTCCGTGCCCGATCGACCGACCTGGCTTCGATCAGTTCTGCAATGGCATACAGGGCCATCACCATGGCGGCCTCGGGCCATTGCCCAATGGCAAAGGCACCGGTCACCGCAACCGACATCAAGGCATTGATGTTCAGACGGCCCTGGGACAGGGCCGCCAGTCCCTTGCGATAGGTGGAAAACCCCGCCATCGCGATCGCAGTGGCAGCCAAGCCCATCCCGGCAATCTTGGCCAGCAGATCGTTGGGCATCACAGAGGCCAGGACTTCTGCCCCCAGCGCTAGAACGAGTGCCGTTGCGAGAAACGCGGTACCGCGGAAAATTCCATCGTGCCCCGTGTCCACCGGCGCATCCGGCTCAACCGGCGATGAGGCAAAGCCGGCCTTGCGGATGGCGTCGATGATGCTCGGCAGCGCATCATCGGGCGCATCGATGCTCAGGGTGCGGGCCGATAGATCAAAACGAAGCCCACCGATCGCCCCGATGTGCTCGACCGCCCGGCGGATCTCACTCTCTTCAGTGGGGCAGTCCATGCCCGGAATGCGAAGCAGCAAGCCGCCTTTCGTACTGTCGGCTTGTGGAGGCGTATTCGTGGAAGGCACCTCCGGGGCGTGACACGTGCCGCTACACCCGCAGGATGAGGGCTGGGTCTCGGATCGCAGGCTGATGGGCAGGGGTTTCATGGTGATCTCCGGTTGCCGCCATTGGAAACCCTGTAGTAACTCCAGAGTCAAGCAGGTAAGGTGACGACCTTCCTCGATCCCTCTTGAGCCCACGCCGGGCTTCAGGCCTTGCAATGAAAATCGGTCAGCTCGCTCAGCAGACAGGTACGCCGGTGGACACCATTCGTTACTACGAGCGCGAAGGGTTGCTCCCGCGTGCTGCGCGGACGGAAGGCAACTATCGGATCTACGATGCCGTTCATCTCGAACGCCTCGCCTTCATTCGGCGATGTCGCTCCCTTGACATGACGCAGGACGAAATCCGGGTGCTCCTGCGTTTCAGGGACACTCCGTCGGAGAGTTGCGAAGACGTCAACGCGTTGCTCGATGCCCATATCGGCCACGTTGCCGAGCGGATACGGGAGTTGCAGCAGTTGGAAACGCAGCTTCAGGTGTTGCGCGCATGTTGTGAGGAAGGCCGGCAAGCGGCCGAGTGCGGGATCTTGAACGAACTATCCCATGGAGGGGCAGAGCTCACCACGCCCGCCGCATCGGAGAGCCATCTCGCCGCCACGCATGCCGGTGGGCGACAGCATGTGCCCCCAAGACAGGGAGGCGGCGCGTGATGGTTGAAGGTGCCTTGCGCAACCCCAGGCCATCATCTGCCGCGTCTCAGGCGTGAGGTGTCGTGAAGCGACGCGATTCGCGTTGGGAAGGATTGCGCATGAGAAAAGGAATTGCACTCATTCTCATTTGCACGCAGAATCAAAAAAAGACATTCCACGGTAAGACCCCTCATGCAAGCCCTGCGTCTCCTTTCAATCGTTCTGTTTTCTTTGATTGCGACGGTCTCGATCGCACAAGTTGCGCCTCAAGCGACGCAAGACAAGACCAAGCAGATCTGGCAGCTGCTGGACTACCTTGCCGTCGACTATGGCCGTTCCGTCAAGGAGGGACAGGTCGCCAGCGAAGCCGAGTATGCCGAGATGCAGGAGTTCGCACAGGCCGCAGAACGACAGTTGGCCGAATTGCCAGCGGTGCCGGCCGCTCCGACCCTGGCGAGCGATGCAGCGGCGCTACGTGCGCTCATCGCACAAAAGGCTTCGGCCGCATCTGTGGGAGAACAGGCACGCAAATTGGCAGGCGGACTCATCGCGGCCTATCCGGTCTCGATGGCCCCCGGCAAGTTGCCCGATCTACAACGGGGCGCCACGCTCTATCAAAGCCAGTGTGCCTCGTGCCACGGTGTTTCCGGGCATGCAGACGGCCCGCTCGCTGCCAAGCTGAACCCACCTCCCATCGCGCTGGCCGACCACGAACGCGCCCGGGAGCGCAGTGTGTTTGCGCTTCAGCAGATCATCACGCGGGGTGTGGCGGGAACGTCCATGCCGGGATTCGTACAGCTCTCGGACGAAGACCGCTGGGCACTGGCCTACTTCGCCTCGACGCTGTCGTACTCCGAGGCTGATCAGCAGGCAGGGGCCAAATTGTGGGCCGCGCAACCTGCCCTCCGTGAGGCCGTGCCGACCCTGGCGACGCTGAGCCAGCATTCCGAGGCAGCGCTCGCCAAGACCGTCGGCGCCGATGCCGCTCGCCAGCTCACCGCCTACCTACGGAGCACGCCCCAGTTACTCGCAACGTCAAACACGGGCAGCATACAGATCGCGAAAGACAAGCTGAGGGAGAGCGTTGTCGCGCTGGACAACGGAAACGAACGCTTGGCCTCGCAGCTGGCATTGTCGGCCTATCTGGATGGCTTCGAGCCCGTCGAGCCGGCGCTGGCCGCCAAGAATCAAGCGCTTTTCCACGTCATCGAAAAGACGATGGGGCTCTACCGCAATGCACTGACTGCCGGGCAGGTCGAGCGTGCCCACGACATTGCCCAGCAACTGCAAGCCCAGCTCGATGAAGCGCAGGAGGCCTTGGGGGGCACCAAAGACGCCCTCTCGACCTTCCTTGGCGCATTGACCATCCTGCTGCGGGAAGGCCTGGAAGCCTTGCTGGTGGTCGTCGCAATGATGGCATTCCTGAAAAAAGCGGACCGGACCGATGTACTGCCCTATGTACATGCGGGATGGATGACAGCGCTCGCCGCCGGGGGCCTGACCTGGTTGGTGGCCACCTATGTCGTGGATGTGAGCGGCGCCAGCCGCGAGATGACGGAGGGCGTTTCCGCCGTGTTTGCCGCCGTTGTGCTCCTGGCCGTGGGCATGTGGATGCACCAGAAGAGTCTTGCAGGCCGTTGGCAAACCTACGTGAAGGAAAAACTGTCGTCCGCGCTGAGCAAGAAATCGGCGCTGATGCTGTTCGTACTGTCGTTCGTCACCGTCTATCGCGAAGTCTTTGAAACGGTCCTCTTCTATGCGGCGCTCTGGACCCAGGACAATGGCGTCTATCTGCTTGCCGGCCTCGCCTCCGGCATCGTCATCCTGGCGGCGGTCGCAGCGGTACTCCTGCGCTCCGCGGCACGTCTGCCGATCAGCCAGTTCTTTGCCTTCAGTTCAGCCCTCGTGGGGGTGCTCGCCGTCGTTCTGATGGGCAAAGGTGTGGCCGCACTGCAAAAGGTCGGCATCCTGCAGATCACGCCTATCTCGATACCGCGCATCGATGTTCTTGGCGTTTACCCGTCGATCCAGACCGTTACCGCACAGGTCCTGATCCTGCTCATTATTGTGGCAAGCGTCGCCTACAATTTGAGGTCGCAACGGGCCGCCACGCAATCGTGATAACGTCGTTGTCCCCCGGCCTTTGGCGAGGACAGGACGGCGATGCTGACTCACTGGGAACTGGAACATTACCGACAGCTGTACCGCAATCAGATTGACCGACTTGTCGAGACCTTGACGGTGCGCCTCCTGCCGACCTTTGACTCCGTACACGCGGAAGTCGAGGCGCTTCAACAGGAGGCGTACCGAGCGAGCCGTGACTGTGCCAACGATGGCAACTGGCTCGATCCGCAAATGGCTCATGAGGCTGCTTTCGAAGCGTCGTTAGCGCATTTCGACATCGTTCTCGATTTGCGCCAGGGGCTTCAGAACATGTTCGCGGTCAGTCTCTACCACCTGTTTGAGCAGCAAGTCCGGGCGTTCCACGTTCGAGTCCTACACCAAAAGCCGCTCAAGTTCGGGCCCGATGTGCTCAAAGCGTGGGACAAGGCTCTTCCGGATCCGGCACTGACCATGGATCAGCGCTCTGGCCTGGATGAACTCCGTCTGCTGGCCAATACCGTCAAACACGGAGATGGCACGTCGGCTCAAGAACTCTATGCGGCAGCGCCTCATCTGTTTCTGGCTGATTGGGAGCAGGATGCGCTCGATGACCCGACGGTCATTGTCCATAAACCGGACATCGGGACGCCGCTCTTCGGGCAGGACCTTTTCGTTCGTCCGGGCGACATACATCGCTACCGGCAACTCCTCAACGGCGTATGGTCAGCCTACCTGGAGGCCTTTCACGGGAGAGGGCAACCTGTTGGCCCTAGCTGACGCGCTCAGAGGTCCTTGAAAACGTCCCGGTGCATCTTGATCGTAGCGGGCCGAGCGCCCTTCTTGGTATGGTTCTTCGCCATGTCTTCCGCCCACAGGCTGGTCTCGAACCCAAGCTTTTCGTAGAAGCGGAGAACCGCGTCGTCGTTGTCCGCATCGACAACGATCAATCGTGCAGCGGACAAGCCTGCCGTATTGAGAATGTCACCGAGCAGGAGCGCCATCAAGGCGGCGCCGACCCCCATACGCTGCAGGTCCTGATGGACCGCAAGTCGTCCAACCTTCACCGCGGGAAAGGCAGCAAGTTCGACGTACTCATCGACCCCCAAGTCGAACTTCTCTGAGGTATTGAGCTTGATCGCGTCGTTAGCGAGGGTGAAATACCCAACCGGGCCTTCAAACTGCTGATGAAAAACCACGTTGGTGAAGCCCAGTCTGGCTTCATGCAAGACCCGCGCCTGTGTGGTCAGGAACTCGTCCAGCCGGGGCTTTCCGCAGGCGAATGCACCAAGGGTCGCGGGCTCCACCTCCGTGATCGGGAGGTAGCCATACCCCTCTTCAGGCAGCATCAGCCGGGGGCAGCGCGATCCGGTACTTGTCGAGGAAGTGGGCTTCTTTGGCGCGCCGAGCCGCAGCGGCCAGATGTACCGCGCGCTCCTGAACAGCCTGAGTCGGCCGGACAGACTCCACGGACACGACAAGCCGCTTCTTCGCCTTGAGGGACGAAGCGTGTTTCTTCATAAGAAGGCTGCGGGCAGAGTGTTTCATGGTAAAGGCACCGTACGTAAGAATGCCTTCCACGCGATGGGAAAGCATTCGGATACTAGATCAAAAAAGAGAAGGTGTGCAATGGATACTATCCAGCAGCAAGCACACTTCGCTCATCAAGCCACAGTGTGGTGGTTCAGTATGAGCGTGTGGTCCCAGGCGGTAATGTGCGGCATGAAGGCCTCCAGCAGTACCTGACGTATTGAAGCGCAGGTCCGTCGGTCATCGTCCATGAGGTTCATGTAGAGCTCGGCGGTCAGTTCGATCAGGTAGGTGTGTTCCCGAAGATGGGCTTCCCGATCAGGGCTCGCACAGGCCTTGAGCCAGCGCTCCTCTAACGCGTAGCTGCGATACGCGCAGTCGATGAACTGGGCAAACAAGGCCATGACCGTCTCGGCGTCTCCCGAACCCGTCGCCTGGAGCGTTTGCAGTCCAAGGGCCTTCAGGCGACGACTCGTCGCTTCAAGCAAAAGGTCGTTTGGGGAAGAGAATGCATCTGAGCAGATCATGGCCGTGAGCCTGCAAACGGATCAGTCCGTGCCGTGGGGCGTGACGATCGATGTCGGTATCCACATCTCGAAAGTGTTGCTGCCTTCTCCCGTCCGTCCCGCGATGTCGCCCCGGTGTGCACGGAGGATGGAACGGGTGATAGCAAGACCGAGTCCGGCGCCATCGCCCGAATGGCGACGCGATGCATCGACGCGGTAGAAGCGATCGAAGAGACGTGACAGGTGTTCTGCCGGGATGGGCTCTCCGGAGTTCTCTACGGAGAGGCGCGCGGTTTCGGTGTCGGCGCTGACCTTCACGACGATATCTCCACCCGATGGAGTGTAGCGAAGTGCATTGGACAACAGGTTGCCGATGGCGCGCCGGAGCATAAGCCGGTCCCCGGTCACCCGTCCCGATCCCTCCAGCTTGAGGGTCACGCCGTTCTCCTCGGCCAGGGCCCCGTAGAAATCGAACAGGGCAGTCACCTCATCTGCCAGATCAAAGGTTTCCTGGCCTGGCACGATGAGACCGTTTTCCGACTTGGCGAGGAACAGCATGTCCGAGATCATGCGCGACAGGCGTTCGAACTCCTCGGCGTTGGACTCCAGCACTTCCCGGTACTCGCCCGACGTTCGGGTCTTCGAGAGTGCCACCTGGGTTTGGGTCATCAGGTTACTGACCGGTGTGCGGAGTTCGTGGGCCAGATCGGATGAGAAGTCCGAGAGACGCGTGAAGGACTCTTCCAGCCGAGCCAGCATGTCATTGAGGGATTCGGCCAGTTCCGCCAGTTCGACCGGGACGGTATCGACGGGCAGACGCTGATCAAGGTGTTGGGCGCTCACTTCCGTTGCCCTGCGCCTCATCTCGCGAAGCGGCGCCAAGCCCCGGCGAGCGACGAACCAGCCCAGCAGGCCCGTTGCGGCCGTTCCGCCTACGATGACGAGCCACAGGGTCGTCATGAACGAGTCCATGAAATTACGGTGATGGGAGATATCCGTCGCGACAGCGACAACGGCCGGCGGCCACGACGGCACCCCGGTCGGCACCTCCGCCGCAATGCCCCGGAAAGGCATTTGTCCATCCACCTGCCAGACGTAAGGGTGATTGGCCCCGGCGGCCGTCTTGACCCGATCCAGCAGCGGTTGAGGGAAAGGTGCGCCTTCGGTTGCAAACAGGGTGCGCCCATCCGGTCCCTTGAGTGCGACGACCAGGCCGTGATGTCCGATCAGCGAGTCATCCATCTGCTGGGGAATGGCCGCCAGATCCGCGGGTGAGCGGACCTTCGCCATGGCATGGCGAATCAGCTCGAGCTTGCCGGTCAGGGCCTCCATGTCCTGTTCTTCGAAGTGATGTTCGACGGACTGGGCCACGATCAAACCCAAAACCAGTAACACGGCCGTCGATGCCGCCGCGAAGAGAAGGGTCAGGCGGAAGGTCAGGGACTTGCGGCGGATGCTCGTGCGCACTATTCGCTCTCCTGTTCTTCCAGCACATAGCCCATGCCCCGCACAGTGCGAATCAGCTTGGGCTCGAAGCCGTCGTCGATCTTGGCGCGAAGGCGGCGCACGGCCACTTCGATCACGTTGGTGTCGCTGTCAAAGTTCATGTCCCATACCTGCGATGCGATCAACGAGCGCGGGAGCACTTCGCCACGTCGTCGTAACAACAGTTCAAGGAGGGCAAACTCCTTGGCGGTCAGATCAATCCGCCGACCTGCTCGGGTGACACGCCGACGCGGGAGATCCAGTTCGAGGTCGGCTGCTCGCAAGGCATCGACTTCCTTGTTCTTCACACCACGGCGTAGCAGTGTGCGCACTCGGGCCAGGAGCTCCGAGAAGGCGAAGGGCTTCACGAGGTAATCGTCAGCGCCCAGCTCCAGCCCCTTGACCCGGTCATCAACGCTGTCTTTGGCGGTCAGAAACAAGATCGGCATCTCCTTGCCAGCCTTGCGCAGGGCCTGCAGGACGCGCCAGCCATCGAGCCCCGGCAACATCACGTCGAGCACGATGAGGTCGTAGGCTTCGGTCATGCCGCAATGCAGCCCGTCCATGCCATCCCGGACCAAATCCACATTGAAGCCGGCCTCGACCAGCCCCTGCTTAAGGTAGTCCCCGGTTTTGGGTTCGTCCTCGACGATCAGTATTTTCATGGTCTTCCTCGCTTCCTGCTCATACGGCTGGCGCTAGTGTGGCGCAACGCACTTCCGTTTTTCCCAAGATTACAAAGATGTAATTCGTGGGTCAGTCTCCTGTCGGTTTTTGCGCCGCACACTGCTCGCCATGGGAACGCCAGATTCCCAGCCTACCTTTTGACCCCATGGAGAAGACCGATGCGATCCTATTTGCTCGGGCTATCGGCGCTGGCCATGATGAACAGCGTCTGGGCGGCTACGCCGCCTTTGCTGGAGACGAGCTCCAGCCCGTCCCCGTATGTGTCCTCCCTGTCGGATTACCACGCCTGGTCGGAACCGCCGGTCGGGCCGTGGCGCGCCGCCAATGAATCGGTCCAGCGCGGAATGGATGCACATGCAGCCCCCTCTACGCCTGACCAGCCCGCTGAGGCTCGTGAAGCCCGTGAGGCTTTGCAGAAAAAGGGCGATGCGGCGCCGACGCCGCCGGCCATGCCGCCTGCCGGCCATCATCATTAGGAGGCCGCCATGCGCTCATACCTATCCGTACGCCCCCTGGGGCTGATCAAGACCCTGACCGTGCTGGTGCTCGGCACGCTGACCCTCAGCGGCTGTGCCAGCTTTTCTGCGGACGGAGGCTTCGGCACGGTCCGGGATACGACCCGTGCCCGAATCGGCGCCGATGCCCGCTGGGCCAGAGACGATGCGGACCGCAAGGAGGTCGATGCCCGCGTCGCCGAATTGCTGACCAAGCCGCTGACGGTGGAGGACGCGGTTCAGGTCGCCATCTATAACAACCGCGGGCTGCGCGCGTCGTTCTACGAGCTTGGCATCAGCGAAGCTGAAATGGTCCAGGCCGGGCGGCTGCCCAACCCCCATTTCTCCATGCTGCGTGCCAGTCGAGCCGAGAATGGTGTGCGCGAGTTCAAGATCGAACAGGTACTGACCTTCAACCTGTTTGCGCTGATCACGATGCCCATGGCCGTTGAGGTCGAGAAGCGGAATTTCGCCCAGACCCAGCGCATGACGGCGCTGGAGGTTGCCCGGGTGGCCTCGGAGACGCGCAAAGCCTACTTCGGTGCGATCGCCGCGGAGGAGTCGGTGCGTTACCTCCGGAAAGTCAGGCAAGCTGCAGAAGCGGGTGCCGGACTGGCTCGCAAGATGGCCGAGGTCGGTAATTTCAATCGCTTGCAGCAGGCGCGTGAGCAAGGCTTCTATGCCTCAGCCGCTCTCGATCTGGCTCGCGCAGAGCAAGCCCATATCGCGGCGCGGGAACGCTTGACCAAGCTGCTCGGTCTGCCGTCGCCACAGTCGATTCAGCTCCCCGAGCGCCTGCCGGATCTGCCCAAGGCCCCCGACGAACAGCCGGCCGTTGAACAGACCGCGCTTGATCAGCGCCTGGATCTCCAGGCCGTCCGTCTCGAAACGGAAGCGCTGGCCAAGAACCTTGGCCTTACCCAGGCCACGCGCTTCATCAACGTGCTGGAGTTCGGTCCGGCGCGCGTCCTGGAGGGGACGCGGGACAGTGGCTACAAACGCGGCTACGAAGTGAGTTTCGAGCTCCCACTCTTCGATTTTGGCGGCAGCAAGGTCGCCAAGGCCGAAGCCATCTATGGGCAAGCAATCGAACGCGCGGCCGAGGCGGCAATCAATGCCCGTTCGGAAGTCCGCGAAGCCTACTCGGCGTACCGCAGCAGCTTCGATATCGCCAAGCACTACCGGGACGAAATCGTACCGCTCAACAAGCGGATCGCCGAAGAGAACCTGCTGCGCTACAACGGCATGCTGATCGGGGTGTTCGATCTGTTGGCCGACGCCCGTTCCCAGATCACCAGCGTGAACAGCTACATCGAGTCCTTGCGTGACTACTGGATCGCCCAAAGCGATCTGCAGATGGCCCTGATCGGTAAGCCGTCCCTGGCTCCTGCCGCACGCACCGCACCGGCCAGCACCGGCCGTCCGGATCACTGAACCGAAAGGACATCCGATGACATCACGTCGCGCATTTATCCAAAGTCTGGGGCTGACCGGAGGTGCCGTTGCCGCGGCTTCGGTGAGTCCGGTGGCCATGGCCGCCTTGCCGGAACTGATCACGAAGAATGATCCAAACACGGCACCGCCGCATCTTCCCCGCGGCGTCACTGGCGCAGGCCGGCCCTACAACCCGGTGGTTACCCTCAATGGTTGGACCCTGCCATGGCGCATGAACAAGGGGGTCAAGGAGTTTCACCTCGTAGCCGAACCGGTTGTGCGCGAGATCGCCCCCGGGATGAATGCCCACCTATGGGGTTACAACGGACAAAGCCCCGGCCCTACCATTGAAGTGGTCGAAGGCGATCGGGTCCGCATTTTCGTCACCAACCGCCTGCCCGAGCACACCACCATCCATTGGCACGGACAGCGCCTGCCCAATGGAATGGATGGTGTCGGCGGGCTCACCCAGCCTCAGATCCCGCCGGGCAAGACCTTCGTCTACGAGTTCGTGGCACGCCGCCCGGGTACCTTCATGTATCACCCCCACGCGGATGAGATGACCCAGATGGCGATGGGCATGATGGGCTTCTGGGTCACCCATCCGAAGGACCGCCATCCGCTCATCGATGACGTAGACCGGGACTTCTGTTTTCTCCTGAACGCCTACGACATCGATCCGGGCAGCTATACGCCCAAGGTGAACACGATGCTCGACTTCAACTTGTGGACCTTCAACAGCCGGGCCTTCCCGGGCATCGATTCCCTCAACGTGCGCCAGAACGATCGCGTGCGGATCCGCGTGGGCAACCTGACGATGACGAATCATCCGATTCACCTGCATGGCCATGAATTCACGGTGACCGGCACGGATGGTGGCCCGACCCCCAAGGGCGCCCGCTGGCCGGAAGTGACCACCGACATTGCTGTCGGGCAGATGCGCCAGGTCGAATTCATTGCCAACGAACCGGGGGACTGGGCGTTCCATTGTCACAAGAGCCACCACACGATGAATGCGATGGGGCATGACGTGCCGACGATGATCGGTGTCGATCACCGGGAGGCCGCCAAACAGATCACCGACCTCGTCCCTGATTACATGGTGATGGGTGAGCGCGGCATGGCCGACATGGGTGAAATGGAAATGCCGCTTCCAGACAACACGCTTCCGATGATGACAGGCCAAGGCCCCTATGGCGCGGTGGAAATGGGCGGCATGTTCTCCGTCCTGAAGGTCCGTGCCGAGCAGAAGGCCGGCGATTACTCGGATCCCGGCTGGTACAAGCAACCGCCCGGGACGCGTGCCTACGAATGGACGGGGCCAGCCGCCGAGCCTCCCCGTGCAAACACCCAGGGAGGGCAGTCCATGCCCGCGCAGGGTAAGCCGGCTGCAACCGACGTGCACATCCGCAAGCCCGGTCCGCATACGGGGCACTGAATCCCACTCACCATAGCTCGAACTGAGGAGCCCCATCATGAACAAGACCCTGATCACCGTTGCGGCGCTGGCTGCCGTGGGCGCGGCCTCAGGCGCCGTCGCCTTTTACGCCGGCGCCATCAACATCGCGGCCGATGAGCCGCATCACCCGCTGACCTACCGTTTGCTGGAATTTGCCAGGGAGCGCTCCATCGCCGTTCGGGCAGGAGACATCAAGCCGCCCATCGATCTGGCCAATTCGGAACGCGTTCGCCGCGGCTCCGGCAACTACGACGCGATGTGCGTGGGATGCCACCTGTCTCCGGATGCGGACGATTCGGAAATCCGCAAGGGGCTGTATCCGACGCCGCCCAGGTTGGCTGAGAAGCCGGCTGCCGCGCTCGATCCGCAATTTGCCGAGGCGCGCCAGTTCTGGATCATCAAGCACGGAATCAAAGCCTCCGGGATGCCGGCCTGGTCCAAGGGCGGGATGGAAGATGAGGCGATCTGGGATCTGGTCGCGTTCGTTCAGAAGCTCCCCGGGCTGACCGCTGCCGATTATCGGACCCTGGTTGCTTCCAGCGAGGGGCACAGCCATGGTGGGCTCGATGGGCATCACGATGGGCACGCGCATGGCGACGACCATGGTCATCATGATCACGACGGTCCAGACCACGTCGACCATGCTGACCCTCATGCGGAAGCGCCGACATCGGCGCCGCCCAAGGAGAAAAAGGGCCATACCCATCCGCCCGGCTTCAAGCATAACCACTGACGCCACGCCAAGATTACCGAAATGTAATTTTTGGGACAGCTTCCCGTCGGGGAGCGCTTGCCAAAATGAGTCATCCCATCACCCAAGGAATCGCCATGAAACTGCAGGCACTGATCGTGTCCTCCGTCCTGAGCCTGATGGCAGGCTCGGTACTGGCTGGAGCGCCGGTCGATGTGTACAAAAGTCCGTACTGCGGTTGCTGCGGGAAATGGGTGGAACACCTGCGCGCCCGGGGCTTCGAGGTCAGGACCCACGACGTCGCCGACGTTCCGGGGCAGCGCAAGAAGCTCGGCATGCCGGAAGCCTACGGCTCGTGCCATACGGCCAAAGTCGGCAACTACCTCATCGAGGGGCATGTCCCGGCGGCTGACGTCGAGCGCTTGCTGAAAGAGAAGCCGCAAGCCATTGGTCTTGCCGTGCCGTCGATGCCGCCGGGCTCCCCAGGGATGGAGAGCGACCGGCCAATGCCTTACGAGACGCTGCTCGTGCGTACCGATGGCTCCAGCCGCGTGTTTGCACGCCACTGATCATTCAATTGCGTTCATCTGGATCAAATCATGAAAACCACCCTTGGAATCGTCCTTGCAGCCCTTGTCGGTACCGTGAGCCTGCCGGCCTTTGCGGATAATGAAACGCCCGATGCGGCGGCCCACAACCATGCTGGTCACGGCATGGCCACCTCGACCCTGACCGAGGCGGTGGTCAAGAAAGTGGATAAATCGGCGGGCAAGCTCACGCTGTCCCACGGCCCGCTGCCGAACGGCATGCCGGCGATGACCATGGTGTTCCGTGTGAAAGACCCGGCCTGGCTCGATCAGCTGAAGGCCGGCGACCCGATCCTCTTCGCGGCGGATCAGGTGAACGGTGCGATGACCGTCGTCGAGTTGAAGCGCAAATGACAGCCCCCTCCGGCATGGCCCAAATGCGGGAAATGCCGGAGCGGCCAACCCACGGGAAGTTCAGGGAGCACACAATGAGAACGCGAGTGCCATGTCGCGCAACACACCTTCTTGCCGCGCTGCTGTGCGCCTTCGGTATCAGCGCGCAGGCGCAGGAAGCGCTGATCGGCGCCGATGTGGAGTCGTTGCTCAACTACGCCCGTACGCGCAATCCAGACTACGCGGCCATGCGCCACGAGGCCGACGCCGCGGCAGAGCGCGTCGTTCCGGCGGGTGCGCTGCCTGACCCGAAGTTCCGCACCGAGCTGCGCGACATCACGCGCATGGGCGAACAGAATCCGGCGCTGCTGCCGGCCCAGGTCGGCAGCACGCGCTACCTGCTGATGCAGGACGTGCCCTGGCTCGGCAAGCGGGACCTCAAGCGGGAGATCGCTGAGCTCGATGCCCGCGGCGCCGAAGGGCGTGCCAGCGGCACCTGGGCGGAACTGGCCGCCCGCATCAAGACTGCCTATTCGCAGCTCCAGTACGTCTATCGCAACGAGCAGCTGACCCGCGAAATCCTCGACCTGATGGTGCGTCTCGAAAAGATCGCCCAGGTGCGCTACGCCGGCGGTCTGGCTGCTCAGCAGGACGTGATCCGCGCCCAGGTCGAACAGACCGGCATGAAAAATGAGTTGATCGCCCTGCAGAACGAACGTCGGCAACTGCAGGCGCGCCTGAATGCCCTTCTTGCAAGGCCGACTTCCTCTCCCTTGGCGGCCCCGGAGCGCCTGCGGACACTGCCCGCGCCCGCTCAACTCGATCCGACGACCCTGGAAGAGCGGGCACGGACGAAGAACCCACAGATCTTTGCCGACGAAGCCCGCATTCGCTCGGCGGAGAAGAGTCGCGAACTCACTTACAAGAACCGCTACCCCGACTTCACGCTCGGTGTCTCGCCAATCCAGTACCAGGGCGCGGTGCGTGAATGGGAATTGATGGTGGAACTGAACCTGCCGCTACAGCAGGGCAGCCGCCGGGCCCAGGAGCGGGAGTCCGAGGCCATGCTGTCTGCCGCCAAGGCCCGCCGCGACGCGACCGCCAATCAGGTGCTGGGTGATCTGGCCGAGAACCTGTCCGGTTTCGATGCGGCTCGCCGGACCGAGAACCTGGCCTCAACGAGCCTCTTGCCGCAATCTGAACTCACTTTCAAGGCGGCCCTGGCCGGCTATGAGACCGGCAAGGTGGACTTCGCCACCTTGCTCGACGCCCAGCGGCAGATTCGCCAAGCCCGGCAATCTCAAATCAAGGCCCAGGCCGAAGCACAGATCCGCCTGGCCGACATCGAACGCATTCTCGGAGAAGACCTATGAAAACAGGCGCAGGCATTGTGGTCGGCCTTGCTGTTGCGTTGGCTGCCGGTGGCGGCTACTGGCTGGGCCAGCGCCCGTCGGCAAATCATGAGCATGCTGCGAGCCCGGTCGCTGCGGCACCGGCAGAGGGCGCAAAGAAGGAGCGCAAGCTGCTGTACTACCGCAACCCGATGGGCCTGCCCGATACCTCGCCGACGCCCAAGAAGGACCCGATGGGGATGGACTACATCCCGGTCTATGAAGGCGAAGCGGATGACGAACCCGCGGCGGCCAACGCGATCAAGATCAGCACCGACAAGGTCCAGAAGCTTGGCGTGCGCACCGAAGCGGCCGAACTGCACAGCCTCGACCGCACGGTGCGCGCCGCGGGCCGCGTGGAAATCGACGAACGGCGCAGCTTTGCAATCTCGCCTAAGTTCGAGGGCTACGTCGAACACCTGCATGTGAACGTGACCGGCCAGCCAGTCGCCAAGGGGCAGCCACTGTTCGAGGTCTACAGTCCGGAACTAGTGTCCGCCCAGCGCGAATACGCCATCGCCGCCCAGGGCGTCGAAGCGCTGAAGGGCGCCGGCAGCGAAGCGCAGAGCGGCATGAAGCAGCTTGCCGAATCCAGCCTGCTGCGCCTGCGCAACTGGGACATCTCGGAAGAGCAGATCCGTGCCCTCGCCAAGTCCGGTGCCACCAAGCGCACGCTGACCTTCCGCTCGCCGGTGGCCGGTATCGTCACCGAGAAGAAGGCTTTGCAAGGGATGCGCTTCATGCCCGGCGACACCTTGTACCAGGTCGCCGACCTGTCGTCGGTATGGATCGTCGCCGACGTCTTCGAGCAGGACATCGGCCTGGTGCGTAGCGGCGCGCTGGCCAAGGTGCGCATCAATGCCTATCCGGACAAGGTCTTCGAGGGCAAGGTGAGCTATGTCTATCCGACCTTGAATGCGGAAACGCGAACGGTCGCGGTTCGGGTGGAGTTGCCAAACCCGGGGCAGCTGTTGAAACCGGCGATGTTTGCCCAAGTGGAAGTGCCGGTGGGGGGCAAGGGTCAGGTCGTGACCGTGCCGAACTCGGCGGTCATCGACAGTGGCACCCGCCAGATCGTTCTTGTCGCGCACGGCGAAGGCCGTTTCGAGCCGCGGGACGTGAAGCTGGGTGGTCGTAGCGAGAACCACATCGAAGTGAAGGAAGGCATCAAGGCCGGCGAACAGGTGGTTGTCGCCGCCAACTTCCTAATCGATGCGGAAAGCAACCTGAAGGCGGCAGTTGGTGGCTTCGGGCACTCCGGCCATGGCGGTGCGCCAAAGTCCGGAAAGGACGGCGAGAAGCCTGCGGGGGCACCCCCAGCGGCTGGACACCGGGCCGAAGGGACGGTGGACAGTGTTGATGCCAAGGACGGGACGGTCAGCCTGAGTCACGGCCCGGTCGCCAGCCTCAAGTGGCCGGCGATGACCATGGAGTTCAAGGTGGCCAATCCATCGCTGCTCCAGGCCCTGAAGCCAGGGGCCAAGGTGGAGGTTGAATTCGTCGAGCGCCAGCCCGGCGAATGGGTCATCACCTCGGCGGCCCCGGCCGGCAAGGCGGCCGCCTCGGCGCCGGCGGCCAATCCCCACGCAGGCCACTGACACAGGATCCATCATGCTGGCCAAAATCATCGACTGGTCGGGCCGGAACCGCTTCCTGGTTCTGCTTGCCACGCTCTTCATTCTCGCGGCCGGGGTGTTTGCGGTGCTGCGTACGCCCATCGACGCGCTGCCCGATCTCTCCGACGTGCAGGTCATCGTCTACACCGAATATCCCGGCCAGGCGCCGCAGGTAGTCGAAGACCAGGTCACCTATCCGCTCACCACGGCCATGCTGTCGGTGCCCAAGTCGAAGGTCGTGCGCGGCTTCTCCTTCTTCGGTGCTTCCTTCGTCTACATCATTTTTGAAGATGGCACCGATATCTACTGGGCCCGTTCGCGGGTCCTCGAATACCTCAACTTCGCCGCCGGCCGCATGCCCAAGGGCGTGACGCCGCAGATCGGGCCAGACGCCACCGGCGTCGGCTGGGTCTATCAATACGCGCTGATCGCCAAGGAGAAGACCCTCGCCGAGCTGCGCACCATCCAGGACTGGTATCTGCGCTACCAGCTCGCCAAGGCTCATGGCGTCGCCGAGGTCGCCTCCATCGGCGGCTTCGTGCAGACCTACCAGGTCACCGTCGATCCGGTGAAGCTGCGCGCCTACGGCATCCCGCTGATGAAAGTCGCCCAGACAATCCGCGACTCGAACCGGGACGTCGGCGGCCGCGTGGTGGAGATGGCCGAGACCGAATACATGGTGCGCGGCAAGGGCTACCTGCGCGGCAAGGACGACATCGAGCTGCTGGTCGTCAAGGCTGACAAGGGCACGCCGGTACTGATCCGGGACATCGCGCGGGTGGAGCTGGCACCGGACGAACGCCGCGGGCTCACCGAACTCAACGGCGACGGCGAGGTGGTGGCCGGCATCGCGATGGCCCGCTACGGCCAGAACGCGCTGGAGGTCATCCACAACCTGAAGGACAAGATCGCCGAGATCGGCCCCGGCCTGCCGGAGGGCGTGTCGGTGCAGACGGTCTACGACCGCTCCGAGCTGATCCACCGGGCCATCGAAACCCTCAAAAGCACGCTGATCGAGGAGTCGCTGATCGTCGCGCTGGTCTGCGTGGTCTTCCTGCTCCACGTACGCAGCGCGCTGGTGGCGATCCTGATGCTGCCGGTGGGCGTGCTGATGGCTTTCATCGCAATGCGCCTGTTGGGCATGAACTCCAACCTGATGAGCCTGGGCGGCATCGCCATTGCAATCGGCGCGATGATCGACGCCGCCATCGTGATGATCGAGAACGCCCACAAGCACCTGGAGCGCCTGCCGGAAGGCCACACCACCAACGAGCGCTTCGAAGCCATGCTGGCCGCCTGCAAGGAGGTCGGCCCGGCGCTGTTCTTCTCGCTGTTAATCATCACCGTCTCCTTCCTGCCGGTGTTCACGCTGGAAGGCCAGGAAGGCCGGCTGTTCTCGCCGCTGGCCTATACCAAGACCTTCTCGATGGCTGGCGCCGCGTTCTTGTCCGTCACCTTGGTGCCGGTGCTGATGCTGCTGTTCATCCGCGGCAGGATCATGCCGGAGGCCAAGAACCCGGTGAACCGGGTCCTGATCTGGCTGTACCGGCCGATCATTGCTGCCGTGATGCGCTGGAAGAAGCTGACCATCGTGCTGGCAATGCTTGCCTTGGGCGTGTCGATCTATCCGGCTTCGCGTCTCGGCTCGGAGTTCATGCCGACCTTAAACGAAGGCACCTTGCTCTACATGCCAGCCTCCCTGCCGGGCATGTCGATCACCAAGGCTGCCGAGCTGATGCAGACCCAGGACAAAATCATCAAGAGTTTCCCGGAAGTGGAATCGGTGTTCGGCAAGGCCGGCCGCGCCAACACGGCGACCGATCCGGCGCCGACGGAGATGTTCGAGACCGTCATCAACCTCAAGCCCCAATCCGAATGGCGCTCCGGCATGACGACCGACAAGCTGATCGCCGAGCTGGACCAGGCCCTGCAGTTTCCGGGCGTCGCCAATGCCTGGACGATGCCGATCAAGGCCCGCACCGACATGCTGTCCACCGGCATCCGCACGCCGATCGGCATCAAGGTCTTCGGCAAGGACCTGGACGAGATGGAGAAGCTGGCCAAAGAGATCGAGGCTGTTGTGAAGGCGGTGCCCGGCACCACCAGCGCTTTTGCCGAACGCATCACGGGTGGCTTCTACCTCAACATCGAGCCAGACCGGGAACAGCTGGCCCGCTACGGCCTGGCCGTCGGCGACCTGCAGGATGTGATCGGTAGTGCGCTGGGCGGCGAGATGGTCACCACCACCGTCGAAGGGCGCGAGCGCTTTGGCGTGACCGTACGCTACCCGCGCGAGCTGCGCTCTGATCCCCAGCAGATCGCCAGCCAGGTGCTGGTGCCGACGATGGGGGGCACGATGGTGCCGCTGGGGCAGTTGGCAAAGGTCTCGGTCGCAAAAGGTACGCCGGGTATTCGCACTGAGAATGCCTTGTTGTCGGCCTATATCTTCGTGGATATCCGGGATCGGGATATCGGCGGCTACGTGGCCGACGCCAAGAAGGCCGTCGCCGAGCAGATCAAGTTCCCACCGGGCTACTACGTGACCTGGAGCGGCCAGTTCGAGTTCATGGAGCGCGCCGTCGAGAAAATGAAAATCGTCATTCCGGTGACCTTGCTGACGATCTTCCTGTTGCTCTACCTGAATTTCAAGCGCCTGACGGAGACCCTGATCGTCATGCTGTCGGTGCCCTTCGCGCTGGTCGGTGGCGTGTGGCTCATGTGGCTGCTCGGCTACAACCTGTCTGTCGCGGTGGCGGTCGGCTTCATCGCGCTGGCCGGCGTGGCGGCGGAAACCGGTGTGGTGATGCTGATCTACCTGGATCACGCTTGGGAAGCCGTGAAGGCCAAATGCCGTACGGAAGGACGGACGCCCCACGTTGGCGACCTGTACGAAGCGGTGATGGAAGGCGCCGTCGAGCGCGTGCGCCCGAAGATGATGACCGTCGTCGCCATCATGGCCGGCCTCTTGCCAATCATGTGGGGTACCGGCACCGGTTCGGAGGTCATGAGCCGCATCGCGGCGCCGATGGTCGGCGGGATGATCTCCTCGACGATCCTGACCCTCGCCGTGATCCCGGCCATCTACGCGTTGGTCAAGCAATGGCGGCTGGGACGCGGGCTGGAGGGGTAGCCACAAACAAGGAGGCAGAGATGAACTCGCGCACGCAAACCCAACGGGACCCAGTGTGCGGCATGACGGTGAGTGATAGCGCTCACACCACGGTCTACCATGCGGTGACCTTTCATTTCTGCTCGGCCCAGTGCCTGGCGCACTTTCTGGAAGCACCGGCCTTATATGCCGGTGCAGTCCGCCGAGAGGACGTCAAGGCCATGCCCAAAAGCCACGTGCTGAGGATCTCGACGGGTGCGGCGCTTGACGAGGCTTGCCGCCGCCTACGGGCGATGATGGGCGTGACGTCGGTGCAGGCGGAAGCAAATCGACTGCATGTCGACTACGACCTGCGCCAGGTGTCCCTTTCCCAGCTCGAAGCGGAAATACAGGCGGCAGGCATCGTCCTGAAAGGTGGCCTACACGCACTGCGCCGTAGCCTGTGGCGCTTCACCGAGCACAACGAACTGCAGAACGCGGCCCGCAGCGGGCCTCAGGCTTGCTGCAACCGGCCGCCAACGCCGCGCTGAGTGTGTCCTTCACTTTAGGAGGCCGTGATGATCGACTCCCGTGAATCGTCTCAAACTGGAACGGATGCCCATGCCCACGTCCATCACCGCCGCGGTCGATGGATGTGGTGGCTGTTTGCCGCGATGGCCCTGTTCTACCTGTTGGCGGAGCACCGCGCCCATCTGTTCGGCGTTCTGCCCTATCTGCTGGTGCTGGCGTGCCCCCTGATGCACCGCTTCATGCATGGGCACCATGGCCACAAGCATGACCATGCGGCCGAAGACAAGGGAGATCACCATGAACAGCCATGACGGTGATTATGGATTGTGGACGCTGGTCGTCATCAATTCGCTTTTCTTCATCCTGTTTGCCGCGAGCTACTTCAAGCCGAAGAGCAAACAGGACTGGCGCACGCTGGGCCTGTTCTCGGCGTTTGTCGTCGCGCTGTTTACCGAGATGTATGGTTTTCCGCTGACCATCTACCTGCTCTCCGGGTGGCTCACGGAACATTTCCCAGGGATCAACTGGCTCTCCCATGATGCGGGGCATCTGCCGGAAATGATTTTCGGGTGGAAGGCCAATCCCCACTTCGGTCCTTTCCACATTCTGTCCAGCCTCTTCATCATCGGCGGTTTCTGGCTGCTCGCCGACGCCTGGCCTGTGCTCTACGAGGCCCAAAGGACGGGGAGACTGGCGACCACGGGGCCATATGGGCGCATCCGCCATCCCCAGTACGTCGCCTTCATCCTGATCATGATCGGCTTTCTGTTTCAGTGGCCGACTCTGCTGACGCTGATTCTCTTTCCCGTCTTGCTCGTGACCTATGTCCGTCTTGCCAAGCGGGAGGAATCACAGGCGCTGGAGACTTTCGGCGATGCGTATCGCGACTACATGCGCAGAACCCCCGGATGGTGGCCGGCTTTCAAGGAGCGTCGGTCCCCCAACTGAATTCGACGCACACACATAAGGAGCTGCCATGACCTCCGCCGCTTCCGGGCATCGTCACGACCATGCCCACTCTCATTCCCCCTCCGGTCCCCACGCTACGGGGCCGGAGACAGCGACAGATCCCGTCTGCGGAATGAAGGTCAAACCCGAGTCGGCCTTTCAGAGCGAATTTGCGGGCGCGACCTACCGGTTCTGCAGCAGTCACTGCAAAGCCCAGTTCGATTCCGATCCACCGCGCTACGTCCAGCCGCAGGTTTCGGCGCCGAAGGCGGATCCCGACGCGGAATACACCTGCCCGATGCACCCGGAAGTCCGCCAGATCGGGCCCGGCAATTGTCCGAAATGCGGGATGGCGCTCGAACCGGTGATGCCGGACCTGGCGTCAGAAGACGACACGGGCGAGTACGAGGATTTCCGGCGCCGCTTCTGGTTCAGCCTGCCGCTCACCCTGGTGGTGGTCGTGCTGGCGATGGCGGGACATCAGCTGAGCGGCGTATCGCCCGCGGTGCGTAGCGGCGTGGAGATGGGATTGAGCGTTCCTGTCGTCCTGTGGGCCGGTTGGCCCTTCTTCGTGCGGGGAGCGCAGTCGGTGCTCCATCGCAGTCCAAACATGTGGACGCTGATCAGCCTCGGTACCGGCGCAGCCTTTCTTTACAGTGTTGTCGCCACGCTGGCGCCTGGGCTCTTTCCGGAGTCCTTCATGGTCCATGGTCGGATCGGCGTGTACTTCGAAGCGGCCGCCGTCATCATCTCGCTGACGCTGCTGGGGCAGATGCTGGAGCTGCGCGCCCGCTCGCAGACCTCGGCGGCGATCAAGTCCCTGCTGGGCCTGGCTCCGAAGACCGCAAGACGCATCCGGGCCGACGGTACCGAGGAGGACATTCCCCTCAACCACGTCCATGTGGGTGATCTGTTGAGAGTCCGACCGGGTGAAAAGGTCCCGGTCGATGGCGTGGTGGTGGAAGGTAGCAGTGCGGTCGATGAGTCGATGCTCACCGGTGAGCCGTTGCCGGTCAGCAAGCGCGTGGCGGACACGGTGATCGGGGCGACGCTGAACACCTCGGGCAGTCTCGTCATTCGCTCGGAGAAGGTCGGTGCCCAGACCATGCTGGCACAGATCGTCCAGATGGTGGCGCAGGCCCAGCGCTCCCGTGCGCCGATGCAGCGGCTGGCCGACAGCGTGGCCGGCTACTTCGTGCTGGCCGTGGTCACCATCGCCGTCGCCAGCTTTTTTGCCTGGGGGCTGTTCGGGGGGCAGCAAGGCTGGGTCTTCGGGCTCATCAGTGCGGTGTCGGTACTGATCATCGCGTGTCCCTGCGCCCTCGGGCTGGCGACGCCGATGTCGATCATGGTGGCCACGGGCAAAGCCGCCACCCAGGGCATCCTGTTCCGCGATGCGGCGGCCATCGAGCATCTGCGCCGGATCGACACGCTGATCGTCGACAAGACCGGCACGCTGACCGAAGGGCGTCCCGCCTTCGAGCGGGCCATCGCTTTGCAAGGCATGGGCGAGGACGAGATCCTTCGCCTTGCGGCCAGCCTCGACCAGGGCAGCGAGCACCCGCTGGCCGATGCCATCGTGCGAGCGGCCCGCGAGCGGGGACTGACGCTCGATAAGGTCGATGCGTTCGAGTCATCGAGCGGCATCGGCGTCCAGGGTATCGTGGGAGGCCGTCGCCTGGCACTTGGCAATGCGGCGTTGATGGCACAGGAGGGCGTGGCGCTCAACTCCACCGCCGAGCTCAATCCACTTCGCCAACGGGGAGCCAGCGTGATCCATCTTGCACGCGACGGGCATTTAATCGGACTGCTGGCCATTTCCGACCCGATCAAGGCGAGTACACCGGAAGCCCTGGCGAACCTGCGGGCCGCCGGACTGCGCGTGGTGATGGCGACCGGTGACGGTTTCACCACCGCACGCGCAGTGGGGCAGCAGCTTGGGATCGACGAAGTCTACGGAGAGGTCAAGCCGGCCGACAAGCTCGCCCTGGTGGAAAGACTGCAGCAGGAAGGACATGTCGTGGCGATGGCCGGCGACGGTATCAACGACGCACCAGCCCTCGCCAAGGCGGATGTCGGCATCGCCATGGGGACCGGCACGGATGTAGCGATGAACAGCGCACAGCTGACCCTCGTCAAAGGCGACCTGCGAGGTATTGCCCGGGCCCGTGCGCTATCAACGGCCACCGTCCGCAACATGCGGCAGAACCTGGCCTTCGCGTTTCTCTACAACGCCCTCGGCATCCCGATTGCCGCGGGCGTGCTCTATCCAGCCTATGGGCTGGTGCTCTCGCCGATGATCGCGGCGCTGGCGATGAGTTTGTCGTCGGCCAGCGTAGTGGGGAATGCCTTGCGCCTCTGGAGCGCGGAGACAGGCCCGCAGTCTTCCTGACATTTCGAGGACAGCGATGTAATGCTTGGGTCACGCCAGCGTCAGCCGGCCAGTCGCATACTGATCCTGCACATTCATACGGAGGTGACATCATGAAACGCAGTCTTGGCATGACACTCGCGGGTGTCGCACTGGTCCTGTCACTGGGCGCCTGTTCTTCGACGCCGATCACGCCCCCTGTCGCGGAGCTGCCCGAGTTCATCTCGAACGCGTCCACGCCGGCGGATCATCAACGCATCGCCGATTACTTTGCGAAGAAGGCGGCGGGCTACGACGCCGAAGCGAAGCAACACGACAGGATGGCTGTCGCGTATTCGGGGCGTCCCAAGGGCGACGCCGGGCTGTGGGCCTCTCACTGCAGTGCCTTGAGGCTGAAGCTCAAGGAAGCGGCCCAGGAGGCCCGAGTGCTGGAAAAGGCACATCGCGACGCGGCGGCCAGTCTGAGCCAATGAGGGCATGGTGCCCCGGCGGGAGGTGCGGCGGGGTCATCGAAAGCGAGGGGGAAGACCATGCAAGAATCGAACGAAGACCTGCGGGAGCGCCTGCAGGCCCAGTTGGACCTAGCCGCGGGTTTGTGCCGGCTGGGTTTTACTTACGGCGAGCAAGTCGCCACGTTATCCACTGAGGCCGTGCAGAAGTGGGTGCGCCAGGCGGATCACGATGCCGAGGCGCTGATACACGGGGACTTCTCCGTATTCCCGGAAAAGGGTCGGATTGCCGTGGATCACTGGACGGCGCTGCTGTCCTGCACACTGGAGTTTCAGAAAGCCTTCCTGGCTGCGTTTCCAAAGCGCGACTGACCGTGAGGTCATCCGAAAACCTTACAAGAATGTAATCGTTGGGTCATGTCCCTGACGGCTAGAAAAGCACACACTGGGCATGTCGGACTCGCCCACCGGCTTCACGAATTTTTTGGATACCCACTTTTGGAGAAGCTGCCATGAAACTCAATACCTTCCTTTCGACCGCGCTGATCGCCACCGTCGCAGCCCTGTCCTTTGGCGCGCAGGCCGCAGATGCCGACAAGGCGCCGGCGGAACAGACCGAAAAGGCTGCACCGAAGAAGGTGAAGCCCCATTCCCACATGACTGAGAAGACCGGCGTGCCGGCTCCGGCGCCCGAAGCCACGGCGGACAAGCCGGCTCCGGCGAAGGATGCGAAGCGTCACAACCACCAGCGAGACGCCAAGTAAGTTAATCGTTCAGAGGCCCCATCACATGGGGCCTCGGTGTTTCCAAAATGAAATCGCACGTCCACGATGAACACGGGAGCCGGTGTTCGTGCCGCATTCTGGCCGAAGCGGTCGGCTGCAAGCCTGAAGCCATCGCCTTTTCGTTCTGCCAGGCGGTGTTGATGAAACGCTGGATCGTGGAGTGCAACCATGGCTGCATGGACAAGGCACCAGCGCCAAAGCTCAGCAGCAAATGGCATGAGACCGGACCGATCGACCCGGTGAAGGCCATCCTGATCATGAACGAACAGGAGTAAAGGGCCGAGCCGAGCCTCAGGGGCGCCTGACCCGTCAAGCATGAGAGCGAATTTCTTCAGAACATGCAGTGGCATGCGGCCGTGAGCAAACCCTTGCCGGAGACGCCCCGTCAGTTGCGCTGGATGCTGGGTATCCGGCTGGCGCTGGCGGCGCTCGTGGTGGCGCTCATCGCCGGCGGTGTTGCCTACTGGATTGGAACTTACCGCGCCGAGCGGGCTGCTTTGGAGCAAGCCACGCGCAGTGCCCGTCATTTTGCGACTCCGGCGATGCAGATGATTGTCAGCTCTGGTCGGTCCGACGGTCACGACGGGCTTGAGCGCCTGCTCGACAAAACCCGCTTTGTCGGCCTGCAGGTGTTTGACCGGGACGGCCGCCAGGTTTACGAGAACTGGGGCGCGAGCGACCCCTCGCTCATCGACACGCTTCGTCCCCAGGCGCTGAAACGCCCCGAACGCGATCAGATCCACCGCACCTGGCTTGACGTCAGTGCCGAACACCTCATTCACGTGGTTGTTCCAATCGTGGACAGCAATGACCGCCTTGTGGGCTACGTGCGAACGATCAGCCGGCTCGATGCGGAAACCGTCCGGGCCCAGCGGGATCAGGTGCGCACCGGCGCGCTCACTGCTGTCGGGGCCGTGCTGGCAACCGCCTTCGTGCTGTACCCGCTGATGCTCGCCATGCTGCGGCGCTCCATGGGACTGTCCCGTTCCTTGCTCGACTCGAACCTGTCACTGATCCGCTCCCTGGGTAATGCTGTGGCCAAGAAGGATTCCGGCACGGATGCCCATAACTATCGGGTCACCCTCTACGCGATCGGTTTGGCGGAGGCAATGAAGGTCTCGGTGGAGGAGATCTCGCATCTGGTCGCCGGCGCTTTTCTGCACGACGTAGGCAAGATAGGCATTCCCGACCACATTCTCCTGAAGGGGGGCGCCTTGACGCCCGCTGAACTTCAGATCATGCAGACCCATCCGGTCCTCGGTACAGAAATCGTCACCGGGAACTCCTGGTTGCAGGAGGCTGCGGTGATCATCCGGCACCATCATGAACGCCTGGATGGGAAGGGCTATCCGGATGGTTTGCGCGGTGACGAGATTCCGCTGATTGCCCGGATCTTTGCCGTCGTCGATGTATTCGACGCACTGACCTCCGAGCGTTCCTACAAATCCCCGATGGGGTTCGAGGAGGCGATGCAGATCATTGTCCGCGAATCGGGAAGTCATTTTGATCCGCGCATCGTCTCCTCATTCCAGGCCATTGCGCCGGATCTGTATGCCGCGATCGCCCAAGCCCATCCCGAGATCTTGCGCAATCATTTGCAAGGTGCCCTGTTGAAGTATTTCAAGTGAGCACAGTCGCGTGCAATCGGCGGTGTGGGCCGGACGAGATCGGAGCACCTTGGTCACACAGGGCCCACTTAGCTGCGACCGTGCCGTTGAATGGCGAACTTGGCTTCGGCAAGGGCAATCTCGTAGGTCGGTGCCGTTTCATCCATGTTGCGATGCATCCGCATCTCGGGATCGATGAAGTACCAGTCAAACCGGTGCCCCTTTTGCGTGATCTCGATTTGATACTGCTTACCGCCAACTTCGTAGACGTCCATGACTGCATTCCGTTTGGATGGAAGAGTTATGTTGTCATGCGATGCCGGCTACGACAACACCGCGCCCACTCGAATCCCAAGTGCTTCATATCGGCCTGATGTCGTCGGTGTTATGCTTTTCGATTCCCTCATTCAAATTCATAGTTATGTCGGATACAACTGGGGTGCTGATTGATCGTTGGAAGCAAGACCCCAATGGAACGTACCAGTCGTGGTTCTTGTGGCCCGAACGCCTGAAGAATTTTCGTTCGATCCGACGTGGAATCGGCCAGGTCATCAAAGAGATCGACGAGGACACATTCGGCAATCTCTATCGAGGTTCATCGCTCGAAACCGTTGTCGCCTCGATTGCCGAGCAGCGCCAGATCTTCAAGGGGGCTGACCATGCCTTCCTGTGGAAGCCCAAGCTGCGCATCCCGGACATCTACGAGGACAGGGACAATCAGCGCGCCTTTGGCCGCCTGCTGCATGCATGTGATTGCTGCACCAAGGAGGCCGACGTGCTCCAGGCGATCCGCACGCTTGAGGCCAAGGGCATCAAGGGCCTTGGCCCCGCCGCGGCCAACCTGCTGTATTTCATCCATCCGACGATCGTTGTTCCGTTCAATACCGCCATCGTGAAGGGCTACAACGCCCTGACCGGTGCGGGGGTCAAGCTCGGGCGTTGGGATCACTATCTGGCGATGCGGCAAGGGCTTATCGAGTTCAACCAGCGTCACCGGGATCGCCTGTCCAATGACTTGGGTGCCGTGGCTGGGCTCATGTTCGATCTGGGCATGGAGCGCTACCCTTTACCGCCTGCGGCGGGGGATGCCAAGGCGACCGACGCCTGGGAAAAGGACCTGGCGGCCGTGCGGGAGGAAACGGCTGCCTTTGCCAAGCAACTGGACAAGAACCGGGTCTCCGACGAGGGGCACACGGAAGTGCAAGGGTGGCTGAGAGATCTCGGGCTGGCCTTGGGGTTCTCGGTGTGGATCGCCAGCAACGATCAGACGCGCCCGTATCGAGAGGGTCGCCTCGGGGATGGCTGTATGACGGTCTTGCCGCCGGCTTTGCAGAGCGAAGGAGCTGAGGCCGTGCGACTCATCGATGTGATCTGGTTCGAACGGGATTCCGGTGCCGTCGTGGCGGCCTTCGAGGTGGAGCACACGACGTCGATCTATTCCGGCATCGTTCGGCTCCTGGATCTGGCGCTGTCAGGTGGAACGGCACAGCGTCTTCACCTGTTCCTCGTTGCTCCCGATGATCGGGAAGCCGATGTTCGGCAGCAGGTGCTGCGTCCCGCGTTTTCTCAGGTTCGGGAACTGAATATTCGCTATCTGCCGTATGGCGAGCTACGACAGCACCGGGAAGCCATCTCGCGCTTCGGGAGTGGAATCAAACCAGTTGAGGCCATCGCCCGGGTGTTTTGACTGCCATTGCAGCAACACATCACCCCGTATATATGTAAATTAGAATATTATGATTAAGCAAGCTCTGCCAAAGAAGCAGGGCCAAGAACATCACCTGTCCGTTCGCCCGTAGAGAGGTCCGGACCCATTCGGAATGGGTCCTTTTCGTGAGCTTTTAATGAAGGCGGGAACCATGAAAAAGACTCGAATTCTGCTCTCCGCGCTGGTGCTCTCCGTACTGAGCGCATGTGGAGGCGGTGGCGGCGGATCATCTACGGCACAAAGTACCGGAGGCGTCTCCGGGGTGGTGACCAAGGGGCCCTTGAATGCAGCCACCGTCACCGCCTATGCGATCAGCAGTGGGCAAATGGGAAATCAGTTGGCGTCTACGGTGACCGACGCTACGGGGCAATTCTCACTGACGGTTGGGGGATATACCGGACCGATGCTGCTGCAGGTCAGCGGCGGAAGCTTCGTTGATGAAGCGACCGGACTGACCATGGGAATGGCGCCTGGAGACGTCATGACGCTTGTGCTGCCCTCGTCCAGCGTGGGCCAGGGGGGGATGTCGGGGCTTCAAGTTACGCCGGTGACGTCCATGGCTCAAATGCTTGCGCTGCGCATGAGTGGCGGCATGAACGACGCCAATATTCAGGCAGCGAATGCAGCGATGGGCAGTTATTTCTCAATCGCCGATATTGTGCACACCGCGCCGATGAATCCGTTGATGGCGGGGTCAGGTACAAACGCCAGTATCGATGCCCAGAACTACGGGATGGTTTTAGCGTCCATCTCGCAGTATGCGCAGATTCGAGGCATGAGTACCACTTCATCGATGGTCTCGGCACTCATGATGGATGCTGCCGATGGGCTCATGGATGGAATGGCATTTGGGGCTCCCATCGTGACGAGCACGGCGTCGGGCAACATTCAGTTGCCGACGGATGCAGGCAGAGCAGGCTTGAGTGGCGCGATGAACGTGTTTATGAATTCCGCACGCAACAAATCCGGCGTGACAAGCATGCCCCTCATGAACCGGCTCAATGGTGCCACCGGGCAGATGATGAGCGGCAGTGGCATGATGATGGGGACGTAGCACTGCGCCCGTCTGATCGCCTTTGCCTGGCACAGAAAAGCGGCCGTTACTTCGGGCCGCTTTTTTGTTTCTGATGGACTGTAGAAGATTACTTGCCCTTGGTCGCCTCGTAGAGGCCGTGGCCACCTACGCCTTCTTCGTGATTGTCCTTGCCGCGGTCCAGGGTCTTGTCCGCTTCACGCTGCTTGGCAAGGCTCTCCTTCGTGGCAGGCGGCATCTTCTTCAGTTCATGAAGTGCGTGGCCGCCCACGCCTTCCTCATGGTTGTTCTTGTCACGATCGAGGTTTTTCTGCAGTTCACGCTCCTGCTTAACTTCCGCTGCCGTGGGCTTGTGCTTCCGGACCTCATTCAGCATGTGGCCGTTGCCTTCTTCATGATTGTCGATGCCCGGGTCGGCGTAGGCACTTGCGGCGGTGACCATCAGGGCAGCAAACAGGGTCGAAATCAGTTTCATGATGTATCTCCTTCGGTTCCGTTGTTATGAACTAACTGGCAGACACATCATGCGACTTCGACCCTTACCATTCCCGAACCGGGCGGTTACAACTCGGTCATCTTCTCGTCAGGCACTCTGCAGGTTTGACATCCTCGCCCGAGCTTCATTTCTTGCCCTTGGATTGAGACAACGCACTCCCTGCGGCGGATTTCGACTGGGCGCTGGTTCGACCATCGGTCAAAACCTTCGATGCGGCTTTCGCGGCTTGCGGCGAAGTCTGCTTCTTAGGTGCGTCTTTTTGTGAGAGGGCACTTCCCGCAGCCGTCTTGGAGTTGGCGCCCGTCGACTTGCTTTGCAGGGTCTTGGATGCCGCCGTCGCAGCGTTGTCACCTGTCGTCTTCGTGTTCGGCATTACGAATTCTCCTCATCATTCAAAGGTAAAGGAACGCGCCAGCAGCATACATGACCTCGGGATTTTCCTCCCGAGGTGAAGGCGAACTGTGCCGGGCTGTCGAGAACCCACGTCAAGCGGCTCCTCCCGTGATTCGGTGGCCGTGGCGATGGCGCTGGGCCGATGATGCGTCTGCGTCCGACGCGTCGTTGCCGGTGCCCGCCAAAGTTTCCAGGATCGGGCAGTCGGGGCGATCATTCCCCTGGCAGCAGTGAACCAGATGCTCCAATGCCGATTTCATTGCTTGAAGTTCCTGCAAGCGTTTGTCGAGCGTTTCGAGATGCACAGCGGCCAGCGCCTTGACCTGGCGACTTGGACGGTTGCGGTCCTGCCAGAGACTGAGCAGATCGCGGATCTCGTCGATCGAGAAGCCCAAGTCACGCGCGCGTCGGATGAACTGGAGGCTACGCACGTCGTTCTCCGTGTACTGCCGATATCCGGATTCCGTTCGCTGGGCCGGCGGAAGCAGTTGAACCCCTTCGTAGTGGCGGATCATCTTGGTCGAGATTCCGGAGGCCTTGGCGGCGTCACCGATGTTCATGATGCGTTTCCTTCCAGAGTTGTCGGCGTGCTCGGCAGCTGCGCTGCCGAAGCACCGCGCCAGCGCCGCAAGAGCAATGCGTTGGCGACGACGCTGACGCTGCTGAAGGCCATGGCGCCGCCTGCAACGACGGGATTCAACATGCCCAAGGCCGCCAACGGAATCCCCAGCGCATTGTAGGCAAAGGCCCAGAACAAGCCTTGCTTGATCTTTGAATAGGTTCGCCGGGATACATCGAAGGCGTCCGCCACCAGGCGCGGATCGCCACGCATGAGTGTGATTCCAGCGGCTTCCATCGCCACATCCGTGCCCGTGGACATACCGAGCCCGACGTCTGCAGCCACGAGGCTCGGCGCATCGTTCAGTCCGTCGCCCACCATGGCCACGACGTGGCCTTGCTCGCGCAAGGATTGCACGATGGAGGCCTTGTCCCCGGGCAACAACTCGGCCCGCACGTCGTCGATGCCCAGGGATCTGGCCACGGCTTGCGCACTACCCCGATTGTCCCCGGTGAGCATCACGGTCTTGATGCCCAGGGCCTGCAACCGTTCGATGGCGGCAAAGGACGCTTGCTTGATCGCATCGCCAAAAGCCAATACCCCCAGAGCTTCCCATCCATTGCCCTGGCCACGCAACAACCACGACACGGTCTGTCCTTCAGCCTCCAACTGCTGGGCCTGTGACTGAAGAAGGCCGGCATCGGCACCGCGTTCCGCCATCAGGCGGGCACTGCCGAGCGCAAACACATCGTTCCCGACAACACCCTGGATGCCTCGTCCTGGCAGGGCGGTCGCATCGCGGACTGCGGGAACAGCGACATTGCGCACACGGGCCGCCTCCAGAACGGCATGAGCAAGGGGATGTTCGCTGGTTTGCTGGAGGGCCGCCGCCAGCTTGAGCACGTCGGCCTCATCAAGGCCTTCGGCAGCGATGAGGGTCGTCAAGGATGGCTTGCCTTCGGTCAGGGTGCCGGTCTTGTCAAACGCAACGGCGGTGACTGCATGAGCAACCTCAAGGGCGGTGGCGTCCTTGATCAGAATGCCATGTCGTGCGGCAACCCCTGTCCCGGCCATGATCGACGTGGGGGTCGCGAGCCCCAGGGCGCAGGGACAGGCAATCACCAGGACCGCGACCGCGTTGAGGATGGCCGTCTCCCAGTTGCCCGAAACCAGCATCCAACCGGCGAAGGTTGCCGCCGCAATCAGCAGGACGACGGGCACGAACACCGCGCTGACACGGTCCACGATCCGCTGAATGGGCGCTTTCGCGGCTTGGGCCGATTCGACCATCCGGATGATGCGCGCCAAGGTGGTTTCGGTGCCGATCGCAGTCGTGCGGACGCGCAGGAGGCCGGCGCCATTCATGGCACCCCCGGTGACCGTCTGGCCGGGTGACTTGGGCACCGGGCGGCTCTCGCCGGTAATCAGTGATTCATCGACATCGCTCTGGCCTTCCAGCACCTCCCCGTCGACGGGAATCCGCTCGCCCGGGCGAACCACCACGACGTCCGACAGCGACAGTTGCTCAACCGGCGTCTCGATTTCTTGACCGTCGATCCAGACGCGGGCGATCGTTGGGCGAAGCGCATTCAGCGCACGGATCGCATCGGCGGTTTGCCGTTTGGCCCGGTGCTCCAGCCACTTGCCCAGCAACACCAGCGTGATGACCGCGGTGGAGGCTTCGAAGTAGAGGTGGGGCATCCCCGCGCCGGCCTGCTGGAGCAGCATATAGACGGATAGCCCGTAAGCCGCGGAGGTCCCGAGCGCCACGAGGAGATCCATGTTGCCGGCGCGTGCCTTCAGCGCCTTCCAGCCGGCAACGTAGAAGCGCCAACCGAGCCAGAACTGCACCGGTGTGGCCAAGGCGAGTTGCCACTCACCGCTGAGCATCCAGTGGTATCCCAAGACCTGTAGCACCATGGGTACGACAAGAGGAAGCGTCATCAGGGCGCTTAGAAGGACCGGCCACCATTCGGGGCGCCGTTGAGGCGGCGGTGCGTATGGCTGAGCCTGCGCGACGGGGGATGCGGTGTAGCCGGCCGCCTCAACGGCTGCGGCAAGCGTGGCATAGGAAATGGAGGTGGCGCTCTCGATCCGGGCTTTCTCAGTGGCGAGATTGACGGACGCGCTGAGCACGCCGGGCACCTTCAGGAGCGCTTTTTCGAGACGGGACACGCAGGAGGCGCAGCTCATGCCGCCGATCTGCAGTTCAGAAATACGTGTTTCCACCTCGTAGCCCGCAGCACGGACGGCCTCGGCGAGAACAGCAGGCTGGAGTGTCGCCGCGGTACTGACGATGGCCTCTTCAGTGGCGAGATTGACGCTGACCGCCTGGACGTTCGGCAGTTTAGCGAGTGCTTTTTCGATGCGCGTGGCGCACGTCGCACAGGTCATTCCAGTGACTCGGAAGTGATGCTGGACCAGGGAAGGCATCGAGAGGGATGCAGACATGTTTCGCTCCAAAACGAAGGACGTGTCTGCATGGTGAAGTTTCCCACGGTGGGAAGGTCAAGGGTTGGCGTCACCTGAATTTCTTGAAGCGGCGCTTGACCTTACAACGGTGGGAGGGTCCAGAGTGCTTCGTACGAACCGTTTCTCAACCCTCAAAGGAGAACATCATGATCACCTTCCACATTCAAGACATGACCTGTGGCCACTGCGCCAGCACGATCACCAAGGCGGTGAAGGAGGCAGCGCCCGACGCCACCGTCGCGATCGATCTGAAACAGCATCAGGTTTCGATCGAGACGAAAACGATGACCACGGCCGAACTTCAGGAAGTGCTTGTTGAGGCGGGCTACACCCCTGTCCAGACGGCGGTTTCGGCGGTGAGGGAAGGATCCTGAACACTGCTCCTGAGGAACAGTCTTCTCCGTTTCGCTGGTGCTTGGATTGCCACTTGATCCGAATGGGACGGCCTGCAAACAGCGGGCCTGGCCCCTTCGTTGGGCCTGGTGTCGTTACTAGGTTCCGCTGCGTTCGCGCTGGCGAAGGCGCTTGATGTACGCGTCGTCAACCATCTCGTCTGGCCCCAGGTCCAAGGCGCAGTTTGCTAACGAAGCCAGCGTCCGATCGGAAGGTTTGAAGCCCGCTGGCAGTGGGCCGTAGTTCTTCGCGCCGTTTTCCTCAATGGCGGCAAACAGTGCCTTGAAGAAGTCGGCCCTGGACGACCGTGTTGCCGATGTCGCTGCAGCCGTCATCGGATCCGTGGCCTCCATGACGGCCTTCTCGGCGTCGGAAGCGAGCTCCTGCAAGAGTGCGCCCAGGGAGGGCCAATATTTCAGATCGAACTGACAGCGAAGGGCTCCCAGTTTTTTCTGGAGGTAGGACTGGAACAGATAATTGTGCTGCGATGCCGCTTCGATCACGTCGCAGACATGGTAGTGGGTGTCGCTGCTGAAGCCGGAGGTGTTGTGCAGATCGGAGCGCTGTTCAAGCAGCGCTCCCAGTTCCGCTGCCAGTTTTGCGATGTGCTGGTTGACGTTGGCGAGATCACAGCGCGCGGCGCGCGCCTCCTGCATCTTCTCGGGATTCCAGAATGCGGCCGTGCTCAACACCAATCCGAGAAAGACCTGGAGCGCCGCGGGCGAATAGGCGTAGAGCTTGTCGTGCAATTCTTCGTAGGCATCCTGCAGCTCGATTCCACGGGCAAGCAGACGGTCCGCAACTACGTTCTCGCTGGTCAGGATGCGGTGCTCAATGTTGTAGCGCTTTCCTTCCGAAAGAAGGTTCTCGCAGAGTTGCTGCGGGTTCGTTGGTTGAGATGAGCTCATGCTCAGTCCTTGGTATTTTCGACAAATCAAAGCATATCGAGCCCCGGAGGTCTTGTCGGTACCTCAGTTATCGTCAGAAAACCTACTCTGAGGTACCTATACGATTCAAGTCTCATGTGCGATAGCCCTGGTCAGAGTGAGGGCAAGGGTCGATGACCAAGATTGGCGAGCAGTTTGCGTTAGGCGAACTAGCCTTAGAGCCGCTATCGAAATCACACATCGTATTTCGATGGTGTACGTGCTTACCGAGCCTGGTATGAACTATCGTTCATTCGAGGCCACCACCCTGGAGAAATATCGAGACACCTTAAGGACGGACGCGTCATCCGGAGTTCTAGCCCAGATCGATGCCCCCTCGACACGGGCTTCTCTCTTCAGCGGCTGGAGGTCCGCTCCCTGTTCTGGCGTTCTTCGCATGGCGCTATGACTGGGCGGCCCCCACGGTACGGAAGGGTGTTATTGGGGCATCATCCGGGCAACAGATTTCACTGCAGAGGAAATAGACTTGGAGACCGACGCGATGGCGCTCGCGAGAAGCCTGTATCAAGCATCGCCGGCGGAGCGTGTGAGCCTCATCCATAACGGGGTGCCAGCTTCTCGCATCGCAGATCTCGTGGAGGGGATGTATGTCTCGCGAAAACGCCTGCTGGACATCCTCAACCTGTCTGACGCATCCGTCAGACGGAAGATCCATCAAGGAGCGATGCTCTCGACCGAGCAGGCCGAGCGTGTCATCGGGCTGGAACGACTGATCGGCCAGGTGGCGATCATGGTGGAAGGCTCGGGCCATCCGAAGGGATTTGATGCGGCCCGATGGGTCGGTCACTGGCTGGAACAGCCTATCCCGGCCCTGGGAGGTGCGAGGCCAGCCGATTTCATGGACACGATGGCGGGACAGACGCTGGTTTCCAGCCTGCTCTTTCAGGTACAGGCCGGGGTGTTTGCGTAAGGCTGATACGGCTTTGCCCAGGCAACCCGATTGTCATCAGGGCTGATACACGGCAGCCCGAGTATTCAATTGAGATTTTTCATTGTAAGAGCTTACTATCATTTGCTGATCCTGCTTTTCAATCGAACTCAAATTGAATGATGAGGGCGCCGCCATGCCACTGACCGCGTATTCCATCTCCCATCCTGGTGAGCTTGATGTCGAGCAGACGTTGCACCGGCTCTCCGCTCGGTTCGGGCAGCCTTACACCTCGGTGGGTGCCATCCCGGAGGCTTGGCGTGCCTATCTTCGGGACGATTTGCAATGCCCGAGCTGTTTTGTGACCGGGGCTGAGGTTGTCCGATCGGCAACGAAAATGGGCAACGCCAGCCGCCAGGCCTTCTTCAGATTCACCACGCCGGGCCACAGACCCCACTGCGACTTCGGTAGTCCGGAGACGGCGAACACCGTTCCTGAAAATCTGGTGTCGTTGACGGAGTCGAAGTCGAATCTCACCCGGGCGGTCAGAGCGTTGGTCTGTACGGGCATCGAACAGGGCGTCTTCAGCCAACGTTCAATCCGCGACATGCGCGAGTGGTTCTTCAATACGAAGGTTGAGTCGCTTTTCGTGGTTGAACTCGATCCGCGGCTCTACCCCTGGCTGACAGCGCTGCAGAACAACGCCTCCTTGTCTACTGGAGCGCTACCGGCTGGGGTGCTCCTGACTCCCGAGATTGCCGCCTGGCCGCAGTTTGACTGGCGCGCAGAAGCGGCGCGGCGGGTGATGGAGCGCTACCCGCAGTACGAGGCAAACATGAAGGTAATCCGTGATCAGCGGATCTTCATATTTGGCCCTGCTGGAAAGCGTGCCGAGGCCTTGACGCAGCGCTTCCAGGGACGTTCCGTGTTCGATCCGACGGTGCTTTCCGATGAGTACGACAAGACCTGCGCCTTGGCCAACTTCATCAGCCGCAACTACGCGCCGTTGAAAGCCGCCAAGGCTGATTCCGGCACGGCGAGCGTGTTGGCGTTCTCCGCACTGCTGCTGTTCATTCGGGGCTGGGACGTCGGCAAGGCAATCTCCAATTTCGTGAAGATCGTGGCCGCGGTAGGAAGCGCGAACCAGGACTTGGGCAACGTCATGGGTCTCAACCCATTCCATGACTACGAAGCCTGGAAGATCCTGAAGCAGTTACAGTCCCTGAACATCGCGGTGCCTGAGAACACCGACATCGAGGCCGAACGCAGGGTCATGGAGGGCGCGTTGCGTAAGCAGTTTGGTGCCTCGCCGATGCCCATCTGACCTTTTGGGCTCAGTGGCTATGTGAAGCCTTGACCCCGCGGAATTCAGCCGGAGCCCACATCTCGTCTATGCGGCAGCGGGTTCAACGGTGTCTGTAAAGGTGAATTCCCGGCAAAGCTCGAATTCGGTGCTGTCCTTATCGTTTTGGATGGAGTAGTACCGATTGCCATTTGCGACCTCGTATCGGTGAGACCAGGAGTTCGACGGATCTCTCCAAATCCGAACCAGTGGTTCCATCTTCCAACGCCGTGTGCCATTCAAGTGCGGCGGGCTAACGAGTTGGACGTCGATAACCGTGACGTCATCTTTTCGTTGATCGAGAAACGACAGCAGATCGTGCGAGGGATGGGAGATCAGGATGATCTCCGGGAATTCGCCTTCCGGAGATTTGACCAAGCAATTCAAGTAAAACCATTCATCCAGCGTAGCCAAAGTGGCCGCTCTCCAGACGGTCATTCCATCACCATAAAGCTGGGAGGCAAATGGATGACGGGCGGCGTTATCGGTAAGAAACATCAGACTCTCTCATGGCAGCGAAGAGCCATCGCACCGCTTACACGGTTCGAATGGCTGAGTGAGGGGATTGGAACAAACTAGGGGAAACTATCGAACGGAATGTAGATTATATTCCGTGGATTGATAATCCCGCCACCGGCATCGTTCGTCGGTGGTCAAATCTTTCGACGAACTTCGTGCCGACCTTGCAGCCGAGATCAAACAATCTCGAAAGCGGCTTGGGCTATCTCAAGAGGCGCTGGCCCTGCAGGCCGAGGTGGATCGGACCTACGTCTCGCAACTGGAGCGCGGGGTCGCCAATCCCTCGCTGCTGATTCTTCATCGGATTTCTGTCGTGCTAGGCGTGGACTTGTCGGTCAGTTTGAGCCGAACAAGTGATGCGTAACCCTTCCGCCACTGCACCACATTCCCTCGTTCCCGTATTCATCAACTGCTAGGCATTGCGGGCATAGCAAAGTCCGTTACGACGGACCATCAGCTTACTGAGATCGGTGATCCTGCCTTGGCAGGAGTTGTCCGCGCCGCCAAAGCGAGGCTTGTGAGGTGGTGGGTGAGTCTGTGGGCTCGTGAAATATGCCAAATGGATTAAAAATGATGATTTTTTAATCCTTTTAAAACATTGACTTCTAGGGGATATGTATATGTTTTCCCTTCATCCCGGTCATACCCCCACTTGAGTCTCGTTCCTGCTCTGGACAGCCAGATTCAGTCGACGACAGCGTTTGCTTTGCAAGGGGTGATCACCTTGTCGGATCACCTGCGCACGAAACCCGGACAGGGTGCGCGTCTAGCCGGACGAAGTGCTCAAGAGATGTGAAATCTCCAGCTGCAGTCTGCCGATCAGCTGATAACCCACAAAACAGACAATGGCAGTGTCGTCGTCATCGAATACGAAGTCCACGGGACCATCCTTGCGACAGGCGTGAAATACGACAATCGGTTCTGCTCGATCATCAGAATCGAAAACCGGCAAATCGCGCACTGGCGAGACTACATGGATTCGCTTGCAGCCTGGAACGTATTGACAGCACGCACCCGGTGAATCCCCGCGTCAGAGGAAGAGGAAGATGAAGATCAAATGAGGCTGCCATGAAACAAATCCTTATGATTGAAGTCAGTCCGCGGGAAGCAGACTCAACGAGTCGATCGGTCACCTGCGCCAAATCCTGGGGTTCATCGGCATCGTCGATGTGCAAACCATCCGGATCGAAGGAATGAACATCCCTGCCCTGGCTCCCAACGCCGTGCCAAAAGCGAATAAAGCGGTTGGGGCGCTCGCCCTGTAAGAACAGGCGGCATCTCCTCCTCCCCAGTCCACCGCACAGACGTCTCCGACCTTGACGCCTGCTACATGCCAGCCCGATACTCCCCCGGTCGCTGCAACAACAGCGACCGGGTTTAGCAGCTCGCAACCTACAGGCCGATGGCCGCGCAAGCGGTATCTTCACGTCGGCAGCATGGTCACGCCTGTTCAATGGCGGAGCCGTGTGGGGAGCCTTCGGGCTGCCGGTTTCCTGTAGGCCGGTCTGCTAACCCTGCTCGGTTCCGCCCCCCGTTTAGCAGCGGGAGCGCGGAGTACACAACCGCACTACAGGAGTACCGACCATGAACACGCCCCTGGCATTCCCCGCCCCGGCCAGTCCCGTCTATCAATTCGCTGACAACGTGGACACCCTGGCCCTCACCGATCAGCTCACCGCCCGCCAGGCACAACTACACGCCCTGCTCGCCATGACCCACGGCAACGCCGGCGACACCTTCCGACGCATGAACGCCGACCAGCAGGAACACTATCTGTGGGCCTGCGCGATGATTGCCGATGAAGCGCGGGAATTGACGCAGGCTATCCGGATGCATCGGCAGACGACCATGCTGACGCGCCAAGCTCAGGACGACTGACAGATAGCCTGTAATAGGCGGCGGGGGCCTGCAGCATGCACGCCGCCAACATCGGCCGACATTCGGGATGCCCACCAAGCCATCCCGAAAGCACCTCCTCTGCGTCGTGGGGCTTGAGAAACCGATACTCGTCGGGCAGGTATCCCTGCGATTAGTAAAAGGCGTGCAAACCGATGAGTTCCGACAGATTCGCAGTGGTACTGCCGAAACTCCCTGACCAAGAAAGACCCCTGGACAAATATTCGGCCGAGTGCAGTCGTCGAAGTGCAAAAGACTTGATAGACAACTACCGAACCAAAGCAGTCGTTGAGCTTTGAGGGAAGCTGTCGTTCAACGTGGAGCTAACCGGCGCTGTGCGGCCTTATCGCGCAGCGTCCAGCGACCGAAGGGAGTGGGGTTGAGCGCAGGGTTAAGTCTCACGGGCGCACCCTCACGACCGTTGCTTGGTGACCGGGCCGACCAGAGCCGCGAAGTGGAGGGAAACTGGAATGTAGTAGGCGCTCGAACTGCCCATAGCGAGCCACCAATACGGAGCCGAAAACAAGCGGCAAGCCCTGCACTTCGCGGATGTTTGGGAGATCGATGTTTCCGTTTTGATGGCCTTGAACGTGAGCTTTTAGGCCATCCCCTTACACATAACTCACCCCTGATCCATTTGCCTTGCATGGCGCGGCGCGCGTCAAGCTAGTTGTCGCCTGATTCATGCAGCTCTTTGCTGTTTATTCCCCATGGCAAGGACTACGTCTCGCTCGGGATTGAGAGTCACCACGGTGATGGGTGACCAGTCCCGGGTGTTGCCCGTCCAGCGCGCAGGATGGCGCGCTCGGGCCTGGGCATAGAGTGCGTGACGCGCCGCCAGGATCGCGTGATCCTCGCCCGCATGGCGCTGGGCCGGGCTCACGTAGCGGATGCCGCTGTGGCGATGCTCGACGTTGTACCACTGCACGAAACCGCTGGCCCAGGATCGGGCGGCTTCCAGATCCTCGAATCCCCTTGCCGGAAACTCGGGCCGGTACTTGGCCGTGCGGAACAGCGCTTCAGCGTAAGCATTGTCATCGCTGACCCGGGGCCGCGAGTAGGAAGGCTTGATGCCCAGCCAATGGAGCATCGCCAGCACCGTGGTGGCCTTGAGCGTCGCGCCGTTGTCGCCGTGCAGGATGGGCTTGTCCGCCAGGGCGGCAATCCCTTCGGCCAGCGCCGTGCGACGCACCAGGTGCGCAGCGTGTTCGGCGGCGTCGGTGCCGTGCACTTCCCAGCCGACGATCTTGCGGCTGTAGAGATCCAGGATCAGATACAGATGGAACCAGCGCCCGGCTACCGTGGCCGGCAGATAGGTCATGTCCCAGCACCACACCTGGCCCGGTGCGGTGGCGATGTGGGTGCTCGGCGGGCGGGAGGCTGCGGGGGCTTTGGCGCGCCCCCGATGCGTCGTCTGGCCCGCTTCGCGCAGGAGACGGTGGAAGGTCGATTCGCTGGCCAGATAGACGCCTTCGTCGGCCAGCATCGGAACGATGCGCGCCGGCGGCAGGTCGGCAAAGCGGGCGTCGTTGGCCACCTGCAGCACCGCACGCCGCTCCGCCTCGGTGAGGGCGTGGGCAGGCCGGGGGCGCAGCGTTGCCGGTCTGAGGTCCCCGCGCACGAGGCCGTCCTCACGTTTCCAGCGCTGCAAGGTCCGCAGCGTGATGCCCGC
>JAFEDI010000089.1 GCA_018241725.1 Pseudomonadota bacterium | reverse complement strand
CGGCGGCAGCAATCTCGCCACCGCCCTATCCTTGAATTCCTGTCCGTATCGCGCCACGTCGTTCTCTCATCATCGCCCCCGAATTTAGGATTCTATCGAGGCGACAACTATTCTGACGCGGGGGGCATCTTCACCAATGCCTCAATGCGCAAGCTAGTCTTTTTATTTTCGGCCCTTCCAGTTTTCTTCACAGGCTGTACGACATTAATCACCCTCAGCGAACCTGAGACAAAGAACAAGATTTACTCCGGCACAGTGAGACAAGCCGACCTGAAATGCGGCCATGGCACTTGTTTTGACTTCCCGTTTTCGCTTATTGCCGACACCGCACTATTACCTTTAACAATTCCTTGGACAGTCTTCAATCTGGCAGGTAGCGACACAACGTCAAACAACGAAGGGGCAAACATGATCTCAGCGCCCCCTTCTCAGAAATGATCCTCGTACGGAGCGGTCAATAGCTCCAAATAATTTGTTGCAACAACCCAATGAATTCGGACGTTGAATCCATCCCCTCGCCTTACAGGGTAGCAATCAGCCACTTTCGCAAAGGGTAAAAATGAGTTTTGAAATCAAATTAGTCCCCGACGACTGGTGGGCCTTCAACAGATATCTTTATAAAAAGGTATCCAGAGGTAGTACTCCAGGCTCCTTCTTGAAATCTCTCAGCATTTGGTTCGTCATCGGGTTTTCGATCCAGCTTATCGCCAAAACATATAATCATGATGCACTCCCCTCACTCCTGGGCGCATTAGCCATCCTGGCCATTTTGATAAGCAATTCGTATCTGAAGCAAAGGAGTATGCGTAAGTACCTTACCCCAAGGTCTGATAGCTTCTTCACATCCCCACAGCAGGTCACGCTCAGTGAAGCCGGATTAGAGTTGGTGTCACTCAAGTGGCAAGCCAGATATACATGGCCTTCGTTCACCTCAGCACAGACAACTAATGACTTGCTCATGTTATTCCTTGACAGTTCGATTGCGATCATCATTCCATTTCGAGGCTTGAACAAAGCTGAATTGCTCGAGAGCCTCGAACGCGTATCTGGCCTTAAGGTGGAAAACGGCTAGCACATAACATCAATCACATCGCGGCTTCGCCCCGAACATGAATCTAATCCTACGCTGGTGCGACACCGCCAACTGTGATCAGCCATCCCTTGACCCTCACGCCACGTCAGCCCCCAGCCTTGTCGCACGCATGAACGGGAGAGCATTCGATGCTGCTTAAAGTGGGCGATCTCGCCAGGCGCTGTGGACTCACCGTCCGGACGCTGCATCACTACGACGCAATCGGCCTGCTCACCCCGTCTGCGCGCTCCGAGGCCGGTTATCGACTGTATAACCGGGACGACATCGCAAGGCTGCACCAGATCCAGGCTTTGCGTCGTTTCGGTCTGTCCCTGGCCGACATCGGGGCTGTACTGGCAAGGCCCGACTCATCGCTTTCGTCCATCGTGCGGCAGCAGATCGACATGCTCGACAAGCAGATCGAGCAGGCGATGGATTTGCGGGGCCGCCTGTCCCGCCTGCAGGAGCAGTTGGCGCGGGGCGATGAGCCGGAGCTTGCCGAATGGCTGACGACACTGGAAAGGATGACCATGTACGACAAGTATTTTTCGCAGGACGAACTCGCCCGGCTGCCCCTCTATCAGGGTGGCAAGACGGCGGAAACCGAGTGGCGGGCCTTGGTGGATGAGGTACGTGCGCTGATGAACAGTGGAGCCACGCCGCAGAGCGACGAGGCGCAGGACCTGTCGAAGCGCTGGATGGCGAGGGTCGAGCGCGATACGGACCGGGACCCACGCCTGCTGGCCAAGCTGAATGCGATGCATCTCAACGAGCCTTCGGTACAGGCCCAGACCGGCATCACGCCGGAGGTGCTGGCCTTCGTGCTGCAGGCCTCCGCAGAGACCAAGCTGCGCATCTATGCCCGTTATCTTTCGCCCGCAGAGTTCGGCTTCATGCGTGAGCATTACGGCAAGCACACCTACGAGTGGCCGGAGCTGATCGGCGCCTTGCGCCAGCATCTGGAGCAAGGCAGCGCGCCCGACGATCCGGCCGTGCAGCAGCTGGCGCTGCGCTGGCTCTCCCTGTTCCGGTCCTACGCGGGCGATGATCCGGAAACCCATGCCAGGATCCGCCTGGCCCATGAGAAGGAACCGGAGCTGATGGCGGGGAGCCTGATCGATGCGGCGCTGCTGGCCTTCGTAAAGGAGGCCATGGCACATCTCAAACCCCACTGACGGGCTTGCGAGCAGGCACATCGCGATCACGGGTGTGCTTGCACTGGAAGTTGCCACAGCCACAAAGACCATGTGACCTAGTACACATTCTGACTTCCGCTACGTATTCCTCGCCCCGCCGTCACCCGTCAAACTGTCCACTCCCCAATATGGACAGTCTGGAGCGCGGAGCGAATGGCGGAAGTCAATATCCTTTTGATCGAAGACGACGAAATAGACGTAAAGGCGGTAAGACGCGCGTTCCGTGATCTCAAGATCGCCAACCCCTTGTTCCAGGCGCGCGATGGTATCGAAGCGCTCGAAATGCTTCGCGGCACCAACGGGCAGACGGCCCTCCCCCGCCCCTACATCATCCTTCTCGATCTGAACATGCCTCGCATGGGTGGCATCGAATTCCTGAACGAGATCCGGAAGGACCCGGAGCTGCATTCGAGCATCGTCTTCGTGATGACCACCTCCGCGGCGGAAGAGGACCGGGTGAAGGCCTATAGCCTCAATGTCGCCGGCTACGTGCTCAAGCACAGTCCTGGCCGGAGCTTTCTGGATGCGGTATCGATGCTCGAACATTACTGGAAGATCGTCGAACTGCCGGACCAGTCATGACCCAAGGCCGTATCCTCATCATCGATGATGACGAAGTGGACCGCAAGGCGGCGCGGCGGGCCCTCGAACGATCCGGCTGGAATGGCGTGATCGCCACGGCGGAGAACGCCCAGGCGGCCATGGCGCAGCTCCACGCAGAGCGCTTCGATTGCATCCTGCTGGATTACCGCCTGCCCGGCCAGGACGGGCTCGATCTGCTGCAACAACTGGGTTCGACCCCCGGCATGACGACGCCCATCGTCATGCTGACCGGGGAAGGCAACGAGATGATCGCCGTCGAAGCCATGAAACGCGGCGCATTCGATTATCTGCCCAAGTCCCAGCTCGCCCCCGACACCCTCTATCGGATCGTCGCGCAAGCCCTGGAAAACGCACGCCTGCAGCAGGCGCTCGCCGACGCCCAGGCGCAGCTCGAACGGCAGGCCCTTTACGACATACTGACCAACCTGGGCAATCGCAACCTCTTCCGCCGCGACCTGACGAGGAGCATCGCCTCCGCCCAGCGCAGCGGCAAGCCGTTCGGCCTGATGGTGATGGACCTGGACAAGTTCAAGGCCGCCAACGACCAGTTCGGGCACGACGCCGGCGACTCCGTCCTGGCCGAGTTCGGCCGGCGCGTGCTGGCGGTGGGGCGCGCAAACGATGCCTTTTATCGCCTCGGCGGCGACGAATTCACCGCGCTGATCGAAGCCTGCGACGCCGGGGACACGCCGTCCGTCGCCGAGCGGATTCGTAGCGCGGTCTCGGCTCCTTTCCAATACACCGGCCAGACGATCAACATCGGCGTCAGCATCGGGATCGCCATCTTCCCCAAGGACGGCTCGACGGAAGACTCCCTGTTGAAGGCCGCCGACAACGCCATGTATCGCGCGAAGCGTACAGGCACGGGCATTGCTGCCGCATAGTGACTGGGCCTGCCATGAAGCTGTCTTTGAAAGGGGCCACGATCACCCGTGGCGTCTGGTTGCTGTTCGCCATTGCGACCGGAATCATGGTGCTGTTCGTGGCCGTCCTGTATTGGCATCTCGCCGAGGCCACGAACATCGCCGGGCGCATCCAGCACACGGAATCGGTGGAAAAGGAGTGGCGGGAGCTCGGTGAAGATCTCATCAATGCGGAAACCGGTCAGCGAGGCTATCTCCTGACCGGGCACGAGAGCTATCTCGCGCCCTATACCGCCGGTGTCGCCAGGATCGGCAAACACCTCGCGAGCCTGCGCGGGATGGTCACGGACCCGCGCGCCGGGGACTATCTGGCACGGACCGAGCCGCTCGTCGCGGCCAAGCTCTCTGAGCTTGCGGAGACGATCGCCCTTGCCAGGCAGGGAGAACGCGAAGCCGCCCTTGCCATCGTCAAGAGCGACCGCGGGAAGAACCTGATGGACGAATTCCGCCGCCTGCGTGCCGACACGCTCGCGCTGGAACACCAACTCCTGAACGAACGCCGGACGAGCTTCTCCGAGGGCATCAACAACGCCCTGCTGTCCACGGTCATCGGCGGCATCGGCGCGGTGGCCATCCTGCTCTTCGTCGCACGGGGAACGGCGGCAAGGCTCAGGCAGCCGATCTCGGAACTGCTGTACGGTATCCAGGGCATGTCCGAGGACGATCTGGGGCGCCGCGTCACGGTCTCGTCCCAGGATGAGATCGGCCGCCTGGCGGACGCCTTCAACGGGATGGCGGCCCACCTGCAGGAAGCGCGCCTGGCGCGCGACGCGGTGATGGCGGAACTGGTGCGCAGCAATGCCGAACTCGACGGCTTTGCCTATGTCGCGTCCCACGACCTGAAGTCGCCCCTGCGCGGCATCCGCAATCTTGCCGAGTGGATCAGCGAGGATCTCGGCGCGGATGTCTCCGACGAGACGAAGGAAAACCTGGAACTGCTGCGCAACCGTGTGGACCGGCTCGACGGCCTGCTCGAAAGCCTGCTCGACTATTCCAGAGTGGGCCGCCGCAACGAAGCCATCGAACAGGTCGATACCGGGAAACTGATCGGCGACATCGCCCAGTATTCGCCGCCGCGCGAGGGCTTCACCATCACGACCGAGGGGACGATGCCTCTTCTCGATACTCCGAAGCCCCCGCTGGAAAAGGTGTTCCGCAACCTGATCGGCAATGCGTTGAAGCACCATGACAGGCGATCGGGCCAGGTGACGATCTCGGCGCGGGATGTCGGGAATGCGGTCGAGTTCTGCGTGGCCGACGACGGACCCGGCATCCCGCTCGAATTTCAGGAAAAGATCTTCCAGATGTTCCAGACCCTCAAGCCCCGCGATCAGGTGGAGGGTAGTGGCATGGGGCTGGCCATCGTGAAGAAGACGGTGGAGAACGCCGGCGGGTATGTGCGTGTCGAAAGCGCACCGCCCGCCAGGGGTGCGCGATTCGTGTTTTCCTGGCCCAAGAGGTTCAAGGAATCGGGCTGATGTAACGCAAGCTTCTGCCATACAGCAGGCGAAGCGCAGTGCCTGTGGTATTTTTGCGGCCTTCGTCGCGCCAAGCCCGGCGCGCGCAACTCTGGCGGCCCCTGCGCCGCCTGCAGCAACACACAGCACCATGAACGAAACTCCGGATCTTTTCGATTCCCTTCTGCCGGAGGCCAATGAGCCGCCGGCACCGCCTCCTCCGCCCGCCGCGCCCTTGCAGGGCAGCGACGACGCCCTGCCCCTCGACCAATATGCCGAGCGTGCTTACCTCGCCTACGCGATGAGCGTGGTGAAGGCCCGCGCACTGCCGCAGGTCGAAGACGGTCTCAAGCCGGTGCAGCGCCGCATCCTGTTCGCGATGAACGAGATGCGCCTGTCGCCGACGTCCAAGCACGTGAAGTCGGCCCGCGTGGTCGGCGACGTGATCGGTAAGTACCACCCCCACGGCGACAGCAGTGTCTACGACGCAATGGTGCGGGTGGCCCAGGATTTCTCCCTGCGCTATCCGCTGGTGGATGGCCAGGGCAACTTCGGTTCCCGCGACGGCGATTCCGCGGCGGCGATGCGTTACACCGAATGCCGCCTGACGCCGATTGCCGAGCTGCTGCTGTCGGAGATCGACCGCGGCACGGTGGATTTCCGCCCCAACTACGACGGTGCCTTTGAAGAGCCGCAGCTGCTGCCGGCCCGCCTGCCCTTCGTGCTGCTCAACGGCGCGTCCGGCATCGCGGTCGGCATGGCTACCGAGATTCCGTCCCACAACCTGCGGGAAGTGGCCGACGCGGCGATCCACGCCATCGAGCATCCGGCCGCCAACGTGGCCGACCTGATGCAGCACATCAAGGGCCCGGACTTCCCGGGCGGCGGCCAGCTCATCTCGCCGGCGGCAGACATCCGTCAGGCTTACGAGACGGGCCGCGGCAGCCTCAAGCTGCGCGCCCGCTGGGTGATCGAGGATCTGGCGCGCGGCCAGTGGCAATTGGTCATCACCGAGCTGCCGCCGGGCGTGTCGGCCCAGAAGGTGTTGTTCGAGATCGAAACGCTGACCAACCCGCAGCCCAAGACCGGCAAGAAGTCCATCGACGCCGACCAGGCCCAGCTGAAGGCGCTGATGCTCGGCGCCCTCGACCGGGTGCGCGACGAGTCGGGCAAGGATGCGCCGGTGCGCCTGGTCTTCGAGCCGAAGAGCCGCAACCAGGACGTGGCCGAGTTCGCCAACCTGCTGCTGTCCCACACCAGCCTGGAAACCTCGGCGTCGATCAACCTGGTGATGATCGGCCTGGACGGCCGGCCGGGGCAGAAGAACCTGGCCGACATCCTGCACGAATGGGGCCGCTTCCGCGTCACCACGGTGCGCCGCCGCTCGGTGCATCGCCTCGGCCAGGTGAACGACCGCATCCACATCCTGGAAGGCCGCCACATCGTCTTCCTGAACATCGACGAGGTGATCCGCATCATCCGCGAGTCGGACGAGCCCAAGCCGGCGCTGATCGCCCGCTTCGACCTGTCCGACCGTCAGGCCGAGGACATCCTGGAGATCCGCCTGCGCCAGCTGGCCCGCCTCGAAGGCATCAAGATCGAGCGCGAGCTGGCCGAGCTGCGCGGCGAGAAGTCCGATCTGGAAGCCCTGCTCGCCGACGACAACAAGCTGCGCAAGCTGGTGATCAAGGAAATCCGCGCCGACGCCGCCAAGTACGGCGATGCGCGCCGCACGCTGGTGGAAGAGGCCGCCCGTGCCGGCGTGACGCAGACCGTGCTCGATGAGCCCGTGACGGTGATCGTCTCCGAAAAGGGCTGGGTGCGCTGCCGCAACGGCCACGGCGTGGATCTGGCCAACGTGAGCTTCAAGGATGGCGACCGCCTCGGCGCAGCCTTCGAGTGCCGTAGCGTGGATGCGCTGATCGCCATCACCGACGGTGGCCGCGCATTGACGGTGGCGGTGTCGACGCTGCCCGACGGGCGCGGCAACGGCTCGCCGCTGGCCTCGCTGGTCGAACTGCCGACCGGCAGCAAGATCGCCCACGTGCTGGCCGGCCCGGCCGACAAGCGCGTGCTGCTGGCCAGCACCGATGGCTACGGCTTCATGTGCCGCCTCGCCGACATGACCGCCACCAAACGCGCCGGCAAGCAATTCGTGACGATCGACGACAAGGCCAAGCTGTTGTCGCCGGTGCTCTTCGACGACGCCGCCGATCTGCACCTGGCCGCGCTGTCGTCGGACGATCACCTGCTGATCTTCGGTCTCGACCAGATGAAGGAGCTGTCCGGCGGCGGCCGTGGCGTCATCATCATGGGTCTGAATGACGGCCAGACGCTGGCCTCTGTCTGCGTGGCCAAGGAGTCGATCACGCTGCTGGCCAATACGCGCGGCGGCAAGGCGGTGGAAAGCTCGCTGCCGAAGAAGGAATGGGAAAGCTGGATCGGCAAGCGCGCCCGCAAGGGCAAGCAGGCACCAGGACGCTCCCAGGCCAGCGCACTGCGCGGCGATTGATTCAGTACTGACTCACACCGCCCCGCCCAGGGGCGGTGTTCATTTGGGCTGGAGCCTGAGGGGGTTTGCCCTTACAGGAGCTTCAATGCACTCAGCAGGCTTTGGCGGTTGATCGGCTTGATCAGCAGTTCGTCGAAGCCCGCAGCGAGAATCTCGTTGCGCTCGCTGGGCAGCGCGTGGGCCGTGTAGGCCACTATCTGCAGTCCTGCCCAGGCCGGCTCCTTGCGCAGCTGCGCACACACCTCCATGCCGCTGACACCCGGCATGCTGATGTCCAGCAGCACCACGTCTACCGGATTGGTCTGCAGCATTGTCAATGCAGCCTCCCCGCTATCCGCCTCGAACACCTCGCAGCCGGCCTGTTTCAGCAACACGCTGGGCAGCATGCGGTTGATCTTCTGGTCGTCGACGATCAGGACTTTCATCGGCTTACACCTGCCCGGACATGCGATGACTGACAAAAGGAAGGCGGACGACGAATTCGCTGCCCTCCTCCACGCGGGAGGTCAGACTCACATCCCCTCCCATCAGTGTAACCAGTTCCTGAACCAAGGCCAGCCCGAGGCCGGTACCCTGGTGGCGCCGGGTCAGGAAGCCGTCCACCTGGCGGAAGCGTTCGAACACATGGGGCAGCATCTCTTCCGGGATGCCGCAGCCCGTATCCGCGACCGCGATGCGCAGCATGTCCCCATCACGGCCGACCTTCACGCCAACGCTCCCCTTGTCGGTGAACTTGATCGCGTTGTGCAGCAGATTGTTGAGGATCTGCGCCAGCCGGGTTGCATCGCAGACGAAATCTGCGGGCGCATCGGCGGCCACATCGAAACGTAGTTCAAGCCCCTTCTCTTCTGCCGATGGGTAATGGGTTCGCACGATGCGCTCCAACATCGGCTGCAGTGCTTCGTGGCGCAGGTCCAGCTCCATCTTGCCGGATTCGATCTTGGCCAGATCGAGGATGGAATTGACCAGATCCAGCAGGTGATGGCTGCTGTCGAGGATGATGCCGGCGAACTCCTTGTTGGTGTCTTCCGAGGTGTCGCGCAGGAACTCCGCGTAACCCATGATGCCGTTCAAGGGCGTGCGCAGTTCGTGGGACATGGAGGCCAGGAACTCGGACTTCATGCGGTTGGCCGCCTCGGCCTTGATCTGGCTTTCGCGCAAGGCATCGGAGATGCGGTACTGGCGGGTGAGCAAGTGGATGGACAGGCCGCCGAACAGCAGGACCACCAGGGTCATACCCCCGGCGTAGACCATGTATCCGTTGCGCCGCTCATGGAACTCAGCCAGCGCTTCATTCTCGTCGACGCCGACGGCCACGGCCAATGGGTATTCCTTGAGCGCGCGATAGCTGTAGAAGCGCTTTACGCCGTCCGCCACGCTGGTGGAGCGGTAGCTTCCGCTCGCGGCCTTGTCCCACACCGTCATCAACGGACTACCCTTGATGTTCTGCCCAACCTCGCTGTTGTCGCCCACACGTCGCGCCCGCACGATGCCATCGTGCCCTACCAGCGAAACGACCCCGCGATGGCCAAGCTCCACACCGCTGTAGAAATCGGAAAAGTAATAGGGATCGACGGAAATCACCACGACACCGCCAAAGCTGCCGTCCGGCTTGTTGATGCGCCGTGTCATCTGGATCGACCACTTGCCCGACGCCCGCCCCAGCACCGGCTTGCTGATGAACAGCTGGTTGGTATCCTTCTCCTTATGGACGCGGAAGTGCTCCCGGTCCGACAAGTCCATGACCTTGTGATTGGGCAGGTTGCTGAGGATGTACATGCCGTGTTCGTCGATCACCCCCAGCTGGTTGAAGATGCTGCTGATGATCATCCCCTCGCGCACATACTCGGCCACATTGACCTTGTCGCCGTATTTCTCGTACTGGAACTTCAGGAAGAGCACCGCTTGATCGACGCTCTTGATCGTGCGGATGGTGTGTTCTTCAAAGGCGCGGGCAAGGTTGAGGTTCTCCGTATTGACGGAACGGATGACCAGTTTTTCCTCCGCCCCGGCCTTGTACAGGACGGCGCCCCAGATCAGCCCGAGGAGCGCAAGGACGAGAACCACGATCGGCGCCAGAAGGCGCACACGGCGGCCGGCGGTAAGCGGAGCGTAGGAAGAAGAAGGCATGGAATCGGCAAACCAGACGGATCGCGCGTCACGCGGGCTCCCATCGCCCCGGAGCAACACCGGAAAGGACGACGGCCTCCTGGTAACGTTAACGCCGCAGGCTCCAGAAAAGCAGATGGAGCGCCATTCTACCGGTAGCCTGCGCACGAAAACCGTAGCGGGAAGGTAGAATACTACTTTAGATATATATTGCGACGCTGTTCACATAATGTGGCGTTTCGGCGCCCTATAGGAAGACCGCAGCCAGCCCCGACAGCCCGTAATGAAATTTCATCTGACCGACCGCAACCTGCCCCGCTACCACCTGCTTGGGACACTGATCGTGGTCGTCACCCTGGCACTGACTATGGGTGCCAGCTTCCTGTGGATCGGCGTCAGCCAGCACCAGCAGAGCATAGACCGCCTCGAACACGGCTTTTCCACTCAGAAGCAGGAGCGCCTGCGCGGCGAGATGGCCGCGGCCATCGGCTATCTGGATTTCGTCCACTCCCGCACCGAGACCGTCCTGCGCGAAGCCTTGCGCGACCGTGTGGACATGGCCATGCAGACGGCCCAGGCGATCTACGACCGGGAACACGGACGCCGGCCGGAAGCCGAGGTCAAGCGCCTCATCGTCGAGGCCCTGCGCCCGCAGCGCTTCTATGACGGACGCGGCTATTTTTTCGTCGACGGCCTGGATGGCGCGTGCATTCTGCTGCCTATCGCCCCGGAGCGCGAAGGCAGCTCCCTGTGGGATAACCAGGACGACACCGGCCACTTCATCATGCGCGGACTGGCCGACACTGCCCGCCGCAATCCCGATGGTGGCTATTCGGCCTACCGCTGGTACTCCCCCGACAACCCCAAAGAGATGTCCGACAAGATGGCCTATGTACGGCTGTTCAAGCCCTTTGGCTGGGTCATCGGCACCGGCGACTATCTCTACAAATGGCAGGACATGCGCATGCGCGAGGGCCTGGAGCGACTGCGCGCGTGGAAGTTCGGGGATACCGGCAGCTTCATCGCGATCAGCCAGAACGGCCAGTTGCTGCTCCAGCCCCAGTGGCCGGAGTTCGAGGGCAAGCACTTCATGGAGGTCGGGACGCAGGAGGAACAAAAGGTCCGTGCGGCACTGATCAAGGTGGCCAGCGAGGGCGGCGGCTTCCTCGAATATCCGTGGCCCAACCGGGCCAAGAACACGCAGAGCCTGCGTACCGCCTACGTACAGGTGTATCGGCCATGGAAGATGATCGTCATCGCCTCGGTTTTCGAAGAGGAGATGCAAAGTACCTTCAACGCCGAACGGGAAGCCACCCTGCAGGCGCTGTCGCGGCAGATACCTTTCCTTTCCGCCACAGCGCTAACAGCCATCATGCTGGCCATCGGCGCGTCGGTACTGTTCTCCCGATGGATGAGCGGACTGCTGGGCAATTACCGGCGGGAGCTGGACGAACATGCCCAGGCCCTGGAAAAGCAGGCCCAGCAGCTACGGCTGGCCGGCCATGTCTTCGAGAGCAGCAAGGAAGGCATCGTCATCACCGACCCGGACAGCCGCATTCTTGCCGTCAATCCGGCCTTCTGTACGATCACCGGCCGTACACCGAACGAAGTCGTCGGGCAGCGGCCCAGCATCCTGGCCTCCGGTGAGCACGATGCCGCCTTCTACCGAAACATGTGGAAGTCCATCCGGGAAACCGGCTCGTGGACGGGCGAGATCCGCAACCGCCGCAAGGACGGCGCCGTTTACCCCGAACTGATCAGCATCAGCTCGGTACGCGACCAGACCGGCAAAGTGCTGCACTACGTGGGCACCTTCCTCGACATCACCGAACGCAAGGAAGCCGAGGAGCAAATCCGTCAGTTGGCCGAGTACGATCCGCTGACCCAGCTGCCCAACCGCAGCCTGCTCAGCGAGCGTCTCACCGAGGCGGTGGCGCAGGCGCGGCGGGAAGCACGCCAGCTGGGTGTGCTGTTCATCGATCTCGACCGCTTCAAGAACATCAACGACTCCCTCGGCCACCCCATCGGCGACCGAGTGTTGCAGGCCGTCGCCGACCGGCTGCGCCACCTGGTACGGGAGAGCGATACGGTGAGCCGCCTGGGCGGCGACGAGTTCGCGGTAGTGCTGACCCACCTGGACGGCCCGTCCCACGTGCTGCCGGCGGCGCGCAAGATCCTCTCCGCCCTCAGCCAGCCCTACTACATCGACGAGCACGAACTGCAGCTGACCCCCAGCATCGGCATCACGCTCTTTCCGGACAACGGCCAGGACAGTGAAACCCTGCTGAAGAACGCCGACACGGCGATGTACCACGCCAAGAACAACGGGCGGAACAACTTCCAGTTCTTCACGCCGGAATTCAACGAGTGGGTCATGGAACGCCTGCAGGTCGAAAACGGGCTGCGCCATGCGCTGGCCCGCCAGGAGCTGCTGTTGCACTACCAGCCGCAGGTCGATCTCGCCAGCGGCAACATCGTCGGCTGCGAAGCGTTGCTGCGCTGGCTGCCGACCGGCGGCGCGCTGGTCCCGCCGGACCGCTTCATCCCGATCGCAGAGGAAACCGGCCTGATCCATACCATCGGCAGCTGGGTCCTCGACGAAGCCTGCCGCCAGCTGCGCGCATGGGACACCGACGGCGCCCGCCCCATCGACATGGCGGTCAATGTGGCCGTGCCGCAACTGCGCCAGCGCAACTTCGTCGGCCTCGTGCGCGACACCCTGCAGCGCCACGGCCTCAATCCCCAGCGTCTGGAGATCGAGGTGACGGAGAGCGTCTTCCTGAACCACGACGAGCAGATCCGCGAGACCCTGCAAGGCCTTGCCGACCTGGGCGTGCAGTTGTCCCTGGACGATTTCGGCACGGGCTACTCCAGCCTGTCCTACCTGCGCAACTTCCGCTTCGACGTGCTGAAGATCGACAAGTCCTTTGTCTCTGAGCTGCAATGCAACCAGGACGACATCACGCTGATCCGCGCCATCGTCAGCATCGCCCGCGACATGTCCTTGGTCACAGTCGCCGAAGGCATCGAATCGGAAGAGCAGCAGCGCATCCTGCACGAACTGGGTTGCATGATCGGCCAGGGCTACCACTTCTCGCGCCCGGTCGACGCCGAGCAGATGGGCAAGCTGATCAGTACGCTACCGGCAGAAACGGATTCGATCGTCGATTGAGAGGCGCCCGCCCTGCCATCGGGCTGTGGGCGTCCGGGCTGCTCCCCTCGCCCACGGCACGCTGATGGCGTCATCCCTTGAGCCGTGACGCTGATCATGATCGGGCGTAACCCTTCGGCGTTAGCATGATGCTTTCACCATGACTTCGCCCGTCCATGATCAAAGCCATCCTCACCGGGCACAGCCGCGGCCTCGGCGCCGCCGTAGCCGGTGCCCTGCTGGCCCGTGGCATTCCGCTGCTCGCGCTGGCCAGGAGCAGCAATGCTGCGCTATGCACCGCCCATCCGGACCTTGTGCGCGAAACGCAGATCGACCTGTCCGATACGCAATCGTTGGAAGCCTGGTTGCAGACGCCCGCTCTGAACGACTTCTTCGCCGACGCGGACTCCGCGCTGCTGATCAACAATGCCGGCCTGCTGCAGCCGGTCGGGCCGGTCGGCGACGCCGAGGCGGCGGCGATCACTCGCGCGGTGGCCGTCAATGTGACCGCCCCGCTGCTGCTGACCAATGCCTTCGTCGCCACCACGCGACACTGCGCCGACCGGCGTGTCGTACACATTTCCAGCGGCGCGGCGCGCAGCCCCTACGCGGGCTGGAGCGTGTATTGCGCCACCAAGGCGGCGCTGGACCACCAGGCCCGATCGATGGCTGCCGAGCACCTTCCCGGCCTGCGCGTGGCCAGCCTGGCGCCGGGCGTCGTGGATACCAGCATGCAGGCAGAGATCCGGGCCAGCAGCGTTGAACAGTTTCCGCAGAAAGAACGTTTCGAGACACTGAAGAGCAGCGGCCAGCTGACCGCACCGGAGCATGCGGCACAACGCCTCGTGAACTATCTGCTGGGGCCGAACTTCGGCGACGTGGTGGATGGCGACCTGCGCCACCTGCCGGACTGAAGGCCTGCGCCAGCCTCAGCCTTCGGTCGGCATATCGAGCATGCGCTCGCACTCCACCATCATCGTCTGGCCGACGTCGGACTGATGGTTGGGGTCCAGCGCCTCCATCATCTCGTGAGTGATGTGCAGGCCGACCTCGCGGGGCACCGAGCCTGCGATCTGGCGGGCCAGTTGGTCGCTCAAACCGGAGAGGTGGCGGCGTTCCTCCAGCGGCAGGCTGCGCTTGCTGCGCCCCAGCCAGTCGGCAACCAGCGTCGCGCCCTGGGCCTCGGTCAGCCACTGGCCATGCTCGTAATGCCCCGACAGGCGCTCGGCGGTAAGGGCGAAGATCAGCGCCACGCGCAGCCCCCGCTCCGTCACCGCCGAACGCAGGCCTTTTTCCAGACTGCTCATGCGACGGACTCCATTTCTCGTTGGGAGCGGACCATAGCACGTCCACAGCTCCCAACCGGAGTCCGCTCCACCACGCTGGTCAATCAGGCGCTGACAGTGGGACGCACGCGGGCCAGCGCCCCGTAGGCATCCTTCAGCCCCTTGTAGGCCGGCCGCACCTCGCCGATGCCTATCGTCCGCACCCATGCCAGATCGCCGGCGCGCGCCTGCTGCAACATGCGGCTGCGAACCTGGCGGTACTGCCGCAGCGCATCCTTGAAGCCCTGCACCGCCTGCCGCCCGGCCGCGTCCTGCACGCTGCGCTCGATCTGCGCCAGCTGCGCATCGACGACCCCATCCAGCGCCTCGATGCGCTCCACGTGCGGCAGCGCCTGCTCG
>JAFEDI010000088.1 GCA_018241725.1 Pseudomonadota bacterium | reverse complement strand
GAGCCGAAGTCCGAACTCGACCGCTTCATCGACGCGATGATCTCGATCCGCGAGGAAATCCGCGCCGTCGAAACCGGCGCGCTCGACGCCGACGACAACCCGCTGAAGCACGCCCCGCACACGGCGCAGAGCGTCTGCGCCGATCACTGGCCGCATGCGTATCCGCGCGAGCAGGCGGCCTATCCGGTGCCGGGCCTGCGCACTGCCAAGTACTGGCCGCCGGTCGGGCGTGTGGACAACGTGCATGGCGACCGCAACCTGTTCTGCAGTTGCGTGCCGGTGGATGACTACGCCTGAGTTGAAAACGGGCAATGGACTGCCTGAAATCACTCCACTCCGTGCTTTCCAAAAGCCACGGGAGTCAGATGCAGACCACCCATGGTCGCATCGCTTTCAAACCCCTTTCCCGGCGTGGGAGAGGGGTTGGTGGCTTGAGCGTGCAAGGCATGTCCGCCATCAATCGGCCGCAAGTGTCAAAAATGCGGCCTCGGGGTCTTCGACGAATCGGCGGATGATCAGATAGCGTGCACGCAGAAGTTCAGCGGCAACCCGGGTGGGCGAATTGCCGATGCGCAACCAGATGAGTCTGGGGGGCGCACCGAATACCATGCTGCGCTGGTAGAAGTCGCTGTCTTTAGAAACCAGCAGGAAGCCGTTGTCACCGGCATATGGCCAGATGTGCCGATCCGCAGCGCCGAGCAGCCCCACGTCGCGGATATGCGCTGATCCGGGAAAAATGTCCTGGAGTGCCGCAACCAGCCGGTAGGACAGATTCTCGTCGAACAGAAGTTTCATGACGCCGGGAAGATGCGGCGCTCACGTTCTGCTGCAAAAATGAGAACCGCCCGGATGTCCTCTGGCTGAAGGTCCGGAAAGTCTGCGAGGATTTCAGCCTCGCTCATGCCACCGGCCAGGTATTCAAGCACGTCGGAAACCGTGATGCGCGTGCCGCGAATCACCGGCTTGCCACTGCGAACGTCCGGGTCGAACGTGATTCTTTCAAGCTGGCTGTTCACGGTGCGGGCGTCTCCTGAGTTTTCCCGGGGCCCGGATGTCCGGCTCGGGAACTGGAAGTGCAATCCACATGATTTCGAGGGTAGCACTGCGGTTTGACCGTGGCCACGTCCGGTCGTGCAGGGGCAACTGCCGTGGTGCCCGGGCGACTGTAATCAAGATGGGAGCCAATGCACGGGGTAATCGCTGCTCGAATTCCGCGAGCGATGCACCTCCTGCGTCGGCTTATCCTATGAGTTGCGCGAAATCGGCATCGGCCATCTGGACTTGGTACGTGCCCGTCCACGCCCGCTGACTGCGGGAATATCTGGACGATTGAAGCTCGTAGGATACGCTGAGGAACGAAGCGCATCGTTCGCGTAAGACGTCGGAAGGTACGGGTAATCGCCGCTCGGATGCGGCAAACGATGTGCCTTCTGCGTCGGCACATCCTGCGAGCTGCAAACTCCCCAACCCCTCCCCCGTAAGGGGCGAGGGGCCGAAAAGACAGCGGCCTCAGCCGTGACCGCTATCAGTCCGTCAGCCCGTGCAGCCGCCGGCGTGCGCGCTCGATGCGCTTTTCTTCCTCGTCGATCTCGGCGAGCGAGCGCTTGACGAACAGCAGGTGATCGCTCGCGGCCTTGCGCGCGCGTTCGCCGTCGCCGGCCATGATCGCCTCGAACAGGTCGGTGTGCTGCTGGCAGATCGCCTCGTGGTTGCCGGAGCGCGTGTACAGGCGCGCCAGCGAGGTCGTGATGCCGCTGTGCAGCAGGTTGAACAGGCCACGCATGATGTAGAGCAGCACGACGTTGTGCGCCGCCTCGGCGATGGCGATGTGGTACTCGGTGTCGAGCCGGGCGTCGGTCTGCGGATCGCCGCCGCCCTTGCCGTGCACGGCGATCATCGCCTCGAAGCGCGTGCGCAGCGCCGCCTTGTCCTCGGCGGTGCCGCGCACGGCCGCGTAATAGGCGGCGACCGATTCCAGCGAGTGACGCATCTCGACCAGGTCGTAGAGCGCCTCGGGGTGGTTGTGCAGCAGGCCCATCAGCGGGTTCGCGAACGAGGCATCGAGCAGGCTCGATACATACGTGCCGCCGCCGCGGCGCGTCTCGACCAGACCGCGGGTTTCGAGTTTCTTGATCGCTTCGCGCAGCGACGGGCGCGACACCTCGAAGCGCGCTGCCAGCTCGCGCTCGGGCGGCAGGCGATCGCCGGGCTTGAGCCCGCCTTCGAGGATCAGGGCTTCAATCTGATGGGTGATGACGTCGGAAATCTTGGCCGGCTTCACGGGCGCTGTCCTGATAGGGGTACGGAAATCCGGTATGACCAATTAAGCCTAACAGCCGCGCTGTGAGCCTGTCGAGACGGCACATTTTGGTGCATCCGCACCGTCCCAGCCATGATTGGTCAGGCCGCATGACCTCGACAATGGCCGCCTGGCTTGTTCCCGATGAAATATCGCCACGCTTGCGGACCGGGTGCGCCACGACAGACCTCCGCAACCGGGCGGTATCTGCCGGCAGACCGGCGGCAAGTTGTCAGTGATTCCGATGATTTACCGGAATGCGGAAGCGTGACAACGATGCGCAATCGGCTGGAGGTCAGTTTCTTACAGGTGTGTGAATTTCCGGTCATATTGGTCAGGCCGGATGCCCTGAAACCGGGGTGAAGCTGAGAAAATTTCATACCGGCACGTGCAACAGACTTGCGGGCCGATTTCATATCCGGTCCAATAGTGGTCAGATCAGTTGACCAATTGCTCCGTCGCACCTGTAAGGAAACCTTGCGAAGGAGCCGGTCGATCCGCGATCTG
>JAFEDI010000087.1 GCA_018241725.1 Pseudomonadota bacterium | reverse complement strand
TTGCGCGCGAAGAAGCGGTCGATGCGCTTGGCGTAGCGGTCCTCGACGCAGGCGCGGCCCGGCTCGCAGCCGGCTTCGGCGTACAGATCCGTGTGTGCGCAAGCGCTGCAGTCGAGCGCCTCGCCCTGCCAGCCGAGCACCGGGATGGCGTCGTCAGTCGTCTTCATCGTCGCGTCCTCCACGGTCGAGTACCTGCAGCAGCACGCTGGCACCGATCCGGTCGGCCGGATCGAGCAGGCGCAGTTTTTCGAACACCGCCCGGCTGCCGGCGAGTTCGCCGAGGCGTGCGAGCAGGTAGCCGTAGGCCTTCAGCACGAACAGATACATGCGGTGCGGGCCGTCGGCGTAATCGGAGAAATCGCGGCTGCCGCGCTCGACGGCGCGCCAGTCCTCGGGCAGGCCGAGGTCGCGGGCGACCTTCAGCAGCGTGCGTTCGGCGGTTTCGAGCGCCTGCGCCAGCCGCCCCTGGTAGAAGTAGAACTTGTACAGCCCGACCAGCGGCGCCAGATGCCCGGGCGCGGCGGCCTCGGCCTCCTGCAGCAAGGCTTCGGCCTTCACCGGATCGTGGTAGCTGCGGGCGGCGAGCAGCAGCGCCAGTTCGGCCTGCCGCGGCAGGCCGGCCTCGATGCTGCGGGCGAGCCAGGCGTCTTCCCAGACCTGCGGCATGGCGGTGCTCCGGTCGATGGTGTGCGGCGCGGGGCGCGGATTGGTCAGGGCCAGATTCCGGCGCCGGCCGGGACGCTGCGTCCGGCTGCCGCCGCCCGTGGCGGGCGGCGGCAGCGGCAGCGGCCGGGACGGTGCGGACAGGGTGATTTGCTGGATCATGACCGCCGCCCCCTCATCTCTCTCTCGTGCGGTATCCGGACTCAGGCAGCCGGCGTGAACGAGGTGCCGCAGCCGCAGCTCTTCGCGGCGTTGGGGTTGAAGAAGGTCAGGCCGGTGTTCATCAGCGAGTCCTCGCACTCGATGACGATGCCATCGAGCATGGCCTGGCACTCGGCCGGCACGAACACCTGCAGACCGGTCTCGGTCGTGACCACGGCGTCGGTGGCCGCGGGTTCGGCCTCGATGCTGAAGTCATACGACATCCCCGAACAGCCGCCTTCCTTGACGGCGAGCCGGAAGCCACCGGCCTTGCCGCTGAAGGTGATCATGCGGCGGATGAATTTCTCCGCCTTGCGGCTGACCTTGAGGTTCATCGTCGGCGCGCTCATGCGGGCAGGCTCAGCGCGGCACGCAGGTGTTGTCGACCGGGCAGACGGCCGCGCACTGCGGCTCGTCGTACTGGCCTTCGCACTCGGTGCAATCGACCGGGTTGATCACGAACACGCCCTTCTTCTGGGAGATGGCGGCATTCGGGCAGACCGGCTCGCAGGCCGAGCAGGCGGTGCACTGGGAAGCGATGATCTTGTAGGCCATGACGGCAGCTCCTTTACGGTTTGCGAAACGAAAAGCGTGGAAACGCTGGGTGAAAGCCGGTACTGCCGGTCACACGGGACTGCCTGGTGTTTCTCCCTCTCTTTCCGGCCCCTCCCCCGCAAGTGGCGAGGGGCTCAAAAAGCGCAGCGTCCCGCTGTGACCGGCCTGACATGCATCAGGCCGCGAAGGCACCCTGACGGATTTGCGCATCACCGCGCGCGGTGTGCACGAGTTCGCCGCTCTCGACGCGGGCGACGTAATCCTTGAAGTACGCCAGCGCCGACTGCTCGATGTATTCGAAGGCGTAGGCATCGACCGGATCGATGCCGGCGGCCTGCAGATCGTTCTTCGGGCAGCCGCCGATCTTGGCGACGAACACCGCGGTGCAGTCGTTGATCGCGCGGATGATCGTGTCCAGACCTTCTTCCTCGCCGTAACCGCCCTGGCAGTACAGATCGACACGGCGGTGACCGACGAACTTCGCACCGGCGGTCGAGACCTCGTAAATCTGGAATTCCTTGGCGTGACCGAAGTGCTCGTTGATGCGGCCGCCGCCCTTGGTCGCCACGGCGATCAGGATCTTGGTGTCGGATTCGACGCTGGCCATTTCGGCCATTTCCTTCTCGCGCGCCGCAACCTTGTCCTGACGCTCGGCCTCGACCAGTTCCTGATAGGCCTTGCGGGCTTCGAGGTCGTATTCGATCTCGGTCTTTTCCATCAGCTTTTCGAGCGTGAATTCAGCCGAGCGATCCTCGCCGAGCAGGCCGACGGCATCGGCGCGGCACTGGCGGCAGTGGCGCATCATGTTCATGTCGCCTTCGCAGGCATCCTGCAGCGCCTTCAGCTCCTGCGCGGTCGGGCCGCGCTGGCCGTTGAGGCCGAAGTAGGTGCCGTGCTCGGCTTCCGAGATCAGCGGCATGATGTTGTGCAGGAACGCGCCGCGCGACTTGACCGCCTTGTTGACCTCGATCAGGTGCTGGTCGTTGATGCCCGGGATCATCACCGAATTGATCTTGGCGAGAATGCCGGCCGAGGTCAGCAGCTCCAGACCTTCGAGCTGGCGCTCGGTCAGGATCTTGGCGGCATCGCGGCCCTTCCAGCGCTTGTTCTTGTAGAAGATCCACGGATAGATCTGCTCGCCGACTTCCGGATCGACCATGTTGATGGTGATCGTGACGTGATCGACGTTGTAATTCTTGATCATCGGCACCAGCTCGGGCAGCGCCAGACCATTGGTCGACAGGCAGAGCTTGATGTCCGGCGCCACCTTCGAGATGCGCTCGAAGGTTTCGAAGGTCTTGGCCGGATTGGCCAGCGAATCACCGGGGCCGGCAATGCCGAGCACGGTCATCTGCGGAATCGTCGAAGCCACCGCCAGCACCTTGCGCGCGGCCTGCTCGGGCGTCAGCTTTTCACTGACCACACCGGGGCGCGATTCATTGGCGCAGTCGTACTTGCGATTGCAGTAATTGCACTGGATGTTGCACGCCGGAGCCACCGCCACGTGCATGCGGGCGTAATGATGATGCGCCTCTTCGCTGTAGCACGGGTGGTTCTTGACCTTTTCCCAGATTTCCGGGGCCATGTCGGCCGGGCCGGCCGAGGAACCGCAACTCGACTTGCCGCTGCCACCGCTGGTACCACAGCCCTGATGATCGGCGAGCGTCTGCTTCATCTGCTCGCGGACTTCGGGGCGAATGGTCTGCAGGCTGGAGAGGGAGATGATCTGTGACACGGCGGCACTCCTTCTTGTCTGTATAACCCGAGGCAGGGCTTGTGACAGGGAGGAGCAAGCGCAATGCCACATCCATTTAGCTATTGAAAATCATGACCTTGCAGGGATTGTCGCGTGTATCGAAACCGACATCCCCGTTGTGGTCATGTCGGAGAACCCACGTCGGACGGCTTGTGTCGGCAGCGCCTGGAAGGCGCAGGCAAGGCGTGCGGGTCAGCAAACCGCAGGGTGTGCAGCTTGCTGCGCAGCGTGTACGCCGGATGCAGATTCAGGGCTGCATGGTATGCAACAAAGCTGCACACCATGCAGGCTCCGGTCTCCCCTCTCCCCTTGCGGGAGAGGGGTCGGGGGAGAGGGGGAAAACAGCGCATTTACGTGCGATCGATCTCAGTGCGCCCGCTGCGCCGGATCGCCGAGCAGATCGTCGATGCGCGCCAGCAACGCGACCGCATGCGCGACCTCGCGCCCGTCGTGCTCCCAGCTCAGCTCGGCGAGCGGCGCGATCTGGCACGCGAACGGCGGCAGGTGCGCACTGGCGAGCATCGCTTCGAGGCGCGGCAGGAACACCCACTGCAGCCACTCGTGGAATTCGAGCGTGTCGTGACAGAACGGCACGCTGCTCGCGAGCCGCTCGGGGGCCGGCGCTTCGGCCTGCCAGAAGCCGAGGCGACGCAGCTCGGCTTCGAGTTCAAACAGGGCAATCCGGACTTCGGCGATCGGGGGGGACATCGGCAGGCTCCGGAGCGGTGACGGCGGGCGGGCCGGGCAGTATAGAAAGCCGCAACCAGCCCCCGATAGCACGCACCACGGCCGTCCGTGTTCGCTTGCCCGGTCCCGACCTCGGGGCACAGCCGATGCTGTGGCCGCGGTTCACGGTCCGCGACGCTTCCCCGCCGCGATCGAAGGCGCTGAAAAGGTCAAGACGACCACCCCGGCAGCGTCTGCGGCTGGCGAGGGGACATGAGCAAGGCAGCGAGCGCAGGGGACGACGGTGAGTTGCCGTGATTCGGCAGGCGATGAACAGGATCAGCGAAGATGCGGTGTATTCGTGCGCACGCGGATTTTGAAATATTGTGCGGCGTGCGCATGAATGCACAGCCTACCCGGCTGATTCACCCCAAAGAGCCCCCACGCTTCCCGAGATGGTTCAGTGCCATGACGACACCTCCCGCCGATGGCGAACTCCAGACTTTGCAGCGTGAGGTTCAGCGACTGCTCGGCCGCTGCCTGCTTTGTCTGCAGCAGTACGAACGCCTGATCAAGGCCCTCGTGGCGCATCACATGATTGACGGACCGGCTGATGCGCTGAAGTCGATCCAAGCAGAGCGCATAGCCAATGTCGCCGGCAAGACACTTGGCAATCTGGTAGGCCAGCTCCTCGGGTCGTATCTCGTGTCCGAGGAAGCCGACACATCCGACGAAATCACCGCTCGCACAGCCAGCGACACCGTGTCATTCGGAATGCGGATGAAGCTGTTAATGCCCGCTGACGACTACGCCCGGATCGAGAGCGGTTTGAAAGAACTGGTGCAGTTGCGAAACAGTCTCGTGCACCACTTCATGGATCAGCACGATCTCTGGAGCCTGGAGGGATGCCAGGGTGCGCACGACGCGCTGCTGGCTGCCTGCAGCCGCATCGACCAGCACTTCGAACAACTCCGTGGATGGGCCGTACAAATGGATCAGGTACGGAAGCTGATGGCAGAGTTCGTCCTGTCGAATGCGGGCTACGACCTGATCGTCAACGGTATCGCACCGGATGGAACCGTGCACTGGCCTGCAGCCGGGATCGTTCATGAATTGCGAAACGCCGCCAGAGAGCTGGCTGTTGACGGATGGACACCTGTCGCGGTGGCTGGGCACTGGATTGCGGATCGCGACCCCGAGCAACAGCCCGCCAAGTACGGCTGCAGCAGCTGGCGGCAAGTGGTGCATGAATCCCGTCAGTTCGAACTCAGATATCGAGATATCGACGACCAGCGTGCAGCCTATTATCGCCCCAAGGACGAACAACGCAGCACGTAGGCTGGGTTGACGAAGGAAACCCAGCAGCCATCACAAACGCGAAAGGCGGGTTACGGCGCGCGGAATGTTGATGAGCCTTGATAGACATCGCAATGCGCGCCTAACCCGCCCTACGCGCTGCCTTGTCTCGAATAATCGCTAGCGTATCCATGGTTCAAGCCGCCCAATGTTCGACGTAAGGGGCCTGCCGCAGGCAGGTCCCCTTGACGGAGGGGTTAGGCGTGCGGTTCATTGAGCAGCACCTGGGATGCCAAGACTACAAAAAGTGTTGTCCCTTCAGTTGACTCGACTGACCAGGGCTGCTCAGTATTGACTCGAGCAAGCGATCTTCCATCTTGGTCTTTCCATTCAGCCTCGACATTGCATGCGACGAAGCCTGGCTGAGGATACTCACTGTTCGACCAAAGATCCGCGTTGCTCACGACGGGAGCCTTCTCGACGATGTGATGCTCTCTCCCAAATGCGTCGGTCAAGATGCACTCAACAAAGCCGGGTTGGTGTTCATCTACGAACTTAGTGATCGACACTGCGACGACTGGCATTGGTGCGACGCCTAACGTAGAGCTAACCGGCGCTGCGCGGCTTTATCGCGCAGCGTCCAGAGAGCGAAGCGAACGGGGTTGAGCGCCGGGTTAGGGCCGGTGCCGGATTGATAGAAGCTAACTGGCATACCAGGAAACCCAATCTGGCTGAGCGCCCTCGTTTACAAAGAAGTATGCCAAGGCTTTGTAGCACTGCTCAACGTCGATGCACCATGCGAGTGGGTATTCATCAGTTTGGCCGTTGGCGAGCTCATATGACGCGACGCCCTGTGCACTGAGTTCTCCCTGTGAGACGAAGCCACTGTCGCCTTCGAAGCGGATATACATGAGCCAAGCATGCTTGCCGTTACGGAGCATGCAGATCGATGGGCCGCCTTCGACCGACAACCATAGCTCGAATTTCGGTGTGCGGTCAAAACGGTCGAGCGCAACGCCGAATTCCTCGATAGACGCAATCGATTCAGGTTGGTCATTGAACGTAATCACGACCATGTGAAGGCCCTAACTTTGTATTAGACGACCTAACGGTCGCAGA
>JAFEDI010000086.1 GCA_018241725.1 Pseudomonadota bacterium | reverse complement strand
TGTGCATCCGGGTGGTGGCGGGCAAGGGTGGCAAGGATCGCTACACGCTGCTCAGTCCGAGCCTGCTCGAAGCGCTGCGCGTCTATTGGCGCATCTGCAAACCCCGCGACTGGCTGTTCCCTCGCACCACCGACGCCGCCCGGCCATTCGACGTCAGCAGTGCGCAACGTGCGTACTACCGTGCCCGCGATCGGGCAGGCATCACCAAGACGGGCGGCATCCACACGCTGCGCCACGCCTTCGCCACCCATCTGCTGGAGGCCGGCGTCGATCTGGCCACGCTCGCGAAGCTCCTGGGCCACGGCCACCTGTCGACCACGCAGCGCTACCTGCATCTGGCGCGTCCGGGTTCAATCCCACACGACAGCCCGCTCGATCTGCTGCGCCGGCTCTGAGGCCGAGCGGCCATGGACCGGCCCACGCTGGCCGGCATTCTGCGCGCGCACGGCGAAGACTACCGGCGAGGCCACACCCTGTCGGCGGTGCAGACACGGGCCTGGCGAGCCATCGTCGACTGCCGCACCGCAGCGCTCGGCGGTGTGCGCGAGCGTTGCGCGAACTGCGGCGCCGAGCGCCATGTCTGGCGTTCATGTCGCAACCGCCATTGCCCGCAGTGCCAGACGCGGGCCAAGGAGGCCTGGCGCGCGGCGCGCCTGCGCGAGGTGCTGCCGGTGCCCTACGCGCACTGGGTGTTCACGCTACCCCACGCGCTCAATCCACTGGCGATCCGGCACCCGCGCTGGCTCTACGGCGCGTTATTCGACAGTGCGGCGGCCACCTTGCTCGAGCTCGCCGCCAACCCGCGCTGGCTGAGCGCCGTGCCCGGTTTCAGCCTCGTGCTCCACACCTGGAGTCAGGACCTGCGCATGCACCTGCATGTGCACGCCCTGATCACCTGCGGCGGGCTCGACGCCGAGGGCGGCTGGCGCGCCCCGGTGCGCGGCGCCACCTTCCTGTTTCCGGTCCGGGCCGCCTCGCAGGTGTTTCGCGGCAAGTTCCTCGCGCGGCTCGACGCAGCCCGCCGCAGCGGCGAACTGCCCGACGATCCGCAAGGTGCGCCGGATGCATGGCACGCCCGGCGCAGTGCGTTGCTCGCGCATGACTGGGTGGTCTACGCCAAGCCGCCGCCGGGCGGGCCCGCCCAGGTGCTCGACTACCTTGCCCGCTACACGCACCGCGTGGCGCTCTCGAACGACCGCCTGCTCGGCTGCAATGCGGGTCAGGTGCGCCTTCGGGTGCGTGACAACGAAACCGGCGGCAAGCGCACGGTGAGCATGCCGACCGACGAGTTCATCGGACGCTTCCTGCGTCACGTGCTGCCGGCCGGCTTCAAGCGCCTGCGCCACTACGGGTTGCTCGCCTGCGGCCACAAGCGTGCCCGGCTTGCTGCCGCGCGTGCCGCGCTCCAGACGCCGGCACCGCAGCCGGCGGTGATCGAAGCGGCCGCAGACTTCCTCGCCCGCGTGAGCGGTGAGGACCCGCGATGCTGCCCGCACTGTGGGGTCGGGCGTTGGCACACGGTCGAGATCGTCATGGCTCGCCGGTACGATCCGCCCGCGCCTGCACCGCGCTGTCGGGATGGGCCGCCATGAACACTCACGCTCCCCCGTCTCGGCCCTTGCCGATGCAACGTCCGCACCGGCAGGCCGTGGCACGTCCCCCGTGTGCTGAACGCGACCGACACCGCACGCCGGATGCACGGCCGGCACCCGATCGCTGCCCATTACGGCGATGGTCGCGAGCGGCTCAGCGGCGTCGGATACTCGTTGCTGACCCGACCCTGCCGCGCGCTATCCGATGTGGATGACCCGCGCGTAGAATCCCCAGTATCACCGCCTGAGCGGCGGTTCAGTTCAACAAGGCTTATCCCTCGCGGCAGCCGCCTGCGCACCGAACGGCGCTTGCGGCGCGAGGGATAAACCCTATTCGTTAGACCCTTGAGGCGAGAAGGAGGTGGGCCATGTACCAGTACGCAATCTACGAGGCTCACAGCCTAATCGGCAGCCTTCCTTCGCCCATCGACGATCGATCTCCCACGGTCCGTTATCTCTGTGCACTGTTTGCCGAACTCGCCTATTACCACATCCCGCAGTGGGAGTTAGATGACCGAAAGCGGGCGAAACTGATCCCGTGTGAAGCGTACCGAGCGCTCGTTGCTGGTACGGGCGGTCGCCCCACAAGTTTGGCCATCGATTTTCAAAAGCTTGATCTACCCCGTGGGTTTGCGGTCGCGGACCGTGGCGTTGTTGCAGTTGGTTTGGTCCTCAATCGCCTATTGTTCGTTGGCTTTCGGGGAACGCAGTTCCTTTTCGATTGGAAGGTCAACTTGCGTTCCAAGCTGGTGCCTGTGAACGCCAGATTCCGCCTTCGGCCTCCGTTTGTTTTCAGCACGGTGTCCGGCCGGCTCCACTCCGGTTTTGCCGAAGAAGCAACTCGGATATCGACGCGCGTGCTCGACGCTATCCGTGACTCGAACCTCGGTGACGTTGATCATGTCTTCCTGACTGGCCACTCGCTTGGCGGAGCTGTCGCCGCCATCTCCGAAAACTTCGTCAAGGTCGCGCCGACGTCTGTATGCATCCTCGGCGCGCCCAGATACTCAGATCTTTCGGCGTATATCAGCCTACCGGACGGCCCGCCTACACAAGTGCGCCGAGCTGGCGATGTTGTGCCAACTGTGCCGCCCCGAGCGTTTGGATACGCTGACCATCCCTACGAGTTCACAACTAGCGGCACGGTGTACGTTGATCCCGCGCCGTATTCCTCGACGTTCGGAGGGTTGATTCGTTGGTGTCAGTTCTTGGCTGGGCGCTTCCAACCGCATGACATGGAAACCTACCGCAACGAGCTCGGAACCACGGCGGGTGCTCAGGGGGCTATGGCTCCATTGGCACCAGTGGAGCGTCTCACGGCCGTAGACGTGGTGCCAGCGACAGCATGAGCATCTGCGTGCGGGGGTCTAACCATCATTGCACCCGCCGTGCTACAGCGGACTTCGCCCGCTTCCACGCGCGGGTGAACTCCAACATTGGGCCGATAGTGAAAAAGTAGCGGGGGTTTGATGGCAAGTAAGAGGGGGCTGGTAATCGTGCCGCCGTTCTTTTTGGAGGGTGGCGAGTCGATGTCCTTTCCGGGGGGCGAAGATCGCCCGTTTCCCCGTGCCGACCTGCGCCGGTATACCTTGTACTGGGACCGTCTCGAATTTCCCAAGAACAACGTCGTCGACTTCTTCGGGTATCCAGAGGTCGACTATCTGCAAGAAACTGGCGTGCTACAGCGGACCGAAGTTATCATCGACCGCCAGCAAGTACCCAACCCATATCCTGCCTACCTTCTGGCTCAGGCGGAGGCATTTCGGAGGCTCGAATCAGAGCAGCCCGGCCTGTGGGCAATAGGGCAATCCGGCAGAGACTTCGTCGTGCCACACGCAGCCGCGACCCAGACGAGGGCTGTAGAACTCGAACTGATCGAGGCTCTACCCATACCGCCGGACAACGTCTCCCTTCCTGAAGTTCTTGAATTCAAGAGCCTACGCGGGAGCGAACTTCTCGCGCTTCGAGCTACTCTCGACGCCCTGTACCTCGAATTGGCTGGTTCTGCAGACATCCCCCGAGCGAAGACTGCTGCTATCGACCGTGTCGCTCGTTCCATCGCCGATTTGAATTCGGCGGCAAAAGAGTCCTGGCCTGCGCGAATCAAGTCGTCTCTGAAGATCGAGCTCAACATTCCAGAAATCGCTGCGAAGGCGGCTGTTGGCTGCGCTATTGCCCTTGGGCTTGGTGTGCCCCCCTCAGTCGGCGCAGCTGTGGGAGCTGCCTCGGCGGCGTCTCTCAAGATCAACGTGCGGGATTTCTTTGCGCCCAAGCTCCCAGCAGAGTTACGGGACTTTGCGTATGTGTACCATCACGTTCGCGAACTTCGCTGAATGGCCCACCGCTGAACCGGAGCGTTCAGCGACCGCTTTCGACCGACACCGATGGCGGCAGTGGGTCGGGTCGAGACAGCCGCAGTCGGCTTGCCGCGCTCCCGCGCAGGTGTGAGCTGGAAGTCTCAGTCCGGCCAGTTGCTGCCGGTGACCGTTACATTTCGCTTGCGGGTCGATGGCACTCGA
>JAFEDI010000085.1 GCA_018241725.1 Pseudomonadota bacterium | reverse complement strand
GTTGTCGTAGATCCCGCGCCGGGCCACGCCACCGAGCGCGGCAAACGCCCGCGCGTGCGCATCGAACAGCATCTCGTGGCTCTGCGTCGGATACGCCTGCACGACAAAGGCACGGCTATAGCACAGCTTCAGGTGCGCCACGAGCACCTTGCGCCACACCCCACCGATGACCAGATGCTCCTCGCTCCAGTCGAACTGGTGCGCCTCTCCCGGCTCGAACTGCAGCGGAACAAAGGCCTTCGCGACCGATGCACCGCCTTCGGCCTTCCAGCGCCGAATGAACTCGGTGACGCGGCTGTAATCGCCGTCGAACCCCTGCGTCTGCAACTGCGCAAACAGCTTCAGCGCCGTGCGCCGGTCCCGTTGCGGTCGCCGCGCATCGGTCTCCAACATCTTGACCAGCTGCGCCGCGTACGGCGCGATCTTGGTGTCGCCGACCTTGCGCTGGTACTTCGGCTCAACCCCTTCAGGCGCCTTCAGCCACTTGCGGATCGTCTTGCGCGTCAGCCCCGTGCGACGCTCGATCTCCGAAAGCGTGAGCCCCTCCCGGTAGTACAGCCTTCTGACCTTCCCCAGCAGATTCATGGTGATCATCTCCTCGGTTCCCCGCTCCTCGACGGAAGCGGCGGAGGTTAATCACCTGGGTACTTTTCAGCGCGCAGACCCCGCGAAATCTGGGTAGTTTTCAGCGCGCGTCAACACGCATGGCTGATTGGAGGTGGCGCAGCGTTTTTCTCGGGCTCGTGGGCCTTCGTCGTTGGCCTGGCGCTCGGATTCGCGATCTATCTGCTGTTGATGTGGGTGTGGGTGCTGCCCCGCTACAAGCAGGCCGAGATCACGTCGGGCTACAGCGATCGCTATCTGGCCACGACGGTCGGGCACAACTGGGCCTACACCCCCGAGCGCGGCTTCCAGCGTTTGCCCACGAGCCAGCTCCGCCACGCATTCGATCAACGCGAAGATCTTTGATCCTGACTTTCTGAATCACAAAATCATAAATAGGACGTCTTGGAATGAAGCCATTATTGAATGGAGCAAGACCGCGTCGCAGCGTGGCAAGCATCGTTGCGGCACTGACGCTCGCCGGCGGAGCGGGGCAGGCTGTTGCAGCTGACTGGAGCGAAACGGAGGTCCAGGTGCTCAATGGCAGCGGTTTTCGAGACCCGGTGAGCGGGAATGATGTCAGGAAGACGACGATCACGCTGCAGCATGTCAGCGGCTACACGTATGGACGCAATTACTTCTTCATCGACTCGTACTGGGGATCGGGCAAGGCGCAGCGCTCAAACGACATTTATGGGGAGTACTACCATTACCTGAGCCTGTCGAAGACCGCCGGCGTGAATCTCGGCGAGGGGTTCCTGAAAGACATCAGCCTGACCGCGGGTGTGAATGCGGGGTCGTCCACGGGAGGGGCGGGGACCCGCATTCTGCTCTATGGGGTCACGCTGGATTTCGCAGTGCCCGGTTTCAGCTATTTCAATGTGGACCTGCTTGCCTACGATGACCGTTCGCATTTCGATGGCGTCCGTCCCGACTATAGCAGAACCTACCAGCTCACTCCGGTCTGGCGGCTGCCCTTCAACATCGGCAGCACGCAATGGAGTTTCGAGGGTTTTTGCGACTTCATCGGAGCGCGCGGAGAGGGAACGGTCCGCCAGACGCTGTGCCAACCCCAGCTCCGGCTCGACGTCGGGCAACTGGTATCGGGCCGCCGCGATGCCATCTACGTCGGCACCGAGTACAACTACTGGCGCAACAAGTACGGTATCGACGGGCTGAACGAGAGCTTTGCGAACATCATGATGGTCGTGAAGTTTTGACTTCAGTCAGGTACTGATCGGTGACTGCGCGATCACCGGCCCGGCCTCTGGCTGGCGCCGGTGGTCTCTTCTCTAGCAGAACTCAGAAATCGCCAGGCCTTCCGATCGTCGTTTCGGCCTGATCGGCGCCGACCTTTTGCAGACTCAGCTCGCGCTCCATTGTCTGTAGGAAAAGTCGGAAGCTGGCACTCTGATAATTCGCGTTCCACGCCGCGACGGTATCGAGGGTCGCGCTGGGATTTTCCACTGGCACGATCGCGATGTCCTTGCGAATGAAGTTTCGCACCGACTCTGAATACAGCGAGATACCCATGTTGGCGGCCACCAGGCTCAAGATGCCGGTGCTGCTGGTGGCTTCCTGCACGACCTGCGGAATGAAGCCGGATCTGCGGCACAAGTCGAATACGAAGGAACGGAACGACTTCCAGCCGCTCTCCGAGCCGATGATGAATTTCTCGTCCCTCAGGTCTTCAATCTTGATTGAACGCCGCTGAGCAAGCCGATGCTTTTTGGGCAGCAGCGCGACGGTACGCTCCCTCGACAAGGTTAGCGTAGTGATCCCCTCTTCATGCAGGGGGCCAAACAGGAAGCCGACGTCGATCTGGCCGTTGCGGAGTGAATCGAGTTGCACATGCGAAGGCATGTAGGTCAGTTCGATGGCAACGGACGGCTGCGCTTCCTTGAAAACTTCCAGCAAGTGGGGCAGCGAACTGTTGATCGAAAAGTCGTTGTAGGCGATTGCGATACGACCGATATCTCCGCGCGCCGCTCGCTGTGCGAGTTGAACGCCGCGTTGGATATGGGTGAAGGCCTGCTGGCATTCTGCCAGGAACAGCCTGCCAGCCTCAGACAGGGTGACCTGGCGGGTGGTGCGCGAGAAGAGCTCGGCTCCGATTTCATCCTCGAGGGACTTTATCAGGCGGCTCAGGGCCGGTTGGGTGATGAAGAGTGCCTCCGAAGCCTTCTTGAAATGCAGCGATTCGGCGACGGCAACGAAGGCCCGCATGTGGCGCAGGTCAAAACGGATATTGCTGCCCATGGGCGAGTCCGGAGGACGAGGTTTGGTGTGGCGATGGTTCCGCCCGGGCGGGCGACTGTCAAGTGTGCGATTGGAGTGTTATGGCCGATGCCGCGCGTTGTCGCACTGCAGCTTCCGGGCAGGCGAGTGCGCATGTCGATAGAGCTCGGCGATGGTCGTCGGACAGGGCTCATAGGCGTTGGGTCGAGCGCGCTTTGGACGGCGACACGCCGAAGAAGTCGCGGTAGCAGCGGCTGAAGTGCGGTGCGCCGGTGAAGCCGCAGGCAATCGCGATGCTGGTGATGGGGGCATTCGTCTGCAGCAGCAGGCGGCGCGCGCGCGTGATGCGCAATTCGAGGTAGTAGCGTGACGGAGTGGACTTCATGTAGCGCTGGAACAGCCGATCGATCTGGCGCCGCGACACCTGGGCGTAGTGCGTCAGGTCTTCGATCGAAAGCGGCTCCTCGATGTTGCTTTCCATGAGCTTGAGGATCGCGCGCAATGCGTCCGGCAGCGCGGTGCTGGCTTCCAGCACCGGCATCGGTCTGTCGGGCATGTCCTCGGGGCCGCGGTCGCAGGCGAGGATCTCCTCGATGCCCCTCACGACGTCGTTGCCGTGCTGGTGACGGATCACGGCCAGCATCATGCCCAGTGCGCTGTTTGCGCCGGCCGAGGAGATGCGGTCGCGGTCGACGACGAAGGGCGTCGGCAGCAGCTTGACCCTGGGGCAGCTTTCCTCGAGACCCGCGCGGCTCTCCGGGTGCACCGTGCACGCGTAGCCGTCCAGCAGCCCGGCCCTGGCGAGTACGCAACTGCCATTCCACAGCGCGCCCATGGTAGTTCCGTTGCGGGCAAAGGCTTTCAGGCGGTCGAGAACGGCACGCGGCGGCGCCAAATCCGAGCGATAGCCGCCGCAGATGATGAGCATGTCGAAGTCCGCCGCGCCAAGGGAATTCAGTTCGGCGTCGGCTGCGATGCTGATGCCGAGGTCGCTGAGGACCGAGCTGCCTTCCAGACTGATGGCGTCGAAGCGGTAAAGCGGATTGCGGCTCAGCAGATTGGCGGTGACGATGGCGTCCACCGCCCCGGTGAAGGCCATCATCGAGAAGTGTTCGAGCAGCACGAAGGCGATGCGCCGGCTGATCGGCGGATGGTCGCTGTCGTTCTGATGGGCCCGCAGATACGCCTGATTGCTGTGGCGCAGCCGGCTGTTGAAGCGTCTGCTTCCAGCCGGGCTGTCCGGAACCTTGATCTTGTCTCTCTCTGCGGTGCTCATTCCCTGCCTTGTGCTCCATGCCGCGACCCGGCGACCGCGGGGCTGGCGTCCCCGAGCGCGAAACGGGGGGTCGACTGGTCGCGAAACGCGGTCTCGGCTCCAGAGGATGGTTCGATGCTCTGGATGGCCTCGCCCATTTCGGGTCTGGGCCGCCTTGGGGCGGCGCTCACCCTGAGTGAGGGCCAGCCAAGGTAAGCATAAACGATGCCGATCACCAGAGACATCCAGCAGGCGAATGGAAGCGGGATGTAGATGCGGTTTTCGAAGTTGCCGCCCGACCCGCCAAGCCGGAGCGCGGTGATGACGATGGGGGTACCTGTGTTCCGGGGCACCAGGGGAGACCCGGGGACCACCTTCCCTTGTCGTTCGTGACCTCGTGGTCGATGCAGAGACTCGGGGCGCGTGCAAATGGCCTTCTTCCGACTTGTGCAATGTTGTGCAAGTTCGTGAGGAGCACATTTGCATCGCTGATGGACGATCCTGGAGACAAAAAATGCTCCGTCACATCGCCCGGGAGAGCGATGTGACGGAGCACGGAGGGAGGAGAGAAGTGCTGGATGGTCGCTGCGAGCCTCAGGCGGTGGCGAGGCTGGCCTTCTGCTTGGTGCCGGCAGGCGCAGCGCTTTCGCGGCCGACGCTCATCACGTACTCGACGCAGCGGTCGACCGACTCCACGTCGCCGAACTTGGCGTCGATGTCGAACAGGTTCCAGGCCACGGCACCGGGGATGCGGTCGCCGATGCACTCGCGCACAGCGATCGGGCGGAAGCCTTCAGCCATGGCGTCGCACACGGTGGTGCGGACGCAGGCAGAGGCGGTCACGCCGGTCACCAGCACGGTGTCGACCCCGGCAGCGCGCAGGAAGCCGGCCAAATAGGTGCCCTGGAAGGAACTGGCGTGCTTCTTGATGAGCACCTGCTCGCCTTCGATCGGCGCGATGCGCGAGTCGATCGCCCACAGGTTCTCGTCGGCCTGGGCCACGACGTCGACCGGGATCTTGTTGTGCCACAGGCCCATGTCGGTGTTGGGGTTGCTGCGGTCATTGACCTGGTAGCAGGTGGTCACATGTACGACCGGGAAGCCACGCTCGCGGAAGGCGGCCAGCAGGCGCTGCATGCCGGGGATGATCTCCTCGTCAATCTTCTCGCAGGTGAAGGGATTGCCCGGACGGGTCCAGGCGTTGGCGAGGTCGACGCTGACGAGGGCGGGGCGCTTGCCGAAACCGACTCGGCGCTGGAAGCCGCGCTCCTGGTACAGCTTGGTGGCCTGGGCGAAGGCTTGGTCGAGCATGCTCTGCAGATCGTTGGACATCTTTCAGACTCCTTTAGGTGTGAGATATCAAGGTTCCGGTAACCGCCTTCTCGTGCTGGCTGGTTCGGGTGTTGCCCTCAGGCAGTTCGAAGATTAGGGATGCGGATAAATAACGTCCAATGACTAATTGGGCGTGATTGATGCTCTTGAAAGCAATTATTTGCCAGGCTTTTCGGGCGCGCGCGAGCGCGCGACTAAGCGCGCGATTATTTTCGGCGCGGCGACGTAGCAAGAACGACGCGCATGTCGGATCCAGGATAGTTGCGCAAATCACGTCCATCCCGGACAAATGCGTGACGGATACAGGCAAAAGCGCACTGGGCGAACTTCCTAAGATCTGGCTCCAACAGGTTGCGAAACGGCGCACCTGCCGCCAGGGGCGGAAGACCCAAGAACGAAAGGAGACAG
>JAFEDI010000084.1 GCA_018241725.1 Pseudomonadota bacterium | reverse complement strand
GTGACCGACTCCGCCGGCCACCTGCTGCCCGACACCGTCAAGGCCCGCCTCAGCGCCGTGCGTGAAGCGCTGAAGCCCGAAACCGAACTCGGCTTCCACGGCCACCACAACCTGGCGATGGGCGTGGCCAACAGCATCGCCGCCATCGAAGTGGGCGCCACGCGCATCGACGCCGCCGCCGCCGGCCTCGGCGCCGGGGCCGGCAACACGCCGATGGAAGTGCTGATCGCGGTGTGCAGCCTGATGGGCATCGAGACCGGCGTGGATGTCGCCAAGATCACCGATGTCGCCGAAGACCTGGTGGTGCCGATCATGGACTTCCCGATCCGCATCGACCGGGACGCGCTGACCCTCGGCTACGCCGGGGTGTACGGCTCCTTCCTGCTGTTCGCCAAGCGCGCCTCCAAAAAGTACGGCGTGCCGGCCCGCGACATCCTGGTCGAACTGGGCCGCCGCGGCATGGTCGGCGGGCAGGAGGACATGATCGAGGATACGGCCATCACGATGGCGCGGGAGCGGGGGCTTGCAGCATGAAACTCGATACCAAGACCATCGCCCAGCTGGCTGAGCACCTGGAGAACTGCCAACTGGAAGCCCGCGACACGCCGAAGATCACCGACCAGCATCCGGACATGGACTGGGACGATGCCTACGCGATCCAGCGGGAAATCCTCCGCCGCAAGCTCGGGCGCGGCCGCCGCGTAATCGGCCTGAAGGCCGGCCTCACCTCCCACGCCAAGATGAAGCAGATGGGCGTCACCAACCCGGTGTTCGGCTTCATGACCGACGACTACGTGGTGCCGGACTGCGGCGAAGTAAAGGTCGCCGAACTGATCCACCCGAAGGTGGAACCGGAAATCGCCTTCGTGCTCAAGCAGCCCCTGCGTGGCCCCGGCTGCCATGTCGGTGCGGTGCTGGCCGCCACCGAGTACCTGCTGCCGGGTATCGAGGTCATCGACAGCCGCTACCGCGACTTCAAGTTCGACCTGAAGAGCGTGATCGCCGACAACACCTCGGCCAGCCGCTTCGTGGTCGGCGGCGTGCCGACCACGGCAACCGGCACCGATCTGGCCACGCTGGGCGTCGTGATGGAAAAGAACGGCGAGCCGGTCGCCATGGGCGTCGGCGCCGCGGTGCTGGGCAACCCGGCTTCTGCGGTGGCGATGCTTGCCAACCACCTGGCGAACCACGGCGAGGAAATCCCCGCCGGCGCCGTGGTGCTCTCCGGCGGCATCACCGAGGCCGTGGCCGTGGCAGCAGGCGACACCGTCACGCTGCGGGTCCATGGCATGGGCGCCACGACCCTGCGCTTCGTTTGATCCCAACCCACCGAGAAAAGGAAGACAGCAATGCCGTTCGCGCAAATCTACATGATCGAAGGCCGCAACGAAGAGCAGAAGCGGGCCGTCATCGAGAAGGTCAGCCAGGCGCTGGTCGAAGCCACCGGCGCGCCGAAGGAGGCGATCCGCGTCTGGATCTCGGAAGTGCCCAAGACCAACTGGGGCATCGCCGGACAGACGGCCAAGGACCTGGGGCGCTGAACCCGCGCTCCCAGAATCCAGCGATGTGGCGGCCCTCCCCGGCCGCCACATGCACATCCGGCATCGGGCTTCTGCAGCCCAAGTACGCCGGCGACGGGATAGGCTCCACCAAGAAGAGCGTCCCGGCAACAATCCATATGGAGGAGACCATGGCGGAACGCCATTCCATTCATCTCGCCAATACCGACGAGCGCTACACCTGCGCCGAGAGCCAGGACGTCCTGCGGGCCATGGAAGTCCTCGGCCGCAAGGGCATTCCCGTCGGCTGCCGCGGCGGCGGCTGCGGCATCTGCAAGGTGCGCATCACCCACGGCCAGTACGAAATCAGGAAAATGAGCCGGGCCTTCGTCAGCGAGTGTGAGGAAGGCTCCAGCGTCGTCCTCGCCTGCCGCGTCTTTCCCCGCGGCGATCTGCACCTGGATGCACTGGACGTGCTCGCCCGTTGCGTCGAGCGCAAGGCGAAGACGGGCGCAGCGGAATAGGCGTCCGATCTCCGTTCGCCGCAGCAAGCTTCAGGGCTGCCGTGCCCGCAAAGCAAAAAGGCCCAAGCTTGCGCTTGGGCCTTTTTTGAATTCTGGTGGTGGAGGGGGAAGGATTCGAACCTTCGAAGGCAGTGCCGTCAGATTTACAGTCTGATCCCTTTGACCGCTCGGGAACCCCTCCACGGGGTGCTACTGATTAAAAATGCCAGCAAGTCGGGCCTGTTGGCATTTTTTTGAAACCTTGGTGGACCGAATGAGGATCGAACTCACGACCTCCGCATTGCGAACGCGGCGCTCAATCAGCGTCACCAGGGCCGCAATTATAGACGGTTCAACCACTTAGTCAACAAGTGCGAAGATCATCTAAATCCCTTGGACAAGCCCCGGACAACTGGAGGCTTGCACCATCATGGCATCAATCACTCAACGCGACGGCAAGTGGCGCGTCCGCATTACACGCAAGGGTCACCCCACTGTATCGCGTAGCTTCGACTTGAAGCGAGACGCCGAAGCATTCGCCGCCACGACCGAATCGGGCATGGCTCGGGGCACTTACCGGGCTCGGGACTTGGACACGACCTTGCGCGACCTTGTGGAGCGCTACCTGGCCGAGGTCACGCCTACCAAGCGCGGCGCCTCTCAGGAAGCATACTTGCTCGGCGCAATTCTCAGGCCGGAAAGCGTAGCCAAGCCCATGCTGGCGCGGCTTGTGGCTGAGATTTCACCGGCAGACGTGGCCCGCTGGCGCGATGCCCGCCTAAAACAGGTCAAGCCGGCGACCCTGGCCCGAGAGTGGGCGGTCCTGGGCCACGTCCTGGCCCACGCCGAGCGGGAGTGGTCGATTCCCCTGCCGAACGGCAACCCGTTTCGCCAGGCCCGCAAGCCCAAGGTGATGAACCAGCGGGACCGCCGCGTCAGCGATGCGGAAATCATGGCGATCTGCACCGCGTCCCAGTCGGAAAGCCTTGCTCACCTTGTCCGCCTCGCTGTCGAGACGGGGGCGCGACGTGGGGAACTGCTCTCCCTCACCTGGGCAGGGATCGACCTCAAGCGGCGCACTGCCCGACTTGCTGCCGGCAGCACGAAGAACGGCCACGCCCGCGTCCTGCCTCTCTCCCCTCAGGCCATCGGAGTGCTTGAAACCATGCCCCGACGCCTGGACGGCAAGCTGTTCGCCCTTCGCGGTGACTCTGTGACTCAAGCATTCGCCCGTGCCGTAGCCCATGCCCGGCGCGACTACGCGGGCGAGGACCCGGCCTTCCTTCAAGGCGTGTCCTTCCACTGCCTGCGGCATGAAGCCCTGAGCCGCCTGGCTGAACAAGGCTTTGGTGCCACCGAGATTGCAAGCGTGTCCGGTCACCGCACGCTGCAACTCGTGCAGAGGTATGTGCACCACCGCCCCGAGGACCTGGCCCGCAAGCTGGCCGAAAAATCCGCTTAACCCCTCGCAACCTGGAAGCCCAACATGACACATGCAATCCTGACCCTCGCCCACGCCCTCATCATGTCCTCTGGCATCACCCCGCAGGAAGCGGAACAGGTCGCCCGCTGGCAAGAGCACCACGAACTGATCGAACCGCTTGGCATCGACGCGGACGCCTTCCAACGCGCCCTTGAGTTCGGGGACGAGACCTTGCCCGAGGGCGTCCGCACGATCCTTATCGCGGGCTTGGTCGAGGGCCTGCACGTGGCCTGGACCGAAAGCCCGCTTCAGGGGCGGGGGCGAGCTGATTGGCTACTGCGCCGCCTAAACGTGAAGGGGTCGCCCTTCCTGACCATCTCCCGGCTGTTCGGCGTGAGCCGGGCAACGATGGCTGAGGCCCTGGGCGTGACGGAGTGGCAAGTCCGAAAGCTCTGCCGCCCAGACTGGGTTGATGTTGTGCAAGGCGACCACGACGAGGCGCTGGAGCGGCTAGGCATGCTTCTGGCCCAGCGACTTGAAGAAGTCGAGCGCAAGGCGGCGTAACGCTGCTGGAGCATCAGGGGCAGGCGTCGAGCCTGCCCTTTTCATTTTCTGGGGCCAATTCGTTGCCAAGTGACTGCCGCACCATGACACTCGGCAGTGAACCCGATAACAAAGGAGTCACGCGCATGGAAGTCATCAGGACTTGGAAGGAACTCAGCCAGCTAACGGGCCGCAGTGTCGGTGCCCTTGTCATGGCTCACCAACGTGGTCGCCTGCCCATAACAGCTCGATGGGACGAAGGGCGCCGCATCTTTGACAGAAAGGAGGTTGAAGCCTGGATTGACCAAGAATGCAACAAGACGAACTGACCTAAACCATCACCGCAGGAGTACCAACAACCATGAACACGTCGCCCCCGCTTCCCCGCCCTACCTCTTTAGAAAGGCAGCTATGCAATACCACAAGCCCGCCCGTGCTCGATTTGACATCGACACCGACCAACGACAAGACATTTCCCTCATATGGAGCCGCGCAGAACTGATACGCGACCATATAGCCGCATTGAACCGACAGGAGGTTAAGCAAGCAGCAGAAGGGAATGAAGAAGTGATACGCCTCTTGAGTGAGGCGCTGAAAGAACTTGAAGACTTTTTAAGCAGCATTAGCGGCGAGGCGGCCAGGCCAAACCACTAAATAACAAGATGCCCGGCCAAGGCCGGGCGACAACTGACACAGGTAGGTTAACCGT
>JAFEDI010000083.1 GCA_018241725.1 Pseudomonadota bacterium | reverse complement strand
GCATGATGGCGAGCCAGGCGCCAAGACAATCTGGCTCGGCCTCCAGCAGGTGGCGGTCTTTGTCGAGGGCATGCGCCATGCAAGGCAAATGGATCAGGGGTGAGTTATGTGTAAGGGGATGGGATCACCCGGCCTTCCGGAATGAACTTGCAGTCAGGATGGCTGTAGTGCTTGAGGACATCCTGGATGCGCTGGACCAGGCGCTTGGCGGAATTGGCATTGCTTTCCAGCCAGTTGTAGCCGCAGGCCCATACTGGATAGTAGTAGTCGTCCAGGCGCGCGATTTCATCGTCGGTCAGTGGGGGACAATCGCCACCGGCAACCTTGTTCCAGCGCTTGAGCGCATCGGTTGGCAGTAGATTGCCATCCTTGTCCTTCTGCCCCGCCGGGTACGTCAGGGTCTTGGCCAATTCCCACACCGGCATCAACCGGGACGCTTGTCCGTCCGGGCTGCTCTCGTACTGATCGTTCAGCACCTTCTCGAGGGTCAGCAGGATTTCGCCATAGCTATCCCAATGCAGTTCTCCCCAGCCCCGACGGCTCGCCTCGGGCGCATCGAGGGTATAGGTGGAGTCCGACAACTCGATTGGCCCCGTTGGATCAACCTCACAATGCTCGGGCGTCAGTTGCTTCTGCCGCGCTGTCGCATCCTGCCTGAATCGGTAAAACCACTCCCCAAGACCTGCGGCCGTTCCATTTGGGGGTCGCCAGGCCGGTGGCTGTTTCGCGTCATATCTAGCCGTCGCCCTCAAATTACTCCCCATGATCCCCGGCACGAAGATCACCGGGATCACGTGCCGTTTGGGCAGGATGCACAGCGCTCGCGGGGCGAAGCTTTCGGGGCTGAGAACGGAGTCGAAGACGGGGTTGCCGTTCTTGTCGAAGCGCATCACGAGGCGGCGTGTCGCCTGGGGGTGGACCGGGACGTCGGGAAAATCGGCCATGGCGGGTCAGGATTCGGTCAGGGTTTGGGGGTGATAGACAGGGGTTTCATGTCGGTATCGCTGACGATGCTGCGGGAGGCGCCGTCGGCGGTACTGTTGCTGTCGTCGCGCAGCGCACCGTCTGCGTCATGGACGGTGTAGGCGATCCCTTCGCGGGCCTGGCCGGCGCGGCCGGCGAAGGCGACGCGCTCGTTGGTGCGCATGCTCGACGTGGGCATGCCGGGCAGGTCGATGCCGCCGCCCCCGCCGCCGCCGAAGTTGAAGCCGGCGGCCTTGCCCTGCACCTGGCCGGTGGCCGACAGGGTGATGCCACTCTCGTCCAGCGCGATCTGCGCGCCAGCCGTCTTCAGCAAGATGCGTGGCGCCTCGATGAGGATGGAGTCGAGGGAATACTGGTGCAGCCGCTTGGCGGCGCCGATGTCGATGCCGTCCCGGTGGGCCATCAGCTGCAGTTGCCCGGCCGCGGCAACGAGTTTGATGCCGGCCTGGTGGGCAAAGGCGGCGATGCCCTGGGCGGCGCGCATGACGATCTTGCGGCCGGTGCTCAGGTTGGCGTCCTGCATCGCGGTGAGATCCAGGTTGGTCCCCGCTGCGGCCTGCACGCTGCGCGGGCTGGACAGCGCAATGCCGGCCGGCGCCGACACGGCAATGGCGGCCTCCGCCGGCTGCTTGTGGTCACCCCAGCCGCCCAGTGCGTCGCGTAGCGCTGCCTGCCCGCTGGTGTCGGTGCCGCCGGCCTGGTGGGCCGTCGCCATCTCGCCGAGCTGGCGGCTCATGGCCAGCGTCACATCGAGCTGGCCGAGGAGTTCCTGGCGGTCCAGCGTGCCCCCCTTGCCTTCCGGGCGCGGGTCAGCGCTGATCAGCAGACCTTTGGCGGCGCGCAGCGCACCGAACAGGTCGGTGCGCAGTTCGAAACCAGCGCCCCGGTAAATCGACGCCCCATCGTGGCGCGGGCCGCCGATCCAGCCCAGATTAAGCTGCGTCTTGCCGCATTCGGACGACAGCTTGGTCTTGATCTGCCCGGTGGAATCATCGAACAGCAGCTCACCGTAACCGGTGCCACGCAGCTCCCGGCTCTGGAAGCCGGACAGAGCGCGGTTGGCCGGGTAATGCCCGGCCCCGGAGAAGCGCGGCGGAGGATGGCTACCGTTGCCGAGGCAACCGAGCACCACCGGCCGGTCGATGTCGTTGCCGATGTAGCCGACCAGCACCTCCTGGCCGACCCGCGGTAGGTGCAACTGGCCCCAGCCCTCGCCGGCCACCGGCGTCAGCACCCGCAACCAGCAGGTGTCGCGGCCTTCTGGATCCCACGGGAAACGGACCTGGATGCGCCCCAGTGCATCGGTATGGACCTCCTCCCCCAGCGGGCCGGCCACCAGCGCCGGCTGCACCCCGGGAGCAGTCGGCTTTGCGTGGCGGCTCTGCTCATAGGCGGGGCGCCACGGCACGCCGGCGCGAACGGCGGTGAAGCGGTTGCGATAGCCGGCTTCCCCGGTCGCGCCAAGATCCCCACCGTCCACCAGACCTGAGATGCGGTGCAGCAGGTCTGGTGCCAGGTTGTTGCGCGCATCGTGCTCGACAGCCACGTAGAGGAAGCCCTTGTCGTCGGCAGCGGCGTAATGCCCGTCCAGATGGAAACGGCTGCCGGCCACCGCGCTGCGGATGCTCCCACCGCCGTCCCAGCACAGCGCGCGGGACTCGAAGGCCTCCATGCGCAGGCGGGCATAGCGGTACAGGTCGTCGCTGCCCGACCCGTAGTACTGGGACTGGGGCCCGTAGTCCGGCAGGCCGCGGGCCAGGTCGGCCCCCGGCCCGTCGTCAATGAGGGTCGGCAGTTCCGCGGTCAGGCTCCCCACCCCCTTGTATTCCCAGCTCTGCAGCGCCACGCCGCCCGGCACCAGGCGGCGCGTCGGTTCCCAGCGGTCGATGGTGTCCACAGCCTCGGTAGCGAGGGCCTGGCGATAAGGTTGCACGGCCTGGGCATTGCTGGGCAACGCGCCCACGTCGTCGAAGAACACCAGGCTCTGCAGGCCAACCTCGTCGCCGTCCGCCGGCAGGTGCTCGAAGTAGTAGCCGATGCCTTCCTCGGCAGCCAGGCGTTCGATGGCGGCCAGCGCGCTTTCCTGGTGGAACACCGTGTAGCTGCGCACCGGGTAGCGGCCGATCAGCGCGAAACGCCAGCGCAGATCGGGCACCGAGCGCTGCCAACGGCGCAGCTCGGCGTCGAGGATGTCCGGCACCGACAGCTCCTGGTAGGTGCGTGCTACCCGCCCGATGCCCAGCAGCGCCAGATGTGGGGCCAGCGTCAGGTCGAAACGAGCGAAGCCGCCATCCGCCCCCCGCGGTGTCGCACGGGTGACGACGCCGTTGAACCAGCGCGCGTTGCCGGTCACCCCCTTCAACTCGACCCCGATGCGCCGCCCGAGGAAGCGCTCCGGCCCTATCCCTGCCTTGGCGCTGTAGCACTCCAGCTCATAGGCGTAGCACTCGGACAGCGCCTCCCGCCCGTGCAGGCGACCGGCCAGCAGCAGGCTGCCATCCGGCTCGCCGGCATCGATGTGCAACGCGAGCAGGCGCGACGCGTCGGTAAAGCTGCGCAACAGGGCCGCAAGGGATGCGGGCGAGAAATCCATGGCAACACACTCGTGAGTGGCAGATGGAGCCGCATTTTAATTCCAAGTGAATTTAATATGCCAAAGAAATTATCTATGCGCGCGGCAAAACCATCCATATAGGATTCAATTACCACGCACCGACCTGCGCGACGGCGGTGCCCAGCACTTCGTCGAGTGCATCCGCTCCACCCGCGAAGCCAGCCCCAAGACCACCATCGAAGTGCTGGTGCCAGATTTCCGCGGCCGCATGGACGTCCCCCCGCGTCAGAATAGTTGTCGCCTCGATAGAATCCTAAATTCGGGGGCGATGATGAGAGAACGACGTGGCGCGATACGGACAGGAATTCAAGGATAGGGCGGTGG
>JAFEDI010000082.1 GCA_018241725.1 Pseudomonadota bacterium | reverse complement strand
GATCCAAAAAATCGCTTGTCGGCCCCGCTGGATCTTTACGCGAAGCAACGGGATGGAATTTTCATGCGTCGCGCTGGTTTGATTTTGTGGCGCAGGCCAAACATCTCACGGATTTGCAGGTTACCCTAATCGAATATTGTATGTGAATATTTTGAGGGGCCGGGCGCAGGGGGGCCGGGCGCTGTCGCCGAAGGGGAGGAGACGCGGAACGTGGGGAGGCGGGGCGCCGGCAGTGGGCGGCCCGGAGGGGTGGGGTGAGGGGGCGGTGGAGCTTGTCCGGCGGGTGCGGTAGCGCCGGATGCCCCGCGTGCGGGGGCACTGCGGGGCGCGGTGTTCCGGGGCGTTCAGCCCCAGCGCTTGAGGAAGTCGAGCAGGGCTTCGCGGCGGGCGGGGGTGAGCTTGCGGTAGGCGGCCTGGAGGTCGCGCTCGTCGGCGGGGAGGGGCGGCGCGACGCGGTATTCGGGGGGCTGGGGCTGGTTGGGGTCGTAGTCGCGGGCGCCGCGCCCGGTGACGAGCCACTCAAACCACAGGTCGAGTTCCACGGCGAGGGCGCGGAGGTTTTCGACGGTGGGTTCGGTTCGGCAGCTTTCCCATTCGGATGCGGCGGGCTGAGACACACCAACCCGCCGGGCGAGTTCTCCTTGGCTGAGCCCCCTAAGTTCCCGTGTTGCTTTGATTCGTTGTCCTATCTTCATAGGACTCAAAATATAGGTAATGCCTATATGCCGGTAAATAATTAATGCTGTTGACTTGTTTGATAATCGAAACTTATAGTTACTGATACATGTTTTGCATATGAGGTTGGCTTCATGACAACGCCGCTGCGCCTTGTGCGCATGAGTCTGGGGCTGACCCAGAGCCAGTTGGCACGTTTGGTCCAGGTGACCCAGCCGCATATTTCGGCGCTGGAGTGCGGTGTGCAGCGCCCTTCGCCGGAGCTGGCGGCGCGCCTGGCGGAGGCGCTGGGCAGGCATGTGATCAACGAGGAGCAGTTGCTGTACCCGGAGCGTTTCAGCCCGGCGGTGCGCATGGAGGAGAAGGCCGGTGATAGGTGATGGTGATGAGCTTGCCGCCGGTCTGGATTCCGGCGGGATAGGGGGCGAGGCGGAGGGCGGGCAGGGGGCGTTCTGCTTGTTCTTCCAGCCCAAGGTGGCTTTGGGCGCGCGCAGCCTGGTGGGCTTTGAGGCCTTGCTGCGCTGGAGTCACCCGAGCCGCGGGATATTGTTGCCACAGGACTTTGCGGGTTTGCTGGCCGATCCGTGGACGGCCGAGCAGATCGACTTGTGGGTGCTGCAGGCGGCTGTGGGCCAGTTGGCTGCGTGGCGGCGGGCGGGGTTCAGGACGTCGGTGAGCGTGAATGTGTCTCCCCATGCGCTGCGGCGCGTCGGTTTGTGCGGGTATCTGCAGGGCTTGTTTGCGCGCAGTTCGGAGGTGTCGCCGCTGGATCTCGAGCTGGAGATTCTCGAGACGGCCCTGATCGCGCCGCTGGCCCAGGTGCGGGCGCAGATTGAGCGGTGTGCGGCGGGGGGGATCCGCTTTGCGCTCGATGATTTCGGTACGGGCTTTTCGTCCCTGAGCCATCTCAAGTGCCTGCCGGTGGGCAGTCTGAAGATCGATCGTTCCTTTGTGGCGGGGATGGTGGACGATGAGCAGGACCGGGCTATTGTGGCGGGTGTGCTGGGCCTGGGGCATGCGTTCCATCACACCGTGGTGGCCGAGGGGGTGGAGACGGCGGCGCATGCGAGCCTGTTGGCGGAACTGGGCTGCGATGTGATCCAGGGCTTTTGTGTGGCGCCACCGATGCCGGCCGAGCAGGTGCGGGCCTGGGCGGAGTGCTTCCGGTTTGACGATGATTGGGGGGTGAGGCGTGCCGATGTTCGAGTGTGACAACCCGGATTCGCTTTTGAGTCTGTCGGCGGCGCGCCAGCTCGGGCGGGATTTCGAGTGTTTTGCCCGTGGGGCGTTCTGCCTGTTCTTCCAGCCTCAGCTGGGGCTGCGTACGCAGCAGGCGACGGGGATGGAGGCTTTGCTGCGCTGGCGGCACCCGGACCGGGGGATTCTGTTGCCGCGGGATTTCCGTACGTTGCTGGACGACGCAGGGGCCGCGGAGAGGATCGATCTGTGGGTGTTGCACGAGGCTGTGCGCCAGATGGCGGCGTGGCGTGCGGTGGGGGTGCGGGTGCCGGTCAGCGTGAATATTTCGGCACGTTCGCTCCAGCGCAGCAATTTGAGTGCGTACATCGGGGCGTTGATCGATGCCTATCCCGATTTGTCCGCCGCCGATCTCGAGCTGGAGGTGCGGGAGCGGGCATTGATCGAGCAGATGCCGGCGTTGCTGAGGCAGGTGCGGGCGTGCACGGAGCTGGGCATCCGCTTTGCCATCGATGGTTTCGGGACGAGTTTTGCGCGCTTCACTTATCTGAGTGGCTTGCCGCCGGTGCGCTTGAAGATCGATCGCCGCTTCGTCGGACGCATGCTGGAACATCCGGATGACCGTGCCGTTGTGCGGAGCATTCTGGCCCTGGCGGACGCTTTTCGCTGGCCGGTGGTTGCCACTGGGGCCGAAACGCTCACCCATGTGGTCCAGCTGACGCGTCTGGGGTGCGAAACCGCCCAGGGCTTCGCCATCGCCCGTCCGATGCCCGCCAGCAAGGTGAGGGCGTGGCTGGAGGGCGGCAAAGCGTAGGGGGAGCGCCCCCGCATTGGTTGCGCCGGTCGGTGTGACTGCTGCGCAACTCGATCCGGGGGGCGCGAACTTCGTGCAGGGCGAGGCGATGGCGGATTCGTTCGCCCTTCACGAAGCGGGGGGCTCAGGTCAGCGCGTCGACGGTGGCGTCGATCTGGGCCTTGAGGCCGACGAGGTCGACGGCGGTGCCGCTGCCCTGGGCTACGCTGGTGTAGATGCCGTCGCCGTTGCCGTCGTGGTAAACCTCGAAGTAGCTTTTGTGACCCTTGGTGAAGGTTTCCAGGACGTAGCCGGCTTCGAGTTCGGTGAAGGTGGTGTTGGGGGAGGTGTTGAGGACCTTGGTGCTGCCGTCCGGGCGGACCGCTTCAACCTGGGTGATGGCGCCGCTGGCGTCGAAGGTGAAGCTGTCGCGGATGAGGGGCTGCACGTTGAGGCGGGTGGTGGCGCTGCCGGCCTGGATGAAGGTGGTGGTTTCGGAGGCGATGGCGTAGAAGCCGCTGGTGCCATCGGCGACGAACTGGATGGTCTTGACGGTGCTGCCGGACAGGGTGGTTTCGGTGATGCTGCCGTCGGCGTTCAGCGTGAAGTGCTGGCCGGGCAGGATCTCCCGGTTGTGCGTGATGGTCTTGCCGTTGTCGTCATCGTCGCCCGTCGTGCCGGTGACCGTCTGGACGCCCGTCACGGCGCCGTCGCTGATGGTGAAGGTGTAGCCGTGGAGGTGGCCCTGGCTGTCGGTGGTGTCGGGCTCGGCGATGGTGTGGGTTTCGGACGTGATGTGGTAGAGCGTGGCGTCGCTTGTGTCCTGGGTGTATTGGATGGTGTCGGTGCCCCACGGTTTGGTGAGGGTTTCCGTGACCACGTCGTCCGTTACCGTGAAGGTGGTGTTGCTGGGGATGGTGAGGCTATGGGTGTGTGTGCCGTACACAGTGCTGATACCCGTTACCTGGCCGTCGGTGAAGGTGAACTGGAAACCGGCGGTGGTCCTGGCGTTCAGATTCTCGTGTGCATGACTCATGGGTGTCTCCTTCGCAGGTGGGGGAATCCGGAAGGCATTCTTTCCGAAGTCTCCGCAAGGGGCGGTTAAGAAATGCAAGGAAATGTAGCGCGCCGGAGTACCCCGGCGCAGGGCTCGCTTCCACTGGGTACTTGGGCAGGTGTTCTAGCCGTGGTGCAGGCAGAAGCGGGATGGGGGCGGGCAGGCCGTGCTGCTGCTTTCCGTCCGGGCCAGTTCGGCGGCCAGGGCGGCGAAGCTGGCGAGGCCGGCGCTGCGCAGCGGCCGGTAGGGGACGCCGTGGCGTTCGCAGGCGCGTTTGAGCAGGGTGACGGCGTTGTGGCCGACGCAGTCGGTGGGGAAGACGACGAGGTCGGTGTTGGCCAGGCTGCTGGCAAACAGGCCGCGGCGGTCTTCGATGCCGCCGTCGTGGAGGATGAGTTCGCCGCCGGCGGTCTTGACCATGGCGTGGATGGCCTGGGATGAATGGGGGCGGCCGCCGACGTAGAGGATGCGTTTGCCGCGCAGGGCGTCGGCGATGCTGCCCTGGGCGGGGCCGGCGTCGGAGAACTGGGCGGTGAGGTGGCGGTCGATGGCTTCGAATTCGGCGCGGATCTCGTCGCCGAAGCGGCGCGATTCGGTGAGGGCGGTCTTGAGGGACTGGGCCTTGGCGTCGGCTTCCTGCAGGCGCTCTTCCAGTTTGTTGGCGCGGGCCTCGTGGTGGGCGGCCTGCTGGTTTTGCGTTTGCAGGGCGGCTTCGAGGGCGTGCACCTGGGCTTCCAGTTGGGTGATGCGGGTGTCCGCCGGGGTGGGGAGGGGGGCGGCGGCGTGCTGCCGTTCGAGGGCGCTGTGTTGCTGGGCGAGTTCCTGCAGGCGGGCTTGCTGGCGTTCGACCTTTTCCTTGAGCTGGGCGTTGTCTTCTTCGAGGGCGAGCAGGCGGCGGATGTCGGCGCGATTGGCCGCCCCGACCAGGTGGGACAGCATGTGCACTTCGCCGAAGACCAGCTGGCGTAGGCTGAGGGAGGTGGCCGGGTGGGTCATCAGGGCCCAGTAGGCGCCGGGAACGTCGCCGTGGCGCAGGCATTCGGCCCAGGCAGCATAGAGTTCGTCGTCGTTCTTGTGGCGCTGGAAGCGCTTCAGGTCGGCGGCATAGAGGGTGTCGAGCAGTTTGTTGAGGGCCTTGGCGCCGGGGCCACCGTCGCCGGAGAGGCGGACGGCCATGTGGTGGATGTCCAGGTCGGTGGCCTTGGTGCGATCCAGTTCGGAATATTTGGGGATGAGCTTGCGTAGATCGGCGGTGCTCAGGCAGGTGCCGATCAACGAGCAGTGGAAATAGCCGTCGAGCTCGTGCAGCCGCGTGCGCCGCCGCACGAAGGTGCCGGCGGGCAGTCTGGCCGGCGGGGGGAACGCGTCTTCCATCCAGGCGGGTGTCGTTGTGGCGGTATTGTCGGTCTGGAACAGATGGGCGGGACGGTTCATGACGGCAGCTCCGGAGATTTCGTTGTACACAAAGATATACAGCGATGCTCCACCTTGCAATGTGACTTGTGGTCCAGGGGCTTTCGGAAGAACTTCAATTTATTTGTATGGAATTTTTTGTGCGCCGTATAAACTGCCGCCATGAATGCAAACATCATCCATCACGGGGCAGTCGACGGGGTGACGGGATCGTGTCACCAGCTCTTCATCGATGACATCAACAGCCTGTTGATCGACTGCGGCCTGTTCCAGGGGGCGGAGACGGCACCGGACGGTGCGGCGGCGCAGGATCGGCTGGAGATCGGTTTTCCGCTGGAGGCTGTGCGGGCCTTGGTGGTGACCCATGTGCATATCGATCACGTGGGGCGGATTCCGTGGTTGCTGGCGGCGGGTTTCAAGGGCTTGATCCTGTGCAGCGAGCCGTCGGCCAAGCTGTTGCCGGTGGTGCTGGCGGATGCCTTCGCGTTCGGGGTGAGCCGCGATGCGCGGCTGGTGGAGCGCTATCTGGAGATGGTCGAGCAGCGCATCCGCCCGCTCAAGTGGAATACCTGGTACCGGGTTTTCGATGGGAATGGGGCAAAGGGGGCGGGCTGCCGGATTCGTCTGCAGCGCGCCGGGCACATTCTCGGTTCGGCCTATGTGGAGGTGGAACTGACGCGGGCCGGCGGCGCGGTGGGGCGGGTGGTGTTCTCGGGCGATCTGGGGGCGCCGTTTACGCCGCTGTTGCCGGCGCCACGCTCGCCTGAGGCTGCGGATGTGGTGGTGCTGGAGAGCACTTATGGAGACAAGATCCACGAGAACCGCCACGATCGGCGCCGGCAGCTGCAGACGGTGGTGGAGAAGGCGCTCGGCAACGGTGGCACGGTGATCGTGCCGGCTTTCAGCATCGGCCGTACGCAGGAGTTGCTCTACGAGTTCGAGGACATCCTGTATCAGCAGCGGCGCCAGCCGGGGCCCCATGCGGCAAGCTGGGCGAGCTTGCCGTTCTATCTGGATTCACCGCTGGCCGGGCGCTTCACGCGGCTGTATGGGGAGCTGCAGCCGTTCTGGGACGAGGAGGGGCTGGCCCGTGTGCGTGCCGGCCGCAAGCCGCTGGCCTTCGAGCAGCTGACGGGGATAGAGGATCATGCGGAACACGAGGCGACAGTGCGCCGCCTGGCCCGCAGCGGCGAGCCGGCGGTGGTGATCGCGGCCAGCGGCATGTGCGCCGGCGGGCGGGTGATGAACTATCTGAAGGCGATGCTGCACGACCCGCGCCACGATGTGCTGTTCGTCGGCTACCAGGCCCGCGGTACGCCGGGCCATGCGATCCAGACCTACGGGCCGCAGGGCGGCTATGTGGAGATCGATGGGGAGCGCATCGGGATCCGCGCCGGTATTCATTCCCTGTCCGGCTATTCGGCGCATGCGGACCAGAACGATCTGGTGCGCTTCGTCACCCGCATGCTGATGTTGCCGGCGGAGGTGCGCCTGGTCCATGGCGAAGCCGCAGCCCGCCAGGCGCTGGCCGAGCGGCTCGTCCGCGAGACGGAGGGGCGGGTGACGGTGGTGAACGGCGGGGGATGAGGTGTATCCCCGGCGCGGAGGCTCAGTGAAGGTCGTCCTTGTCCGGCGGAACGGGCAGGATGGGGATGCCTTCTTCCAGCAGTTCCATCATCTCGCTGGGCTTGGCCTGGCCGCGGATGGCCCGTTCTTCGGCATCGCCATGGTGAATGCGGCGGGCTTCCTCGACGAAACGCTCGCCGACGTCCTCGGACTGCCGGGCGGCGGTACGCAGGGCTTCGATCAGCTTGGCCGCGATGGCCTGCGGGTCCGGCTCCGCGACAGGCGGCCGGGCGTGGGACGAGGTCTGCACGTAGGGCGCGGAGGGCAGCCGCCTGACCTGGTGAGTGCCGCAGTGGGGACAGCTCACCAGATTTCGGGCGAGCTGGTTTTCAAAGGCGTCGCTGGAGGCGAACCAGGCTTCGAAGCGATGGCCCTGCTCGCAGCTGAGGTCGAGGACGATCACGGCGCGAAACGGCTGACGCCGGCAAAGGTGGTGCCCGGAACGGGAATCGAACCCGAAGGCTGCGAAGAGGCGGATTTCGAGTCCGCAAAAATGTGGGTCATTGTGCGTCCATTCATTCTTTATAAGGCTGATGCTCGCCGCTGTGTGCTTGTGTGGCTGACAGCCGTTCCGCTTCAACCCGACGAGCCATGGCGACTGCATCCCGCAGATTCAGTTGCAGCATGGCTTGTCCGCCGACGTAACCCGCCAGGGCGCTCGTTGCACGTTGCTCGATTTCGTCGGCGCTTGTCAGGCCGAGTCGAACCAATGCTGCAATGTCCTCTTTGTCGTTGTCGGCGAAGCGGGAGATCTTGCTTACGGCAAGATCAACGGGCGAAAGGACATGCACGCGAAGCTGATCCACGCCGAGATCTACTGGAATGGCGTCATCCAGGTAGTCCTCGTGCAACAGTGCAAAGGTCGAGTTGTAATTGGTGTCGAGATAGACGACCTGCTGGCTGCCATCCTCCAGCGTGACCTCGACCATCAGATCATTCGGAAGATAGATGCGTCCCCCGAATTCCGCGTCTACATCGGTCGTGACGCGATTGGCGGTGTAGAGATGAACGGCCATCCCACCCGCCAGGTACACATTTACGGGGCTGCACAGTGACAGCCGTTCTGCAAGTTGCTTGAACAACTCCCGCAATCCCTCCGCCAGGGCCGTGTGGGTATGAAACATCTGGTTGGCCGACATGGCTTCAATGCCTGTAGAACCGGTGTGTCAGCATGTCCCGCAAGCGAGGCAGGCTGAAAATCCAGCCCTTTCTGACGACATCTGCCGGAGCCAGTCTTTCGTTCGGATGCAAGGCGAAATACTGCTCGCTGGCTTGCAGCAAGCACCTGGATTCGACGGGAAATCGAGACTGGACGACCATCGCCGCCAAGCGGAACACATTGGCTTCGCGCTGGTCCTGGGCCGATTGCGCAGCTTCTCGTGCAACGGAAGAGCACCGGGCGAGCAGCGCGGATTCCACATCTCTGGCGGTCACTGCCTTACCCTCCGATCACGACGAGTAATTACGATCTTCTCGATCATAAATAACAACGGCCCCGTGAGGGGCCATCGCTTGGTGTTGGGTGGTGCCCGGAACGGGAATCGAACCCGTAGGCCGTGAGGCGGCGGATTTTAAGTCCGCTAAAAGGTTGGTCATTGTACGTCTTTGTTCGTCATTTCAACAGCTTGCCAAGGCTCGGGACGCCATTATTCGCCCAGGAGCGCCTTCGCCGTCGTCACTTTGTTGTCAGTTGTGGCCGTCCATCACACCTTGATAATGGTGTCACTGTAGAGCGCTACCATGGGATCATGAGTTATCAGCCGCATCGGTTCAACAAGTGCTTGGGCTACCAGAATGCGGTCAAACGGGTCATGGTGGTGCGCAGCCAGGTCTTCAACGGCCACTGCATGCTCCGGCTCGATCACTAGGAAGCGGTAGCCTGACTCCTTGAAGTAGTGCACGGCATCCTGACTGGACACCGGCATGTCCCCCCGGCCCAGCGCGTGCTTGATTGCAATCTCCCACACACTGGCGACGCTGATCCAGACGGTCGTCTTTGGGGACTGGATCAGTTCACGCGCCTTTTGCGGTAGCTTCGGGCTATCCGCAATCGCCCACAGGGCAACATGGGTGTCCAGCAGCAGGTTCAAGACTGCTCCCCGCCCATGAACAAGCGCGCCACTTCCTCGTTATGAGCGTCAATGCTATCCGGAACCTCGAACTTGTCCTTGGCGACGCCGATACGCTGCTCGACCTGCACCGTATCCATCGGGACCAGCTTGGCGACAGGACGGCCATTACGAGCAATGATGATTTCGCGCTCCTGCCCTTGCTCGATGGCTTCCACCAAACGGGACAATGAGGACTTGGCTTGTAGCATATTGACGGCTTGCATCGATCGCACATTCTCCAAAAACAACGTGGTTAGTCTAGTCTGGCTAACAAGGGAAGGCAAACACTACTTCCACATGCCGACAGAACAAGGACTCAGCGTCGGGCGCGCTGAAACACTCACATATGTACTGGCTGTACGGCTTAAGGCAATTTGAGGCACAGACGTGAGCATGAAAATATAGACCAGAGTCAAGACTCCACGATCTGATCGCCGTGCAGTAGCCAGGGGGGCAGCGATGTATGCAAGCTACTTACTGACGCGGCGCTACCGACAACATCTCTATCGACGCTGAGGTGTAGCCGTTGTCTTGATCCAGCGACAAATATCGTCGAAATCCATCAGTTGCATCGACCACTCCGTCGTATTAGCAATAGTCGCAAACTGCTGAAAAAACAAAAGCTTGCAGTTTATTGCAAGCTTTTGTTTTTTATGTGGTTTGGCTGGTGCCCGGAACGGGAATCGAACCCGTAAGCCGTGAGGCGGCGGATTTTAAGTCCGCTGTGTTTACCAATTTCACCATCCGGGCTGTTTGGTTTATTTCTGCGGCTGCTCGGGCAGCGTGATGTTCACTTCGAGGATCTCGCAGTTGTCCTGCTTTTCGAGCTGGACCTTGATGTCGTCGAGGCCGACATTGACGTACTTGGAGATGACTTCGATGAGTTCCTTCTGCAGCGCGGGCAGGAAGTCCGGTGCACGGTTGCTGGTGCGCTCGTGGGCAATGATGAGCGACAGGCGCTCCTTGGCTACCGCGGCGGTCTTGGGCTTCGAGCCGAAAAAGTAGGAAAGGAGGGACATCTTACTTGCCTCCGAAGAGTCGCTTCAGGATGCCGGGCTTTTCGTAGCTGACGAAGCGCAGCGGGCGGTCTTCACCGAGGAAGCGGGCCACCACGTCCTGATAGGCGAAGGCGACGTCGCTGTCCTTCAGGTGGATGGCGGGCGTGCCCTGGTTGGAGGCCTGCAGGACGTCGTCGGATTCGGGAATCACGCCGATCAGCGGCACGCGCAGCAGCTCCTGCACGTCCTTGTAGGACAGCATTTCGCCTTCTTCGACGCGCTTGGCTGCATAGCGGGTGATCAGGAGGTGTTCCTTGACCGGTTCGCGGCCTTCGATGGCGCGGCGGCTCTTGCTCTGCAGGATGCCGAGGATGCGGTCGGAGTCACGTACCGAGGAGACTTCGGGGTTGGAGACGACGATGGCCTCGTCAGCGAAGGTCAGCGCCATGACGGCGCCGCGCTCGATGCCGGCGGGGGAGTCGCAGACCACGTAGTCGAAGCCCTGGTGGGAGAGATCCTTCAGGACCTTCTCGACGCCTTCTTCGGTCAGCGCGTCCTTGTCGCGGGTTTGCGAGGCGGGCAGGATGAACAGGTTGTCGCAGTGCTTGTCCTTGATCAGGGCCTGGCTCAGGTTGGCTTCGCCATTGATGACGTTGACCAGGTCGTACACCACCCGGCGTTCGCAGCCCATGATCAGGTCGAGGTTGCGGAGGCCGACGTCGAAGTCGATGACCGCGGTCTTGAAGCCACGCAAGGCCAGCCCGGACGAGATGCTCGCACTGGTGGTGGTCTTGCCGACGCCGCCCTTGCCGGACGTGATTACGATGACGCGTGTCACGGGATCCCCTTAAATAGTGGTGTCGCTTCAGTGGTCGTTCTGAAGCGGGGTGATTTCGAGAGTATGTTGGTTGTCCGAGCCGATGAGGCGCACCTGGGCGGCACGCCCGGCGACGTTTTGCTGGATGCCGCGTTCGAAGGTGCGGTACACCCCGGCGATGGATACCAGCTCGGGACCGAAATTGGTGCTGAAGATGCGGGCCGATGTGTCGCCCCGGGCGCCGGCGAGGGCGCGGCCGCGCAGCGGGCCATAGACGTGGATGCTGCCGTCGGCGATGACTTCCGAGCCGGGGCTCATGCCGGCGAGCAGCACGAGGTCGCCGCCCTTGGCGTAGACCTGTTGGCCGGAGCGCAGCGGGCGCTCGACGATCAGTGTGGGGGCCACGGAACTGCCGGCAGTCGGCTGGGCTTCGGCAACGGGTTCCGGCGCAGGGGCCGGAGCGGGTGCCGCCACGGGTTCGGGTTGGGGCGCCGGCGCTGCGGGTTGCGGCGTGACGACGGGCCTTTCGGCCGACATGCCTTCCTGACCGAGCAGGGCCAGGTTGGCACGGCGGGCGCCTTCGTGCAGGTGTCCGGGCAGGTGGCGCACGCCGATGGGCTGCACCTGGTAGCGCCGCAGCAGGCTGGTGATGGCGGTCCAGTCCACCCAGTCGGGGGCGCCAGTCAGTTGGGAGAAGTCGAGCACTACCGGTTCGCCGGCAAAGAAGTCGGGCATGCCGCCCATCATCATGTGCATGGCGTCGGCGAGACGCACGGCGTCCGTCTCCCTGACGTAGGCGGTCATCACCGCCAGGCTGGCGCCTTTGAATTCGATCAATTTGCCCTGGGAAGCGTCGGCCATAGAAGATCTGCTGCGTGAGTGCGGACTAAAGCCGTGGAAGTCTACTTTTCGGCAGGGTTTCGGGCAAGTCCGCGGGTGCAAGGGGTTGTGTCAGTGAAGGGTGGGCGGTTCGTCGAACAGTGCGCCGATGTCGTCCGCACTGAAGCGGTATTCGTGGTTCGACAGGTCGTCGTGGATCAGCACTTCGCCGTGTTCGGCCAGCATGGACTCCAGTTCGGCACGGCCGAGGGAGCGCAGCATGTCGCGTACCTTGTCCCAGTCCTGTGGCCAGTCGTGCGTGACTTCGCGGGCGTCCAGCAGGCGCACGGTTTCCTGGTGGAAGAGGCGCAGCAGCACTTCGTCGGCGGGCAGGTTGAGCAGTTCTTCGGGGCGGATCGTCGAGGCCAGGCGGGTGACGCGGTCCCAGCCGTCGGCGTCCTTCTTGTCGGCGTCCGGCAGCTTCTGCAGGAACAGGCAGGCGGCGCCCTTTTCCGATGCGGCGGTGTGCAGCGCGGCGGGTTGCTGCTCGGACTGGGTCAGGTAGTGCTCGAAGATCTCGGCGACGCTGTCGCCTTCGATCGGCACATAGCTCTGGTACGGGTGGCGCAGGCCGGGCATGTCGAGGCTCAGCAGCAGCTGGCCGTCGCCGAGCAGGTCGGCGATGCCGTGCTGGCCGGCGGCTTCGGGGGCGGCCTTGGCGTAGCCGCGCAGGTTGAGGGCTTCGTTGATGTCCACCACCAGCAGGCTGACCGGGCCGTGGCCCTGCAGCTGGATGGTCAGGCGGCCGGCCTGCTTGAGGTTGCCGCCGATGACGCTGGCGATGGCGCTCATGGCGCCGAGCAGGTCGCGGACGTTGGCCGGGTAGTCGCGGTTTTCGAGGATGCCTTGCCAGACGTCGTCGAGCTTGACGACGGCGCCGCGGATGTCGAGGTCCTCGAGCAGGAAGCGCTGGATGTAGGAGTTGCTCATTCCGGGGTTCCCGTCGCGGTGAGGAAGCTGGTGTACAGGGTGGTGTCGAGGCCGACCAGCAATTGGCCGTTGTCGGTTTCGATCACCGGGCGGCGGATCAGGCTGGGGAATTCCTGCATCAGTTGCACCGCGGCGCTCTGGGTCTCGATGACCTGCTGCTCGGCGGACAGCTTGCGCCAGGTGGTGCCGCGGGTATTGACGAGGCTCTTCCAGCCGATGGCCTTGCTCCAGGCGTGCAGCTTGCCCGAGTCGATGCCGGCCTTCTTGTAGTCGTGGAAGGTGTAGGCGACGCCATGTTCGTCGAGCCAGGCGAAGGCCTTCTTCATGGTGTCGCAGTTTTTTATGCCGTAGATCGTGGTCATCGGGAAAACAGCGCGACGCCCCGGAGGGCGTCGCTGGAAAATCAAACAGATGGGACGGATTTTAGCCGTCCCGGAGTGGGCGCGGGCTTATTTCTTGAGGGCCTTGGCGAAGGCCGAGGCTAGCGAGCCGGCCAGGGCGGGTTCCCGGTTCGGTTTGCCGGCCGGGCGCTGGCCGCCACGCGGTGCGTCGCGCCGGTCGCCGCCGGGCTTGTGGCCGCCGGCCTGGGGCTGGTCGCCCATGCGCATGGTGAGGGCGATGCGCTTGCGGGGCAGATCCACTTCGGTGACCTTCACTTTCACGACCTGACCGGCCTTCACGATGGTGTGCGGGTCCTTGACGAAGCGCTCGGACAGGGCCGATACGTGGACCAGGCCGTCCTGATGGACGCCGATGTCCACGAAGGCGCCGAAGTTGGTGACGTTGGTGACCACGCCTTCGAGGATCATGCCGACGGCGAGGTCCTTCAGGTCCTCGACGCCTTCCTTGAAGCTGGCGGTCTTGAACTCGGGGCGCGGGTCGCGGCCGGGTTTGTCGAGTTCCTTCAGGATGTCCTGCACGGTGGGCAGGCCGAAGCGTTCGTCTGTGTAGCGCTCGGCCTTCAGCTGGCCGATGGCGCGGGCGTCCCCCATCAGGTCGCGGACGTTCTTCTGGATGTCGGCGAGGATGCGCTCGACCACCGGATAGGCTTCCGGGTGCACCGCGGAGGCGTCGAGCGGGTTGCTGCCGCTGGTGATGCGCAGGAAGCCGGCGGCCTGTTCGAAGGTCTTGGGGCCGAGGCGCGGCACGTCGAGCAGCGCGGCGCGGTTGGGGAAGGGGCCGTTGGCGTCCCGGTGGGCGACGATGTTGGCGGCCAGCGTGGCGTTGAGGCCGGAGATGCGGGTCAGCAGTGCGACGGAGGCCATGTTCACGTCCACGCCGACGGCGTTCACGCAGTCCTCAACCACCGAATCCAGCGCGCGGGCCAGGCGGGTCTGGTTGACGTCGTGCTGGTACTGGCCGACGCCGATGGACTTGGGATCGATCTTGACCAGCTCGGCCAGCGGATCCTGCAGGCGGCGGGCGATGGAGACGGCGCCGCGCAGGCTGACGTCCAGGTCCGGGAATTCCTTGGCGGCCAGTTCGGAGGCCGAATACACCGAGGCGCCGGCTTCCGACACGACGATCTTGGTCATGTGCAGTTCGGGGCGCAGCTTGATGAGGTCGGCGGCGAGCTTGTCGGTCTCGCGGCTGGCGGTGCCGTTGCCGATGGCGATCAGCGACACCTTGTGCTTCTCGCACAGCTTCGACAGCGTGTGCAGGCTGCCGTCCCAGTCACGGCGCGGTTCGTGGGGGTAGATGGTGGCGGTGTCGAGGAGCTTGCCGGTCTGGTCGACGATGGCCACCTTGACGCCGGTGCGCAGGCCGGGGTCGAGGCCCAGCGTGGCGCGGGCGCCGGCTGGGGCGGCCAGCAGCAGGTCTTTCAGGTTGCGGCCGAAGACGCGGATGGCTTCTTCTTCCGCCTGTTCGCGCAGCTGGCCGAGCAGTTCGAGTTCCAGGTGCAGGGAGATCTTGACGCTCCATGCCCAGCGCACGGTTTCGCGCAGCCAGGCGTCGGCGGCGCGGCCTTGGTCTTTGATGCCGAAATGGCCGGCGATGCGCCCTTCGCAGGGGTTGGGGCCGGGCGTGCTGCCGTCGGTGGGGTCGGAATCGAGGGCCAGTTGCAGGCGCAGGAAGCCTTCGTTGCGGCCGCGGAACAGGGCCAGCGCGCGGTGGGACGGGACGGTGCCGATGGCTTCGCGGAAGTCGAACCAGTCACGGAACTTGGCGGCGGCCGGGTCGTTTTCCTTGTCGGCGATCACCGTCGAGGCGACGACGCCGTGATCCTGCAGGTATTCGCGCAGCTTGCCGATCAGCTCGGCATCCTCGGCGAAGCGTTCCATCAGGATCTGGCGGGCGCCGTCGAGTACCGATTTGGTGTCGGCGAAACCGGCTTCGGCGTTCAGGTAAGCGCTGGCTTCGCTTTCCGGCACCAGGGTCGGGTCGGCCAGAAGCGCATTGGCGAGGGGTTCGATGCCGGCTTCACGGGCGATCTGGGCCTTGGTGCGGCGCTTCTGCTTGTAGGGCAGGTAGAGGTCTTCGAGGCGCTGCTTGGTTTCGGCGTTTTCGATGGCTTCACGCAGCGCGGGGTCGAGCTTGCCCTGCTCGTCGATGCTGGCGATTACCGCGGCGCGGCGATCCTCCAGTTCGCGTAGGTAGCCGAGGCGTTCTTCCAGGTTGCGCAGCTGGGTGTCGTCCAGGCCGCCGGTCACTTCTTTACGGTAGCGGGCCACGAAGGGCACAGTGGCGCCTTCGTCGAGAAGCTGCACGGCAGCGAAAACCTGACGGGGCTGTACACCTAGTTCGGCGGCAATGCGTTGTTCGATCGGCAGAAGCATGGACGGGGGAAGGCCTCAAAAAGGGCGCATGGTGCAGAAAGGCAGCCGCGCCTGCAAGTCCGTAGCCGGTGGAGTTTCCGGTAAAATCTCACGATTATCCATGTCGCGCAGACTGCCGTTTTCGCGTACATCCAGTCGGAGCGCCCCTTGGGGCGACCCGATACAGCAGGAGAGCACACCGCATGAATCCCAAGATTGCCGCGCTGACGCTGGCGCTGGGCCTGATGATGGCCGGAGGCGAAGCCTCTGCCGCCCATCACCAGGCCAAGGCCGGTGCTCACAAGGCAGCCCCGGCTTCCAAGCCGGAGGCCAAAAAGACCGCCAAGGCCGGAAAGTCTTCCGAGGCCAAGGCCAGCGCATCCAAGAAAACCTCTTCGGCCAAGTCCGCCTCGGGCAAGGCCGCCAAGGCCGAAACGCCGCGCCATGCCGTGAAATCCGGCAAGGCCGGCCACCACGACAAAGCCGTGGTTGCCGAGAAAGGCGGCAAGACGGGCAAGGGAAAGGGCAAGGCCGAGCGTAATGACCGCCGCCATCACGGCAAGGCGGTTCGGGAGGAGCGGACGCCGCAGGTCGCTGCACCCCTGTCGCCGGATGCCAAGGCGGCTGCCAAGGCTGCCGCGCTGAAGACCGTCGAGTCCCGCGTCGAGCCGCCGAAGCCGCCTAGCCGCAGCCATGGCCGCGCCATCGGGCGGGAGGCCTATGCGCCGATGGTGGGGCGCGAGGCATTGGGGCGTGAGGCCTTTACGCCGAATTCGGCACCGCTGCCGCCGGCGGAGCGTCGCGCGGCGATTCCGGTGCCGCCGCCGGCCGTGTCCAGTGGGCGCCAGAGCGTGGTGATTCCCCCGCCGGTCAGTGCGCCGGCCCCTGTTGCGCCGACGGCCGTTGCGGCGCCGCGTCCGGCTCCTGCGCCCCAGGTTCATGCCGTACGTGCGCCGTCCAGCTTTTCCAGTGGGGAAATGTCGGCGGCGGAAGCGGCGGCTGCCGCGGCCGCCGCGGTCAATGCGCCGGCTGCGCCCGCTCAGGCCCCGGCTCCCGCTCCCGTCCCCCGTGCGGTCCTTGCGCCAACTGTGCCCGTGAGTGTGCCGCAGGCGCCGCCTGCGAGTACTGCCGTGTCTTCCGGCAATGCGCCGCTGGCGGTGACGACACCGACGCCGTCACGTCCGGTGCGGGGCGCTTCGCGGGCTTATGCGATGGATGGTGCGACCTTCTATCAGGGCGGTCGCAAGATCCGGGTGCAGGGGCTCGATGTACGTGAGCCCGGCATGACCTCCGAGCATGCTACCCAGCGCCTGCAACGGGCGCTGGATTCGGGCAGCGTGACGATTGAGCCGGTGGAGATGGATGGCTCCGGCCATACCCTCGCGATCGTCCGCGTGAATGGCCGGAACGTGGCCGATACGGTGCGGGCGGCCAACTGAGCACCCCAGGGCTAGGCGGCGCCCAGCCCACCCCCGCGGGGACAGGGAAAGCTGGGGCTGCCCGACGTTTTCTTTTCTTGAGGCCGCTACTTCTTACATTGCGATGAGGGTCTGCCGGCCCCACCAGTTGGTGCCGGCAGCCAGCTCGACAGGCTCCTTCGCCGCGGCGGCTTCGACGCACAGCATGCGGCGGAAGCCGTCGGCAGGCATGTCGGCGAGGGCCGCGCACTTTTCCTCCCACGGATTCCAGATCACTACATCGGGGAAGTTCTCGGTGTGGATGCCCATGGCCCGGTGATCTTCCCGTACCAGCAGCGTGCGGGGCGCGCCGTGATACACGCGGTCCACTTCACTGTCGATGGCGAGGCCGACGCCGGTTTCCTTCTTGATCCGGTCGCCGTCGGCGCTGTCCCGGTATTCGAGCCCGCGCAGGCCGTCGACGCTCAGGGCTTCCACCTCGCGCACTTTCAGGTAGGTGTGCAGGGCGGCGGTGAAGCTGAACGGCGTGTCGCCGGTGTTCTCCACTTCCAGTTCCATGTCGAGGCGGTCGCCGCCGATAGAGACGCTCATTTCGGCTGCAAACGCGTGCGGCCACAGGGCGCGGGTGGCGTCGTCGTCGGTGAGGCGCAGCGTGGCGACGGCGTAGTCCTTGCCGGCGCGGGAGCTGGAAACTGCCCAGCGACGGTTGCGGGCGAAGCCGTGCTTGGGCAGCGGGCCGAGGCCGGCGAACTGCGGGAAGCACACCGGCACGCCGCCGCGGATGGCGGTGCTGCCGTCGAAGACGGCCTTGGGGCTGAGATAGAGACGGTCTTCGCCGCCGGCGGGTGTCCAGGACAGTACATGGGCGCCGAACAGGGAGATCAGGGCGACAGCGCCGTCCGGCGTCTGCAGCTTGAGAACGGGCTGGCCATGCAATTCGGCGGTTTCGATCTGGTCGGTCATGTTTCGCGGGCCGGCCGCGTGGGGCCGGCGCTTCAGTGTTACAGAGGGCGCGATGATAACGCGGCGACTTCCCGGTGGCGGAAGCAGTCGGTGGTGTGATCGTTCACCATGCCGGCGGCCTGCATGAAGGCGTAGCAGATGGTGGTGCCGACGAAGCGGAAGCCGCGTTTCTTGAGGGCTTTGCTGAGCTGGTCGGACAGTGGTGTGCTGGCTTGGGCGTCGGCCAGGCTGCGCAGCTCGTTGTGGATCGGCTGGCCGTCCACAAAGCGCCACAACCATGTGTCGAAGCTGCCGAACTCGGCCTGGATGTCCAGGAAAGCACGGGCGTTGTCGATGGTGGAGGCGACCTTCAGGCGGTTGCGGACGATGCCCGGGTTGGCGAGGAGGGCGGCTTGATCGGCTTCGGTGAAGCGGGCCACTGCGGCCGGATCGAAGCCGGCGAAGGCCTGGCGGTAGTTCTCGCGCTTGCGCAGCACGGTGATCCACGACAGCCCGGCCTGGGCGCCTTCGAGGGTCAGGAGTTCGAACAGGGCTCGGTCGTCGTGCAGCGGCACGCCCCATTCCTCGTCGTGGTAGGCCTGGTACAGGGGGTCGTCCCCGCACCAGGCGCAGCGGATGGGCTGGCTGGCGTTGTTCATCTTCAGCCCTGCAGGGTCAGGATGCCGTGCTTGACGGTGTTGTCTTCCGGGTCGTTGGTCAACACGAAGCCCAGACTGGCGACGAATTTCAGCATGCGTTCATTGTTCGACAGGAAGATCCCGGTCATCGCGTGCAGGCCGCGGTTGCGCGCGGTCTCGATCAGCACGCCCATCAGGCGCCGGGCGAGGCCGCGGTGCTGCCAGTCCTCGGCGACTACGATCGCGAACTCACAGGTCTCGCCATCCGGATTGACCGCGTAACGGGTCACGCCGATTTCCACTTCGACTCCGTCTTCCTCGATGGTGGCGACGAAGGCCATTTCCCGGTCGTAGTCGATCTGCGTGAGGCGGGCCACCATCGCCGGCGGCATCTCGCGCAGGGTGTTCATGAAGCGCAGGTACTTGGTTTCCGGCGACAGCTTGCGCACGAACTCGATTTCCAGATCCGCATCTTCGGGCTTGATCGGCCTTACGGTGATCTCGCCTTCCGGCATCGAGATCTTGGTGATCAGGTGCGACGGATAGGGGTGGATCGCCATGTGGTCGTAGCGGTCGGCAGTGGGGGCGATGTTGTCCACCACGATGCGCGCGTCGACGGCGACGGCGCCGTGCTCGTCCACGATCAGCGGGTTGATGTCCATCACGCGGATCCACGGCAGTTCGCAGACCATTTCGGAGATGCGCAGCAGCACGAACTCCAGCGACTCCATATTGATCGGCGGCATGTTGCGGTATTCGCCAAGCAGCGTGGATACGCGGGTGGATTTGATCAGGTCCTTGACCAGGTAGTTGTTGAGCGGCGGAAGGGCTACTGCGCGGTCGGCCTGGATCTCGACGTGGGCGCCGCCTTCGCCGAAGGTGATCACTGGCCCGAAGATCGGGTCGCGGAAGGCGCCGACCATCAGCTCGCGGCCGTAGGGCTTGATGACCATCGGCTCGATGGCAACCCCGTTGATGATGGCGTCAGGGCGCTTGCGCTTCACTTCCTCAAGGATCTCCTGATAGGCGGAGCGCACGGCGGCAAGGCCGCTGAGGTTGAGGCGCACGCCGCCGGTGTCAGCCTTGTGGGTGATCGACGGGGAGTCGATCTTCATGGCGACCGGCAGGCCCAGTTCTTCGGCCAGTACCATTGCCTCGGTGGCGGAGCGGGCGACGACGGTCTGCGCGATGGGAATCCGGAAGGCAGCCAGCAGGGCCTTGGACTCCATCTCGTTGAGGTTCTTGCGGCGCTCGGAAAGGGCTGTTTCGATGACCAGGCGGGCGCTTTCCACCGATGGTGGGTTGAGGTCGGAGGACAGGGAGCTCGGCGTCTGTACCAGCAGTTTCTGGTTTCGGTAGTAAGCCGAGATGTGACCGAACAGCTCCACCGCCGGTTCCGGCGTGCGGAAGGTGGGAATGCCGGCGGTTTCGAACAGCTTGCGTCCCTCACGCACTTGCTCCTCGCCCATCCAGCAGGTGAACACCGGCTTGTCGGCAGCCCGTTCGATCTCGATGACCTTTTGCGCCACTTCGGTGGGGCGGGCCATGGCCTGGGGGGTCAGGATGGTCAGCACGCCTTCCACGTTTTCGTCGGCCAGCACGATGTCGAGGGTCTTGCTGTAACGCTCGGGGTCAGCATCGCCGATGATGTCCACCGGATTGCAGTGGGACCAGTTGGCCGGCAGGATCTCGTTGAGCTTGGCGACCGTGCCGTCGGACAGGGTGGCCAGCGGAATGCGCAGGTCGGCGGCGCGGTCGGCGGCCATCACGCCGGGGCCGCCGCCGTTGGTGATCACGGCCAGGCGGTTGCCGCGCGGGCGGAAGTGGGAGAACAGCGCGTTGGCGGCAGCGAACAGCTGGCCCATGTTGTACAGGCGGATCACGCCGGCGCGGCGCAGCGCGGCGTCGAACACCGCGTCCTCGCCGACCGTGGCTCCGGAGTGCAGAAGTGCGGCGTGGGAGCCGGCCGGATGACGCCCGACCTTGATCAGCAGCACCGGCTTGACGCGGGCCGCAGCGCGCAGCGCACTGACGAAGCGGCGCGCGTCCTTGATGCCTTCTACGTATAGGAAAATGCTCTCGGTGCGGGCGTCCGAGACCATGAATTCGAGGACCTCACCGAAGTCGATGTCCACCGAGGTACCGAGGGATACGACCGACGAAAAACCGACGTTGTTGGGCCGGGCCCAGTCGAGGATTGCCGAACAGAGGGCTCCGGACTGGGAGATCAGCCCGATGGAGCCCTTGATGGCACCGCCGTGGGCGAAGCTGGCGTTGAGGCCGAGTTCGGGGCGCAGCACGCCCAGACAGTTGGGGCCGAGCAGACGGATGCGGTGGCGCCGGGCGTTCTCGACGGTGTTCTTCTCGAGCATGCGGCCGCGCGGGCCGGCGTCGGAGAAGCCCGACGGCAGCACTACCACGGATTTGCAGCCGGCACGCCCACAGGCGTCGACGATGGCCGGCACGCGGTCGGCCTTGGTGGTGATGACGGCCAGGTCAAGGCGCTGGGGGATGTCCTCGACGCTCTTGTAACAGGGGACGCCCAGCACTTGGTCGTACTTGGGATTGACCGTGAACAGCTTGCCCTTGAAGCTGGCCTCCAGCATGTTGCGGACGAGGATGTTGCCGAGGGACAGCTCTCTTTCGCTGGCGCCGATGATGGCCACGGAGCGGGGCTCGAAGAGGGGCGTGAGGTAGTGCTGTTCGTTCATGATGGGTACTCGGGTGAGTGCGAATCGTGCGGCTATTGGGTTGCCGTTGCCACGGGGCTTCGGGGCGTCTGGGGCCGGGCCGGATTTTACCCTGCGGTGGGGATCCTGGTATTGGTAATCCTACTGATTTATTGCGTTGCACAACGAAAGCTGTGATCTAGGTCAATTTGTGTGAATTCAATTTGTTGCGCGCATGCAACGCTTACCCGGAAGGCATGCATTCGGGGTGTGGCACGAGGAGGTGAGGCGTCGTGACCTGGCGCGTCCCGCAGGCACGAATTTCGTCGAGCATGAAAATTCGTGCCAATTTTATTTGACGAGCTTCCGATAGGTGTGTACTATTCGCGGCTCTCGGGGTGTAGCGCAGTCCGGTAGCGCGCTTGCTTTGGGAGCAAGATGTCGGGAGTTCGAATCTCTCCACCCCGACCAAAGCTTGACCCGAGTGCCCGCGGCGAACTGCCCGTAGCTCAACTGGATAGAGCACCGGCCTTCTAAGCCGGGGGTTACAGGTTCGATTCCTGTCGGGCAGGCTCTTTGGAAGTTTCAAATCGGCGATTTCGGTCGACGATTACCAGTGGCGGCATTAGCTCAGTTGGTAGAGCACTGGATTGTGATTCCAGGTGTCACCGGTTCGATCCCGGTATGTCGCCCCAAGTATAAGAAAACCCGCTGATTCGTCAGCGGGTTTTCTCGTTTACGGCGCTGGCGGCGTGAAGTTGGGGCGGTGCCGTCTTTTCCGCATCGAATGGCTCAAGCCGATTGCATCTTCGCCGTTAATCAGCCACCACAGTCTGCCTGCTCCAGAGAGTCCACATGAATGCGCCAGAACCGAATTTTCACGGGATTGCTCCGCGGACCGGCGAGCTTGCCCGTATCGTCCGGGTCAATGAGGAGATCAAGGCCATCGTGGCGACGGCCTTCCGCATCAATCTGATGGCCCTCAATGCGATCTTTCTCGCCAAGCGGGCGGGTAATGCCGCGCTCGGGTTCGGTGTGCTGTCCAATGAGTTGCGGCGCTTCGCCCAGGATCTGACCCGCCACATGGCATCCCTGAGGGAAATGACTTCCGGTTCGGTCGGGAGTGTCACCGGTGTCGTGCAGCAGCAGCGTATTGCGGCGATTCTGGCGGAGGCCTTGAGGCTCAGCGGCGACGGTGTGCCGGGTGCGCGGGAGGCTCGCAGGCGTGGTGCCACGCGGCTTGCTGAGCAGCAGGTACGCCTGCGTTCCCTCGATCTGCGCTTGCGTGCGGCAGTCGAGGAAACCCAGCAATTGGTCGAACTGGGTGGTGTGCTGGCTCGTTCAGCGAAGATCGAGGCGGCCTATGGCGGCAGCTTCAGTGCTGCATTGATGCAGGTCTCGACGGATTTTGCCGAGGTGATCGCGCAGATCAAGCGATCCCTCGAAGTTCTCGGCAAGGAACGCCTCGTAAAGGATTAGGAAACCCATGAAACAGGCCCATTGCATCTATCAGGACGAGGATCACCGCTGGCTGGCGATCGCACGGGATACCACCAAGCCTGGTTACATCATCGATACCAATGAATATGTGGTCATTCACGGGGAGGAGGCCCTGCTGTGCGATCCGGGTGGGATCGAGATCTTTCCGTCGGTGTTCTCCGCCTTGTCGGCGGAGTGCGATCCGACGCGTCTGGCGGGTATTTTCGCGTCCCACCAGGATCCGGACATCATTTCCTCCCTGGCTTTGTGGCTGGAGTTCAAGCCCGACCTGAAGTGTTATACGAGCTGGTTGTGGCAGAGTTTTCTGCCCCATTTCGGTGGGCAGGATTCGACTTTTGTGCCGATCCCCGATTCGGGCGTGACGATCCGTCTCGATGGTCTTGAACTGCAGGCGATTCCGGCCCATTACCTGCATTCGTCGGGCAATTTCCATCTGTACGATCCGAAGGCCAAGATCCTGTTCTCGGGTGATGTCGGCGCAGCCCTGTTGCCGGCGGACCATAACGAGCTGTATGTGCAGGACTTCTCCCGCCACATCCGCCATGCGGAAGGTTTTCACAAGCGCTGGATGGGCTCGGACCGGGCCAAGCGCGATTGGTGCGAGCGCGTTTCCCGCCTGGAGATCGATATGCTGGTGCCGCAGCATGGGGCTATTTACCAAGGTGCCGACGTGCAGCGATTCATCAACTGGTTCGCCGCACTGGAAGTGGGCGTGCTGCGCAGCTAAAGTGTCGCGGCCCCGTTTTTGCGGGGCCCGCCGGCAGCCGGAGCTTTGCCGCGGAACAATGGAGGCGCGGCATGTATCTGGCTCTCAAACATTTTCACATCACCTGCGTGGTGCTCAGCGGCTGTGGCTTCGCCTTGCGGGGCTGGTGGTCGTTGAGCGGCTCGCCGCTGTTGCGGGCCCGTCTGGCGCGGGTGCTGCCCCATATCGTCGATTCCTGCCTGCTGGCCAGTGCGCTCGGCCTGGCCTGGATGGCCGCCCAATACCCCTTCGTGCACGCTTGGTTGACGGCCAAGGTGCTGGGCTTGCTTGTCTATATCGGGCTGGGGAGTGTCGCGCTGAAGGCGACGCGACCGCGTGTGCAGCGCGCCGCGGCTTACGTGGGTGCGCTGGCGACGCTGTCGTGGATCGTCTCGGTGGCGGTCAGCAAGAATCCGCTCGGCTGGCTGGCCTGGCTGTGAGGCCGGGCGCCGGCGGTGCTCAGGCTGAGTGGTGGTTGAGCAGGCGCTTCAGGCCCGGCGTATCGAGAATGCGGATGTGCTTCTGCTGGACGGCGACCAGGCCTTCTTCCTGGAAGCGGGAGAAGGCGCGGGATACCGTCTCGAGCTTGAGGCCCAGGTAGGAGCCGATCTCGTCGCGGGTCATGCGCAGGTGGAATTCCGACGGAGAGAAGCCCCGTGCAGTGAAGCGCTGGGACATGTTCAACAGGAAGGCCGCCAGCCGCTCCTCTGCGCGCATTGAGCCGAGCAACATCATCACACCATGGTCGCGGACGATCTCGCGGCTCATGATCTTGTGGAACTGGTGCTGCAGGCTCTCCACCGTCCGTGACAGCTCTTCGAGCCGGTTGAAGGGGATCACGCAGACTTCGCTGTCTTCCAGCGCAATCGCGTTGCACGAATGGTGTTCGGTGCTGATGCCGTCGAGGCCCAGGACTTCGCCGGTCATCTGGAAGCCGGTCACCTGGTCGCGGCCGTCCTCAAGGATCACGTCGGTCTTGAACGAGCCGGCGCGAATCGCGTAGATCGCCTCGAAGTTGTCGCCGGAGCGGTAGAGGTGCTGCTGCCGCTTGATCTTGCGGCGGCTGCCGACGAGCTCGTCGAGCTGGTCGATCTCATTGGGGTCGAGGCCGAAGGGAAGACACAATTCCCGCAGATTGCACTGGGAACACGCGACCTTGATGTCCACGACCGTCACCGGAATCACCGATTTCATCTGCACGCGCAATCACCTGAACTGGATGGTTTTACCAACGTTTGGAGCCCTTTGATCCACGTCAATACTGTTTTGGATCGATTCTGCGATTGTTCAGCGCAACCAACAGAAGTGCACCATGAACACGACACAAAAAGACCTGATATTCGATCCCGAGCTCATTCGCAAATTTGATGTGAATGGCCCGAGGTATACGTCGTACCCGACCGCTGACCGCTTCGTCGAAGCCTTCAACTCCGACGCCTTGGAGCATTGGCTCGGGAGACGTACTGTCGGCGGAATCGGCAAACCGCTTTCATTATACTTCCACATCCCCTTCTGCAATACGATCTGCTACTACTGCGCGTGCAACAAGATCATCACCAAGGATCACGGTCGCTCCGCCAAGTATCTGGATTATCTTGAAAAAGAAGTGGACATGCAGGCGGCCAAGCTCGACGGGTCGCGGGAAGTTCTCCAACTGCACCTGGGCGGCGGCACGCCGACCTTCCTGTCCCACGACGAACTGCGCCGCCTGATGGGCATGGTCCGCAAGCACTTCACGCTGGTGCCGGACGGTGAGTATTCCATTGAGGTCGACCCGCGCAAGGTGGACGAAGCCACCGTCGCGTTGCTGGCCGAACTCGGCTTCAACCGCATGAGCGTTGGCATCCAGGATTTCAATCCGGACGTGCAGAAGGCGGTCAACCGCATCCAGAGCGAGGAAGAAACCAAGCTCGTCATCGACGCGGCGCGGGCCCATGGCTTCAAGTCGGTCAGCGTGGACCTGATCTACGGCTTGCCCAAGCAGAACGTCATCAGCTTCAACCGTACCCTCGAGCAGATCCTGGCCCTGTCACCGGATCGGTTGTCGATCTACAACTACGCGCACCTGCCGAGCTTGTTCAAGCCGCAGCGCCGCATCATCGACGCGCAGCTGCCGTCCGGCGAGACCAAGCTGCAGATCCTGCAACTGGCGATCCGCCGCCTGACCGAGGCGGGCTATGTGTACATCGGCATGGATCACTTCGCCAAGCCGGACGACGAGCTGAGCACGGCCCAGCGCCAGGGACGCCTGCACCGCAACTTCCAGGGTTACTCCACCTATGCGGAGTGCGATCTGCTGGCCTTCGGCGTGTCGGCCATCGGCAAGGTCGGCCCGACCTACGCGCAGAACGTGAAGACCCTCGACGAGTACTACGACATCATCGACACGGGCCGCCTGCCGGTGCTGCGCGGCATCGAGCTGACGCCGGACGACCTGCTGCGGCGGGCGATCATCCAGGCGCTGATGTGCCACTTCGAACTGTCCATCGAGTCCATCGAGATCGCTCACCTGATCGACTTCAACAAGTATTTCGCCGCGGAACTCGCCGACTTGCGCGAGATGGAGAAGGGCGGCTTGCTGAAGATCGACAAGCAGTGGATCACCGTGCTGCCTGCCGGCCGCATGCTGGTGCGGGCGATTGCGATGGTCTTCGACAAGTACCTGCGCGCCGACCGGGAGCGCACCCGTTACTCGAAGGTGATCTGAACTTCCGGCCGGCTGGCCGCTCCGAGGTGGGCGGGCTAGAATGCCGAGCCAAGTGTTGGAACGCGCCCCGTGTTGCCCACGGGGCGTTTTTGTTTGTCCAGGTTGAATCTCCATGCCCGAAACCGGCTATTTCGCAGTCTTCCTCATCGGCCTGCTCGGCGGCACCCACTGTGTCGGTATGTGCGGTGGTATCGTCAGCGCGCTGACCGTGCAGTTGCCGGGCCAGCAGCGCAGTGACTGGCCCCTGCATCTGGCTTACAACGTCGGGCGGATCAGCAGCTACACGCTGGCTGGTGCCGCGATGGGGGCGATCGGTACGGTAGGGCTGTTGTTCAACAACATCCTGCCTATCCAGCTGGTCCTGTATGTGGCTGCCAACCTGATGCTGGTGGCGCTCGGGCTCTACCTGACCGGTTTCACGCGGGCCCTGTCCGGTGTCGAGCGGCTTGGCCACAAGTTGTGGGCGCGCATCCAGCCGCTGACCCGACGTTTCCTGCCGGCGCGCAGCGTGGGCCAGGCTTTTCCCTTGGGCCTGCTGTGGGGCTTTCTACCCTGTGGTCTGGTGTACAGTGTGTTGGCGACGGCTTTGGTGACCGGCTCTGCGGAGCGTGGCGCAGGCCTGATGCTGGCTTTCGGTCTCGGTACGCTGCCCAACCTGCTGCTGGCCGGCATGCTGCTGAAGCGTCTGCGTGACGTGGTGCGGAACCGGGCGGTGCGCACGGGGTCTGGACTGGTGGTGCTGGCCTTCGGCGTATATGGCCTAGTGACGACGCCGACCCTCGGCAGCAATCTGTGGAATGGTGTGGTCTGCCATTTCTGAGTCTTTTCCTGAAAGGCGGAGCGAATCATGAAAATCCTGCTGGCCGTAGATGATTCTCCAGTTGCCCAGCGCGTCGTCGATCAGGTGATCGGTCTGGCAGACCAACTGAAGAGCGTGCCTGAGGTGCATGTGCTGTACGTGCATCCGCCAATTCCCATCGAGTTTGCAACCCGCCACGTGGCCCGTGAAGCCCTGGATAGCTATTACAGGGACGAAGGCGAGGGGGTGCTCAAGGCGCCGCTGGCCCGGTTCAAGGCAGCTGGTTTGCCGGTGACGCCGCATATCCTCGTGGGTCAGCCGGCAGATGTGGTGCTGCATCAGGCGACTTTGCTGGAGTGTGATTACCTGTGCCTCGGCCGGCATGGTCGCGGCGTGGTGGCCGACTTCTTCGTCGGTTCGGTGGCGACGCGGGTGTTGCAGCGGGCCACGCTGCCGGTGCTGCTGGTCGGCTGAGGGAGGACGCGATGGGGAACGAGCCAGGTGGGCGTTACGACCTGCCGGTCTCCGGGATGAGCTGCGCGGCCTGCGCGACGCGGCTCGAAAAGGTACTCAACCGATTGCCCGGTATCAGCGCCGAGGTCAATTTCGGCACTGGCAAGGCGCGGCTGGCCGCCGGACCCGATGGGGCCGGTGCTCCGGACATTTTGGCGGCGATCCGCAAGGCCGGTTTCGATGTGGCGCCGCAGACGTTGCAACTGAGTCTGTCCGGCATGAGCTGTGCCGCCTGCGCGGCGCGTATCGAGAAAGTCGTCAATCGCTTGCCCGGTGTGGAGGGCAGCGTCAATTTCGCTGCGGAAAGCGCGCGCGTCCGCTATGTGCCGGGGCTGTCCGAGCCGGCGGCGATCATCGCGGCGATTCAAAAAGCTGGGTTTACGGCAACGCCCATCGTCGCCCGCGACCGGGAGGCCGACAAGCAGCGCAAGGAGGCCGAGTTTCGCGCCGAGCTGCGGCTGTTCTGGATCTCGGCGCTGCTCAGCGCGCCTTTCCTGGTCCAGATGATCGGCATGCTTGCCGGCGGTCTGGAGGCCTCGGCCCATCACGCGGAGTGGCTGCCGCGCTGGCTGCAGTGCCTGCTGGCGACGCCGGTGCAGTTCTGGATCGGGCGGCGCTTCTATAAGGGCGCCTGGTCATCCCTGCGCGGCGGTGGTGCCAACATGGATGTGCTGGTGGCGCTGGGCACCAGCGTTGCCTACTTCTTCAGCCTGGTCGTGGTGGTGTTCGATCGCCATGATCTGCACGTGTATTTCGAGGCCTCGGCCAGCATCATCACGCTGGTTCTGCTCGGCAAGCTGCTGGAAGCGCGGGCGCGGGCGCGCACGTCGGCGGCCATCGAGGCGCTGCTGCGCCTGCAACCGCCCACCGCCTGGGTTGAGCAGGATGGCGCGCTGCAGGAGATGCCGGTCGAGCGCGTCATGGCGGGTATGGTCTTCGTGTTGCGCGCTGGCGATTCGGTGCCGGTGGATGGCGAAGTGCTGAGTGGTGAGTCGTCGGCGGACGAGGCGATGCTGACCGGCGAGAGCGTACCGGTTCCCAAAAGGGAGGGCGACAAGGTTTTTGCGGCGACCGTCAATGGCGATGGCGTATTGCGCTGCCGGGCCACCGGTGTGGGTACAGAAACCTTGCTGGCCGGCATCGTGCGCCTCGTCGAGCAGGCCCAGGGCGGCAAGCCGGCGGTGCAGAAGCTGGCCGACCGCATCGCGGCGATCTTCGTGCCGACCGTAGTGGCGATCGCCGCGCTGACTTTCGTGGCCTGGTGGTGGCTGGGCGGCGAACTGGCGCCAGCCCTCGTCAATGCGGTGGCGGTGCTGGTGATTGCCTGCCCTTGTGCGTTGGGTCTGGCCACGCCGACGGCGGTGATGGTTGGGACCGGGCAGGGGGCCCGAGCCGGTATCCTGGTGCGTAACGCCGAGGCGCTGGAATTGGCCGAGAAGATAGCTGTGCTGGCGGTGGACAAGACCGGCACGTTGACCGAAGGACGCCCGGCGGTGCTGGATGTGCGTCCGTTGGCAGGTGTGACGCCGAACGAATTGCTGGCCGTTGCGGCGGCGGTCGAGCAGGCCAGCCACCACCCGCTAGCCAAGGCTATCGTCGATGCGGCGCAGACAGCCGGCCTGCAGTGGAGCCTTGCCGACGCGGTACAGACAAGCGGCGGCAAGGGGATCGGTGGTCGTGTCGATGGGCGCGAGGTGTGGATCGGCTCGCCGGACTTCCTGGCCGGGCAGGGCGCTGAGTTGCCTGCTGAGGTGCTGCAGCCCCTGTTCGCTGGGGCCTTGACGCCGGTGTGCGTGGCCGTCGATGGACGGCCATGGGGCGCGCTGGGCCTCGCCGATCCGCTGCGTGCCAGCTCCAGGGCGGCAGTGGCGCGCCTGCAGGCGCTCGGCGTGCGGGTCGTGATGCTGACCGGTGACCACCCGGCGGTGGCCGCGCGCATCGCAGCGGAGGCGGGTATCTCGGAATACAAGGCCCAGGTGCTGCCGGGCGAGAAGGCCGCAGCGGTGGAGGCCCTGCGTGGCAGTGGCCGCGTGGCGATGGTCGGTGATGGCATCAACGATGCACCGGCGCTGGCCGCGGCCGATGTGTCCTTCGCAATCGGCGCCGGTTCCGACGTGGCCATCGAGGCTGCGGACCTGACTCTGGTGCGCAATGACCTGAACAGCGTGGCCGACGCGATTTCCCTGTCGCGGACGACGCTCGGCAAGATCCGCCAGAATCTGTTCTTTGCCTTCATCTACAACGTGCTGGGCATTCCTGCCGCGGCGCTCGGCCTGCTCAATCCAGTGATCGCCGGTGCGGCGATGGCGATGAGTTCGGTGTCGGTGGTCAGCAACTCCCTGTTGCTGCGGCGCTGGCGCCCGGGAAAAACCAACTGAAAGGAAAAACGATGGAAGACGTGGTGATCAAGGTCGGCGGCATGAGCTGCCAGGGCTGTGTGAAGAACGTGACCGGCGCGCTGTCCGCGACGCCCGGTGTGGCCAGCGTGGAGGTTTCCCTGGAGCAGGGCGAGGCGCGTGTCAGTTACGACCCGGCCAAGGTGTCGGCCAATGCGCTGCGCACGGTGATCGAGGACGCGGGCTTCGACTCGGATTGAGCGCTTTCCGTCATAAGGGTTTGTCCCAGCGTCACAAGGCTCACTTATAATACCGAGCTGTCTTATATCTAATAACGGGAGGTAGTGATATGGGTTTCGATCAGGTCAAGGCTGGCAAGGACGTTCCGAACGACATCAACGTGATCATCGAGATTTCCGCTCAAGGCGATCCGATCAAGTTCGAAGTGGACAAGGACAGCGGCGCCGTCTTCGTTGACCGCTTCATGGGCACCTCCATGCGCTATCCGATCAACTACGGCTACGTGCCGCACACCGTTGCCGGCGACGGCGATCCGGTGGACGTGCTGGTCGTGACCCCCTTCCCGCTGCAGCCGGGCGTGGTCATCCGTGCCCGTCCCGTCGGCGTGCTGAAGATGGAAGACGAAGGCGGCGTGGATGCCAAGGTCGTCGCCGTGCCGGTGTCCAAGCTGACCCCGCTGTACGACAAGGTCCAGACCATTGACGACCTGCCCGAGCTGCTGATGAAGCAGACCGTGCACTTCTTCGAGCACTACAAGGATCTGGAGCCGGGCAAGTGGGTCAAGGTGACCGGCTGGGGCTCCGTCGAAGATGCCAAGAAGGAAATCCTCGACGGTCTGGCTGCCGCTGCCAAGTAAGCGCCTGCCTGCTGCGATGAACAAGGGCCCGCGTCATGCGGGCCTTTGTTTTTTATACCGCCTGGCCCGCCGCGTAGCCCGACGCCCATGCCCACTGGAAGTTGTAGCCGCCCAGGTGGCCAGTGACGTCCATGACCTCGCCGACGAAGTACAGGCCCGGCACTTTCCGCGCTTCCATGGTCTTCGACGACAGTTCCCGCGTGTCCACGCCGCCGAGCGTGACCTCCGCCTTGGCGTAGCCCAGGGTGCCGTTGGGCGTGATCGTCCAGCCGGTCAGCGCGGCGGCGATGGCGTCCAGTTCCTTCGGGTTGAACTGGTTGGTGGGGCGGTTCCAGCCGCGCTGCTCGCACCAGGCGTGGGCAAAGCGCTTGGGCAGGCGGTCGGAAAGCAGGTTGGAGAGCAGGGTCTTGCTGCGCGCCCGTTCGCCGAGCCAGGCGCGTACGTCCTCGGCAGGGAACAGATTGACGACGACCTGTCGGCCACCGTCGCTGTCGCCATAGTCCCGCGCTTGCCAGTAGGACGATACTTGCAGGATCACGGGTCCGGACAGGCCGCGGTGGGTGAACAGCAGGTTCTCGCGGAAGTACCCGGCGCCGCATTCGGCGACCGCATCGAAGGCCATGCCGGCCAGCTCCTTGTAGATGGCCAGTTCTTCCGGCGGCAGGGTCAGCGGTACCAGCGCCGGCTTGGGCGGCACGATGGCGAGGCCGAACTGCTCGGCAATCCTGTAGCCCAGCGGCGAGGCGCCGATCTTGGGGATCGACAGGCCGCCGGTGGCGATCACCAGGTTTTCGCAGCTGAAGCGGCCGTGGCTGCTGTCGAGCATGAAGCGCGCCTCGGGTGTGTTGCCGGCCGTCACGCCGTTGAGCGAGCATGGCATCGCCCAGCGCACGTTGCCGTTTTCACATTCGGTGCGCAGCATGTCGATGATGTCCTGGGCCGAGTCATCGCAGAACAGCTGGCCGTGTTCCCGCTCATGCCAGGGGATGCCATAGCGGGCCATCAGGTCGAGGAAATCGTTGGGCGTGAAGCGGGCCAGCGCCGAACGGCAGAACTGCGGGTTGCGCGACAGGTAGTTGGCGATGCCGACCGTCAGGTTGGTGAAGTTGCAGCGGCCGCCGCCGGAAATGCGGATCTTCTCGGCTAACTTGGCGGCGTGGTCGAGGATCAGCACGCGGCGGCCGCGCTGCCCGGCCTGGGCTGCGCACATCATCCCCGCCGCGCCGGCGCCGATCACAATGACGTCGAAGTGAGAACCGGCTGCAGATGGTTTGGTGTGCGGATTCATGGACTTGGCGAGCGGAGGGAAGGCCGGAAAGGGCGGGGAGGATAGACCCTGGCTTGCGTCAGGGCAAACACTGCTTACATCGTCATTTGCCTGAATGGCTTACGCTGCTAGGCTTGATGAATATTGAACGAAAAGCTCGCCTGCGCCATCCGCGCGGAGAACAAGGGACAAGAACATGATCGAAAAGCTGCGCGCCGCCGGACGTCCGGCGAAATGGGCGCTGCGGGGGCTGGCAGCGGTGGCCCTGGTGGGTGTGGCGGGGTTCTGGATCGCGCCGCCACTGGTCAAGTCGGTGGCCGAGAAGCAACTCGGCGAACTGCTGCATCGCCCGGTGACGATAGAGGGGCTGTCGATCAATCCCTATGCGCTGTCCGCCGAGGTGCGTGGCTTCCGCATGCTGGAGCCGGACGGCAAGAGCCCGGCGGCGAGCTTCACGTCCCTGTACGTGAACGTGGAGGCGGAATCCCTGCTGCGCGGTGGCGTGGTGGTGGAGGAGGTGAAGCTGGTAGAGCCGACGGTCAGCGTGGTGCGCCTGGAAGGTCAGCGCTACAACTGGTCGGATGTCATCGACGAAATCCTCAGCAAGCCCGACGATGGTTCCAAGACCCATTTCGCGGTGCATAACATCCGCGTCGAGAAGGGCCGCATCGATTTCGACGACCGGCCGCTGAAGCAGACGCAGGTGGTGTCTGATCTCGATCTGGGCGTGCCCTTCGTGTCGAACCTGCCGTCCCAGGTGGATACCTTCGTCGAGCCGTTGCTGGCGCTGAAGGTGAATGGGGCGCCCTTCGTTGTAAAGGGCAAATCCAAGCCTTTCTCCCTTGCCCGCGAATCGGTGGTCGGCATCAAGTTCGATGGTTTCGACCTGACGCGCTATGTGGATTACTTGCCGGTCGACAAGACCTTCCGCCTGCCGAGCGCCAAGTTGTCGTCCGACCTGGAGCTGAGCTTCGCGCAGCCGGCGGGCCAGCCGCCCAGCGTGAGCGTGAAAGGCTCGGTCGGGCTGGACGGGGTCGAGGTGCAGCATGCAGACGGTCGTCCGGCGATCAAGCTGGCGGCGCTGAAGGTCGGCATCGACAAGCTGGCGCCTTTGGCGCGGGAGGCGGCCATCGGTACGGTCTCCATTGAAGGGCCCGATGTCACGGTGGAGCGCCAGCGCGACGGGACGATCAGCCTGCTCGCGCTGCTGCCGAAGCCGGCCGCTGCCACTGCGACTGAGCCCAAACCTCCAGCCGCGCCTGCCGCGACCGAACCGCCGAAAGCTGCCGAGGACAAGCCCTTTGCGCTGACGCTGAATGAACTCAAGCTCAGCGGCGGGCGCATCGCCTTCAGCGACGATCTGCCCACCGGCCCCTTCCACAAGACCTTGCAGGATCTGCATGTTTCCCTGCGCAAGTTCAGCCTGGCCGGTGGTACGCCTGCGGAGCTGGAGGCTGGTTTCTCCACCGACGCGGGCGAGCATGTCGAGCACAAGGGCAGCTTGGACGTGTCGGCTCTCAAGGCCTCCGGCACGCTGGAGCTGAGTGGTCTCGACCTGGTCGGGCCGCGGCCGTACTACGCGCCTTTCCTGAAGCAGGGCGAGGTGGCGTCGGGCAAGGTGGATGCGCGCCTGGCCTACGATTTCGCGCAGGCGTCCGGCGAACCCAAGGTCCAGGTCAAGGCAGAGAGCGTTGCGCTGAAGGACCTGGGCGTGCGCCTGAAGGGCGACAAGACACCGCTGGCCCGCGTCGGCCTGCTCGAACTGCGCGACACCGAGGTCGATACGGCCACGCGCCGCGTGACGGTCGGCGAGGTGCTCGGTAAGGCGACGCGCCTGGCCGTCGTGCGTGGCAAGGATGGCCACTTCAATGCCGAGCAGTTTGCCGCCACCGGTGATGCACCGGTTGCCAAGGCGCCGGCCGCGCCGACGCGCAAGCACGGGGCGGCGCCCGCCAAGAAGGCTCCGGCCGGTCCCGACTGGCAGGTGAGCGTCAAGCATGTGGCTCTCGACGACTGGGGCGTGCGTCTGGAGGACCAGACCCTGTCACCGTCCATCGTCTTCAACGCGGAGCCGCTGGCCATCAAGGTGGATGGCTTGTCCACCGCCAAGGGTAGCAAGGCCAAAGTGGATCTGCGGGCAGCGATCAACAAGCGCGGCAAGATCGGGGTGGCCGGTACGGTCGGCCTGGCGCCGCTGGTCGGCATTCTGGATCTGGACCTGAAGGCGGTCGACCTGGCCATGCTGCAGCCCTACGTCACCGAGAAGGTAAAGATCGCGATTACCCGCGGCAATGTCACCTCCCGCGGCAAGCTGGCTTTCGAGTTGCCCGCGGCAGGTGGCATGAAGGGCGGCTTCAAGGGCAACCTGACGGTGGGCGATTTCGCATCGGTGGACAAGCTCAACGCGGCCGACTTCCTGCGCTGGAAGTCGCTGTACTTCGGTGGCGTGGACATCCGTCTGGCACCACTGGCGGTGAGCATCGACGACATCGCGCTGAGCGACTTCTACACCCGCCTGATCCTCGACGCCCAGGGCGGCCTCAATATCCGCGAGATCACCGCCCAGCGGGCCCAGGAGCAGAAGGATGAACAGGATGCTGTGAAGAAGGCCAACGGTGGCAAGCTGTCCGCGCCTGGAGTGGCGACGGCGCAGTTGCCACCTCCAAAGCCTGCCGAGCCGCTGCCGCCGGTGTCGATCAAGCGGATCACCCTGCAGGGCGGCAACATCGCCTACAGCGATCGTTTCATCCGGCCCAATTACGACGCCAACCTGACTGGCATGGGCGGGCGCTTGGTCGGCCTGTCGTCCGATCCCGGTACGATCGCCGAACTGGAATTGCGCGGCAAGGTGGACAACGCGGCGCCGGTGGAGGTCGTCGGCAAGCTCAATCCCTTCCGGCAGGACAAGGCGCTGGATATCAAGGCCTCGGTGAAGGATTTCGAGTTGTCCGGCGTGTCCACCTATGCCGGCAAGTACGTCGGCTACGGCATCGAGAAGGGCAAGCTGTCGGCCAGTGTCAATTACAAGATCGAGGACCGTAAGCTGACCGCCACCAATCAGGTCTTCCTCGACCAGCTGACCTTCGGCGACAAGGTGGACAGCCCGGATGCCCTCAAGCTGCCGGTGCTGCTGGCGGTGTCCCTGCTGAAGAACAGCCGTGGCGAGATCGATCTGGACCTGCCGATCGGCGGTTCGCTGGACGACCCGCAGTTCAGTATCGGCGGCATCATCTGGAAGGTCCTCGTCAATCTGATCGGCAAGGCGATAACCTCGCCGTTTGCCTTGCTAGGCTCGATGTTCGGTGGCAACAGCGAGGAACTGGCCTGGCTGGAGTTCGACCCCGGCTTCGCGCGCCTGCCCGACAGCGCCGAGCCCAAGCTGAACGCCATCGCCAAGGCCATGACCGAGAAGACCGGCCTCAAGCTCGACATTGCCGGCCGCGTCGATCCGCAGACCGACCGGGAAGGCCTCAAGCACGCGGTCATGCTCGGCAAGGTCGAGGCGCTGAAGATCAAGGACATGGCGAAGAAGGGCGAATCTCTTGGCGAGGACGGCCGCGTGCATATCGACGCCGCCGAGTACCCAGCGCTGCTGACCCGTGTCTATAAGGATGAGAAATTTCCGAAGCCCCGCAACCTGATCGGCCTGACCAAGGATTTGCCGGTGCCCGAGATGGAGAAGCTGATCCTCGCGAACACCACCGTCAGCGACGAGGACCTGCGCCTGCTCGCGCAGCAGCGCGCCCAGGCGGCCAAGAACTGGCTGCTCGACAAGGGCCAGGTGCCGGCCGACCGGGTCTTCCTGCTGGCGCCGCATGAAGGCGACGACGGCAAGGCCAAGGCGAAAGCCAGTCGGGTGGATTTTTCCCTGCGTTGATGAAGGAGGCGATTCCGATGAGAGCGCAGAAACTGGACGACGCGCAGCGCCAGGCGGCGTTGGCGGGCCTGGCAGGATGGCAGCTGGAACCCGACCGCGATGCAATCCGCAAGCAATTCCGCTTCGCCGACTTCAACGCGGCCTTCGGCTGGATGTCGCGGGTCGCGTTGATGGCGGAGAAGCTCGACCACCACCCGGAATGGAGCAACGTGTATAACCGGGTGGAGGTGGTGTTGAGCACCCATGATGCCGGTGGGCTGACCGAACTGGATATCCAGCTGGCCCGTTTCATGGACCGGATCGCGGCCTGAACGGGCCGCCGCGTTGCCGCGGCGCAGCATGCTTAATGGCGAGCGGGGTGCTACTCTCCGCGGCCTGCCTGTACCGTCCTTGATGGTCGTGGCATTTTTCGAGAGTGCCCGTCATTGGGCGCCGTTCGCGGGAAAGGACTGCCGATGCATCTGAGCTTTGACTGGAGCATGGCCCTGCGCCGTTCGCGGCAGCGCGTGGCCGAAGTCCGCTCGGAGCAGGATGGCGGCCGTCGCAGCTGGAAGCGTTTTCCCTATGGCAACCGTGTCTATCGCTATGGAGGCACGGCCTTGTCGAGCAACTGGGCACGCCTGCACCGGGGCGACCGGGAACCCTATCCGGACGTGGTCAGCGTGCATGCGCTGCTCGACGCAAATCCGGCCCTTCAGGCTCATGTACCGGATCCGGCGGCGGCCGCGCTGCAGATCGAGGAGGCTTGGCGCGCCTATCATGCGGGGGATTTCGCGGATGCCGTCGAATACGGCTTGGCGGCAGGTCCGGTGGGGCTGGTGGCGGCAGCGCGGGCAGCCGTCGTTTACGCCGCCCACCTGGAAGAGGACGAACTGCGCCGTACCCGAATCCTCGATGAAACGCTTGGATTCTGCACGGCGCTGACCGAGCTGGCGCCGAACTGGGCCAATGCCTGGTATGTGCATGGCCTGGCGCTGGGGCGCTACAGCCAGAGTATCTCGGTGGTGAAAGCGCTGGCCCGTGGCCTTGGTGGCAAGGTGCGGGATTGCCTGCAGCGCGTCGTCGAACTGGATAATGACCATGCCGATGCCTATGTGGCGCTGGGCGTCTACAACGCCGAAGTGATCGACAAGATCGGCAGCGTGGTGGCCGGCCTGACCTATGGCGCCCGCAAGGAGGCCGTCATCGAGCACTTCGAGACGGCCCGCAAGCTCACCCCCCAGTCACCGGTTGTGTTGGCGGAATACGCCCGCTCGACCTTGCTGGCCTTCGGCGCCGCGCAGCACGGCCGTGCTCACGAACTGTTTGCGGCAGCGGGGGTGTGCCAGCCGGTGGATGCGCTGGAGCGCCTGGACGTGGAATGGGCCCTGGGCGAAACCGAGTAGGTTCCTGTGGCATGCCGCCGCCAAGGCTGGGGCGGTAGCAGGGGGGCCTCAGCCCTTGGAGCGGATCAGGCGCGCCTTCTCGCGCTCCCAGTCGCGTTCCTTCTCGGTTTCCCGCTTGTCGTACTGTTTCTTGCCCTTGGCAAGGCCGATGCTGATCTTCACGCGACCCTTGGCGTAATGCAGGTCGAGTGGCACCAGTGCATAACCTGCGCGTTCCACCTTGCCGATCAGCTTGGCGATTTCCTCGGCGTGCAGCAGCAGCTTGCGGGTGCGGGTCGGGTCGGGATGCACGTGGGTGGAGGCTGACTCCAGCGGCGTGATGTGCATGCCGACGATGAAGATCTCGGCGCTACGGATCACCACGTAGCTTTCCTTGATGTTGGCACGCCCGGCGCGGATGCCCTTGACCTCCCAGCCCTCGAGCACGAGGCCGGCTTCGTATTTTTCCTCGATGAAATAATCGTGGAAGGCCTTGCGGTTGTCGATGATGCTCATTGGCGTAGGCTTGAACGGACGCGTAAAATCGCGCATTTTAACAGCTCGTTAGTTCGCCCGCGCTCCAATGGCAGCCGTCAAGAAAACCGTTCTGATCGAATTCACTCCGGCCCAGATGTTCGATCTGGTGGACCGCTGCGAGGATTACCCCAAGTTTCTGCCCTGGTGTGGCGGCAGCGAGGTGCATGGCCGTGACGAGAAGGTCACCAAGGCTACGCTGCACATCAACTACCACGGCATCAAGTCCCACTTCAGCACCGAGAACGACAAGGACTATCCGCGGCACATGCACATCCGCCTGACCGACGGACCGTTCACGCACCTGGACGGCAGCTGGGAGTTCATTCCGTTGGGCGATGCCGCCTGCAAGGTCGAGTTCAACCTGCACTACGAGTTTTCCAACCGTCTGATCGAGAAGGCGGTGGGGCCGGTGTTCAGCCACATCGCAAACACTTTCGTCGACTCCTTCGTCAAGCGCGCCTCGCAAATCTACCGCAAGGGCTGACCATGTCTGATTCGATCAACGTCGAAGTCTGCTATGCGCTCAAGGAGCGCCAGGAAATCGTGCGCCTCAGGCTGCCGGCGGGCAGCACGGTGCAACGGGCGGTGGAGGCCTCGGGCCTGTTGCAGAAGCATCCCGAGATCGATCTGGCCAAGGCCAACAAGCTCGGCGTGTATGCCAAGCTGGTCAAGGCCGATACGGTGTTGCGGGACAAGGACCGGGTCGAGATCTATCGGCCCTTGATCGCCGACCCCAAGGAGGTGCGCCGCAAGCGTGCCGAAGAGGGGAAGGTCATGAAGAAGGGCGGCGGTCCGGCGGAAGCCTGAGCCCGCCGGCTGTACCGCGTCGCCCTACTTGCAGGATCGTTCCAGGTATTGCCGGATGCGTGCGATGTCGCTCGCGCGTTCGTCATCACCGATATAGACCTGTTCGCCGGCATCGTTGGGGCGCATTACCGGCTGGCCAGCTTCCAGGCCGGCCAGTTGCTGGCGAAAGCGTGTGCAGTCCTGTTGTAGCTGTTCGTCCGCCTGTTTCTGGTTGCGGGCCTTTTCTTCCGCTTCTTCTGCTGCTGCACGGCGCTTTTTGAATGCCAGCTCCTTTTCCGCGATGCTCTGCGGGGGCACGCCGGCGCTTGCTTCTGATGCTGCAGGGCGAGGTGCCAGCGGCGCCTGTTTCACGGTCCGGACCTGGGCGTCGGGCGGTGGTGAGTCGGAGTAATGGACTTGGCCGCTGGCGTCCTTCCAGCTGTAGATAGCCTGGGCAAGGACCGCCGGAGCGGCGCAGGCCAGAAGAACAAAAAGGAACTTGCGCGGCATTCGATACTCCGGTAGGACAAACTTTTGCCGCCGGGCGGCTAACTGCGTATAATACGGATTTGGTTCTAGGGATTAAAGCCATGCGAGTGATCCAGAAGGCGCTGACGTTTGATGACGTCCTTCTCATCCCCGCCCATTCGAGCGTTCTCCCGCGCGACGTCAGCCTCCAGACGAAACTCACGCGCAACATTACCCTGAATATTCCGCTGGTATCCGCCGCAATGGATACCGTCACCGAAGCACGCCTCGCCATTGCGCTCGCGCAGGAAGGCGGGATCGGGATCATCCACAAGAACCTGACCCCCCAGCAGCAGGCAGCTGAAGTAGCCAAGGTAAAACGTTTCGAATCGGGCATCCTCAAGGACCCGATCACCATCCCGCCGACCATGACGGTCCGCGAGGTGCTCACCCTGACCCGCACCCACAAGTTCTCCGGCCTGCCGGTGGTGGATGCCGGCAAGGTGATCGGCATCGTCACCAACCGTGACACCCGTTTCGAGACCAATCTCGACCAGCCCGTCTCGGCCATCATGACGCCCCAGTCGCGCCTGGTCACGGTCAAGGAAGGCACCAGCCTCGACGAGGCCCGTGCGCTGATGCACAAGCACCGCCTGGAGCGCGTGCTGGTGCTGAGTGAAGACGGCGGCCTGGCCGGCCTCATCACCGTCAAGGACATGATGAAGTCCACCGAGCATCCGCTTGCCTCCAAGGACAGCCTCGGCCGTCTGCGTGTCGGTGCGGCGATCGGTGTCGGTGCCGGTACCGAGGAACGCGCTGCGCTGCTGGCCGAAGCCGGCGTTGACGTGATCGTCGTCGACACCGCCCACGGCCATTCCCAGGGCGTGCTCGATCGCGTCAATTGGGTCAAGAAGAACTTTCCGAAGGTGGACGTCATCGGCGGCAACATCGCCACCGCGGCGGCGGCTCTGGCGCTTGTCGAAGCGGGCGCGGACGGCGTCAAGGTCGGTATCGGCCCCGGTTCCATCTGCACCACCCGTATCGTTGCCGGTGTCGGCGTGCCGCAGATCACCGCGGTCGACAACGTGGCGACGGCGCTGGCCAACTCCGGCGTGCCGATGATTGCCGACGGTGGCATCCGCTACTCCGGCGACATTTCCAAGGCTATTGCGGCCGGTGCCAACGTCGTGATGCTCGGTGGCCTGTTCGCCGGTACCGAGGAAGCGCCGGGCGAGACTGTGCTGTTCCAGGGCCGTTCCTACAAGTCCTACCGGGGCATGGGGTCCCTCGGTGCCATGCAGCAGGGCGCCGCAGACCGTTACTTCCAGGACAACGAAGGCAATGTGGACAAGCTGGTGCCGGAAGGTATCGAAGGCCGCGTTGCTTACAAGGGCCCGGTGACGGCGGTTATCCACCAGCTGATGGGCGGCCTGCGTGCTTCCATGGGCTACGTCGGTTGCGCCACCATCGACGAGATGCGCGCCCGTGCCGAGTTCGTCGAGATCACCTCGGCCGGCATCCGCGAATCCCACGTCCATGACGTGCAGATTACCAAGGAAGCGCCGAACTACCACGTGGATTGAGTCTTTCCGGTCCCGTGCATCAAGGGCAGCCCGCGGGCTGCCCTTGTTCGTTGACGGGCTGCGGCCGGTGGCGGGATGTCATCCAGGGCCGGAATAATTGCGGACAGCCGCGTACCGGTGCTGAACCTATCGCCGAAAATCCACTCCACATGGCCATGCTGACCCGAACCCGATCTGATTCTTCATCCACAGTGGCCGCGCTGGCGCCCGTGGTTGACGTCAAACATCTGAGCCGCAGCGTGGCCGCCGACGACGGCGGCACGCTGCACATCCTGGAGGACGTTTCCTTCAGCATTGCCGCCGGCGAGGCCGTGGCCATCGTCGGGGCATCCGGCTCGGGCAAGTCCACGCTACTGGGGCTGCTGGCCGGACTGGATTCGCCGTCCGGCGGCTCCGTGCATATCCGCGGGCAGGACCTGTTTGCCCTCGATGAGGACGGCCGCGCTGCACTGCGCGGCGAATGTGTGGGCTTCGTGTTCCAGTCCTTCCAGCTGCTGCCGGCGCTGACGGCCCTCGAGAACGTGATGCTGCCGCTGGAGCTAGCCGGGCGGAAGGATGCCCGCCAGGAGGCGGAGGGCTGGCTGCAGCGGGTCGGCCTGGGCTGCCGCCTGGGACATTACCCGCGCCAGCTGTCCGGTGGCGAGCAGCAGCGCGTCGCGGTGGCCCGAGCGTTCGCGCCGCGTCCGGCCTTGGTGCTGGCCGACGAGCCGACTGGCAACCTGGACGTGGCTACCGGTGAGGCTGTCATCGAGTTGATGTTCTCCCTCAACGTCGAATCCGGCACGACCCTCGTGCTGGTCACCCACGACACCAGCCTGGCGGAGCGCTGCGGGCGCAGCCTGCGCCTTTCTGCCGGCAAGCTGGTGTAACAGCGGATTTTCTGTGGCGGCCATCTTCCGGAATGGCTGCCTTATGGGGGCTGCTCCTAGCTGGCTGTGCAGGGTTGGCCTTGTGGGGGCGGATTCATTCGCTCACGGAGGCGATGAAAGCCGCGTAGAGCGAACGGCTTCGTTCCCCCGGGCTTACCCCACAGGCTTGTCCGATGGGCGTCGGCTTACGGCAGGATCTGTTCCTTCAGCCCGCAGCGTTTGAGGATGCTGCGGCCGGCCTGCACACCGCTGCGGACGGCAGACTCGATCGTGGCCGGGTAGTCCGACGCAACGTAGTCGCCGGCCAGCCACAGGCCGGGCTGCGGCGTGGCGACGCCAGGGCGGACGAGGCCCGGCGTGCACGAGAACGTGGCGCGCTTCTCGGTGATGATCTGCGACCAGGCCAGCGCCGGCAGTGGGCCGAGCACATGCTGCAACTCCTGCAGCAGCGCGACCTCAAGCGCTTCCTTGCTGATTTCCTGATGGGCGCCACGGGCGCTGATGACCACGCTGACCAGGCCTTGCTCACCGCCCAGCGCGGCGCGGTCGAAGGCCCATTGGCCGTAGCCGCCGCTGATGCCGATCATCGGTTCCGGGAAGTTCAGCGGCCCGTCGAAGGCCAGCCAGGCGGTGACGATGGGCTCGTGGCGCAGTGTGGCGAGGCCGGCCACCACCGGCGCCATCGCCGGCAGCGTCTCCACCAGCGGTGCGACGTGATAGGGCGCGGTGGCGATCACCACATGTTCGAACAGCGTGGTCCATGGGTCGCCGTCGAGGCGGTAGCCGCCGCCGATGCTCTCGATCGCCTTGATCGGCTCGGCGATGCGCACCGTGTGGCCGCGCATGGCCAGCCAGCGGGATGCCGGCACGGGGAACAGCTCGGACAGGTCCAGCCGTGGCAGCAGCAGGTCCGATGCGGAAGCACTGGCGGCCAGGCTGTCGCGCAGCACGTTGGCGAAGACCTGCGCCGACGCGTCGGAGACCGGTGTGTTGAGGGCCGCCACGCACAGGGGCTCCCAGATCAGCTGGCTCAGTCTCTCGGTCTGGGCGGTTTCGGCGAGCAGCTCGGCGACCGGCCGATCCGGTTCGACGCGGAACTTGCGGGCCTTGAGGCTGCGCATCAGCCGCGCCATCGCCAGCTTGTCGCGCCAGTCCAGACCCTTGGCGCCGAGGAGGCCGATGGCCAGGTGCAGCGGCGCCGGCAGCGGGGCGGCGCGCAGCGCGCATTCGCCCGGATAGACCAGCGCCAGCTTGCGCGTTTCCAGCACGCTCGGCTTGACGCCGACCAGGCGCAGCAGGCGCAGGGTCTCAGTGTAGGCGCCGAGCAGGATGTGCTGGCCGTTGTCCACCCGGTAGCCGTCCTTGTCCACCACGCGGGCGCGCCCGCCGAGTACGCGGGAGGATTCGAACAGCGTGACCTTGGCCCCGCCGCGGGCCAGCGTGACGGCAGCCGCGAAGCCGGCGTAGCCGCCGCCGATGACGGCGATGTCGGGGCCGGTATTCATCAGCCGCGCAGCCAGGTACGCCCGGCGATCCAGATCTTGCGCAGTGGCGTCAGGGAGGTGCGGCGGTCGAGCACCTGGAAGCCGTCGGCCTCGATCTCATCGAGCAGCGTGCGGTAGATCGCCGCCATCACCAGGCCGGGGCGCTGGGTCTTGCGGTCCTCGTCCGGTAGCAGGGCAAAGGCCTGGTCGTAGAACTGGCGCGCGCGCTGGGTCTGGAAGGTCATCAGCTCGCGGAAGTTGTCCGAATGCTGGCCGTCGAGGATCTGCCGGGCTGGCACGTTGAAGCGCTGCAACTCGTCGATAGGCAGGTAGATGCGGCCGCGGCGGGCGTCCTCGCCCACGTCGCGGATGATGTTGGTGAGCTGAAAGGCCATGCCCAGGTCGTGGGCGTATTTCAGGGTCTGGCGGTTGCTGTAGCCGAAGATCTCGGCGGACAGCAGGCCGACCACGCTGGCCACACGGTAGCAGTACAGTTGCAGCGCCTTCCAGTCCAGGTAGCGGGTCTGCTGCAGGTCCATCTGCATGCCGTCGATGATTTCGAGCAGCTGTTCGCGGGGCAACGGGAACTGCTTGTTGATCTGCTGGAGGGCCTGGCCAACCGGGTGCTCCGGCGCGCCGTCATAGACCTGGGCCACCTGCATGCGCCACCAGTCGAGCTTGGTCTGGGCGATCTGCATGTCGTGGCATTCGTCCACCACGTCGTCCACCTCCCGGCAGAAAGCGTACAAGGCGGTGATCGCCTGACGCCGCTCGGGGGGCAGGAACATGAAGCTGTAGTAGAAGCTGGAGCCGCTGCTGGCGGCCTTCTCCTGGCAATAGGCGTGGGGATCGGTCATGGGGCGCTACCGGGTGAGGGCGCGCCAGGCGAGGCGCGGCCAGTCTGTCTTGCCGAGGGTCGGACGGCGGCGGAACACGTCGTAGCCGTTCGCCTCGATCTTGTCGAGTATCGCGAGTCCGCCCTGTACCACGAGGCGCAGCTCCCAGCCGATGCGGCCGGGCAGGCGGTGGGCGAGGGGGGCGCCGCGCAGCATCATGCAGCGGGTGCGCTGGATCTGGAAATCCATCAGCGCGGTGAAATGCGGCGTCACGCGGCCGTCGGCGATGCAGGCCTCGCTGACGCCGAAGCGTTCGAGTTCGGCCTGTGGCAGGTAGATGCGCTGCTTCTGCCAGTCCACCGCGACGTCCTGCCAGAAGTTGATCAGCTGCAGGCTGGTGCAGATCAGGTCCGACAGGATCAGATTGTCCGGCGTGGCCTCGTCGTAGAGGTGCAGCAGCAGGCGCCCGACCGGGTTGGCCGAGCGGCGGCAGTAATCGCCGAGTTCGTCGAAGTCCGCGTAGCGGGTTTTGCCCACGTCCTGGCTGAAGGCGTCCAGCAGGTCGCGGAAGAGCTGCATCGGCAGCCCGAAGTCGCGGATGTTGCGGCCGAGGCGTTTGAAGATCGGCTCCAGCGTCGGATCGTCGAAGGGGCGGTACTGCTCGATGGCCAGCAGCGCCCGCTTGTAGTCGTTGAGGCGCGCCAGACGCATGATTGGTGTCGCATCGCCCTCGTCGGCGATGTCGTCGGCGCTGCGGGCAAAGGCGTAGATGGCCTCTACCGGCTCGCGCAGGTGCGCCGGCAGCAGGAAAGAGGCGACGGGAAAGTTCTCGTAGTGTTCGACGGGCATCGGCGCGCGGAGTATACCCGCGGCGCCCGGCCACAGGCGGTGGCAGTGCTGCCGCGGCGGGGAATTTCCGCGGCGTAGGTCACTATGGAGGCAAATTTGCGCGCAGATACGTCCAGGCGGTGTCCGTCGGGGCGCGAATGTGCTTCCATGGCCCGGATGGGAACCAATCCCTGCCGTGGCAAACTCAGCTGCTGATTCCTATCCCTAATTTCGTTCAGCTGTTCCGCTTCGTCCCAGTCCATGCTCGAAATCGAAAACCTGTCCCGCAGCTTCAATGGCCGGACCGTGCTGCAGAACATTTCCCTGCGCCTTGCTCCTGGCGAGTATGTGGCCATCGTCGGCGAGTCGGGGGTCGGCAAGTCTACGCTGCTGAACCTCATCGCCGGACTGGACCGGCCCGACAGTGGCCGCTTGCGTCTCGACGGCGAGGACTATGCGCAGCACGATGAGGATGCGCTGACCCGTCTGCGTCGTGACAAGCTGGGCTTCGTGTTCCAGGCCTTCCATATTCTGCCGCACCTCGACGTGGTTCAGAACGTGGCGCTGCCCTTGTGGCTGCAGGGCGTCGAGCAGGAGGCCGCCGACGGCCCGGCCCGCCAGCTGCTCGACGCGGTGGGACTGGGCGCGCGGGCTGGTAGCTGGCCGCGGGAGCTGTCGGGTGGCGAGATGCAGCGGGTCGCCATCGCCCGGGCGCTGGTTCATGTTCCGCGCCTGGTGCTCGCCGACGAGCCGACTGGCAACCTGGACCCGGCCAATGCGGCGCGGGTGCTGGCCCTGCTGGCCGAACGCATTCGCACCGCCGGGACGATCGGCATCCTGGTCACCCATTCCCTGGAGGCAGCGGCGACCGCCGACCGGATTCTGCATCTAACGGCGGAAGGCTTGCGCGGGTGAACGGACAGGTGATGGGGTGGAGGTGCCTGGCGCCGGTATTCCTCGGCTCCCTGGCCCGGCGGCGGCTGACGACGCTGTTCTCGTTGGTCGCCATCGTGCTCGGCGTGGCGCTGGGCATGGCCGTGCAGGCTGTGCATGAGGCGGCGTTGTCGGAGTTCGACCGGGGCCTGCGCAACATGGCGGGGGCTGCGGACCTGCAGGTGGTCGGGCCGCGCGGTGGCTTCGACGAACAGCTCTACGCGCGGCTGGCGGCCCATCCGGACGTAGCCGAGGCCAGTCCAGTGCTAGAGGTCGAGGTGCGGCTGGTGGGGCACGACGAGTCCCTGCAGGTGCTGGGCGTCGATGCCTTCGTGCTGGCGCGGGTTACGCCGCAGCTGCTGCCCCGCGCTGACGGCGGCGACCGCTACGCAATCTTCGCCGGCGACGGGGTTTTCCTGTCCCACGCGGCGGTCGACGCGCTTGGCGTGAAAGCGGGCGGCTTGCTGCGCGTGCAGGCCGGCAGCGCGGAGGTCGCGCTGAAAGTGGCCGGCGATCTGCCGGCGATGGGCGACGGACGCTGCCTTGGCGTGATGGACATCGCCGCCGTACAGACCCTGTTCGGCAAGCTCGGCCACCTGACCCGCATCGATCTGCGCCTGAAGGGCGGCGTCGATGCGGAAACCGCCCGGCGCAGCCTGCAGGCCGAATTACCGGACGGTGTGCTGGTGGAGACGCCGGCCGCCGAGGCGGACCAGGCGGCCAACCTGTCGCGGGCCTACCGGGTGAACCTGACTTTGCTGGCGGCGATCGCGCTGCTCACTGGCGGCTTCCTGGTCTTTTCGGCGCAGGCCTTGTCGGTGGTGCGCCGGCGTAGCGAGTTCGCGTTCCTGCGCGCCATCGGCCTGTCGCAGAACGCCTTGTTCGGCTGGCTCGTCTGCGAGGGGGCGGCGGTCGGCCTCTTTGGCGGCGTGCTCGGCGTGGTGACCGGCCATGGGCTCGCCTGGGGGGCGCTTGCTCTGCTCGGCGGCGACCTGGGGGCCGGCTACTTCGCCGGCCTGGCGCCGCGCCTGCAGTTCCAGCCGCTGGCCAGTGCTGTCTATACGCTGCTCGGTGTTGTGGCTGGTGTGGCCGGTGCGTGGCTGCCAGCCAAGGAAGCCGCCACGGTGGCGCCGGCTCAAGCCCTGAAGGCGGGTGACGAGGCTGCGCTGCACGGCGGGCGCGGCCATCCGTTGTTCGGCCTGGCTTTGTTGGCTGGCAGCCTGGCGGCCTGCGCGATTCCGCCGCTGGATGGGCTGCCCCTCGGCGGCTACTTGGCGGTGGCCTGCATACTGGCTGGGGCGGTGCTGTTGTTGCCGTCCATCGCCGCGTTGCTGGCCCGCCTGCTGCCGGGCGGTGGACCGGTGGCCGCACGGCTGGCGGTGGCCCGGCTCGCCGCGGCACCCGGTCACGCGGTAGTGGCGGCCGCTGGCGTGCTGACCAGTGTCGCGCTGGCGGCGGCGATGGCGATCATGGTGGCGTCCTTCCGGGATTCGGTGGACCAGTGGCTGACCCAGCTGCTGCCGGCCGACCTCTACCTGCGCGCCGGCCGTGCCCAGTCCGGCGGCTACCTGGACGAAGCACTGCAGGCGCGCATCGTTGCGACTGCAGGTGTCGGGTCCGTTGCCTTTACCCGCCACGACGGGCTGCGCCTGGCCGCCGGGCACGCACCGGTGGCCCTGCTGGCGCGGCCGGTGTCGGCTGCCGGCGGCGGCCTGCCGTTGGTCGGCCAGCCGGTTGCCGTGGACGGGCCGGAGGTATGGATCTCCGAGGCCATGCAGGACTTGTACGGCTGGCGGCCCGGCCAGCAGGTCGAGCTGCCACTGGCCGGCAAGCCGGTGCGCCTGACGGTGGCCGGCGTGTGGCGGGACTATGCGCGCCAGACCGGCGCGGTCATGATCGACCTGGACGCCTACCGCCGCCTGACGGGCGACCGCCTTGCCAACGACGCGGCGATCCACCTCGCGCCCGGCGCGGACGCGCTGCGCACGGCCAATGCGCTGAGCGCGCTGGCCGGCCCCGGCGTGCTGGAAGTGACTTTCCCCGGGGAGATCCGGGCGATCACGCTGCGCATCTTCGACCGTACTTTCGCGGTGACCTACCTGCTCGAAGCGGTGGCGGTGGCTATCGGCCTGGCCGGCGTGGCGGCCAGCTTCGCGGCGTTGGCTGCGGCCCGCCGCAAGGAGTTCGGGATGCTGCGTCACCTGGGGCTGACGCGCCGCCAGATTGGCTGGATGCTGGCCCAGGAGGGCGCGCTGGCCGCCGGCGTCGGAGTGTTGGCAGGTCTGCTGGCGGGTGGGGCGATCGGGCTTGTGTTGATCGAGGTGGTCAATCGGCAGAGCTTCCACTGGAGCATGGATTTGCATGTGCCGTGGCTGTCGCTGCTGATTTTCGGCCTTGGCCTGGTGGCGCTGGCGGCGCTCGCCGCAGTGCTTGCCGGGCGCCAGGCGATGCGCCGGGACGCGGTGCTGGCGGTGCGGGAGGACTGGTGATGGAGCGGCGTCGTTTCCTGCTGGCGCTGGCCCTCGGGGCGGCCGGGCGTTCCGCCACGGCGGCGGTGGATTTTGCGCCGGTGCTGCCGGGCCGGCGGCTGGTCTTTCCGGCCGACCATGGCGCCCACCCGGATTTCCGTACCGAGTGGTGGTATGCCACCGGCTGGCTGAACCTGCCGGACGGCAGTCCGCTGGGCTTCCAGACGACCTTCTTCCGTGTCCGGACCGGCGTGGGGGAGGACAGCCCGAGCGCCTTTTCGCCGCGCCAGTTGATCCTGGCCCACGCAGCAATCGCCGATCCGCGCCTGGAGCGCCTGCGCCACGGGGAGCGCTCCGCGCGGGTTGGTTTCGGGCGGGCTGGCTTCGAGTTGGGGCGCACCGGCGTATGGGTCGGCGACTGGCGTTTCGCACTGGATGGCGAGCGTTACCGCGCCGAAGTGCATGCCGAGGATTTCGCCTACTCGCTGGAGCTGCGACCGGCGGGGCCACCGCTGCTCAACGGCCAGGGCGGCTTCAGCGCCAAGGCCGCCGATCCGCGCCACGCCAGCTACTACTACAGCCGCCCGCAGCTGGCGGTGAGCGGCAGCGTGACCCTCGACGGGAAGCAACTGCCCGTGCGCGGCCGAGCCTGGCTGGACCACGAATGGTCCAGCGAGCTGCTGCCGGACGGCGCCAAGGGCTGGGACTGGGTTGGCCTCAACCTGGATGACGGCAGCGCGCTGATGGCCTTCCGCCTGCGCGACGGGCAGGGGCGGGCGTTGTGGGCGGCGGCGACTTGGCAACTGGCTGGCGGTGGCGCGCGGGTCATGCGTCCGGCGGAGGTCGTCTTCACGCCCGGTCGGGAATGGCGTTCGCCGCGCACGGGCATCCGCTATCCGGTGGAATGGCGGCTGCGCGTCGGCGAGCGGGAATTCGGGTTGCGCCCGCTGCTCGACGACCAGGAGCTGGACAGCCGTCGCTCCACCGGTTCAATGTACTGGGAGGGGGCGGTGCGGGTCATCGAAGGCGGACGGGAAGTGGGCCGCGGTTACCTGGAGATGACCGGCTACGGTGAGCGCATCCGCGTCGGTTGATCCGTAGTGCCGCCATGAAGTCGGCGTGGGCATGCCGCGCCATGTTTCGAGATCGATCATGAAACGCATCAAACTCGTCTTGGGGGCGTCCTTGCTGGCGCTCGCCGGGCTGTGGCTGCTGGCCGACACGCTGGTGCCGGAGCCCTTTACCTATTTTTCCTTCCGGACGGTCTTTGTCCAGTTCAGCGGTGTGATCGCCATCGGGGCGATGAGCGTCGGCATGTTGCTGGCGGTGCGGCCGAAGTGGCTGGAGCCGCATCTGGACGGGCTCGACAAGATGTACCGGCTGCACAAATGGCTGGGTATCGCGGCGCTGGTTGCCGGCGTGCTGCACTGGTGGGTGGCGAAGGGCACCAAGTGGATGGTCGGCTGGGGCTGGCTGGTCAAGCCGCCGCGCAAACCGCCGTCCGGCGAGAGCCTGGGACTGCTCGAAGGCTGGCTGCGCACGCAGCGGGGCACGGCGGAGTCCCTCGGGGAATGGGCCTTCTACGCGGCGGTCGTGCTGATCGCGCTGGCCCTCGTCAAACGCTTTCCCTATCACCTGTTCACCAAAACCCACAAATGGCTGGCGGCGTTGTTTCTGGTGCTCGCCTATCACTCCCTGGTGCTGATGAAGTTCGCCTACTGGGCGCAGCCGCTGGGCTGGGTGATGGCGGTCTTGATTCTCGCCGGAGTGACGGCCGCGCTGCTGTCCCTGACGGGGCGGATCGGCGCCCGGCGGCGGGTCGGCGGGCGCATCGGGGCGCTGACCTATTATCCGGAACTGCGCGTGCTGGAGACGGCCATCGAACTCGATGCGGGGTGGTCCGGGCACACGGCGGGGCAGTTCGCCTTCGTGACCTCCAACCCGAAGGAAGGCGCGCATCCCTACACCATCGCGTCGGCGTGGGATGCCGCCGAGCGCCGCATCGTCTTCATCACCAAGGCCCTCGGCGACCATACCGGCCGTCTGCGCGACAGCTTGCGCGTGGGCATGCCGGTGCGTGTCGAAGGCCCCTACGGTTGTTTCGATTTCGAGGACCGCAAGTCCCGCCAGATCTGGGTTGGGGCAGGCATCGGCATCACGCCTTTCGTCGCGCGGATGAAGCAGCTCGCTCGCACCGCGGGCACGCAAAGCATCGACCTGTTCCATCCGACGGCGGACTTCGAGCAGGCCGCTATCGACAAGTTGGTGGCCGACGCGGCGGCGGCCGGGGTGCGCCTGCACCTGCTGGTGGGGAAGCGGGACGGACGGCTGGATGGCGACCGCGTCCGCGCGGCGGTGCCGGCATGGGCGGATGCGAGCATCTGGTTCTGCGGTCCGCCGGCTTTCGGGCAGGCCCTGCGGGAAGACTTTGTCGCCCACGGGCTGGCCGATGCGGATTTCCACCAGGAGCTGTTCCAGATGCGCTAGCCGCGGGTGTGGCGTACCAGCCCGTCGGCGAGAAAATCGAAAACCCGCCGGATGCGCGGGTCGTCGCGCAGGTCTTCGTGCATCGCCAGCCACATCTCCAGTTCGAAGCGGACTTGTTCCGGCAGTACCGGCAACAGATCCGGCTGGCGCGCGGCGATGGCGGCCTGACAGGCGCCGATGCCGAGGCCGGCGAGGAGGGCCGCGTGCTGGGCGTGCTCGCTGTCGGAGCGGAAGGCAAAGTCCTCGGGCGTCAGCGGCAGGCCGCTTTGTTGCAGGGTGCGCAATGCGTTGGCGTCCCGGTCGAAGCCGATCAGCGCGTGGCCGGCCAGTCCCTCGATGCACGTGGGCAGGCCGCGCCGTTCCGCGTAGCGGCGGTGGGCGTAGAGGCCGATGGCCAGCGTGCCGATGCGGCGGGCGACGAGGGCGTCCTGGCTCGGGCGGAGCATGCGCACCGCGATGTCGGCTTCCCGCTGCAGCAGGTCTTCGCTGCGGTTCGTGAGGGTCAGTTCGATGCGGATCGCCGGATAGGCGGCCTGCAGATCGGCAAGGATGGGCGGCAACACCTCGCCGCCGACGGTTTCGCTGGCGGTGAGGCGCACCGTGCCGGCGATGTCGTCGTTGCCGGCGGAGGCTGCCCGCCGCAGCGCGCCGGCCTGGGCGGCCATCGCCTCGGCCGGCGCGCTCAGGCGCCGGGCGGCGTCGGTGGCCTGCAGGCCGGTCTGCGTGCGGATGAACAGCGTGCACCCGAGGGCGGCCTCCAGGGCTTGCAGGCGGCGTCCGACGGTCGGCTGCGTGGTGCCGAGGGTGCGCGCGGCGCCGGACAGGCTGCCTTCGCGCAAGACGTGCAGAAAGCTGCGATAGAGGTCCCAGTCGGGTTCGTCGGGCAAGGTTGAGCTCATACGAAAATGTATAGCCTCTCAACGAGTTTTGGCAATTTTCGTATGGGGGCCAAATCCCTACAGTGACGCTATTCCCCTCTCGCTGGACGTCACGACGATGAAGCTCCTGCCCTCCCTGTTGTTGCTGGCTGCTTTCTTGACCACCCCGGTTGCCGCCGAAGAGCTCGGACCGATTCCCGCCACCCGCTTCTTGGCGCGTGACGGTGGACTGCTTGCCTATGACGACAGCGGCGGCGACGGTCCGCTTGTCATCGCGCTGCCCGGTATGGGCGATCTGCGCTCCCAGTACCGTTTCCTGCGCCCGCTGCTGGCGGCGGCGGGCTATCGGGTGGTGAGCATGGATGTGCGCGGGCAGGGCGAATCGAGCGTTGCGTGGGCGGACTACTCGGCCCACGCGCTCGGCGGCGATGTGTTGGCGCTGATGGATCACCTTGGTATGCCGTCGGCCGTGGTGCTCGGCAACTCCTTCGCTGCCGGTGCTGCCCTGTGGGCAGCCCATGATGCGCCGGAGCGGGTGCGCGGCACGGTGTCGCTTGGCCCGGTTCTACGCGATCTGCCGGCTTCGCCGTGGATGAGGGCCGTCCTGTGGCTGGGCTTTGCCGGGCCATGGCGGACGGCTTTTTGGCTGAAATACTGGGACAGCCTGTTTCCGCCGGCGCCGCCGCCCGACCAGGCGGCGCAGCGCGAGCGCCTGGCCCGCAGCCTGCGCGAACCGGGTCGCATGCAGGCGCTGGAGACGATGATCGGTTTGTCGAAGGCCGACACGGACGCGATCCTCGATCAGGTCCGTGTGCCCAGTCTGGTGGTGATGGGCTCCGACGATCCGGATTTCGCCGATCCGGCTGACGAGGCCCGTCTCATTACCGCCTTGCTACGCGGCGAAAGCCTGTTGCTGGAGGGCGGCGGTCACTACCCCCATGTGGAAGCGCCGGAACTGGTTGCAGCGCGGGTCATGGCTTTTCTCGACGGCTTGCGTTGAGTCCGGTTTGATATAGATCAGCTGGCTGCGCCGGGTGGCCTTGAAGTTTGCCCCCGCTCCCCCATTTAGGCCTCAGACCAAAATCCGGAGGCCTTATGCGCTACGACAAGCTCACCACCAAGTTCCAGCAAGCCCTCGCCGAGGCCCAGAGCCTCGCCGTCGGCAACGACCAGCAGTTCATCGAACCCCAGCACCTGCTGCTGGCCCTGCTCAGCCAGGAGGATGGCAGCACCACGTCCTTGCTGCAGCGCGCCGGCGTCAATGTGGGCGGCCTGAAGGCGGCGCTGATCAAGGCCTTCGAGCGCCTGCCCAAGGTGCAGGGCCATGGCGGTGATGTGTCCGTCGGGCGCGATCTGAGCAACCTGTTCAACCTCACCGACAAGGCCGCCCAGCAGCGCGGCGACGAGTTCATTGCCAGCGAAATGTTCCTGCTCGCGCTGGCCGACGACAAGGGCGAGACCGGCCGTCTGCTGAAGGAAAACGGCCTTACCAAGAAGGCGCTGGAGCAGGCCATCGATGCCGTGCGCGGCGGCCAGAACGTGGGCAGCGCGGATGCCGAGAGCCAGCGTGAAGCCCTCAAGAAGTTCTGCGTGGATCTCACTGAGCGCGCCCGCCAGGGCAAGCTCGACCCGGTCATCGGCCGCGACGACGAGATCCGCCGGGCGATCCAGATCCTGCAGCGGCGTACCAAGAACAACCCGGTGCTGATCGGCGAGCCGGGCGTCGGCAAGACCGCCATCGTCGAAGGCCTGGCCCAGCGCATCGTCAATGAGGAAGTGCCGGAGACCCTGAAGGGCAAGAAGGTGCTGGTCCTCGACATGGCAGGCCTCCTGGCCGGTGCCAAGTACCGCGGCGAGTTCGAGGAGCGCCTGAAGGCGGTGCTCAACGACATCGCCAAGGACGAAGGCAAGATCATCCTGTTCATCGACGAGATCCACACGATGGTCGGCGCTGGCAAGGCCGAGGGCGCCATCGATGCCGGCAACATGCTCAAGCCGGCACTGGCCCGCGGCGAGCTGCACTGCATCGGCGCAACGACGCTGGACGAATATCGCAAGTACATCGAGAAGGACGCCGCGCTGGAGCGCCGCTTCCAGAAGGTATTGGTGGACGAGCCCTCCGTCGAATCGACGATCGCGATCCTGCGTGGCCTGAAGGAGAAGTACGAGTTGCACCACGGCGTGGACATCACCGACCCAGCCATCGTCGCCGCGGCCGAGCTGAGCCACCGCTACATCACCGACCGCTTCCTGCCGGACAAGGCCATCGACCTGATCGACGAGGCGGCGTCGCGTATCAAGATGGAAATCGACTCCAAGCCGGAGGTGATGGACAAGCTCGAACGCCGCCGCATCCAGCTGGAGATCGAGCAGCTGGCCGTGCAGAAGGAGAAGGACGAAGCCTCCCTCAAGCGCCTCGGCCTGATCGAGGAAGAGATCACCCGCATCAAGAAGGAATACTCGGATCTGGAGGAAATCTGGAAGGCCGAGAAGTCGGCGGTGCAGGGTTCGGCGCAGATCAAGGAAGAGATCGACCGCCTGAAGGCCGACATCGCCAAGCTGCAGCGGGAAGGCAAGCTCGAGAAGGTGGCCGAGCTGCAGTACGGCAAGCTGCCGCAGCTCGAAGCCCAGCTCAAGAAGGCCGAGGCCAGCGGCGAGGCCAAGCCGGCCAACAAGCTGCTGCGCACCGAGGTGGGCACCGAAGAGATCGCCGAGGTGGTGTCCCGTGCCACCGGCATCCCGGTTTCCAAGATGATGCAGGGCGAGCGCGAGAAGCTGTTGAAGATGGAAGAGCGCCTGCACCAGCGGGTGGTCGGTCAGGATGAAGCCGTGCGCCTGGTGGCCGACGCCATCCGCCGCTCCCGCGCCGGTCTGTCGGACGAGAACCGGCCCTACGGCTCCTTCCTGTTCCTCGGCCCCACGGGCGTCGGCAAGACAGAGCTGTGCAAGACGCTGGCCGAATTCCTGTTCGACAGCGAAGAGCACCTGATCCGCATCGACATGAGCGAGTTCATGGAGAAGCATTCGGTGGCCCGCCTGATCGGTGCGCCTCCGGGTTACGTGGGCTACGAGGAGGGCGGTTACCTGACCGAGCAGGTGCGTCGCAAGCCGTATTCGGTAATCCTCTTCGACGAGGTCGAGAAGGCCCACCCGGACGTCTTCAACGTGCTGCTGCAAGTCCTCGACGACGGTCGCATGACCGACGGCCAGGGCCGCACGGTGGACTTCAAGAACACCGTGATCGTGATGACCAGCAACCTTGGCTCGCAGATGATCCAGCAGATGTCCGGCGACGACTACCAGGTCATCAAGTTGGCGGTGATGGGCGAGGTAAAGACCTACTTCCGGCCGGAGTTCATCAACCGGATCGATGAGGTGGTGGTCTTCCATGGCCTGGACGAGAAGCACATCGCGTCCATTGCGCGGATCCAGCTGGCCTACCTGGAAAAGCGTCTGGCCAAGCTCGAGATGCACCTGGACGTCAGCGACGACGCCTTGCTCGAACTGGCCAAAGCCGGTTTCGACCCGGTGTTCGGCGCGCGGCCGCTCAAGCGGGCGATCCAGGAGCACATCGAGAACCCGCTCGCCAAGCGCATCCTCGAAGGCCAGTTCGCCGCCAAGGACACCATCCGCGTGAGCAGCGACAACGGCCGCATCCTCTTCGCCAAGGCCTGAGCGCAGTTCTGATCGGCGGCCCAGGTGAGCGGAGCCGGCTTCCTTCGGGAGGCCGGCTCCGTTTTCGTTTCGCGTGGTACCAATACCTCTTTTGGGGAGGCCCCAAGCCCCCGTGCAGGCGGTAATATCCTTCGCACGGAAATATGGGGATGGGTTTCTTGCCCGGGCCAGTTGACTCGCTCTGTAGCAGGCTCTGCGCCTGACGGCGGAGCAGGTGTTTAGATGCAGTACATGGTGCGCCGCGGCAATTGATGGCGTGCTGAGTGGCATCCGCATGGATATGTCCCGGTACGCACGGAGACGGGCTGTCAGCGCCAGGAAAACACGCGGCTGGCATGTCCTTTGCCAGCGTTTCTCCACTTTGCTTCCGTCCCTGGGCCGACGTGCATGGCGTGCCGGCAACGATTATCGAGTGAGGTGGGTATGGCAGATGCACTGAGTTTGTGGCGCCAGTTGCTGCAGGTCCAGGAACCTTGGACGGTTCTGGACTGCCGCGCCGACGAGTTCAACCGCTGCATGGATGTCTATATTGGTGTGGAGGCACCACGGAGCTGGTTCGGCTTCGGTCGCGGCAAGCCCGTGGAGAGCGGTCCGGAAGTGATGTGGCGCCATATCGGTTTTGGCGGTTGGAAGGTGCAGGTACGGGTGCGTCCGCCCCTCGGCAGCGAGCTGCCACGCCAGCAATGGGCGGGAGAGGCCGGCATGCCCTTCACGCGGGCGCTGGACCGGCAGATCCTGTCACTGCTCAACGAAGGCGTCGGTATGGCCGGCGTGTGCACGCTGCTTGAGGTGCCGATGGGCGAGCTGTGGCGCTATCGTTATGCCCTCGACAAGGGCCAGCACGGCGTCGGTGAGGCAGCCCCGGCTCAGGAGGCCGGAACGCAACGGCCGCTCAGCGCGGTGCTCGCGTATTTCGAGGACGGCGTAAAACCGCTGCCCGGCAGCCAGGTGCCGAGTCTTACCGACCCGGTGTGGCTGCGCCTGGTGGATGGCACGCTCAACATCGACGTGCGCGTGCTGAGCCTCCAGTTGCTGTTGTCGCGCATCCGCTCCCAGGTGGCGGTGATCGCCGATGAGGAGGTGCGCATGATGAAGCTGCGCGATCTGCATCGCTACTTCGTCAAGAACGAACGCATGCTGTCCCACGAACTGCAGCAACTCAGCAAAGAAGCGGCCTGAGCCGTCTCGCTGTTCTACCGAGGGAGAACCAATAATGAACGCCCCTGCGAACCGCCTGACGACGGTGGACGAGGCGGCCGCGCTGATCGCGTCGGGCTGCTTCCTGATGATCTCCGGCGATGAAACCGCACTGCGGCGCCTACCTGCCGGTAACTGGATAGGTGGCACGATCCCCTATTTCATGGGTGACGAGGGCGGCCTGGTGACGTCCGAGCAGGTGTTCGTCACCGAGATCCCGGCGACAGCGGGTGCGCCGAAGATCCGTTTCTACGACATCACCAACCTCGAACACGTCTGCGAGGACGGCCCGGCCAACGGCTTCACGCTGATCATCGTCCCCGCCTTCTCGGCAATCCATTCCCTGTACGCCCGCAAGGCGCCGGGCTTCACGGACATGTTCATCAAGCCGATCGTCGGCTGGATCGCCGGCAGCCATCTGGCCGACTCCGGCCGCGTCGCGCCGCTGGTGGTCGATGGCAGGGAGCTCGCCTTCGACGGAGAGCGGGCGGTGGTGATGCACGTGCCCTTGCCGGACAGCGAGTACGCCCGCATCGAGATCTTCAACCGCATGGTACAGGGCGATGGTGACTGCCTGCGCTTCCCCGAGACGGGCTTCTCGGCCACCCGTTGCCTGGTCAATGGCGTCGAGACCGATTTCGCCAGCTACCTGGCGACCCGCCATGCGGACATCCGCCTGCCGCTGGTGGCGGACTATGGCGGTGCGTCGGTGAATGTGTCGATCAAGCAGGTCGATGCCCAGGCTGGGCGGGTGGACTTCTACGCGCCGGTGTTCGACGACGTGGAGTACCGTTTTGCTGCGCCGGCCGATTTCGGTGCGGCAATCGGAGCGGAGCCTGACCATCCGCCGCTGTGGTCGTGCAACTGCATCCTCAACTACCTCTACTGTGGGCTGGAGGGGCGGCGTTCGGGTTCTCTCGTCGGGCCGATGACCTTCGGCGAGATCGCCTACCTTCTGCTCAATCAGACCCAGGTCTATCTCAGCATCGATCAGGCCTGAGCCCGGTCGGAGGCGGAGCCTTACCGGCCCGCCGCCGTTTCCTGTACTTTCCGTCCTCAATGACAACGAGAAGGACGGAGACATGCGCAATCATCATCAGTTCTACATCGGCGGGCGTTGGGTCGAAGCCCTCGGCACGGCCCGCCTGGATGTGATCAACCCCGCCACCGAGGCGGTCGCAGGCAACATCGCAATCGGCAGCACCGCCGATGCGGAGGCCGCCGTGGCGGCGGCGCGGGCGGCGTTTCCAGCCTTCGCGGCGACGTCCCGGGAGGAACGCCTGGACCTGCTGGCGCGCATCTGCGCGGCCTACAAGAAGCGCTACGACGACATGGCCCGCGCCATCTGCGAGGAGATGGGGGCGCCGCTGAAGGCCCTGGCCGGCAGCGCCCAGGCGGGCTCCGGCCTGGCCCATTTCAAGACTGCGCTGGCGGTTCTGAAGGATTTCCCTTTTGAAAAGGCCCAGGGCACGACGCGCATCCTGCGCGAACCGATCGGCGTGTGCGCACTGATCACCCCGTGGAACTGGCCGGCCAACCAGATGGCCTGCAAGATCGCGCCGGCACTGGCGGCGGGCTGCACGATGGTTCTCAAGCCGTCCGAGCTGGCGCCGTTCTCGGCCATCGTGATGGCCGAGATCCTGCATGAAGCCGGCGTGCCGGCCGGCGTCTTCAATCTGGTCAATGGCGATGGGGCGGGCGTGGGCAACGCGCTGACCACGCATCCTGAGGTGGACATGGTCTCCTTCACCGGCTCGACGCGGGCCGGCAAGCAGGTGATGCGCAATGCCGCCGACAGCGTAAAGAAGGTCGCCCTCGAACTCGGTGGCAAGTCCGCCAACATCCTGCTCGACGACGTGGATTTCCCAAAGAGCGTGCGCCATGGGGTGCTGAGCCTGATGACCAACAGCGGGCAGAACTGCAACGCGCCGTCGCGCATGCTGGTGCCGGAAAGCCGCCTCGACGAGGTGGAGGCGATCGCCGCGGCGAGCCTGGCGCGGGTGGTGGTCGGCGATCCGCTGAATGAGGCGACGACGATGGGGCCGCTGGCCAATCGTGCCCAGTTCGAGCGCGTGCAGGCCTTCATCGCCCAGGGCATTGCAGAAGGTGCGAAGCTCGTGGCCGGCGGGCCGGGCCGGCCGGACGGCATCGGGCGCGGCTATTTCGTGCGCCCGGCGGTATTCAGCCGGGTGAGGCCGGACATGGCCATCGCCCGCGAGGAGATCTTTGGCCCGGTGTTGTCCATCCTGGCCTATGCGGACGAGGCGGACGCCATCCGTATTGCCAACGACACCCCCTACGGCTTGTCGGGCTACGTGTCGTCGGCCGATCCGGTGCGGGCGCGGGCCGTGGCGCGACAGTTGCGGACCGGCAATGTGCACCTCAACGGCGCGCCGGTGGACCTCGCTGCACCCTTCGGCGGCTACAAGCAGTCGGGCCTGGGGCGGGAGTGGGGCGCCTACGGGCTGGAGGAGTTCCTCGAAGTGAAGGCGGTCATCGGCTACGGCGGCGACGAGCCGGTCTGAGCGTTTGTTGTCAGCTTGACGTGACAGAATGCGGGCCGGCGGCTGTGCCGCCGCCTGTTGAGGAGTTTCTGCGTCGATGGCCCTGATCGTTTCTGTTTGCCTGTTGCTAGTCGTACTGACGACCATCATCCACTACGAGGTGCTGCGTGGCCTGAGCCTGTGGCTACCTGGGCTCGCCATCCGCCCGCGGGCCAAGCTGATCGTCGTGATACTCGGCACCTTCATCGCCCATCTCATGGAGATCGGGCTGTACGCTTTCGCGGTGTTTGCGCTGGTGCGCTATGCGGAGCTCGGGTCGGTGGGCGACGTGGGGCGTTTTTCGTTCGCCGTGTGCCTGTATTTTTCCACCGAAACCTTCACGTCCCTCGGTTACGGCGACGTGGTGCCCGGTGGCGATGTGCGTTTGCTGGCCGGCACCGAGGCCCTCAACGGCCTGCTGCTGATCGGCTGGTCGGCGTCCTACGCCTACATCGCGATGGAGCGCTTCTGGCGCGATGGGCTGGGCGACAGCAACTGACGGAGGCTTTCGAGCGTGCGTATTCTGGTGGTTGAAGATGACAAGACCCTGGCCGCCGGCCTGATCGAAGGCCTGGAGCGGGAGGGCTTCATGGTGGACTGCCTGGAGGCAGCCGAGCCAGCCGAGGCGGTGCTTACGCACACGGCCTACGACCTGGCGATCGTGGACATCGGCCTGCCGGGCATGGACGGGCTGGAGCTGATCCGCCGGGTGCGCCGCCGTGGCGTGCTGACGCCGATCCTGATCCTGACCGCCCGCGACGGGCTGGACGACCGGGTTGTCGGACTGGACGTGGGCGGCGACGACTATCTGGTCAAGCCCTTCCTGTTGCCCGAGCTGCTGGCCCGTATCCGGGCGCTGATCCGGCGCAGCCGCGCGGCAGCCAGCATGGTGCTGAGCGTCGGTTCGCTGGAACTCGACGTACAGCGGCGCAGTGCGACGCTGGCCGGCGTTGAACTGGAGCTGACGGGACGGGAGTGGGACGTGCTCGAACAATTGGCGCTGGTGGCGCCCAAGGTGGTCGCCAAGCAGAAGCTGGCCGACAGCCTCAGCCAATGGGACCGGGAGATCACCCCCAATGCGGTGGAGATCTATGTGTCGCGCCTGCGCGGCAAGCTGGCCGGTAGCGGGGTCGGCATCCGCACCGTGCGCGGCATCGGCTACCGCATCGAGGCTGGAGAGGGCGATGCCGCGGCGGGGTGAGGGGCGCGCGCTGCGCAACCGGTTGCTGATGGTCATCTCCTGGCCATTGCTGATCCTGCTGGCGGCCAGCATGATCGCCGACTACCGTTCGGCGCTGAGCATCGCCGACGAGGCCTACGACAACGCGCTGACCGGCACCGTGGTGGCCCTGGTCACGCGTCTGGAGCGGGACGACGACGATAAGGACATCGAGGTGGACATCCCTCCGGCAGCCGACGAGATCCTGCGCTCCGACGCCGTCGACAAGGTCCAGTATGTGGTTTTCGACAGCCGGGAAAAAGTCATCGCTGGCGATGCCGAGCTGTTGCAGTTGCCGCGGCCGGACGTCGCCAACCGCAGCATCCTGCAGGATGTGACGGTCGGCAAACGCGCGCTGCGAGCGGCCAGCTACCGCTACGAGAGCCCCCGCATGACGGCGACGGTGATCGTCGCCGAAACCACCCTCAAGCGCCGGAGTGCCGCTCATCGCATTCTGGCGACGATCTTCTGGCCGAACCTGCTGCTCATCGCGACGGCGTTGCTGCTGGTGTACTTCGGCGTGCGCTATGCGCTGAAGCCGCTGGACGCCCTCGGCCACAGCATTGCCACCCGGGGACCCAACGATTTCAGCCCGATTGCCGAAGCCGGCGTGCCGGCCGAGGCCGGTCCGCTGGTGCGGGCCATCAACCGTCTGCTGCAGCACCTGGGGCGCGCGGGGCGGGCCCAGCAGGCCTTCCTGTCGAATGCAGCCCATCAGCTGCGCACGCCGCTGGCCGGTCTGCAGACCCAGCTCGAGCTGGCCGTCGAAGCCCTGCCTGCCGAGGCTCGGCCGCGCATCGAGCGTCTGCGCGAGTCCACCGGCCGCCTGGTCCATTTCACCAACCAGATGCTGGCGCTGGCTCGCTCGTCGTCGGGAGGGGCGCTGATCAGCGACCACCGTCCTGTGGACATGGCCGCGCTGCTGGAGGATGCCGCGTCGGACCTGCTCGACGACGCCCTCGCCAAGCACATCGACCTGGGTTTCGAGACGGCGCCGGCTCCGGTGCTGGGGTCCAGCTGGATGTTGCGGGAGATGCTCGTCAATCTGATCGACAATGCCATCGCCTATACGCCGGAAGGCGGCCGGGTGACCGTGCGCTGTGGGCGCAGCGACGAGGCGGGAGTCTTCGTCGAGGTCGAGGACGATGGGCCGGGCATCCCGGAGAGCGAACGCAGCCGCGTCTTCGAGCGCTTCTACCGGGCTGCGGGGGATGGCGTGCCGGGCACCGGACTGGGGCTGGCCATCGTCAAGGAGGTGGCCGACCGCCATGCCGCCGACGTGACGATCGCCAGCGGCAGCGAGGGGATCGGTACATGCATCCGGGTTGTCTTTCCGGATGCCTCCGATGTGATCACGCCCGCCCGGCAATGATCTCCGGGGTGGATGAGCCTGCCCATCCGTCGCCGCGCCATATGCCGCTTCAAATAATCCCTTCTGGATTGTCAGGTAATTGAAGGCTGCGGGCCGCTAAGGTCTGCGGGGTCATCCAACATGGACCCCGTGGTCATGCACAGCACTTCCGACTCCCCCGCCCTCGATTCCTACGCCGGCCTGCGCCGCCCCCGTCCGCTGGTTTTCCTGCACTGGGCGACGGCCTTGCTCATCGCGCTGGTGGTGGGCATTGCCTTCGTGCGTGACGGCATCGAGGAGAAGGCCCTGCGCGCCACCCTCATGAACATCCACCGCAGCATCGGCCTCACCATCGCCCTGCTGGCGATGGCCCGCATTGTCGTGCGCCTGGCGCATCGGCCGTTGCCGCCGACCGGCGAGATGTCGCCGCTGGCCCGTCTGGCGGCCGAATTGGCCCATCTGGGCCTGTATATGCTGCTGATGGCGTTGCCGCTGATCGGCTGGGCCTTGTCCAGCGCCCATGGCAAGCCCATCTCCTTTTACGGCCTGATCACCCTGCCACCGCTGGTTAAGGAGGACGAGGACCTCGCCGATGATCTGGCCGAATACCACGAGAACGCCGCCTGGCTGTTGATCGGTCTGGTGGGCGTGCATGCCGCAGCGGCCCTCTATCACCACTTCGTGCGCCGCGACAACGTGCTGCGCGCGATGCTGCCGGCACGCCAGTCCTGAGCCGTTTCCGATTCTTTCCGTGGCGCAGCGAGAGCATGCCGCCACGGGCTAGCTCGCCTTTTTCTTGACCACAAATACAAGGACAAACATGCATCCGATTCTTTCCGGGGGGAAAACCCGTCTGTCCGCGATCCGGCATACGGCCGGCCTGGTGCTGGCCACGGCCGGCTTCCTCACCGCCGCGCCGGCCGCCCATGCCGTGCCGAGCTTTGCCCGCCAGACCGGGCAGGAATGCGCGGCCTGCCATATCGGTGCTTACGGCCCGCAACTGACGCCCTACGGCGTCAAGTTCAAGATCGGCGGTTATACCGACTCCGACGGCAAGGGCGGCAAAGTGCCGCTGTCCGGCATGGTGGTGGCATCCTTCACGCGCACCGCCAAGAGCCAGGACCCGGCACCGGACAAGTCCAGCCCCAACAACAACCACTCCCTGGACGAGGCGTCGGTCTTCCTGGCCGGCCGCCTGAGCGACAAGATCGGCGCCTTTGTGCAGGCCACCTATGACGGCATCGGCCAGCGTACCTCCATCGACCAGGCCGACGTGCGTTTCGCCCACACCACCGAGGTGGCCGGCAAGGAAACCGTCTTCGGCGTGTCGGTGAACAACAACCCCGGCGTGCAGGATCCGTTCAACAGCATGCCGGTGTGGAGTTTCCCCTACACCGCCTCGGCACTGGCCTTCGGCCAGGGTGATGCCGCCACGATGATCAACGGTGGTCTTGAGCAGCGCGTCACCGGCGTGTCCGCCTATACCTTCTGGAACAACATGGTGTATGCCGAACTGGGCACCTACCGGGCGCTGACCCCGACCATGCAAAGCCGTCTCGGCCTTGGCAAGGGCGACGACATGGGCCACATTGGCGGGAACACTGCCTACTGGCGCCTGGCGGTGTTCCAGGACCTGAAGAAGCAGGCCTTCAATGCCGGCATCTTCGGCCTCAACACCTCGGTCCAGCCGGATCGCAGCACGCCGGGCTCCAACAAGTTCAACGATCTCGGCGTCGATGCGTCCTACCAGTTCCTCGGCACCCGCGAGCACGTGGCGACCGTCAACACCAGTTACATCCGCGAGCGCCAGACCCGCAACCAGCTCGTCGCCACCGAAGGCGCCGACAACCTGAAGGGCCGGCTCAACGAGTTCAAGCTGAACGCGTCCTACCACTACATGCAGACCTGGGGAGCGACCATCGGCCGCTTCGTGACCCATGGCACATCCGACGCGACCTTATACAGCGACGGCTTCGCCAACGGTTCGCCGAACACCTCCGGCTACATCCTGCAGGCCGACTGGACGCCGTGGGGCAAGGAGAGCTCCTGGGGCGCGCCGTGGGCCAACGTCCGCCTCGGTGCCCAATACACCATGTACGACAAGTACAACGGTGCCAAGACCAACTATGACGGCAACGGCCGCGACGCGAAGGACAACAACACCTTGTTCCTGTTCGCGTGGACCTCGTTCTGACGGAGTAGCGTGATGAAAATGATCTCTCGTACCCTCCTGCCGCTGCTGGTGGTGGCGGCAGCCAGCTCCCTGAGCTTCCAGGCCCGCGCCGCGGGCGACGTGGAAAAGGGCAAGGACGTGTTCGCCACCGAGTGCGCCGAGTGCCACAGCGCCCGTGAAGGCAAGAACAAGAAGGGCCCGAGCCTGTTCGGCGTGGTCGGCCGCAAGGCTGCCACGGTGGCCGACGCCAGCTATTCCGACGGCCTCAAGGCCAGCGGCATCACCTGGACGCCCGACAAGATCGACGCCTACGTGACGGCGCCGAAGAAGCTCGTGCCCGGTGGCAAGATGAAGTACGACGGGTTGGCCAGCGCGGCCGAGAGGGCCGAGCTGCTGGCCTATCTGGCGACTTTGAAGTGATTTGCGTCGGCCGGCCCGGTGGGGGGCCGGGCCCGGCCGATGTGAAAGCGGAAAGGCTTGCTGCGGCAGGCCTTTCTTGCGTTTACGCCGTGTGCTGGGCGTTGCGCTCGATCCGTTGCTGGCGCATCAAGGCCACCAACAGCGCCATGCCGGCAACCATCACCCACGCAGCGACGATCAGCGCACCTTTGTAGCTGCCGCTCACCGTGGCGATATAGCCGGCCATCGCCGGCGCGACCACCTGGGCGACGCCATAGCTGAGGGTCAGTCGCGCCATCGCCTTGGCCGGGTTGGCCGGGAAGCAGCGGCCGATGATCGACAGGGTCAGGCTGACGATGCCGACGAAGGTGCCGCCGTAGAGCATCGCGCTGGTCAGGTTGGCGGCAGTGCCGTCGCTGAAGGCCGGCAGCAGGATGGACACGATCTGCAGGCCATAGGCGATCAGCAGTGCCGGAATCTGCCCCCAGGCGGTAGCGATGCGGTCCCACAGGAAGCAGGACGGCGCCGCTGCCAGGCCGACGATGACCCAGACCCAGCCGCCCTTGCCGGCCAGCATCGGCAGTTTCTCGACGATGGCAATGATGAAGGTGGCGCTGATCACGTAGCCGAAGCCGGCGCAGAAGTAGGCCGCGATGAAGAGCCCCATCCAGCGCCGCGACGGCGGGGCCGGCAGGTGGGTGGCGGCCTGGGCGCTGACCGGCGCTGGGGCCGGCAGCCAGAACCAGGCCGGCACGAAGAACAGCACGCCGAGCAGGCCGAGGCCCAGCCACTGGCCGTCCCACGCGAGGTGGCCGACCATGCCGGCCACCGCCAGCCCGGACACGATGATGCCCAGCCCGATGCCGGCGAAGTGCAGGCCCAGCTCCGGCCGGTGGCCGTGGCGGATCAGCCAGTTGAGAACCAGGCCGGAGGCGATCAACAGGCCCGCCGTGCTCGACAGGCCGGCCACGAAGCGCAGCGCGACCCATAGGGTTACATCCTGCGTGATACCCATCGCGGCGGTGCTGACCACCGCCACCACCAGGCCGATGCGGTACAGCTTGAACTTGCGGCCGAGGTCGCTGATCGTTGCTGCTACCAGCGCGCCGGTGATGTAGCCGACGTAGTTGAAGGTGGCCAGCCAGCCGCCGTCCATTGCGCTGAGGCCGGCTTCGCCGCGCATGATCGGCAGCAGCGGCGTATAGGCGAAGCGTGCCAGGCCGACGGTGAGGATCAGGGCGCAGACGCCGGCGAAGATCACCCGGTAACGGTCGGCCGAACTGCTGGCGGGAAGGGCTGTTGCAGGGGCGTGCATGCTGTTCTCTCTTTTACGGGTTGTTATGGTTTGATCTTAGGATGTGCAGGGATGTCAAACTTTCGATAGGATGACTTTTGTTGTCGATGAGGTGACACGGGCTAAACGGGGAAAAGCCATGGACCTGGAAGAGGACTGGACGCTGGTGGATGTGCCGGACATCGAGGTATTGCCGGGGCCTGTGTTCCAGCGTTTCGAAACCCTGCCGGCGCGCCACATCTTTCCTCCGCACGCGCACCGCTGGAACCAGTTCGTCTATGCCACTGCCGGCACGCTGGTGGTGATGGTCGAGAAGTCCCGCTACGTGATCACGCCGGAGCAGGCGATCTGGGTGCCCACCGGCGTGCTGCACACCACCGGCGCGCTGCACGGCGCGGAGTTCCGCAACCTGTACGTGGCTGATTCGCCCGAGCTGGGCATGCCGGGAACATGTTCGGTGCTGGCGGTGTCTCCGCTACTCAGAGCGCTGATCGTCGAACTGGCGGAAATCGGCGGACGCCGGGAGAGCGCAGACTACCTGGCCCGCGTGCATGCGCTGATCCTCGACCAGCTGCGTCGCCTGCCGGTGCAGGATTTCCAGCTGCCGTGGCCGACCAGCCCGATGCTGCGCAGGCTCTGCGAGGCTCTCTATGCCAACCCCGCCGATCCCCGCGGCGCCGACGATTGGGGGGCTGCGCTAGGCGCATCGGCACGCACGCTGGCGCGGCGCTTCGAGAAGGAGCTGGGCTTGGGCCTGCGCGAATGGCGGCATCGCCTGCGTCTGTTCCGCGCCGTGGAATGGTTGGGGGCAGGGCGTGCGATAACCGATATAGCATTGGAACTGGGCTACGCGTCACCGTCGGCCTTCACCTACATGTTCCGTCAGGAAATGGGCTGCAGCCCGACCGAATACCGGGGGCGCGGAGTGCGCCCCTTCACTGCCAACGAGGTGACTTCATGACCATTCACGCGGATCTTCACCACGTGATCTATGCCTTGTCCGACGCCCTTGATCTGGTTGGCGTGGACGACGTGGCCCACGGCAAGCGGGTCGGTATCATGGCCGCCGCCTGTGCGCGTGCGGAGGGCCTCGACGAGGCCGCTGCCGCCTTCCTGTTCGATCTCGGCATGCTGCACGACATCGGCGTGTCGTCCACCAGTACCCACAACCATCTGGTCGAGGAGTTCGACTGGGAGGATTCCCAGATCCACTGCGAGGTGGGGCACGCCCTGCTCACCAGTTTTCCGCCGCTGGCCCCGATGGCTCAACCGGTGCGCTACCACCATACCCGTTGGGATGCGATGCCGGCCGATCTGCCACCCGAGCTGACCCGCCAGGCCAACCGCCTGTACCTGGCGGACCGGGTCGATGCGCTGGCCGCGCCTTACTACGCCGACAACAGCACGCTGCAGAACATGGAGAGCATTCGTAATGGGATTGCCGCTCACACGGGCAGCTACTTCGCGCCGGACCTGGTCGAGGCGTTCATGGCGGCATCCCGTACCGAGGCCTTCTGGCTGATGCTGGAGCCACGCTCCATCCAGGCCTGCCTGGTGGACCAGCTGGCGCGGGCGGAGCCCTTCCCCGCATCGATGGGCGATCTGCGTCACCTGGCCGTCATCTTTGCGCGCATCGTCGACGCCAAGAGCCCCTTCACCGCCGAGCACTCCCTGGGCGTGGCGCGCCTGGCCCGTTTCCTGGCCGAGCGGCTGGATGTGTCGGCGGAGAACTGCGACAAGCTGGAGATTGCCGGCCTGCTGCACGACCTGGGCAAGCTGCGGGTGCCCGACGAGATCCTCGACAAGCCGGGCCGCCTCGACAGCCGCGAGCGCCGCATCATCAACACCCACAGCTTCGAGACCTTCCAGATCCTGCGCAATATCGACGGTTTCGGGGACATCGCCCGCTGGGCGGCCTACCATCACGAGGAGCCGGACGGCTCCGGCTACCCCTTCCACCTGAAGGGCGACACCCTGTCCCTGGAGGCGCGCATCCTGCGCGTTGCCGACATTTTCCAGGCGATGGTGCAGAACCGGCCGTACCGCCAGGGGCTGTCGGTGCCCGAGGTGTCGTCCTTCATGCGCATGCTCGCCGACACGGGGCATATCGACGCCGAGGTCACTGCGGTACTCCTGGCGGATACGGTGCGGGCGATCGAGGTTGCATTGCCGGCGTTCCCGCCCTTGCCGGACGCCGGGAGGACTCAGGAGGCAGTTGCGCCGGACTGAAGCGTCCGGCGGGCGGGGCCGGCCTCAGCCGTGGTGGTGATGGGGGGAGTGGCCGTGACCATGGCCATGACCGTCCTGCTCGGATTCCAGCTCGGCCAGCACGTACCCGGACATGCCGACGGCGAGTTCCTGGTGGCTGACGAAGACCCGGCCGAGCTTCTCCCGGCGGAGCAGGTCGGCATCATCCTCGCTGTCGGCGCGCAGCACCGTGATGATCTCCGGGTTGAGCTTGCGCGCGATGTCCACCATCTTGCGGCTGGCGAGCGGGTCCGGTGCGGTGATGACCAGCATCGCCGCCCGGGTGATGTGGGACTGGACCAGCACGATGGGGTCGGAGGCGTCGCCGCTGACGGCGGCCTTGCCGAGCTTGCGCAGGGTTTCCACCACCTCCCGGTTGCTGTCCGCCACCACGTAGGGAACGCGTTGTTTGTCGAGCGCGGACGCGATGTGGCGGCCGACCCGCCCGTAGCCCACCAGCACCACCTGGTTTGAGAGCAGCTTGCGGTCGGTGGACATCGGCAGCGCGGCCAGCGGGTCGTCCCGCAGGTCGAGCTTGCGCGCCCACGCCGAGCGGGCCCGTGCCCAGGCCTGGGCCGGCTCGATGGCGGCGAAGAGCACCGAATTGAGGGCGATGGAGATCAGCGCGCCGGCGAGGATCAAGTTCTGCCCCTCCATCGTCAGCAGCCCAAGGCCAAGGCCCAGGCCGGCCAGGATGAAGGAGAACTCACCGATCTGGGCCAGGCTGGCGCCCACCGTCAGCGCGGTGTTGAGGGGATAGCGGAAGCTCAGCACCAGCGCAATGGCGGCCAGCGTCTTGCCGAACAGGATGATGAACACCACGCCAAGCACCTTGAACGGGGCTTCGAGCAGCACGTGGGGATCGAACAGCATGCCCACCGACACGAAGAACAGCACCGAAAACGCGTCGCGCAGCGGCAGGGAATCCTCCGCCGCGCGGTGGCTGAACTCGGACTTGCGCATCATCATGCCGGCGAAGAAGGCGCCCAGCGCGAAGGACACGTCAAAGAGGATCGCCGACGCGTAGGCCACGCCGACCGCGGCGGCGATCACGCAGAGGGTGAACAGCTCCCGCGAGCCGGTGCGTGCCACCAGCCACAAGATGCGCGGAAAGGCGCGGCCGCCGACGAGCAGCATCAGCGCGATGAAGGCCGAGACCTTGGCGAGGGTGATACCGACGGTCAGCACGAGGGTCGATACGTCGGCCTGGGGGCCGGCGTCCTTGGCGCCGAGCAGCGGCGCCAGCGCCGGCAGCAGCACCAGCACCAGCACCATGGCCAGGTCTTCCACCACCAGCCAGCCGACGGCGATGCGTCCGTTGGTCGAGTCGAGAATGCCTTTCGCTTCCAGCGCGCGCAGCAGCACGACGGTACTGGCCACCGACAGGGCCAGCCCGAACACCACCGATTCACCCACCGGCCAACCCCACCACAAGGCCATCGCCGCGCCGAGGCCGGTGGCTACGGCGATCTGCACGACGGCGCCGGGTACCGCGATCTTGCGCACCGCCAGCAGGTCGTCGAGGGAGAAATGCAGGCCGACGCCGAACATCAGCAGCATCACGCCAATCTCGGCCAGCTGGCCGGCCAGCGGAAGGTCGGCGACGAAACCGGGCGTGCCGGGGCCGATGGCCACGCCGGCGAGCAGGTAGCCGACCAGCGGCGGCATGCGCAGGCGGGTGGCCACCAGGCCGAGGACCATGGCCAGGCCGAGGCCGGCAGCGATGAGGGCGATCAGGGAGACGTTATGGGGCATCGGCAGTCAGCAAGGGGGCGGATTCAAGGGCATGCAGGTTCGACGCCACGCTGGCGTGGCGGTTCGGCGATTCGAAAAATTTATGCTGCGTTGTGTCAGAACGCGCCCATCGCCAGCCCGGTGGCGAAGGCTGCGCCGAGTTCCTCGCCCTTGGCGAGTTCGTCAGTGGGGACGTGCTTGGGTGCCAGGATGTCTTCCGGCGTCTGTGCGTGGGTACAAACGATCAGCGGCGGGGCGATGTCGCGCAGGCGCCAGCCGGTGGCGATGCGGGCGATCTGGCGGGCGGCGTTGCTGCCGTCGCTACCCGCACATATTACCGCGGCGTAGGGCCGGCCGTTGATGCGATCGAGGGCACCGTAGTAGCTGCGGTCGAAAAAATCCTTCATCAGCCCGGCAATCGCCGCGAGATTCTCCGGCGTCGCGAAGACGTAGCCGTCGGCGGCCAGCAGGTCGGCGGGGCCGGCGTCGGGTGCGCGCAGCAGACGCACGGCCACGTCCGACTCGCCGGCGGCGCCGCGGGCGACGGCATGGATCATCTGCTCGGTGGCGCCGGTCCACGAGTGATAGACGAGCAGCAGGGTTTTGCGGGCGGTGGCAGTCATCGTCGAAAGGCGTCGGGAGGCCTTTCGAGACTAGGCGGGTGCTCCGTATCGGTCAATGCCGCCGGTCAAATCTTGCGGGTCAATCCCACATGGAGCGCATGCGCGCGGCCAGATCTATCGCTGCCTGGCGGGTTTCGGCTTTGGCCGGGGTTTCGGGGGTGGCCTCGGGCCAGGTGCAGGTCTCGAAGCGCTCGAGCAGCTTGTTGGGGATGAAGCGTGTGCGGCTGGCGTATACGTGGCGGTCGCCGGTGGAGGACTGGCCGCTGACGTAGAAGCGTTGCGGCACGTAGAGATCGAGATGGTCCTTGGCGCGGGTCATCGCCACGTAGAGCAGGCGCATCTCCTCCTCGATCTCCCGTTCGCTGCCGGTGGCGAGGTCGGAGGGCAGGCAGCCGTCCACCGCGTTGAGCAGGGACACCGCCGGCCATTCGCGGCCCTTGGCCGAGTGGATGGTGGACAGGATCAGGTAGTCCTCGTCGAGCAGCGGTTTGCCGGACTCGTCGCTGGTGGCGTCGGGTGGATCGAGGGTCAGCTCGGTAAGGAAGCGTTCCTGGCTCGGGTAAGTGCCGGCGATGCGCACCAGCTGCTGGATGTCGGCCTGGCGCACGCTGAAATCCTCGAACAGGCGCTCCATCTGGCCTTCGTACCATAAGGCCAGTTTCTCGACGGGCGTGGGCCAGGCGCCGGCCTCGGCCAGCCCTTCTACCAGCGCGGCGAATTCCCGCCAGTTCAGGCGTGCACCGTCGGGTACCGGCTGTTCGGCGAGCAGCAGGCAGCCGGGCGGGGCGGCCTGCAGGTTGTCGAGAATGCGTCCGGCGGATTTCGGCCCGAGGCCGGGCAGCAGCTGGATGGCGCGGAAGCCGGACACCCGGTCGCGGGGATTCTGCGCCCAGCGCAGGATGGCCAGCACGTCCTTGACGTGGGCGGCCTCGAGGAACTTGAGCCCGCCGAACTTCACGAAGGGGATGTTGCGGCGGGTCAGCTCGATCTCCAGCCGCACGCTGTGGTGGGCGGCGCGGAACAGCACCGCCTGGGCCTTGAGCCGGAGGCCGCCTTCCCGGCGGGCCAGGATGCCCTCGACGACGCCGGCGGCCTGGTCGGCCTCGTCGCGGACGTTGATCAGGCGCGGCTTCTCGGCCGAGGCGCGCTCGCTCCACAGGTCCTTGCAGAAACGCTCCTTGGCCTGGCCGATGACGCCGTTGGCGGCGGCCAGGATCGGCTGCGTGGAGCGGTAGTTGCGCTCCAGCGTCAGCTGGCGGGCCGGCGGATTGAAGTGGCCGGGGAAGTCGAGGATGTTGCGGATCGTCGCGCCGCGGAAGCTGTAGATGGACTGGGCGTCGTCACCCACCACCGTGAGGCCGCGGCCGTCGGGCTTGAGGGCGAGCAGGATCTCGGCCTGCAGGCGGTTGGTGTCCTGGTATTCGTCCACCAGTACGTGGCTGAAGCGCCCGCCCACGTCGGCGGCCAGTTCCGGCACGCCGACCATCTGGGCCCAGTAGAGCAGCAGGTCGTCGTAGTCGAGCACCTGCTGGGCCTGCTTGGCGGCCACGTAGGCGCGGAACAGGGCCTTCAGCTCGGTGGCCCATTCGGCGCACCACGGGAAGGTGGACAGCAGCACATCGGTCAGCGGCGCGCGGGTATTGACCACTGCCGAGTAGATGGACAGGCAGGTGCCCTTGAGTGGAAAGCGCTTGCCCTTGGTCGACAGGCCCAATTCGTGGCGGACCAGGTTCATCAGGTCGGCCGAGTCTTCCCGATCGTGGATCGTGAACGCTGCGTCGAGGCCGATGGCGCCGGCGTATTCGCGCAGCAGGCGCGCGCCGACGCTGTGGAAGGTGCCGGCCCACGGGAAGCCCGTGGCGGCCAGCTGGGCATGGCGCGGCGAGACCTTGGCGGCGATGCGCTGCACGCGCCGGGCCAGCTCGTCGGCGGCGCGGCGGGAGAAGGTCAGCAGCAGGATGCGGCTTGGGTCGGCGCCGTGGGCCAGCAGGTGGGCGACCCGGTGGGCGAGGGTGTTGGTCTTGCCCGACCCGGCGCCGGCGATGATCAGTAGGGGCCCGTCGCCGTCCGGTGTGCCGACGCCGTGGGTGGCGGCCTGGTGCTGGACATCGTTGAGGCTGTCCAGGTAGGCGGGCACGGCGATGTCGGCGGTGCCGCTCACCGGGATGCTCTCGATGAGGCAGCCTGGAAGGCCACGCTGGCGGACGAGCGGAGGGGGCTGCGGTGCTGGGCGGGGATCGGACGAAGGGGCATGATGGTCTCTCTTTGGCTGTAATTGTATACAGCTTTGTTGGTGCTGCAAGCTCGGGCGGGCCTGCTACCATCCGGCCCATGAGTCTCTATCAGGATCTTGCCGAACAGACCGCCCGCCTGATTGCCGACGGCGTTCTGCGCCCCGGCGACCGCCTGCCGTCGGTGCGCCAGGCCTGCAAAAGCAACGGCATCGCGCCGGTGACGGTGACCCAGGCCTATGCGCTGCTGGAAAGTCGCGGCCTCGTCGACGCGCGCCCCAAGTCGGGCTACTTCGTGCGGGCCCGCCTGGGCCAGCGCCTGGCCGAGCCGGAGATGACCCACCCGGTTGGCCATTCGACGGCGCTGGAGGTCAGCGACTTCATCTTCCAGATCCTCGACAGTGTCAAGGACCCGGCGGTGGTGCCCCTCGGCTCCAGCTTTCCGAGCCCCTATCTGTACCCCCTCGACAAGCTCGGGCGCTGCCTGGCCGCCGCCGCGCGCCACCTCGACCCGCTGGCCACCGTCACCGATCTGCCGCCGGGCAACGACGAGCTGCGCCGCCAGCTGGCCCTGCGCTACCTGGCCCACGGCGCGTCAGTGGCGCCGCAGGAGATCGTCATCACCTCCGGCGCGATGGAGGGGCTGAACCTGTGCCTGCAGGCGGTGACCCGGCCGGGCGACCTGATCGCCATCGAGTCGCCGACCTTCTACGCCGGGCTGCAGGCCGCCGAGCGCCTGGGCCTGAAGGTCATCGAGATCCCCAGCCATCCGCGCGAGGGCGTGAGCCTGCCGGCGCTGGAGGACGCGCTGCGCCACCACCCGGTGAAGGCCTGCCTGTTCATGCTCAACTATGCCAACCCCACCGGCGCACGGGTGCCGGACGAGCGGCGGCAGGCGCTGGTGGAATTGCTCGACCGCCACGACGTGCCGCTGATCGAGGACGACGTGTATGCCGAGCTGCACTTCGGTGCCGAGGCGCCGCTGTGCACCAAGGCGGTGGACCCGAATGGGCGGGTCATGCACGTGTCGTCCTTCTCCAAGTGCCTGGCGCCGGGCTACCGCATTGGCTGGGTGGCGGCGGGGCGCTACGCGGCAGCGATCCAGCGCCAGAAGTTGTCCCTGAGCCTGGCAACGACGGTGCCGGTGCAGATCGCGCTGGCCGACTACCTGAAGCACGGTGGCTACGAGAAGCACCTGCGCCAGCTGCGTGGCACGCTGGCGGCCCAGGAGGCGGCGCTGGTGGCTGCCGTCGAGACCCATTTCCCTGCCGCCACGCGGCTCGCGCGGCCCCAGGGCGGCTACTTCCTGTGGCTCGAATTGCCACGCGGCACCGATGCCCTGGAACTGCACCGCCGGGCGCTGGAGCAGGGCATCAGCATTGCGCCGGGCCCGATCTTCTCTGCCAAGCGCGAGTTCGGCCACTGCATCCGTCTCAACTTCGGCCATCCCCTCGGCCAGCGCGGGCGGGCCGCCGTCGCCGCGCTTGGCGCGCTCCTGTAGACGGAGCCCGCCACCCGCGGTGGGATGGGCGGGTTCCTCGGGCGCAGGCTTCAGACCATTGAGTCGGCCCCACGGGGGCCGGCCCCCAAGCGGCCATCTGCCACCGTACGTTCTGTGCCTATGAAAAACACGACAGGCTGAATCTGTTTCCATTCCTTTCCCGGTGATTTACTCCCGGTCCAGGAGGAATACCCAGATGAACAAGCCTGTCAGCAAGGTCCGCGAAGCCAAACTGGAGTTGTACCGCAAGAAGGGAAAGATCCACGCCCGCGAGGTGCGCGGCCGATTCAACACGATCCGCTGGGCAATGGTGTGGTTCACCCAGCTGGTTTTCTACGGGGCCTGCTGGCTCCAGTGGGGTGGCCGCCAGGCCGTGCTGTTCGACATTCCCCACGAGAAGTTCTACCTCTTCGGCCTGGTGCTGTGGCCGCAGGATGCGCTGCTCCTGGCCATCATGCTGATCCTCGCAGCCACCGGCCTGTTCCTCGTCACCGCCATGGCGGGGCGGCTGTTCTGCGGCTTCGCCTGTCCGCAGACGGTCTATACGGAAATCTTCATGTGGATCGAGGCGAAGGTGGAGGGCGACCACCTGGCCCGCCTGAAGCTCGATCAGGCCCCGCCCAGCCTCGGCAAGCTGGCCCGGCGTGGCACCAAGTACGCGCTGTGGGCCCTGGTGGCGGCGTGGACGGCGATCAGCTTCGTCGGCTACTTCACGCCGATCCGCGAACTGCTGCCGGCGGTCGCAGGCTGGAATGTCGGCCCGTGGGAAGGCTTCTGGCTGATCTTCTATGGCTTGTTCACTTACGTGCAGGCCGGCTTCGCCCGCGAGGCGGTGTGCCAGCACATGTGCCCGTACTCCCGCTTCCAGGGGGTGATGTTCGATAGCGCCACCCGTACCGTCAGCTACGACGTGGCCCGCGGCGAGCCGCGCAAGGGTGCGGCCGTGGCGAAGATGGCGGGGCAGGGGGCCGCGCCAGGCACAACGCAAGGCAAGGGCGACTGCATCGACTGCGGCATCTGCGTACAGGTCTGCCCGACCGGTATCGACATCCGCGACGGCCTGCAATACCAGTGCATCAACTGCGGCCTGTGTGTGGATGCCTGCGACGAGGTGATGGCCAAGGTGGCCAAGCCCATCGGGCTGATCCGCTTCGCGTCGGAGCGCGAGCTGGCCGGCCAGCCTCCGCGCAGCGGTCGGCCGCGGCTGGCGGTGTATGGCGGGCTGATCGGAGTCTTCGTGGCCCTCGGTGCGTGGACCCTCAGCGAGCGCTCGCTGCTGCTGGTGGATGTACTGCGTGATCGGGGCAGCCTGTCGCGGGAAACCGCCGACGGTCTCATCGAGAACGCCTACACCCTCAAGCTGATGAACCTGGCCGAAGAAGACCGCGACTTCGACGTGGCGGTGAGCGGCCTGCCCGGCATCCAGCTGGTCGGCGCGAGCCACTTCAGCGGCGAGGCCGGCGGCATCCGCGAAGTCCACGTGACCGTTGCCGCGCCGCCCGATGCCGCCAAGCCCGGCGCCAGCCCGATCGCCTTCCTGATCAAGGCCCGCCAGGACCCCGACACCCAGGTCAGCGAGAAGAGCACCTTCGTGCTGCCCTGAGCCACCGCCCGAGAACAAGACCATGTACCGCTACAACGAAACCGACCAGCGCCTGGTAGACGACCGGGTCGTCCAGTTCCGCGACCAGATGGCACGCTTTCTCGACGGGCGCCTGGGCGAGGACGAGTTCCGCCCGCTGCGTCTGCAGAACGGCCTCTACATCCAGCGCCACGCGCCGATGCTGCGGGTCGCCATCCCCTACGGCACGCTGGCGGCCTACCAGCTGCGCAAGCTGGCCGACATCGCGCGCCGCTACGACCGGGGCTACGGCCACTTCACGACGCGCAGCAACATCCAGTTCAACTGGGTGCGCCTGGAGGAGACGCCGGACATCCTGGCCGAGCTGGCTGCCGTGCAGATGCACGCGATCCAGACCTCCGGCAACTGCATCCGCAACATCACCACCGACCAGTTCGCCGGGGTGGCTGCCGACGAGCTGTTCGACCCGCGCCCTTACTGCGAGATCGTCCGCCAGTGGTCCACGCTGGCGCCGGAGTTCCTGTTCCTGCCGCGCAAGTTCAAGATCGCCATCGCCGGCGGCGAGGAGGACCGGGCGGCGGTGCGCTTCCACGACATCGGCGCCCGCGCGCGGGTGGCGGAGGACGGGCGGATCGGTTTCCAGGTCTTCGTCGGTGGCGGTCTCGGCCGCACGCCGATGGTCGGCCAGTGCATCAAGGACTTCCTGCCGCGGGAGGAACTGCTCAATTACTTCGAGGCCATCCTGCGGGTCTATAACCGCTACGGCCGCCGCGACAACAAGTACAAGGCGCGCATCAAGATCCTCGTCAAGGATCTGACCCTGGACGGTTTCGGCAAGGAGGTGGAAGACGAATGGGCGTGGAGCCGCGGCGGCGAGGGCGTGATCGCCGAGCAGACCTTCCGCGACATGGAGGCCTTCTTTGCCCGTAACGACCTCCCGCCCGCCGATCCCGCCGACCCGATCTACGCCGCGGCGCTGGCCGGCAACCGGGCCTTCGCCCGCTGGGTCGAGCGCAACGTGGCGGCCCACCGGGACCCTGGCCGCGCCATCGTCACCCTGTCCCTGAAGAAGTCCGGTTCGCCGCCGGGGGACGCCACCGCCGAGCAGATGGACGGCGTGGCCGAACTGGCCGAGCGCTTCGGCGCCGGCGAGATCCGCGTCAGCCACGAACAGAACCTGGTGCTGCCCCACGTCGCCCGCCGCGACCTGCCGGCCCTGTGGGAGGGCGCGCGGGCGCTGGGCCTGGCGACGCCCAACATCGGTCTCTTGACCGACGTGGTGTGCTGCCCCGGTGGGGACTTCTGCTCCCTTGCCAATGCGCGCTCGATCCCGGTGGCGGCTGCTGTCCAGCAGCGCTTCGAGGACCTGGACTACCAGTTCGACATCGGGCCGCTGGAGCTCAACATGTCCGGCTGCGTGAATGCCTGCGGCCACCACCACATCGGGCACATCGGCATCCTTGGCGTGGACAAGAACAACGAGGAGTATTACCAGGTCACGATAGGCGGCCGGGAAGGCACGCGGGCGGCCATCGGCAAGGTGATCGGCCCGGCCTTCGCGGCCCAGCAGATTCCCTACGTGATCCAGCGCCTGCTGGAGGTGTACCTGGCCCTGCGGCACGAAGGGGAGATCTTCATCGACGCGGTCGAGCGCCTCGGCCTCGAACCCTTCAAGACCCGCGTATACGGAGGTGGGGCATGAGCGTCGCGATCCTCAAGCACGGCGAAATCGTCGCCGATCGCTGGCAGAGCGTTGCCGCCGATGCCAGCCCCGCCCACATCGCCGAATGCATGGCGGCGGGCGGTCCGCTGCTGCTGCCCTTGCCCTTGTGGCTGAGCCATCGGGCGGAGCTCGACCCGCGGCGGGCCGGCGTGCTGCTGGTGGCGGAAGATGGCCTCGACGCGGTGCTGCCGTGGTTGGACGACATTCCGCTGATCGCGATCCACTTTCCGGTGTTCACCGACGGGCGCGGCTACTCCCTGGCCCGCCTGCTGCGCAGCCGACACGGCTACCGCGGCGAGCTGCGGGCGGTCGGCGATGTGTTGCGGGATCAGCTGTACTTCCTGCATCGCTGCGGCTTCGATGCCTTCGCGCTGCGCACCGACCAGGCGGTGGACGAGGCCCGGACAGCCTTTGCGGATTATTCCTGGGCGCCGCTGGGCGGACGCGGGGAAAGCGGAGGCTTGCGCCACAATGAGAGCGTTGAGTGAAAACTGAGCCGGGGTGCCGCCCCGGCCACATTGCCGAAGGCCTGCCGATGAATTCCGCCGATCACCTCGTTTCCGACCGTCCGGGCCTGTCCGACCACACCAAGGGCCTGCTCGCTGCCGGCGTAGTGGTGCTGTGCTGGTCGGGCTTCAACATCGTGTCCCGCCTCGGCAGCAAGGGCGTGCTGACGCCTTTCGACATCGCAGCGATGCGCTTCGGCGTATCCGGGCTGATCGCGCTGCCCTTCTTCCTGGTCCGCGTGAAGCCGGCCGACTGGCCGCGCTACATGGCGCTGGCCCTGTTCGGCGGGCTCGGCTACGGGCTGCTGGTGTATTCCGGCTTCGCCTTCGCGCCGACCGCCCACGCCGGCGTCTTCGTGAATGGCGGCATCCCGTTCTGGACCATCGTCATCGTCGCCGTGCTGGCCGGTTTCCGGCTCGCCCGTCACATCGCGCTGGCGCTGCTGCTGTCGTCCTGCGGGCTGGTGCTGATCGGCTACGACAGCGTGGTGGCCGGGCGTGGCGGGGCCCAGTGGATCGGCGATCTGCTGTTCTTCGCAGCAGCGCTGACCTGGGCAATCTTCGGTCTGCTGATGCGCCGCTGGCAGGTTCGCCCGTGGTTGGCGATCACCGGCGTGGCGAGCTTTTCCTGCGTGGCCTACCTGCCGGTGTACCTGCTGTGGCTGCCGAAGGCGGTCTTGCTGGCATCGGCCGGGGAGGTCGCGCTGCAATGTGTCTACCAGGGCGTCGTCGCGGCGCTGCTGGCGGGCAGCATGTACAGCTACGCCAACCACAAGATCGGCGCCTGCCAGGCCTCGATGATGCTGGCCCTGGTGCCGGGCGTCTCGGCGGTGGGCGCCTGGCTGCTGCTCGACGAAGCCATCGGCCCGCGCGTGATCGTCGGCATCCTGGTGGTGTCGGCCGGCGCCGTGCTGTGCGCGCTGCCGCCGCGGAAGGGTTGATGCGGGATGCCCTGTTGAGGGTGACGAACTGCGGGGATGGCCTGCGGGGATGGCCTGCGGGGATGGACTGTGGGGATGGCCTGTGGGGGCGAATTCATTCGCCCGTCGTGCATGGTGTGGACCACCGCGGGCGAATGAATTCGCCCCCACAGAAATGGCAGGTCGCCGACCGGCGTGACCGGGGATGCGTCAGGCGGCCATCGTCTTGTTCACCGTCTCGCGGATCAGGTCGACCATCGCCTGCTGGGTCAGCGTGGCCGGGCGCAGGGCGCTGACGGCCAGGGACAGGCGGCTGTGCAGCAGCGGGGTGATTGGGTGGGGGACGAGCTGGTCGGCCTTGCCGGAGGTCTGCAGCGCGGTCTTGGACAGGATCGCCACGCCGGCGTCGTCGGCCACCAGGTCGAGGAGGGCGCTGACGCCGTCGATTTCGATGGCGATGTTGGGGCGCAGCCCGGCGTCGGCCAGCGCGGCTTCGATGAGCATGCGGATGGCGTTGGGCCGGCTGGGGATGATCAGCGGCATCTGGGCCACTTCTTCCAGCGTTACCGGGCGCGGCGGCTGGCCCTTGTTGGGGCGGATCAGGAACAGCTCCTCATCGAGCAGCGGGCGTGTCTCGATGTCGGGGGACGGCATCGTGCTGTAAACGAGGGCGACGTCGAGGCGGCCGGAGATCAGGGATTCCTGCATCGTCACCGACAGGCCCTCGCGGATGCATAGTGAGGCTTCCGGCAGGCGTTCGCGGAACGCTCGGGTCAGCGGCACCGTCAGCACGCGGGCCAGACTCGGCGGCAGGCCCACGGCGACGCGGCCGGTGAGGGCGCCGCGCACCCGGCCAAGTTCTTCCCGCGCCCGTTCCACCTGGTGGAGGATGCCGCGGGCGTGTTCGAGCAGGACCTTGCCGGCCTCGGTCAGCGTCACGCCACGGCCGTTGCGCACCAGCATGTTCTGGCGCAGCTCCACCTCCAGCAGGCGGATCTGCCGGCTGAGGGCCGGCTGGGCGATGTCGAGCACGATGGAGGCGCGCGTGAAGCTGCCGAGTTCGGCAACCCGCACGAAGTATTCCAGCTGTTTCAGGTCCATGGACGCAGGCTTTCGGGACGCGGCGGAAGTACCGGGAAGGTATCACGAACTGTTATAGCTGCTAGAGCATCAGACCGCTATTGCAGGGGCAAGCGCAGGCGAAGAATGCGCCGCATGCAAACGCCAATCAAAACCTGTTTCATGCGTGGCGGCACCTCCAAGGGGCCGTTCTTCAACGCTGCGGACCTTCCCGCCGACATCGCCACCCGCGACCGGGTGCTGCTCGCGGTGATGGGTTCCCCCGACCGCCGCCAGATCGACGGCCTCGGCGGCGCCCATCCGCTGACCAGCAAGGTGGGAATCGTCTCGAAGAGTACGGTGCCGGGGGTCGATCTGGACTTCCTGTTCGCCCAGCTCCAGCCCGACAAGGACACCGTGGACACCACCCCCAACTGCGGCAACATGCTCGCCGCCGTGGTGCCCTTCGCGCTGGAGGCCGGCATGCTGCAGGCCCGGGGCGAAACCAGCACCTTCCGCGTGCTGACCCTCAACACCGACATGCAGTGCGACATCACCGTGCAGACGCCGGGCGGCCAGGTGGAATACGCCGGCGACGCACGCATCGACGGTGCGCCGGGCAGCTCGGCGCCGATCACCATCAACTTCCTGGATACCGCCGGCTCGGTGTGTTCCGGCCTGCTGCCCACCGGCCAGGTGAAGGACGTGATCGATGGCATCGAGGTGACCTGCATCGACAACGGTATGCCGCTGGTGATCTTCCGCGCCGCCGACGTGGGCCGTACCGGCTATGAGAGCGTCGCCGAGATGAACGCCGACACCGAGCTGAAGGACCGCATCGAGCGCCTGCGCATCGCCTGCGGCCACGCGATGGGCCTCGGCGACGTGAGCAGCAAGAACTATCCCAAGATGACCCTGGTGGCGCCGGCCCGCGACGGCGGCAGCCTGACCACCCGCAGCTTCATCCCCCACGTCTGCCACGACGCCATCGGCGTGCTGGCGGCGGTCACCGTGGCCACCGCCTGCGTGCTGGAAGGTTCGGTCACGGAGGGCATCGCCAAGGTGCCGGACGGCAACGTCAAGGCGGTGTCGGTGGAGCACCCGACCGGCGAGTTCTCGGTGGAGCTGGAGCTCGATCCGGCCAACCCGCAGAACGTCACCCGCGCCGCGCTGCTGCGCACCGCGCGCCTGATCATGCGCGGCGAGGTGATGGTGCCCGCCACCGTGTGGGACGGCCGGCAGGGCTGAGCCGGCTCTTCCCGATCCGTCGGGGCAAATCCGTAGGGGCGAATTCATCCGCCCGCGCGCTTCGCCAAGGGGCCGCGGGGGATGAGTCCGCCCCTGCAAGGCCATCGTCTGCAAGAAGGCCTGGCCGTACAAGAAAACACAAGAGTCTCAGCAAACCAAAATAGCCGCCACCGGCGGCACCTGGAGGAGAAGTCGAAATGAGCCAGACCCAGAACGTCAATGTGCAGACGTTCCTCAACGAGCACCCGTTTTCCGGTTTCCAGTGGCTGGTCTTCGGCCTGTGTTTCTGCATCGTGCTGCTGGACGGTTTCGATACCGCCGCCATCGGCTACATCGCCCCTTCGCTGATCCAGGAGTGGGGCGTGACCAAGCCGGCGCTGGCGCCGGTGCTCAGCGCCGCATTGTTTGGGCTGGCGGCGGGAGCCATTTCCGCCGGGCCGCTGGCCGACCGCTTCGGCCGCAAGCGCCTGCTGGTGGTGTCGGTGCTGATCTTCGGCGTGGCCTGCCTGGCCTCGTCCTTCGCCGGTGGCCTCACCGAGTTGTCGGTGCTGCGTTTCGTCACCGGCCTCGGCCTCGGCGCGGCGATGCCCAACGCGGTGACGCTGATGAGCGAGTATTGCCCCGACGCGCGACGGGCGACCCTCACCAACGCGATGTTCTGCGGCTTTCCGCTGGGCGCCTCCCTCGGCGGCTTCCTCGCTGCGTGGATGATTCCCCAGTGGGGCTGGCGCAGCGTGCTGGGCCTCGGCGGTCTGGCGCCGCTGGTGCTGGTGCTCCTGCTGTTGCTTTTCCTGCCGGAGTCGGTGCGCTACATGGTGGCCAAGGGCTTCTCCGTCGAGCACATCCGTGGCGTGCTGCGCCGCATCTCCAGCACCGCCGACCGGGCCGCCACCTTCGTGATGACCGAGAGGGCCCATCATGCCCCGACCGAAGGCAGCGGCATCGGCGTGGTGCTGTCGCGCAGCTACGTGGTCGGCTCGGTGGCCCTGTGGGTCGCCTACTTCATGGGGCTGGTGATCTTCTATGCGCTGATCAACTGGATGCCGGTGCTGTTCAAGGACGGTGGCCTCGATCCCAAGACGGCGACGCTCATCTCCGCGCTGTTTCCCCTCGGCGGCGTCGGTGCGATTCTGTTCGGCTGGCTGATGGACCGCTTCAACGCCAACCGGGTCATTGCGGTGGGCTACTTCCTGACCGCCGCAGCGATCTACGCGATCGGCCACGCGGCCGGCAGCATCGGCCTGCTGGTGGCGGTGGTGTTCGGCGCCGGCGCCATCATGAACACCGCCCAGTCGTCGATGCCGGCCCTCGCGGCGGCCTTCTACCCGACCCGCGGCCGTGCCACCGGCGTGGCCTGGATGCTCGGCATCGGGCGCTTCGGCGGCATTGCCGGTTCCTTCCTGGTGGCCGAGCTGAGCGCGCGGCACCTGGATTTCGGCAGCATCTTCGCGGTGGTCGCGGTGCCCGGCCTGATCGCCGGTGCGGCCCTGCTGGTCAAGGAGTTCGTGCATCCGGAGGCGAACGGCGCCAAGCCCAGGCTGGCCGATGCACCAGGCCACTGAGCTTTCCCGCGAAAAAGATATAGCAAAGCGATATAGCTGGTAGAGCGTTAGACCACTTATGCGCGGTCTACAGCCTTGGAACAATGCAGCCATACAAGCAAGAACCCACAAGGAACACACCATGATCATCGACATCCACGGTCACTACACCACCGCCCCGAAGGCTCTCGAAGAGTGGCGCAACCGCCAGATCGCCGGCATCAAGGATCCGTCCGCCATGCCCAAGGTCTCCGAGCTGAAGATCAGCGACGACGAACTGCGCGAGACCATCGAGACCAACCAGCTGCGCCTGATGAAGGAGCGCGGTTCCGACCTGACGATCTTCTCGCCGCGCGCCAGCTTCATGGCTCACCACATCGGCGACTTCAACATCAGCTCCACCTGGGCGGCCATCTGCAACGAGCTGTGCTACCGCGTCAGCCAGCTCTTCCCCGACAACTTCATCGGCGCTGCCATGCTGCCGCAGAGCCCCGGCGTCGATCCGGCCACCTGCATCCCCGAGCTGGTGAAGTGCGTCGAGCAGTACGGCAACGTCGGCATCAACCTCAACCCGGACCCGTCCGGCGGCCACTGGACCAGCCCCCCGCTGCATGACCGCCACTGGTACCCGATCTACGAAAAGATGGTCGAGTACGACATCCCGGCGATGGTCCACGTGTCCACCAGCTGCAACTGCGCCTTCCACACCACCGGCGCCCACTACCTGAACGCCGACACCACGGCCTTCATGCAGTGCCTGACCTCCGACCTGTTCAAGGACTTCCCGACCCTGAAGTTCGTGATCCCCCACGGCGGCGGCGCGGTGCCCTACCACTGGGGCCGTTTCCGTGGCCTGGCTCAGGAGCTGAAGAAGCCGCTGCTGAAGGACCACCTGCTCAACAACATCTTCTTCGACACCTGCGTCTATCACCAGCCGGGCATCGACCTGCTGACCAAGGTGATCCCGGTGGACAACATCCTGTTCGCCTCCGAGATGATTGGCGCCGTGCGCGGCATCGATCCGGAGACCGGCCACTACTACGACGATACCAAGCGCTACATCGAGGGCACCCTGAACCTGTCCGCCGAGGACCGCTACAAGGTCTACGAGGGCAATGCCCGCCGCGTCTATCCGCACCTCGACACCGCGTTGAAGGCCAAGGGCTTGTAAGCACCCCCGACCCGACACGAGAGACAAGATAAAAAGGAAACCACCATGACCCTTCCCATGAACACCCTCGGTATCGTCAAGCGCAACATCGACCGCGCCGACCCCGCCGCCGTCGAGAAACTGTCCCGCTACGGCGTCGCCACCATCCACGAAGCGATGGGCCGCGTCGGCCTGATGAAGCCGACCATCCGTCCGATCTTCGCCGGCGCCCGCCTGTGCGGCACCGCCGTCACCGTGCTGCTGCAGCCGGGCGACAACTGGATGCTCCACGTGGCTGCAGAGCAGATCAAGCCGGGTGATGTGGTCGTCGCCGGCTGCACCGCCGACAGCACCGACGGCTTCTTCGGCGACCTGCTGGCCACCTCCTACAAGGCCCAGGGGGCCAAGGGGCTGATCATCGACGGCGGTGTGCGCGACGTGAAGGACCTCACCGAGATGAACTTCCCGGTCTTCAGCCGCGCCATCCACGCCAAGGGCTGCACCCGCGCCACCCTCGGTTCGGTGAATGTGCCGGTGGTGTGCGCCGGCGCGGTGGTCAATCCGGGGGACGTGGTGATCGCCGACGACGACGGCGTGGTGGTGGTGCCCGCCGCGATCGCCCAGCAGGTGGCCGACGCAGCCGAAGCCCGTGAGAACAACGAGACTGCCAAGCGCGCCCGCTTCGCCGCCGGCGAGCTGGGCCTCGACATGTATTCCCTGCGTGAGCCGCTTGCGAAAGCGGGCCTGAAGTACATCGACTAAGGCAGACGAAGAAATGGAATTCACCAAGACTCCCGGCTGGCTCGACTGGTACGCCGGTCCGTCCAAGCCCCGCTTCCAGCTGCCGGCCGGCAGCGTCGATGCCCACTGCCACGTGTTCGGGCCGGGGGCCGAGTTTCCCTACGCCCCCGAGCGCAAGTACACCCCCTGCGACGCGTCCAAGGCGCAGCTCTTCGCGCTGCGCGACCACCTCGGCTTCGAGCGCAACGTCATCGTGCAGGCTACCTGCCACGGTGCCGACAACCGGGCGCTGGTGGACGCGCTGGTGCACTCCGACGGCAAGGCCCGCGGGGTCGCCACCGTGAAGCGCAGCATCACCGACCAGGAGCTGAACGACCTCCACGCCGCCGGCGTGCGCGGCGTGCGCTTCAACTTCGTCAAGCGGCTGGTGGACTTCACGCCGAAGGACGAGCTGCTGGAGATCGTCGCCCGCATCGCCCCGCTGGGCTGGCATGTGGTGATCTACTTCGAGGCGGTGGACCTGCCTGAGCTGTGGGACTTCTTCACCGCGCTGCCGACCACCGTGGTCGTCGACCACATGGGTCGTCCGGACGTCACCAAGCCCATCGACGGCCCGGAGTTCGAGCTGTTCCTCAAGTTCATGCGCGAGCACAAGAACGTGTGGTCCAAGGTCAGCTGCCCCGAGCGCCTGTCCGTCACCGGCCCCAAGGCGCTGGACGGCGAACAGAGCGCCTACAAGGATGTGGTGCCGTTTGCCCGCCGCGTCGTCGAGGCGTTCCCCGACCGCGTGCTGTGGGGCACCGACTGGCCGCACCCCAACCTCAAGGACCACATGCCCGACGACGGCCTGCTGGTGGATTTCATCCCCCACATCGCCCCGACGGCCGAACTGCAGCAGAAGCTGCTGGTGGATAACCCCAAGCGACTCTACTGGCCCGAAGAAGCACAATGACTGTTCCACCGCGGGCCCCATGCAGGGCCCGCGGGGACGGCAGGAGACACCACGATGGCACTCGACAAGCCTTACAAGGACATCCCCGGCACGACGATCTTCGATGCCGAGCAGTCCCGTCTCGGCTACCACCTCAACCAGTTCTGCATGTCGCTGATGAAGGCCGCCAACCGCGAGCGCTTCAAGGCCGACGAGCGGGCCTACCTGGACGAGTGGCCGATGACCGAAGACCAGAAGCAGGCCGTGCTGGCCCGCGACCTGAACCGCTGCATCGCGCTCGGCGGCAACATCTACTTCCTCGCCAAGATCGGCGCCACCGACGGCAAGAGCTTCCAGCAGATGGCCGGCAGCATGACCGGCATGAGCGAGGATGAATACCGCGACATGATGATCAAGGGCGGCCGCTCCGCAGAGGGCAACCGCTACATCGGCGAGGACGGCGACGCCCAGGCACAGCACCAACCGCAAGGCCAGGCTGGCCGCAAGAAGGACTGACCATGGCCAAGATCACCGCATCCGTTTACACCTCCCACGTGCCGGCCATCGGCGCCGCCATCGACCTGGGCAAGACCGCCGACCCGTACTGGGTGCCGCTCTTCGAGGGCTACCAGCCGTCCAAGGAGTGGATGGAGGCCAACAAGCCGGACGTCATCTTCCTGGTCTATAACGACCACGCTACGGCCTTCAGCCTGGAGATGATCCCGACCTTCGCGATCGGCTGTGCCGCCGAGTTCCAGCCCGCCGACGAAGGCTGGGGCCCGCGCCCGGTGCCGGTGGTGAAGGGCCACCCGGAACTGGCCTCGCACATTGCCCAGAGCGTCATCCAGGACGACTTCGACCTGACCATCGTCAACAAGATGGACGTGGACCACGGCCTCACCGTGCCCCTCAACCTCTTGTGCGGCAGCCCGCAGGAATGGCCGTGCCCGGTGATCCCCTTCGCGGTCAACGTGGTCCAGTATCCGGTGCCGTCCGGCCGCCGCTGCTACAACCTGGGCAAGGCCATCCGCAAGGCCATCGAGTCCTTCGACAAGCCGCTCAAGGTGCAGATCTGGGGCACCGGCGGCATGAGCCACCAGCTGCAGGGCCCGCGCGCTGGCCTCATCAACCGTGAATGGGACAACGCCTGGCTCGACAAGCTGATCGCCGACCCCGAGGCCGCCGCCGCCGTGCCGCACATCGACTACGTGCGTGAAGCCGGCTCCGAAGGCATCGAGCTGGTCATGTGGCTGATCGCCCGCGGCGCCATGGACGACGTGGCCGGCGGCCCGGCGCCCAAGGTCGCCCACCGTTTCTATCACGTCCCCGCCTCCAACACCGGCGTGGGCCATCTGATTCTGGAGAACCAATAAATGAGCAAGACGATCAAGGTCGCGCTGGCCGGCGCCGGCGCCTTCGGCATCAAGCACCTGGACGGCATCAAGAACATCGACGGCGTGGAAGTCGTCTCCCTGATCAGCCGCGACCTGGAAGCCACCAAGGCGGTCGCCGACAAGTACGGCATCCCCCACGTCACCACTGAGCTGGACGAAGCCCTGGCGCTGCCCGAAGTGGACGCGGTGATCCTGTGCACCCCGACCCAGATGCACGCCTCCCAGACCCTGGCCTGCCTGAAGGCCGGCAAGCACGTGCAGGTCGAGATCCCCCTGTGCGACGTGCTGAAGGACGGTGAGGAAGTCGTGGCGCTGGCCGAGAAGAGTGGCCTCGTCGCGATGTGTGGCCACACCCGTCGCTTCAACCCCAGCCACCAGTACGTGCACAAGAAGATCGAGGGCGGCGAGTTCAACATCCAGCAGATGGACGTGCAGACCTACTTCTTCCGTCGCACCAACATGAATGCCCTCGGCCAGCCGCGCAGCTGGACCGACCACCTGCTGTGGCACCACGCCGCCCACACGGTGGACCTGTTCGCCTACCAGTGCGGCAGCCCCATCGTGCAGGCCAACGCCATCCAGGGCCCGATCCACCCGACCCTCGGCATCGCGATGGACATGTCCATCCAGCTGAAGGCCGCCAACGGCGCGATCTGCACGCTGTCCCTGTCTTTCAACAACGACGGCCCGCTCGGCACCTTCTTCCGCTACATCGGCGACACCGCCACCTACATCGCCCGCTACGACGATCTGGTGAACGGCAAGGAAGAGAAGATCGACGTGTCCAAGGTCGATGTGTCGATGAACGGCATCGAGCTGCAGGACCGCGAGTTCTTCGCCGCCATCCGCGAAGGCCGCCAGCCCAACTCCAGCGTGGCCAGCGTGCTGCCCTGCTACAAGGTGCTGCACCAGTTGGAACAACAGCTCAACGCCGGCGCGTAAGGCTGCTGCGCGCCCCGATCCCCCGACTCCGGTACTCGACGTACGCATGTACGTCTCCGTTCCTCGTCGCGACCTCGGGGCGCTCGCTACGCCTTCTGTGCCTGCCTCAGGGCTTGGACGAGGGCTTCGGGAAAAACATCAGGAGTTCACATTGAAGCGCAAGATCGGTCCCTTCGCCGTGTCGCCCATCGGCCTCGGCTGCATGAACCTCAGCCACGCCTACGGCGTGCCGCCGGCGCCGGAGCAGGGGGCGGAAGTGCTGCTCAAGGCTCTCGATGCCGGCGTCGATTTCTTCGATACCGCCGCGCTGTACGGCTTCGGCGCCAATGAACGGCTGCTCGGCCGCGTGCTGGCGCCGCATCGCTCGCGCTTCGTGCTGGCCAGCAAGTGCGGCATGCATGGCGTGGACGGCAAGCGCGTCATCGACGGCCGCCCGGAGACCATCCGCGCCAGCGTCGAGGCCAGCCTCGATCGCCTGCAGACGGACGTGATCGATCTGCTCTACCTGCACCGCTGGGACAAGAACGTGCCCATCGAGGACAGCGTCGGCGCGATGGCCGAGCTGGTGCAAGCCGGCAAGGTGCGCGCGCTGGGCCTGTCGGAAGTGTCGGCGGCGACGCTGCGCAAGGCCCACGCGGTGCATCCGATCGCCGCGCTGCAGACCGAGTATTCCCTGTGGACGCGCAACCCGGAGATCGCCGTGCTCGACGCCTGCCGTGAGCTGGGCGTCGCCTTCGTGGCCTTCAGCCCGCTGGCCCGCGGTTTCCTCGGCGGCCCGCTGGACGTGGCGGCCTTCGACGCCAAGGACATCCGCCGCGCCATGCCGCGCTTCGCTCCCGACAACTACGCTGCCAACCTGCGCCTCTACGAAGCTTACGCGGCGCTGGCGCAGGAAGCCGGCTGCATGCCGGCCCAGCTCGCGCTGGCCTGGCTGCTGGCCAAGGGCGAGGACATCGTGCCGATCCCCGGCACCACGTCGGTGGCGCATTTGCAGGAGGATCTCGCCGCCGCGTCCGTCACGCTGAATCCCGGATTGATCGCCTGCCTGGAGGCGTTGATCAATCAGGGAACGGTCATCGGCACACGCTACAATGCCGCGACCCAGACCGAGATCGATACCGAGGAGTTCCTGCCCGGGTGATCCTGGGCCGTTTTCTCTGATTCACCGCGGGGGCGAATTCGTTCGCCCCTTGTGCTTTTTTTGAGATCCCATTTCCCATGCTGGCCATCCTTGCCATTACCACCCCGATCTTCGTGCTCATCGGCATGGGCTACCTGACCGTGCGGACCGAGATCTTCCCGAAGGCGGGGCTGACCGCGCTGGGCGCATTCGTGATCCGCATCGCGCTGCCAATGCTGGTCTTCAAGTCGATCTCCCAGCGCTCCTTCGCCGAGGTGCTGAACCTGCCTTACCTGAGCGCCTACCTGTTCGGGTCGGTGGCGATGGTGGGCATCGGCGTCGCCTGGGCGCGCCTAGTGCGCGGGCAGAGTCTCGAACATGCCAGCCTGATCGGCATGGGCATGGGCTCCGCCAACAGCGCCTACGTGGGCTACCCGATCGCGCTGCAGGTGATCGGCCCGACCGCGTCGATGGCCCTGGCCCTGTCGATGATCGTCGAGAACATGCTGATGCTGCCCCTGTGCCTGGCCCTCGGCGATGCCGGCAAGGCCCGCCACGAGCCTTTCTTCCGCGTTTTCGGGCGGGCCTTGCTCGGCCTGCGCAAGAGTCCGCTGGTGGTGATGATCTTCGTCGCCTTCGCGTTTTCCTTCTTCGGCGTCAGCCAGCCGCCGCAGCTCGCCAAGGCGGTGGAGATGGTCGCCGCCGCGTCGGCGCCGGTGGCCCTGTTCTTCATCGGTGGCAGCCTGGTCGGCCTGCCGCTGAAGGATGTGCTGCTGGACGTGGGTGTGGTCAGCTTCGCCAAGCTGATCCTGCATCCGCTGGCGGTGGCCCTCGGGCTGTACCTGTTCGGGCCGGTGGACCCGCTGCTCGGCGCCGGCGCCGTGCTGCTGGCCAGCGCGCCGATGCTCAGCATCTATCCCATCTTCGGCCAGAAGCACGGCCGCGAGGGCTTCTGCGCCGCGACGCTGCTGGTGGCTACCGTGGCGTCCTTCGTGACCATCGCCGCGGCGATCTGGCTACTGCATCACGTGCCGGGCTTCGGTCTCATGTCCTGAGCCCGTCGGCACGCCACGAGTCGGCGTCCAGCCGGTAGAGGCAGTGGCGGCGCAACGGATGCCCTTCCGGTAGCACCGGGTGGTCGAAGTCCTCGGCTGTCCGCCGCATGCCCAGCCTGTCCATGACGGCCTGGGAACGGCGGTTCGACAGGGCCGTGAAGGACACGATTTCCGCCAGCTCCAGCGTTTCGAAGCCGGCCGTCAGCGCCGCCTGTGCCGCCTCGCTGGCCAGGCCCTGACCCCAGGCCGCGTGGGCAAGACGCCAGCCGATCTCCACGCAGGGCGCGAACGGCAGCGCGGCGATTGGCACATTGAGGCCGACGAAGCCGATGAAATCGCCCGAATCCCGCCGCTCCACCGCCCAGAAACCCCAGCCGCGTTCTGCAATGTGGGCTTCGCAGCGCCCGGCGATTGCGTCGCTGGCGGCGCGATCGAGCGTGCCCGGGAAATGCTCCATGACCCGCGGATCGGCGTTGAGGGCGGCAAACGGCGCCCGGTCGGCGACCCGCCACTGACGCAGGCGCAGGCGTGGGGTGTCGATCTCGAGGGGCGTCGGTAGCTGCGGCAGGGGGCCGGCGTTCACGCGCCCACTGGCGTGCACAGCTCGACCAGCGTGCCGTCCGGGCAGCGTACGTAGGAGACGGTCTGGCCCCAGGGTTTGGCTTGCGGCGCCAGCAGTTCGGTGGCGCCGGCGGCCAGTGCGCGGGCGTGGGCTTCGGGCACTGAGGGGGTGACGAAGGCGACCTCGAAGCCGAGGGGCTGCGGCGATTCGCTGGCGGCGACGAAGCCGGCCGGGAAGTGCGTGTGGCCCAGTTCGAGGGCGGCGAAGGCCAGCGTGGTCTCGCCGGTGTCGAGTTCGCCGTAGGTGCCGGATTCGTGCACGAAGCGCCGCGCCAGGCCGAAGGCCTTTTCAAAGAAGGCGATCGACGCCGCGACGTCGGGCACGTAGATGATGGTGTAGCCGAGTTTCATGGGTTCTCCTGTCGCCTCAGTCGCGCCGATCCCGGTCGTGGCCGCGATCATGATCACGGCCACGGTCGCGGTCGCGGTCGTTGTCCCGGTGTCCGCGGTCTTCCTCCCAGCGGCCGCCCGACTGGCGCCAGTGGTCGCCTTCACGTTCCCATTGGTGGGGCGCCCAGCGATAGCCGGGGCGGGGGGCTTCCCAGTGGCCGGGCGACCACTCGTGGCGAGTGCCGACCCAGTTCCAGTAGCCGCTGATCCAGATGTAGCCGGCCGCCGGCGGCGGGCCGACGTATTCCACGCGTGGGGGTGGGGGGGCGACCATGACGGGCTCGCGGTAATACGGGCGGCTGGCCGGTGCCGGGGCCACGATACAGCCGCTCAGAATGGCGGAGGTCGCGGCGAGGCTGATCAGTAAGGTCTTTTTCATGATGCAGATGAGGGCAAGAAAGAAGGGGGCGGCTCCGCTTTCAGCGCACCTGGGCGAGCTGCTCGCTGAGGGCCGTCAGGGTGTCGGCCTCGCCGCGCACATGGAAGAAGGCCCCTTCTTCGTCGGCGCGTTCGCCCAGCACCTGGCAGCGCGCGTAGATGTCGCCGCGTAGTTGTTGGGCCGACCAGGGCAGGAAGAGTTCGGCTTCGACCAGATCCTTCTGGAAGAAGGCGACGATGTCGTCGCGCAGGCGCGAGACGTCGGCGGGGCGCCGGGCGCTCATCACGATGCAGCCGGGGTACTGGGCGTGCAGTGCGGCTTCGCACGCGGCCTGGGCTTCGGCGTCGCCGACGTGGTCGATCTTGTTGAAGACGCGGATGCGCGGTACTTCTTCGGCGCCAATTTCGGCGAGCACCTCGTCGGTGACTTCGAGCTGGCGCTGGAAGCCCGGGTCGCTGGCATCGATGACGTGCAGCAGCAGGGAGGCGTCGAGCGCTTCTTCGAGGGTGGATTTGAACGAGGCGACGAGGCCGTGGGGCAGGTTCTTGATGAAACCGACGGTGTCGCTGACCAGCACGCGCGGCACGCTCTCCGGGTGGAGCACGCGCACGGTGGTGTCGAGCGTGGCGAAGAGCTTGTTGGCGACCAGTACTTCGCTGCCGGTGAGGGCCCGCATCAGCGTGGACTTGCCGGCGTTGGTGTAGCCGACGAGGGCGACGCCGGCCAGGCCCTGGCGTTCCTGGCGGCGGGCGCGCTGGGTCTTGCGCTCGGCGTCCATGGCGATGATTTCCTGCTGCAGCTCGGCGATGCGGTCGCGGATCTTGCGGCGGTCCAGCTCGGTGGCCGATTCGCCGGCACCGCGGCCGCCGACGCCGCTGCGCTGGCGGCCCTGCGGCCCGGCCAGCTTGGCCATTTCGCGCAGGCGCGGGGCCATGTAGCCGAGGCGGGCGATCTCCACCTGGGCCCGGGCGGCGCGGGAGCGCGCGTTGCGATGGAAGATCTCGAGGATGACCATGGTGCGGTCCATCACCTCGCAGCCGACTTCGAGTTCGAGGTTGCGGGCCTGCGACGGGGAAATCTCGTGGTCCACCAGGATGGCGTCGATGGGCGCGTCTCCGCTGTCGGGGGCGGGGTTGCCGTTGCCGTTGACGTAGTCGTGGATCTCCTGCCGCTTGCCGACCCCCAGGTAGGCCATCGGATCAAAGCCGGCGCGCTTCTGGATGAAGGTGTGGACGACCGTGAAGCCAAGGGTTTTTGCCAGCTCGCGTAATTCGTTGAGGGAGGCCTCGAACTCGACGTCGTTGACTTGGGGGAGCTGGACGGCGGCGACGACGGCGTAGCGGGGCTTTTCTTTGGCTTCAATGGGCATGCGGTAAAGGCTTTGCTGGGATGGTCAAGGCTGGATATTACCTGTCAATCCCCGCCGTGCCCGCATGAGTATGGTGGCCTTGCCGTGTGCGCCAGCGGAACAGCCTCGAGGTGCCGTTGATCAGGTCACTGTCGAAGGCTGTTTTCAGGCGTGCTCCGGAGCGCCGGCGCTGTGGCCCAGCGCGAGGGGCACGACGGCTTCCAGCTGGTTGCGCAGCCAGTTGTGGGCCGGGTCGTGGCGGTGGCGCAGGTGCCAGATCATGTACATCGGCATTGGTGGGCAGGGCAGCGGCGGGGCGACGCTGGCCAGCCCGTGCAGCAGGCCGCCGCCGAGCAGGCCCGGCAGCGTGGCGAGGCGCTGGCTACCGCGCAGGAAGGACGGGATGCCGGCGAAGCCCGGCACGCTGGCGACGAAGCGGCGCTGGATGCCCTGGGCTGCGAGCAGATTGTCGATGTCCAGGCTGCGCCGCGGCTCGTACAGCACGGTGACGTGCTCGGCGGCCAGGTAGTCGTCGAGGCTGTCTGGCGCAGTGCGGCATGCGGCGTCGTAGAAGACCCGGTAGCTGTCCTCGAAGATGCGTTTCTGCAGGATGTCGCCGGCTTCGGGCGGGCGTGGCGAGATGGCCAGCTGGCAGTGCGCGTCGCGCAGCATCTCGGGCGTCGGCACGTCGGACGGGATCACCCGCAGCGTGACGCCCGGCGCCGCTGCGCGCAGGCGGTCGAGCAGCAGCGGCAGCAGCAGGTCGCGCTGGAAGTCGTTGGCGGCGATGGTGAAGGTGGTGGCGAGCTGGGCCGGATCGAACTCGGCGGCGGTGGCGAAGCGGCGCAGCTCGTCGAGCAGCACGCGGGCGTGCACGGCCAGCTCCTCGGCCCGCGCGGTGGCGACGATGCCGCGTCCCGACTTGACGAACAGCGGGTCGCCGACGATGCCGCGCAGCTTGTCGAGGAGGTGGCTGACCGCCGACTGGGTGACGCCCAGGCGTTCGGCGGCGCGGGTGATGGAGCCTTCGTCGATGACCGTCACCAGCAGCTGGAGCAGGCGGCCGTCGAGGCTCAAATGATCGAAATTACTCATGGGACGATTCGGCGCCGTTGGATTTATCCATTTTCCTTGTAGGGTCAAACTCCGTCACGTCATCACATTCCTACAACGGAGACACGCATGGCTGAAACGAAGCAGCGTCGGGTGATTCCCGGCACCCCGATTTTCGACGGCGAGGCCGCCCGCAAGGGTTACGCCCTCAACAAGATGTGCTACTCGTTCAACTCGGCGGCCAACCGCGCCGAGTTCGTGAAGGACGAGGACGCCTACTGCCGCCAGTATGGCCTCAACGCCGAGCAGGCGGCGGCCATCGCCAAGCGCAATGTGCTGGACCTCATCGCGGCGGGCGGCAATGCCTACTACCTGGCCAAGTTTGCCGGCATCTTCGGGCTGGACATGCAGGACATCGGCGCGCAACAGACCGGGATGACCAAGGAAGCCTTCAAGGCGAAACTGCTGGAAGCGGGGAAATAAGACATGGCAAAGATTGTTGGCGGCATCGTTACCTCCCACGTTCCGGCGATCGGCCGCGCCATTGCCGGCGGCCTGCAGGAAGACGCGTACTGGAAGCCCTTCTTCGACGGTTTCCCGCCGGTGCAGAAGTGGCTCCAGGAAGTGAAGCCCGATGTGGCGGTGGTGATCTACAACGACCACGGCCTCAACTTCTTCCTCGACAAGATGCCGACCTTCTCGGTGGGCGCTGCCGAGGCCTACCACAACGCCGACGAAGGCTGGGGCATCCCGACGCTGCCGGCTTTCCCCGGCAACCTCGACCTGTCCTGGCACCTCATCGAGTCGCTGGTGGACAAGGAGTTCGACATCACCACCTGCCAGGAAATGCTGGTGGACCACGCCTTCACGCTGCCGATGAAGCTGCTGTGGCCGAACGCCGGCGAGGCCTGGCCGGTGCGTACCGTGCCGGTGTGCATCAACACCGTGCAGCACCCGCTGCCCAGCGCCAAGCGCTGCTTCAAGCTCGGCCAGGCCATTGGCGAGGCGGTGCGCGGCTGGGATGACGATGCCCGCGTGGTGATCATCGGCACCGGCGGCCTGTCCCACCAGCTGGACGGCGAGCGCGCCGGCTTCATCAACAAGGACTTCGACCTGAAGTTCATGGACAGCCTGGTCACGGACCCGGCCTGGGCGACCCAGTACTCGGTGGAAGACCTGGTGGACTTCACCGGCACCCAGGGTATCGAGCTGCTGATGTGGATCGCCGCCCGCGCTGCGATGGGCGGTGTGGACCAGGTCAGGAAGCTGCATTCCAACTACCACATCCCCATCTCCAACACGGCCGCCGGCCTGATGCTGTTCGAGTACGTGGAGTGATGGATGGCCGCCGCCCCGGCGAGGGGCGGCGGCTTGCAGGAAGGCACGCGGGCGTCCGCGGTTCCCGGAAGGGGCCGCGGACGCCTTTCGTGCTTGGAGAAAGGCGAGCCCGCGCGCAGACGGGGCCGGCTTTCGTGTCAGAATTGAAGTCAGTCTAGTCCTTGGGCATGGGCCCGGCAGAGAGGAACGAGCATGGGATTTGAAGCACTGGGCGGCGAACCGGAAATCGAAGGTATCGAGTTCGTCGAGTACGCCACCAGCCGGCCGAAGGAGTTCGGCGCGGCGCTGCTGGCCATGGGTTTCCAGCCGGTGGCAAAGCATCGTTCGCGCAATGTGTTGCTGTACCGGCAGGGTGACGTGAATGTGATCGTCAATGCAGACGAGCGGGCGCTGGAAGGCGAGGCCGACGCGGAGGCCGAGGTGGTGCTGAAGGCGCTGGCGATCCGCGTGCCGGATGCCGGCGTGGCCTACCGCCACGCGCTGGCCTGCGGTGCCCAGCCGGTGAGCAGCCAGGCCGGGCCGATGGAGCTCAACATTCCCGGCGTGCATGGGCCGGGCGGCGCGGTGCTGTTCCTGCTCGACCGGCGCGCCGGGGTGTCCTTCTACGAGGTGGATTTCCTGCCCCTGCCCGAGGCCCGCTTCGACGTGCCGGCGCTGGCCGGCATGCACTTCTTCGGCATCGTGCAGTACATCCTGGCTGGCGACACGGCACGCTGGTGCAATTTCTACGAGCGGGTGCTGGGCTTCACGCCGCTGCCCGAAGGCATGCGCTTCGGCGTGCTGCCGCGCGGCACCATCATGCGCAGCGCTTGCGGCTGCTTCTTCCTGCAGTTCATCGAGCCGCCGGCCGGCGCCGAGGACGCCCACTGGCAGGAAGGCTTCAACCGTATCGGCCTCGGCGTGCCCGACGTGGAGAAGGCGGTGGCGGAGCTGGAGTCGCGGGGCATCCATTTTGTCGACGCATCCTTGCTGGGCAATCGGGAAATGGGTGCGTTGACCCGCACGCTGGTCGGCGGCACGCAGTTCGAGCTGGTCCATCACGCCCAGCAGAACGGCTGCTGAAGCGGGCAGCTTTTGTCCGTGGGGGCGAATGAGTTCGCCTCCACGTTAAATCCATCTTCTCGCCCGCATCCGGTCTTCTCCCGTCAAAAAAACGCGGGCACCGCGAGGGTGCCCGATCAATACGAGGAGAACGAAATCGCTACGCAGGTCCAGCACTCCTGGTGAGCTATCGCCGGCCAATGCCGGAGATGCTGCAGCTTCAGGATGAATTCGGCTGAAAGCACCGCCCGGCTCCCATGCCGGGTGCGGGGCGCCTGCAAGAAGCAGCCCACCCCGAGCCGGGGTAGGCCGGGATGAGGCTCAGAACTTGAAGACGAAGCCGGTCTGGATGCCGTCGATGCGCTGTCCGGTGCGGTCGGTGCCGGAGAAGGTCTTGGTGAGGCCGGCGGAGCCGGCGGGGCCCCAGTTGCCGTTCTGCTGGTTGTCGACGGAGTCGAGCAGGGCGTAGAGCATCACGTTGCTGTTGAGATCGTAGTAGCTGGCGAGGGCCCAGCCCTTGGCG
>JAFEDI010000081.1 GCA_018241725.1 Pseudomonadota bacterium | reverse complement strand
TAATTCCATTTCAAGGAGGCGTTCGATTGCTCCGTCAAATCGGAATGCAAATCGGACGGATATAAGACGGCGCTTGCGGCCATCGCAGGAAGTCAATTCCGACAATAAACGCGCCGCCGCGGCGACATGCGGGGGTCCTCCGGATTCAAATCCACAAATCCAATAAATGGGAATGGAGACACCATGGAGACATATCTTTCCTGTCGTGTTGCCTGCGGGCTTCCGGGCTCGGGGGGCGGGCATGCTTAAGGCCATCAACAAACTCGGCAAGGGGGCGCGGATGGTCGGCGCGGTGGGGACCTCGTCCCTGCCGGTGGTGATCATCGGTGGCCTGCTCTACGCGGCCTTCTTCGTGAAGGCCGAACCGACCGCCGGCGAACTGAAGATCCGTCCGCTGGAGCGGCGCGATGCCTTCTACGGGGTCGTTGCGCCCGGCGGAGCGACCCTGTGGGCGGCGGGCTCCAACGGCAAGATCGTACGCAGCGAGGACGGCGGCAAGACCTGGGGCGTGCAGGACAGCCCGGTGGTGTCCCACCTGCAGTCGATCTCGGCGTGGGACGCCCAGCGCGCGGTGGCGGTCGGCAACCGCGGCCTGGTGGTGGTGACCGCGGACGGTGGCAAGACCTGGAAGGAGATCAAGGTGCCGCATTCGGAGGTCGCCAACAAGCTGCTCCAGGTGCACACCTACGCCGACGGCGTGGCGTGGGCGGTCGGCGAGCTGGGGGCCGTGCTGAAGACCAGCGATTACGGCGCTACCTGGACCCGTGCCTTGGAGGAGAAGGACCAGGCCTGGAACGACATTGCCTTCGTCGGCCAGGATGGCTGGCTGGTCGGCGAGTTCGGCCAGATCCAGCGTACCGCCGACGGCGGTCAGACCTGGGCACCGGTAGCGAGCCCGGTGAAGACCAGCCTGATGTCGGTGAGTTTCCGCGACGCCCAGCATGGCGTGGCGGTGGGGCTGGCGGGCACGGTGCTGGTCACCAGCGACGGTGGCGCGAGCTGGAAGGATGTGCCGCCCCTGACCCGCGAGCACCTCAACTGCGTGATCTGGGATGGCTCCGGCTGGGTTGCGGTGGGGGATAAGGGCATCCGCGTGAGCGCCGGCCCCGAGGCCGACGACTGGAAGGCGGGCCGCATCTCCGATCAGGACCTGTCCTGGCACACCCAGATCGTCAAGCTCGCCGACGACTACGTGCTGGCCGGCGCCAATCTGGCTCTGCTGCACAAGGACGAGCTGCGCATCCTCGGCCGCGACTGACAGGTGTCCCCACGGCTGGGCTTTGTCCAGCCTGCTCCCCGGAGAGGGGCAAGAAAACCTGGGGCGGCCCGGCGTTTTCTTGAGCGCCCTCCAATTTGAGACAAGGAAACAGGAATGAAAAACGCGACGTTCAGGGCGCTGGCGCGCCTGATCGATCTGGTCCTGCAGTACCGGGTGATGGTGGTGTCGGCCATCATCGGTTTCACCTGCGTGATGGGCTACCTGGCTGCGCAGATCGAGGTGAAGACGGTCTTCAGCGACCTGCTGCCCCGCAACCATCCCTACGTGGAGGTGAACAACCGCTTCAAGCAGACCTTTGGCGGCTCCAACATGGTCAGCATCATGCTGGAGGTGGAGCAGGGCGATGTGTTCAACATGACGGTGCTGAAGAAGGTCCAGCAGATCACCCAGGCGCTGCAGAAGGTGGAGGGGGTCGATACCTACCAGATCGCCTCGCTGGCCTCCAAGAAGATGAAGGAGGTCCGCGCCTCCACCGAGGGCATCGAGTCGCGGCCGCTGATGTGGCCCGGCCTGCCCAAGGACTCCGGCGAGATCGCCACGCTGCGCGAGGCCGTGCTCAACAACCCGCTGGTGTATGGGCCTTACGTGTCCATCGACATGAAGGCCACGCTGATCACCGCCGACTTCACCGACGGCGCGGTGGATTACGTGAAAGCCTACAAGCAGATCGAGGAGATCGCCGACGCGGCAAAGGGCGACGGCGTGCTGGTGCGGGTGGTCGGCGAGCCGATCCTGTACGGCCTGGTCAATCACTACCTGGGTGAGACGCTGCAGATATTCATGGTCACCGTCGGCGCGCTGGTGGTCCTGCTGCTGCTCATCACCCGCACCTGGCACGGCACCTTCCTGCCGCTGACGACCGGTCTGGTCAGCGCGATCTGGGCGCTTGGCGCAGCCAAGCTGATGCACTTCCACCTGGACCCGCTGGTCATCGTGGTGGCCTTCCTGATCACTGCGCAGGCCATCTCCAATTCGGTGCAACTGGTGTCGCGCTTCGACGACGAGGTGGCCGGCGGCGCCACCTCCGCTGCTGCGGCGGCGCGGGCGGCCCTGCTCAACCTGTTCAAGCCGGGCATGCTGGCCATCGTCGCCGACGCCGGCTGCGTGCTGGTGGTGGCGCTGACGCCGATCCCGATGCTGGAAAAGATCTCCTACATCGGCACCGTGTGGATCCTGTCGATCATGCTCAGCGCGATGGTGCTGACGCCGGTGCTGTTGTCCTGGTGCGGGGTACGCAAGCGCTACGCCCATCCGGTCAACGTCTATCCGCTGCTTCAGAAGGTGCTGGGCCTGTGTGCGGCCATCGTGACCTCGAAGCTGCGTTTCGCGGTGGTCATCGGTGCGGGGATCTTGTTCGTGGTGTCCGGCCTGTACGCCTTCAAGCTGAAGGTTGGCGATGCCAATCCGGGCTCGCCGATCCTGTGGCCCGACTCCACGTACAACAAGGACGCGACGGCGATCAACCAGAAGTTCCAGGGCTCCGACCGCATGTTCGTGGTGGTGGAAGGCAAGAAGGAAGGCGCGCTGAAGGAGCCGAGCGTGCTGGAGGGCATGGAGCAATTCCAGAAGTACATGGAGGCCCAGCCCGAGGTCGGCGGCAGTATTTCGCTGGCCGACATCCTGCCGGCGGTGAAGCGGGTGGTGCGCGAGGGCAATGCGCGCTACCAGGAGCTCGGCGGCAGCGCCGACGAGAACGGCGAACTGGTGTACATGTTCGTCTCCGGCGCCGACCCCGGCGACATGGACCGCTTCGCCGACCCGCAAGCCAAGAACGGCGCGGTGACCCTGTTCTTCCGCGACCACCAGGGCGAGACGATCCGCACCGCCATCGCCCGCGTGAAGGAATATGTCGCGGCGCACAAGCTGAAGGACGCGGAGTTCCTGCTCGCCGGCGGTCTGGTCGGGGTGCTGGCGGCGGTCAATGAGGTGATCCTCGCCGGGCAGATCGAGTCCATCGCCTTCGCCCTGTTGGTGCTGGTGGCATGCTGCATGTTCACCTACCGCTCCACGGTAGCCGGCATGTTCTTCATGGTGCCAGTGCTGCTGTCCAACACGCTGACCTTCAGCTACATGGCCTGGAAGGGCATCGGCATGAACATCAACACCCTGCCGGTGGTGGCGCTGGGCATCGGCCTTGGCGTCGATTACAGCTTCTACATCGTCGATGGCATCCGCGAGGAGTTGCACCATCACAAGGACGTGGGCCGTGCCATCGTCAAGTCCATCGCCACCTCCGGCAAGGGCGTGCTGATCACCGCGCTGACCCTGGTCACCAGTGTCGTGCTGTGGAGCTTCTCGTCCCTGCGCCTGCAGGCCGACATGGGCGTGCTGATCGCCATCTGGCTGTTCATCTCGGCAGCCTCCGCGCTGTTCCTGATGCCGGCGATGGTCTATGTCTTCCGGCCGGAGTTCATCGTCGGCTCCAAGCGCCACCCCATCGAGCAGGCCGTCGCGGCCGAGCCGATCCAGGCCGTCTGATTTTCCCGTCGTACCCCTCTCCATCCCCCGGCGCAGCCGCGTCAGGGGGCGGGGCAAGTCTTGTCCACAACAACAGAAGCGGAGGTGACACATGAAGGCAAACAGAAGGCTGGCGCTCGCCGTCAGCGCAGCTCTCGGCCTGGGATCGGCGTATCTGCCGGCCCATGCCGAGGACGCGGCGGCCGACCAGGACGGCAACTATTTCCACATCGGCGGCTATGTGCGCGGCTGGGCGGCGTTCAACCTGCAGGACATCCCGGAAACCAAGGGCAACGACAAGGGCAAGCTGTCGATGTTGCGCGGCTCCCTGCTGCTCGACGCGGACGCCGCCACTGGGCCGATCAAGTGGAAGGCCGTGGCGCGGGTGGATCGGGAGGCAATGACGCCCTACCTGCGCGACCTGGAGGAGCTGCGCAAGATCAACGGCACCACCGGCGGCGACCATTCGAGCATCCTCGACAACTACAACAACGGTGATCTGCGCGAGTTCTGGGGCGAGTTCAAGGCCGGCGAGCGGGCCACCTTCCGCATCGGCAAGCAGCAGATCGTGTGGGGCGAGTCGGACTTTTTCCACGCGATGGACGTGGTCCATGGCTACGACATGAGCTGGCGCCTGTTCTTCGAAGGGGAGAACGAGGAGTGGCGCAAGCCCCTGTGGCTGGCCAGCGTGAAGCTCGACGTGCCGGAGGCCGCCGGCCAGATCCACGCCTATGTGCGGCCGGGCCTGGACCGCTGCAAGGACATCGGCAACACCTACGATATCCGCGGCGGACGCTGGTTCTTCCAGCCCTACCGGGGCTTCGACCTGTCGGCGGTGACCACCAACGACTGCAAGCACCCGGAAGGCAACAAGGATGACTGGACTGGCGGTATCCGCTGGTCCGGCGAGGCTGGCTCGCTCAACTACTCGCTGGCCTACGTGAAGACCTTCGCCGCCGACCCGGTGGCCAACTCGGTGTATGCACCGTGGAAGAAGGTGCCGACCGGCCCGCTGTTCGACCTGATCCATCCCAAGATCGACGTCTTTGGCGCCACCGTCAGCGGCTACTCGGCGACCTTCGACACGGTCTTCAGCGCGGAAGTCGCCTACACCAAGGACCAGCCCTTCAACGTGGGGACCGGTGGGCTCACTGACCCGACCCTAGGCGCAGCGGCCGGCCTCGGTTTGGGCGGCATCAAGCTGAAGGACACGGTGACGACGATGCTGCGGGCCGACAAGAACCTGCATTTCGAGAACCTGCTCGGCACCAACCGGCCGTCCTTCTCGTCGGTGCAGATCTTCGACACCTGGATCCGCGACCACAAGGATTCGGAGGACCTGGTCCGCCTGTTCGCCTACGGTGCGCCGCTTACCGAGCACAACACCATCCTGACCGCTTTCACGGTGCTCAACTACAAGGGCGACACCATCAACCCGGGCATCGCGGTCGGTGTTGATGTCAGCCATGGCGGCGGTTTCGTGATTCCCAGCATCGATCTGGTTCTTGGTGACAAGTGGCGTGCCAAGGCCGAGGCCGACATCTTCTGGACGTCCGGCCACACCAGCAAGGCTTTGTTTGACCCCAATCCCGGCGTGCAGTTGTTCGGCTACTTCGCCAACAACAGCCAGCTCACCTTCCGTTTGACCCGTCAGTTCTAAGTTCCACAGAGGAGACAAAGACATGAACGCAACAAGAAAAGTGAATCCGGCGCGCCGCAAGTTCGCCTGTCAGGCCCTGGCCATCGGCCTCGGCGCCAGTTTCGTCGGCCTCGCGCAGGCCGGCGAACTGCAGCCCGGTTTCGTCATCACCAAGGACAACTACGACAAGATCAAGAACGAGACTTTCGAAGGCAAGACCATCGCCAGCATGGTGCCCGACAAGCTCGAAACGATGATCAAGAGGTATGGCCTGAACATCAAGCTGGCCCACTCGAAGAAGATCGAGATGGATCCGAAGTACGTCAATGCCACCAAGGACAACGTCAAGAACGTCAAGTTCGACCCGGCCACCCGCACCATGAGCGGCTGGAAGTCGGGCATGCCCTTCCCGCCGGAAACCATCAAGCTCGACGACCCGACCGCCGGCGACAAGGTGATCTGGAACCTGCGCGCCGCCACCTACGGCGCGACGATGGACCTGCGCGACATCTCCTTCGTGTTCATCAGCGGCACGAATGGCGTCGAGCGCGTGCAGCGCTGGCAGTCCCGCCGCTACTACATGGAAGGCCGTCTGGACGGCGGGCCGGTCAGCGAAGGTGACGGCAGCATTGCCCAGAAGACCTATTTGTTCGCCACCAGCCCGCAGGACATCCGCGGCCTTGGCACCTTCTCCATCCGCTACAACGATCCGACCTCCGCCAAGCCCGACGACACCTGGGCCTACCTGAAATCGGTGCGGCGTACCCGCCGGCTGTCCGGTGGGGCGTGGATGGACCCGATCGGCGGCACCGACCAGCTCTACGACGACTGGGACATCTGGGACGCCTTCCCGACCAAGTACCGCGCCAACAAGCTGGTCGGCAAGCGCTGGGTGCTGGCCGTCGCCCACAGCCCGCTGGTCAGCGTGGACGCCAAGAAGCGCGACACGCCGGAAGAGTTCCCGTCCGTCGGCCTGACCGAAGCGCCGTACTACTTCCCGGCCAAGCACATCGAATGGGAGCCCCGCGAGGTGTACGTGGTGGAAGGCACGCCGCCGCCCGAGCACCCCTACAGCAAGAAGGTGGTGTACATGGAAGTGAACTTCCCGCGCCCCTACCTCGGCGAGATGTATGACCAGAAGGGTGAGTTCTGGAAGTTCATGATCTTCCAGAACCGCCCGGACACCGGCGACGACGGCTACAAGGCGGTGATGCCGGTGGTCGGCCACGTCATCGACGTGAAGCGCAACCACTCCACCACCTGGTCTTCCAACATGAAGGCGAACCCGAAGGGCGTGAAGGAGAACGACGTTTCCCTCAGCAAGCTCGAGGAAGTGGCGACCGGCGGCAAGTAAGCCGCTTCCGCCCTCGTCGCCCCCTGCGGCACTGGCCCCTCGCCCGGTTCCGCAGGGGTTTTTCTGGCGCAGTGCAAAATAAAGTTTGACGCACTGCGATAAGTTGTCTATTATTCGGCCTCTCCAGACGCGGGGTGGAGCAGTCTGGCAGCTCGTCGGGCTCATAACCCGAAGGTCGCAGGTTCAAATCCTGCCCCCGCAACCAGATTCAAGAAAAAGCCCAAGCATTCGTGCTTGGGCTTTTTGCTTTTGCGCGCGCTTGTTCGTCGTGGCGGACGTGTGGTTCGCGAAAGACTTGCCCGTCGCGGCTCGCGACGGGCGGGGTCGGGCGATCAGAACTTGAAGACGAAGCCGGTCTGGATGCCGTCGATGCGCTGTCCGGTGCGGTCGGTACCGGAGAAGGTCTTGGTCAGGCCGGCGGAGCCGGCGGGGCCCCAGTTGCCGTTCTGCTGGTTGTCGACGGAGTCGAGCAGGGCGTAGAGCATCACGTTGCTGTTGAGATCGTAGTAGCTGGCGAGGGCCCAGCCCTTGGCGCCCTTGGACTGGCCGGTGGTGTCCTTGATGGTGCCCCACAGGCCGCCGACGCGCCACTGGGGCGTGACGCGGTAGTCGGCGGAGAGCTGATAGATCTCGTAGAAGATGTCCAGGCCGGTGCCGGGCAGGCCGGCGTTGAGGGAACCGCTGGTGCTGCCGGTCGGGTTGTTGCCGACGATGTTGCCGCCGACGTTGCTCAGCGCGCCGCTGCCGTTGGCGTTGGCACCGCCGTTGTTGGAGCGCACGAAGGCGGCGTAGAGCTTGCCGCGGCCGTAATCGTAGTTGGCGTAGAAGCTGTGGTACTCGGCGTTCTTCTTCTCAGTGCCCTTGTAGTCGGGGCGCCCCTCGATGCCGGCGTAGCCGATGCGGAACGGCCCGTAGAGGTAATCGAGGGCGAACTGGTACACCGCCATGTTGCTGGGGCTGACGGTGCTGCTGGAGGTGGCGGTGCCGGCCACCGGGTTGGCACCGGCGAAGGCGTAGTGGGCCTCGGCCAGCAGGCCGTTCCAGCGCGGCGAGATCCACGACAGGTCGCCGTCGTAGCGGGACGGCACGCCGAAGTTATTGACCATCGAACCCAGGGTGCGGGAGGTGAGGTCGAAGTAGTCGCCGCGGGCGAAGATCGCGGTGTTCTGGCGGCCGAGGCGGAAATCGCCGTAGGGCGTCTGCACGCCGGCCCAGGCCTGGCGGTCGAACAGGCGGCCGGTAGTGGTCAGGCCGGTGCTGCTGGTGTTGGCGGTGTCGGCGGCGCTGCCGTTGGTGAGGTTGAAGCCCTGTTCGAGCTGGAATTTGGCCAGGTAGTCGGCGTTGATCGCGCGCTCGCCCTTGAAGCCGATGCGACTGCGCAGGAAGGCGCCATCCTGGGCGGAAAAGATGCGGCCGCCCGAACTGCTCTTCATGTAGTTGAGGTATTCGTCGAGGTTGCCGTACAG
>JAFEDI010000080.1 GCA_018241725.1 Pseudomonadota bacterium | reverse complement strand
CCCGGATGCTCGCCTTGAGCTTCTCGAAGCGCTCCTGCAACCGACCCAACGCATCGGCGGGCAGGGCCTTGCGCACGCTGCGCTTCATCGCCACCAGCCATTCAACGGTCTTGCCCTGGTTCTCGGGGCGTTTCTCGATGCCTTGATAACCCGCATCGCCGAACACGGTGTGCTCCTTGCCGTGCAGCAGGGCATGGGCCTGACTGATGATGATCTGGGCAGAAGAGGAGTTTGGCGGGGCAGAACTGGGGACAAGCGCCTTGTGCTGCTGGCCGATTGGCTCGGGGAACAGCCTTTGGCGAGTATCCCGGAGGCGCGTTGGGGTTTGGCGAAAATATATATGGAGTATCGCTTCCTGGGCCGTGAGACGCTCGGCTGGCGTGAATTCATGCAGTCGCATCTGGTGGTGCAGCGCCTTCAGGACACAACGGAACTTGATTTCGAGGGCAAGACAACCCAGGGGCTGGGGCCCTTGAGTTATGAGGCCCAGTGCGGGATGTACGTGCATCCGATCTACGCGGTGACGCTCGCCCGGGAACCCTTTGGGGTGATCGATGCGTGGATGTGGGCGCGGGCGTTCAAATAGGGCGAGTCGCCGCGGGAGGGGATGGCCGAGAGCCTGCGCTGGCTCGAAGGCTACGCTCGGGTGGCTGAGCACGCGCAGAGCCCGACGAAATCCGCGTGGCTTGCGCGCTGCACGGCAAACGCCCGCCGCCCAGACCCAAGGTCAATCAGGTCCTGCGCCTAATCGCGATGCCCGGCGGCTTCATTGGGTGCAAGGGCGACGGCGGGCCCGGCGCAAAGAGTATCGGGATCGGTTGCAGAAGGTCCGCACGGTGATTCAAGCGCCACCCCTCATTGAGGCCGGGAAGGCAGGGAAAGATGTGTGGAACGCAATGTATTAATGCCTCTCCTGCTCGTTTCACATTAATCCCATTGTCTTCTTGTCGTCACATTCGTTAAAGATTGCTTCGCCATCCCCGTAATTGCAGTGCACAATCGCCGCAATTTCTTCGAAGACATCCCGTGATTTCGCCTCGATTTCCTACCTGCCCATCCGCCGGCGCCGTTCTTTTTCGTCCCGGTCTTGCCGGCCTGCCGGGGGGCAAGTGATGGGGATGGTCGTTCATGCTGCGCCGGCCGGTTTCCGCCAGTTTCGCGCCGATTTTCGCTTTACGGTTTCCCTGTTGGCCATCCTGCGTGCGGTTCAGCGCCATCGTGCTCTGTGCGCCGGCGGTGCCCATCTTGAAGCGGAGGTGCCCGCTGTGCAGGTCGCCGTTTCCCTTGCCATCGAGAGGGCACTGAAAGTGTGTCCGCCGGACGGGAGTGGCTCCGAAGCAAGTGGTGACCAAGCCTTTGTCGAGATGCTGGCAGCGACTTGGCAGCAGATGCTTGCCGGCCGGCACATGGGCTCCGACGAAATGCTGTTTCTGCGCCATTGCCGTCTGCTGGAGCGCGTGCTCGAACGTACCGGGCGCCTGGCGGACGAGTGGGCGGGACTGGATAGGGAGCGGGGTCGGCTGATGAGTGCGTATTCCCGTCAGCTGCCGGCGCTGACCGAGGCGCTGGGGCGGATCCGCAGCTTGTGCTGCGGGATTGCGGCGATCGGGCATTGTTCGCCCTTCAAGCGCACGCGCCTGTTCTTTCAGTGCTCGTCGGCCGAGGCCTTGCTGGTGGCGGCCAACCAGCGCTATCGGGAAACTGCTCCGCCGATCGAGGCGCTGGTGGCACGGACGGCCGCCGAGCGGCTGGTGCATGTGGTGCGGGCCGAATTCTTGCGCGAGCGGGTCGACTACCCGGTGGATGACTTTTACAGATTGGCGACAGAGGCGATCGATACGGTATTCGTGTGGATCGACCGGGTTGGTGACGAATTGATGGGCAACGCATGAACGGATGGGCGACAGCCAGGGCAGGCAAGGTGACGACGCGAATGGCATTGGTCCCAGCGACAGGGGGCGTGGATGGATCCCTGGCGGAGCGGGTGCTGGCGGCGCTTGAGGGCATGGTGATCCAGGCGCGGCTGAGCAGCCTGGAGGGCGAGCGCAGCCTGACCTTCGTCAGTGAAGGCGCAGAGGCTCTGTGCGGCTGGCCGGCGGAGGCGCTGATGCGGGACGGCGGGCTGTTCGAGCGACTCATCGTTGCCGAGGACAAGACACCGCTGATGGCCCATGTGCTGGAGGCGGCCCAGGCTGAGGGGCGTTATCGGGTGGACTACCGGATTACCCATCGCAACGGCAGCGTACGCTGGGTCAGCGAGCAGGGCGCCGGGCGCTGCAGCGAGGACGGGGTGCTGTACACCGAGGCGCAGATCAAGGACATCACCGATGAAGTGGCGGCCCAGCAGCAGCTTGCGGATGCCGAACTGCGCTACCGCAGCATCTTCGATTCGGGCAGCGAAGGGCTGTTCCAGACCTCCAAGGACGGCGTGTACCTGGCGGCCAACCCGGCACTGGCGGCGATATACGGTTACGACTCGCCGGCCCAGCTGATCGCCGAGCTGCGCAGCGTAGGGCGGCAGCTCTACGTGGACCCGGAGCGGAGGGCCGCCTTCATTGCCCAGATGCAGGCCGACGGCGACGTGCGGGACTTCGTTTCCGCGGTGCGCCGGCGCGACGGCAGCATCGTGTGGATTTCCGAGAGCGCCCACAGCGTGCGCGATGTGGATGGCAACTTCCTGTACTACGAAGGTTCTGTGCGCGACATCACCGCCCAGCGGGAAGCCGAGAATCGCCTGCGCTACCAGGCCACCCGCGACCAGCTGACCGGGCTGCTGAACCGTCTGAGCTTTGCCGAGCGCTTCGAGGAGGCCGCGCGGCGGGCCGACCGGCGTGGCGACAACCTGCTGGTGGCCTTCATCGACCTGGACAACTTCAAGGTCATCAACGACTCGTTGGGCCACCTGTTCGGCGACAAGCTGCTGCTGACGGTGGCCTACCGCCTGTCCCAGTGCCTGCGTTCGACCGACGTGCTGGCCCGCTACGGTGGCGACGAGTTCGTGCTGATGCTCGAGGACGACGCCCAGAGCGGCAACGTGGAGGCCGTGCTGGTGAGGGTGCAGGAGGCGATCTCCCGGCCGGTGATGCTTGGCGAGAAGGAGGTCACAGTGACCTCCAGCATCGGCGTGGCCCATTACCCGGAGGACGCCCGCAACTTGCCGCAGCTGCTGCAGCAGGCGGACGCCGCGATGTATGCGGCCAAGGCCGCCGGACGGGCGCGGGTGCACCGTTTCACGCCGGAGATCGGCGCCAATGCTACCGAGCGCCTGGCGCTGGAGATGGCACTGCGCAGCGCCATCGAGCGCAGCGAACTGTCCCTGGTCTATCAGCCGCGTCTCGGGCGTGATGGCGAGCTGCGCGCGATGGAGGCCCTGCTGCGCTGGAACAGCGCGGAATTCGGCCCCGTGTCGCCGGCGCGCTTCATCCGGATTGCCGAGGAGACCGGCCTGATCGTGCCGATCACCGACTTCGTGATCCGCAGCGTCGCCGCCCATCTGGACGGCTGGCAGCGCGCCGGCCTGGCCTGCCCGCGGGTGGCCATCAACTGCTCGGTGCAGCTGTTCCGCGACAACGGCTTTGCGGCGCGCCTGTTCAGCGTCCTCGAACGTCATGCCCTGCCGCCCCAGTGCATCGAACTGGAGATCACCGAAACCCAGTTGATGGCGGACCCCCAGCGCATGATCAACACCCTTTCCGAGCTGAAGGCGCGCGGGCTGACAGTGGCAGTGGATGACTTCGGAACCGGCTATTCCAGCCTGGCCTACCTGAAGAGCCTGCCGATCGACGTGATCAAGATCGACAAATCCTTCGTCGATGGCCTGCAGCCGGAGTCGGAAGACCTGCAGTTCTCCCGCGCGATCATCAGCCTCGGTCACAGCCTGGGCCTGACCGTCGTTGCCGAGGGGGTCGAGACGGGCCTGCAGCACCAGTTGCTGCGCGATCTGGGATGCGACGAGTTCCAGGGCTACCGTTTCGACCGGCCGCTGCCGGTGCCGTCGGTGCTCGGCAAGCTGCAGCGCATGAATGGCGGCCCCCTGTGGCCGTGGGCTGGCGAGGCCACACGCAGCGCCTGAGCCGGTCTGCCGGCAGCGGGCCGGGGGCGCTCAGCGCCCGCGCAGGAACAGCTTGTCCAGCTCGGCCATGCTCAAGGCCGTCCAGGTCGGGCGGCCGTGGTTGCACTGGTCTGCGCGTTCGGTGGCTTCCATCTCGCGCAGCAGCGCGTTCATTTCCGGGATCGTCAGGCTGCGGTTGGCCCTCACGGCGCCGTGGCAGGCCATCGTCGCCAGTAGCTCGTTGCGGCGGGCGGTGACGACCTCGCTGGCCGGATAGTCGCGAAGCTCTGCCAGTAGCGCGCGGACCAACTCGCTGACCGGCGCCCGGGCGAGTAGCGCGGGTACGCTGCGCACGGCCAGTTCCTGCGGGCCGGCCGGGCCGATCTCGAAGCCCATGCGGGTCAGCAATTCGGCATGTTCCTCGGCACTCGCCATGTCCTTCGGGCCGACCCCGAACACCGCCGGGATCAGCAAACGCTGCACGCCGGGCGTGCCGTCGAGCAGGGTCTTCAGGCGTTCGTAGAGGATGCGCTCATGGGCGGCGTGCATGTCCACCAGGATCAGGCCGCTTTCGTTCTGGGCCAGGATGTACACCCCATGCAGTTGGGCCAGCGCGTAGCCGAGGGGCGGTGCAAGGTCGCCGGCCGGCAGCGGCGTACTGTCCCGTTCGATGGTCGCGCTTGGCTGGAAGGCGGCGGGCGACGGGCGGGATTCGTCCGGCCGGGGGCTCAGCGGGATGTCCGGGCGGGCCGAGGCGGCGAAATCATAATAAGCCCGTGACGCAGGCTCCATCGCCAGGCGGCTCTGGTAGGGCTGGGCCTGGATGCCGGGAGAGGGATAGCGGACGCCGCTCTGGACTGGCGAATCCGGCTGCTGGGGGGCGCCGTCCCCCGTGGCGGCCGCGCCGCCGGCGCCGGAGGCAGCCAAGGTCCGCGTCAGCGCGTGATAGACGAACTGGTGCACGGCCCGGGAGTCTCGGAAGCGCACCTCGATCTTGGCCGGGTGCACATTCACATCGACGCCGTAGGGGTCCAGTTCCAGGAACAGCACGTAGGCCGGATGGCGGCTGCCGTGGAGGATGTCGGCGTAGGCTTCGCGGATCGCGTGGGTGACCAGCTTGTCGCGTACGAAACGGCCATTCACGTAGAAGAACTGGGCGTCCCGGTTGCTGCGCGAATAGGCCGGCAGCGAGGCGTAGCCGCTGAGGCGCAGCAGGCCCGATTCGGCTTCGACGAGGCGTGCGGCGGCGAGAAAGTCGTCACCGAGCAGGGACCGTACGCGGGCCTCCTTGGTGCCGGACGGCAGCCGGTGGCTGACGCGGCCGTTGTGGGACAGCTGGAGCGCCACGTCCGGGCGGGCCAGCGCGACGCGCCGGAAGACGTCGTCGCAATGGGCGAACTCGGTGCCTTCGCTCTTCAGGAACTTGCGGCGCGCGGGGGTATTGAAATACAGGTCGGCCACGTCCACCACGCTGCCGTGGTTGAGGGCGGCGGGGGCCAGCTCACGGGGATCGGCGTCGATGCGCCAGGCGTGGGGGGCTCCGTCGGCGCGGCTGGTGATGCTCATCCGCGACACCGCGGCGATGGCCGCCAGCGCCTCACCGCGGAAGCCCATCGTGCCCACGTGTTCCAGGTCGTCGAGGCTGCCGATCTTGCTGGTGGCGTGGCGCTCCAGCGCCAGTGGCAGCTCATCCTTGGGGATGCCGCAGCCGTCGTCGGCCACGCGGATGCGCCGCACACCGCCTTGTTCCAGTTGCACCTCGACCACTGTGGAGCCCGCGTCCATGGCGTTTTCCAGTACCTCCTTGAGCACAGAGGCCGGCCGTTCGACGACTTCGCCGGCGGCGATCTGGTTGATGAGATGGTCGGGGAGAAGCTGGATAGCCATGCTGCGGGTCGTGCTGCGACAAGAGGGGAGGCATTGTAATGCGCGGCGTTCACGGCCACGAGGGGATCGATCGCCGTGAACGCGAAGACGCCCGCTGCCGGCGACACCGCTATCGTGCGTGGTGTGGCGGATGGGGGCTGTAACGAAGGTGAGCGGCGGCAGGCTGAAGAGCAGGCGGGGACGCATCGAGGGTTTCTCCTGTTTGCGTGTCGCTCTGTGAGTCGGGTGGCGGTGCAGTTTGCGACGGGAAAAGGCGCTCTATCCAATTGCTGAACTTGCACCCTGGTGGCGAGGGGGGGATGGCTTTGCGATTTGTCAACAAAGTGCGATAAATCAATGTGTAAATGGAAAAATGCTATTCATGCTTATGTCAGATGGTCGTAATTAAGGAGTACATATAAGAGACTGGTGAAATTCGATATCAGAACAAGAAAACATGGGAGAAAAAAATGAGCATTGCGAGCTCCTTGCGCGTCTCGACGCGTATCCAGGCCCTGGTCGGTCTGGCCTTGATCGGTCTGCTGGTGCTGTGTGCAACCGCTCTTTATGAACTCAAGTCGAGCATGCTTGAGGAGCGGCAGGACAAGCTGAAGAGCCAGGTCGACAGTGCATTGAGCGTGGTCAAGTATTTCCACGCCCAGGCACGAGACGGGAAAATATCCGACGAGCAGGCCCGCCAGAGTGCGAAGGAAGTGTTGCGTGGTGTCCGTTACAGCGGCAATGAATATATCTTCGTATACCAGAATGATGGCCTGACTTTCCTTCACCCGATAAAACCGGAGTTCGAAGGACAGAGCAAATGGGACATGCAGGATAGCCACGGCAAGTTTCTGATCCGGGAATTGATCGGAGCCGCAGGACACGGTGGTGATTTCGTCGAATACACATGGGAACGGGTCAAGGGGCAATCGCCCGAGCCACGACTGGCGTATGCCGCGGCGTTCGAGCCGTGGAAGCTGACGGTCGGGACGGGCGTGTACATCGACGATCTGGACAAGTCGTATGCGGCGGTCGCCCGCGTCTTCGGGGGTATCGCGGTCGTGCTGCTGGTGATCTTGAGCGCCCTTGGCTGGCAATTGGGGGCGAGCATCCTGCGTCAACTCGGTGGCGAGCCCGCCGAGGTCGCTGCCGTTATGCAGCGGGTGGCGTCGGGGGACCTCAGCGCCGAAGTACGAACCGCGCCAGCGGGCAGCCTGCTGCATGCGACAGGGACGATGGTCGCGGCCTTGCGAAGTCTGGTTGCGGAGATCAACCGGGAGGCCGATAGTCTGGTCGATAACGCCGGCCGTATTGCCATGGCGTCGGACCAGATTGCCGGTGCCGCCGACCAGCAATCCGATGCCACGTCGGCAATGGCGGCCGCCATCGAGGAGCTGACCGTCAGCTCCAGTCATATTTCAGATAGTGCTACCGATAGCTCGCGTTACTCGACGGAGGCTGTCGAACTGGCCGGGGAGGGTTCGACGCGGGTCGGTCTGGCAGCATCGGCGATCCGCAAGATTTCGGATACCGTCACCGATGCTTCGGGCCGCATCCGGGCTCTTGAAGAACGGGCACGCCAAGTGTCGTCGATCGCAAATGTGATCAAGGATATCGCCGGCCAGACCAACCTCCTGGCGCTCAATGCGGCCATCGAGGCGGCACGGGCCGGCGAGCAGGGGCGCGGCTTTGCGGTGGTGGCAGACGAAGTGCGCAAGCTCGCCGAGCGGACCTCCGCTGCGACGACCGAGATCGAGCAGATGATCGTCGGTATTCAGGGCGATACGGGTGGGGCCGTCGATGCGATGAATGCGGCGTTGCCGGAAGTGCAGGAAGGTGTTGAACTGGCTTCGTCTGCTGCCGAGTTGTTGAAGTCCATCGAGGCGGGGGCGCGGGCCACGCTGCAGCGGGTCGGTGACGTGGCGGATGCGACCCGCGAACAGAGCGCGGCGAGCACGGCCATCGCCCAGCGGGTCGAGCAGATCGCCGGCATGGTGGAGGACACCACCGGCACCATCCGCGACACCACGGCTATCGCCCACCAGCTGGAGGGGATCGCCACCAACCTGAAGCAGCAGATCGGCCGCTTCCGCGTTTCCTGACACGGGGATGGCGAGTACGGACTGCCCGCCCCAGGGCGGGCAGTCCGTATAATCGCGGCCTCTCAATCGACGCGGAGCCCGCCATGCACCTTGGAACCCCCCTTTCTCCCTCCGCCCAGCGCGTGATGCTGCTGGGCTCCGGCGAACTCGGTAAGGAGGTGCTGATCGCCCTGCAGCGCCTTGGGGTGGAGACGATCGCAGTTGACCGTTATCCGAATGCGCCGGGTCATCAGGTGGCGCACCGTGCCCACGTGATTCCGATGACCGATGGCGCCGCGCTGCGCGCACTGGTCGAAAAGGAGAAGCCGCACCTGATTGTGCCGGAGATCGAGGCGATTGCCACCGACACGCTCGTCGAGATCGAAGCCGAAGGGCTGTCCGAGGTGATTCCCACCGCCCGTGCCGCGCGCCTGACGATGAACCGCGAAGGCATCCGTCGCCTGGCAGCCGAGGAACTGGGGCTGGCCACGTCGCCCTATCGCTTCGCCGACTCCCTGGCCGAGCTGAAGGCCGCTATCGACGGCACCGACGGCCAGCCGGCGATCGGCTATCCGTGCATCGTCAAGCCGGTGATGTCGTCCTCCGGCAAGGGCCAATCGCTGCTGAAGGGGCCGGACGACGTGCAGAAGGCCTGGGACTACGCTGCTGCCGGCGGGCGGGTGAATCAGGGACGGGTCATCGTCGAGGGTTTCATCGATTTCGATTACGAGATCACTCAGCTCACCGTGCGCGCCTGTGATGCCAGCGGCTCCGTGCAGACCTATTTCTGCGATCCCATCGGCCATGTGCAGGTCTCCGGTGACTACGTCGAATCCTGGCAGCCCCAGGCGATGAGCCCGGTGGCTCTCGAGCGCTCGCGGGAGATCGCCGGCGCGGTTACCGCCAATCTGGGCGGGCGTGGCCTGTTCGGTGTCGAACTGTTTGTGAAGGGCGACATGGTGTGGTTCTCGGAAGTGAGCCCGCGCCCCCACGACACCGGCCTGGTCACTTTGTGTTCCCAGCGCTTCTCCGAGTTCGAACTGCATGCGCGGGCGATTCTCGGGCTACCGGTGGACGTGAGCCTGCGCGAGCCAGGGGCGTCCGCGGTGATCTATGGTGGGATGGAGGCCGACGGCATCGTCTTCGAAGGCGTGGCCGATGCGCTGGCCGTGCCGCGCACCGACCTGCGCCTGTTCGGCAAGCCGGAGGCCTTTGCGCGGCGCCGCATGGGCGTCGCGGTGGCCAATGGTGCCGATGTGGAAGAGGCGCGGGTGCGGGCGGGGCTTGCCGCCAGCAAGGTCAGGCCGGTGCGAAGCGCAGGCTGATCAGCCGTCCGGGCGCGGTGCGGCCGGACGGCGTGTCGTGACTGCCCGCCTCATCCACGTCCTTGACCAGCGTTTCGATCTGGCCGATCGCGATGCCGTGTTCGGCAAAGAAGACCTGCAGGGCTCGCAGGCGCCGGCCGAAGAGGACGGGGTTGTACTGGGTGGCCGGGCTGTTGCCGAAGCCGGTCATGATCAGGCGGATCTCCGGCCGGGCCTGCACCAGCAGCGCGATCTCGCCGAGCAGCGAGGTGTAGGCGGGGCTCAGCTGTGCCTGGCGGTTCTCGAAGGCCTGGGTCGTGTCGACGGTCAGGTTGATTGACCGTGCATCGTCCTGCCAGGCGGCCTTCAGGCCGACGGCGCGGGCCAGGCGGGCGATTTCTCCGGCCAGACTGCGCCAGCCGGTGGGCTGTACGGTGAGGGTGCTCGATGCGATGGCGCTGCCCGGATCCGGGGCGCCGGCCAGACCGTTGTTTGTCAGGAGAAGTCCGCCCATGGCCAGCAGGCCACAGGCAAAGGGGAAGAGAGCGTCGCGAAGGCGGCGCAGCGAGCCGGCGGCGCGGTCGGGCAGGCCGGGGGCGGTTGCAGGCATGGGTGCTTCCTGAGAGTTCTGGATGGGTGTGACAGCCTCCGGGATCTGGCGATGGCGGCCGGGAACGCGGAACTGTCTTGAGTAAACTGAATTGGTATAAATATAATTTCGGTAAATGAATTTAGCAAACTCCAACTCCAAGGCGCTCGCCACAAACTCCGCAGAGGAATCGTTGGCCTTTGCGGTCCTCAAACAGTTCCGTCTCATCTATGGTTCAGTGAAGCAGCATTTCCGCGAGGTCGAGCAGACCTGCGGCGTATCGGGCTCCCAGCTGTGGCTGCTGCATGAGATCGCCCGTGCGCCGGGTATTGGCGTATCGGAACTGGCGGGCCGTTTGTCGATCCATCAGTCCACATGTAGTCAGTTGGTGGACAAGCTGGAGACCCGCGGCTTGGTGACGAAGCGCCGCAAGCCGGAAGACCAGCGTCGGGTCGGCCTGCAGGTCAGCGACAGTGCGGCGGACGTGCTGCAGACGGCACCCGGCCCGGCCGAGGGCGTCTTGCCGGAGGCCCTGCAAGGCTTGTCCGAGGAAGAATTGCTGCGGCTCCAGGCCGGGCTGGCCAGCGTGATCGGCCAGTTGAAGACGCGTGACGAGCGGAGCGTCGACAAGCCGCTGGCCGATCTGTAGATGTTACGGGGCGCAGGCCCCGGAAGGAGAGCGAGCGTGGCAAGGACCAAGACGATCCGGATCGGGCTGTCGGCCCGCCTGTTCCATCCGAAGGCCGGGGCGACGGGCCTTGACTCGAAGACCCTGCAGGTGCTCGAGCAATCCATCGCCCAGTGGCTCATGTCGCGGGACGTGCTGGTGCTGATGGTGCCGTCCATCCTGAAGGACGGGCCGATCCACCGCAGCAGCATCCGTCTGCGCGATTACGCCGAATACCTCGATGGCCTGGTGTTGCAGGGCGGCGCGGACGTGAGTCCGGAAGCCTACGGCGAGCAGCCGCTGAAGGAGGAGTGGACCGGCGATCGGGTCCGTGATGCGTACGAGATGGAGCTGCTGCACGAGTTCGTCGAGCTCGGCAAGCCGGTGCTCGGTATCTGCCGTGGTATGCAGCTGATCAATGTGGCCTTCGGCGGTTCGCTGTACCAGGACATTCCGACCCAGTTCGGCGGTTCGGCGATGCATCAGGCCGAGGCCTACGATCTGCACCACCATTCGGTGCGCTTTGAGGAGAAGGGCCAGTTCGAGCGCTGGTTCGGAAGCGCCGAGGGCGGCCGAGTGGTGTCCATCCACCATCAGGGCGTGAAGACGGTGGGCCGTGATCTGGTCGTCGAGGCAGTGTCGTCCGAGGATGGTATGGTGGAGGCGATCCGCCACTCCGGCCGCAGTTTCCTGGTCGGTGTGCAGTGGCATCCCGAATTCCACACGCCGGGAAGGTCCGATCTGCTCGACTGCCTGCCGCTGCTCGATGCCTTCTCCGCGGCGGCACGGGGGCGCTGAGCCGTTCGTCGTCCGTTCCGGAACCAATTCTGAGCGAGAAGGCTCCACCCGATATCCAATCATGAGACGGCCAGCCGGTTCGCCTCCAATACAGGAACCATTCAATGGCCGGTTTTGAGAACTATCTTCAGGACACTCAGGACATCGAGCGCGAGATCGAGCGCCGAGGGGTGGCCCTCGGTATCGACTGGAGCAATGCGGAGCAGGTGCGGGCGCTGGCGCGGGAGGCGATCGAACACGTGTCGTCGGACGTCCAGCGGGCGATGGCGACGCCCATCGACTACCAACTGCTCGCCAAGGTCGAGCTGTTCGGCCTGGCGGCGTTAATGCTCCGCACGATGCAGGAGAGCGCCAGCGTTGGCTTCGAGAGCCACGGCGGGGTGATCTGGAAAACCTTCGCGCGAGCCCTGTGGGCCGAGGCTCAAGCCCACGGCACACTGGCCAGTGGGAGGTCGCACAGTGGCGCGTGATAATCGCTTGCTAAGGCGTTGGTGGCCGCTGCTGCTGCACGGGGCCATGCAGCGGGCTGGGCAGGAAACCGAGCGCCAGTTGCTGATAGAGTTCAGGGCTGATGCGTGAAGCAATCGCCTTTGCGATCAGCGTGACAGCCATCAGGCTGATGACCATTCCATGTCCGTCGATCATCTCCATGACGATGATCGCGGAGGTGATTGGTGCCTGGGTTACGGCTGCAAGGAAACCCGCCATGCACAGTGCGATGAAGGCCGGGATGCCTTCGCCGATACCGAGCAGGGCCGTCAGGGGAGACCCGATGGCCGCCCCGATGGCCAGCGAGGGGGCGAAGATGCCTCCGGGAATCCCCGAATAGTAGCTGGCCAGTGTGGCCAGGAAGCGGGAAGGCGCCGCATACCAGGGGAGTTCCATTTGGCCGGCGACAACATGGGCGGTAATCGTATAGCCGCTGCCGTAGGATACCCCGCCGCTGATGAAACCGGCGAGTGCCACGAAAACGCCGCAACCGCCTGCAAACAGGATCGGATGCGTCTCGCGCCATCGCCACAGCACGTGTTCCCGAAAGCTCATCGGCAACAGCATCAGCCGGCTGAACAGGCCGCCGGACACGCCGCAGGCTACGCCAGCGGTTACGACGGGAAGCAGCAAGGACTGATCGATCCGACCATCCTTCACATGTCCGAAGTAGTTGTAGTTGCCAAGCAAGGCAATGGCGACCAGCCCCGACAGGATGATGGTGCTGACCAACACGCCGCTGGTCCGGGTTTCCAGGCGCCGTCCGAGCTCTTCGACGGCGAAGACGATGCCCGCGAGTGGGGTGTTGAAGGCCGCGGCGACACCTGCCGCTCCGCCAGCCAGGATGAGATCCGAAGCACGTAAGGCACGGGTATTGGGAAGCAGCTTGTGCGCAGCGTGGAGGATCGAGGCGGCCACCTGGACCGAAGGGCCTTCACGACCGGAGGAGAAGCCGCCGATCAGAGCGAACGCGCCCAGGCTCACTTTGCCGAACGCGATGCGCAGCGAGACCAGTTGCCGGACTGCCTTTCCCTGTGCGGCCAGGCGCGTTGCCGCTATTACCTGAGGGATGCCGCTGCCCTGGGCTCCGGGGAAGTAGTGTCGGGTGAGCCAGACAGTGCTCATGCCGATCAATGGGGTCAGCAGAAAGGGGAGCCAGGGCCTGCCTGAAGAAAGCCCGCCGAAGAGGGTGAGCGCCAGTTCCGCCAGCTTGGCGAATCCCGCCACGATCACCCCGGCCGCCAGTGCGGCCAGCCAGAGGGTGATGCGGGTCCGCCAGCGGAGCGTGCTGAGCAGGCCGCTGCGTCGAGGGTTGATCTTCGTACGCTTCACGACCTGTTTCCCCACGGAAGCCGACGAACGGCTTACTTGTCCTTGTGCTGGAAGTCCACGCGGCGGTTCTCGGCCCAGCAGCGTTCCTCGGCACAGCTTGCGCGCGGCTTCTCGGAGCCGAAGCTCACCGCTTCGATACGGCCATCGGGCACGCCTTGCAGCACCAGTGCCTTGCGCACGGACTCGGCGCGCTTCTGGCCGAGGGCCAGGTTGTATTCGCGGCTGCCGCGTTCGTCGGCGTTGCCCTCCACGGTGACGGCGTCCTTGGCATGGCCGTTCAGGAAGTCGGCCTGCTGCTTCACCACGTCAAGGTATTTGGTCTCCACGGCGAACTTGTCGAAAGCGAAATAGACGCTCTTCTTGGCCAGTTCTTCACGCTGGGCCTTCAGCTTCTGGGCTTCCAGTTCGGCGGCGGACATGCCGGGGGCTGCGACCGGCGCCGGCGCAGCCTGGGCGGCGGAAACCGGTTGCTCGGTCGAGGCGGTGGGCTTTTGCGCGGTGGTCGAGCAGGCGGCCAGCACGAGGCTGCAGGCAAGGGTGGACAACAGGGACTTGTTCACGGAGTAACTCCAGGAGTGGTGGGAGGGAAACGGTCGAGATGACGTACTGACGTGGCCTTCACGTCTGCGGGGCAGGCTGGCCGTCCGGGCAGGCGCAAGGGCCTGGTCGGTGGGGAGGCGATCGGGGGCGGTCGGTGCTTCGTGGATGCGGGCGCATCCGTCACAACAGGGAGCCGGCGAAGGGCACACGGAAGTCAGTTCTGAGCTTACAGCTATCGATTGGCATCAATTGTATTTGTGTAAATGTTTTTGTGAAAGGGTGGCATTGGGCTTTCAGGTGGGCCGGATTCATGCTGATCCCAGGTGAAAGCGATGGGCGCCGCGCACCGACTGGGTTCGCCAGATCGGGATGGTGCACTGCAATAGTGCGTGCTTGACCCATTCCGGGCCTGAAAACGGGCTGATTTCCGATGGCATGGAACTCGCTAATAGAAAATTGACCATATGGTCAGGTTTTCAGGAGCGAAGCATGGCGTCCCATATCGTTCTGACTTCCCATCCCCGTGCCAGCCGTGGGCGGTCGGTATCCACCATCCGCTGGGGCGCCGCCACCGCCGCCGAGCGGGGGCCGTTGGTGGCGGGCCTGGCCGAACCGGCGCTGCGCAACGTGATCGGCACCCACTCGGGTTCCTATTCGGTGTATCGGGCGCTGGCGGTGGCGGCCGGCAACCTGCAGGCCAACCACCGGCCGGACCTCACCAACACCGTGCCGGCCACCGGCATCGGACCCCATCCCCAGTGGGCCGACGCGGGGCGCATCGTGTCCCTCGACCCATGGGGGCACCGGGTGGCCCAGGAGTTCGCCGCCGAGATCGCGGCGGGCATGGACATCCGCCCGACCATTGCGGTGACTACCGCCCACATCAACATGCCGGAGCTCCGCGATGCCATCGAGGCCGGCCGGCTGGTGCCGGACGGCGACATCCTCGAAGCCAACGGCGACGTGCGCGTGACCAAAGCCGCCATCGACCCGGTGTGGTACCTGCCCGGCGTGGCGGAGCGCTTCGGCATCACCGAGAGCGCGTTGCGGCGCGCGCTGTTCGAGCAGACCGGCGGGATGTTCCCGGAGCTCGTCACGCGGCCCGACCTGAAGGTCTTCCTGCCGCCGATCGGTGGCATGACCCTCTATTTCTTCGGCGACGTGAGCCTGCTTGGTCGGCCAGAGACGCAGGTGGCCTGTCGGGTTCACGACGAATGCAACGGCTCCGACGTGTTTGGCTCAGACATCTGCACCTGCCGGCCGTATCTTGCCCACGGCATCGAGGTGTGCGTCGAGATGGCCCAGCGGGGCGGCGTCGGCCTGGTGGTGTACAACCGCAAGGAGGGCCGCGCCCTCGGCGAGGTGACCAAGTTCCTCGTTTATAACGCCCGCAAGCGCCAGTACGGCGGCGACCGGGCGGAAACTTATTTCGAGCGCACCGAGTGCGTCGCCGGCGTGCAGGACATGCGCTTCCAGGAGCTGATGCCGGACGTCTTCCACTGGCTCGGCATCACGCGTATCGACCGTTGGGCGTCGATGAGCAACATGAAGCATGGGGCGCTGACCGCCGCCGGCATCCAGGTCGTCGAGCAGGTGGCGATTCCTGATGAGCTGATTCCCGCCGATGCGCGGGTGGAGATGGATGCCAAGACGGCGGCCGGCTACTTCACGCCGGTGGCGCCGCCGAGCGCGGCCGAACTGGCGGTGGCGAAGGGCAGGGGGCTGCACGCATGAACCACGGATCGGGATGGCACACGCCGGTATCTGCCGGCCACCCGGCAGCGCCGCTGCTGAGCTCGACGGCGGTACGCGAGCGCTGCCGTGTCGTCACGGCGCGCGTCGAGGCCGACCTGTCGCCCTTCTTTACCTGGCATGCGGAGCAATTGCTGCCGTGCGCCGAGTACGTCGCACAGACCATCCGCCTCAACTACCCGGATCTGGACGTGCCCTACCACAGCCGCTGGCGCCACTTCGAGGCCGGTGGACGGGACCGCTGGGGCGTGCTGGCCGGCACTCACGGCCTGGACGGCGACCGACTGGAGCGAGCTCGCGTGGCGGTGGATCTGGTCATTCCCAGCGTGCTGCTGGACGCGGGAGCGGGTGCCGAGTGGCGTTACCGGGACGTGGCCGGCGGCATGGAACTGGGCCGCTCCGAAGGGCTTGGCGTGGCCAGTCTGGCCTTGTTCGCCAGTGGCGCGCTGTCTGCCGATCCGGCCAGCCCTCTGCGCTGCGATGCGGCTGCCCTGCGGCGCCTGACGCCGGAGGTACTGGCCACAGCCTTCCAGGTCGGGCCGGCCAATCCGCTGGTCGGGCTGGACGGGCGAAGTGCGCTACTGCAACGCCTGGGTGCGGTGATGGAAGCAACGCCGGCGGTGTTCGGCACGCCGGCCCGTGCCGGCACTCTGGTGGATTACCTGCTGGCCCACGCCATCGACGGCAAGCTCGCCGCGTCCTTCGTGCTCGGTACGCTGCTGCGCGCCCTCGGGCCGGTGTGGCCGGGGCGCGTGGTGCTGCAGGGCGTCCCGCTCGGCGACTGCTGGGCCCACCCGGCGCTGGAGGACGGCCTGCTGCCTTTCCACAAGCTGACCCAGTGGCTCACCTATTCCCTGCTCGAACCGCTGGAAACGGCGGGGCTGACGATCACCGGGCTGGACGAACTGACCGGCCTGCCGGAGTATCGCAACGGTGGCTTATTGCTCGACTTCGGGTTGATCCGTCCGCGTGAGGAGCGCTTCTGGCGTCATGCCTGGACGGTGGATGCGCCGCCCATCGTCGAATGGCGGGCGCTGACCGTCATCGGCCTCGACCGGCTCGCGCTCGCCGTCCGCGAACTGCTTGGGCTGACGCCGGAGGCTTTTCCGCTGGCCCGCGTGCTGGAAGGCGGCACCTGGTCGGCCGGCCGCCGCATTGCCGCCCAACGCCGCACCGGTGGCGCGCCGCCGGTGAAACTGATCAGCGACGGTACTGTATTCTGAAACCACTGCAAGCACTGGAGGACTGTATGAGCGCACCCGTTACCGTCATCGACCACCCCCTGCTTCAGCACAAGCTGTCCATGGCGCGCAGCGCCGAGACCACCACCGACAACTTCCGCCGCCTGGTGCGGGAGATCGCCTCCATGCTGGCCTATGAGGTGACCCGCGACCTGCCCACCGAGCTGATCGACGTGACCACGCCGGTGGCGGCCTGCAAGGTGCCAGTGATCAGCGGCAAGAAGCTGTGCCTGGTGTCCATCCTGCGGGCCGGCAACGGAATGCTCGACGGCATGATCGACCTGCTGCCCGGCGCGCGGGTCGGGCACATCGGCCTGTACCGGGATCCGGAAACGCTGGAGGCCATCGAGTACTACTTCAAGCTGCCGGATGATGTGGAAGACCGCCTGGTGATCGTCGTCGATCCGATGCTGGCCACCGGCAATTCGGCCAGTGCGGCCCTGTCGCGCCTGAAGGAGGCCGGCGTGACCAGTCTCAAGTTCGTGTGCCTGCTGGCTGCGCCGGAAGGCCTGGCCGCGCTGCAGGAGGCCCACCCGGACGTGCCGGTGACGACCGCAGCGGTGGACAGCCACCTCAACGAGCACGGCTATATCGTGCCCGGCCTGGGCGACGCCGGCGACCGCATCTTCGGTACCAAATGACGGTAGCGCCGCCGCCCGGGGACGTGGAAACGCCCGCGCGCGGCGGGCGCATCCGACGCCAGCACGAGGCCGCCATCCTTGCGGCCGCCGAGCAAGTCTTCGCGCGGGCCGGCTTCCAGGGCGCCACGATGGCGGAGATAGCCGTCGTGGCCGGCCTGCCCAAGTCCAATCTGCATTACTACTTCGGCACCAAGGCCGAGGTTTACCGGGCCGTGCTGGCGCACATCCTGCGCCTTTGGCTGGCGGAGACCGACCGCATCAATGCCGACGCCGACCCGCGCGAGGCGCTGGCCCACTACATCGAAGCCAAGATGCGTCTCACCGCCGAGCACCCGGACGCGTCGCGGGTCTTCGCCAACGAGTTGCTGCATGGTGCGCCGGAGATCGGCGACTATCTGCGTAATGAATTGCGCCTGCTGGTTGCCGACAAGGCGGCGGTGATCGAAGCCTGGATTGCCGCCGGCAAGTTGGCGCCGGTGGATCCGGTACATCTGTTCATCAGCCTGTGGGCACTGACCCAGACCTACGCCGACTTCGAAACCCAGGTCTGCGCAGTGCTTAACCGCCGCAGCCTGGGGCCGGCCGATTACCGGCGGGCCACGGCCCATGTGCTGAACCTGGTGTTGCGCGGCTGCGGTCTCGCGCCCCCTATTTTGGAAGGAAGTTTCCCGTGTTCGACCTGATCCTGCGCAACTGCAACCTGCCCGATGGGCGTCGTGGCATGGACATCGGCATCCGCGACGGGCGTATTTCCGCTGTTGAAACGGCGCTGGCCGGCGAAGCGGGAGAAGTCATCGACGCGGCCGGCCAACTCGTCACTCCGCCGTTCGTCGACGCCCACTTCCACATGGACGCGACCCTGTCCTACGGCCTGCCGCGGGTGAACCAGTCCGGAACGCTGCTGGAAGGCATCGCCCTGTGGGGGGAGTTGAAGCCGCTGCTGACCCAGGAGGCGCTGGTGGAGCGGGCGCTGGCCTATTGCGACTGGGCGGTGGCCAAGGGTCTGCTGGCGATCCGCTCCCACGTGGATGTGTGCGACCCGCGCCTGCTGGCGGTTGAAGCCCTGCTGTACGTGAAGGACAAGGTGCGGCCCTATCTGGACCTGCAGCTGGTGGCCTTTCCGCAGGATGGCGTGTTGCGCAGCCCCGGTGCGCTGGACAACCTGAAGCGGGCACTGGACATGGGCGTCGACGTGGTCGGCGGCATTCCCCATTTCGAGCGCACGATGGTCGACGGCGCGGAGTCGGTGCGCATCCTGTGCGAACTGGCCGCCGAACGCGGCCTGCCGGTGGACATGCATTGTGACGAGTCCGACGACCCGTTGTCGCGCCATATCGAGAGCCTGGCCTTCCAGGCCCAGCGTCTCGGCCTGCAGGGGCGGGTGACCGGTTCCCACCTGACGTCCATGCATTCGATGGACAACTATTACGTGTCCAAGCTGCTGCCGCTGATGGCCGAGGCGGGTGTTGCGGCGGTCGCCAACCCGCTTATCAACATCACGCTGCAGGGCCGCCACGACACTTACCCGAAGCGCCGCGGCATGACCCGTGTGCCGGAACTGCTCGCGGCCGGCATCCCGGTCGCCTTCGGCCACGATTGCGTGATGGATCCGTGGTACAGCCTCGGTAGCGGCGACATGCTGGAAGTGGCGGCGATGGGCCTGCACGTGGCCCAGATGACCAGCCAGGATGGCATGCGCGCCTGCTTCGCAGCGGTGACGGCGACGCCGGCACGCATCCTGGGCCTGGACGATTACGGCCTCGAACCGGGCTGCCGCGCCGACCTGGTGCTGCTGCAGGCCGCCGATCCCATTGAGGCATTGCGTCTGCGGGCGACGCGTCTCCTGGTGCTACGTGCCGGGCGGATCGTCGCCCGCAGCCCGGCGGCCGTCGCCGCGCTGGACCTGCCGGGACGGCCGTCCCGTGTGGATTTCAGCCATCGCTCCTGAGCTTTATCCCCGTCAGCCGTGGTCAACCCTGTGGGTAAGTTGTGAAACGCAGGCTTAGATTACTGATTGAGCAGCGCTTTTAGTGTTTGCCTCAATTTTGTGCAATGCACCTTTGGGGCTGGAAACGAGAGCCCTGTGGATTTTCGCCGAGACTGTGGGTTATCCCCGCTGGTCGTGGTCAACCCTGTGGATAAGGTGTGAGGGGTGTAAGCAGGTTATTGAAAGTTAAGTGCTTTTTACTTCTGTCACAAAATTAGGCAGCTTTTTTCAATGATTCGAGACGGGGTTTGCAGACCTTTCCAGCGGCAGCTTGTTGGGGACATCCGGGTTCGCGAGCCTGTCGCAGGCTGTGTGTTATCCCCGTCCAGCGTGGTCAACCCTGTGGGTAAGTTGTGAAAGGTGGCTCTAGATGACTGATCTAGCAGCATTTTTATCGTTTGCTTCAATTTTGTGCAACGCACATGACGCGCGCCCCAGAATAGGGCTGTGGATTTGTGAGGATTTGCCCCATCTTTTCCCCACCACACGTGGTCAACCCTGTGGATAAGGTGTGGGAGGGGATGGCATGTCACTGTTTAGTCAGTATTTTTTAGCATTGCTGCAAAATTAGGCAAGGGCTGCTCAGGCTCCATGGTGGGCAAAATCCGTGAGATGGGGCCCTCCCAGCGCCTGTGGGCAAGATCGAATTTGCCTAGTGTGGTCAGTGGTCCGCCAATGTCGGATGCCGCGTAGCACATCAGGCTGAGGCTCGTGACCGTGCAGATGACGGCCTCTTCACTGCCCGCGGCAAGGCGCTCCAGCAGTGGGGCCGTCGGCCATTCCCCGCCGTAAAGGCCAACGGTGACGTGGGGTGTATATGGGCCGCCGGGTTCGGTCCGTGGACCGCACAGGGCGTAGCGCAACTGGCCGATACCGCCATCCACATCGCGTACGTGAAGGAAAGGTGCCGACGTGAAACTCGCCAGGCCGCCGATCTCTACCTGGAAAGGGCCACAAGCCAGCTGCCCGAGGGCGTCGAGTTGCCGCTCCAGTTCGGCCGGGCCGAAATCATCCGGATGCGTTGGCTGCAGGCTTGGAAAACCACACAGAGCCAGCGTGATATGCGGCTGGCGGCGGTAGTCGTCGAGCAGCACGCCATCCAGGCGCTGGGCCGCGTCGTAAGACAGCTGCCGTACTGCCGGCAAGTCTACGTCGATGGCCCACAGGGCGTAGTGCGGGCGCCCGAGATGCCATTCGTGGAAATCCCGGCGTACGTTGCGCAGCGTCCGTCCGGCGGCGGCGAAGCTATCGCGGGCCAGATCGAAGACGCTGTCGGGAATGGCGAGGTGGGAAGCAGACTCGTCGCGGATCGGCATGGGGCGGGATTGGAAGTCGTCGGCGCGCCAGCATAACCGCTGGGGCGCCGACGATCATCCCGTCCCGCATGGTGACGGGATCCCGGATGACTGGACTGCCTATTTCGCAGGTGCCGTTGCCGGTGCGGCGGGCGCGCCGAAGCGCATGCAGGCGTTGCTGCGCGGCGCCGGCAGGGTGATGCCCTTGGCCTTGGCACGCTCGGCCATCTGCGCATGGTGCTCCGCCATGTAGGCCTGGCATTCCTCGGCGCTCTTCAGCGAGCGCATCTTGTCCCGGTGGGCGCGGCGTTCCTCGGGTGTCATCAGGCCCATGCCCGGCGTGTTGCGGCGGTTCATGCGCCAGCCGCAGTTGGGGCCCATGTCCGCTTTCGCCGTAGCATCGGCCTTCATGCATGGCCGTTCGCCCTGCATCATGCCGGGGCCCATGCCTCCGCCCATTCCGCCGCCGCCCATGCCCGGGCCCGGCTGAGCCACCGCAACGCCGGCCATCAACAGGCTCGCCATGCCGGCCAGGGCGCATTGTCTGAACATCTTCATCGTGATCTCCCATGCATGCGGGCCGTCATTCATCCCCAGGGCCGCCCGCTGGCCATTCGTCCGGGGCTGAAACCGTACTACGCCATCAATATTAGGCGCTACTGATCGAGGAGCAAGGGCCGCCCGGGAATTTCGGGCCCGGACTTGCCCCAGGTCAAGAACCGCGGCGCGGGATGCGAAAAAGGCTGGCCGCGGCTGCGACATAGTGTCGCAACAGCCCGTTTCCTGGCCCGCATCAAGAAACTTCTCGGGACTGCCTTGTTACAGTCCGGGCCCAGTTCCCGACCGACGAGGCTTTCGATGATTTCCGCAAGACTGACCCCCATCGCCGTTGCCATGCTGGCGACGCTTCCGGCCCATGCGGCGGATACCGCCGACAGTGTGGCGCTGACCCTCGGCGAGGTGGTCGTCAGCAGCAGCGCCGACGGCCCGCTGCAGGCCCGGCGGGTGCTGAGCTCGGTGGACATCCTGCCGGAGGCGCGCATCGCCAATCAGGTGGTGGCCAACAACTGGCAGCTGTTCGGCCAGTTGCCTGGTGTGATGCTGACCCAGTTCGGCCAGGGCACCACGTCCGGCAAGTTCTCCATGCGCGGTTTCAACGGGGAAGGGGAGATCAATGCGGTCAAGCTGCTGATCGACGGCGTGCCGTCCAACAGCAACGACGGCAACATGCCCTACATCGACCTGGCGCCGCGGCTGGACGTCGAATCCATTGAGGTGGTGCGCGGCACCAACGATCCGCGCTACGGCCTGCACAACATCGCAGGCAACGCCAACATCATCACCAAGAGCGGCGGCAGCTACGTGCAGGGGCGGGCCACCCTCGGCAGCTTCCAGACCCGTGAGCTGCAGGCGGCGGCGGGCATCGAGCAGGGCGCGCTGGCGCAGAACTACGCGCTGGCGGTGAATTCCACCGACGGCTACCGGGCCCATTCCGGTGCCGAGAACGGCGCCTTCAGCGCCAAGTGGTTCATCACGCCGGAGGGCGGTGACAGCCGCTTCGGCCTGATCCTGCGCCATTCCACCGCCCGCGCCGACGAGGCGGGTTACCTGACCGACGCCCAGCGCCGCGCCGACCCCGACCAGTCGCCGGCCCACAACGCGACCGATGCGGACCGTCGTCTGGCGACGCAAGTGGCGCTGCAGGCAGAAACCGCGCTGGGCAGCCAGCTGTTCTGGACCGGCCAGATCTACTTGAACAATCTGGACGACCGTCGCTTCGTGACCTTCTCGGCAAACGTCTCCCAGCAGGAGCGCGTCGTCGCGGAAACCCACAGCGGCGCATCCACGACGCTCACCTGGCGGGCTGGCAAGACCGTCCTCGGCGATCTGTCGGTGATGGGCGGCCTCGACGTGGAGCGCCAGGACAACCGCAGCACCCGCTACAACACCGTCAGCCAGGTGCGCCAGAGCCAGACCCGCGACCAGGCCTTCGAGTTCGACACCGCCGGCGCCTTCGTGCAGGCCGTGCTCAAGCCGCTGCCCGGCCTGAGTCTGACGCCGGCCTTCCGTGCCGACCGCGTGGACGGCACCTACACCAACCGCCTCAACGGCAAGACCTACGACATCAACGACTACGGCACGATCAAGCAGCCCAAGATGAGCGCGGTGTATGCGCTGTCCGATGCGTACTCGGTGTATGGTAACTGGGGGCGGACCTTCCAGGTCGGCGTCGGCACCGCTTCTTATAAGGTGAACCAGACGGCCGACCTGTCGCCGTCGATCAACGAAGGCTGGGAGGCCGGCCTCAAGTTCCGCCCGCTGGCCTGGTTGGAAGGCCGCCTGGCGGCCTGGCGTCAGACGGCGTCCAACGAAGCGCGGCGCAAGCTCAACGACCCGGCCAATGATGCCGAGAACATCGGCCAGACCCGCCGCCAGGGTGTGGACCTGCAGCTCAACGCCCAGCCCACGCGCCAGCTTGGCCTGTGGGTCGGCGCTGCGCTGCAGCGCTCGAAGATCCTGCAGGCCGACACGGCCTCGGCCGGCACCGTCGGCAAGGAGATCGACCATGTGCCGCATCTGCTCTACAACCTCGGCGCCGATTACCAGGCCAGCGAGGCCTGGCGCCTGTCGGCATGGGTGAACGGGCAGAGCGGCTATTACCTGGAGCGGACCAACAGCACCGGCAAGTTCGGCGGTTACACGCTGGCCAACGTGGCGGCGGCCTATCGCCTGAGCCCAAGCATCAATCTCGAGGTGCAGGTGCGCAACCTGTTCGACCGTTACAGCGAGTACGTGTGGTGGGACGGCGCCCAGTCCCTGCACGCGCCGGGTGCGCCGCGCAGCGTGTACGGGACAGTCGCGGTCAAGTTCTGATTCCTGATGACACGCGAACTGCGCCGCCTGTGGGTCAAGCTGCACCTGTACGTGGGCTTGCTGGCTGGCGGCCTGTTCGTGCTGCTGGGGCTCACCGGTAGCGTGCTGGTCTTCTATCTGGAGGTGGACGGCCTCCTCAATCCGAAGATCCGCGTCAGCGCACCGGCGTCTGCGCCGTCGCCGGAGGCGGTGTTCCAGGCGTTGCGTGCCCGCTACCCACAGCGGGACGGCCCGTGGCGTATCGAGATGCCGCTGGCGGCGGACGCGCCGGTGTTGGCCCGCTATTACAACCCGCCGGAAACGGCCGGGCGCGGCTTCGCACCGCTGATGCTGAGCCTCGATCCGTACACCCTGGAAGTCACCAGCGCGCGCTTCTGGGGCGACTACGCGACGACCTGGCTGTTCGATCTGCATTACACGCTGCTGGCAGGTGAGGGGGGCAAGACGGCGGTCGGAGTCCTCGGCCTGGTGCTGGCCTTTTCGCTGCTCAGTGGGCTCTACCTGTGGTGGCCCAGCCGTGCCCGCCTGGCCGCGGCGTTGAAGCCGGTGCTGCGCAGCGGCGCGGTCCGCCGCACCTACGATCTGCACGTACTCGGCGGCGTCTATGGGCTGCCGGTGCTGCTGGTGCTGGCGCTGACCGGCAGTGCGCTGGCCTTGCCGGACTTCACCCGCGATCTGGTCGCTGGTGTATCGCCGCTGCGCGAGGCCTATCGAGCGCCGGCCGGCCTGCTGGACGATGGAGCTACACCGATCTCCCTTGATGCTGCGGTGCGCATCGCCCGCGGCCGTTTCCCCGGCGCGGAACTGCGTTGGGTCGAGACCTCCGGCAGCGCGGGGCGGCCGATTTCGGTGCGCTTCCACCAGCCCGGCGAGCCCGGCCGGCGCTTCCCTCGCTCCCACGTGTGGGTGGACCCGCGCGACGGACAGGTGCTGGCGGTTCGCGATCCGCTGCGCGAGTCCGCCGGCGACGGCTTCCTGGCCTGGATGCATCCGCTGCACAACGGCGAGGCCTTCGGGCTGCCCGGCCGCATCGTCGCCTGCGTGGCCGGGCTGCTGCCGGCGCTGCTGTTCGTCACCGGCTGGCTGCGCTGGCGGCACAAGGTCCGAGCCCGTTCGGCGAGCGGGCTGCGGCGGTCTCCAGCCCCCTTGCCGGAGCAGGCGCAGTCCTCTTCAGCACGCTTGCAGACGTCCGAAGTCGAGTGATCCGGCATGCGCTCGGGGAGATGCTTGTGATGTATTTCCGCTCCTCTCCAGTGAATTTGCGCGAACAGTTTTTTCCTTACGGGGTCTTTACGCAGTCTTACGAATGCATCGTGTAGGATTGCGACCGCCTCTCGGTGGCTTCGACCTGCCGGCCTGTAGCGGGCCGGCGCCTTCCGGAAAAACGCTCCATGTCCAGCCCTGCCTCTGCTCCGTCCGACTCAGTTTCCCGTCCCCGTCGTCGTATTCTTCCCTGGCTCATCGTGTTGGCCCTGGCGGCTGGTGGTGGCTGGTATTACACCCATCGCAGTCCGGCTGACGCAGACGGAGGAGGTGGTGGCAAGTCGGCCAATGGACCGCGCGGCGGCCGGGACGGGCGCGGCGAACGGCCGACCCCGGTAAGCCTCGCCACCATTGCTACCGGCGACATCCGGGTGATGGTGCCGGCCCTCGGCAGCGTGGTGCCGCGCAACCAGGTAACGGTACGTTCGCGGGTCGATGGGCCGCTGCTGGCGGTGAAATTCACCGAAGGCCAGACGGTCAATAGTGGCGACGTGCTCGCGCTGATCGATCCCGATCCCTTCCGTGCCGCGCTGGAGCAGGCCCGTGGGCAGCTGGCGCGGGATGCGGCGCTGCTGAAGAATGCGCAGATCGACCTCGACCGCTACAAGGGCCTGCTGCGCCAGGATTCCATCGCCGAGCAGCAGGTGGCAACCCAGGAGGCGCTGGTGCGCCAGTACCAGGGCACCGTGCAGGCCGACCAGGCGGCGGTGAAGAGCGCCGAGCTGCAGCTCTCCTACACCACCATCAAGGCGCCGATCAGCGGCCGGGCCGGCCTGCGTGCCGTGGACCCGGGCAACATCGTCAAGGCTTCGGACACCACCGGGCTGGTGACCATCGCCCAGGTGAGCCCGATCACCGCCGTCTTCCCGGTGCCGGAAGACCGCCTGCCGGCGATCATGAAGCGCGTGCGCGAAGGCAAGGGGCTGATCGCCGAGGCCTGGGACCGGGAGATGAAGAACCACCTCGCCGACGGCAAGCTGCTGGCGGTGGATAGCCAGATCGACAGCACCACCGGCACCGTCAAGCTGAAGGCCGATTTCGCCAACAAGGACGGCAGCCTGTTCCCGAACCAGTTCGTCAATGTGCGCCTGATCCTCGACACGTTGTCCGGCGTCGTCACTGTGCCGACCGCGGCCGTCCAGCAGGGCGCCAAGGGCAGCTACGTCTACAAGGTCGGCGAAGGCAACAAGGTAGCGTCCGTGCCGGTCAAGCTGGGGCCCGTGGACGGCGACAAGGCCGTGGTCGAGGATGGCCTCGCCGCCGGCGACCGGGTCGTGGTGGATGGCCTCGACAAGTTGAAGGACGGCGCCCAGATCGAGGCCATCGACCCGAAGGCCGTGGATGCGCCTGGTCGGGAGAGGAAGCGCGGCGGTAACGGCGGCGGTCGCCCGGGGCATTAACGCATGAACCCGTCCCGTCCGTTCATCCTGCGGCCGGTGGCGACCTCCCTGCTGATGGTCGCCATCCTGCTGGTGGGCCTCGTCGCCTATCGCCTGCTGCCCATCTCGGCACTGCCCGAGGTGGATTACCCGACCATCCAGGTCAAGACTCTCTATCCCGGCGCCAGCCCGGACGTGATGACCTCGGCCATTACCGCACCGCTGGAGCGCCAGTTCGGCCAGATGCCGGGGCTGGACGAGATGTCGTCCACCAGCTCCGGCGGCGCCTCGGTGATCACCCTGCGCTTCAGTCTTTCCCTGAGCCTGGATGTGGCCGAGCAGCAGGTCCAGGCGGCCATCAACGCCGCATCCAACCTGCTGCCCACCGACCTGCCAGCGCCGCCCACCTACAGCAAGGTGAACCCCGCTGACGCGCCGATCCTGAGCCTGGCGGTGAGTTCGAAGAGCCTGCCGATCACCCGCATCCACGACCTGGTGGAAAGCCGCCTGGCGATGAAGATCTCCCAGGTGCCGGGCGTCGGTCTGGTCAGCATCGCCGGCGGGCGCCGTCCGGCAGTGCGCGTGCAGGTCAACCCGACCGCGGCCGCCGCTTACGGGCTTGGGCTGGAGGACATCCGCACGGCCATTGCCAACGCCAACGTGACCCAGGCCAAGGGCAGCTTCGACGGCCCCCAGCGGGCATCCACCATCGATGCCAACGACCAGCTGCGCTCCGCCGACGAATACCGCGGCCTGATCGTCGCCTACAAGAACGGCAACCCGGTGCGCCTGTCCGACGTCGCCAACCTGGCCGACGACGCCGAGAACCTGCGCCTCGCCGCCTGGGCCGACAGCCAGGCGGCGGTGATCATCAACGTGCAGCGCCAGCCGGGCGCCAATGTGATCGAGGTGGCCGACCGGGTCACCGCGCTGCTGCCGCAGATGACCGCCAGCCTGCCGGCGTCGATGGACGTGCGCGTGCTGTCCGACCGCACCACCGCCATCCGCGCCTCGGTGCACGACGTGCAGATCGAGCTGATGATGGCCGTGGCCCTCGTCGTGATGGTCATCTTCATGTTCCTGCGCAGCGTGCCGGCGACCATCATCCCCAGCGTGGCGGTGCCGCTGTCCCTGGTCGGCACCTTCGGGGTGATGTACCTGGCCGGCTTCAGCCTCAACAACCTGACCTTGATGGCGCTGACCATCTCCACCGGCTTCGTGGTGGATGACGCCATCGTGATGATCGAGAACATCGCCCGCTACGTGGAGGAGGGCGAATCGCCGATGCAGGCCGCGCTGAAGGGCGCCAAGCAGATCGGCTTCACGATCATCTCGCTGACCTTCTCGCTGATCGCCGTGCTGATTCCGCTGCTGTTCATGGGCGACGTGGTCGGCCGGTTGTTCCGCGAGTTCGCGATCACCCTGGCGATCGCCATCCTGATCTCCGCCTTCGTGTCCCTGACCCTCACGCCGATGATGTGTGCGCGCCTCCTCAAGCACGTGCCGGAGGCTGAGCAGGGGCGCTTCTACAAGGTGATGGGAGACTTCTTCGACCGCGTCATCGCCCGCTACGGCGTGATGCTGCGGTGGGTGCTCGACCGCCAGGCCCTGACCCTGGTGGTGGCCGTCGGCACGCTGGCGCTGACCGCGCTGCTGTACGTCTTCGTTCCCAAGGGCTTCTTCCCGGTGCAGGACACCGGCGCGATCCAGGGCATCACAGAGGCGGCCCAGTCGATCTCCTTCGACGCCATGTCGTCGCGCCAGCAGGCGCTGGCCGAGGTGGTGCTGAAGGATCCGGCGGTGGCCAGCCTGTCGTCCTTCATCGGTGTGGACGGCTCCAACGCGACCCTCAACAGCGGGCGCATGATGATCAACCTCAAGCCGCTCGCGGAGCGGGATGCCAGCGCCAGCGAGGTGATCCGCCGCCTGACGCCGGAGGTGCGCAAAGTGGCTGGCATCACGCTGTACATGCAGCCGGTTCAGGATCTGTCCATCGAGGACAAGGTCAGCCGCACCCAGTACCAGTTCTCGTTGCAGTCGCCGGACTCGGCGGCGCTGACCGAATGGGTGCCGCGCCTCGTCGAGCGCCTGAAAGGCCTGCCGCAGCTCGCCGACGTGGCCAGCGACCTGCAGGACAAGGGCCTGCAGGCCTGGGTCGAGATCGACCGGGCCAGCGCCAGCCGTCTCGGTGTCAGCACCGCGGCCATCGACAACGCCTTGTACAACGCCTACGGCCAGCGCCTGGTATCCACCATCTTCACGCAGGCGACCCAGTACCGCGTGGTGCTGGAAGTGAAGCCGGAGTTCCGCAGCAGCCCGGCGGCCATCGCCAACCTCTACGTGCCGGGCACCGGCGGCGCCCAGGTGCCGCTGTCGGCGGTGGCGCGGGTCGTCGAGCGGCCGGCGATGCTGGCGGTGAACCACATCGGTCAGTTCCCGGCGGTGACCCTGTCCTTCAACCTGGCGCCGGGCGCGTCCCTCGGCGCGGCGGTGGAGGCGATCCGCAGCGCCGAGGCCGATCTGGGCCTGCCGGCCAGCATCGAGACCAGCTTCCAGGGCGCGGCGCTGGCCTTCCAGGCTTCGCTGAGCAACACCCTGCTGCTGATCCTCGCCGCGGTGGTGACCATGTACATCGTGCTCGGCGTGCTCTACGAGAGCTACATCCACCCGGTCACCATCCTGTCCACGCTGCCGTCCGCCGGTGTCGGCGCGCTGCTGGCGCTGCTGCTGGCACGCAGCGAGCTGGGCATCGTCGGCATCATCGGCATCGTGCTCCTGATCGGCATCGTGAAAAAGAACGCCATCATGATGATCGACTTCGCCCTCGACGCCGAACGGCGCGAAGGCCTGGAGCCGCGGGAGGCCATCTACCAGGCCTGCCTGCTGCGTTTCCGGCCGATCCTGATGACCACCTTGGCGGCGCTGCTCGGCGCGCTGCCGCTGATGCTGGGCTCCGGTGTCGGCTCCGAACTGCGCCACCCGCTCGGCGTGACGATGGTCGGCGGCCTGCTGGTCAGCCAGGTGCTGACGCTGTTCACCACGCCGGTGATCTACCTGGCCTTCGACCGCCTGGCGCGGCGGGGGAGGGCGGCATGATGGCCGGATTGGGGGCGGATCGATCCGCCCTTCAGCAGTTCCGCCGTGTGCCGGCATGCGCTGATGGGCTCCGGAAGGGCGGTCTGCGATGAACCTGTCCCGCTTGTTCATCTTCCGCCCGGTCGCCACCACGCTCTTGACGCTGGCGGTGGCGCTGGCCGGTGCGATTGCCTTCCGCATGCTGCCGGTGTCGCCCTTGCCCCAGGTGGATTACCCGACCATCTCGGTGTCGGCCAACCTGCCCGGCGCCAGTCCCGAGACCATGGCGGCCACCGTCGCCGGGCCGCTGGAGCGCATCCTCGGGCAGATCGCCGGGGTTACCGAGCTGACCTCCTACAGCACCCTCGGCTCGACGCGGGTGACGCTGCAATTCGAGTTGTCCCGCGACATCGACGGCGCTGCCCGCGACGTGCAGGCGGCCATCAACGCGTCCCGCGGTCAGCTGCCGACCAGCCTGCCGAACAACCCGACCTACCGCAAGGTGAACCCGGCCGAGACGCCGATCATCATCCTGGCGCTTACATCGGACACGCTGACCAAGGGCCAGCTCTACGATGCCGCGTCCACGGTGCTGGCCCAGCGCCTGTCCCAGGTGGACGGGGTCGGCCAGGTGTCCATCGGCGGCAGTTCGCTGCCGGCGGTGCGCGTCGAGCTGGACCCGGACCGCCTGGCTGCCAACGGCCTCAACATGGACGACGTGCGCACGGCCATCGTTGGCACCAACGCCAACCGCCCGAAGGGCGTGGTGGAGGACGGCGAGCGGGCCTGGCAGGTTGGCGCCAACGATCAGGCGCGCACCGCCGACGAGTACAAGCCGCTCATCGTGTCGTGGAAGAACGGCGCCGCGGTGCGTCTGTCCGACGTGGCCAAGGTGCGCAACGGCATCGAGAACGACCGCAATTACGGCTATTCCAACGGCCGCCCGGCGGTGCTGCTGATGGTGAACCGCCAGCCCGGCGCCAACATCATCGAAACCGTGGACCGGGTCACCGCGCTGCTGCCGCATCTGCGTGCCAGCATCTCGCCGGCCATCGACCTGGACGTGGTGATGGACCGCACGCCGACCATCCGCGGCTCGCTGCGCGAGGTGGAGCACACGCTGATGATCTCGGTGGCGCTGGTGGTGATGGTGGTCTTCCTGTTCCTGCGCAACCTGCGGGCGACGGTGATCCCCAGCGTGGTGGTGCCGGTGTCGTTGATCGGCACCTTTGCGGTGATGTACCTGGCCGGCTTCAGCCTGGACAACCTGTCGCTGATGGCGCTGACCATCGCCACCGGCTTCGTGGTGGACGACGCCATCGTGGTGCTGGAGAACATCTCGCGCCACATCGACGAAGGCCTCGCGCCACGCCAGGCGGCCCTGCGCGGGGCGCGGGAGATCGGCTTCACGGTGGTGTCGATGAGCCTGTCGCTGATCGCCGTGTTCATCCCGATCCTGGCCATGGGCGGCATCGTCGGGCGCCTGTTCCGGGAGTTCGCGATCACCCTGTCGGCGGCGATCCTGGTGTCGATGGTGGTGTCCCTCACCGCCACGCCGATGATGTGCGCACGCCTGCTGCAGAAGCGCCCGCCGGAAGACGAGCGCGGGCGCTTCGACCGCCTCGCCGGTGGCGTGCTGGACCGCCTGGTGGACGGCTACCGCCGCAGCCTGGGCTGGGCCCTGGCGCACCCGTGGCTGGTGCTGGGCATCCTGCTCGCCACCATCGCGGCCAACGTGCATCTCTACAACACCATCCCGAAGGGCTTCTTCCCGCAGCAGGACACCGGGCGCATCCGTGGCTTTGTCGAGGCCGACCAGGCAATCTCCTTCCAAGCCATGAAGGGCAAGATGGACGTCTTCCTGGCCCTCGTCGGGGCCGACCCGGCAGTTGCCAACGTGGTCGGTTTCACCGGTGGCGGGCAGATCAACTCCGGCATGATGTTCATCACCCTCAAGCCGATCGGTGAGCGCAAGGAGTCCGCCGACGCCATTGTCACCCGTCTGCGCAAGAAGCTCGCCCACGTGCCGGGTGCCAGCCTGTACCTCAATCCGGTGCAGGACATCCGCATCGGCGGGCGTTCCAGCAACTCCAGCCAGCAGTTCACGCTGCAGTCCGACAACCTGGACGAGCTGCGCCTGTGGGAGCCGCGCATCCGCAATGCGCTGAGCCGCCTCGACGAGATCACCGACGTGAGCTCCGACCAGCAGGACCGCGGTCCGCAGACCACGCTGGTGATCGACCGCGACGCGGTGGCCCGCTACGGCCTGACCATGCGCGCGGTGACAACGGCGCTCAACAATGCCTACGGGCAGCGCCAGGTGTCCACCATCTACAACCCGCTCAACCAGTACCGGGTGGTGATGGAGGCGGCATCCGACTACCTGCAGGGGCCGGAATCGCTGGCACGGCTGACCCTGGTGTCGTCCTCCGGCGCCCAGGTGCCGCTGTCGGCGGTGGCCCGCGTGGTGTCCACGCTGGCGCCGCTGTCGGTGAGCCACCAGGGGGGCGCGGCGGCGTCGACGATCAGCTTCGCGCTGCCCGAAGGACGCTCCATCGGTGAGGCCACCGACGCCATCCGCGCGGCGGTGGCGCGCATCGGCGTGCCGGTGAGCATCCGCACCAGCTTCGAGGGCAGCACCGGCGCCTTCCAGAAGTCCATGAGCACCCAGCCGCTGCTGATCCTGGCCGCGGTGGTGACCATCTACATCGTGCTCGGCATGCTCTACGAGAGCCTGATCCACCCGATCACCATCCTGTCCACGCTGCCCTCGGCGGGTGTCGGTGCGCTGCTGGCGCTGATGGGCATGGACACCGAGTTCAGCCTGATCGCGATGATCGGCGTGATCCTGCTGATCGGTATCGTCAAGAAGAACGCCATCATGATGATCGACGTGGCGATCGTGCTGCAGCGCCAGGGCGCCAGCGCCCGCGACGCGATCCACCACGCCTGCCTGCTGCGTTTCCGGCCGATCCTGATGACCACGCTGGCGGCCCTGTTCGGTGCCATTCCGCTGGCCATCGGCGCCGGCGATGGCGCCGAGCTGCGCCAGCCGCTGGGCATCGCCATCGTCGGCGGCCTGATCCTCAGCCAGATCCTGACCCTCTACACCACGCCGGTCGTCTTCGTGATGCTCGACCGGCTGCGCCGCCAGCCCAGGCCCACGGCGGCATTGAAGGCGGAGAGCGCCCTTTGAAGATGAAGAAGATGAATTCGATGGACAAGCTGGCCCCGGTGGCGGCCGATCCTGTTGGGGCGAGTTCATTCGCCCAGCGCGGCTTGATCAAGCTCTGCGGGCGGGTGAGTTCGCCCCTGCGGGTGGTGTTGCCCTGTCTCCTGCTGGCCGCCTGCACGGTCGGTCCCGACTATGTGCGGCCGTCGGTGGAAACGCCCGCCGCCTTCAAGGAGGCGGCCGGCGGCTGGCGTCCCGCAAGCCCGCAGGACCCGGTCTCCGGCGACACCTGGTGGACGGTGTTCGGCGATCCGGTGCTCGACGGCCTGCAGGCCAAGGTGGATATCTCCAACCAGAACCTGCGCGCCGCCGAGGCCCAGTACCGCCAGGCCAAGGCGCTGGCCGATTCGGCCCGCTCGTCCTGGTTCCCGACCATCAACGGTACTTTCGGCGCGACGCGCTCGGCCAGCGCGGCGTCCACTGCCAGCGCCGGCAACGCGCCGCCGACCAACAGCTTCAGCCTCGGCGCCACCGCCAGCTGGGAGGCCGATGTGTGGGGGCGCATCGCCCGCAACGTGGAGGCCGCCGACGAGCGGGTGCAGGCCAGCGAGGCGGATCTCGCCGCCGCACGCCTGTCGGCCCACGCCACCCTGGCCCAGACCTATTTCCAGCTGCGCGCGGCAGACCGCCAGAAGGCGCTGCTCGACGCGGCGGTGGCGGCCTACGAGCGCTCCCTTGAACTGACCCGCAACCGCTACGCCGCCGGCGTCGCCACCAAGGCCGACGTGGCCCAGGCGGAAAGCCAGCTGCGCAGCACCCGCGCGTCGGCGCTGGACGCCGGCTTGTCGCGCAGTCAGTACGAGCACGCCATCGCGGTGTTGATCGGCCAGGCTCCGTCCAGCTTTGCGCTGCCGGCTGTGGCAGGCCCGCTTGCCGCAGCGCCGGTCACGCTGACGCTGCCGTCCACGCTGCTCGAACGGCGTCCGGACATCGCCGCCGCCGAGCGCCGAGTCGCCGCAGCCAATGCCGCTATCGGCGCAGCCCAGGCGGCACGCTTCCCGGTGCTCGGCCTGTCCGCCTCCACCGGCTTCCGCCGCTCGCAGATCGAGGACCTGCTGACCGTGCCCAGCCGCTACTGGTCCCTCGGCCCGACGCTGGCCGCGACGCTGTTCGACGCGGGCGCCAAGAAGGCCGCAGTGAGCCAGTCCGTCGGCGTCTGGGAGCAGGCCGTGGCAACCTACCGGCAGACCGTGCTGGCGGCCTTCCAGGAAGTGGAGGACAACCTCGCCGCGGTGCGTGTGCTCGAGGAGGCCGGCGTTGAGCAGGCCGCTGCGGTGGCCGCTGCCGCCGAGGCCGAGACCATCGCCCTCAACCAGTACCGCGCCGGCACCGTCAGCTACCTCAACGTGGTCACCGCCCAGACCACTCTGCTCAGCGCCCAGCGCAGCGCCAGCGACCTGGCGGCGCGCCGGCTGGTGGCGGCAGTGCTGCTGGCGAAGAACGCCGGCGGTGGGCTGGGCGGCAAGCTGCCGCAAGACGCAAAGTGAAGCCCAGCGCCAGGGGCTGACTTAAAAGCCGTAACAGGAACAGCTAGGTTCCAGCCCCTTTGCGGGGGGCTGCCACCCCGAACCCGCACGAACTTTCGTCATCGACGGACGTCCATCATGTATGCTGCGGTGCAGCAATCCAGGCCGCAGCACCTGAATGGAGGTATTCCGTCCATGTTGAAGAAGCTATGGAAAATCCGGGACGTCGCCGCGTCCCCGCATCTGAGCCTCGCGCTGCAGGGGGGAGGGGCGCACGGCGCCTACACCTGGGGCGTGCTCGACCGCCTCCTCGAAGACGACTGGCAGATCGACGGCATCAGCGGTACCAGCGCCGGTGCGATGAATGCCGTGGCGCTGGCCCAGGGCTGGACGACCGGCGGCGCCGAGGGCGCGCGGGAAAGTCTGGCGGCGTTCTGGGAGGCGGTGTCCGATACCACACCGTTCGAGCTGGACCTGCTGCACAGCTTCAACCCGGCCGGCGACGGTTCGCTGCCGGCCCCTGTGGGGATGATGCTGGGGCTGACCAAAATGTTCTCGCCCTACCAGCTCAATCCCTTTGAGCTGAACCCCTTGCGCGACGTGGTGCGCGCCCAGTTCGATTTCGAGCGCATCCGCCGGGACTGTCCGCTCAAGCTGTTCATTGCGGCAACCCGCGTGCGCACCGGCAAGGTCCGCCTGTTCCACACCCGCGAGCTGAGCGAGGAGGCGCTGCTCGCCTCGGCCTGTTTGCCGACCCTGCACCATGCGGTGCAGATCGACGGGGAGGATTACTGGGACGGTGGCTTCACCGCCAACCCGGCGATCTATCCGCTGATGTACGAGTGCGCCACGCCGGATATCCTGCTGGTGCTGCTCAACCCGCTGGTGCGCCCGGAGGCGCCCCGCACTGCGGAGGAAATCGCGGCGCGTAGCGTCGAGTTGGGTTTCTCGACGACCTTCCTGCGCGAGATGCGCATGATCGCCCATGCCCGCAGCTACATCGAGGAGGGCCGCAACTGGCTGCCCCAGGGGCGGCTGGAGCGTAAGCTGACCCGCCTGCGCTTCCACATGGTGGAGGCCGAGGAACTGGTGGATGCCGGTACCGCCAGCAAGCTCAACGCCACGCGGGCCTTCCTGACCGAGCTGCGCGACCTCGGGCGGGCGCGGGCGGCACGCTGGATCCGAATCCATCGTCAGGACGTCGGCGTGCGTCCGTCGATCGACTTGGCTGCCCTGTTCGCCTGACTCCCAGGCCAGGGGCATGTAAAAAGACCGTTTGCGTTTGTTGCAGCCTCAAGACAGCCCGTTTTGAGCCGATGTAAACAGGCTTCCCCATACTGTACGGTATGTACGCCGTATTGCTTTGGGAGAACCGATAAACGCCAACAAAAGAACAAAGAGACATGCTCAAGCACAAGCCCCTGGTCCGGCAGGTTGTCCTGTTGTGCACCCTTGGTATCGCCCTGATGGTGGCCGTCCTGGTCGCCACCGTAGCCGCACTGTCGCGCCAGAGTGCGCTGAAGAAAGCCGAGGAGTCCCTGGCCCAGCAGGCTGACATGACCGTCGCAATGCTGGCCTACGCGCAGGATGCGCTGAAGGCGCGGGCCGCAGACGCCGTCGTGCAGTTCGCCTCCACCGTGCCTGGCACGCCGAGGTTGACCGGCCGCGAGATGCAGATGGGAAGCGAAACCCTGCCTGAGCTGGCCATCGGCGGTACCGTCGTCAGCTCTAATGTGGCGGTACTCCAGGATTATTCCAAGCGTTACGAGGATCGCGAGCCGTCCTTCCTGGTGCGCAAGGGAGACAGCTTCTACCGTGCCGTGACGCTGCTGAAGGACAAGCAGGGTAACTTCCGGCACGGAGAAAAGGTTGGTTCGGCCGGTGACTATCCGGCCATCCTGTTGACCGGTAAGCCCTATCTGGGCGCCATCGAGCGTAACGGCAAGATGTTCGTGCTGGCCGCCAATCCGCTGAAGGACGAGGCTGGCAACGTGATCGGCGCGGTAACCATGCGCGTCGACGCGGAAAGCAACGTCAAGCTGATCAAGGAAAAGCTGGCGCAGATTCGCGTAGGTAAGACTGGTTATCCGTACATCGTGTCAGTACCGTCCGGCGATGCCAAGGACGTGCGTTTCATCTATCACCCGAAGTTCGAGGGCAAGTCCCTGGCCGACCTGGATCCCCGTACCCAGGGCATCATCAAGAGCCTGGTGGAGAAGCGCAACGGCACGCTGGTCTACAAGTGGGGCGATCCGGAGGCCGACAAGATGGTGGTCATCCGCGAGTTGCCTGACCTGCATTGGATGGTGGCCAGCGGCTCGTGGGTGGATGAGTTCGTCGAGGACGCCAACGGGCTGCGTAACGACATCGCGCTGCTCGCGGTTGCCTGCGGGACATTGCTGATCCTGGCGCTGGGCTACTTCCTGCGTTTGCGCCTCAAGCCCCTGACGCACCTGGCCGAACTGGTGTCGCGCTTTGGTAGTGGCGACCTGACCGTGCGCGCCGATGTCGACGCCCGTAGCCGCAGCGAGATCGACCTGATTGGCTGCAGCATCAACACGGCCGCCGAGTCCATGCGCACGCTGAGCGGCAGTATCCGCCAGACCAGCGATCATCTGCAGCGCACCGCGCAGAACATGTCGGTAGCTTCCGAAGCGCTTGGCGAGGAGACCCGTCGGCAGAGCGACTCGGCCAGCGCGATGGCCAGCACCACCGAGCAGCTGACGGTCAGCGTGGAGCAGGTGGCCAGCAATGCGTCTCATGCGCTGGAGCTGACGCAGGAGACCTCGCGTGCGGTTCAGGAGGGCGTCGGCTCGGTGCAGGGCAGTATCGAGCAACTCAATGAAACGGCGCGCACCGTGCAGGATGCGGCAACCCAGGTCGAGCAGCTCGGCCAGCAGTCGGCGGAGATCCACAGGGTTCTCAATGCGATCCGCGACATTTCCGAGCAGACCAATCTGCTGGCTCTCAATGCGGCCATCGAAGCCGCACGGGCCGGTGAGCAGGGGCGCGGTTTCGCGGTCGTCGCCGATGAGGTGCGCAAACTTGCCGAGCAGTCAGGTCAGTCCGCGTCGTTGATCGACTCCATCCTCAATAGCATCCAGGACGGCGTGTCCTCCGTGGCCAATTCGGCCCGCAAGGCGGTGGAGCAGGTGGATCGCAACGTGGTGGCATCCCGTCAGGTCGGGGAGGCCCTGCAGGCCATCCATGAGCGGGCCGAGCGCACCTCTCAGGCGGTGGCCGACATTGCCCGCGCGACGCGGGAGCAGACCCAGGCCAGCCAGACGATTGCCGGTGGCATCGATTCGGTGGCCCGTTCGGTCGCCGGAACCAGCCAGTCGGCGGCGTCCAACCGCAGCGAAGCGGCCGAGCTTCTGCGGGTCGCGCGTGATCTGGAGAACGAGGTCGGGCGCCTGCGCGTCTGATCCGGGGCTCAGCCCATCACCAACGGGCTGACCAGCATCCATAGGGCGCTGAGTAGCAGCAGGGTGGAGAAGGCGCGGTGCATGGTCTTTTCCGGCAGGCGATGGGCGAAGGCCACGCCGGCCGACACGGTGAACAGCCCGCTGGCGGCCATTGGCAGGCCCATCGCCCAGTTCACCCGGTGGGCGCCGGCATAGACCAGCAGCGCGATCAGCGAACTGGGCGTGACCAATGCCAGTGCGAAGGCCTGGGCGACGGTCTGGCGCAGGCCGAACAGACCGGTCAGCAGCGGCGTGGCGACCAGCCCGCCGCCGATGCCCAGCAGGCCCATGCTGCTGCCGCCAAGCAGGCCGACCAGCGGTACATGGCGTTCGGTCACTCGCGGAGCCGGGGCCGCGTTGCCGGAGCGGCCGGGGACGATGCGCTTGAGCGCCATCGCCAGCAGGAATAGCGAGAACAGTATCTTCAGCGTGGCCGGATCCAGTCCATTGGCAAAGTGCGCCGTGCCCCAGGTGGTGAGCATGGCGATCACGCCGATGGCCAGCGCCCGCTGGAAGGGCACCGGGTGGCGCTGGCTGTAGCGCCACCAGCCGACCATCAGGTTGGGCACCATCATAACCAGGGCCGTGCCTTGGGCCAGCGGCTGTTCCATGCCATAGCCGATCACGAACAGCGGGATCGCGATGATGCCGCCGCCGATGCCGAACATACCGCCGAAGAAGCCGAGGGCGGCGCCGAGGATCAACGCCGGGAGAAATGCGAGGAGGTCGGGAGTGGGCATGATGGTCACGCGAGTGAAAATCTGGAACCCATCATAAGCAGCGGTGGCGGAGATACAATGCATCAAGATTAATTTGATTCGTACCTGAAACGCACGAATGCAGGATTCATCCGATCTGGCCTTCTTCTCCGTCGTTGCCCGCCAGGACAGCCTTGCCGCCGCGGCTGCCGAACTGGGCGTGACGCCGCCGGCGGTGAGCCGCCGTCTCGCTGCGCTGGAGGCGCGCCTTGGCGTGCGCCTTCTGAACCGCACGACGCGGCGCCAGAGCCTGACGCCGGAAGGGGAGCGTTATCTCGACGAGGGCACGCGCATCCTGCGCGACATCGAAACCCTGGAGCGTGGTTTGTCGGCCAGCCGCGAGCAGCCTCGCGGTCTGTTGCGCGTCAATGCGACGCTGGGCTTCGGGCGCTGCCACCTGGCGCCGGCCATCGCCGATTTCGCACTGCGCTATCCGGAAGTGGAGGTGATCCTGCAACTCACCGACCGGCCGCTGGATCTGACGGCGACCGCCACCGACGTGGGTGTCCGCTTCGGTCCGCCGCCGGATACCCGCGTATTGGCCCGGCGGATCGCCGCCAACCGGCGCCTGCTGTGTGCATCGCCGGCCTATCTGGCGGCGAGTGGTGAGCCGGCCGATCCGCAGGAACTGGCCCGCCACCGCTGCATCGTGATCCGCGAGAACACCCGCGCCTACAACAGCTGGGAACTGGCCAACGGAGAAAAGCAGATCACTGTGAAGGTGCGTGGCGGTCTCAGTTGCAACCATGGGGAAGTGGCCGTGAGTTGGGCGCTGGCCGGCCATGGCATCGTGCTGCGCTCGGAATGGGATGTGGCGCCGCATCTGCGCAGCGGCGGGCTGCGGCGCGTGCTGGCACCATGGGCCGGGGCGGTGGCGGACATCCATGCCGTCTATCCCCAGCGCCATCTGCTCAGCGCCAAGGTGAAGGTCTTTGTGGATTTCCTGGCCGAGCGTTTTGCCGCCTATCGGCCAGAGGCCGACGAGACCGCGTCCTGGTAGGTGGTGCTCTCAACGCTCTCAAGTAAACATCGGGTCGCCCCAAGTTTCCTTGTCCTCCGCGGGGGACTGGCCGGGCACGGCCCGGGCCTTGGGGGCACTTACGCCACGAGTAGCGTGGGGGGGATGTCCTGCAGCGTGCGGCAGCCGCACAAAGCCATGGCGATCTCCAGTTCGTCGCGCAGCAGGCGGATCACATGCGCGACGCCGAGGGCGCCGGCATTGGCCAGGCCGAAGATGTAGGGGCGTCCGACCAGCACTGCGCTGGCGCCGAGGGCCATCGCCTTCAGCACGTCGGTGCCGCGGCGGATGCCGCCGTCCACCAGCACCGGCAGGCTGTCGCCAATCGCATGCACGATGGACGGTAGCGCAGTGGCGGTGGGCAGGCTGGTGTCGAGGGTGCGCCCGCCGTGGTTGGAGACGATCAGGCCGCCGACCTGCAGGCGTGCCGCCTCGCGGGCGTCTTCCGGGGCGAGGATGCCCTTCAGGATGACCGGCAGGCGGCTGTTGGCCTGCAGCCAGGCCACGTCGTCCCAGCCCGGCGCGTCGAGCAGCAGGTCGTCGAAGAGGCCGCTGGTGCCGGGGACGAGAGGGCGGGCGAGGCGGGATGGCAGGCTGTCGAGATTCACCGCGCGGATGCCCGGCGGCAGGCGGAAGCCGGCGCGGCGTTCCCGGTCGCGGGCGCCGTTGCAGGGGGCGTCCACCGTGAGCACCAGGGCTTCGTAGCCGGCGGCTTCGGCGCGGCGCACCAGTTCGAGGTTGAAGCCCTTGTCGTGCTGCAGGTAGAGCTGGAACCACAGGGGGCCGCGGTCGGGGTCGTCGCGTACCGCGTCGGCAATGTGCTCCAGCGGCAGGCTGGCCTGAGTGCTGAGGACCAGTCCGGCCTGCTGGGCGGCGGCGGCGCAGGCCGTGGCGAGTTCGCCGTCCGGGTGGGCCATGCGCTGGTAGGCTACTGGCGCGAGGAGGATCGGATGGGCCTGTTCGCGGCCGAGCAGCGACACGCGCGTATGGCCGCCGGCCATTGCACGCAGCACGCGGGGCCGTAGCTGAATGGTGTTCCAGGCATGGTGGTTGGCGGCCATGCTCAGTTCGTCGGCGGCACCGCCGGCGAAGTAGGCCCATGCGTTGGCGTCGAGCACGCCGCGGGCATGGGCTTCGTGGTCGCCGAGGCTGACCACGCCGGGGGGCAGGGTGTCGATGCGGGGCGAACTCATGTGTCGGTCCACATGCGTAGCAGGTTGTGATAGGTACCGGTGATGGCTACCGCCTCGTCGCATTCGCCGTGCTTTTCACGCAGGCGCATCAGGGCCATGTCCAGGTCGAACAACAGGCGGCGCTGTTCGTCGCTGCGCACCATGCTCTCGATCCAGAAGAAGCAGGCGATGCGGTGCCCGCGGGTGACCGGCGTGACCTGGTGGATGCTGGTGCCGGGATAAAGCACCGCGTGGCCGGCCGGCAGTTTGACGCCGCGGCTGCCGTAGGTGTCCTGCACCTGCAGTTCGCCGCCATCGTACTCGTCCGGCTCGGACAGGAACACCGTGCACGAGACGTCGGTACGCACCCGCTGGCCTTCGGCGGTGAAGCGGACGGCATTGTCCACGTGGGCGCCGTAGAAGGGCGTGTCGCCGCCGTAACGGTTGATCCGCGGGGTGAAGATCTTCTTCGGCAGCGCGGCGGTCAGGAACAGCGGATGGCGCTCGACGCGGCTCTGGATCAGGCTGCGGATCGCCTGGGCGGCGGCGCAGTCGTGGGGCAGTTGCTGGTTGTTCTTGACCTGGGCGGCCTGGGGGCCGGCGCTGTCGCGGCCGTCGGTCCACGGCGCGTCGGCGAGCAGCTGGCGGGCCTTGCGGACTTCGTCGCGGCTGAGGACGTCCGGTATCTGCAGGAGCATGGCGGGTTCCTGTGAGTGAAGACGGGCGGACCCGAAGTCCGCCCGCGGGTTCGACCTAGAACTTGAAGGTCGAGGTCAGCATGTAGAGCCGGCCCGTTCCGGGCACGTAGAAGGACGTGTAGAGGGAGTCGGCGTACAGCTTGTTGGTGACGTTGGTGACGTTGGCCTTGACGATGAACTTGTCCGGGATCACCGCATATTCCGCCATCAGGTCGGCCGTCGCATAACCTTCCGCGTACCAACCCGGATTGCGGTTCGGTGTCATCTTGCTACGGAAGTTGACACCGCCACCGGCGCGGAACTTATCGGTGAACTGGTAGGTGGACCACAAGGAACCGGAGTGCTTGGGTACCAGCGATGGGCGCGCGCCCTGGGCTTCGCCGTCCACTGCGCCCTTGTCGATCTCGGCATCCCAGATCCACATGTAAGAGCCCCACATTTCCCAGCGTGGCGTGATGCGGCCGGTGAAGTCGAACTCGGCGCCGGTGGAGTGGCGCTTGCCGGACAGTACGGACAGGTTGATCAGCGGATCGGTGTTGCGCTCGTTGAGCTTGACTGCGCGGAACAAGGCATAGCGTGTGCTGAAGCGGCGGTCGGCGGAGTCGATCTTGGCGCCGAGTTCCAGGTTCATGCTCTTCTCGGGCGGCGTATTGACGTTCTGCGTGCTGTACGAGTAGGTGTCGCCGGAGGTGTTGAACGAGGTGGCGTAGGACAGGTGGAAGGACTGCAGGGGGCTCGGCTGGTACAGCGCACCGACCCGCTGGCTCCACTTGTAGATGGATTGCTGGAAGTTGGTGATTGCCTTGGTGGTCAGGTTGAACTGATCGTAACTGCCGGACATGGCGTCGTAGCGGATGCCGCCGAGCAGCTTCCAGTGATCGGCCAGCTGGACGAGGTCCTGGGCGTAGACGCCGCCGGACAGGCTCTCGAACTCGCTGCTCTTGGCAATGCTGCGGATGCTCTCGTCCACCGTGGCGCCGTCGAAAGGGGTACCGATGGTGGTATTGGCCTTGACCGGCACCACGCCGCCCTGGGCCGCGTTGAGGGCACCGTAGACCCGTTTGCGCTCCCATGCGAAATCGACGCCGGTGAGCGCCTCGTGCTTGAAGCCGAAGGCGTCGAACTTGGAGGACAGGTCGCTCTGGGCGAAGAAGTTCTCCATGCTCTGCATCTTGAGGTTGGTGCCGCGGGTCACCACGGTGCCGTCGCTCAAGGTGGCAAGGCTGGCCGCCAGTCCGCCAGGCTGCAATGCCGCGGCGCCGAAGCGTAGGGAGCTGGCCCGCTGGTCGCGCTGGAAATCACCCTTGCGGAACTTGGTGACCAGCTCGGTATCGGCGGAGAAGCGGTGGGTGTGGATCAGCGTGGCGTAGTTGGCGGTGCCCTTGTTGTAATCGCTGGCCATCCCGTAATAGGTCTTGGGGTCGAGCGGCAGCATGCCGGTGGACGACACCGGCGATGTGGCGGTCGGACGGACCCACGGCAGGCCGTAGTTGATGCCGTTCTTGTTGTCGAGATAGTAGTAGCCGACCTCGATTTCGTCGGTGGTACCAATGCCCCAGCGATAGTCGGCGGCAAAGCCCTGTTTGTCGATGCTGGCGCCGGCGCCGTTGTTGTCGGCGATGGTGCGCATCGCGTTGAAGCGGAAGGCTTCGTTGTCGCCGGTGCGTACGTTGAGGTCGGCGACGGCGCGGCGGTAGTTGTGGCTGCCGAGGGTCACGTCCACCTGGTTCTCGCCATACAGCTGGGCCTGCTTGTTCACCTGGTTGACGGCGCCGCCGGTGGAGCCGCGACCGAACAGCATGGAGGCGGAGCCGCGCAGCACTTCGAGGCGGTCCAGGTTGAAGGTGTCGCGGTCGTAGAAGGCCGGGTCGCGCATGCCGTCGATGAACAGGTCACCGGTGGTGTTGATCGGGAAGCCGCGCAGGCGGATGTCTTCCTCGCCGCCCTCGGCGGCCAGGAAGGTGATGCCGGCGGTGGCCTTGAGGGCTTCCTTCACGGTATCGATCTTGCGGTCGTCGATGAGCTTTTCGGTGACGACGGTGATCGACTGGGGAATGTCGCGCAGCTGTTGCTGGCCCTTGCCGATGCGGGTGGTGGTGGTGCGCAGGCTGTCCTTGCCCTGTTCGGCTTCGGCGGCAGCCTTGACGACCACCGGTTTGAGGGTCTTGACGTCATCCTCGGCGGCGGGCGTCTGGGCCCAGCCGTTCATCGAGGCGGCGAACATCATCGCGCCAAGGGGCAGGATAACGCGTTCGGCGGTGCTGCCGGCGGACTGTTCCGGGACAGCCTTGCGGTGGGGGGGGTGAAAGCTCTGGTGACGGGTTTTTGTGCGTGCCAATTTGGCCTCCTGGGATGAATGTCGCCCGGTAGGGCGGTGGAATTCAGGACCTGAGGCTGGCTGGCTTGGCTAGCGCATGGCTGGCTTGCCCGAAGGATCTGCTTACAACTTTAACGTAAATGAGAGTTGTTCGCAATTGTGCGCAAGCCCGTCGACAGCCTGCTAACGGATTTCCGTCAGGCGGACTTAGCTGGACGCGCTGGAAAGTGGTGTCAGGTGGTGGCGGGCCCGGGCCTTGGCGCACTGCTCATCACCGGCCTGGACTTCCCGGCAGGGCTCGGGGCGCTGCTCGTAGACGGTACAGCCCACCTTCTGCCCGACTTGCCCGGACAGGGCGACGCAGTGGGGATGGGCATTATTGGTGCCGGTCATGCAGCTGAACCAGGGATTGACCTGTTCGGTCAGCTCCGCCGGCAGGCCGCGGGCTTCGGCCTCGGACCAGTAGAAGGACACGCGGAAGCTGGCGCAACAGGCGCCGCAGTCGAGGCAGGGATTGGCGTCGGTGCTGCTCATCGGATGGCGTCGGTGACCGGTGGAAACCAGACGTGATCAGGCTTTTGTGAGGCGCGATTCTGGCACGTCCGGCAGGCCTTGTGGACCGCCGTTGGGGCAGTCGGCAGATGGCTGCGCCGACTTCTGCTGGACGGACAGGAGATAGCGCGCCAGCATGCCTTCGCCGTGAAAATGGTTGTCGAGGGCGGCGACGCTGCGGATGCGGTCGAGGCGGAAGCTGCGGAACTCTCCGCGCAGCTCGCACCAGGCGCCGAGGGTCCAGGTCTCGCCCCAGAAGACCAGGCCAAGTGGCTGGATGATCCGTTCGCTGTCGGCGCCGTCGGCCCGCGTGTAGGCGACGCGAACTTTGCGCTGGCTGGCGATGGCCTCGCGCAATTCGGCCATCGGCGCGCGCATCGCGTCGGGGACGTGGAAGCCAGGCACGAGCAGCGCGTCGCGGGCCGGATCTTCCCGTAGCTTCTTCGGTAGCACTGCCTCGATGCGCAGCAGCGCGCGCTCCGCCGCGCGGCCGAGTTCCGGGTCGGCCCAGCTGCGCACCATGCGGCTGCCAAGGGCCAGGGCGGCGAGTTCGTCGGCGTCGAACATCAGCGGCGGCAGGCGGTAGCCCGCACGCATCAGGTAGCCGACGCCGGCTTCGCCGCTGATCGGAACGCCGGATCGGGACAGATCGGCGACGTCCCGGTAAACGGTGCGTTCGGACACCTGCAAGGCTTCGGCCAGCTCGCGGGCGGTGACAGCGCGTCCGCGGTCGAGGAGGAGGACGATCTGGAACAGGCGGTCGGCGCGACGCATTGGGGGCTCCGGAAGGGAAACGGCCCCGGTCCATATCACGCGCAGTTCTCGCGGCGCGCTGGCTCGTGGTCGGGGGCTACTGACATAAGGCTGGCAGGATAACGCGCCAGTCGGCCGATTGCGCCGGGGCTACTGACGGAAGGCTGTCAGGAGCAGGCGGCCAGAATGGCGGCTCCAATCAATCCGCATGAAGGAGCACAACATGGCCAAGACCCTGATCAACTGGTTTGAAATCCCCGTCGCCGATCTGGAACGGGCGGTCCGTTTCTACGAGGCGACTTTCGCGGTAAGCCTGCGCCGCGAGGCGATGCACGGTATGCAGATGGCAGTCTTCCCTTACGTGGAGCCGGCGACCGGTGGGGCCTTGCTGGCCGCGCCGCAGGCCCGGCCCGGCGAGCAGGGTGTCCTGATCTATCTGGACGGGGGCGACGACCTCGCGGAGCCTCTGGCCCGCGCCGTGGAGGCCGGCGGGCAGGTGCTGCTGCCGAAGACCGAGATCAGCCCGGAGATCGGCTACATCGCGATGTTCGCCGACAGCGAGGGCAACCGCATCGGGCTGCACTCGCCGGGCTCCGCCGCTCAGGGGTGATCGTGTTCGCCGTGCTCGTCGTCGTCCATGTCCAGCGCCCACAGCTGGTGAGCGTCGAGGAGCAGGCGGTAGCGGGCTTCGCTGGCGTCGAGGCGGGCCAGGCTGGAGGCCAGGCGCGCCTCGTGGGCCAGGCGGCGGGCGTTGAGGGTGTCCGACAGGCTGCCCTCGCCGAGTTGCCAGGCCCGTTCGCTGAGGTCGGCGCTACGCGCCAGCGCCTCGGCGGCGGCCTGCTGACTCAGCCAGCCGGCCCGGGCTGCCGTCGCGCGGCGGTACAGGGCGGCGGCCTCGGCCTCGATGCGGCGCTGGATGCCGGCTTCCCGGTGGGCGCTGGCCTGGGCCGTGGCGACGGCGGCATCTGCATCGGCGCGGCGGCCTTCGCCGGGCAGCGGCAGGCTGAGGGTCAGGCCGACCAGGCGCTCCTCGCCATCCCGCTCGCGGGCCACGCGTACGCCGACGCTGGGGTCGGGGCGCCGTTCGGCTTCGGCACGGCTCGCGCCGATACGGGCACGCAGGCTTTCCGAGCGGGCAACGCCTAGTTCATGGTTGTGTTCGAGGATCGCGCCGACCCACTTGGCAGCATCCTGGCCGACGGCCTCTGGCGCCACTTCCGGCACGCTGTCGGGCAGGTTCAGCGCGGGGTAGAGGCGGCGCAGGCTTTCGGCGGCGACCTGGGCGCGGCCTTCGGCCTGGGCGAGCTGGGCCTCTGCCTGGGCCAGCGCCGCATCGGCCTGCAGTCTTTCCAGGCGCGGGGCGTCGCCCAGTTCGACGCGGCGTTTGACTACGCCGGCCTGGCGGGCCAGCACGTCACGCTGCTTGCGCCATTGTTCGGCACCGGCCTGCTCGCGCAGCCAGTCGAACCACGCGGCCAGCAACGCCCGGCTCGCTTCGTGCAGCGCGTCGCCGCGGCCTATCTTGGCGCTGGCAATGCCCGCGGCGCCGAGCTGGCGGTCCAGCTCGCCCTTGCCGGGCAGGCGCAGCGCGCGTTCGAGGCCGACGTCCCATTCGTTGAAGCGCTCGGTCGGCGTGGTGCGCACGCGGCGCTGTTGGTCGGTGAGGCGCAGTGTCCATTCGTGGGGGCCCGCGGCCAAGCGCCGGCTGCGCGCTTCTTCGGCCTCCAGCATGGCGCCGGCGGCGCTGACCATCGGGCTGCTGCGCAGCACGCTGGTCACCTGGGCTTGGGGCGGCAGATCCGGCGCATCGGCGGCCGGGCTGGCAAGGGCGGTGACGGGGAGCAGCGCCAGCAGCAAGACGCGCAGGGATGAATGAATGCGCCCTCTGACGTTGATCGAACTGCGGCAGGTAAATGAACTCGACCCAACAGGATATGGCTGGCGTTTCATGCGAGCCTCCCGCTGGTCATTACCGGCACCATCCAGAAGAACACCCGATTGGTGGCGAAGCGCTCGCGCAGGATGTCGAGCAGGGCCTGGGCATCGCCGAGTGGGGCGACCAGTTCGACCCGACAGCAGGCGGCGCGACCGCGCACATGCTCGGCGGTGCCGGTGAAGGTGACCCGCTGGCCCTGGCCCTCGACGCGCTGGGACGTGAAGCCCGGCGCCAACGTCGGGTGTTCGAGCAGGGTTTCCAGTACGGCGTCCTCCACCTCGATGGGCAGCACCAGGGTCAGGACGACATGGGACGGGGGATCGACGATCATTGACTTGCAACCTCTGGGGCGACGGGGGCGATGCCGAAACGGCGGTACAGGACGGGGAGCAGCAGCAGGGTCAGGGCAGTGGCGCTGACCAGCCCGCCGATCACCACGACGGCCAGCGGACGCTGCACCTCGGAGCCCGGCCCGGTAGCGAACAGCAGCGGCACCAAGCCGAGGGCGGCGATGTTGGCGGTCATCAGTACCGGGCGCAGGCGGCGTTTGGCGCCTTCCACGACGACCTCGACGATGGGCATGCCGCGGGCGTGGAGCTGGTTGAAGTAGCTGACCATCACGACGCCGTTGAGCACCGCGATGCCGAGCAGCGCGATGAAGCCCACCGAGGCCGGCACCGACATGTATTCGCCGGAGACCGCCAGCGCGAGCACGCCGCCGACCATCGCGAAAGGCACCATCGACAGCACCAGCAGGGCCTGGCGTACGGAGCCGAAGGTGGAGAACAGCAGCACGAAGATCAGCCCGAGGGCGATCGGCACCACCACGATCAGGCGGGCGGCGGCGCGCTGCTGGTTCTCGAACTGCCCGCCCCAGGCGAGGCGGTAGCCGTTGGGCAGTGGCACCTTGGCGGCCACCGCGGCGCGGGCCTCCTCGACGAAGCCGACCAGGTCGCGGCCACGTACGTTGGACTGGATCACCGCATAGCGCTGGGCGTTTTCCCGGTCCACTTTGACCGGGCCATCGACTCGTTCGACCTTGGCGATGCTGGACAGCGGCAGGCTGTGACCGTCCGGCGCGGTGATGCGCAGCGCGGCGAAGGCGTCCGGATCGTTCTGCAGGTTGGCGGGACCGCGGATCAGCAGCGGTACGCGGCGGGTGGATTCGATCACGGTGCCGGCGATGCGCCCTTCGAGCAGGCTGCGCAGGGTGTTCTGCACGTCTTCCACGTTGAGGCCGAAGCGGCCGGCGGCCAGGCGATCCACCTGGATCTTCAGGTATTGCACGCCTTCGTTGCGGATCGTGACAGTGTCCTCGGCGCCGGGCACGGTCTTGACGACGCCCTCGATCTGCGCGGCGAGGTGGTTTAGGGTGTTGAGATCCGGGCCGTAGAGCTTGATCGCCAGGTCGCCGCGCACGCCGGTGAGCATCTCCGAGACGCGCATGTCGATCGGCTGGGTAAAGGTCAGCGCGATGCCCGGAAAGTTCTCCATCACCGCGCGCAGCTGGTCGGTGAGCCAGTCCTTGTCTGCCTTGCGCCATTCCTCGCGGGGCTTGAGGACGAGGAAGGTGTCGGTCTGGTTGAGGCCCATGGGGTCGAGGCCCAGTTCGTCGGAGCCCGAGCGGGCGACGATGGCCTTAACTTCCGGTACCGCCTTCAGCACCGCCTGCTGCACGCGCAGGTCGGTGGCTATGGTCTGGGCCAGACTGATGGACGGCAGCTTTTCGAGCTGCATGATGATGTCGCCTTCGTCCATCGTCGGCATGAAGGTTTTGCCGAGGGTGACGAAGGCGCCGGCGGCCACCAGCAGCGAGACGCCGGCTATTGCGGCGACCAGCTTGCCGCGGGCCAGCGCGAATTGCAGCAGCGGTGCGTAGGCCGCCTGCAGTTTGCGGATCAGCCAGGGTTCGTGGGCCTCGCCGCGCTTCAGCAGGTAGGAGGCCAGCACCGGCACGACGGTCAGGGACAGCAGCAACGAAGCCGACAGCGCGAAGACGATGGTCATGGCGACCGGGCTGAACAGCTTGCCTTCCAGGCCTTCCAGCGTCAGCAGCGGCAGGAACACGATGACGATGATCAGGATGCCCGAAGCGACTGGTGCGGCGACTTCCCGCGTGGCGCGGAAGACCAGATGCAGCAGGGGCTGGCGGTTGGCGGCGCTTTCTCCAAAATGGGTTTCGATGTTTTCGACCACCACCACCGCTGCATCCACCAGCATGCCGATGGCGATAGCCAGGCCGCCAAGGCTCATCAGGTTGGCCGAAAGGCCGACCTGGCGCATGGCGATGAAGGTAGCCAGCGCCGCCAGCGGCAGCATCAGCGCCACCACCAGAGCGGCACGCAAGTTGCCAAGGAAGGCCAGCAGCAGCACCAGCACCAACACGATGGCTTCCATCAGCGCTTTCGACACCGTATGCACGGCGCGGCCGACCAGTTCGCTACGATCGTAGAAGGGCACGACCTTCACATCCGGCGGCAGTTGCGGGGCGAGTTCGGCCAGGCGCGCCTTGACGCCATCCACCACCTGGCCGGCGTTGGCGCCGCGCAAACCGAGAACCAGGCCTTCGACGGCTTCGCCCTGGCCGCTGCGGGTGACCGCGCCGTAGCGGGTCAGCGCGCCGATGCGTACCGCGGCTACGTCGCCGACGCGGACCACGTTGCCGGCATCGCTCTTCAGCACGATGGCACGCACGTCGTCCTGGTTGCGGATCGCGCCTTCGGCGCGCACCAGGAGGGTTTCCTCACCTTCGCTGAGGCGGCCGGCGCCGTCGTTGCGGTTGTTGGCCTCCAGTGCGGCCTGCAACTGGGCCAGCGTCAGGCCGCGGGCGGCGAGGGCCGCCGGGTCGGGGGCGATCTCGAAGCTGCGGGCCTCGCCGCCGAGGCTGTTCACGTCTGCCACGCCGGGCACCGTGCGCAGGGCCGGGCGGATCGTCCAGTCGAGCAGGGTGCGCTTCTCTTCGAGGGAGATCGGCCCTTCGATGGTGAACATGAACATCTCGCCGAGGGGCGTGGTGATCGGTGCGAGGCCGCCGCCGGCGCCCGGCGGCAGGTTGCCCATCACCCCGGCCAGGCGTTCGCCGACCTGCTGGCGTGCCCAGTAGATGTCGGTGCCGTCCTCGAAGTCGAGGGTCACGTCGGCCAGCGCGTACTTGGACGTGGAACGCAGGATGCGCTGGTGCGGAATGCCCAGCATCTCCTGCTCGATGGGCACGGTGATGCGCGTCTCGACCTCTTCCGGCGTCATGCCGGGGGCCTTGATGATCAGCTTCACCTGGGTTGTCGAGACGTCGGGGAAGGCGTCGATGGGCAGGCCGTTCCAGGCCTGCACCCCCGCGCCGATCAGCAGCAGCGTGGCGACCAGCACCAGCAGGCGCTGCGTCAGGGAGAACTCGATGAGGCGGGACAGCATGGGCTTATTCTTTCCCGATGCCGAGCCAGTTGGCCTTCAGCGCGGCGACGCCGGCGGTGACCACCGTGGCATCGGCCGGCAGGCCGCTGACCAGCACCGCATCACCGACCCGGCCGTTGAGGGTAATCGGTACGGCACGGTAGCCGGAGGCCTTGCCGTCGCTGGCGGCGATGAAGACCCACTGCTTGTCCTGGTGGCGCAGCACCGCTGCCGCAGGAACCTGTGCGATGCCGGCGCCTGCATCGGCCGGCAGATCGAGGTCCACTGCGGTGACCTGACCGGGCCGCAGGTTCTGCGCGCCGCGCGTGATCAGGCCGCGCAGCAGCACGCTCTGGCTGCTCGCATCAACGGCGCGGCCGACTGCTACCAGCTCGCCGATGGCGCTGGCGCCGGGGATGCGCAGCGGCGTGCCAACACGGGCCCGGCCGGCCACCGCGAGGGGTGCCTGGATGTCCACGGACAGGGGATCGAGGCGGGCGATGCGGTACAGCGGCGCTGCTTGTTCGACACGCTGGCCGACGCTGACCTGTTGCTCCAGCACGCTGCCGGCAATCGGCGCGACGAGGCTGAGGGTCTGCCCACCGCTGTGCTGGGCGAGGCTCAGCTCCTGGCGGCGTTCGGCGGCCTGGGCGGCGGTCTGGGTGGCATTGGCACGGCTGGCCTGCAGGCGGGATTCGGCGATCAGCCCTTCGCGGAATAGCTGCTCATCCCGGGTGAGGCTCTGGCGGGCGAGGCTGGCCTGAGCGTCGGCTTGAATGCGGTCGCGCTGCAGTTCAAGCGCCTGTGGGCTGGCGATGCGGGCCAGCACCTGGCCTTTCTTCACTGTCAGACCGGGCGCGGTCTCCAGGCTTTCGACGACGCCAGCCAGCGGTGCAGCGATGACCCGGACCTGGTTGTTGGGGATGCTGACGGTGGCCGGCAGCCCACTTGCGGCCGGATTGCCGTTGCTACCCGCCTTGCGGGTGCCGATGCCAAGGGCCTGGCTCTGGGCGGCAGTCAGCGCGACGAAGTTGGTGTCGGCCGCCTGCGCGCGGCCTTGTGGCAGGGAGAGCAGCAGGACTGCGATCAGGCTCACCGCGGTCGACTGTGGCAGGGGGCGAACGGTAGAAAGGGAGGACGACATGGGGACTCCGGCACGAGGCATGGTCCCGATTATCGCCCAGCCGTCTTAAGCGCGTCTTAAGCCTGCCCAAGCCGGGCTGGCCTCGCGACAGGGCCTACAGAAGCAGGAAGTCCTGGGCCTGCAGCGGCTCCGGCAGTTTCTCCAGGCCACGGTACTCGCCCAGGTCGATTTCGATGATGCGAGTGATCGCATCGAGGGGCAGGTCGTTCTGGGCCGTGCCGAAAGGCTCCTCCAGTTCGTCGCCGAGGGCATCGAGCCCAAAGAACGTATAGGCCACCAGGGCAGTCATCAGCGGGGTTGCCCAGCCCAGGGAGTGCACCATGCCGATGGGCAGCAACACGCAATAAAGGTGGGCGGTGCGATGCAGCAGCAGGGTGTAGGCGAAGGGCAGCGCTGTGTAGCGGATGCGTTCGCAGGCACCCTGGATGGCGGTGAGCTGATTCACGTGTTCGGCCAGGGCCGTGTAGGTGATCGAGTCCAGGCGGCCGTGCAGGTGAGCGTCGAGCAACTGCCCGGTGATGAGGCGCAGGATGCCGTCGGGCACATTGCGGCCAGCGCTGACCGTGGCGAGCTCGGCGGGGCTCAACTCGGCCTGGGCGGAAGCTGCCACCGGCCGGTCGCGCAGGCGGGCGGTGAGGGCCTTGGTGAAGGCCGTGCACAGGCGCAGCACGTCCTGGCGCTGGGCCCGGCCGGCGGTGTCCCGGTCGAGGAGCAGGCTGTCGCGAGCCAGGCTGCGCATCACCACCAGCAGGTTGCCGTAGTGCTTGCGGGCTTCCCACCAACGGTCGTAGCAGGCGTTGTTGCGGAAGCCGAGGAACAGCGACAGGGACAGGCCGAGGAAGGTGAACGGGCCGGTGGCGAAATCGGGAAAGCGTGGCCCGGTGAGCGCGGCGATCAGCGTGACGATGGCCGCGACGACGGTGACGAAGATCACCTGCGGGAGGATCAGCGGGATGATGGAACCCTTCCAGATAAAGAAGAGTTCCCGCAGGCGCGGGCGGGGGCGAACGATCATGGCAGGAGCGGCAGGGCGGAGAGCGTCTGTTTCGTTGGAGGGGGGCCTAACTTAATGTATGGGTGCTGCGCTGCACAAGTCGTATCTGTGGCGGCCTGGTGACGTCGCTCGGTTTGCAGCCCTATATTCATTTCCGAGATTCGACTGGGATTGAGTGTGATATTTGTCACGGATATAACGATGGCATCCGTGAAATAAGAACTTGCACTAGGCATGATGCGTTGACGTTGTCCTAATGCAAATGTTCTCGATCCACTCAGGAGGTTACCTCACAATGATGCGCCGAATTGCCCCCAAGATCCTCGTTCCCCTCGCCATCAGCATGGTCGCCGGAACGGCGGGCGCCGCCTGCAACCAGGTGGCAGGCACGGTCCGGCTGTTGCCCGACGCCACCTGCCAGATTGCGGCCAAGGTTCCCGGGCATACCTATATTGGTAGCTGTTTCAGTGTTCAGTTGTCGCTGATCGGTCTGCCGGGAGCCAGTGGTTACGCGGGGGTGACGGCGGAGCCGCTAATTGGTGCGAATGGCGTCGGCACCGTGGCTCCGGCGGTGGTCCCGTCCGACTTCAGCCCGGTCGTCCCGCGGCAGATCGTGCAGACGGCACGCAGCGCGATCACGATTGGCAAGGGGAGTAACCAGACCACCCTCTACACTACCGATGTCATGGTGGTGCAACCGACCTTCGACGCGACGACCGGGCAGATGGGGAACCCGGCGGCGCTGAGCGAGCAGATCCTCATCACGGGCAGCGACAACAAGGGGGCCTATGCCAAGGTGACCGGCAATCTCACGATCATCGGCAACAGCATCGGCCAGTCGGTGCCGGTGCTGGGCAAGCTCTGCCTTCCCTGAACCCCTAGTTTCAGCTGTGTTCAACGCCCCTCGACGAGGGGCGTTTTCGTTTGCGTCGGACTTTCAAGCGCTTGCCGCCACGCGCTGCGTGGATGCCTGCGATTTGTCCGACTTTTCCTTGAGGCCACGGGCCCGGCGCTTGCGCGCCCAGATCACCACGCCGGTGACGCTCAGTACGGCGACGGCCAGCCCGCACAGGGATACCAGGATGCGCCCGGGTAGCCCGGCGATACGTCCCGAATGGAGCGGGAACATGGCCTGCAGGAAGATATCCCCGGCGCTGCCTTCGCCAGGAATGCTGCTGCCGACCAGCGTGCCGTCGCGGGCGTCGAAGTACAGCCAGGGATTGCCGAGCCCACCGTCGCCGTGGCCGTTGCCCGCATCGAAGAAGCCCACGCCATAGACGCCGAAGGGCGACGACAGCATGACGCCGCCGGCCGGCACCTGCCAGCCCCGCCGGGCGGCTTCGGTGTTGGCGAGCCGGACGGCGTCCTCGAAGCCCAGCAGGGGTTCGACCGGCCGGTTCGGCGGTGCCGGAATGCGGTCGGCGAAGGGCGACGGTGACAGGGAAGAGAGCCGGGCGACCAGTGGGCGCACGACCTCCTCACGCAGATTCATGGCCACCGAGGTGACGGCGAGGACCAGCAGCAGCGGAAAGAGCCACACGCCGCCGGAGCGGTGCAGGTCGAAGTTGAGCCGGTAGCCGCCGGCCTTCCAGCGGAAGGCGAAGGAGCGGCGCCAGCTGGCCCGCGACGGGAAGGACAGTACCAGCGCGATCACGCAGTCGAGCACCCAGGCCAGGGCCAGGATGCCCATGAGAAGCACGCCGAGTTCGAGCCCGAAACCGTCCGGGATGTGCATGCTGTAGTGCAGCTTGTACAGAAAGGGCAGCACGTTCTCCCGCTGCAGCGACAGCGCCCCCCATTCCCGCTGGTCGAGCACGGCGCCGCTGACGGGGTCGAGGGCAACCTGGTTGAAGCCGAGCGTGAAGGGCTTGCCGCTGGCCGGGTCGATGCGCGGCTCGACGAACACGCCGAGGCTGTGCCCCGGTTCCACGGACAGGGGCAGGTAGCGTACGCGCAGGCGCGGCTCGGCGGTTTCCAGGCGGGCTGCCAGCTCCGTGGAGGGTAGCGGCTGGCCCGGTGTCGCGGTGAGGAAAAGATGGGGATTCAGCCATTCGTCGAGCTCGTGGTCCCAGGAGATCACCGCGCCGGTCAGGCCGGCGATGAACAGGAACACGGCGGCGGTCAGGCCGAACCAGCGGTGCAGGCGAACCAGCAGGGGGCGCATGGGTTGATCCTCAGTAGGTCCAGGCCAGCGCAATGCTGCCGTTGCGGGGGGCGCCGTAATAGCCCTGGCCGTAGCTGCCCCAGTAGAGGCTGCTCAGGTACTTCTCGTCGGTCAGATTGCGCAGCGTGGCGCTGACACTCAGCTGCTTGCTGATGTCGTAGCGGGCGGTCAGGCCGATCAGCGTGTAGGCCTTCTGGCGCAGCTCGTCGCTGCCGGCCATGGCGTAGGCGTCACCTTGGTGGCTGAGGTTGGCGCCGATCTTCAGCTTCTCGATGAAGGGCACCCGGTAGGTGGCGGCCAGGCGTAGCAGGCGGCGCGGCGTGTAGGTGCGCACGTCCTCGCCGTCGTCGCCGTGCAGCGACAGCTGGGTGTAGCCGAGGTTGGCTTCGAGGCGCGGCGTGAGCTGCCCGGCCATGTCGAACTGGAAGCCCCGTGAGCGGGCGTTGATGCCTCCGTAGTAGGCCTTGGTGCCGTTGTAGCCGGCGACTTCGGCGAGGTTGTCCTGCACGGTACGGAAAAGGGCCAGCGAGGCGTTGAGGCGGCGCTGGAAGAACTCGCCCTTCAGGCCGACCTCGCTGCTGCGGCCCTCCACCGGTTTCAGCACGTTGCCGCTGGCATCCAGCTGATACTGGGGCGTGAAGATGTCGGCGTGGCTGGCGTAGGCGGACAGGTTGGGGGTGAGGTCGTACACCACGCCGAAATAGGGCGTCACGTCGCTGGCCTTGCTGTTGCGGGCCACGCCGTAGGAGATGCCGTCGCTGTCGGCGCGGGTGGCGCGGGCGCCGCCGATCAGCTTGAGGCCGTCGGTGGGGTTGATGCGGGCCGCGGCGTAGGCGCTGCGCTGGCGGTAGGTGAAGGCGCTGCCGTCCACCGACGCGTCGAAGAGCGGCATCGGGTAGCTGCCGTCCCAGTTGTCGAGGGCCGGCAGGGCGGTGCCGATGCCGCGTCCGTAGTGGGTTGCGTCGTTGAGTTCGGATTTGGACCAGTTGGCGCCGAACGTCAGTTCGTGCTCCTGCCCCCACAGGCGGAAGGGGCCGCTGAGCTGCAGGTCGGCCTGGGTCTGCTGGTTGCTGGCGTCGTAGCGCGCCGGGTAGGCGAGCACGCCGAGGCCGGTGGCCTTGTCGGGGCGGTTGTAGACGTAGAGCAGGGCGCTGTTGTTGCTGTTGTCGTTGCGGGTCAGCACGACCCGGGCCTGCCAGCGGTTGTCGAATTCGTGGGTGAGTTCGGCGAAGCTGGTCTTGTAGGTGGTGTCCCAGTAGGCCCAGTCGGCGGCGGGGCTGGTGGAGCGGCTGTAGTTGGTCCGCGTGCCGTCGGTGTAGAACATCGGCAGCGCGCCCCAGATCGGGCTGCGGGCCTTGTTGGCTTGTTCGTTGTGACCGATGGTCAGCTGGGTGGCCGGGCCGAGGTCGGCCTCGACGATGCCGTAGAAGACCGTCTTTGCAAGGCCGTAGCGGTCCAGGTAGGAGTCGCCGTCTTCCCGGGCGACCACCAGGCGTCCGCGGATCGCGCCGGATTCCACCAGCGCGCGGGATACGTCGGCGTCCAGCCGGTAGGTGTTCCACGAGCCGAGCGTGCCCTTCACGCTGGCCTGCAGGTCCACCGTCGGGCGCTTGCGCACGAAGTTGATGGTGGCGGCCGGGTAGCCGGTGGAGCTCATCAGGCCGTTGGCGCCGTAAACCGCTTCGACGCGGTCGTAGATGGCCGCGTCCATGTCCCCGTAAATGTTGCCGTAGATGAAGGGCATGCCGACGCCGTCGGCCTGGAAGCTGGTGATGTCGAAGCCACGGGCGGTGTAGTAGGTACGGCTGGTCTCGATCTTCTCGACCATTACGCCGGAGGACGCGGACAGGGCGTCGTTAACGCTGTTGAGCTGGAAGTCGTCCATCTGCGCGCGGGTGATCACGGACACGGTCTGCGGCGTTTCGCGCAGGGACAGGTTCAGGCCGGTGGCCGAGCGGCTGCGGCGCACGGTGTAGGCGCCGCTGCGTTCGGACGGTGGCTCCTGGTCGGTCTGGGCGGCGACCTTCACGGGCGCCAGGGTGACGTCTTCGGCGGCGCTGGCCGGCAGGGCGAACAGCGCGAGAAGGGCGCAGGCAAGGGGATGACGGACGAAGGCCGCGGTCGCGGCGGAATGGCGATGCATGGAGGCTCCTGGGCACGGGTCGCTTGCTGGCTGCCTAGGAACATGCCTCGGTGGCTGGCTATTTGATAATAGTTCTCATTATTGTAATGGGCTGACGGCTCGGGATCAACGGTTCTCGAGCCGGCTGTAGTCGAGGATCGCCGCTTCGCGCGGCGCAACCTGGCGCCAGTGGGCATGGATCGCATCGCTGACGGCCCAGAAGCGCGAGTCCGTGCGGCGGATCGCGAAGCGCTGGGTTAGGTGCTGTACGTCCTCGTCGGTGGCGAGGGTCTGCACTGCGCGAACGAAGCGCGGCAACTCGTCGGCGTCGAGTTGGAAAATGGTGTTGGGATAGGCGCCGACGATGCCGTCGAGGACGCTCAAGGTGTCCTCGTCGGGCAGGCGGCGGGCGTCTTCGCGGAACAGCTCGGCGACGTTGCTGTGAGCGCTGTTGCGCAGCACCGACACCACGTGGATGGTGCTATCTGTGTTGGTCAGCACCAGCAGGCTGTGCTCGGGCAGCCGGGACGCGGGCTGGCCGGCCACCTTGCCGAGAGCGCGCAGCTGGGTGACCTGCTCGGCGGCGAAGCCGTTCACCGCCAGGTCGAGCTGTTTCTCCCGTACTGGGTGCAGGTACTGGGCGACGTTGCGATACAGCTCGCCGAGGGTGTCCGCACTGCGGTAGCGCATGCCGGTCTCGCCCGGGTAGTAGGTGGAGGCATCGGCGAAATCCCGGATGTGCTCGGGTTTGCCGCGATACCAGTGGTCCAGCACCTTCTGGCGGTCCTTCAGCGGAAGCAGGGTGAGGAAGTTCTCTTCCCCTTCCATGCGCAGGAAGTCCATGTAGAGGCGGGTGGCCAGCTGGTGGCCAGTATTGCCATAGACATCGAAGCCGGCGACCAGCAGGTAATGCATCCGCTCGAGCAGCGGGTAGCCGAGCAGCATTGCGGTCTGTGGCCGCTCGCCGACGAGGCCGCGGACCACCGAGGCGCTGTCGAACTGGCGGAACACCGTCAGGCCGGCGGTCGGGTTGCGGCCCTCACCGTCCCACAGTTCGCCGATCTGCGGCGGCTGGATGCGCGCGCGGCGCGCCATGAAGTCGGCCTTGGTGAGCAGGTAGGCCTTTTCGGCCTGGGCGTAGCGGCGCCAGGCCAGGATGCCGGTACTGCTGTCGTCCTCGGCGGGCAGGCGCAGGTTGGGCTGGGTGGCGTCGAGGAGGCCCTGGACCTGGTGGTTCGCCTCGCTTTCCGGCGAATAGAAGAGCACCCAAAAGTGGTCGGTGATGACATTGAGGGCGACCTGGCCGCGGCACACCGGGCCCTTCATGAAGCCCATCAGCGTGAACTGGGCGTCATCGAGCATGAAGCGGTAGCGCGCGTCCACCGGCAGCGCCCGGAAGGCGACGAAGGGATTGGTGGCCGTCTTCGGCGAATAGTCGGGCAGTTTGGTCACCGCGATCGGCGCATCGAAGAACCATTTCCGCAGACGGGCCAGACGGGCCGGGTCGAGGGCTAGCGGCATGTGGGTCTTGGCGACCAGCGTCTCCTCCAGCGGGCGCAGGCGGTAATACACGCGCTCGACGCCCGGTGCGTCATAGGGCCGGCGGGTGGCGATCACATCGATGGGCTGGCCGGGGGCGCTACGGCTGCGAACCAGCTCGAAGCGGTAGTCCGGTTGCTCGTCGAAATACAGCTGGCCCACATACCAGTGTTCATAGATGTAGCGGGCAGCGAGTTGGTCGCGCAGCGCGTTGCCGTTGAGCAGGCCTTCCCATTCAGCCACGTGGGCCTGTACCGCCGGCCGCGGTGCCGGGCGCGGCGTGTAGGGCGCGCCGGCCTCGATCCACCGGGTGAGGATGTCGTGGTCCTTCTGGCTGAGGGCCGGCAGGCCGTAAGGCATGCCCCATTCGGGATGCTCGGCGACGAAGCCATCCATGCTCTCGACCTTGGCGCAGCTCTGGCTGCGGTCGAGGGAGAAGTCGAAGCGCTCGTCCGGCAGTGGGCCCGAACTCGGGCCTGGGTTCTGTTGCTTGAGGGCCAGGATGCGGTACAGCACGCTGGCTTCGCGGTTGGCGGCCGGCGTGGCCGCACGTTCGTTGAGGATCGGGTGGAAGCCCTTGTCGCGCCATTCCACGGTGCTGCGGGCGTCGAAGCCGAGGCGGGTCGGGCTGGCGGCCCGCAGGCGGGCATTGGCATAGACCGGGTCAGGGTTGGCGCCGCGGGTGATGCCGTCGTAGCGGGTCAGCTTGAGCTGGCAGGGCGAGTCGTAGCAGGCATGGCAGGTCACGCAGCGGCGGTCCAGGATAGGACGGACCTGCTGCCAGTAGTCGGGAGCCGGTGCGACGGGCACTGCGGGAGCGTCGTAGCGGGCCGGGTCGGGACGGCCCAGTTCGTGGTCGAGCTGGACCTTGGCGACAACGGTGGTACAGCCCGCGAGGACGAGCAGGGCAAGGCCGAAGAAGACACGCATGGGCTTCGGGGGAGATCTAGTATGGGGGCTGGATGCCGCTGGGCTGCAGCAGGCGCATGTAACGGGCGTCGGGGCCATAGCCGGCCAGGTGTTCGGCCAGCGCCGGCGTGGCCGTCACCGCTTCGAAACCGTGACGCGCCCACCAGCCGGCCGAGCCCTGGATGGCGATCAGGCTGGCGCGCCCGAGGCGGCTGGCGACGAGGGCCGCCATGAAGGCGTCGACGAGGGCGTCGGCTGCTCCGCTACCGCGGGCTTCGGGGATCACGGCGAGATCGTGCAGGTGGAGCGTGTCGGCATCGGCTGGCGGCTGGCAGGTCTGGGCGTCCAGATGCGGCGGGTTGTCGAAGCGCCAGGGCAGCGCCAGCAGGTAGGCGACCGGCACGCCGTCGGCCCGGCTGGCGACGAAACAGCTGCCGGGTGCGGCGGCCAGCTTGGCGCCCATCGAGCACGGCGATTCGGGAACGATGGCGGTGTAGCAGCGGGCCTGGATCTGCAGGATGGCGTTCAGGTCGTCACGCCGGGCACGACGGATGATAGGACGGGTCAAGGCTATGGCAAACAGATCGGGAAGGCCGACGATTATCGCCGATCCCCTTTGTCCGTGTGGTGGCGGGTGTTACTAGCTGCAACTGGCACATGCCTTGCTGTTTCCTACCCCAAAGGGAATATAAGGAGACGCAAATGGATTTGCGCTGGAGACTTTTCGGATACGTGCTGGGCTTTGCGCTGGCCTTGTCGGTCGCGGCCGTGGCGTGGGTCGGGCTGGCCCTGCAGCAGGACGTGGCCGAGGAAATGGAAGCCTCGACCCGTCTGGCGGACGTGATCCTGGCTGTCGGGACCGCGCCGGGGCACCGGGCGAGTGAGTTGCGTGAGTTGCTGGCGGGTGGTCAGTTGCGGCACGTTGCGGTGTCCGTGGAGCGCTCCAATTTGGAGCAGGGGGTTGCCGCGCCTGCTCCAGCGGGCCTGCTGGCGACCCTTGCCGATTATCTGCTCGACGGGCGCGTTGCTCATGAGCGCCGTATTTCGCTTGGCGACGAAGTGTTGGTGATCCGCGCCGATCCCCGCGCCGAAATCCACGAAGTGCTGCGCGACGGCGTGCGTAATCTGGCGACGCTGGTGGTGTTCTGCCTGGGTATGGCGGTCGTAGCATGGGTGGCAGCCCATCGGGCGCTGAAACCGGTCCGCCTGCTCGAACAGGGACTGGCCCGTCTCGGACGCGGGGAAGAGCAGGTACGCCTGCCGCCCTTTCAGTTGAAGGAGTTCGCCAGTATCGCCCAGGCCATCGAAACCCTGTCTGGCGAACTGGCGGAGTCGCGGGCGGCACGTCAGCTGCTCGCCCGCCAATTGCTGGAACTGCAGGAGAGCGAGCGCAGGGAACTGGCCCGGGAGCTCCATGACGAACTGGGACAGGCGCTGACGGCGGTAAATGTTTCGGCGGCCTACATCGAGCGTCAGGCCGGCCGTGCCGAGCCGGCACAACTCGCAATGATCGCCGGCGACATCCGCAGCCAGACCAACGGGATGCTGGCTCAGGTGCGCAACCTGCTGTCCCAGCTACGTCCCCATGGCCTCGAAGGTCTGCAGATGGTCGACGCCCTCAATGACCTCGTCCGCGGCTGGCGTGGCCGGGTGCCGGAGATCGGCATCGAGGCTGAGTTCCCGCCGTCCCTGCCGCCGCTGGAGCCCCATGCCGGCCTTGCGCTTTACCGTACGCTGCAGGAAGCCCTGACCAATGTGCTGCGCCACAGCGTAGCGAGCCGCGTACGCTTGTCCTTGCGAACCAAGGGACAGGTGCTGGAATTGACTGTCGCCGACAACGGTGTCGGCAAGGCTGAAGAGGTGGTGCCGCGTTCCCGCGGCGGTTTGCTCGGCATGCGCGAGCGCGCCGAGATGGCCGGCGGAAAGTGCTGGCTCACCGATGCTCCGGGCGGCGGTCTGCAGATTCGCCTCAGTTTGCCTTTGCCGTTGGCTCAGGCTTGAGGCCCGTGTTTCCCGAAATGATTCCGGGATCCCGCTTGCGCTCTGCCAACTGGCGGGTGCGGGCGACGTTTTCAGGCTGCCGAACGGGCGGCGTGGAGACTTTTTTTAGCCAAGGAGAAACAAGATGAACGCCTTACGCAAGACCGCGCTGCTGGCGGGCCTGGCCCTGGTCGCCACGGCTGCCAACGCTGCGGTGGATGAGGACATGAAGGCGCTGGCCAGCAAGAGCGGCTGCCTGACCTGTCACGCCATCGAGTCCGGCACGCCCGGCCCCAATGGCATGGCCCCGATCGGCCCAGCATGGCAGGACGTGGCCAAGGCCTACAAGGGCAAGCCGGGTGCCGACACTTTCCTGACCCGTGTGGTGCTCGAGGGCTCCAACCCCTACGGCAGCCACTGGAAGGACAAGGTCAGTGGTCTGGCCATGCCCCCCAACAAGGTTGCAATCAAGGAAGCCGACGCCAAGAAACTGGTGAAGTGGATCCTGACGCTGGCACCCAAGTAAGCGGGCAGCACGCACGGCTGCTGCCGTGAAGGATGAAGTACCGAGAACCCCGGACGTCCCCCCCGTTCGGGGTTCGCTTTTGTGAGGGCTAGAGCAGGCTGTCGATCTGTTCGAAGTGTCCGTCTACGAGCCGGCCATCAGCGCCGAAAACCAGTTGCAGGATCACGTCGCTCTTGCCGCCATACCAGCTACGGGACAGGGGAATCTTGCCAAACAGGCAGGGGCCGCCCTCGGGCGGAAGTTGTGAAACATTTGGACTGCGCTCGACGAGGGCCCGGCACTCGGCCGCGCTCTTCTCCGAGAAGGTGGTGCCGTGGGCGCTGAGCCGCTTGCGGGCGTCGTCAAGGGGCATGCCGGGCTGGAATTCGGCCGAGAGCTGGTCCGGCAGGGGGCTGGGAGCCGGCGAGCAGGCAGTCAGCCCGGCGGTCAGGCACAGGCCTGCCGCCAGGCGCGAGAGGATGGAAGTGATGGAGGGCACGGTGGTGGGCGGAGAGCGCAAAGCCCGAGTATCCCACGCCGGGCCTGCCGGGATCACGAGGCCGATAGCTGGCGCAGCTTGCGGTAGAGGGTCGTGCGGGTGATGCCCAGTTCCCGTGCGGCGGCCGAGATGTTGCCGTTGTGGCGAGCCACTGTGCTTTCGACGAGGCGTCCTTCCGCGGCGCGCAGGCTCTGCGCTGCAGGACGCTGGGCGGGTGTGTCCGGGTCGTCCACCAGGTCGTGGGGCAGGTGTTCGGGGCCCAGGGTGTCGTCGTCCGGCCCCAGCATCGCCACGGCCAGGCGCAGGGCGTTTTTCAACTGGCGGATGTTGCCGGGCCACGCGTGGTGGCGGATCAGGTCGAGGGCGGTGGTCGACAGGCGCACCGGTCGCCGGGGCGATTCGTCCTGCAGGATGCGCTGGGCCAGCGCCTCGATGTCGCTGCGGTCCCGCAGGGGCGGGAGGGACAGGCTCATCGCCGACAGGCGGAAATACAGGTCGGGTCGGAAGTCGCCGCTTTCGCATAGGGCTTTCAAGGAGCGGTGACTGGCGCAGACCAGGGACAGATCGATTTCTTCCTCCGGGCCGCCGCCCAGCGGCGTGACGCGGCGGGTCTCAAGAACCCGCAGCAGGACGGCCTGCAGCTTGAGGGGCATGTCGCCTATTTCGTCGAGGAACAGCGTGCCCTGGTGGGCTTCGCGCAGCTTGCCGCGGGCGCCTTCCCCGCGGGCGCCGGTGTAGGCGCCGGCCGTATAGCCGAATAGCTCGGCCTCGATCAGGTTGGCCGGGATGGCTGCGCAGTTGATCGCTACGAAGGGGCCGTTGCGGCGTGGCCCGCTGGTGTGGAAGGCCTGGGCGAAGACTTCCTTGCCTGAGCCGGTTTCGCCCTGGATCAGCAGCGGGATGTCCAGTCCGAGGATGCGTCGGGCGCGCCGGATGGCGTGGCTGACGGTCTTGTCGCCGAGGTCCAGTTCGTCGAGAGTCGGGCCGCTCGGAGCGGTCGGGGAGAAGGTCGCCTGCACGTCCCGCGAATTCATCGGCCGCATGCGTTGCATATTGGTCAGCAGGACGCGGGCGACCAGCTCCTGGCCCTGGCGGCTGCGCAGGCGGACCGGATGCGCGCTGGTCTGCAGCGCGTGGTCGAGCACGGCGTTCCAGCGGGTCTCGAAAATGTCCCAGAACGGCGGCTTCTCGTTGCGCAGGGTATCGGGCAGCCCGAGCAGACGCTCGGCGCGGCGATTGCACGCGAGCAGCGCTCCGGCTTCGTCGAAGACGGCGAGCCCTTCAAGCGGCGAGGCCAGAGCTTCCGCCTGGTAATGAAAACGGACCAGTACCGCTGCGTCGTTGACGGTTTCGATCAGCCGGTTTTCGATTATCTCGGCGGTGGTCTGCAGCAGCGCCTGGGCGTGGGTCTGGGTGATCTGCAGGTTGCTCGATACGTCCAGGATGCCGAGCACGCCACCGGTCGGGGCGTGGATCGGCGTGGCGACGCAGGCGAGGAACCTGTTGCGTTCAAGGTAGTGCTGATCCCCCATCACAGCCACCGGGCGTTGTTCGGCCAGTGCCGTGCCGATGGCATTGGTGCCCATCACCGATTCGGCCCAGGAGTGTCCCGGCTTCAGGGACACGCGGGCGGCCTTCTCCAGGAAGTCCGAATCGCCGACTGAACGCAGGATGACGCCGGAGTCGTCGGCAAGCAGGATCGTGGATGAGGAGTGGGCGATCTGCTGGTGCAGATGCTCCATGATCGGCTGGGCGTAGGCGACCAGCCGGGCATTGGCTTCCAGGCGGTCGGCCAGGTTGCCCTGCTGGCTTGTTGCGGGCAGGCGCTCGGTGGGGCGCAGGCCGTCGGCCGCACAGCGCTCCCAGGAGCGCAGGATGGCCTTGAGCGGAGAGGAGGAGGGGGGATCCTGATTATTCACAATTGCTGAATAGCACGAAACATACCTGCCCGAAAGCGCTTGTCGTGCCCGTGAACTGAGCTGCGTTTCTCCATAAAAATCAGCGATTAAGGGCTATGCCCATGTTTATGAACGGGTTTTTATTGATGTGCAGTGGGTATGAAATGGTGCAGGTGTTCAGGGCGACGTAACGGGATGGAGCAGGTGTTCCGCAGCGGAACATGTGCATGCCCCGATATGTGCATTACCCATTTGGCAAGTCATTGTCAGTAAAGGATTTTTGAAATGGAGGCCGATGAACATCGGTCTGCACGCTTTTTGCTGCCTATGCGGGTGATGCGGTTCAGTGCGCAGTCGTGCCGTATCGCGACCCTGACCGCTGTCTTGATAACCAGTCAGTCAAGAATGACTAGAAGGAGGAGCTCATGAAAATCGCCAACCTGCTGTGCATCGTCGCCCTGGGGGCTGCCGCCGCGACCCCGGCTCTGGCATCCGAGGAGATCATCAAGAAGGCCCGTTGCGTTGCCTGTCATGCCGTCGACCAGAAACGCGTCGGCCCCGCTTACAAGGATGTGGCTGCCAAGTACAAGGGGCATCCCGAGGCCGAAGCCATGCTGATCGCCAAGGTGCGCAGCGGCGGTACGGGTACCTGGGGACAGATTCCGATGCCCCCCCATGGTCCGGACAAGATCAGCGATGCGGATCTGAAGGCTGCAGTGGAGTGGATTCTGAAGCTCTGAGCCCGGAGTGCGGGAGATCTTCCCGCTACAGATGTGCAAAACACCTGCTCCAGCCTGGAGCAGGTGTTTCTTTTTGAGGCGCTACAAAAGGGTGTCTTGCGGCCGCCGGATGGCGGCGCAGATGCGGATCAGCGGACGACGACGCCCCAGGGAAGCTCCCCGACGGCGATTTCCTTGATGGTTTCCAGCCGTTCGGTGTCGATCACCGACACGCTGTTGGAGCGACCGTTGGCGACGTAGAGCTTGCGGCCGTCGGGGGTGATGGCCATGTTCCATGGGCGCTTGCCGACCGGCAGGGTGGCTTCGATCTGGTTGTCACTGGTGCGGATTACGCTGACCGTGCCGTCCTTGCCGTTCGAGATATAGGCGCGGCTACCATCCGGCGCCATGGCGACGCCATTGGAAAAGTTGCCGGCCTTGATTTCGGCGATGACCTTGCGTTTGCCCATGTCGATGGCGTAGACGGTGCTGACCATCTCGCAAGCCACGTAGGCACGCTTGCCGTCGGGTGTGAAGCCGATGCCGCGCGGGCGCTTGCCGACCTCGATGCTGGCAATCTGCTTGCGGGCCTTCACGTCGATCAGGTCCACCTGCTGGGCTTCTTCGGCGCTGACCAGCAGCCAGCGGCCGTCTGGGCTGAATTCCGCGTGTTCCGGGTTCTTGCCCTTCACCTTGATCTCGGCAATCTTGCGCTGCTTGGCGGTGTCCAGTAGTACGACACTATTGGATTCCTCTACGGCGGCGGCCACCAGCTTGTCGTCGGCGGAAACGCTGACACCCTCCGGCGACTCTCCGAGCGGAATGCTGCCGATCTGCTTGCCTTCGGCGATGTTGACCACTACCAGGCCGTTGCTGGGTGCCTCGCTGATGAACAGGTTCTTGCCGTCCGTCGCAATGCCCCGTGGCCGCTGTCCGCCGGGCAGGGTCGCGACCACTTCGTCGGTGGCGGTGTCGATCACCGATACCGACGCGGATTTTTCGTTGGGAACGTAGGCGAAAGGGGCGGCGAGGGCTGCACCCGGAAGAAGGAAGCAGCTCGCCAGGAACTGCCGCAAGGTGAAGGGCTGGGTCATGGTCTCAGAGGGTTGGCTTGACGTAGGTGACGCCGTAACGGGCGAAGATCGCTGCGACCGTGCCGTTCTTTTCGAGTTCCTTGAGCGCCTTGTCGATGGCGTCGGCGAGGCCGGTTTCGTCGGCTTTGACCGCCATGCCCAGCGGCCAGCTGTTGATCTTGAGCTCCGGCATCTGGACCACTTCGACGACGAAGCGGTTGTCCTTGCCGAGGGCGGTTTCGATCTCCGAGCGCGGACCCATCACTGCGGCCAGTTCGCCAGCCTTGAGCTTCTCGACGGCGGCTTCCACGCTGCCGAAATGGACTACGTTTTCACGCAGGCGGCCGTTTAGAACGCCAAGCAGAAAAGCGTCCGCCAGGCTGCGGCCTTCGACGCCGATCTTCTCTCGGGTGAATACTTCCAGCGCCGTGGCGGCAGAGCCGCGGATCGAGCCGAGGCGCTGCACGCGGGCGACGGCTACCGTTTCGAGGTGGTAGGGGCCGAAGATCTTGACCTTGTCGTTCTTGCCCTGCAGGTAAGAGTCCACCGGCACGTGCATCATCACATCGGACGGCTGGGTGCCCAGGTAGTGGCCTTTCCAGACCATGTTGCGCAGGTCGTCGTCCATGTCCTCGTCAGCGTTGTAGCCGACGACCTGGGGATTCAGGCCGAGTTGCTTGCTCAGGGCTTCGGCGAGTTCCACATCGATGCCCTTGCCCTGGTTGGAGTAGGGGGCGAAGTTGTTATACACGGCAATCCTGAGGCTGCCGCGTTTCTTGATCTCTTCCAGCGCGTCGGCGCGCGCCGGCAGGCTGGAGGCCAGCGCTGCTGCGCCGGCGGCCAGCAGGAAGCGACGACGATCAGTCTTCACGAACGGTCTCCAGCCAGGAACGGATGGTCCACATGGCTTCCTGGCTCAGGATGCCTTCGAACGGGGGCATGTACACGCGGCCGTCGCGGGTGGCGCCGTGGCGAATGCGGTTCAGGAAGATCTCGTCGCCTTCCTGGCCGGCCGGCAGGTAGCGCAGGTCGGGGGCGATGCCGCCGGAAATCGCGCCGAGGCCGTGGCAGCGGGCGCAGTTCTGGTTGAACGCGGAGGAGCCGATGCGGATCGCCTCCTTGTTACCCAGGAAGGGGTTCTTCGGCAGCCAGTCCTTGCCAACGGAGGGCAGCGTCGAGGTGTCGACGGCCTGGGGGGTCACGTCGCCGTGGGCGAAGGCGGCAGTTACCGCCAGGGTCAGCGCTGCGGCGGAGAGGGCACGGAGGAGGGCGGAATTACGGACAGTCACCTGGGTCACCTTTGGTCATGTGTTTGGAGTTCGTCGAGCGAAGCGCCAGTGGGCGGGTCGCCGTGTGTGCAGACCTTTCAGCAAGGGGTGTGCCACTTTCCTGCAGGGCTGTGCGGCGACTCGCAGATGGGCTGCGTCGTGAAATGGGACACCTTTGCCGCAGCAGGTTTTTTCCAGTTTCCTTTATAGCTCTATAAACTGGCCTGGGTTTTGCTGATTGAGCGGGAGGGTGGAGCAGTCACATTGCTGAAATGTGGTCCAGCTGCTACATTTTGGCGCAGACTAAAATGCCGGCTTGAGCTGGCAGACAATCCGTCAAAGCGGAGGAGGAGAGAGATGATGCAGGTTCCTTTCAGCGCTGAGGCTCGGGCTCTGAGTCTTCTGGAGGCGCGGTCGCTGTACTTCGGCCGAGGCGAACTCCCGGAGGCCTTGCTCGACCAAAGCGTGTTGCGCTCCTGGGAGCGTTGCCGGCAGGCGGGTCTCGACCCCACCCGTCTCGAGTGCGGCGAGCCCAACGTGCGGGCAGTATCGGAGGCACGAGAGCGCAACCGCACGCTGATCTCCCACGCCGAGCCGGTTCTCGAGCATCTCTTCGAGCAGATCCGCAACTCCCACAGCATGGTCATCCTTGCTGACGCCCGTGGCATGGTGCTGCAGACTTATGGCGATCCCGATTTCCTGAGTCAGGCCGAGCAGGTGTCCCTGCATCCGGGAGCCAGCTGGCACGAGTTCGACCGCGGCACCAATGCCATCGGCACCGCCCTCGCTGAGCGCGGTGCGCTCAACGTCTTCGGTTCCGAGCATTTCTACGAGGGCAACGCGTCCCTGACCTGCAGCGCATCCCCTATCCAGGATGCCCAGGGCCGTCTGATGGGGGTGCTCGACATCTCCAGCGACTATCGCGCGTTCCAGCGTCACTCCCTCGGCTTGGTGAAAATGTCGTCCCGCATCATCGAGAAGCGTCTGTTCGAATCCGAATTCGCCCACCAGGGCCTGCTCAGTTTCCATGCACGCCCGGACCATGTGGGCAGCATGTGCGAGGCGCTGCTGGCAATCTCGCCGGATGGCGACATCGTTGGTGCCGATCAGGCGGCGCTCGAACTGCTCGGCCTGCGCCGCGAGGACCTGCCGCGCCGCCACTACAGCATGCTGTTCGATGTGCCGCTGGGTACGTTGATTGATCGCGCTCGGCGCGACCCTTCGTCGCTCATCGCAATCGCCGGCCGTAACGGCGAGCGTTTCTACGCGCGTCTGCGCGGCAATTTTGCGTCGATGCCGGTGTCGAGCCCGGTCGGTGTTGAGGCCCGCGAGCGACCCGCCCGCCCGGCCCGTGTCGAGACGGAGCCGGCCTCCCAGGTCCGCCTGACGCTGCACACCCTGGCCACCGGCGACGAGCGCCTGCAGGCCGCTATCGACAAGGGTGTGCGGGTGCTCGGCCGAGACATCCCGATCCTCATCCAGGGCGAATCCGGCGCCGGCAAGGAGATGTTCGCCAAGGCCTTCCACAACAGCGGGCCGCGGGCTCAAGGGCCGTTCGTCGCCCTCAACTGTGCGGCGATCCCGGAAACCCTGATCGAATCCGAACTGTTCGGCTATTCGGGTGGCGCCTTCACCGGTGCCCGCAAGGAAGGTGCGGTCGGCAAGATCCAGCAGGCCCACGGTGGCACCCTGTTCCTCGACGAAATTGGTGACATGCCCCTGTCCCTGCAAGCTCGCCTGCTGCGTGTGTTGCAGGAGCGCTGCGTGACGCCGCTGGGGACCAACAAGAGTATTCCGGTAGACATCACGCTGGTCTGTGCTACCCACCGGCGCCTTAAGGAAGAGGTGGCGCGCGGTGGCTTCCGCGAAGACTTGTACTACCGCCTCAACGGGCTGTGCATCAATCTGCCGTCCCTGCGCGAGCGCAGCGACATCGATCGCCTGATCGACAAGCTGATGCGCGAGGAGGCCGGTCCCGATCGCCACGTGGAGGTGTCCCACAAGGTCATGCAGGCATTCCTGAGCTATCGCTGGCCTGGCAACATCCGCCAGCTGAACAACGTCATCAAAGTGGCGATCGCGCTACTCGACGACGACGAGGATGTCATCGAGACCTGGCATCTGCCGGACGATATCTTTGAAGAGATCGGTGAGGTCGTGCCGGCGATGGCATCCGTTGCTCCGGTACGCAGCATGTCGTCGGGTCTGGCAGAAGGGGCTGCAGCCGCGGCCACCTCCAGCGGAGCGGCAAGTTTCGGGCGCCTGGAGGAGATTGAGCGCGACATGATCCAGCGTACGCTCGAGGCTGAAAACGGGAATATCTCGGCTGCCGCCCGTCGTCTCGGAATCAGTCGAAATACGCTGTATCGCAAGCTCGGACGTTTTTGATCGTTGGGTGGTGGCAGGGGAGCACTGAGCCTGACTTTCCGCCAGTTCGTTTTCTGTAAGGGCGTGCGGGCCTGCCTGCCATCGTTGGCCCCGCTGAAGCGCGTCTGAGCCCTCCTTGGGGGAATGATGAGATGGTCCCCGATCCCTACCCGGCGCAACGCTGAGTAGGGTTTTTTTTCGTCTGGTTTCTGGTGTGCTTTATCTCCCGATGTGTTGACGCAAAATTAAACGCATGTATGATTAAAACGAACGTTTAAATTAATTTGTGACTTGTTCATCGCTATCCATGAACGACAAAGCCGTCTTGTCCAGACGATCTCAGTGTCGTTGCCGTGGGGTGCCAAGCAAGCCTGCAAAGATGTTGGTATAAAAATGACGGTGCGCTGGCAAGACGGCGCCGAGCGAAAGGAGACAGTCGATGTCCTATTTATCCCTGCTTGCCCTGCCTCTCCTGGTGGGGGCGCTTTTCCTGTTACCGGGGGTGCGCCGACGCCTTATCAGTGCGCCGATCTTCAAGGCCTTCCGCAAGGCATTGCCGGCGATGTCGCAGACCGAGAAGGATGCGCTGGAGGCCGGTACGGTGTGGTGGGAGGGCGAGTTGTTCGCTGGCCGGCCAGACTGGCAAAAGCTGCTGGCGTACCCGGTGCCGAAGCTCACTGCCGAAGAACAGCGCTTCCTTGACGAAGACACCGCTGAGTTGTGCCGCCTGACCCGCGACTGGGAGATGACTCAGCACCAGGACATGCCGGCCGAAGTGTGGAAATACATCAAGGAGCGCGGCTTCCTCGGGATGATCATCCCCAAAGAATACGGTGGCAAGGGTTTCTCGGCCTACGCCCACTCCCAGGTGGTGACCAAGCTGTCTACCCGCTCGTCAGCGCCGGCGGTGACGGTGATGGTGCCCAATTCCCTCGGCCCGGCCGAACTGTTGCTGCACTACGGCACGCCCGAGCAGAAGCAGCATTATCTGCCGCGGCTGGCTACCGGCCTGGAGATTCCGGCTTTCGCACTGACCAGCCCATGGGCGGGGTCCGATGCGGCATCGATTCCGGATTCGGGCGTCGTATGCCGCGGCCAGTTCCAGGGGCGTGAGGTGCTGGGCATGCGCGTCAGTTTCGACAAGCGCTACATCACGTTGGCGCCGGTGTGCACGGTGTTTGGCCTCGCTTTTCGTCTCTACGATCCGGACCGCCTGCTCGGCGATGTGGAGGACTTGGGCATCACCTGTGCGCTGGTGCCTCACGATCATCCGGGCGTGGATATCGGCCGGCGTCACTTCCCCCTCAATGCGGTATGGATGAACGGGCCGATCCGTGGGCGCGACGTGTTCATGCCCCTAGACTTCATCATCGGCGGCCCGCAGATGGCGGGGCAGGGCTGGCGGATGCTGATGGAATGCCTGGCGGCGGGGCGCTCGATCTCGTTGCCCGGTTCCAACACCGGCATGCTGAAGATGACGGCCCGCACCGTCGGTGCCTATGCCCGTGTGCGCTACCAGTTCAAGACCGCCATCGGGCGCTTTGAAGGGGTAGAGGAGGCGCTGACGCGCATCGGCGCCAATGCCTACCTGTGCGACGCAGCGCGGGTGATGACCGCCGGCGCGATCGACCTCGGCGAGAAGCCGGCGGTGGTGTCGGCCATCGTCAAGTATCACGTCACCGAAAGGGCCCGTCAGGCGGTCAATGACGGTATGGACGTGATCGGCGGCAAGGGCATCTGCCTGGGTCCGCAGAACTTCCTCGGCCGCGCCTACCAGCAGGTTCCGGTAGGCATCACCGTCGAGGGTGCCAACATCCTGACCCGCAGCCTGATCCTCTTCGGTCAGGGGGCGATCCGTTGCCATCCCTATGTGTTGAAGGAGATGGACGCTGCGCGTGCCGACGACCTTGCGGGCTTCGACAAGGCCTTCTGGGGCCATATCGGCTACACGGCAAGTAATGCCACGCGAGCACTGGTGATGGGCCTGACCGGCTCCCATTTCGTTGCTGTGCCAGCCGACGTGGCGCCGGAAACCCGCCGCTACTATCAGCAGCTCACACGCTTCTCGGCGGCCTTCGCGCTGCTCGCCGACGTGTCGATGGGCACCCTCGGCGGTGCGCTGAAGCGCAAGGAGAAGCTGTCGGCCCGCCTCGGCGACATCCTGTCGCTGATGTACCTGGCTTCCGCCACCCTCAAGCGTTACGAGGACGAAGGGCGCCAGGCCGCCGATGCGCCGCTGATGCACTGGGCGATCTGGGACTGCATGTTCAAGGCGCAGAACGCCTTCGAGGGCGTCATCGCCAATTTCCCCAACCGGCTGTTTGCGATGCTGCTGCGACGCCTCGTGGTCTTCCCGCTCGGACGTCCCTACGTGGTGCCGTCGGACGTGCTCGGGCATCAGGTGGCGGGTCTGATGATCGAGCCGTCGGCGACCCGTGACAGGCTGACTTCCGATGTCTATTTGCCGAAGGATGTGGAAGAGCCAGTCGGTGCGCTGGAGGCCGCGCTGCATGCCACGATTGCGGCGGAGCCAGTCGAGGCCAAGGTGCGCCGCGCGATCCGGGAAGGCCATTTCACGCCGGGTCTGCTGGTCGGTGGGGGGGTGGATGCGCTGTACGATGCGGCGGTGGCGGGTGGCATTATCTCGGGCGACGAATATGCGCTGATCAAGCGTCGCGGCGAGCTGCGCGACAAGGTAATCCGCGTGGACGATTTTTCCTATGATTTCGGCCTGCACGATGCGCTGGCGGAGATAACCGAACCCCAGCACAAGGCCGCCTGAGCGGAACGGGGCGCGCCTGAGGAAAGGGACCCGTGCAAACCATGAGCGAGCCGATCTACGTTATCGATGGGGCGCGAACCCCCTTCTTGAAGGCACGCAGTGGCCCAGGGCCGTTCGCCGCCGCTGACCTCGCGACGGCGGCCGGCAGCGCGCTGCTGCTGCGCCAGCCTTTCGCGCCTGAGCAACTCGACGAGGTGATCCTCGGTTGTGCGAGCCCCTCGCCGGACGAAGTGAACATCGGCCGCGTGGTGGCCCTGCGCTTGGGTTGCGGCCTCAAGGTGCCGGGCTGGACGGTGATGCGCAACTGCGCGTCGGGCATGCAGGCCCTCGATTCGGCGATCGCCAATATTCGCTGCGGCCGTTCGCAACTGGTGCTGGCCGGTGGTGTCGATGCCTTGTCCCGCGCACCGCTATTGTTCTCCGATGAGATGGTACGCGTCTTCGCCGGCTGGATGGCGGCGCGGGGTTGGGGTGAGCGGCTGACGGCGCTGAAGGGCTTCCGCCTGAAGCATCTGGCGCCGGTGATCGGCATCATGAAGGGCCTCACCGATCCCATCGTTGGTCAGCTGATGGGGCAGACTGCCGAGAATCTGGCCTGGAAATTCGGCATCACGCGGCACGATATGGACGTCTATGCAGTCGAGAGCCACCGGCGCGTTGCAGCCGCCCAGGATGGTGGCCATTTTGCCGCCGAATTGGTGCCGCTGATCGGCGCCGATGGAACGGTTCATGGTGTCGACGACGGCCTGCGCCGGGATGCGTCGATGGCTGGCATGGGCAAGCCGAAGCCCTTCTTCGACAGGAAATACGGCCGCGTCACCGCCGCCAACAGTTCCCAGATCACCGACGGTGCCACCTGGCTGGTGCTTGCTTCCCGAGCGGCGATGGAGCGCTTCGGCCTGCAGCCGATCGGGTGCATCGTCGACAGCCAGTGGGCCGGCCTGGAGCCGGACCAGATGGGGCTCGGCCCCGTTCATGCGGCGACGCCGATCCTGCAGCGCCATGGGTTCGGTCTCGACGACGTGGATCTGTGGGAGATCAACGAAGCCTTCGCCGCGCAGGTGATCGCCTGCCTGCGGGCTTGGCAGGACGACGCCTACTGCCGTGAGCGGCTGGGTCTGTCCGGTGCGCTGGGCGCCATCGACCCGGCCCGCCTCAATGTGGATGGCGGCGCGGTGGCCCTCGGCCATCCGGTCGGGGCGAGTGGCGCGCGCATCGTGCTGCATCTGCTGCACGCCCTGCGCCGCATCGGCGGCCGGCGCGGAATCGCCAGCATCTGCATCGGCGGTGGTCAGGGCGGTGCGATGCTGGTGGAGGCCCTGTGATGGAACTGCTCAACTGGAAGCTGGAACGGGACTCGGACGGCATCGCCTGGGCAACCCTCGACGTGCCGGGCGCCACGGCCAATACGCTGGGTAGTCGGGTGATGGCCGAACTGGAGGCCATCCTCGATCAGCTCACCGTGCGTCCGCCGAGCGGATTGGTGATCCGCTCCGGCAAGGCGGCCGGTTTCGTCGCCGGTGCCGACATCGAGGAGTTCACCCGCATCGACTCCGTCGACGGCGCGCGCAAGCTGGTGGCGCGGGGCTGGAGCCTGTTCGAACGCCTCGCCGCGGCGCGCTTTCCAACTCTCGCTCTGGTCCGCGGCCATTGCATGGGCGGCGGGCTGGAGCTGGCGCTGGCCTGCCGTTACCGGCTGGTGGTGGACGAGTCCGGCACGCGCCTGGCCTTGCCCGAGGTGATGCTGGGCATCATGCCGGCCTGGGGCGGCATGCTGCGCCTGCCGCGTCTGATCGGCCCGGTGGCAGCCCTCGACATGATGCTGACTGGCAAAGGCGTCGATGGGCCGAAGGCGAAGCGCCTGGGCCTCGCCGACGACTGCGTGCCGCCGCGGGTGATGGAGGACGCGGCGCGGATCCTCGTGATGTCAGGCAGGCCGCCGCGCAAGCCGTCGATCGTGCAGGCGCTGATGAACGGCCCGCTGCGCGGCATCGTCGCGGCCAAGGCGAGCAAGACGGCGGAAGCCAAGGTGCGCCGCGAGCATTATCCGGCACCCTTTGCGATCATCGATACTTGGGCCAATCACGGCGGCAACGCGCTGGCGGTGCCTGCGGCCTCGCCATCGTCGCTGGGCGCGATCTTCCGTTCGCCGACGGCACGCAGCCTGATCCGCGTGTTCTTCCTGCAGGAGCGCCTGAAGGGCTTCGGCAAGGATGGTGATTTCCGGCCGCGCCACGTGCATGTAGTCGGCGTCGGCGTGATGGGGGGGGATATCGCGGCCGAATGCGCGCTGCGTGGCATGACGGTGACGCTGCAGGACCAGTCGGTCGAGCGCATCGCACCGGCAATCGTCCGCGCCGTGCAGCGTTTCGGGCGCAAGTTCCGCAGCAAGCCGAGGGAGGCCCGCTTTGCGCTGGACCGCCTGATCCCCGACCCGGCCGGCCATGGCGTGGCAAAGGCCGATGTGGTGATCGAGGCGATTTTCGAAGACCTGGAGGCCAAGCGGGCATTGTTCGCCGATATCGAAAGACGCGCGCGTCCGGACGCACTGCTGGCGTCCAACACGTCCAGCCTGCGCATCGCCGATATCGCGACGGCGCTGACGCAGCCCGAACGGCTGGTCGGCATCCATTTCTTCAACCCGGTGGCGGTGCTGCCGTTGGTGGAGGTGGTGCGTACCGCGCAGTCCGGCGACGAGGCTTTCCGCCGCGCGGCGGCTTTCGTGCGCAGGCTCGACAAGCTGCCGCTGCCGGTGAAGGACGAACCGGGCTTCCTCGTCAATGCGCTGCTCGGCCCATACATGTACGAGGCCTTGCGCTGCGTGGAGGAGGGCCTCGCGCCGGAGACCATAGACGCGGCGCTGGTGGCCTTCGGCATGCCGCTGGGGCCGATCGAACTGGTGGACACCGTCGGCCTGGACGTCGCCGTGGCCGCAGGCAAAGCCCTGGCTGGCGCTGGGGCGGTGATGCCGCGAGCGTTGGCCGAGCGGGTCGAGCGCGGCCAGTTAGGCAAGAAGAGCGGGCAGGGCTTTTACGCTTGGAAGGACGGCAAGGCCCGCAAGGGCAGATCGGGGGCGGTACCGGCCGGCCTGGCGGAGCGGATCATGGCACCCCTGCGGGCGGCCGCCGAGGTCTGCGTAGCCAGGGGCGTGGTGGAAGATGCCGATCTGGCGGACGCCGGGGTTATATTCGGGGCCGGCTTTCCGCCCTTCACCGGCGGACCCTTCCACCAATCCCGCCCGGCTGCGCCATCCGGTGGCCGGCGCTGACAGGAGTTCCGATGAGCAACACCCCCACCCAACTGCCCGCTGGCAAGATTCCCGTGCTGCGGGTCATGCCGATGCCCCGTGACCTGAACCCGGCGGGCGATGTCTTCGGCGGCTGGATCATGTCCCAGGTGGACATCGCCGGTGCGGTGCCGGCCCACAAGCTTTCCCGCGGCCGGGTGGCGACCATCGCCGTCAATTCCTTCCTCTTCAAGCAGCCCATATCGGTAGGCGACATGGTCAGCTTCTATGCCGAGATCGTACGTGTTGGCAAGAGTTCGATCACCGTCGATGTGGAAGTCTATGCGGAACGCAACCCGGAGAGCCCGGTGGTCGTGAAGGTCACCGAGGCGACGCTGACTTACGTTGCGGTAGATGCCAACGGCGTTAAACGCGAGGTTCCGCCGGCGGCTGTTGCATGAATCCAACAGAGCCCCGATTTGCTGCGTAGCCGCAGCCCGTCAGGGCTCTAGAATCGCCGCGGGTTTGCGCGCCCCGTGGCCCGTATACAAGTAAAGCGCCCTCGTGAGGAGACACAGGTATGAAGATGACGACCATCGCCCGATTGATGCCCTTGCTCACCCTTGGTCTCGCCAGTGGGCAGGCCGCCGCTGCGGGTTTCCAGTTGCTCGAGCAGAATGCCAGCGGTATCGGCAATGCATATGCCGGCTCCGCTGCGGTGGCGGAGAACGCCAGCACAATCTTCTTCAACCCGGCCGGTATGACCCAGCTGAAGGATCGGGAAGTCTCGGTCGGCCTGACCGCCGTGCGTCCGACCTTCAAGTTCTCCGACCGGGGTTCCAGTACCGGTGTGCTGGGCGGGGCGGGTAACGGCGGCGACGCGGGGAGTTGGGCCTTCCTGCCCAATGCCTATTTATCCTGGGCGCTCAGCAAGGATCTGTATGCCGGCGTCGGCCTTGGCGCGCCCTTCGGCTTGATCACCAAGTACGACGACCCGTGGCTTGGTGGCGCGCAGGCGATCAAGTTCGACATCAAGACCTACAACATCAATCCGAGCCTGGCCTATCGGCTCAACGACAAGGTGTCCATCGGCGGCGGGTTGAGCATTCAGCGCATCGAGGTGGACTACCGCCGCCAGGCGACGGTGACCTCGGCGGCTCTGGCGGCCACCCATGCCACCTTCTCGGCCGATGACGTGTCCCTCGGCTGGAACCTGGGAGCCTTGTTCACACTGAGCCCGACGACCAAGGTCGGGGTGTCCTATCGCTCCGAAGTCCGCCACAAGCTCGAAGGCGACCTGAAGCTCGACGGCCCTGCCGCGGGTGCTACCGCAGCCCTGACGACAGGCTCCGCCAAGGCCAACGTGGATCTGCCGGCAACCTTCATCCTCAGCGTCACGCAAAAGCTCGACGAGCGCTGGGAAATGCTGGGCGATCTGTCGTGGACCGGCTGGAGCAGCATCCCGAAGGTAGATATCGTGCGCACCGCTGGATTGCTCAACGGCGTTACTGTGCAGACCCTCGACACGGATTTCCGCGATACCTGGCGCTATGCGCTGGGCGCCAACTACCGCTACAGCGACACGCTGAAACTCAAGTTCGGCGTGGCCTACGATCAGAGTCCGGTGCGTGACCCGCAGCACCGCTTGGTATCCCTGCCGGACAACAACCGGACCTGGTTCACCACCGGCGCCCAGCTCAAGGTAAACAAGGATTCGGCGGTCGACGTCGGCGTGGCCTACCTGTATGTGCCGGAATCCCACATCGACAACAATCAGACGGCCCTGGGCCGCGGCCAAGTCACCGGCGTCTATGATGCGCGGGTGTGGATCCTCGGTGCCCAGTATTCGATGGCGTTTTGAGTGCCCACCTGTTTTTCCCTTTTCAACCGTCCCCCGGTGAGCCGGGGGCTTTGCTGCTGATTCCCGATGGGCCGTTCCAACTCCTCCCTGCCTGATGTCAAGACCCGCATCCTCGATGCCGCCGAACGCCTGTTCATGGAGAACGGTTACGCCGCGACCTCCGTGCGCATGATCACCGGCGCCGCCGGGGCGCCGCTGGCGCTGGTCAATTACCACTTCGGCTCCAAGCAGGGGCTGATGGAGGCGGTGTATGAACGGGCCCTGGGGAACCGCGGCGGCAGCCGGGTGAGCTACCTGGACAAGCTGGAGGCCGACGCTGCTGGCGCGCCGATCCCGGTGGATGTGCTGGTGGATGCCTTCCTGTCGTCTGCGCTGCGTCTGACCCGCAAGGACAGCATTCCCGGCGAGGTCTTCAAGCAGCTCATCGGGCGGGCCTTCTACGAGCCTGGGCCGGGCACCGAGGCCTTTTTTCCGGTCGAATACCGGGAGGCGGTGGACCGCTACCGCCAGGCCTTCATGCGCACGCTGCCGCATTTGTCCCAGGACGACGTGGTGTGGCGCATGTACTTCTTTGTTGGCATCGTGGCCTATGCGATGGCGGGCAAGGACGTGATGCGGATGACCGAGACCTACGCGCTGGCCGATGCGGGCGAGCCGGAAGCCATCATGGCGCGGCTGCGGCCCTTCATCGTCGCGGGTTTCCAGGCGCCTGCCGGGGGGCCGTCGATTGGGCTGGCAAGCACCTGATTTTTAAACCATGTTGTACCTGAAGGAATCATTGCGCTAAGATTTGAACAGTTGTTCAAATCTGACAGCGGACGCTGTCGTCCACGGTTCATGACAAAGGTCCGGGTCACGGGCCGAGCCAAAAGGAGACGCATGTGAGCAGACTGATCATTCGCAAGGTGGCCGTGCTGGGCGCTGGCGTGATGGGGGCGCAGATCGCCGCCCATTGCGCCAACGCCGGTGTGCCGGTCGTCCTTTTCGACCTGCCCGCGAAGGAGGGCAACCCCAACGGCATCGCCAGGAAAGCCGTCGAAGGCCTCAAGAAACTGGAGCCTGCACCGCTGGCCACCAAGGACCGCGCCCAGTTCATCGACGTCGCCAACTACGGCAGCGACCTCGACACGTTGCGCGACTGCGACCTGATCATCGAGGCCATCGCCGAGAAGATGGAATGGAAGCTGGACCTGTACGCCAAGGTCGCGCCTTACATCCGCGCCGATGCGATCTTCGCGTCCAATACCTCCGGCCTGTCCATCGAGACCTTGTCCGAAGGCATGCCGGCGGTGCTGCGCAGCCGCTTCTGCGGCATCCATTTCTTCAATCCGCCGCGCTACATGGCACTGGTGGAACTGATCGCCACTGGCACCACCGATCCGGCGACCCTCGACGCGCTGGAAGCCTGGCTGACGACCCGCCTCGGCAAGAGCATCGTGCGCGCCAAGGACACGCCCAACTTCGTTGCCAACCGGGTCGGCGTGTTCTCCATTCTGGCGGTGATGCACCACACCGCACGCCTGGGCCTCGGTTTCGACGAAGTGGATGCGCTGACCGGCCCACTGATCGGCCGCCCGAAGAGCGCCACTTACCGCACCGCTGACGTGGTCGGCCTGGATACCCTGGCCCACGTGATCGGCACCATGCAGGCCACGCTGCCGGACGACCCGTGGCACGCCTTCTACCAGAGCCCCGATTGGCTGTCGGCGTTGATCGCCAAGGGCGCCCTCGGCCAGAAGACCAAGGGCGGCATCTTCCGCAAGGATGGCAAGGCCATCGTCGTGCTCGATCTGGCCAAGCAGGATTACCGTCCGAGCGCCGGCGAAGTGGCTCCAGAAGTTGCGGCCATCCTGAAGAGCCGCAACCCGGTGGAGAAGTTTGCCCAGCTGCGCGCCAGCAGCCATCTGCAGGCGCAATTCCTGTGGGCGATCTTCCGTGACGTGTTCCATTACTGCGCCTTCCACCTGGCCGACATCGCCGACAACGCCCGCGACGTGGACTTCGCGATGCGCTGGGGCTTCGGTTGGGCGCAGGGGCCGTTCGAGACCTGGCAGGCCGCTGGCTGGCAGGCCGTTGCCGATGCGGTGAAGGCCGACATCGAAGCGGGTGTAGCGATGAGCGCTGCGCCGCTGCCGGCGTGGGTCTTCGATGGCCGCCAGGGTGTGCATGAGGCTGCGGGCTCGTGGAGTGCGACGGACGCGGCCCTCAAGCCCCGTTCCGCGCTGCCGGTGTATGGCCGCCAGATCTTCCCGGAGCAGGTGCTCGGCGAAGCAGCTCCGGACGCCGGCCAGACTCTGTGGGAGAACGAAGGTGTCCGCCTGTGGAACCTGCCGGGTAAGGACGCGCGTATCGGCATCCTGTCCTTCAAGTCGAAGATGCACAGCATCGGCGACGAGGTGCTGGACGGTGTACTCGAAGCGGTCGCCCGCGCGGAGCGGGATCTGGACGGGCTGGTGATCTGGCACGAGGCGCCGTTCGCCGTCGGCGCCAACCTGCAGCAGGTGGTGGAAGCCTGCAAGGCTGGCCAGTTCGACATGCTCGAGAAGACCGTCGCCAAGTTCCAGCGCGCCTCGATGGCGCTCAAGCATGCGATGGTGCCGACCGTCGCGGCGGTGCAGGGCATGGCTCTCGGCGGCGGCTGTGAGTTCACGATGCACGCGACCCACCGCGTGCTGGCGCTGGAGAGCTACGTCGGCCTGGTCGAAGCCGGTGTCGGTCTGATCCCGGCCGGCGGCGGTTGCAAGGAGTTCGCGCTGCAGGCCGCGAGCCTGGCCAGCCGGACGGCGGGCGGCGATGTGTTTCCCTTCATCCAGAACATGTTCCAGACCATCGCGATGGCGACGGTGTCGAAGAGCGCGCTGCAGGCCGTCGAGCTGGGTTTTGCCAAGGCGTCGGACGACATCGTCTTCAACGCCCGCGAGTTGCTGCACGTGGCGCAGCATCGGGCTCGCGCGCTGGCCGAGTCGGGCTACCAGCCGCCGCTGGTCCAGCGGACGATCCCGGTGGCCGGCCGCAACGGCATCGCCACCTGCGAAATGATGCTGATCAACATGCAGGAAGGTGGCTTCATCTCCGCCTGGGACTACCGCGTCGCCAAGGCGGCGGCCACCGCCCTGTGCGGCGGCGAGGTGGATACCAACGCCAGGGTGTCCGAACAGTGGATCCTCGATGTGGAGCGGGCCCAGTTCGTGGACCTGCTGAAGACTGAAAAGACCCAGCAGCGCATCGTGCACATGCTGGAAACCGGCAAGCCGCTGCGCAATTAACAGGACGGAGACGAAGTGATGAGCAAACAGATTCAGGACGCCTACATCGTCGCCGCGACCCGTACGCCGGTGGCCAAGCGTAACGGCATGTTCCGCAACGTGCGGCCAGATGACATGCTGGCCCACGTGCTGCGCGCGGTGGTGGACCAGGTACCAGGGCTGGACGCCCACGAGATCGGCGACGTGATCGTCGGCTGCGCGATGCCGGAGGCGGAGCAGGGCATGAACGTGGCGCGCATCGGTGTGTTGCTGGCCGGCCTGCCCAATACCGTGCCGGGCATCACCATCAACCGTTTCTGCTCGTCCGGCCTGCAGGCGGTGGCGGATGCCGCAGCGCGGATCCGCCTCGGCGAGGCCGATGTGATGATCGCCGCGGGCACCGAGAGCATGACCGTGATGCCGCAGATCATGGGCAACAAGATTTCCCTTAATCCGGCCATCTTCGCCAAGGACGAGAACCTGGGCATTGCCTTCGGCATGGGCCTCACCGCCGAGAAGGTCGCCCAGCAGTGGCAGATCGGCCGTGAGGAGCAGGACGCCTTCGCGGTGCAGTCCAACCAGCGGGCAGCCGCGGCGATTGCCGCCGGTGCGTTCCGGGACGAGATCACGCCCTACACGGTGCGCGCCCACGTGCCCGGCGAGGGCGGCACGGTGCGCGTCGTCGAGCGGATCTGCGACACCGACGAAGGGCCGCGGGCCGATGCGTCGCTGCAGAGCCTCGGCAAGCTGCGCCCAGTGTTTGCTGCAAAGGGCTCGGTGACCGCCGGCAACAGCTCCCAGATGTCTGACGGCGCTGGCGCCGTGCTGCTGATGTCCGAGGCGGCGGTGAAGCGCTACGGCGTCACACCGATCGCCCGCTTCTGCAGCTATTCGGTGGCCGGCGTGCCACCGGAGATCATGGGCATCGGCCCCATCGAGGCGATTCCCCGCGCCCTCAAGGCGGCGGGCATCGGCAAGGGCGACCTCGACTGGATCGAGCTCAACGAAGCTTTCGCAGCGCAGGCGCTGGCGGTGATGAAACAGCTCGATCTCGACCCGGCCAAGGTCAACCCGCAGGGCGGCGCCATCGCCCTCGGCCACCCGCTGGGCGCCACCGGGGCGATCCGCGCGGCGACGCTGATGAGCGCCTTCCGGCGCACCCCGGCACGCTATGGGATGATTTCCATGTGCATCGGTACCGGCATGGGCGCAGCGGGCGTGTTCGAAAAGCTATAGGCGAGCCTGGTTGGGACGACGGGAGGACTTCCCGTCGTCCTCTTTTTGCGGACAATGTCCCCATCCAGATCCCAATTAAACTCCACTGCGAGAGCGAGATCATGACCGCGCCCATCCTGCTCGACATCGATGCCGGTGTCGCGACCCTCACCCTCAACCGTCCGGCGTCCCTCAACGCACTGTCCTTCGACATGATGGCGGCCCTGTCCGAGACGACCAGCCAGCTTGCCCGCCGCAAGGACTTGCGGGTTGTGGTGGTTGCCGGAGCCGGTGAGCATTTCATGGCCGGTGGCGACCTGAAGGATTTCGCCGGCCAACTGCATCTGTCTCCCGAGAGCCGGCTGGCCAGCTTCCGGGCCACGATCGAACAGCACATCAACCCGGTCATCGAGGCGCTGGTCAGCCTGCCGGTGCCCGTAGTCGCCCGCGTGCAGGGTGCCTGCGCCGGCTTCGGCCTGTCCCTCGCGCTGGCCTGCGACCTGGTGCTGGCAGCCGACAACGCCTATTTCACAACCGCCTACGCGAGTATTGCGCTGAGTGGCGACGGCGGCGTGTCCTGGCTGTTGCCGCGCATCGTCGGACGGCACAAGGCGTATGAATTGCTGCTGCTGGCTGACCGCTTCGATGCGGTGGAGGCGCAGCGGCTCGGTGTTGTAAACAAGGTCGTTCCGCTGGATGGTCTGGATGAGGCGGTCGGCAGTCTGGTGCGCCGCATCGTCAATGGCCCGCGGGAAACCTACGCCGAGATGAAGCGCCTGCTCGGCCACTCCGCTTGTCACTCCCTCGATGCGCAGCTTCAACTGGAAGCCGAGGCTTTCGCCCGTTGCGCGGCGCGGCGCGATTTCGATGAGGGCATCAACGCTTTTCTTGGCAGGCGCAAGCCCAGCTTCAACGGCTGAACCGATAGGCCAGCAGGCCAAGCCACTCATGCACGGCATACCAGCCGGCGTAGGCTGTGTTCATGCTGGGCATCTCGATCGACATGTCGTCGCTGCTGGCCAAGCCGGTGAGATAGGCCGTTGGTGCTGGCATGACCTCGAAGCCGGCATGTTCGAAGGCCTCCACCGAGCGCGGCATGTGGGCCGCATGGGTGACCAGCACTATGCGGCGGATGCCCGCGGGTAGCAGCACCGCGGCGCAGAAATCAGCATTCTCACGGGTGTCCCGCGAACGGCTTTCCGTCCATTTGACGGGAATCCGGAAGTCGTCCTCCAGCGCGGCTTTCATCAGATCTGCCTCCGGTTTCTTCTGCGAAGGCTGGGGCGAGCCACCGCTCACCATGACCGGCAGGCCGGAATGCCGGGCCAGCCGGGCGCCGTAGCGCAGCCGTTCGAGCGTCAGCCTGTTGATCGTCATCCCATCGAATTCCGGGGCATAACTGCGTACGCCGCCACCGAGGATGATGATCGCTTCGGCTTGGCGCAGCGTCACCTCGTCGAGTGGTGCATAGCGCCCTTCGAGGCCGCGTACCAGCGGTGCAACCGAGAGCGGTGTGACCAGCAGGAGGGCCGACAGCAGGCCGACCCAGGACAGCGTTTTGCCGGTACGGGGATGGCGGCGCAGTAGCAGGAGACCTGCTGCGATGAGCAAAAGCGGGCCGAGGGGGGGCAGGATCAAGGCGGAAACGAGCTTTTTCAGGTAGAACATGCGGAAAAGGCGGGGGCCGGGCGGCTCTCGCATTGTCGGTGAAGGACGTCGCGGCTATTATCGCAGCGTCAATCGTCAGCCGTGCAGGCTGGCCGCCATCAGGGGAACGATCATTATCTGCATCGGGTTTGAATCAGACGGGTACGACAGGGCTGCCGGGGAGCACGCTCGATGACTGGTATCGGTGTGCGCGAGGCGGTCCTGGCGCTGGTCGCCGCGTTGAGTCTTTACCTGGTAGTGGTGCTGTTCCGCCTGGCCCGCCATCGGCGTGGCACCCAGCAGCCGGTGGCGCCGGAGCCCGCGGTGACGGCTGAGACACCGGTTGGTCGGGCCGCCGTGGTGGTGCCGGAGCCGGCGCCGGAGGAGGCTGAGGTATCCCGCGATCTCCTCAACGAACTGGAGATCCAGCAGCTGCGCCAGGACATGACGCGTCTGCGCGCCGACTGTGACTTTCTACGCCGTGAGCTGGCGGTGATGCGCCACGATGTGGACCAGCTCGGCGAACAGGCGCGCAGCGAACAGCAGGCTGCTCAGGCCGCACGGGAGCGGACCCAATACACCCGCCCGGTTTCTCCGCAACACTCCGAGGCCATGTTGCTGGCGGGAAGAGGCATGAGTGCAGCCCAAGTCGCCGAACACTGCGGCATTTCGGTTGCCGAGGCTGAACTGGTTTGTGCGTTGGCGAGGGCGGAGAGCGGATCATGACGGCACGCAATACCGACGCAACGGAAGCCGTTGAGGGTGAAGAGGATCCGCGCAAGCAGTTGTTGATCCGCGCCGGTGTAGCCGGGGGGCTGATCGCTGCACTGCTCGCCGGCCTCGCTGTTTTCGATTACGTATCCCGACCTCCGGCGCCGACGGAAGTGCCCCTGCCGACTCGCCCGATTGCTCCCGCCCAGGTGACGCCTGAGGTGGGCAGAGATGCCCCGCCGGATGTGTTGCGGGCCGGGAACGAGGCAGTTGCGCCCGAATCGGCTCCTTCCCAGGAGGAGTCCGCGCCGCCGATGCTGCCTGACGGTGGCGTGGCGTCGGATATGGAGGTGCCATCCCGCGCGATGCGCAGCGGTCGGATTGGTGAGGTAAGCCGGGGCGTGCCGCCGCATGCAGGGGCCGCGGCGCATACCCCTGCGATCCAGCAACCGGTTCCGACCGTGCCTGCTGCAGCACCGACAGCGGCGACACCTGCGGCCGGCGTCGTTCCGCATCAGCCCGTGGCTCAGGAGGCTCCGCGTCCGGCTCCGACTACATCGCTGGCTTCGCGCCAAGCCGCGTCGGCGGCCCCGGCTGCGCCCGCGGCCCCGACGTCGCGCCAGGGGCCGCCAGTGGGGAATTCTGCCGTAGCAGCGCCTGCAGCGGCCACTTCGGCACCACCGTCGCGGCCTTATGTGCTGGAGTTTGGGGTGTTCACCAGTGTGGCAAGTGCCGAAGCGCTGCGGGCGCGCTTGGCTCAGGCCGGTATACCGTCCCAATTGGAAACCCGTGTTGTGGTCGGACCCTTCGCGGACCGCAAGGATGCCCTCGCTGCGCAGGCGCGCCTGCGTGAGAAGGGTATCGACCAGGGAACCTTGCAGCCCCTCGGACGCTGAACCTGCGCGCCCGAGTGAGCCAGTCCTCCGACTTGGGGGGCTTTGTCTTATTCCGTCTCGATGGTCAGGGCATGGCCGCTGCGGCAGTGCAGTGCCAGACCATGGCGTCCGGCCGCGGCCTCCGTCGTCCACACGGCGGCGGCTTCGCCGAGGCTGCGGGCGATTTCATAGCCACGCTGCTTCAGCCAGGATGGATCCACATGGCGAGCCATCAGGCGCGGTGTATTGGGTTGGCGAGGTGAGGCGAGGACGAGGTTGTAGATTCCCATGGCAATCTCCCGAGAGGTTTGCAATGGGGCAAATCTAGCTGCGGAGTATGACGGTTGTTGGTGGAGGCGCCTTGTGCTCGTTCATCAACCAAACTGCAGGCTGTCGGCAAAGGACAGGGCGTCGAGGTGCGCGCGGTTGACCTGTTCTGCCGACAGGTGGAGCGCTTCCGCTTGGGCCGCCAGATTCTTCGCGTCGAAGCCCTCCAGCGAGCAGGCGAGCTTGAGAAAGGGGGCATATACACCGTCACCAGTGAGTAGTGCGTCGGCAATGCCGGTCGGCAGGTGCATTTCGTCGAGGGCGGTTTGCAGGCTGGCGCCGAGCAGCAGGTGCAGCATCGAGAAGGCGCCGGTGATGAAGAGATTGTCGAGTTCGCCCTTGTCGAAGAAGGCCGCGCCGATTTTCTCCATGAAGCGGCCGCGGGCGATGGCTGTCTGCATCAGTGCCGGCGCGGACGGATCGCGGCTGGCCGAGACCAGCAGCACGGACAGCCATTTGTTGAGCTTTTCGTAGCCGAGGATGGTCACCGCGTGGCGGAAGGACTGGATCTCGCACATCAGCCCGAAGCCGGCCGAATTGATGTAGCGCAGCAGCTTGTAGGACAGGGCGACGTCTTGTTTGAGGACGGTCTCGATGTCCTTCACCTCGGCATTCTTGCGTACCAGGTTCATGAGCCGGACGATCTGCGCATGGGATGGGGCGAGCTTGCCGTCGGTCTTTATGCCGCGCAGGAAGAACCAGCCTGATGCTCCGTCATAGCCCTGGATGACCGCTTCCTTGAAACTGGGCACATCGGGCAGGCCCCAGGCGAGGGACAGGCCGGGCGGGTCGGCAGGCAGGGGTTGGCGCTTGGCGTCGATGATCACGAAGCGCCACGGCACGTTCGGTGGGAGCATCGTATCCGGCTGGTACCAGGTCAGGTTGAGGCTGACCCCGTTGGCCTGCAGCTGGGGCAGGAGTTGCAGCGTCAGCGGATGGCCGATCGACTGGGTCGGGATCTCGATCATCGCGTTGGACGGTGCAATCCATTCCAGCATGTCGGGCGTCGGAACCAGCTTGTACAAGCTGACGAACACCGGATGTGTGGCCGGCCACACATCGGCGAGACCATCCAGGGTTTCCACGGCCTGGGCAACTGATGCGGCGTGAACAACCAACCGGTTGGCGGTGATCTTGTACTGCTTGTTGATGACGGGTTCGCGGGTGATCAGCGCTGCATTGCTCATGGACTCGGGGCTCCGTTACGCGGGCTCAGGCCGCATTGGCGTCGTTCGAGAAACTGAAGGCATCCGCGTAGAAAGCCTCCACCGGAAGGCCGCAGCGCTCGGTGAGATCCTTGCGGGCCGCGTCGATCATCGCCGGTGAGCCACAGGCATACACCTCGTGGCCGGACAGATCGGGCAGGTCGGCCATCAGCGCCACATGGGCGAAACCGGTGCGGCCCGACCAATTGTCGGCTGCGGGCGCATCGGAGAGCACCGGCACGAAGCGGAAGCCGGGCAGGCGCTCTTCCCATCCGCGGGCGATGTCGAGCTGATACAGGCCCGCCACGTCGCGGCTGCCCCAGTAGAGGGTCATCGGGCGCTTGAGACCGGTGGCGATGGCGTTCTCGACGATGCTCTTGATCGGTGCGAAGCCGGTGCCGCCGGCCAGCAGCACGACCGGCTTCGGCGAATCTTCGTGCAGGCGGAAGCTGCCCAGCGGACCTTCAAAGCGCAGGATGTCCTTCTCCTTGAGCTTCTCGAAGACGTGGGTGGTGAACTGGCCGCCGGGCACCAGGCGGATGTGCAGTTCGAGGAAGTCGGCGCCGGTCGGGGCGTTGGCGATGGAGAAGCTGCGCCGCTTGCCGTCCGCGAGCAGGAAGTCGATGTACTGGCCGGCGACGAACTGGAACTTCTCGCTGGCCGGCAGCTTGATCTCGAGGACGATCACATCGTCGGCGGCGCGGCTGATCTTCTGTACGCGGCACGGTAGTTTCTTGACCGGGATATCGCCGGCGCGGGTTACCTGGCGTACTTCGATGCTGAGGTCGGAGCGGGGCTGGGCGCAGCACAGCAGTGCCAGGCCGCGCTCACGCTCGTCGGCAGTCAGTGTGGACTCCGAGTAATGCCCGAGGTCCACTTCGCCGGACAGGATCTGGCTCTTGCACACCCCACAGGCGCCGTCACGGCAGCTGTATGGGAGTAGCAGGCCGGCAGTGAGGGCGGCCTCGAGAAGGGTTTCGTCGGCGCTGGCAGAATATTGGAGTCCGCTAGGTTGGAGGGTGACCTGGAACGACATGATGGGTGGCCGTGAGATAATCGATTAATGAAACGTCGAAATATGAAGAAAGTGCTGATTGTCGGCAGCGGAGACGTGGCCCGCCGGATCATTCCGTGGCTGGCACGGCGCTTTCGCGTGCGTGCGGTGGTTCGCCGGGCGGAGGAGGGCGCCGCGCTGAGGGCTTTGGGCGCACTGCCCATCGTGGCTGATCTGGATCGGCCCGGCAGCCTGGCACGCCTTGCCGGCATTGCCGATTACATATTGCATTGCGCGCCGCCACCCGCAGCGGGGCGAGACGATCCGCGTACCCGACATCTGCTTGCAGCCCTTGTGCATCGCGGAAGTCTACCACGACGGCTAAGCTATATTAGTACCACCGGTGTGTACGGGGACTGTGGCGGCGCCTGGGCCGACGAGACGCGGCCGTTGCGGGCGGCGTCTCCGCGCGGCCTGCGGCGTGTGGCGGCGGAAGGCCATCTGCGAGCCTTCGGGCGACGTACTGGATGCCGTGTAAGTATCCTGCGGGCACCGGGCATCTACGATGCTGCCAATCGTCTGCCGGGGGCGCGCCTGCAGAAAGGCGACCCGGTGCTGACGCCGCAAGACGACGTATTCACCAACCACATCCATGCCGACGATCTGGCGCAGTTGCTGGTGCTGGCCCTGTTCCGCGGCGGGCCGAACCGGGTCTATAACGCCTGCGACGACAGCGCGCTGCGCATGGGCGATTATTTCGATCTGGTCGCCGATACGCTCGGCCTGCCGAGGCCGCCGCGCCTGCCGCGTAACGAGCTGGCCGGACGGCTGTCGGAAATGACGCTTTCCTTCATGGCCGAGTCCCGTCGGCTGAAGAACGATCGCATCAAGCGTGAGCTGCACGCACGTCTGCGTTATCCGACGGTAGCCGATGCGCTGCGGACGCGTCCCGCCACTTCCTGAATACTTTCATCCTCCGAGTCGAGACCATGCTCTACCTGAGTATCAAAGCCCTGCACATCATCTTCGTCGTCAGCTGGTTCGCCGGCCTGTTCTACCTGCCGCGCCTGTTCGTCAATCATGCGATGGTCACCGACAAGGCCACCATCGAGCGTCTGGCGCTGATGGAGACAAAGCTCTACCGATTCATGACGCCGCTGGGCATCCTGGCTGTAGCTTTGGGTATGTGGCTGTGGTTCGGCTTCGGCCTGGCGGGTGGCTGGCTGCACGCCAAGACTGCGCTGGTCACGCTGCTGATCGTTTATCACCTGTATTGCGGCCGCCTGATGCGTGCCTTTGCCGAAGGGCGCAACACGCGCAGCCACGTGTGGTACCGCTTCTTCAACGAAGTGCCGGTGCTGGTGCTGTTCGTCGTGGTGTTCCTGGTCGTCCTGAAGCCCTTTTGATTTTCCGAACGGATTGCAATCTTGAATTTCTTTGCCCCTTGTCCCCGCGGCCTCGAGCCGCTCCTCGCCGATGAACTCCGCGCCCTTGGCGCCACCGACGGGAAGGTCATTCCCGGCGGCGTACAGTTTTCCGGCGACTGGGCCCTGTGCTATCGCGCCAACCTGGAGAGCCGGCTGGCGACCCGTGTGCTGTGGCAGATCAGCATGGGCCGCTACCGTAGCGAGGAGGACGTCTACCGCATCGCTTACGCTCCCACCTGGGCGCGCTGGTTCACGCCCGACCAGACCATCCGCGTTTTCGTCACCGCGCACAAATCACCGCTGCGCAGCCTGGAGTTCGCGACGCTGAAGATCAAGGATGCGGTGTGTGACCATTTCCGCACCGTCGTCGGGCGGCGGCCGGATGTGGACACCCAGGCGCCGGACATCCGCATCCATGCCTTCCTGTCGGCGGATACGGTGACCCTGTATCTCGACACCTCGGGCGATCCGCTCTACAAGCGTGGCTTCAAGCAGGCTGCGGTGGAGGCGCCGCTGAAGGAGAACCTGGCCGCCGGCATCCTGCGCCTGACCGGCTGGAAGCCGGGCGAAGAAGCCTTGTGCGACCCGATGTGCGGCAGTGGCACCTTCCTCATCGAGGCGGCCCAGATGGCCCTGGATGTGGCGCCGGGCCTCGGGCGACACTTCGCCTTCGAGCGTTTCAAGCACTATGAGCGTGACACCTGGTTGCCGATCCGTAAGGCTGCCGAGGCGCGCCGCAAGGCACCTCGCAAGCTGGAAATCTACGGTTCGGACATTCTCGACTCCCAGCAGCGCAAAGCCTACGTGAACCTGCGCAGTGCCGGCCTGGAAGGTTGTGTGGAAGTCGGACGTGCCGATCTGCTCGACCTCAAGGCCCCGGCGCCGTCTGGCGTGCTGGTTGCCAATCCGCCCTACGGCGTACGCCTGTCGGACACCGCCGAACTGGAAGCCTTCTACCCCAAGCTCGGCGATGCTCTGAAGGCCAACTGGACCGGCTGGCGCTGCTACTTCTTCACCGGCGATCCAGCCTTGCCGAAGGGTGTCCGCCTCAAGGCCAGCAAGCGCACCCCGCTGTTCAATGGGGCTATTGAATGCCGCCTGTTCGAATACCTGATGATCGCCGGCTCTGCCCGCAAACCCAAGCCGGCGGAATCAGAAAGCTGAGATCCTCGAACTAAAGGTGCCCGAACGGGGGCAGAAAGCGGAGCGAGCGCTTCGAGGCTGCGATGAGAAGCACAGCCGTACATGCGTACGGCGGGCATCGCAGTCGCAGGATCGGAGTGCGCAGTCGCTTTATTCCCCCGTTCAGACGATGTCGAGGTTCTGGATGCCCGAGGGGGCCATGTCCCGGTCGCCGCGGCGGCTTTTCAGCTTGATCTGCAGGCGCAGATCGTTCATCGAGTCGGCATTGCGCAGGGCGTCCTCGTAGCTGATCAGGCCCCGTTCGTAGAGATCGAACAGGCTCTGGTCGAAGGTCTGCATGCCGAGCTCGCTGGAGCGCTTCATGACTTCCTTGATGCCGGGAATCTCGCCCTTGAAGATCAGGTCGGAGATCAACGGGGAGTTGAGCATCACCTCCACTGCCGGCACGCGGCCCTTGCGGTCGCACATCGGCAACAGGCGCTGGGAGATCAGTGCCCGCAGGTTCAGGGAGAGGTCCATCAGCAGCTGGTGGCGGCGCTCTTCGGGGAAGAAGTTGACGATCCGGTCGATGGCCTGGTTGGCGCTATTGGCGTGCAGCGTGGCCAGGCACAGGTGGCCGGTTTCAGCGAAGGCGATGGCGTAGTCCATCGTTTCCCGGTCGCGGATTTCGCCCATCAGGATCACGTCCGGGGCCTGGCGCAGGGTGTTCTTCAGCGCCGGTTCCCAGGATTCGGTGTCGATGCCGACTTCCCGCTGGGTGACGATGCAGTTCTTGTGGGCATGCACGAACTCGATCGGATCTTCGACCGTGATGATGTGGCCGTAGCTCTTCTCGTTGCGGTAGTCCACCATCGCCGCCAGCGAAGTGGTCTTGCCGGTGCCGGTACCGCCGACGAAGATCACCAGGCCGCGCTTGGACATGGTGATGTCCTTCAGCACCGGCGGCAGGCCGAGGTCGTCGAAAGTCGGGATCTTCTGCGGGATGGTCCGCAGCACCATGCCGACCTGGCCCTGCTGGATGAAGGCGTTGGCGCGGAAGCGGCCGATGCCCGGCGGGGAGATGGCGAAGTTGCACTCCTTGGTGGCTTCGAACTCCTGGGCCTGACGGTCGCTCATGATTACCCGCGCCAGTTCCATGGTGTGGGTGTGGGTGAGTTGCTGGTTAGACTGCGGCACGATCTTGCCGTCGATCTTGATCGCCGGCGGGAAGGCCGCCGTGATGAAGAGGTCGGAGCCATTCTTCTGCAGCATCAGCCGCAGCAGGTCGTGCATGAACTTGAGGGCCTGATCGCGTTCCATGGTGCGTTCCTGTCACCGGCGCGGCCGGTGGTTGTTGCGGTTCTAGGACGAGGACGAAGAGGCTTTAGGCCGGGAAACTGTCCTTGTTCTGGGCTTTCAGACGGGCTTCGGCGCCCGATACGATGTTTCGCCGGACCAGATCGGCCAGGCATTGGTCGAGGGTCTGCATCCCCACGTTCTGGCCGGTCTGGATCGCCGAGTACATCTGGGCGACCTTGTTCTCCCGGATCAGGTTGCGGATGGCCGGGGTGCCGATCATGATCTCGTGCGCCGCGACGCGACCGGTGCCGTCCTTGGTCTTCAACAGGGTCTGGGAGATCACCGCGCGCAGGGATTCCGACATCATAGCGCGGACCATGTCTTTCTCGGCGGCAGGGAAGACGTCCACGATACGGTCGATGGTCTTGGCGGCAGACGAGGTATGCAGCGTGCCGAACACCAGGTGGCCGGTTTCGGCGGCGGTCAGTGCCAGGCGGATGGTTTCCAGGTCGCGCATTTCACCGACCAGCACCACGTCAGGGTCTTCCCGCAGCGCCGAGCGCAGCGCCGCGTTGAAGGAGTGGGTGTCGCGCATGACTTCCCGCTGGTTGATCAGGCAGCGCTTGGATTCATGTACGAATTCGATCGGATCCTCGATGGTCAGGATGTGGCCGTATTCGTTCTCGTTGACGTAATCCACCATCGCCGCCAGCGTCGTGGACTTGCCCGAACCCGTCGGGCCGGTGACCAGTACGATGCCCCGCGGCTGGATGGCGATGTCCTTGAAGATCTTCGGGCAGTTCAGTTCATCGAGGGTCAGCACCTTGGATGGAATGACCCGGAACACCGCCGCGGCGCCGCGGTTCTGATTGAAGGCATTGACCCGGAAGCGCGCCAGGTTGGGGATCTCGAAGGAGAAGTCGGTTTCGAACTGCTCCTCGTACTGTTTGCGCTGGGAGTCGTTCATGATGTCGTACACCATGCCGTGGACATCCTTGTGCACCAGCGCGGGCAGGTTGATGCGGCGCACGTCGCCGTGCACGCGGATCATCGGCGGCAGGCCGGCCGAGATATGCAGGTCGGATGCCTTGTTCTTGACGGTGAAAGCGAGCAGTTCGGTGATGTCCATCGTGGTGACTCGTTGCGGGCAGCGGGATTACGGATAACCGGGGCAAGCGTGCAAAACGGGCAGCGCCAGAGCCGATGCTATACTCAACGGCCTCTTTAGCCCAGATTCACGCTTTGGAAGATTATAAATCAGGCATTTCCGGCCGCCTTCAAAACCTTGTCATGCGCATCGCCTCCGCGGCGCTGGCGGTGGGGCGTCAGCCGGCCGAAATCCGCCTGCTGGCAGTGAGCAAGACCTGGCCGGCCGATAGTGTGCGGGAGGCCGCTGCCGCCGGGCAACGGGCTTTTGGCGAGAACTACGTGCAGGAAGGCGTCGCCAAGGTCGAGGCGTTGACTGGCCTCGATCTCGAATGGCATTTCATCGGTCCGCTGCAGAGCAACAAGACGCGGCAGGTGGCCAACCACTTCGCATGGGTGCATTCCATCGACCGGCTGAAGATCGCCGAGCGCCTGTCCGAGCAGCGCGATGTGCATCTGCCGCCGCTCAACGTGTGTATCCAGGTCAATGTGAGCGGCGAGGACAGCAAGAGTGGTGTGGCGCCGGCCGGGCTGGCGGAGCTGGCGACGGCCGTGGCGGCGCTGCCGCGCCTGCGCCTGCGTGGCCTGATGGCAATCCCCGAGCCGACTTCCGACGTGGCCGTGCAGCGGGCGCGCTTTGCCAGCCTGCGGGCTCTGCGCGATGAACTCAATGGGGCCGGCCACGGTCTCGATACCCTGTCGATGGGCATGTCCGACGACCTCGAAGCGGCGATCGCCGAAGGTTCGACGATGGTCCGCGTGGGCACGGCGATCTTTGGATCGCGCAGCTGAAGCATTTTCCTTTAAGTCCAACTGGTGGAAAGAATCCGATGAAAATCACCTTCCTGGGTGGCGGCAACATGGCGGCGGCCCTGATCGGCGGTCTGGTCAAGCAGGGTTTCAAGGCGGCGGACGTTCAGGCCGTCGAGCTGTCGGCCGAAGGCCGCGCCAAGCTGGAGAGCGTCTTCGGCGTGCGCGCCGTCGAATCCCTCGACGACCAGGCGCTGGCCTGCGACGTGCTGGTGCTGGCGGTCAAGCCGCAGCAGCTGAAGGCCGCCGTGGCGCCGATCGCCGGCCGCCTGAGCAATCAGGTGGTGGTCAGTATTGCCGCTGGCCTGCGTCTGGCCGACATCGGCCGCTGGCTGGGGGATTACCGCAAGCTGGTGCGGGCAATGCCCAACACGCCGGCTTTGATCGGAGCTGGCATCACCGGCCTGTTCGCCGATCCGTCCGTCGATGCGGCAGGGCGCGACGCCGCCGCCAAGGTGCTGTCGGCGGTCGGCAGCGTGGTATGGGTGGCCGACGAGGCGCAGATCGACGGCGTCACCGCGGTGTCCGGCAGCGGCCCGGCCTATGTCTTCCACTTCATCGAATGCCTGCAGGCGGCCGGCGAGTCCCTCGGCTTCGATGCCGACACGGCCCGCAAGCTGGCCATCGACACGGTGCTCGGCGCAGCCAAGCTGGCGGCCAGCAGCGACGAATCCCCGGCGGTACTGCGCGAGCGCGTCACCTCCAAGGGCGGCACCACCGCCGCGGCGCTGGCGTCCTTCGCCGCCGACGGTTTCCCGGCCATCGTGACGCGCGCGGTGGCGGCGGCCGAGGCCCGCGGCCGCGAGCTGGGCGAACAGCTCGGCCGCGACTGAGCGCGGAGTCGGCCATGCTCGGAAACCTGTTCCTGACCATTGTCGAAACCCTCGGCAGTCTGCTCTCCGGCGTGCTGCTGGCGCGCTTCGTGATGCAGTGGCAGCGGATTTCCTTCCGCAACCCGATCGGCAATTTCGTGCTGGCCACCACCGACTGGGTGGTGGTGCCGCTGCGCCGCGTCATCCCGGGCCTGTTCGGGCTGGATATCGCCAGCTTGCTGCCGGCCTGGATCGTGCAGACGCTGGTGGTGTTCGTCACCTTGTGGGTGCGCGGCATCATCGGCATTGCCGATCCGCTCAGCCTGTTGGTCGTGATGTGGGGCGTGGGTTTGCTTGAAACCATCAAGGCGGCGCTGTACCTGCTGATGGGCGTGGTGCTGATGTCGGCCATCCTGTCGTGGGTCAATCCCTACGCGCCGATGGCGGGTGTCATCAACGCGCTGGCCGAACCCTTCCTGCGCCCGTTCCGCCGCGTCATCCCGGCCATTGGCGGGGTGGACCTGACGCCGATCGCGCTGCTGCTCATCCTCCAGGTGCTGCTCAGCGCGCTGGCGATGGGCAAGTACATGCTGATCGGGCTGGCCTGAGCATGAGCTGGCTGAACCGGGCTGCGGATGGCAGCGTGACGCTGACGCTGCACATCCAGCCCGGAGCCAAGAAGACCGAATTCGCCGGCCTGCACGGCGAAGCCCTCAAGATCCGCCTGGCCGCGCCGCCGGTGGACGGCAAGGCCAACGCCGCACTGATCGCCTTCCTGGCCAAGGCCTGTGGCGTGTCGAAATCCGCGGTGGAACTCGTCAGCGGGGATACCTCGCGCAGCAAGCGGGTGCGTCTGAGCGGGGTCGATCCGGCGCGGATCGAAGCTTTCGTCCAGCCGGACTGAACACGGCGGGTCCGGCGCGCCGGACTCGCGCTTCCCCGTGGCGGCAATGGCCCTGCCAGCAGGGTGCTTGCCCCTCGGTGCGAAGACTTTTGAGCCCGCAGCGCGGCCAGCTTCCCTCCGAACCCGCCACGGCGCCTTCCGCGCCTGAAAGTCGGCCCTCCGGGCCAGGTTCGCTGCCCTCGGAGCCCGGCTGGCTTCGTTCCACGCCCGGACATGCTCCCGCCGAGCCTGGATCCGTACGCAAAATGGCCCGCCGATGCCCCTTTGTGGGGCACGGGCGAGCCTTGGAGGGCAGTGGGTTCGGTTCAGCGGGCAGGTCGTTGTGCTCCGAGGGCAGTCCGCTGGGCTCGGAGGGAGGCGCGCCGCCTTCCGCGCCCGCCGCTCGCCGTCCGGAACCTGGCGTGCCGGCTCCGGTGCTCAGGGATACAGGCCGCGCATCTCGCGGGCCTTGAGGATGCGCTCGCAGGCCAGGATGAAGGCCGCGGTGCGCAGGCTCACTTGCTTGCTGCGGGCGGTGTCGCGGATGTGCGCATAGGCTTCCTCCATGATGCGGTCGAGGCGGGCGTTGATCTCCTCCTCCGACCAGAAGAAGCTCGAGAAATCCTGCACCCATTCGAAGTAGCTGACCGTCACGCCGCCGGCGTTGGCGAGCACGTCGGGCACCACCTGGATGCCGCGCTCGGCGAGGATGTCGTCGGCCTCCGGGGTGGTCGGGCCGTTGGCGCCTTCGAGCACGATGCGGGTGCGGATGCGCGGGGCGTTGTGGAGGGTGATCTGCTGCTCCAGCGCCGACGGCACCAGGAAATCGCTTTGCACGTCCCAGAAGCTGTCGTCGGGAATCCGTTCGCCGTCGCGGAACTCGGCCAGCGGCCGGCCGGCGGCGACCCAGGCCAGCAGGGCCGGGATGTTCAGCCCGCCCGGGTGGAACAGCGTGCCGGAGACGTCCTGTACCGCCACCACGCGGGCGCCGGCCTCGTGGAAGCAGCGCGCCGCGGTGCCGCCCACGTTGCCGAAGCCCTGGATGGCGACGCGGGCGCCGCTCAGCGGGATGCCGGCATCCCTGGCCGCCGCCGCGCCGACCACGAACACGCCGCGCCCGGTGGCGTCCCGGCGGCCGAGGCTGCCGCCCAGGCTGAGGGGTTTGCCGGTGACGACGCCGGTGGCGGTGCGTCCCTGGTTGATGGAGTAGGTGTCCATCATCCAGGCCATGATCTGCTCGTTGGTGTTCACGTCCGGGGCGGGGATGTCCTTGTCCGGCCCGATCAGCACGTTGAGTTCGCTGGTGTAGCGGCGGGTCAGGCGTTCCAGCTCGCCGTGGCTGAGGGTCCGCGGGTCGACCCGGATGCCGCCCTTGGCGCCGCCGTAAGGCACGCCGACGGCAGCGTTCTTGACGGTCATCCAGCCGGCCAGGGCCATCACTTCGGATAGGGTCACGTCTTGATGGAAGCGGATGCCGCCCTTGCCGGGGCCGCGGGAGGTGTTGTGGTGCACCCGGTAGCCCTCGAAGTGGGCCACCGTGCCGTCGTCCATCTTCACCGGCACGTCCACGATGAGGACGCGCTTGGGGCGCTTGAGGGTGTCGACCCAGTAGGTCAGCTCGCCCAGGTAGGGCGTGACCCGGTCGATCTGGTGCATGTAGACGCCCCAGGGGCCGGCGTCGTTGCTGGGGCGGAGGTAGGAAGGCAGGGGGTCGAGCATGGTCTCTCCTTGTGGGGGCGGAGTTGCGTGGAGCGCCGGCGGGTGGGCGGGGCCGCCGGCGTGCCGGAGCGGTTTAGAAGTTGTACTTGACGGCGCCCTGGACGCGGCTGGAAGTGCCTTCGGCACCGCCTTCCACCTTGCGCTGGGACCACACGTACTCCATGCCCACGTCGAGCTGGGAGGCGGCCTTCCAGATCAGGTTGGCGTGCACCTGACGGGTATCGGTGTTGAGGCCGGTGATGTCGCCGAAGCCGGTCTTGTTGTTGATGTGGGTGGCGTTGAAGGACACGGTGGAGCGCAGCACGGTGTTCCAGAAGTGCTGCACGGCCAGGTAGCCGCCGGCCGCCTTCTGGGCCGACAGGGTGCCGGAGCTGGCGTCATAGGCTGCAGCGCCATACACGTCCTGGATGTAGCGGCCGATGCCCTGGCCGCCGTTGAGCTGGTAGAGCACCGTGTCGTTGGCGCCCAGCTTGAGGGTGCCGCCGAGGCCCAGTGCCCAGCCGGTGGTGGAGGCGTGGTTGTTGCCGCTGCCGTCGTCGGCCTTCAGCGGGCGGACCAGCGCGCGCAGGTCGAAGTGGCCGTAGTCGCCGCTGTGCTGCCACTTGGCAGTGAGGTCGGCGCCGCGGTCGATGGCTGTCACGTTGCCGCCGTTGTCGCGGGCGTCGGTCTGGGGGTTTTCCACCGACACCGAGAACTGGCTGGCGCTGCCGACGGCGGTGGTGTAGCGCAGCTGCGGCTGGCGGATGAAGACCTGGCCGGTGGGGCCGTTGAATTCCAGGGTCTCGGGCATCGCGTCCAGGTCCATGAAGTTGGACCAGGTCTGGCCGGCCAGCCAGTTGCCGACGGTGCCGTAGGCGTGGCGCAGGCGCGGACGCGCGGAGTTGGTGTAGGTCTCGCTGCCTTCGTCGGTGAAGAAGTCGAACTCGATCTTGGTCTTGATCTCGCCCAGCTCGCTCGGCGTGGCGGTCTGCATGTTGATGCGGGACGTGCGGGCGCTGAAGGTGGTGGTGCCCTTGCGCTTGGCGTCGGCGCTGCCATCGAGGGCGATATCGCCGGCGCTCACCGCGCGGCCCTGGTTGCCCTTGAAGTCGTAGATGGCGTCGAGCTGCACATAGCCGCCGAACTTGATGGAGGTCTCGGTGCCCGGCACCTTAAAGGAGCCGGGCATGGAGCCGCGGACGACCACGTCGGCCGGGTTGAGGGCCGGCGCCGGGGCCGGTGCAGCGGTGGCGACGGGCGCGGGGGCGGCAGCGACCGGGCGGTTTTCCAGCTGCTCGATGCGCGCCTGCATCTTCAGCAGCATGGCCTTCAGGTCTTCCACTTCGCCGGCACAGGCGATGCCGGGCAGGGAAAGGATGCCGGCGGCGGTGAGGGCGAGGATCAGTTGCGGCTTCTTCATGGTACGGACTCCCAAATTGACAGTGATGAAAACGGTTTCAGCAGGCAAGGCGCGCCCCTGCGCAGCAGGGCGCATGAAAATTTGGTCCGGGGTGAGCCCCGTGTTATCGGGTGGGGGCCGCGGCCCCGCTATGGAGGCCGCGGCGGGCGGGCGCTTAGCCCTGGGCGGCGAGTACCGCGCGCAGGCTGGCTTCGAGCACGTCGAAGCCTTCTTCCAGCAGCGCGTCGTCGAGAGTCAGCGGCGTCATAAGGCGGATCACGTTGCCGTAGCTGCCGCAGGACAGCAGCAGGAGCTGGCGCTTGAAGGCTTCGGCGACCAGGGCCTTGGTGATTTCCGGCGCCGGGCGGGTGCGCTCGGCGTCGTGGAAGAACTCGAAGGCCACCATCGCGCCAACGCCGCGCACGTCGCCGATGCACGGCGCCCAGCTGGCCATGTCGCGCAGGCGGGCCTGCATGCGCTCGCCGATCTGCACGGCGCGTTCACACAGTTTTTCTTCCTCGACGGCGTCCAGCACGGCCAGCGCGGCGGCGCAGGCCAGCGGGCTGCCGGAGTAGGTGCCGCCAAGGCCGCCGGGGGATACTGCGTCCATCACCTCGGCGCGGCCGACGATGGCGGAGATCGGGAAGCCGCCGCCGAGGCCCTTGGCCATGGTGATGATGTCCGGCTTGACGCCGCTGTGCTCGATGGCGAAGACCTTGCCGGTGCGCGCCATGCCGGTCTGGATTTCGTCGGCGATGAGGAGGATGCCGTGCTTGTCGGCGAGGGCGCGCAGGCGCTGCAGGAACTCGGTGGGCACCGGGTAGTAGCCGCCTTCGCCCTGTACCGGCTCGATGATGAAGGCCGCCACGCGGGCCGGCTCGATGTCGTTCTTGAACAGCAGTTCGACGCCGTGGATGGCCTCGTCGATGCTGGTGCCGTGCAGCTCGCAGGGGAAGGGGGCGTGGTAGATCTCGGCCGGGAAAGGGCCCATGCGCAGCTTGTACGGATCGACCTTGCCGGTCAGCCCGAGGGTCATGCAGGTGCGGCCGTGGAAGGCGCCGTTGAAGGCGATGATGCCGGGCCGGCCGGTGTAAGCGCGGGCCACCTTGACGGCGTTCTCGACGGCCTCGGCGCCGGTGCTCATGAAGAAGCTCTTGGCCGGGCCGTCCACCGGGGCGAGGGCGTTGAGACGCTCGGCGAGGGTCACGTAGCCGTCGTAGGCGACGACCTGGAAGCAGGTGTGGGTGAAGGCTTCCATCTGGGCAGCGGCGGCCTCGATGATCTTGGGGTGGCAGTGGCCGGTGTTGACCACCGCGATGCCGGCCACGAAGTCGATGAAGCGGCGGCCTTCCACGTCCCACAGCTCGGCGCCCTTGGCGCGGCTGGCGAACAGGGGGTGGGCCTGGCCCACGCCACGGGGCAGGGCGGCACTGCGGCGGGCCATCATGTGGGCGTTTTGTTGTTGAAGCGCTTGGTTCATTGCTGTTCTCCGTATGAAGGTCTGAATGTCTTGATGGAAAAGGGGCTTGAAGGGATCAGGCGTCGAGGCCGCCGAGGGCCACGTACTTGATCTCCAGGTAGTCATCGAGGCCGTGGCTGGAGCCTTCGCGGCCGAGGCCGGAGGACTTGACGCCGCCGAAGGGGGCGACCTCGGTGGAGATGAGGCCGGTGTTGACGCCGACCATGCCGTACTCGAGGGCCTCGGAAACCCGCCAGATGCGGCCGATGTCGCGGCTGTACAGGTAGGAGGCGAGGCCGAACTCGGTGTCGTTGGCCATGCGGATGGCGTCGGCTTCGGTGGCGAAGCGGAACAGCGGGGCCATCGGGCCGAAGGTCTCTTCGCGGGCTACCGCCATGTTGGTGGTGACGCCGGTCAGCACGGTGGGCTCGAAGAAGCTGCCGCCGAGGGCATGGCGCTTGCCGCCGGTGAGCACCTGGGCGCCCTTGGCGACGGCGTCGGCCACGTGGCGCTCGACCTTGGCGACAGCGGCTTCGTTGATCAGCGGCCCCTGGGTGGTGCCGGATTCCAGGCCGTCGCCGACCTTGAGGGCCTTGACCGCCTCGGCCAGCTTGGCGGCGAAGGCGTCGTACACGCCGTCCTGCACCAGCAGGCGGTTGGCGCAGACGCAGGTCTGGCCGGCGTTGCGGTACTTGGAGGCGAGGGCGCCCTGCACGGCGGCGTCCAGGTCGGCGTCGTCGAAGACGATGAAGGGCGCGTTGCCGCCCAGTTCCAGCGACAGTTTCTTGATCGACGGTGCACACTGGGCCATCAGGCGGGCGCCGACGGCGGTGGAGCCGGTGAAGGACAGCTTGCGCACGATGGGGTTGGCGCACAGCTCGCCGCCGATCGCCGCCGAACTGGCCACGTCGCCGGTGACGACGTTGAAGACGCCCTTCGGGATGCCGGCGCGTTCGGCCAGCACGGCCAGCGCGAGGGCCGAGTAGGGCGTCTGCGGGGCCGGCTTGAGGACCATCGTGCAGCCGGCAGCGAGGGCCGCGCCGGCCTTGCGGGTGATCATCGCGGCCGGGAAGTTCCACGGCGTGACGGCGGCACACACGCCGACCGGTTCCTTGGTGACGATCAGGCGGCGGTCGGGGAAGGGCGAGGGGATGGTTTCGCCGTAGGCGCGCTTGCCTTCCTCGGCGAACCACTCCAGGTAGGAGGCGGCGTAGGCCACTTCGCCGCGGGCTTCGGCCAGGGGCTTGCCTTGCTCGCAGGTCATGATGACGGCCAGGTCTTCCTGGTTTTCCAGCAGCAGTTCGTACCAGGCGCGCAGCAGCTTGCCGCGCTGGGCGGCGGGCAGGCGGCGCCAGGCCGGCAGGGCTGCGTTGGCGGCGTCGATGGCGCGGCGGGTTTCCGCGGCGCCCATCACCGGTACGGCGCCCAGGCTGGCGCCGCTGGCCGGGTTGAGGATCTCGCTGGTGGCGCCGTCGTCGGCCTCGCACCACTCGCCGTTGATGAAGGCGGCATGGCGGAACAGGGTGGAATCACAGATTTTGGGCATGAGAAGGGCTCTCCCGACACGAGTGGGATTGAAAAAAAGGGGGTGGATCAGGGGTTTAGGTTTTTAGCGCGACTTTCCGGTGCGCAGCTTCTCGGAGCGCTGGCGGAGCCATTCGAGGGTCAGCAGCATCAGCGTGGAGAGCACGATCAGGATCGTCGCCACCGCGGCGATGGCCGGGCTGATGTTCTCGCGGATGCCGGCGAACATCTGGCGCGGCAGCGTGGCCTGGCCGGGGCTGGCGAGGAAGAGCGTGACCACCACTTCGTCGAAGGAGGTGGCGAAGGCGAACAGCCCGCCGGAGACGATGCCCGGCGCGACCAGCGGCAGGGTGACCCGGAAGAAGGTCAGCACCGGGTTGGCGCCCAGGCTAGCGGCGGCGCGCACCAGGTTGTAGTCGAAGCCCTGCAGCGTGGCGGTGACGGTGGTGATGACGAAGGGTACGCCGAGCACGGCGTGCGCAAGGATCAGCCCGGTGTAGCTGCCGGCCAGGCCAAGGGGGGCGAAGAACAGGTACACCGCGACGCCGACGATGACCACCGGCACCACCATCGGCGAGATGAGGATGGCGGTGAGCAGTGCCTTGCCGGGGAAGTCGCTGCGCACCAGGCCGATGGAGGCCAGGGTGCCCAGCACCACCGCCAGCAGCGTGGCGGCCGGCGAGACGATCAGGCTGTTCATCAGCGCGTTGCGCCACACGTCGGAGCCGATGATCTCCTCGTACCAGCGCAGGGAGGCGCCGGCCATCGGGTACATCAGGAAGGAGTCCGAATTGAAGGACAGCGGCACGATGACCAGGATCGGCAGGATCAGGAACAGCAGGATCAGGCCGGCGATGACCCGGTGGGCGTAGAACCAGGTCCGTTCGAGGGGCGAGGCGTAGGCTTGCAACATGGTGTTCTCCTTCAGCGGGCCTTGGCCGTGTTGCGGCCCTGGCCGGCGTAACGGGAATAGACGATGTAGAGCAGCAGGGTGGCGCCGAGCAGCACGGTGGACAGGGCGGCGGCCATGCCCCAGTTGATCGTCTCGTTGGTGTAGAAGGCGATGAAGTAGCTGGCCATCTGCTCCTGCGGGCCGCCGAGCAGCGCGGGGGTGATGTAGTAGCCCATCGACAGGATGAAGACCAGCAGGGCGCCGGCGAACACGCCCGGCAGGGTCTGCGGGAAGTACACCTTCCAGAAGCTCTGGAAGGGCGGGCAGCCGAGGGACTGGGCGGCGCGCAGGTAGATCGGCGAGATGCCTTTCATCACCGAGTACAGCGGCAGGATCATGAAGGGCAGCAGGATGTGGGTCATGGCGATGTACACCCCGAGGCGGTTGAATACGAGCTGCAGGGGTTCGTCGATGAGGCCGAGGGCCTGCAGGGCCTGATTGACCAGGCCGCCGGACTGCAGCAGCACGATCCACGAGGCGACGCGCACCAGGATGGAAGTCCAGAAGGGCAGCAGCACCAGGATCATCAGCAGGTTGCTGCTGCGGGTGGGCAGGCTGGTGAGCAGGTAGGCCAGCGGGAAGCCGAGGACCAGGCAGCACAGGGTGACCACCAGGCTCATCCAGAAGGTGCGGCCGAGCACGTCCAGGTAGATGGCCTGGTCTTCGGTGGCGGCGACGATGGCGCCGTCGGCATCGAGCGTGTGGTCGAGGGCAGCCAGCAGGCAATAGCTGGTGTAGGGCTGGCCGGCGCGGGCCATCACCTGCCAGGTGTGGGTCTCGCCCCAGCGCGGGTCGATGGCGTTGAGGCCATCCTGAAGCTTGGTGCCGTCGGGCAGCGGCAGGCTGCGGGCGGTCTTCATGATCAGGCTGCGGTAGCCGGTCATCTCGGTGTTGAGGCGCTTGGCGGCGGAGGCCAGCTCGGTGGTGCCGTGGGCGGCCTCCATTTCCTTGACGAAAACGGCGAGGGTCGAGGCGGGCGGCAGGCCCTGGCCGTTCCAGTGCTCCAGTGCCTCTGCTGTGGCGGGCAGGCCACCGCGCACTTCGGGATTGTCCACGCTGCGTTTGAGCAGTGCGCCGATGGGCCACAGGAAGGTCAGCAGCAGAAAGACGGCGAGGGGTGCGATCAGCGCCAGGTGCAGCAGTTTCTTGCGTCGTTCGGCCCGCTTCAGGCGGGTTTTGAGGGGCAGCGCCCGTTCGGCGGGCTCGGCGGCTGCGGCGGGAGCGGTCAGGGTGGTGGCGGTCATGGGGGCTTCATCCATGGTGATCGTCGGGGCCGGAGCCCGGTCGGGTGACGCCCGGCCAAGGTCCAGGGCAGGGGAGGGGGAGGCGCTGCTCGGGGACATGGCGGGCGTCATTCGGCGGTCGGCTTACTTGGCGGCCCAGCTGTTGAAGCGCTGTTCCAGCTCTTCGCCGTGTTCGACCCAGAACTGGGTGTTGCTGGGCAGGGCGCTGGCGATGTTGGCGGCCGAGGTCGGCAGTTCGGCGGCGATGTGCGCCGGCATGGCCTTGGCGGCCTTCAGGTTGGTCGGGCCGTAGGGAATCTCGCCGGAGAAGACCTGCTGGTTCTCGGCCTTGCTGGAGAACTGCAGGTACTTGTAGGCCAGGTCGCGGTTGGGGGCGCCCTTCGGAATGGCGTAGGACTCCACGTCATAGATGTTGCCGCCCCACACCATCTTGAGGTTCTTGCCTTCCTTCTGGGCGGTGGCGATGCGGCCGTTGTAGGCCGAGCTCATCACCACGTCGCCGGCGGCGAGCATCTGCGGCGGCTGGGCGCCGGCTTCCCACCACTGGATGGAGCCCTTGATCTGGTCGAGCTTCTTGAAGGCGCGGTCGACGCCGTCCTTGCTGGCGAGCAGCTTGTAGACCTGGTCCGGTTTCACGCCGTCGGCGAGGAGGGCGATTTCGAGGGTGAACTTGGCGCCCTTGCGCATGCCGCGCTTGCCGGGGAATTTCTTCAGGTCCCAGAAATCGGCCCAGCTGGTGGGGGCGGCCTTCAGCTTGTCGGCGTTGTAGGCGAGCAGCGTGGACCACACGAAGAAGCCGATGCCGCAATCGGTGACAGCCTTGCCGATGAACTCGTCCTTGCCGCCGATCTTGCTGTAGTCGAGCTTCTCGTACAGGCCTTCCTCGCAGCCGCGGGCCAGCTCGGGGGATTCGACCTCGACCACGTCCCAGGTCACCTTATGGGCTTCGACCATCGCCTTTACGCGGGCCTGCTCGCCGTTGTATTCGCCGGGCAGGATCTTGTTGCCGCTGCTCTTCATGAAGGGCTGGTAGAAGGCCTTGTCCTGGGCCTTCTGGTTGGTGCCGCCGAAGGAGATCAGGGTCAGTTCGCTGGCCATGGCGCTGCTACAGGACAGGATGCCGCAGACGGCGAGGGCGATGGTTTTGAGGGCGTGCATGGTGGTGGTTCTCCGGGATGTGGATGGCGTGGATTGGGAGGAGCGACGGGTGCTGCGGATTCGTCAGGCGCTCGGCGTGGGGGCCAGGGCGCGCAAGTGGGCGGCCGGGATGCCGACCTCGATGGGTTGTTCGGGGCGCAGCTCGTGGCTGAGCTGGGAGATCGGCGCCTTGACCATCAGGCTGGACTGGTTGCCGAGGTCGAGCTGCACGCGCACGTGGTCGCCCTGGTAGATGAGTTCCTTGATCTTGGCGCTGAAGCGGTTCTCGCAGTCGGCCGAGGCTCCGTTGAGGACGATGCGCTCGGGGCGCACCGAGACCACCGCGCTGCTGCCCACGGCGCCGACGTCGGCGGCCCGGGCCTGGACCACCGCGCCGCTCGGCAGGCGAATCGCACAGGCGTCGCCGTTGCGCTCGAGCAAGGTGCCCCGGAAGGTGTTGCTCTCGCCGATGAAGCCGGCGACGAAGGCGTTGGCCGGTTCTTCGTAGAGGCGTTCGGCGCTGTCGATCTGCTGGATCTCGCCGCGGTCGAAGACGGCGATGCGGTCGGACATGGTCAGCGCCTCGCCCTGGTCGTGGGTGACGAAGACGAAGGTGATGCCGAGGCTGTCGTGGAGATGCTTGATCTCGATCTGCATGTGCTCGCGCAGCTGCTTGTCGAGGGCGCCGAGGGGCTCGTCCATCAGCACCAGTTCGGGCTCGAAGACCAGCGCGCGGGCCAGTGCGATGCGCTGTTGCTGGCCGCCGGAGAGCTGCTGCGGGTAGCGGTTGCCGAAGGCTTCGAGGCGCACCATGGCGAGGGCGCGCTTGACCTTGGCGTCGATGTCGGCGGCCGGCAGCTTGCGCACGCTGAGGGGGAAGCGCAGGTTCTCGGCCACCGTCATGTGCGGGAACAGTGCGTAGTTCTGGAAAACCATGCCGATGTTGCGGCGGTGCGGCGGCACCTTGTTGATCACCGTGCCGCCGACGCGGATCTCGCCGGAGGTGGGGGTCTCGAAGCCGGCCAGCATCATCAGGCAGGTGGTCTTGCCGGAACCGGAGGGGCCGAGCAGGGTGAGGAATTCGCCGCGGCGGATCTCCAGGTTGAGATCGCGGACGATGAGCGTTTCACCGTCGTAGGTCTTCTGGACGCGGGTGAAGGTGACGTGGGCTTCCTGCTGGGTGCTGCCGGGTTGTGCGGCCATTGGGTATTCCTCCAGGTTGCGGTTCACAACGGGGCCGGATGAGTCGGGCGCCGTTTGTTGCGAGTTCGTTAAGGCCATAGTAGGGTGCGAAAGCGGTTCTATAGAGAGCCACTTATTGCGCACTGGAAGGAACCACTTTGCGGGAACCTTTCCATTCGGGATCTGTGGACCTGCTTTCCGTCCGGCGCGTATTGCGCTGCAGGATGGCGCGGCCGCGGCTCCGGAACCCCCGACTGACGCAAGATTGACGCCACTTTTTCCCTGCCATGGATAACCGCTTGATCGTCGAATTGCTGCAGCAGCACCTGGCCCGCCAGCCCGAAGGCCTGATGCTGCGCATCCGTACTTTTCTGGCCCTGCGCCAGGCCATTCTTGATGGGCAATTGCCCCCTGGCACCCGTTTGCCCGGCACCCGCTCCCTGTCCCGGGATCTGGGCATGGGCCGCAATACGGTGCTCAGGGCCTACGAGCAGCTGTTTGCCGAGGGCTACATCGAGGGGCTCATCGGCGACGGCTCCTACGTGTCGGAGGCGCTGCAGCGGGTCGGCCGCCATCCGACCCCCAAGCGGCTGGTCGGAACGCGGCGGGAAGGGCTGTCGCGGCGCGGCGGGGAGATCGCGGCGGCGAGCAGCAGCAGCCGGATCCAGCGCGGGGCCTTCATGCCAGGGGTGCCGGACACCGAGAACTTCCCCTTCGCGATCTGGCTGCGCCTGCTCAGCAAGTATTTCCAGCCGGCCCAGTCGCACCTGCTGCAGTACGCCCACGGTGGCTATGGCCCCCTCAAGGTGGCCCTCGCCGAGTACCTGCACGTGACGCGGATGATGAAGTGCTCGCCGCGCCAGATCCTGATCCTCAATGGTTCCCACCAGGCGGTGGATCTGTGCGCGCGGATGCTCACCGACCACGGCGACCGGGCCTGGATCGAGGAGCCGGGCTACTGGGGTTCGCGCAACGTGCTGCGCGCGGCAGGGCTCGACGTGCGGGCGATTCCCCTCGACGCCGGTGGCATCGCGCCGACGGCGGAGGACTGGGAGGCGCCGCCGCGCGTCATGTGCCTGTCGCCGTCCAGCCAGTACCCGACCGGCGTGGTGCTGTCGCTGGAGCGGCGCCTGGAGGTGCTGGAGCAAGCCGAGCGCTGCGGCGCGTGGATCATCGAGGACGACTACGACAACGAGCTGCGCTACCACAACCAGCCGCTGGCTTCGCTGTTCGGTCTGTCGCGGACCCAGCGGGTGATCTACGTGGGCACCCTGAGCAAGGTGATGTTCCCCGGCCTGCGTCTGTCCTACATGGTGGTGCCTGAGGATCTGGTGGATGCCTTCTCGATCGGCAACGCGGAGCTGTTCCGCGAAGGGCGGATGGTCGATCAGGCGGCGTTGGCTGAGTTCATCGATTCAGGCCACTTCACCGCCCACATCAAGCGCATGCGCGGCATCTACCGCACGCGGCGGGACATCCTGCTCGACGAACTCGGTGCGCGCCTGGGCGACAGCGTGCGGGTCTCCGGCGGGCATGCCGGGCTGCAACTGGTGTACCTGTTCGACGCGCCGGTGGACGATGCGGCGCTGGCCGCCGATGCCCTCGCCGACGGCGTGGTGGTGCGGCCCTTGTCCCTGTACTACATGGACCGCAGCCGCAGCGAGCCGGGGCTCAACCTGGGTTTTGCCGCGGTGCCGGACGAGCTGATCCGCCCGGCGGCGATCAAGCTGGCGCGGGTCGTGGAGGCCCACCTGGACAAGGCCGCCCGGCGCGGCTGAGTAGCCTGCCGCCGGGCGGGTAGACGAAAAAACGGCACCCGCAGGTGCCGTTTCGTAGCCAATCGCAGGCTCCGCTTATTCCATCGCCTCGTACAGCGGCAGGGTCAGGAATTCCGGGTAGTCCGGGGTCAGCGACATCTTGTCGAAGATCTCGGCGGCCTGGTCGTAGGTGGCGGTGTCCTCGCCCTGGGCGGTGACGGTGGCCTTCACCTTGGCCAGTTCCTCGGCGATCATCGGGCGGACCAGCTCTTCGGTGACCTTGCGGCCGTCGTCGAGGATGCCCTTCGGGCTGACCACCCACTGCCAAACCTGGGACCGGGAGATTTCGGCGGTGGCGGCGTCTTCCATCAGGTTGTGGATGGGCACGCAGCCGTTGCCGGCCAGCCAGGAGCCGAGGTAGTGGATGCCGACGTTGATGTTGTTGCGCAGGCCGGCTTCGGTGATCGGGGTGGTGGGACGGAAGTCCAGCCACTGGGCCGGGCCGAAGGAGCCTTCGACCTGCTTCTCGAACTGGTTCGGCTTGTCGCCCAGCACCTTGACGAACTCTTCCATGGCGATGGAGACGAGGCCCGGGTGAGCCACCCAGCCGCCGTCGAAGCCGTCGTTGGCGTCGCGGGTCTTGTCGTGACGGATACCGGCGAGGGCCTTTTCGTTGGCTTCCGGATCGCCCTTGATCGGGATCAGGGCCGACATGCCGCCCATGGCCGGGGCGCCGCGCTTGTGGCAGGCCTGCACCAGAGCCAGCGCGTAGGAGCGCATGAAGGGCACTTCCATCGTGATGGCGCCGCGTTGGGCCAGGCAGAAGTCCTTGTTCTTCTTGAACTTCTTGATGCAGGAGAAGATGTAGTCCCAGCGCCCGGCGTTGAGACCGGCGGAGTGCTCGCGCAGTTCGTACAGGATCTCTTCCATCTCGAAGGTGGCGAGGATGGTTTCGACCAGCACGGTGGCCTTGATGGTGCCTTGGGGCACGCCACAGTGGTCCTGGGCCATCACGAAGATGTCGTTCCACAGGCGGGCTTCCAGGTGGCTTTCCATCTTCGGCAGGTAGAAGAAGGGGCCGGCGCCGCGGGCGATCTGTTCCTTGGCGTTGTGGAAGAAGACCAGGGCGAAGTCGAAGATGCCGCCGCCGACGCGCTGGCCGTCAACGGTGACGTGCTTCTCGTCCAGGTGCCAGCCGCGGGGGCGGATCTGCAGGGTGGCGATCTTGTCGTTGAGCTTGTATTCCTTGCCGGCTTCGTTCTTGAAGGACAGTTCGCGGCGGATGGCCTTGTAGAGGTTCACCTGGCCCTGGAGCTGGTTGTCCCAGTTCGGGGAGTTGGAGTCCTCGAAGTCGGTCATGTAGGAGTCAGCGCCGGAGTTGAAGGCGTTGATGATCATCTTGGCCTCGACCGGGCCGGTGATCTCGACGCGACGGCATTGCAGCGCAGCGGGAACCGGAGCGACCTTCCAGTCGCCTTCGCGGATGGCCTTGGTTTCCGGCAGGAAGTCGGGCATTTCACCGGCGTCGATACGGGCCTGGCGCTCGACACGGGCCTTCAGCAGTTCCTGGCGGCGGCCTTCGAAAGCGCGGTGCAGCTTGGCGACCAGCTCAAGGGCTTCCGGGGTGAGGATGGTTTCGTAGCCCGGACGAATCGGGGCATTGATCTGCATGCCGGCGGGGAGGGTGAGGCTCATGATGACTCCTGGTTGAGAAGTTGAAAAAGCTGAAATTGTTCAGGCGCGGTGGCGCGCCACGTAATCGACGACATCGGTCAGCAGGCGTCCCTGGACGGTGGGGGCGACATCCAGTTGCTCGAGGGGCTGGCCGCTGCGGTTGATCCAGAATGTGGTATAGCCGAACCAGGTGGCGCCGGCGGCATCCCAGCCGTTGGACGACACGAACAGGATGCGTTCGGCCGGGCAGTTGAAGGCCTGCGGCGCCAGTGCGTAGGCGTCGGCGGCGGTCTTGTACTTGCGCACCGCATCGACCGACAGCACGTGATCGAAGAGGCCGTGCATGCCGGCGCTCTTGACGGCGACCTGCAGCATCTCCGGCGTGCCGTTGGACAGGATGGCGGTGGGCACACCGGCTTCCTTCAGGGTGCGTAGCGCGCCCAGGTTCTCGGGGAAGGGAGACAGGCAAGCATACTGGTTCATCAGCTGGGTGCGGCGCTGGGCGTCGAGCTCCAGCCCAAGCCTGGCGGCGGCGTACTGCAGGCCGTCCTGGGTGATGTCCCAGAAGGGCTTGTAGCGGCCGGACAGGGTGCGGATGAAGCTGTATTCGATCTGCTTGATGCGCCACAGCTCGGCGAGGGCGGTGCCCTTGCCGGGGTAGAGCTGTTCGGCCAGCAGGCCCACCGAGTAAACGTCGAAGAGCGTGCCGAAGGCATCGAATGCAACAGCCTGGATTCGGGGCGCGTGCGCCATGCTCTTGATGTCCTCGTCGATGATGCGTTTGCTTGCAGGTGGTGCTGCGGGGCGCTTCTACCGGGCTTTTGCCCGGTGGCGCCACTCGATCAGCGTCTCCTCCACCACGTTGGAGAGAAGTTTATTCAATGACTAAACAAAAAAGAAGCCATAATAAAATCAAATGATTTTTTACTTTTAGTATTAAATGAGCAGCTTCAAGGAAATCGAGACTTTCGTCAGCGTCGCGACTCGTGGCAGCCTGTCGGCCGCTGCCCGTGCCGAGGGCGTGACGCCGGCGATGATGGGGCGGCGCATCGACGCGCTGGAGGAGCGCCTGGGGGTGAAGCTGCTGGTGCGTACTACCCGCAAGCTGAGCCTCACCTTCGAGGGGAGTGCCTTCCTCGAGGATTGCCAGCGCATCCTCAACGACCTCGCGAATGCGGAAGCTTCGGTGAGCCTGGGCGGCGTGAAGGCCAGCGGGCACATCAAGGTGTCGGCGCCGGCGGGCTTCGGCCGGCGCCATGTGGCGCCGCTGGTGCGGGATTTTCTCGCTGCCAATCCGGAGGTGACATGCAGCCTCGACCTCAGCGACCGACTGGTGGATCTGGTGAACGAAGGCGTCGATTGTGCGATCCGCATCGGCGAGTTGAGCGACTCGAGCCTGGTGTCGGTGCGCCTGGCGGACAACCGGCGGGTCGTCGTGGCAAGCCCGTCCTACCTGGCCCGCAACGGCATTCCGGAAACCCCGGACGAGTTGGCACGCCATGATTGCCTGTCCCTCGACCCGCAGCGGGGTTGGGTGTTTGCTGACCTGGACTCACCGGGGCAGGCGCGCACCGTCAAGGTGTCCGGGCGTTTCGAATGCAACGACGGCACGGTGCTGCACGAATGGGCGCTCGGTGGCATCGGACTGGCCTGGCGCTCCATGTGGGAGGTGGAGCGCGATCTGGCGAACGGCGCGCTGGTGTCGGTGCTGGATGAGTGGGCGGCGCCGGCCACCGGCATCTATGCGGTCTTCCCGCAGAACCGCCGCCTGCCGCTGCGGGTGCGGCTGCTCATCGATCACTTGCGCGGGGTGTTCGGACGTCTGGACTATTGGGGGGGCTGAGAAGGTGTCAGCGGACTGAACTCCAGATCCTTGTCGACCGGATTCTCCAGTTCGATTTCAATAGCGATGCGACTGGGGACCGGATGTCCCAGAATTTCGGCAGGTGAAAAGCTCCAGTCACGGATAAAGCCGGCATATGTTGCCGCTGCGTGGCACGTGTATGGCGTACAGACTGGCGTGGTTCGAACTACACGGCCGTCTGCATCGATATCCACTTGAATCAGGAGACGGCCGGATGGAGCCCCCGGGTTGGATGGCCAGTCTTGTGGACCTACTTTCGTGAGTAACACTGGAGGGCGGCTCAGGGCCTCAATAGGAAAGAAAGGCACCTCGGCGCCCGCGTTAGAGTTGGATGGGGCTTTGTCTGTACTCTGTTGATGGGAGGAGGGCGTGCGCGTCATGGACTGTCGGTCGGATGGCCCGTTGGAGATTGGAACCCTGTCTGGGGAGCGCTGCTTGGGTAAAGCGGGAGGAAAGGGGCGCGGTGGCGCAGTACGCAAGCTCGCTATCAAGGGGGGGGCTGTGGGGGACGCCTGACCGGTGTGTGGTGCGCGGTCCAAAGTGATCAGCGCCCCCCAGTGGAGGGTAATGGAAAGCACACTCGCGACGAGCAGCGATGCGTCAGGGTAAGGCCTCATCGAATGCTGTCTCGTCGGCAGTGGCAGGGCACATCAGGATAGGGGCAGACGGGCGGTTCATCGCAAGCCGCTTGTCTGGATAAACGCACCTTTGATCGTCGTTGTCTCGCTTTGGACGACGGCAGGTTCCATCATGTGTGGAGGGAGAATGTTCATGAACAGAATGCGCGGATTTAGTTTGATCGAATTGATGATCGTGGTGGCCATTGCCGGCATCCTTGCGGCAGTTGCCGTGCCGGCTTATACCGAGCACATCGCTCGAGGAAAGATCGCACAGGGCGTTGAGGCACTGTCCGAGGCAAAGGTGCGGATGGAGCAGGTTTTCAATGCCAACCGGTCTTATATGCTGGCAGATGGCTCCTGTCCCGATTTTAGCGCCAGTTTCAGCGGGCTGCCATTCACGATCGCCCACAGTCCGGCGTGTACCGCCAATACCTTTACACTCAAGATAACCGGAACCTCGGCGGGTGGAATGAGTGGCTACTGGTATTCAATCAATGAAAGCAATGAAAAGAAATCGGCAACGCCATCCAGCACTGGAAACTGCTGGTTAATGAGCAAGGGGGGATCGTGCTGACCGGACATGCCCAGCGAGGGGTGACTTTACTGGAGTTGATGGTGACGGTGGTTATCGTGGCCATTCTGCTTGCCGTTGCAATACCTTACTTTGGGGGCTTGATAGCGCGTGGTGCGGTCGGGTCGGGTGCTCAGCTGATCCAGAATGCATTGAGGCAGGCTGAGGCCGAGGCGATTCGACGTAATAGCGATGTCGAGTTCTTGCTAACAGACGATGTGCCAAGCGTCTCGTCGGTGGCAACCCTCGTCGCCAAGGCGAACGGCAAGAACTGGACAATCCGGGTGGTTGATGTTGCGGCCTCGAATCGTTATGTGAACGGTTACACAACAAAGGATATTTCCGGCGGCATCGCCTACCAGGGGCCTGCAAGCATTCGTTTCAGTGGGGCCGGGCGCGTATTGGATTCGACGGGAGCGGCAGTGAGCGGGAAGCAGATTTTTCGGGTGTCACAGACGGAGGGGGGCGATTTTGCCTACTGTGTTTTTGTGACACCTGGAGGAGGGGTGAAAATGTGCAATCCGGCGCTTGCCAGTGGAAACCCGCAGGCTTGTCAGCCGATCTTGGCCGCGACTGATTGTCCGGGGGGGTAGTCCTGTGATGAAACGTGCGATTCACGGTTACGTTTTGCTTGAGGCGCTGGTTGCGCTATTGATATTTTCCTTGGGTTTGCTCGGGATGATAGGTTTTCAAGCTGCATCCACACGAATCGTTACGGATGCCCGCTTTCGAACGGAGGCGGCCATTCTCACGGACGAATTGCTTGCCAAAATGGCTGTTGACAGGCGCGATCTTGTACTCAGTAACTATCCGTTCAATTCGGATGGAAGTGGTGCAAGTGGTGCTACTTCGAAAGTGTGGTTCGATCAGCGTGTCGTTGCCGGAAGCAAATTGCCCAATGCGAAGGCCCAGGTGGCGGTTTCCAAAGGGGATGCGGCTGATACCTTCATTGTTACAGTCGTGCTTCAATGGGATTTGCCCGGGGCGACTGACGCGACTAAGTCAAAGGTGGAGCACGGAGTATATGAAACGACAACCATGCTTTTCTAACCGCCATTGCAGACGGCGTCGCAGGCAGTGTCATGCGCGACAGTCGGGTATCAGTCTTGTCGAATTGATGGTTGGAATGGTGGTTGGGCTTTTGGCCAGTCTGGTCATCGTGCAGACTTTTTCGTCGAGTGAGATGTTTCGTCGAAATTTGTCCGGGGCGGGGGATGCCACGCAGGCTGCGGCAATCGTCGCCCAGAGGTTGGATCTGGTGCTCCAAGAGGCAGGGGCTGGGCTGGCACGAGGCTCGCACGTCTGGGGGTGCCAATTGTTGGTGAATTACGCAGGGACGGCCATCCTTCCACGCCCCGACCCGTTTCCGAGTCCTTTTGGCAGTGTTCCCCAGAAAATGCGGGCGGTTCCGTTGGCCATCGTGGACGGTGGAACAAGCGGATCCGACGTTCTTGTCGTTATGGCGGGGGATTCCGCCGCGGGTAACAGGCCCATCATGGTTTCGTCGACAGGTTCATCGCTTGTGGTGAAGCCTACTCCAGCCCTTGGTATGGGGCTCAAGGCCGGTGCAGATGCCTCCTTGTTCGATATGTTTCTAACTGTTCCCCAGGACGTTCCAGATGACCCCGGGGATTGTCGCCTGGTGCAGGCGCAGAGCACTTTTTCACCTGCAACGCTGGCCACGGACAGTTCTATCGGGGCCAAGATTGTTACGGTCTCCAATGCCGACATTCCCTTGAATGGAATGTCATATGGAAATGTGGACTCAGGAATTCTCACGAAGGCACCGGCTGCATTTCACTTGGGCTTGCGGAATGCTCCGACGTTTGCCTTGCTGGGCGTCAATGGCGACGGGGAACTCGTTCAGTTCGACATTCTCAACCGTTCTGATCCACAGGTTCTTGGCGAAAATGTTTTTCTCATTAAGGCCAGGTATGGGCTTGACGATGGCGTTGGGGGAACGGACAACGACAACGCAGTGGATGAATGGGTTTCACCGTCGGAGAGTGGCTGGACAATAGCCAACGTGCTTGATGGGAAGCTGGCAACCCAGCAAAAGATCGGATACATCAAGGCTGTTCGCATCGCAGTGGTGATGCGTTCGGCGCAACCGTTCATGACCGATGCTCCCATCACTGAATTGAATCTGTTTCAGGATTTACCCGAGAAGAGGCGATTCAAGAGATCCCTGAGTGCAGACGAGCAGCGTTACCAATATCAGGTGTATGAGTGGGTCATTCCTTTAAGAAACATGAAGGTGCCGCCCAATGTGTAATTTTCATATTGAAGGTGCTATGTCGGTTGAGTTCAGAGGTGGCTTTGGGCGGCAGAGCGGTGCCGTCCTGGCTGTCGTACTGATTATCTTGCTTGTAATGATGCTGGGTGCGACATCCTTGCTGAGTTCGGTCGGTACGTCGGCCTTGCTGTCGGGCAATATCGGCTTTAAGCGCGATACAAATAGCCGGTCGGCACGTGGGGTTGGGGATGCGTTCAAGCAAATGACGGGTACCAATAGAACAACACTCCTGAGTATTCAGGACTCCATTGCGGGCTGTCCTCCGCCGGCGAGTACCGGCGTAAAGTGCACTGCAGCAACGCAATGGGTCAAGCAGAATTTCTATCCTCGTCTGCTTGAGTCCGATGAAAATGGGATTCCCGTTATTATCAAGGATGCAACTGCATTCGATTCGGTCTTCAAGGTGGCGGCGCAATCCTATACCGGAGGATTTGCTGCATCGGATGTGACCAAGACCAGGTTCTTGATTGAGCGTATGTGCACGACATATGGGCCGGCATCGGCTCTCACATGCATGCTTTCAAGCAATTCTCCTCGGGGCGGGACGGGATGGGCTGGAAAGCCCGGCTCCACGGCTACCCCTCTTTATCGGGTTACGGTGCGTACTGACGGGGTGCGCAACAGCCAGACTTACGCGCAGTGGATTGTTACCTTTGCGCAAGAATAGTGTTGTTTCCGTCAAACGGGGATTGATGATGATGAACCTGCTTAAAGTACAGCGCAAATGCCCAGGTGTCGGATCCGGACGGATCGCAGCGCGACTCATGCTTGCTACCGCCTTGTGGGGCGCTGTCCTGCCGTGCGCGCGCGCGGCTGAAACCGGCCTGGCCAACGTGCCGATCCCTGCAAGTCAGGAAGCGGTACCTGCCAATGTGATGCTTGCGCTGTCTGTGGAGTTTCCGACGGCTCAGAGTCACGCCAATTTCAGCTCGGCCTTGGCTGCCAATTCAACGTCAGATAGTCTTTTCGAAAAGACACGCAAGTATCTTGGTTATTTTGATCCAACCAAGTGCTACACGTATGACACGACAAATACCTACTTCAAGCCGTCGGGCAATACTACGAATGTAACGAACTCCTTTAAGTGTCCCGGCGAATGGTCGGGAAACTACTTGAACTGGGCGACCATGTCGGTTCTTGATCTGTTTCGCTGGGCGTTGACGGGAGGGGCGAGAGACATCGATCTACCTCTTGATTTCTCGGCTACGACGCCCGTTGGGACGACTGTATTGAAGAAGAGTTGGTCGAGTAATCAGGGGTCGCAGCAGAATTTTCCCGATAAATCTTTGTCATCTGGGGACATTACTTCCTACACCCCTTTTATCCCTTCTGGTCCGAATGTAGGCAAGAATCTTGTGGCTGTCGTTCTCAATAAGGGGCTTAACGTCGAGTTTAGTTATAGTTCGGGCACCACGGCAGGTGGAACGGTTTACAAGAGTTTCCCGGTTCGTGTCCTGGTGTGTGATGGAACAGATCAAACCAAGCACGAGTATCCGGACAATTATTACTGTCAGAAATATCAAAGCCCCGATGACAAGACAAAATTCGTCTACAAGCCGGTTGGGCTGATTCAGAAGAACATTGATCGGATGCGTTTTGGCGCTGTCAGCTATTTGAATCTGAATAACGACACCTACGGTAACGATACGCAGTTGCAGGCTGTGGATGGGGGGGTGTTGAAGGCCCATATAAATGACTCCAAGACCTATGAGATCCTATCTACGGGTGCTTTTCCTGCTGATCCTTATCCGGCTGACAAAGGTGGTGATGCTGATGTTACAAAGACAGGGGCAATCAATTATTTGAATAGTTTCGGATATGGTGCAAAAAGCTACAAGAGATACGACAATGTCAGTGAGATGTATGCGGTGGCGTTGCGTTATCTTCTTGGTCCGAAAGGGATTGGTAATGTTGCCGGTTACTCAAGCATACCCCCTGTTCCAAATTCAGGATCTGTGCCGTCTTTGACGGCAGCGCAGAAGAAGGCAATAAAGGATGATTTTCCTGTCATTTCGACATGGAAAGATCCGGTTTTGAGTGCAGATGCGGGGGGTATGTGTCAGAAGCAGTTTGTCATTGGTGTGGGTGATACAAATACATGCTGTGACTCCAATCTGTCCGGCGGTGTTACGCCGGTAAATGCGGTTGTGGCCGGGGAAAGGTTTGCTGGAAAGACTGCCAATTACTGGGTGACGCAAATTCCAGGCTATGATCTGACCCATGATTACATCGCGGGCTTGGCTTTTGCCGCTAATACCCAGGCCCTTCGGAGCGATTTTCCGGATATGCGTATCAAGACTTTTTGGCTTGATGTGCTGGAGTTCTCACACAAGGCACCCAATAACCAGTATCAGAAGGCCGCAAAGTACGGTGCATTCAAGGATGTGAATAATAACGGCGTGCCTGATGAAGGCGAGTGGAATGCCTTGAAGCAAACGTACGCAGGTGAGGTCCTGCCAGATGCCTATTTCCCCGCGTCCGATCCTGATCGCATGTTGACGGGTCTTTCTTCCGCATTTAGCCAAATCAACGCAATGATCGGGGCCGCAGCGGGAGCGGCTCTGCAGTCGTCGGCCATTTCCACGACAGCGACTACCGATGGAGTGTACCTGACAAGCTACAATTCCCAATATTGGTCCGGAGATTTGCAGGGCTTTACAATCGATGCCTCCACGACACTTGGTGTAATCAAGACCAGTTTGGTGTGGAGTGCTGCCTCGCTGCTTGATGCCAAGGTGGCGGGGACTGGATGGGATACGGCGCGCAAGGTGGTGACGCTGGCGCCCAATAGTTCTGGTGTGCTGGTCGGGGTGCCGTTCAGGATTGGAAGTCTTTCGACTGCGCAGAAATCCACTCTAGGGGCCACGACGACGGAGCAGAGTGACATACTGAACTATCTGCGCGGGGATACCAGTAAGCAGTCCACATTGACGACCCGAAATACTTATCGTTATCGCGCTTCGGTCCTGGGCGATATTGTCGACTCGGCGGCATTGTACGTTGGGCCGCCTAGCGAGGTCTATAGCGATGCTTACAACCCGGGGTATTCTGCTTTTGTGGCAGCAAAGGCCTCCAGAACGCCGGTCGTATATGTTGGCGCCAATGACGGAATGCTCCATGCATTTGATGCGCGTGTCTCCGGTACCGGAGGGGGGGCTGAGTTGTTTGCGGTTGTGCCGAATGCGATGTTTGCCGGCCCGGATGGAGTACCGGTGGAAAGTGGTTTGAAGGCTTTGAGTGGCAATGACTATCTTCATCATTACTATGTAAATGCTACGCCATTTGCGCGGGATGTTGACTTTGCGAGAGCGGGAGGTGTTATTGAGACCAATTCGGCAAGGTCGGATTGGCGCACGCTTCTTGTTACGGGCTTGGGGAAGGGCGGGCGCAGTTATGTTGCAATGGATGTGACGGATGTCCCTACTTCATCAACGTCTGAGGCGACCATTGCGGGCAAGGTTCTCTGGGAGTTCACTCACGAGGACATGGGGTTCAGCTACGGGCGTCCTTTTATCGTGAAAACGAGGAAATGGGGATGGGTGGTCGTTATTGCTGCTGGCTACAATAACAATCTTGGCGTGTCCAGTAGCAGCGCGCCGGGCAAGGGTGTGGTGTTCGTGCTCAATCCTACAAATGGCGCTCTTCTCCAGAAGATCACTACTTCTGCAGGTAGTGTGACGACACCCTCAGGTTTAACTCATCTGTCGGGATATGTGCAGGATTATGCTGACATGACCATGGATCAACTCTATGCAGGGGATTTGCTCGGTAATGTATGGCGTTTTGATTTCATGAGCCCGACGCTGTCGGTTCCAAGCGAGACAACGCCGATCGCCATTTTGAGGGACGTTGATGGGAACCCCCAGCCTGTGACGACCGAGCCGCTAATTGAAACTGCGCCCGATCTGGTGCGATATGTTTTTGTTGGAACCGGGCGTCTTCTGCACACCAATGACCGGGATAGTACGCAGCGGCAGACTTTTTACGCCGTACGAGATGGTACGGTGACCAATCCATACTCGATGGCGGCAGGTGCGCCCAATCCCTTGCCTTCAGGGGTTACATTTCCCGTCGGGCGCAGCCAGATGGTGCAGGTGGCGAATCTCATAGAGGGCGTGACAATGGACTCGAGCAAGCCTATGGGGTGGTACTACGATCTCATTGAGACGGCGGACTCTCCGAAGGCGCCCGCAGGAGCCAGTAAAGGACCTGAGCAGGTTGTGATTAATCCCCAAGCCAATGAAGGTGTCGTCTCATGGGTAGGGTCTGCCATGACCCAGGATAAGTGCAATCCCGCTGGTGTCAGCTCGACATACGCCGTCAAATATGGAACCGCAAAATCGGTTTTCTCCTTGCTTGATGTTACTAGCAATGCAGTGACGGTGCAGGGGAGTATCCCTTCGAGCGTAGGGTTGGCGGGATTGAGACTGGTTCGTTACGGATCGACAATTAGGCTTGTCGGGTCTCGCAGCGATGCATCAGCGCCCTCGTTCGTTGGGAGTCAAGTTTCGGGCTTTGGCGATCCGCGTGTTTTGAACTGGCGAATTATCGGGCAGTAAGGTGGGGCCCCGCGTCGCTGTAATGCGTTTTATATGGGATGACGGGCTTGCGTAGTTTTTCTTTATCTGTATAATGCGCAGCTCTTGGAGCCGCTGTAGCTCAGTCGGTAGAGCAGCGCATTCGTAATGCGAAGGTCACCAGTTCGATTCCGGTCAGCGGCACCATAAATGCATTCAGGCCAACTCCAAAGGGTTGGCCTTTTTGCTGAGGCTTGAAGTTGCTCAAGTGAAAGTGCTTGACGGCTAAAGCTTTGAGATTTTTTTTGAAAGTCAGCAGTGGCGGCATTAGCTCAGTTGGTAGAGCACTGGATTGTGATTCCAGGTGTCACCGGTTCGATCCCGGTATGTCGCCCCAGAATATATGAAAAAAGCCCTGAGGAATCAGGGCTTTTTTTTGCCGCATTCTCGGTAATACGCAGTGGGCGTATTGCCGAGAATGATGTGGGGTCAGTCAGGCCTTGCGCCCAAGTCCGCCGAGCAGAAATGCTATTGGGCGCTGGGTCTTGTGAATTTCGCGCCCTGCTGCGCTGCCTGGCTGTTGGGAAAGATCCTTTGGCGCTTCGTAGGGTTTGCTGAAGTCGAAGCCGTCTGGTGCGATGTGGTTGGGCTTGCGGCCTCGGGGGGGCGGGCGCTCCCGCTCGCTGGGCTTGCGACGATCGCTTGGGCTGCTTTCCGATTGCTGGCGAGAGCTCGCTGCCGGAGCCTTGCGCCGACGACCTGCTTCGCCTTCAAAGAAGTCGGTTTCCGGCTCGTAGCCGTGGATGACCTCCTGCCGGATTTCCAGTTTGATCAGTTTCTGGATGTCGGCCAGACGATGCCGCTCTTCGGCGCTGACCAGCGATACCGCCTTGCCCTTCTTGCCGGCTCGACCGGTTCGGCCGATGCGGTGAACGTAGTCTTCCGCGGTATGGGGAAGTTCGAAGTTGATCACCGAGGGCAGGTCTTCGATGTCGAGGCCACGGGCTGCGACATCGGTGGCCACCAGCACGCGGATCTTGCCGCTCTTGAAATTGTCGAGCGTTTCGGTGCGGGCTTGCTGGCTCTTGTCTCCGTGGATGGAGTCCGCGGAGATGTCATGCCGTTCGAGGAAGTGGGCGAGCCGGCTGCAGGCGAACTTTGTGTCCACGAAAACCAGAACCTGATTGGATGGATCTTCGTGGCGGATGAGGTGGGCCAGCAGATTGCGCTTGAGGCCGCTGGAAACTGGATGGACGATGTGGGTGATCGTCTCGCTGACCATGTTGCGGCGGGCTACTTCGATCAGTTGCGGGTTCTTCAGCATCTGGTCGGCGAGCTTCTTGATTTCGTCCGAGAAGGTGGCCGAGAACAGCAGGCTCTGGCGATTGGCCGGCAGCAGCGCAAGGATGCGGCGGATGTCAGGGATGAAGCCCATGTCGAGCATGCGGTCGGCTTCATCGAGGACCAGGAACTCGACCTGGCCGAGGGCGATGGTTTTCTGCTGGACATGATCGAGCAGGCGGCCCGGGGTCGCCACGACGATCTCGATGCCGCGGCGGAGCTCCTGGATCTGCGGGTTCATGTCGACGCCGCCATAGATGCAGGTGCTGCGCAGGGGCAGATGCTTGGAGTACAGCTTTACGGATTCGAACACCTGCATCGCCAGTTCACGCGTCGGCGCGAGGATCAGCGCACGTACCGGGTGGCGGGCCGGGCTGGTCGAGGTGCTGGCGTGACGGGCCAGGCGGTTCAGCAGCGGCAGGGTGAAGCCGGCGGTCTTGCCCGTGCCGGTCTGGGCGCCGCCCATGACGTCGTGTCCGGCGAGGACGACGGGGATCGCCTGGCGCTGGATCGGGGTGGGTTCAGAGTAGCCGGCGTCAGTGACGGCCTGCAGGATTTCAGGGATGAGCCCGAGTTCGGAAAACGACATGGATGTGATCACGATGGCGGTGCTGTTTGTTTAGTGCACCGCAGCATTTAAGTAGGCAGGCATTATACATCGGAGCGCGCTCAGCGCCGCGTCAGATAGCACGTAACCTCTTCCCGATCATGATAGAGGTGTTTGATTCGCAATGTATATTTGATGCCCGCCGGGCGCAGGCGTTGGTCGATGAGGGCGCGGCAACGCTCTACTTCCTCTTGCCGACGTTTCATTGGCAGCTTGAGGTTGAAGATGCTGCGTCGACAGCGTCCGCTCGCAATCCACTCGGCCATCAGGGGCGCGATTCGCGATGGTTGTTCCACCATGTCGCAAACCATCCACTCGACGGGTTTCTTCGGGCGCCAAGTGAAGCCGTCGGCACGCTGGTGCGTGATGAGGCCGGTCGCCAGTGCCGAAGGGGCCAGGGGGCCGTTGTCGATGGCAGTGACCCGCAAGCCACGGCTGGCCAGTTGCCAGCTCCAACCGCCCGGTGAGGCCCCCAGGTCGACGGCCTGCAGACCGGCGCGTAGTGTGGCCTGCTGCTCGTCAGGGGTTAGTAGCGTCAGTATTGCCTCGGCGAGTTTGAGAGTGGAACGGCTCGGCGCCTCCTTGGGCATGCGCAGGCGCGGGATGCCCATTGGCCACGGCGAGGATTCGCTGGGAAGGCTGAGGCCGAGCCAGGCCTGCCGGCTGCCGACAAGGAAAAGGTGTAGGCGCGGCAGGTGCGGTGTGTCAGGTCTCAGCAGGCCGGCTTGGCCCAACGATTCCTGCAGTAAGGGGCCGAAGCGTTTCAGAAAGCCCGATTGCTCTTTGCCGTTGTTGGTGTCGGGGGTCTCCAGCAGAAGTGCCGAGAAGCGTTCACCGAAGGATGCAATGGTTTCCTTCAAAGGGGTCAGCCGGTCGCGCTCGGGCAGGTCGTCGATGATCGCCAGAACCTGGAAGGCCTGGCGGGCAAAGATCAGCCGCGAGATGTCGAGGCGGCGCCGTATTTCATCGTGTGGGGCCGGGGTGTCCAGAGCTAGATAGACGAAACCGCCGTTGCTGGGAGCCTCGATCCGCCCCGCGAGGCGCCGACTTTCAGTCTGGAGCTCCTGGGCGGCATCGGCTTCGAAACCGGGCCGGCATTGAACGAGGACGCCGAGCGCTGGGTGAGGCTGGTTGACAGACGACATGACGGACTGAAGGAGTGGCGTGGCAGGATGGATGTGTAGAATTCTGGAATACTCAGCGGCCACTGCCGTCAATTCCCGGTGCGGTGGCGGGCCGGTTGGTGGCGGATAATAACCGATCGTTGCGCTGAGGCCGTCTCTTTGCCGGGATTTTGGGAGCTATTTCATGGAATATCGCCTGTTGGGGAACAGCGACTTACAGGTTTCGTCGGTTTGTCTCGGTACGATGACCTTTGGCCGGCAGAACACCGAGGCGGAAGGGCATGCTCAGCTGGACGTCGCCTTCGCCCAGGGTGTTAATTTCATCGATGCGGCCGAGATGTATCCGGTTCCGGCCCAAGCTGAGACCTATGGCTCGACGGAGTCCATCGTCGGCTCGTGGCTGAAGGGGCGGGCGCGTGACAAGGTCGTGCTGGCCACCAAGGTGGCGGGGCCGGCGCGTGGAATGGGCTGGATTCGCGGAGGACCGCAGGCGCTGGACGGGAACAACATCAGGGCTGCGCTGGAAGGAAGCCTGCGGCGGCTCGGCACCGATTACGTCGATCTGTACCAGCTGCACTGGCCGGCCCGCAATCAGCCCATGTTCGGGCAGTGGCGTTTCGATCCGGCGGCCGAGCGTCCGGCGACGCCGATTCGTGAGCAGCTGGAAGTCCTCGGGGAACTCGTTAAGGAGGGCAAGATCCGCTATGTGGGGCTGTCCAACGAGCATCCCTGGGGGGTGATGGAGTTCCTGCGGATTGCCGATGAACTGGGGCTGCCGCGGGTCGCCACCATCCAGAATGCTTACAACCTGCTCAATCGGGTCTTTGAGCAGGGGCTTTCCGAGGTGTGCTTCCGCGAGAGGATCAGCTTGTTGCCCTATTCCGTGCTGGCCTTCGGCCACCTGACTGGCAAGTATCTCGACGACCCTGGGGCATCCGGCCGGATTTCCCTATTCCCCAGTTTCGGGCAGCGTTACGACAAGCCGAATGTCCGCCCTGCGGTGGCGGCCTACGTGGAGCTGGCCCGACAACATGGCCTGACGGCAGCCGAGCTGGCGATAGCCTTCGTAGCCGCACAGCCGCTGGTGGGGAGTACCATCCTCGGAGCAACGTCCGTTGCGCAGCTTGAAGCCAATCTACGGGCTGCCGAGCGGGTTTTGCCGGAAGCCGTGCTGGCCGGGATAGACGCAATACACCTGCAGTTCACGAATCCGGCGCCCTGACTATCGGTGACGGTCGTCGTTCGGGAGAAGTGCGTTGAGGGAAATCGTAGCTGCCCGCGATCTGAGCATCGGCATGTTTGTGGACGAACTCGATCGCCCTTGGCTGGAGTCGCCGTTCCTGCTTCAGGGCTTTCTGATCGAGGACGAGGCGACGCTTGGACAGGTGCAGCGGGAATGCCGCTTCGTATACGTGGATCGGAGTCGTTCCGTCGGCGATGCCTGGCGCTCCGATCCGAAGGTGCTGGAAGGATTGCCCGGGCATCGGCAAGCTTCAAGGGGGGCGCTTGATCCGGGGGCAAGGCGGCGTCCCCTCGATTTCTTCGCGCTGTTGCGGGCTCTGCGTGCGGGGGGCCTCAAACAGCAGGGCGATGGTGAGACGATCAATCTAGGCACGTCGAGTGTGAGCACCGTTGCGACGGAGGTGCCTCTCGAAACCGAGATTGCTACGACACTCCCGGTCATGGCCCGTGCGCAGGGCGCGCTGGAGCAGATTGCCCATGACGTGCAGAGCTGTCTGAATCCGGATCTAGAACGCGTGCGCAATGTCGTGGCCGAAATGGTGTTGAGTGTCGCCCGAAATCCGGATGCGCTTCTGTGGTTGGTGCGCCTCAAGCAGACGGATCGCTACAGTTACGATCACTCCCTTGACGTTGCCGCGCACGTAATGATCTTCGGGCGTGCGCTGGGGCTGGGTGAGGATGCTATTGCAACGCTTGGCATGGCTGGCATGTTGCAGGACGTCGGCAAGTTACGGCTTCCTCCGCGTCTTCTGCACAAATCCGGCGGATTGACGCCCACGGAGTACGAGATTTTCAAGACTCACGTGGATTACTCAAGACAGATCCTGTCCGCATCTCCCCATGCAAGTTCGGCGATGCTCGAGATTGTCGAAAGACACCATGAGCGGGTGGACGGTAGTGGCTATCCGGCCGGCTTGAGCGGGAAAGCGTTAGGCATCATGGCCGAGATCTCCGGTATCTGCGACGTTTACTGTGCGATGACCCGCGAGCGCCCGTATGGTGTGGCGGAGAGTGCCCAGACTGCGTTGGATGCGATGCGCGTCCAGCGCGGGGGCTGCTTCTCTGCGAGTCTGATCGATCAGTTCGTGCAGTGCATCGGCCTCTATCCCGTTGGTACCCTGGTCGAGCTCAATTCGGGCGAAGTCGCGGTGGTCGTCGCGCAGAATCGCATCCGTCGCCTGAAGCCGAAAGTCATGATCCTCCTCGGGCCGGACAAGAAGCCGAACACCTATCCCCAGACTATCGATCTCCTGTACGACCGGCCCGGTGCGGTCGGAGAGCAGTATTTCATCGTGAAGGCCCTGCCACCCGGGGCCTATGGCGTGGTGCCCTCCGAGTTCTATCTGAGATGAATACTCGAGCCCTGAACCCAGGTGGCCTGGTGGTGCCAACTTTCGATGGGGATGCCTTGGCGCGTCTGTTGCTGCGTTACGGTATCGGACCGGCGGAACAGGCGGCCATCCGGGCTTTCGGCCGGATGGCCGATGTGGAGAGGCTGGCGGCTGGGCTTGCCGAACGCTTCGTCCATGTCGGCGAGGGGGATGGGGCGCCGCTGGATGCGTTTTGTGCCAGTCTGGCCCGTTTTGCCGAGTGGGATTTTTCTGCGACCTGGCTCCGGGAGTTGGTGGGGCGCTGGCTAGAATGCTATCTGGCAGGCGCAGTGGCCGAGTTTCCTTTCCTGGCGACCGAAGCCCTCCTCGGGGAGTGCCGGGCCCAATTGCTCGGTGAGCGGAGCACGGCTCATCGCCTCGAGTTGGACATCCAGATGGCGTTGGTACGTCTTGGATTCTGTCTTGACGGGGTGTTGGCCGAGGCGACGGTCGAGCAGGAGCAGGCCTTCCGTATCTGCGCCGAGGACGCCGACCCGGTGCTCGGCATTCCCAATCGGCGCCGCTTTCTGAGTCTGCTGAGTGATTACCTGAAGTGCGTCGGAGAGGGCGATGTGCTCGGCCTTGTGCTTGTCACGGCAGATTGGGGTTTTGCCGCCGATGTCCTCGCGTTGGACGAGCAGGATTACTTGCGTCTGGCGCTATCTGATGCCATGCGGGCGGCGCTGCGCCCGCGGGATGTGCTGTGTGCCCTGGGAAATGCGGAGTGGGCGGTGATCCTGCCGGATCTGCGCAGTTCCGCCCAGGTATCGCTGGCGGCCTACAAGTTGGTGGATGCCTGTGATGCTGCGCGCAGCAATGCGTTTCCGGCCTTGCGTGGCCGCTTTTGTGCTGGTGGCAGTTGGGCACCGGAGCACGCCCGAAGCGCTCTGGATATCGAACGAACCGCGAGGATGGCGGTGAATGTGGCCAAGCGTTCGGGGCGGCTCTTCGATGTGTACTGCCCAGATGTGACGCGTCAGGCTGACAGGGACGCAAATTTCGAGACCGAGGTGGCTCGTGCCTTCGAGGCGCGCCAGTTCAGGCTTTGCCTGCAGCCACAGGTGGTGTTGCCGTCGCGCAGGCCCGTGGGGGCCGAGGCCTTGCTGCGGTGGACCGATGGTGAAGGGCGGGCGGTTTCCCCTGGGCGGATTTTGCGTGTCTTCGAGCGCTTGGGACTGATGGCCGACCTGTCCCGCTGGGTGATCCAGCAGGCCGCCCAGAGCCTCGCCGCGTTGGATGCGGTCGGTTGCGAACTGCGTATCTCGGCCAATCTGATGGCGGAGGATCTGCAGGATCCGGAATTGCCCCTCTTCATCCGGCAGACCTGCGAAACCTGGCGGGTCAGCCCGTCCAGACTGTGTTTCGAGTTGACCGAGGGGGGGCTGGTGTCGAGCGAGGGCATGTCCGTGCGCACGCTTGAGATCCTGAAAGGAGCTGGCGGGCGCCTGGCTCTGGACGATTTCGGCACCGGCTATTCGTCCATGGATTACCTGCGCCGTCTGCCAGTGGACGAACTGAAGATCGACAAATCCTTCGTCGAGCGCATAGTCCAGTCGGCCAGCGACCGCTCCATCGTCGAGCTGATGGTACGTATCGCTCACGCATTCGGCCTGGAGGTTGTGGCCGAGGGCGTAGAGAACGAAGAAACCGAAAGCATGCTGGCCACCATGGGCTGCGACTGCGCCCAAGGGTATCTCTATGCGCCGGCCATGCCGGTTGACGTGTTCATCGACTGGTGGCGCGAAGCTGTCCGCCAGGAAGGGGCTCTCCGGCCACAGGCTGAATAGTGCCGCTTCGGTCATTCCTTGGCGCGGCGGCGTTTGCGCGGAGTTTCCTCTTCCGCGGCTGAATCCGCATCGTTCTTGGCTCCGTCTTCGCTGTCCTTGGCGTCATTTTGCGCGTCGGCGTCAGAGCTCTTGGCCTTGGCCGGTTTGGTCCCAGGCGGGGCGGGAGGTGCAGGCGGCGGAAGCAGTGGTGCGACCTCGCTGATTTTGTTCTCCGCCATGTAATCATTCATCTCTTTCCAGCCAGCGAAGACCGAGGCTTTGGATGCACTCTGGTTGAGTGTGAAGCAGTCTTCGATAGCCCGCCCCGCGTGTCGGCAGGCGCTGCCGATTGCCTTGCCTTCGGCCTCGGTCTGGGCCGCGGCCTTGCTTGGGTCCGGTATGCCCAGGCGTTCGCAGCCGCCGAGCAGGGCTGCGACGCTGATAATCGAAAGCATCAAGCGCAGGGAGGGTCTAGTCATGGCTCGCTGGTCGCGTTGCATTGATCTCGTAAACGGCCTCGGTGCGGGGGACTTGAACGTCTTGTCACGAATCCGGGCGGGCGGAGCAGGGCGCTTCTTACTATAATTAACTCCTGATTCGCGTCTTCCTGTCGATGGACCCCTTCCCCATGAATATTTTTGGTCGTACCGCCTTGGTGGCGGCTTTCGGCGCTGTGTGCGTCTCCCCGGTCATGGCTGCTGCCAAATCGCATCCGGTTTCCAAACCCCAGGCATCCCGCGCTGCACCGGCAGATGCTGCCGTGAAAGAAGTCGAACTGGTGCACAGCCTTGGTGCTGACAAGGGCGAGCAGTTGCAGAAACTGGTCGATCGCTACAACGCGACCAATCCGGCGGTCAAGGTGGTGGTGCGTGAGCGCCGCTGGAACGACGGCGCGTTGCCGGACATGATGATCCTCGGCGAACGGGATCTGCCGGGCTTTCTGAGCGGTGCTCCGCGTTACCGCCCGCTCCATCAAGTCATGAAGGATGCCGGCGAGCGCTTGGAAACCCTGCGTGCGCCGGCGATGATGACGCCGACCCCGCTCGACAGCGCCAATCGCCTGGTGGCCCTGCCTGTGGGACTGTCGACCCCGGTGATGTTCTACAACAAGCAGGCCTTCCGCGACGCAGGCGTCGATCCGGATAACGCGCCCAAGACTTGGCAGGCGCTGCAGAAAACCCTCGGCCAGCTGGTCGCGCATGGCGCCACCTGTCCCTATACCACTGCCCAGCCGGCCTGGATCCTGGTCGAGAACATGAGTGCCTGGCACAACGAGCCGGTCGTCTCCGAAGGCAAGAGGGCCAGCCTGGCCATCAACGGCATGCTCGAGGTCAAGCACGTGGCGATGCTGTCTTCGTGGGTGAAGGCCCGCTACCTGCACCTCTTCGGCCGCGACGACGAAGCCACCGAGCATTTTGCCAAGGGCGAGTGCGCGGTCCTCACCGCGCCTTCCGCCGCCTTCCCGACCCTGCAGCGCCAGGCCGGGTTCGAGGTCGGCGTGGCAACGCTGCCCTACCATGAAGACTATTACGGCGCGCCGCAGAACACCCTCGCTGACGGTCCAGCCTTGTGGATTGGCGCAGGCAAGAAGCCGGCTGAGTACAAGGCCGTCGCCCGTTTCGTGAGCTTCTGGCTGAGCAGCGAGAGTCAGGTGGAATGGCAGCGCACTGCGGGTTATCTGCCCCTCAACCGTGCCGGTCTGCTGGCTTCCGAAAGCAGCCTGCTGGCGAACGATCTGGCCGCGATTCGCATCGGCGTACAGCAGCTGACCCACAAGCCGGTGAGTTCCGTGTCCCGGGCGAGCAGCTACCCGCAGCGTGCCGCGGTCCGTCGCATCATCGAGGAAGAGCTGGAGTCCGTCTGGGACGACCGCAAGCCGTCCAAGCTGGCCCTCGACAATGCCGTGTCGCGCTCGCGCGCGCTGGACTGACCGAGGTCTGAGTGACCACGGCCGGCTGGGTGTGGCCTGAGCTGCTGGCGCACCGCTGCGGCGGAGCGCTGGCGCCGGAAAACACCCTGGCCGGCCTCGAGATCGCCGCCCGGCTTGGTTGCCGGGCCGTCGAGTTCGACGTGATGTTGTCCGCGGATGGCCAGCCCTTCCTGATCCACGATGAAACGCTGGACCGCACCGCCGGTCGAGGGGGGCGGGTTGCCGAACTCAGTGCGGCGGAGTTGTCCGCCGTGGATGTCGGTCGTTGCTTCCATCCAGCCTTTGCCGGCGAGACGATCCCTACCTTTGCCGCGGCCCTCGAAAGCTGCCGGCGTCTAGGGCTGGCTGCCAATGTGGAGATCAAGCCGGCCGCCGGCCATGACAGGCAGACCGGGCAGGTCGTCGGGCGTATGTTGAGTGCCGCTGGCGCTACTGCCCAGCAGGTTCTGTTGTCTTCCTTTTCCACTGATGCCCTCGAGGCCGCCATCGAGGAAGCTCCTGCCTTTCCCCGGGCATTGCTGGCGGAGCGCCATACGCGAGCGGCCCTCGATACCGTGCGGCAACTGTCCTGTGTTGCGTTGAATCTGTCGCGCCGCTGGGTCACCGAAACCGATGTCACTGCCGTATGCGACGCGGGTTTTGCGGTGATGGTCTATACGGTGAACTCCCGCGCGGAGGCTCGGCGCCTTTTGGATTGGGGTGTTTCCGGTGTGTTTTCAGACCGTCCCGATCGCCTGTCCGCACCCGTGACGGAGTCGTGAATTACTTGACCGGCCCGGCTTGACGCCATCGCAGTCGGCTTCTACCATCGCGTTTTTCCTATCCTGGGCATGGTCTTGTCTCTCACGCAGCTTTACGCGCCGATCGCCGAAGACATGAAGGCGCTTGACGCCGTCATTAGGGAACGCCTCTACTCCGATGTGGTCCTTATCCGCCAAGTGGCCGAGTACATCATCGGTAGCGGCGGTAAGAGACTGCGCCCGGCCATGGTCTTGTTTACCGCTGGCGCGGCTGGTTATCAGGGCAGCTACCATCGTGAACTGGCGGCGGTTGTGGAATTCATTCACACCGCAACGCTCCTGCACGACGATGTGGTCGACGAGTCCGAATTGCGCCGTGGCAACAAGACGGCCAATGCCCTGTTCGGAAATGCGGCTTCCGTGCTGGTCGGGGATTTCCTTTATTCCCGTGCATTCCAGATGATGGTCGGCACCGACAACATGAAGGTGATGCGTGTTCTCGCGGATGCCACCAACGTGATTGCCGAAGGCGAAGTCCTGCAATTGCTCAATTGCCACAACGCCGATGTCGAAATCGAGGATTACCTGCGCGTGATCCGTTACAAGACGGCCAAGCTATTTGAAGCGGCGGCCCGGCTCGGCGGTATTCTGGGCGGTGTTGGACAGGAACTCGAGGACAGTCTCGCCGCCTTCGGCATGCATATCGGCACGGCGTTCCAATTGATCGACGACGTGCTGGATTATTCCGGGGAAGAAGCGGATACCGGTAAGCATATTGGCGACGACCTGGCCGAAGGCAAACCGACGCTGCCGCTGATCCACGTCATGCAGCACGGCACGCCGGAGCAGGCTGCCTGTGTGCGCAAGGCCATCGAGACCGGCGGGCGGGATGACTTTGCCGCGGTATTGAGTGCCATTCGTGAATCCGGAGCGATTGAAGCCACCCGTAAAGTGGCTGAAGAAGAGGCAAAGCTCGCACTTAATGCACTTAATCAACTTCCCTCTTCCATTTTTAAAGAATCGTTGATAGAATTGTCGTCCTTCGCAGTTGCACGGAAATACTGAGCTTCGGCAGATTTAAAAAGTATTTAAAAAGTATTTAAAAAATACTTTACAAAGTCGAAATTAAGTGTAAAATGAACGTCTTCTGTTGTAGGGAATTGGCAAAACAGCGCTAATTCAGAAGTAAAGAGTCGGGGAATAGCTCAGCCTGGTAGAGCACTGCGTTCGGGACGCAGGGGCCGGAGGTTCGAATCCTCTTTCCCCGACCACCAATTCAAGTCTATTCAACGACTTAAACTCAAAGGCCCTAAGGGGCCTTTGTTGTTTCTATTCATCCTGGTCAGAACTTGTCCAATTCAGTTGGACACTACTTGGACAAGTCCAATTACCTGCCCAAGTGCGGGTTCTATACCCAAGTCTGGGTTTCTTCCGCCCGGCCATTACATCACCGCAGTGCCCCCCAATCCAATTGTTTATCGCTATTGAATAAAGGGTGTCGATAGTGACGGGGTAGTCTTTTTCCCGTTCCCGATAGCTTTTGCCTACGACTCCCCACTTCGAGATCCAGCCGGGTTTTTGGAACTTTTGGGGCCTTGGATCATGCCAACAGGCGGGGACTCTACTACACCGTGTTTGGAAGGCTTTTTCGTGGTACGGCTTAGGTGTGCCCACTGAGACGCCCTGTACTTGCGTCGATGCGGTTCTCTTTAAGTGGGGCAGCCTTGCGGTTGAGTCTATTGATGTAGACTGGCGAGAATGACGTCAGAATTCACCAAAGTCATGACCTCACACATCCGTATTCGACTCCCCAAGAGCTTACTAGACGCAGGCAAAGACGCAGCCAAGCAGCAGAACCTGAGCTTCAGCCAGATCGTGATCCAGGCCCTGAGCCCATACCTATCAGGTAACAAGAGCTATAGAACCGCTGATACGGACATCAAAGAGACATCCCTTGTAATCAGCCCAGAAGAACTATCCCAACTCACGGCACTTGCCCAACAAGCCAACATCTCGAGATTCGAAGCCATCCGTCTAGCCGTCGAAAGTTACCTTGACGAGCAGGGGCGCTTGTAGGGGATGATTACCTCGCCCTGTGGGCCTCAAGCAATCTTGTCAGTTAAGGCCCCTGACAAGCCGATTCACCGACGCCAGCCACCGATCCATGGCCTTGCCCTCCGCCGACCGCAAGCCATGCTTGCGGCTGCGCTGGGCTGACCGGGCCTTGCCTTCCTCAGTCTTCGGCCCGGTGTGGTGGCCGGAGGCGTGTTCCCATAGGCGCAAGTCCTCGGCGTGGCGGCGCAGCTTGTCGGCATCAATGGGCTTCGAGGGCTTGGGCATCGTTCCGGTCCTGGCTCAGCTTGTGAATCGCGCCGAGGGTGGCAAGGTGGGCTTTCTGGCACCTCAGGGCAGTTTGCGTAAATAGCGCCTTGTGGTCGGGCTTCTGGGCCTGGACCGCATCGCAGGTATTGGCCAAGGTCATGGCCTCAAGCAGGGCGGCCTGGCGGCTGAGGGCCTGGAGGATCACGTCCGAAGGCTTGTCCTGTAGGTCGGCGTTGAGCTGGGCCAAGGCCCTGAACGCGCTTTCAGTCCCGGCCAGGCCCTTGGTCGCCAAGATGCTGATGAGCTGGGACACGATGGTGTCCGGGTCCATTGCTTCCGGCCAGGGACTCACGGGGGCAAGGGTAGGGGTAGTCAAGTTTGGATTGTTCACGGGGGCGGTAACCTTTCTGCAAGTGGGGTGTAAAACTGCAAGCCTTCTTCTCTGCCGGCACCGAACCGGAAGGAACCCAGGGAACTCCGTTCCTGGATTCCGGACGGTACTATAGGTCCGTAATTCCGTAATTCCTTGTAAATCAATGACTTGCGTGCGTTACGGGGTGTTTTTGCGCCGTAACGCCGTAACGCCTTATAAATCAATGGGTTAGGGTTGTTACGGACCCGTCCGTAACGGGCCGGAATTCCGTAACGGGAACGGCGCCGTAACGCCGTTCCGGGACATCAAACAGGGACCAGGGAGCCATCCAGGACCGTGACCAGGCCATGGCCTATGGCCTTTTCCACTAGCGCCTTGAGGCTGTCCCGGCTGAGCTTGCCTAAACCTCCCGGCCAGCTAGGGTCACTTTGAGCATGGAGGCCACCCTTGCCGGTCTTTGACACCTTCCGCCCTTGTGCTTGGAACTGGCTCAGGACCTGGACCAGGGCCTGTTCTGGCGCCACCTGGCCAAGGGTCAGCAGGTCCGAGACATCGACTAGCCGCCCGTCGCTCTGACGGACGAAGGTCACGGGGGTGCGATACAGACCGAGGTTGTTCTTGACGATTTGAAGGCGCACAACCTCGCCGTCGATTCCCGTCAGGTCCACGACCTTCGCAGCTTCGTCAGCGGGTGGGCGGAACATCGTATAGGCTGCACGTGCGCCATCGACTACCGCCGTTGAGCCGCGCACCGATGCACGCGAACCTTGCTCTGACCCCTTGCTGGTGTGGTGCGTAACGATGACGCAAACATCATGCTTGGCCGCAAGGTGGGTCAGCGCGGCATAGGCGCCCTGGACCTCTTCCGGGCAGTTGGCATTGACGGGCAGGAATGTCGAAAACGTATCGATCACGATAAAGCCAAGGTCGCCGAAGGCATCACGCTGCACTTGAAGCTGCCTGTCCAGCCACCCGAAAACATCGGTAGGCTTTACAGTATTGTCATAGTCGCGCCGAACAAGGTGCAACGGGCCAATGTCTGGGGCGGGCAAGATGGCTCCATGCTCTGCCGGCTCGACTTGAAACGGCTCCCGGATGGCCTTGAGGCGAAGGTCTACCGTTCTAAAGTCATCCTCGCCGGACAAGTAAACGCATGGAGCCTGAGCGACTACCCGACCCCCGAAGGCTTGATTGGTCATGCCGTCATTGATCGCGCAGAACAGGTCAAGCAACAGCCACGACTTGCCGACATCGCCTTCACCGGCAAGGATCACGAGCTTGCCGCGAGGTAGGCGCCCCTCGATGATGTCAGCGCGTCCAGGGGAGTCACCCCGAAAAGCACGTGGGTTGAAGTCTGCAAGCGTCTCCGGCAGCTTGATGCCCGTTTCGATCATTGCAGTCCCCGGAAGTCATTAACACGCATTCCTGCGGGCAAGATCGAGCGAAGACCGCCGACACTGGCGGCGTAGCAGACGTTTCCAGCGATGTATTGGTACATGCGGCGCAGCTCCGCTTCCCGCTTCGCCGGAGTGTTGTAGCGGCTCCCGTCCGAGTCATGGGCCTGGATCAGGCCCTGGCATTTCTCGATAAGGGCGTCTTCACCGATGCCCGACTCGTCGGCCAGGGTCGCCAGTTGAAGTGCTATGACATTCCAGCCACCACGCGCAGGAATGCGCCCTGCGCACAGTGCCGCAATGCTCGGCGGTAACTGAGCGCCGAAGCGCTGGCGCAGGGCGCCACCGCTGGAGCGCTTCGGCTTGGCGAGGGCCACCTTGTCCTTGGCCTTGGCGTAAAGCAGGCCCAAGGCAGCGCAGAACGTCGGCGCCGCCAGGGGCGGGAATGCCCGCGGGGCACTGCACAGATCGGCGTAGGTGTCCGGCGTCATGGTCAGGGCCTGGTCCAGGCTCAGCGGAACCTTGT
>JAFEDI010000007.1 GCA_018241725.1 Pseudomonadota bacterium | reverse complement strand
TGCCGTTTCATCCATTGAGTTGGGGGCCTGGTTCAACGATGGCCTTCTTAGTGTGTACGATCTTATATCTCAGGTGTTTCGTGCCGGGCGTTGGCCTTCATTTAGCCCCTGGCGACTTCAAAGTGTTACGTTTGAGCCGTCGGTCTTTGGGTTGTTTCTTGGGTATATGTTCGTAATTACCAGGTTGGCTCAGGCTCAGCATGCAGACAAAGACGGAAAGTGGTTTAGGTATCTGTTTTGGCTTGTGGTTGTATTTATGGTGGTTGCGAATGCTCGGACTGCGACCGTTCTTTTAATTGGTCTGGTGGGTGGGTTGGTAGTAAACAGATTTCTACTTGGTTTAAATGAGTCGCTTCAGAAAGTAGTGATATTTGTTGTCTTTCCATTGAGTGTGATAGCCGTGGGAAGCGTGCTAGTCCTTGTTCACGATAATGTCGTTGACAGCATCCTGGCTGGAGATAGTGTTTCGAATTTGAGTCGGTACGCATCGAATGTTGCGGCGTTCACCATATTTGTAGACAACCCGGTAGTTGGTATCGGTTTGGGTCAATATGCGTTTATTGCGTATGACATGCTTCCTAGCTGGGCATGGAATAGTTATGAAATAAATAACTGGTTTGTTGATCCCGATTTTACTTGGCCGCCGGTATATTCTCTTCCGCTCAGAATTGGAGCGGAGTTGGGGGGCGTTGGGTTATTGTCTTGGTATGGCGTGCACTGTTACATACTGTATTTGTTGTTGAAAAAGATTCGCGATCAGGAAAGGAAGGGTGGCGTAGCAAGAATTGGACGTGCTTTGCTTAGCGCAGTCTTTTACGTGTTTTTAAGCGGCATCAGCTACGATAGCTTTCGAAATTTTTCCGTCTGGGTGTTGATTGGCGTCCTGTGCGCCTATGTCATGTCGGACGATCCTGAGCAGCGATTTTATAGAAATAATAGGCGCGTGTGAGCTTCGATATGGAAATGGAACGGAATGTGTTTTTTGTGATGAAAGGGGATGTATTGGCCCATTCGTCCTCTTCAAGTTTTCCTTCCGTAGTTGTCGCATTACTATTTTCGCGGGGCCTGCATGCGCTACTTTTATATCGTCTCCAGCGAATGCTGTTGAGGGTGCCGGTTTTCGGGAAATTAGCGGCCAGAGTTGTTTGGTATTTTTCCAGCGTTTTGACTGGATGTGAAATTTCATACCATGCTCTTCTCTCTTCGGGTGTTTATTTCCCGCATCCAATCGGAATTGTCATTGGGGTCGCGGAAATATCTTCGGGGGTAACTATCCTGCAAGGTGTCACCATAGGCAAGAAGGGGCGGGGGAACAATACTGGGGTTAAAGTCGGTGCAAACGCGTTTATTGGCGCGGGAGCAAAGATTATTGGTGATATAAGCATCGGGGAGAGCGCGGTAGTTGGCGCCAATTCGGTCGTTCTTGTTGATGTTCCGCCCGGTGCGTTAGCTGTTGGAGTGCCAGCCACAATTAAGACACGTACTACGACTAATTTTGCTTTGGATACGTAAGGTACTATGAGTAACGAAACTGCGGTTCTTTTAGCGACGCACAATGACGGAAATACTCTTTTTCGTGCTCTCGATAGCCTTTTGGACTCTAAGGTCAAAGTAGATGTTTATATTGTTGATGACGCTTCGAGTCCTCCAGTTCAATTGCCGAATAAATACAATCAAACGGTAAGCTTGGTTCGGTTGGATCAGAATAAGGGGCTGACGAAGGCGCTAAATATTGGGCTGGGAGTAATTCTGGAAAAGCCATATAGATTCATCGCTAGAATGGATGCAGATGATATTGCTAATGGTGACCGATTCTTCGAGCAGCTTGAGTTCTTGTCCGAACGGCCGGAAATCCATGGGGTGGGAACATGGGCTAGGTTTTTTGACGAGTCTGATGTTGGAAAGACACTTTTTCACTTCAGTCCGCCGTGCGAGCCAGGAGATATCAAAAGGTTTCTACATTTGAATAGCCCTCTGCTGCATCCTAGCTGGTGTTTTCGAGCATCGGTGTTTAGAGAGCTTGGTGGATACAATGAGGAGTTTTCCGTAGCGCAGGACTATGAGTTTCTTTGTCGAGCGTCAAGGCAAGGGTATTCGTTCGCTAATATTCCCCGCTATCTAATGGATTATCAGGTCTCTTCTCAGGGAGTGTCTGTCCGTAAGAGAAAAGTTCAGCTGCGCGCACGTCTTTCTCTTCAGTTGAAATACTTCGATTTTTTAAATGTCTATGCGTGGTACGGTCTTGTTAAGACAGTGATTCTGTTTAGTGTTCCGATGGGAGTCATTGAGGCCGTAAAGAGAAGGTCTAAGCAGTATGAGAAGAAATAATTCAAAAGTACGTCAGGGGCTTGTGGAAACTCTTCGGGACGACTTGCGGGTTGTTGAAGGTGGAAAGTCGATCATTGATCTTCTTTTGAAGTTCTATGTAGATCCTGGGTTTTCCGCTGTGGTTAAGTATCGGCTTTCATCATATTTTTTTTGGAAGGGTGGTTTTTTTCGCCTCCTTTCAAAAATGCTATGGAAAAATATTATCAAGAGGCATTCCTGTTATTTATCCCCTAGATCTCATATAGGGAAGGGTTTGTGTTTGCCTCATGCTATTGGTATAGTTGTGGGTGATGGCGTGGAAATCGGTCAGGGCGTGACGATATTTCAAAACGTCACTTTGGGACTCGGTGGCGGATCAGATACGTCATATCCAGTTGTTGGTGACGGAGTTGTTATATACGCGGGTGCATGCGTCGTTGGGGATGTTTCTGTCGGAAGTCATTCTCGCGTCGGAGCAAATGCTGTTGTCGTTCGAAGCGTTGCTGATGGGGATACCGTTGGCGGAGTGCCTGCTCGTACTCTGCAGAAACGGACGTGATACTCGTTGCCGGAGTTGATAAATGCGTATTCTCCATGTTGCGGAGACGATTAAGGGTGGTATTGCCACCTATTTTCGAGAGTTGGTGCCACTTCAAGTCAATGAATTCGGGGCTGAGAACGTAGTCCTGATGGTACCGATATCTCAGATTGGCGAGTTGGGGTGCGTCAATGAAATTGCCAAGGTCATTTCTTACGACGACAGCGGCCCGCGATGGAGAAGGGCGATTCGGCTAGCGTTTGCTTGTGCTGAGTTCAGTCGGACTTATCTGCCCGAGGTGCTCCATATTCATTCAACGTTTGCTGGATTTAGCGTTCGTCCCATTATGCGCGTATTGGGGCCAAACTGCAGAGTTGTGTATTGCCCTCATGGATGGGCTTGGGATAGACCATTGAGTGGGGGGGCGAAGAAGGCTCTTGGCCTTGTTGAGCTTGTTTTGTCTCGACTCTGCTACAAAGTGATTTGTATTTCTGATTATGAGCATCAGGCTGCTCTCAAAGTGGGGTTTCCTAGAGATCGTTTGATGGTTATCAGGAATGGAATTTCGATTGAAAGACAAAAGGCTATGCCTGTTTCGGGCCCTGTCTGGCCTGAGAGAGCGAAGGTTCGGCTTTTGTTTGTTGGGCGGTTGGATAAGCAGAAGGGCGTAGACGTACTTATTGAAGCAATGGAGTCGTTAAGTGATGAATTCCATCTTGTCATTGCTGGCGACGTCGTTGTTGGGGGGGGGGCTGTTAAAAGCATCAGCAATTGTTCGCTAACTGGATGGGTTAACGCTGCTCAGTTGGAGACCTTATATTCTGCCGCAGATATTCTGATAGTCCCGTCTCGTTGGGAAGGATTCGGCTTGGTGGCAATTGAAGGCATGAGGGCAAAGCTGCCTGTCGTTGTATCTAACGCTGGGGCGTTGCCAGAAATTGTTGATGACGGGGTTACAGGCGTTGTGTTCCCGTCCGAGTCATCGATGGATCTGGCCTCATCAATAAAAATGCTTTCTCGCATGGATTTGACTGCAGTTGGAGTGGCTGGTTATGAGAGATTCAAGAAGGAATTCTCTGTAAATCGACTTCATAGACAGTTGGTACAACTTTATTGTGAATAAGTGATTTCTTGAAGGGATTGAAAGTGAAGATAACTGTAATTGGCACTGGTTACGTTGGCTTGGTTTCGGGGGCTTGCCTTGCCGATGTTGGTAATAATGTGCTGTGTCTGGATGTAGATCCCGAGAAAATCAAGATCCTTGAAGAAGGCGGAATTCCAATTCACGAACCTGGGCTGCAGGAAGTGGTGCGCAGGAACGTGGAGGCCGGACGGCTCCAGTTTACGACCGATATCGAACGCGCAGCCTTGTTTGGCGAAGTGCAGTTTATCGCTGTAGGTACGCCTCCGGATGAGGATGGGTCGGCGGATTTGAAATACGTACTTTCGGCGGCACGGAATATCGGTCGCTATATGGACGGATACAGAGTTGTTATTGATAAGTCGACGGTTCCTGTAGGAACTGCGGATCAAGTTAAGGCTGCTGTCGATGAGGAGTTGGCCAATAGAGGGGTTAGCTTTCCTTTTAGCGTAGTTTCAAATCCGGAGTTTTTGAAGGAAGGTGCTGCAATTGAAGACTTCATGCGTCCTGATCGCATTGTGGTCGGAGCTGAAGATGAACGGGCCGTTGATGTGATGCGGCAAGTTTACGCCCCTTTTCAACGCAATCACGACAAGTTGGTCTTCATGGACGTGCGGTCCGCAGAGCTGACCAAATATGCAGCGAACGCTATGCTTGCCACTCGTATTAGTTTCATGAATGAGTTGGCAAATTTGGCAGAACAGCTAGGTGCTGATATTGAGCTTGTGCGGCAAGGGATCGGAAGTGATCCTCGTATTGGAAGACATTTCCTTTATCCTGGATGCGGTTACGGCGGTTCGTGCTTCCCGAAGGATGTGAAGGCACTTATAAAAATAGCTGCTCAAGCGCAGGTTGACGTTCGAGTCCTTACTGCAGTAGAAGAGGCTAATGACGCGCAGAAATTAGTTCTCGTTCAGAAAATTATTAAGCGGTATGGCCCTGATTTGAGCGGAATGCGATTTGCGCTTTGGGGGCTTGCCTTTAAGCCGAATACTGACGATATGCGTGAGGCTCCGAGTCGGATAATTGTCGAGGAGTTGCTAAAGCGCGGTGCGACCGTTGCTGCATATGATCCGGTCGCAATGCAAGAGGCTGAGAGAGTTATTGGTGATCAAAAAGGGCTTTCATTTGCCGGGCGTCCTAATAGCGCTTTGGATGATGCAAATGCACTTGTGATTGTGACTGAATGGAAAGAGTTTCGCAGTCCGGACTTTGAGCTTATTAAGAGCCGCTTGCATAATCCGGTTGTTTTTGATGGGCGAAACATGTTTGATCCCTCGTTCATGCGGGCTGCAGGGTTTGAGTACTACCCCATTGGCCGTTCATAATTGAGTTGACTAAGAGGAATGGCTCTAGCCCTTCTTCTTAGTCCTCTATCGCCCTTTTTCCTGATTCTGTTAAGCGGTTGCATAGGTATGCAGCTAGGCGGTTTTCGTCGTTGTTTCTTGGACTTAATGGATCTGAATTCCAAGTGTAATAGTAAATTGCTGAAACTTGGCCGTTTCGCATATATGTTTCAAAAGTTTTTCTCGTTTCGTCCACCAATAACAGTCGCTTCTTGTCTTCCACCGGACAGGATGCTGAGTCTGCTTTGAATCCCCATTCGGTGATCCAGCACGGCGGAGAGTTGGCCAATTTTCCGCAGTTTGTTAGCACATAGCGGTCAAGTCGCTCTTTGCGTCTCACTGCTTCAGTTGGATTTCCGGGGCCATTTTCCCACGGATATACGTGTACCCCGTAGCCGTCTACATAGTTATTTGCTCCATGTTGGTTTAGATACTTAATGGTGGCATTTATGCTGATAAGATCGGTGTTGATTTTGTCTAGTTTTCCCTCGGGTGCTTCAATGCCGCCTAGTCCAGCGCTAATTAGAGGTGTGTTCTTGTAATTTTGAGATGCCTGGAGTTCTTCTTTCGCTATTTTTAGAATTTCGATGTATCTGTCGAATCCCTTCGCAACTTTAATGCCTGTGTCTGAGGTTGTTAGATCAGCGTATCCAAGTTGGCGCCCTTCCCCAGGTACAGGAAAGTCTGCATTGAAAGCTGCGGTATTGATCTCGTTAAATATTTCAAATGCAGATATCTGTATGCCAGCGCCAGATAGCTCAGTTAGTTTTTTTCTAAAGAATGAGCGAAAGTAATTGGGATCGAGGCTTGAAAGCGGAGGTGAAGGCCACACGCGGGGGAAGTTTGCTCGATCATATTCCCGACGAGGAGTTGAGGAGGGGATGCTTTCATCTAGTCGGATGATAAGGTGTATTTTTATATTGTTCTTTTGTATGCGCCTGGCAAACTCTATCCCATCTTTTGTGTTTGGGATGCTCGTTCTAATTGATTTTACATGGGCATCACTTATGGCTTGAATGGTACGTTCTTGTTCTTCTATGGGTAGAAGAAAGATGTTTGTGACATTGACTCCTATGTTTCTTTCTGTTGAATAAACTGCAGTGGAAAAAATGGAGGCCATTATTAAGATTGAAAGTTTAGATCTTTTGTTCATGGTGTTCTCCTTTTGTAGGGAAACTATATTTCGTAGTATTTGTTTAATAAATGATGTTTGAGTTTTCATGTTGAATGAGTGTATTCTTTTGCGCAGTGTTCTCCTAAACTTCAATTATGCTTACTACTACATCTGTGTGGCAGGCTCTGACCGAGCATAAACGTTGTGCTGAGCAAGTCCATCTACGTGATCTTTTTTCATCGGACCCCGAGCGCTTCTCGCATCTCTCCTTCGAACTCGAAGGCATGCTCGTCGACTTCTCCAAGCAGCGTGTCGACCAACGCACGATCGAACTCCTGCTCGATTTGACCAAAGCCGCCGATCTCGAAGGCTGGCGCGCGCGTCTGTTTGCCGGTGACAAGATCAATGTAAGCGAAGACCGCGCGGTTCTCCACACGGCTTTGCGTTACATGAAGCCCGGTGTGTTTCCCTCGGCCACTTGCAACGTGATGCCCGAAGTCCGCGCCGTGCGCGCCCAGATGCGGGAATTCTCCGAGAAGGTGCGCGGTGGCTTGTGGCGCGGGTTTTCCGGCGAGGCGATCCGCGATGTGGTGAACATCGGGATCGGTGGGTCGGATCTGGGGCCGAAGACGGTGGTGCGGGCCTTGTCGGCTTATCAGCGCCAGGGGCTGAAGATGCATTTCGTGTCCAACGTGGACAGTGCGCATCTGGCCAAGCTGTTGGATTCGCTGAATCCGCGTTCCACGCTGTTCATCGTGGCGAGCAAGACCTTCACGACGCAGGAGACCATGCTCAACGCGCATACGGCGCGGGAGTGGTTGTGTGCGGCGGCGGGCGACGACGCGGCGCGGGCTTTGCTGTTGCATTTCGTGGCGGTGACGTCGGCCATGGAGAAGGCCCAGACTTTCGGACTGCCGGCTGCCAACGTGTTCCGCATGTGGGACTGGGTGGGCGGGCGTTATTCCCTGTGGTCGGCGGTCGGTTTGCCGATTGCGCTGGCAATCGGCATGAACGGTTTCGAGCGTTTGCTGGCCGGTGCGCAGGCGATGGACAACCATTTCCGCGAGGCGCCGTTCGAGCGCAACCTGCCGGTGCTGATGGCGCTGATCGGGGTATGGAACACCAATTTCCTGGGGGCGAGTACCAGTGCGGTGCTGCCTTACCACGAGTCCCTGCGTTTCCTGCCGTCCTTCCTGCAGCAGCTGGAGATGGAGTCCAATGGCAAGACAGTGGGGCGCGATGGACAGCCGCTGTCCTGTCAGGCCAACCCCATCGTGTGGGGCGAGATCGGCAGTAACGGGCAGCACGCGTTCTTCCAGTTGCTGCATCAGGGCGGCTGGCTGGTGCCCTGTGACTTTATCGCCAGTGCGCAGAGCGATTTCCCGCTGCCGGGGCACCAGGCACCCTTGATGGCCAACTTCCTGGCCCAGAGTGCGGCCCTGGCCTTCGGCAAGACCGAGGCGGAAGCCCGGGCGGAACTGGAGGCCGCCCGCGTGCCGGCGGACCAGATGGCCTCGTTGCTGCCGCACAAGGTGTTTGCCGGCAACCAGCCGTCCACCACCATCATCCTGCCGCGCATCGTGCCTTACTACCTGGGCATGTTGCTGGCGTTGTACGAGCACAAGGTGTTCGTGCAGGGCGTGATCTGGGGCATCAACTCTTTCGACCAGTGGGGGGTGGAGCTGGGCAAGCAGCTCGCCGGCCGCCTGCTGCCGGCCTTGACTGGTGAGACGGATAGCGAGGGGCTGGATCAGTCCACGCGGGCGCTGATCGCGTGGATTCAGGAGTACGGGGACTGCTGAGTCAGGCTGCCTCCGTTGGCGTGTAGATCCGGTAGCCGCCCTTGCCGGCCAGTTTGCCCTGGTACAGGGCCTGGTCGGCGTGGTGGAGCAGATCTTCGGCGTTGCGGCCGTCGCGGGGCGAGAAGCTGATGCCGATGCTGGCGGAGATGCGGGTGCTGGGGCCGGCACCGTCGTGGCCCAGGGGGATGGGCTGGCCGATGGCTTCGATGATGCGGTCGAGGCAGGCCAGGCGGTCGCTGCCTTCCTGGAGGCCGTTGAGCAGGATCACGAACTCGTCGCCGCCGATGCGGGCGACGGTGTCGGTGCCGCGCAGTTCCTTGCGGATGCGCTCGGCGGTGACTTGCAGCACGTGGTCGCCAGCGGCGTGGCCGAAGGTGTCGTTGACCGGTTTGAAGTCGTCCAGGTCCACGTAGCACACGCCCAGCAGGCCGCCGCCGCCGCGGCGGGCCTGGGCGAGGGCTTGTTCGAGGCGGTCCTTGAGGAGCAGGCGGTTGGGCAGGCCGGTGAGGGCATCGTGGTGGGCCCAGTGTTCCATGGCCTGCTGGCGCTGGATCAGGCCGCCGACGCTGGAGAAGACGGCCACGTAATGGCCGATGCCGAAATCATCGCCATTGCGGACGGAGGAAAGGGTCAGCCACTCGGCAGAGAGTTCACCGCTGGGCGCCCGGCACTGGATGGCGCCACTCCAGTGGCCGCTGCTGTTTACCGCGCTCCATATGGCAGGGGCGTTGTTGTCATCGTTGCCGAGGCCGGATTTGAAGGTGGCCAGCGGGGCTCCCAGCAGTTCGTCGCGACTCGTTCCGCAGCTTTGGGCAAAGGCCGGGTTGGCGTCGATGATGTTGCCGACGTCGTCGATGATGCAGATCGATTCGAGGGTGTTGTCGAACACGCTGCCGGCCAGTCGCAGCTTGGCTTCAAGTTTCTGGCGGGCGCTGAGTTCCTTCATGAGCTGCAGGGTGCGGTTGGACAGGCTGTCGTACATCGTCAGCACGGTCTCGATCAGGGCCCGCACGGTGCTGTTCATGGCGCCGTTGCTGTGCCGCTTGGCGTCTTCCGGGGCCTGGCCGGCACGGATGGCGATGACGGCCTGCGCCATGCGCCGGTCGCTGTAGAGGATGTGGAAGGCCAGCCATTGGCACAGGAAGCTCAGGATCTCTTCGACGGTCATGTCGGTGGATTTGCCGGCCTGGGTATTGCGCAGACGCATCACGTCGTCGATGAAGGTCTGGTGCGTCTTGCGGTGTTCGATTTCCCATGGATCGTCCGGCAGGGCCTCGTGCCAGGTCACCTCTTCGGTTGCAAAGTGGTACTGGGCGTAGGCGGCCAGTTCGCCGAAGATCTCATCGAGTCCCGGCAGATCTGCCGAATAGGCCAGATGGCTGGCCAGTCGATTCACCAGCCGGACCAGTTGCTGGTGTTGTTCGTCGATCTCCGCGATTCCCGTCTCGAAGTTTGCGCTCCACGGGAAAATCTCAACCGCATTCATGGGGGCGTTTGCTCTTGTTGGATTCTACAAGAGTATCAAATTTGCCGAGTTTGCCGTTGGGGATGTTTGCCGTTTATCGGAAGGGGGTCACTGCCCGCCATGAAGACCCTGGACGCTGCCCGCCGAGTACCAGTCGGTGGCGATCCCCTTGGAGAGTTCGTAGCGCCAGAAGGCTTCACGCAGGACTTCGCGGAGGGCGTCGTTGTCCCAGGGTTTGGCCAGAAACTTGTATACCGAGCCCTGATTGATCGATGCGGTGACGGTATCGAGATCGGTGTAGCCGGACAGGACGATGCGGATCGCATCGGGATAGATGTCCTTCACCCGGCGCAGAAACTCGGTGCCACTCATGTCGGGCATGCGTTGATCGGCGAGGATCACGCCCACCCGGTTGGTGGCCAGCAACTCGAAGGCTTCGGTGGGGCCTGAAGCAAGCAGTATCTGGTAGCCATCGCTGCGCAGCAGGCGGCGCAGGGCGTTGCGGATGTTCTCTTCGTCGTCCACCAGCAGCAGGGTGCGCCGGGCATTCAGCTCGGCGGCCAGTTTGATCAGGGGCTCGCGTTTGCGCAGCAGGGCCGTGATCTCATCTGCGGGAAGGGGTTTGCTGAAGTAATAACCTTGCAGGCTCTCGCAATAGTGGCGTGCCAGGTAGCTGGCCTGGCCCTCGGTTTCGACCCCTTCGGCCACCACCCCCAGGCGCAGGTTGTGGGCGATGGCGATGACGGCACGGCAGATCGAGGCGCTGGCCGGGTCGCGGGTGATGTCGCGGACGAAGCTGTAGTCCACCTTGAGCCGGTCGAGGGGCAGGCGCTTCAGGTAGTTGAGGCTGGAATAGCCCGTGCCGAAATCGTCGATGGAGATCTGTATGCCCATCTCCCGCGTACGCTGCAGGAAGGCGATCAGCATCTCCGGGTTTTCCATCATCATGCTTTCGGTCAGCTCCAGCTCCAGGTAGCGGGGGCCGAGCCCCGTCTCGTCGAGCGCGCGGCGCACGCTGGCGAGCAGGCTGCTGTCGCGCAGTTGGGCGATGGAGAGGTTGACCGACACCGGGAAGTCCGACAGGCCTTCGTCGTGCCATGCCTTGTTCTGCCGGCAGGCTTCCTGCAGCACCCACTCTCCGATGGGAATGATCAATCCGCTTTCCTCGGCCATGGGAATGAACTGCCCCGGGGGCACCAGACCGAATTGAGGGTGCCGCCAGCGGATCAGCGCCTCCATGCCGCACACCACGCCGTTCATCGCGCTGACCTGGGGCTGGTAATACACCACCAGTTCTCCGGCCTCCAGCGCTGCACCAAGCCGGTTTTGCAGCTTCACCCGCTCGGAGACCCGGGTGTCCAGCTCGGTGGTGAACAAGCGGTGCTGGTTGCCGCCCCGTTCCTTGGCCTGATACATGGCCAGTTCGGCGTATTTGACCAGGGTGATGGGGTCGTCGCTGTCCTTGGGGCAAAGGCTGATGCCGACACTGGCGGTGAGATTGGTGCTTTCGTCGCCGACGGGGATGGGGGCGCGCAGCACGGCCTGCAGCCGCTCGATGACAGGGGGCAGATCGTCCGCATCGTGCAGGTCGGCGCAGATCATGACGAACTTGTCGGCCACCAGCCGGCCGACCGTGTCGCCGTCGCGCAACATGCCCGACAGCAGGCCCGCCACGGTTTGTAGCAGCTTGTCGCCGACATAGTGGCCGAGGCCGTCGTTCACGATCTTGAAACGATCCAGATCGAGGCAGATCACGGCGACTGTGCTGCCGTGGCGCTGGGCGAAACCAATGCTCTGACGCAGGCGTTCCAGCAGCAGGTCGCGGTTGGGCAGACCGGTCAGCGCGTCATAGTAGGCCAGGTAGTTGATGCGCTCTTCCTTGGCGATATGGTCGAGCGCAAAGGAGATGTTCCCGGCCAGTTCTTCCAGCAGGTGCATCTCGTCGGCATTGAACACTTCGGGCGTGTGCGCATAGAGGAACATCAGGGCCACGGTCTGTTTGTCCACCTGCAGGGGCAGGGCGCAGAGGGCGTGGTAGCCGTGCGACACGGCGAGCGCCGCCAGGGGCATGCCGGCGGCCTGCGCCAGGTCGCGGCAGACGACGGTTTGTTGCTGCTGGATGGCCTCGTCGACCAGGGCCTCGTCCAGGTTGCCGACGTCGGTCGCGGCTGCGAAGCCGATGCTCTCGGCCCACAGGCCCACGCCATGCCATGCGATGGGCTTGATATGCGCGTTGTCCGCACTTGTCATCCCCACCCAGGCCAGGCCGAAGTGGCCGAACTCTACGGCGACGCGGCAGGCTTCGCGGAACAGCTCCTCCCGTTCATGGACCCGCACGATCAACGTATTGATGTTGGAGAGCACGGCGTAGATGCGGTTGAGGCTGACCACCCGCTCTTCGGCCCGGCGCCGCTCGACCACTTCGGCCTGCAGGGCGGCGGTGCGCTGCTCCACCAGGTTTTCGAGGTGCTGGTGCAGGTGTGCCCGTTCCAGGGCTACGGCCACCTGGTTGCCGATGGTGTCGAGGACGTTCAGATCCTCGTCGTTGAAGCTCTCTCCGTCCACTGCCAGCAGCTGGATGACCCCCAGGTGGCGCCGCTCCAGGGCGAGCGGAACGCTGGCGTTGCGCCCGGTAGCGGTGGCGGACGAGATGTCCCCGATCCACTCCAGGGTGTCGGCCCCCCGCTGCGAAGCGGGTGTGCCGGTCTTGCTGGCCGCGACGAGGCGATAGCTCTGCTTGCCGTCTGCGTCGGCGAGGTAGATCCAGCCGGCCTCGAACTTGGGGAGGTCCATCGTGGCCTGCAGGGCCAGTTCGCAGACCTGGGCCGGCGTGCTGACCCGGTTCAATTCGTCCGCGATACGGTAGAGCCCGGCCAGGGTCTGGCTGGAGCGGGCAATCTCGATCTGCTGCTGTTGCATCTCCTCGTTCATGCGCACCGCTTCTTCGTAGGTGGAGATCAGCAGGTCGATGATCTGCTCCCGTTCCGAAGTGATGTAGTGCTTCTTGCCGCCCAGGTAGACCTCGAGGCCGATATTGATCCGCTTGCCCTTGCGCAGTTCCAGATTGAGCAGAATGTATTCGACCCGCGCCAGCAGCGCGTGGGGCTCGTAGGGTTTGCGGATGAAGTTGTCGGCGCCGCATTCCAGACTCCGGGCAATGTCCTGGATGCCGGACAGGGAGGTGACGATCACCACCGGAATGTCCTTGAGTTCCGGATCGGCCTTGACGGCCCGGCACAGGGCGTAGCCGTCCATTTCGGGCATGACGATGTCGCTGATCACCAGCGTCGGCTTGCAACGCCGGATTTCTTCGAGGCCGAGGCGGCCATTGGCCGCCATGCGGGTCCGGTAGCCATGCTGTTGCAGCAGGTAGCACAGTTGTTCGGCCTGGGTGGGGCTGTCCTCGACGACCAGGATATCCACGGCGCTCGCTTCATTGTGGGCGGGTTGCATGATGTACCTCGATTTCTCAACGCTTTGACGGTTCGTGAACGCTGTTGCCGTTGCGGCGTTTCACCAGGAGCGCCAGAAGGCCGCCAATCTCGGCTGGCGCCAGGACGTGGGTCGCCGCATCGAGCCGGATGGCCTCCCCGGGCATTCCGGCCACGACTGAACTTTCCCGGCTCTGGGCAATGGTGACGGCCCCCTTCTGGCGCAGGATGCCCAGCTCGGCCGCGCCGTCCCTGCCCATGCCGGTCAGGAGCACGCCCACCGCCTTGTCTCCCACGGCCCCCGCCACGGAGTTGAAAAGGTGGGAGACGGACGGCCGGTGTCCGTTCTCCGGTTCTCCACCGGTCAATACAATCCTGTGGCCGCCACGGCCGTCGTCCTTGACCGCCATGTGCAGGCCGTCGGGGGCCACGTAGGCGCGGCCGGGTTCCAGTCGGGCGTCCTGGGTGGCCATCTGCACGGGAAAGCCACTGGCCGCAGCCAGCCATTCGGTGAATCCTTCCGTGAAGCCGGGGCTGATGTGCTGGACGATGAGCACGGGCGCGGCAAAGTCCCGCGGCAAGCTGGCCAGTATGGTCTGCAGGACCAGGGGGCCGCCCGTGGATGCGCCGATGGCCACCAGGCTCACCGGGGACGTCGGGTCGGGCTCGGTCCGTGCCGGCGCAGCCCTTCCCGTCAGGGCCGCGGACCAGCGCCGCACCACCTTGACCTCGGCCATCAGCTTGACGGTTTCGACCATCTTGCGGGCGGCCTCGCTGTCCGGCAGGTAGGGCTTTTCGATGATGACCAGTGCGCCGGCATCCAGCGCCCGGAAGGTTTCGGCCACTTCATGCTGGGCGGAGCTGCCAGAGATCACCACGATGGGCACCGGCAGGCTTTCCATGATGATGCGGGTGGCCGCCGCACCGTCCAGGTGGGGCATATGGAAATCCATGGTCACCACGTCTGGCTGGCAGCGCCGCACCTGTTCTATGGCTTCGCGCCCGTCCCTGGCCGTGCCGACTACTTCCAGTTGCGGATCGCTGTTGAGCAGGTGCACCTGCAGCTCGCGCTGCACGGCGGAGTCCTCCACCACCAGGACACGGATACGCTTGGCGCTGGTCATCATAGGAGCCTTCTGATGGCTGTCAGCAGGTTGCTCTGGTCGAAGCTGCCCTTGACGATGTAGGCATTGGCGCCCGCTTCGGCACCCCGCTCCAGGTCTGCGCGGGAGCTCAAGGCCGTGACCAGCACCACCGGCAGGTCGGCGAGGGCTTTGTCGGCGCGCACCTTGGCGGTGAGATCGAAGCCGTTCATGCGCGGCATGTCCACGTCGGACACCAGCAGGTCGAAGGGCTCGGTGCGCAACTGGGTGTAGGCGTCGAGGCCGTCCACCGCGGTCTTCACGTTGTAGCCGGCCGCTTCGAGGATGCCCTTGAGCAACAGGCGCGAGGTGATCGAGTCCTCCGCCACCAGCAGGGACTTGCGCGCCGCGTCGGCATCGGTGGTGGGCTCCGGGGAGGGCGCGGCATGCCGCGCCGATTTGAGCAGGTCGGGGACGTGGAGGATCGGTACCACCCGGCCATTGCCCAGCACGGTGGCGCCGGCAATGTTGCGTACGCGCCGCAATTGCCGGCCCAGGCCCTTGACCAGCACCTCCTGCTCGCCCAGGACCTCGTCCACCTGGAAAGCGATGCGGTTCTCTGCTGTCCCCGCGACCACCAGTTGCACGCTCTCCGTTCGCGCTTGCGCCTTGTCGGCGGGGATGCCGAGCACCTGGGCCAGGCGTGCCAGAGACAAGGCCTGGCCGTTCAGCGGAATGGTCTCCCGGTTCTCCACCGTGGCGATGGCCTGTCTGGCGACCCGTGCCACCTGGGTCAGGTGTGCGCTCGGGAAGATGAACTCCCGTTCGCCGCAGCGCACATGCACGCCGCGGAAGGTTGCCAGCGTCAGGGGCAGCACGAGCCGGAAACGGGTTCCCCCGGCGGGAGACGCGCCGACCGAGACCGAGCCGCCCAGGCGCTCCACCTTCTCCCGCACAATGGTCAGCCCCAGGCCGCGACCGGACAGATCGGTGACGATCGGGCTGGTGGACACGCCGGACTGGAAGATCAGCTCGAGGCAGGCGGCGTCGTCGAGAGCCGTGCTGCCGGCGTCGCCGTTGCCAGAGGGGGGGGCCAGTTGCAGCCGATGGGCCACATCGCGAACCTTGTCGAGGGGAATGCCGGCGCCGTCGTCCGCGATGACGATCTCGATGCGGCCGCCTTCGATCTGGCTGGCGCTCAGCTCGATCAGGCCCCGTCGCGGCTTGCCCGCCGCCAGCCGCGTTTCCGGCTTCTCGATGCCATGGTCGAGGCTGTTGCGGACCAGATGGATCAAGGGGTCGCGCAGGTCTTCCAGGATTCGCCGGTCGATCTCCGTCTCGGCGCCGCGAATCCTGAAATCCACGTCCTTGCCCTGGCTGCGGGAGCCGTCCCGGACGAACTTGGGCAGCACCTCCGCGATCGAGGAGATGGGCAGCATCAGCGCCATCTTCACGTCGTCGAGCAGGCCGTCGGCCGTGCTCCCCAGGCTGCGCCAGTCGTGCTCGGCCGCCTTGGCCAGGGTTTCCAGGCGCATCGCGTGGGTCTTGATGAAGTCATCCTCCTGCTGCAGGTATTCCAGCAACCGGCGCAAGCGGGTGTCGCCCTTGCGCCGGTTGCCCGCTTCCCCGCGCTGTTCCCCGCGTTCCAGGCGCCGCAGCAAGGCCCTGGCCTCCGGTGCTATCCGGGCCCTCTGCCGGGCCAGCGCAATGACGCCGGATTGGGCCGCGCGGATGTCCATGACCCGCTGGTGGGCCGTGAGCTTGGCGGCGAGCAGGGATTCGGACTGAAACAGGATGGCGTCCAGCCGTGCCACGGGCACCCGCACCGTATCTCCGCCCCGGAGCGGGGGCGGGTCGGGGAGGGCCTTGCCCATCGTGGGTCCGGTGGCGACGCCGGCCGTGTCTTCAGGCGGTGAGGCGCTCGGCGGAGCCTGGGAGTCCGGGGGAATGTCATTCCGCACAACGGGGGCGGGCGCCTCCGTGTTCCGGGAGCCGTTGCCACTCAGGCGCTGGCGCAGCTCCCGGACTGCCGCCAGTTGGGCCTTGGTGGGTGCATCTTCGACGCTGCCCAGCAGGGCGCTCAGCACATCCACGGCTTCGTTGAGCAGATCGAACTGCCCGGCGGAGAGGCTGGCCTTACCCTGCTTGAGCAGGGAAAAGAAACTCTCCATGGACTGGCAGAGTGTCTCGATCTCGCCCTTTCCCACCGCCCGGGCGGCACCTTTCAGGCTATGGGTCTCGCGGAACACGGTTTCGACGATGCCCTGCCGCTCCTCGGGCGCTGCCGTCTTTTCGAGGGCGATCAAACCCGAGGAAAGGGCCTGGACGTGCTCCGCCGCCTCGTTCCTGAAGGTGGCGAGGAGACGCTTGCGGAAGGCATCGTCGTTCTTCTCCATGGCTCAGGTCTGGTAGCGGGCGATCAGTTGCTTGAGCCGTACGCCCAGTTCATGGAGGTTCTGCGCGGTGCTTTCGGTCTGCTTGGTGCCCGCCACGTTCTGGATGCTGGCTTCGCGGATGTTCTGGATCGCCAGCACGGCCTGGTCCATGCCCACCAGCTGCTGCTGCGACGAGACGGCGATCTGCGTAGCGGCCCGTGCCGCCTCGGCAATGCTCTCGGCCAGTATGCGGATCGATTCGCCCACCTCGGCCGATAGCCTGACGCCGGCTTCCACCGCCTTGTTGCCCTGTTCGGTCGCCATGACCGCGCCGCCCGTGGCCTTCTGGATGTCGCCGAGGATTGCCCGGACTTGCGCGGTGGCCTGTTTCGACTGGGCGGCCAGGCTCTTCACTTCCTGCGCCACCACCGAGAAGCCCTTGCCCTGGTCGCCGGCCTTGGCGGCCTCGATCGCCGCATTCACCGCGAGCAGGTTCGACTGCTCCGCCAGATCGTTGACGGTGGCGATGATTTCGCCGATGGCCTGGCCTTGTTCGGAAAGCCGCACGATGCTCTCGGCGATGGACTCCATCTGCTCCTGAATCCGGTGCATGGACTCCACCGAGTCTTCCACCGACTTGCGTCCGCTCTTCGAGATTTCCACCGTGCGCAGGGCGGTTTCCGAAACCAGCTTGGCCTTGTCCGCCGCCAGCAGCGAGGTCTGCTTCACTTCTTCGACGGTTGCCATGGTCTGGCTCACGGCGGTTGCCGTCTCCGCCGAGCTCGATGCCACCTGGGATGTGGCTGCCACGATCTCGCTCGACGAGGCTGCCAGTATGTTGATGCCTTCTCCAACCTCCTGAGTCATCCGGCGCAGGTTCTCCACCATCGTCGACAGGGCGTTGCCCAGCACGTCCTGGCTCGACTGGGGGGTGATCCGGGCCGTCAGGTCGCCGGCGGCGATCCTGTCCGCCGCCAGGGCGATGTCCTGCAGGGATCTGGCCATGAGGGCGAAGGTACGCATCAGGACCCCGACTTCGTCGTCCCGCGCGCCTGCTGACAGGTCGACGGCAAGATTGCCGGTGGCGATCTGCTCTGCCGCGTCGCTGACGGCCTTCAGCGGCTGGGCGATATGCCGGGTCAGGAAGAGTCCGGCCCCGACCACCAGCCCCATTGCCGCGAGCAAGCCGCCGACGATGATCAGCGCCGTGTTGTCGGTTTGTACGCGGGCTTCCTCCTCACGCACCTTGAGGAGCGCGAGTTCTTGGTTTTCCATGTCCTTCAGCAGGACGCGGATGTCGTCCATGGCTTTCTTCCCCCGGTCCGTCATGACGACTTGCCGTGCCGGCTCGAAGCCCTTGTTCTTCCTCAGGGAGATGGTCTCCTTGAGTTCGTCGAGCTTGCCCGACAGCAGTGGGCTCAGGGTATCCAGCCGCCTCTGCTGGTCGGCGTTGTCCGTCGTCAGGTCGCGGAGCGACCGCAAGGTGCTGTCGATGCTGTTCTGCACCGAGAGGAATGGGGGCAGGTAACGGTCTTCGCCGGTGATGAGATAGCCCCGTTGCCCGGTTTCGGCATCCTGCAGCAGGATCAGCAGATCCTTCAGCTTCCCCTGTACGTCCCGCGTGTGGGTGACCCACCGTACGGTTTCCGCCTGTTTTATCGTGCTCAGGTAGGACACCCCCGCTACGACCATCAGGACGGCCAGGACCGCCAGCAAACTCAACCAGAGCTTCGTACCTATCGAGGCTTTCATCGTCGGCTCCTTCTTCCGGTAGTTGTTCCCGTCATGGGGCCACCGACTCGTCGATGACGAGACGCGGGTCGGCCAGCAGCTTGGCTGCATCGAGAATGACCATGGGATCGCCGGTCACGCCCAGGAGATATCGTTCCCGCAGTCCCGTCAGGGTCGGCAGGGAGGGCTGCAGTTCGCTCCGTGGCACAGTGCGGACCCCCGCAACGCTATCTGCCAGGATTCCGAACGTCATCGCCGTAGAGTGCAGGACGATGACCTTGTTGAGATCGCCGAGCCCGTTTTCGGGCAGATCGAAGAACTTGCGCAGATCGACCACGGAGACGATCTCGCCACGGACATTGACGATGCCGAGCACAAAGGGTGGGGTGCAGGGCAGGCGGGTCAGGTCGAGGAGGGGGAAGACTTCCCGCACGTACGCGAAGCCCATGCCGTAGCGTTCGCCGGAGAGCAGGAACTCGATCACGTCGATGGTCTCGCCGTCGCTTTCCGCCAGCTTGGGCGTGGCCAGGGCCTGAGCCCGGGCAGCCAGGATGCGTGCCGTCTCCTGCGCGTCCGGGGTGCCGTCGTTCTCCACTGCATGCCGGACCTGCTCCAGGCGGCGGTGGACATCGCTCCAGTCGATGCTGCGCCGGGGCGCAGCCGCTTTCTCCCTGCTCATGTCATCGCTCCATTTGACCGGGGGCGGCCTCGCCGCCCGCTGCGAGGGTTGCTGCGATGTATTCCCGCAGGCGTCCGGCGGTCATCCCGTCGGCTTCCAGTGGAACCTGTTGTGCGTCCAGTGGCGCGAGCAACTCCAGGGCGTTGCGGTAGTGCTTGCACGCACTCGCATGTCGGCCGCGGCGCTGCAACAGATTGGCGAGGGTGACGTGGGCCATGACGAAATCGTGGTCCAGGTACAGTGTGCGCTGTAAGGCAGCGGCGGCGGCGTCGTCATACCCCAGTTCGAGCAGTATGGAAGCCCGCAGGAAAGCCCAGGCCGGGTTGAGCTTGTCTTGGGCGATGGCTTGGTCGCAGGAGGCCAGGGCTTCAGTCAGCTGGCCGCGATCGGCCTGCTCACGCGCCTGCCGGACCAAGGTCTGTGCGGGGGCCGGTGCGGGTGGGGGTAGGCTGGGGGCGGGAGGAGAGGGCTCGGAAATCGGTGGGGATGTTCGCCCATGATGGGGGGCGGGGGCGCTTGATGTCGTGTGGGGAGGATGTGTCATGGGCTCAGCTGCAAGCGGGCAGGTGCCGTCCGCTTCCGCCTTTTGGTAGAACAGGACGCCCGGCAGGTGGCGAGGGCGCAGCGGGGGGGCGGTGACCAGTGCGCTTTCCACCGGGCTGAGCACGAGCCAGCCGCCGCCGAGCAGGCTGTTGCCGATCCGTTCCAGGGCCTCCGCCACCCGTTGCGGATGGAAATACATCAGGACGTTGCGGCAGAAGATCAGGTCCATGGCGTTGGTGTTGGTCTCGACCGTCGGGTAGTGGCCGTCCATCAGGTTGAGGTAGGAAAAACTCACCAGGGACTTGATCTGCGGTGCAACGGCCCGATGGCCGGCACGTGGGGCGTAAAACCAGCGTTGCCACGCCGGGGGGAGCGGTGTGCGGAAGGACCAGTTGCCGTAGACGCCTTCCCGGGCCTGGGTCAGCGCTTGGAGATTGATGTCGGTGGCCTGGATGGAGACATTCCATTGCTCGAGGTCGGGCAGCCTGTTCGCCACGGCGATGGCGATGGAATAGGCTTCCTCGCCGCTACTGCAGCCGATGCTCCAGATGCGGATGCGCCGCGTGGTGTCGCGGCGGTGACGGATCAGGTCGGGCAGCAGGTGCTGCTCCAGGGCCGCGAAGATCTCGGGGTCACGGAAGAAATAGGTTTCTCCCACGGTCAGATGGCGCCCCAGCACCTCCAGCTCCCGCTGCCCCAGGGGCTTGGCCAGCAAGCCGTGCAGGCCGTCCCGAACCGTACGGTAGCCCAGTTCGGCGGCGGCGGGGGCCATGCGGCGCAGGAGGTCCGGCCAGCGCTCCGGCGGAAAATGCAGGCCCAGGCGCATCGACAGCATTTCGCAGAGGGCGCTGCGGATCGGATCGTCGAAGGCGTCGGCCGGCGCGTCCATGCTGCGGGCCTAGCTCGCCAACCGGTCCAGCTGTTGATGTTCTTCCGGCAGGAAGAAGGCGCCTGGATCGTACATGAGGATCATGCCTGCCTGATTCCGGAGCACCCCGTCGAGGAACTTGACTCCCGCAACGACCGCCTCGGCGGGGACCCTGTCCTGATCGCGCCATGCCGTGACGTCCAGGATCTTTTCGACTGCGAAGGCAATGGGGCGATGGGGCGTTCGCGCAATGATGATCTGATCGGAGAGGGCGATCGGCTGGGCGGGCAGGCCGAGGCGGAGACGGATGTCCATCACCGGCACAATCTCGCCGTGAAAGTCGATGATTCCCGAGACGATGGTGGGGGCCTTGGGCAAGGGGGTGATGGCCTGCGCGCGTACGACCTTTTCCACCATCGGCAGCGGCAGCGCGAACTGCTGTCCATCCAGCGCGAAGATCAGGCAGAACCCGGTGTCTTTATCCATCGCATGAACCATTGAATGGGATTGGTACGCAGCGGTCCGGGAACAACAGGGTAAAGCCTGTTGAACGAATGTTCCGGCCTATCGCATGGCTGCTCCGGCCGATGAGCACCCGATAGGCTGTAATGGCATCGATATTGCGGTCAATTGGACTGCGAGTCTGTGACCTGCGGCATTGGGCTCCGACTCTTAATTCACTTGAGATCGGTTTCCGGCAGGGGGCGGCGGCGCCCCCTGAACGGCTGCGCCAGGCGTGGCGCAGCCGGCGTTCAGCTGCCGACGGCCACGCTGATCACGTCGCTCCAGTTGCCGACCTGCTCATCGCGCAGGCGGTAGATGGCTTTGTATTTCCACAGGGCGGAGGTGCTCGGGGCGGGGCTGGCGTCGGTGTAGGCCGGGTCGGTGGTGATGGTGTGGAAGCTGAGGCCCTTGTCGTCGCCCCGGTCGGCCCAGATCTCGATGGAGTCGGCGTCGCCCTTGGTCCATTGGATGACCGGGCGGCCGGCCTTGATGGCGATGTCGATGATGGGCTTCCAGCCGTCGGGATCGACGATCTGGTTGCTGCCGACGATGCTGAGATCCTGCCCGATGGCTTCGGTGTAGTTGCGGGCCGTCTTGATGCGGGCGATCAATGCGGTGACGCGGGGGATGATGCCGGGCGGCACGGTGGGCACCGGGGCGGAGAGGTTGGCGGCGGGGGGGAAGGCGCCGGTGCCGGCGCCGCCGTCGCGCTGCAGGTTCTTGAAGGTCGTCCACAGGCGTGCATTGCCCTGGATGACGTTGTGGGCGTTGATCATGTAGCGGAAGGCGGCTGCGTCGGCTTGCAGGCTGGCAAGGTCGGCGGGGCTGACTTCGAGGGTTTCCGCGTAGATCGGCAAGCGGGTGGCCAGCAGGTCCAGCAGGGCCACTTTGCCGTTGTCGTCCTTGGGCAGGTAGTAACTCTTTGCCATTTCATCGTCTCCAGTTTGTGCTGCTTGGTTGAAAGAAGTGCTCAATGAACCTTGAAGCGCTTGCGCAGGTTTCGGCATAAGCCCGGAAACCCGCTCCCCGCCTGGCTTTGCGGGATATTGACGTGCTCTGAATTGGGGGATTGGCGATGCCGCCGGACGATTTTTTCTTGGGAAAAAATCTTTTTTTCATAGGAAAAATCGGATTTTTCACGCCGACGGGAAATTTTTTCATGGGACGAAACGCTGCGGCGGCATGAAAAAAACAGTGGGCGGCGTGTCGCGCGCTTTGGGCCAGGCGTCAAAAGCATGGCGTCACGCGTCTTGATGATTGGGTGGGATGGCGCGAGGGTTGAGTGGCTTGG
>JAFEDI010000079.1 GCA_018241725.1 Pseudomonadota bacterium | reverse complement strand
CGATCACGTCCTTTCCCGGCAATCCCTATATTTCAAGAAAATGATCATGAGTACACAGTCTTTTTTTCATGCTCGGAGGAGCGCGCATGACACGGTCGCTTGATCTGGGGTGTGGTCCTCAGCCGAAGAATCCATTCAATGCCGAGGAACTGTATGGGATCGACGTACTTGAGGACCTCGAGTCCAACATCCGTTGTGCAGACCTCGTCGTCGAGCCAATCCCGTTCGAGGACGAGTTCTTCGAGTATGTGACTGCTCATGACTTCATCGAGCATGTGCCGCGCTTGATCTATGCGCCAGCGCGCAGAAACTCCTTCATCGAGCTGATGAATGAGGTCTATCGTGTTCTGAAGGTCGGTGGGTTGTTCCTTTCGCTAACTCCTGCCTACCCGAATGGCGTTGCCTTCAGGGATCCGACGCACGTGAACATCATCACGGACGAGACTTTCCCCCTCTATTTCGACGACGTGAACCGTTGGGCTGCGACTTACGGCTTCAAGGGGGCGTTCAACATCCGCATCCAGGAGTGGAGAGGTCCGCATTTGCTGACAGTCATGCAGAAAGTGCCTCTTCCGCCTGTGGCCTGAATTTCCTGCGCATGGGTGGAGCGGGTGTGCTCAATTTCCGGGAGGGCGATCATGGTGAACGATGACTCATTCGTAATTCGCAAGGCCCTGAAGGTGAGAGGCAAGAGCCTTGCCTTTCGGAATGCTGCCGTTGGAGATGCGGAGTTCATCCTTTCTCTGCGTACTGATGAGGACAGATCCCGGTACTTGAGCTATACGTCCCCGGATCTGCGCGCTCAGCAGGACTGGCTGGCGAAGTATGCGGAGGCGTCCGATCAGGCGTATTTCATCATCGAGAGCCTGGCCGGCGAGCCCTTGGGGACCGTAAGGCTGTACGATCCCAAAGGCGACAGCTTTTGTTGGGGAAGCTGGATTCTCAAGCGTGACCGGCCTTCGTGGGCCGCCATGGAGTCGGCCTTGATGGTGTACTCATACGCTGTCGATCATCTCGGCTTCCATCGTTCCCACTTCGATGTCCGAAAGGGAAACGAGAAGGTCTGGACGTTCCATGAACGCTTTGGCGCGGTTCGGGTTGCCGAGAACGAATTGGACTACTTTTACGAGTTGGGCCTGGACGCCATCCGGGCTTCGCTGGCGAAGTATCGCAGGTATCTGCCTGAGTCGGTGAGCGTTGAGTGGCTGAATACCGTTTCAAATTGAGAGATTCCTCTCGCCGAAGATGGAGTTCATATGCCTTTGAATGACTGCCGGATCCTGGAGTTGCCCAAGATCCACGACCCGCGGGGTAACCTCACTTTCATTGAGGGAGATATCCACGTTCCCTTCGGTATTCAGCGGGTTTACTACCTGTACGACGTTCCGGGTGGTGCCGATCGGGGAGCACATGCGCACCGGAATCTTCATCAGTTCATCGTGGCCATGTCGGGCAGCTTCGACGTGGTGCTCGATGACGGTGTGGATCAGCGGCGCTTTCACTTGAACCGTTCGTATTTTGGCCTTTATGTCTGTCCGATGATGTGGCGGTATCTGGATAATTTCTCATCCGGCGCCGTTTGCATGGTGCTTGCCTCGTCGAGGTACAGCGAGGCTGATTACATCCGGGATTACGATGAATTCATGGCGGCGGCGAAGGTGCTGCGCTCATGATTCCGTTTCTGGATCTACAGGGGCTCAACAAATCCCTGTCAGCCGAATTCCAGGCTGGGCTGGCCCGGGTGCTGAGTTCCGGTCAGTTCATTCTCGGCCCGGAAGTGGAGGCTTTCGAATCCGAGTTCGCCGCCTATTGTCAGGCCAGGTATTGTGTTGGGGTGGCTAATGGCCTGGATGCGCTGCATCTGATCCTGCGGGCTTACGATATCGGACCCGGTGACGAGGTCATCGTGCCGGCCAACACCTTCATTGCAACCTGGCTGGCGGTTTCCTATTCCGGCGCGCGTCTGGTGCCGGTGGATGTCGTGGCGACGACCGGAAATATCGACCCCGCTGCCGTGGAGGCCGCAATAACCCCCCGCACACGCGCCATCATGCCCGTTCATTTATATGGGCAAACTGCCGAGATGGATCGGCTGATGGCCATTGCGGAGCGGCACGCGCTGAAAGTCATCGAGGATGCCGCGCAGGCGCATGGTGCCGTCCATCATGGGCGCAGGGCAGGGGCCTTGGGGCACGCTGCGGGCTTCAGCTTTTATCCCGGGAAGAATCTCGGGGCGCTGGGGGACGGCGGTGCCATTACGACGTCTGATCCCGCATTGGCAGAGCGTTTGCGCATGCTGCGGAATTACGGGGCGCAGCGCAAATACCACAACGAGGTCCAGGGCTTCAATTCCCGTCTGGACGAGCTGCAGGCCGCCTTCCTGCGCGTGAAGCTGGCGCGCCTGGATGAGTGGAATGCGTCGCGTGCGCATGTGGCTGAACGATATTTGGCCAGGCTTGGCGACGCAGACGTCGTGCTGCCCACAGTCTTGCCCGGCAATGTGTCCAGCTGGCATCTCTTCGTGGTGCGCAGCGAGTGCCGGGATCTCCTTCAGTCCAGGCTGGTCGAGGCTGGTGTACAGACAGGCATCCATTATCCGGTCCCGCCCCATTTGCAACCGGCCTATGCGGAACTGGGACATGCCGTTGGCAGTTTTCCCGTGACCGAGATGCTGCATCGACAGGTATTGAGCCTGCCCATGGGGCCGAACCTCAGCGATGAGCAGGTGAGTCGGGTCGTTGCGGCGGTGTCCTCTGTCCATAACTGATGCGTTGATCCGATGAATACGTCCAAGAATCCCCACGAGCTGATCACTGAACTGGCGGCGCTGAACAAGGGTATTCATGAAATCCTGCAGGATTCCTATTTCGACTCTTTCGCGCTGCTCAAGCGTGGCCAGGTCGAAAAGAAGATTGCCAGCGGCTTGTTCGGTAACTTGAAGCGCATCTATCTGGGCGAGCACCTGAAGAGATGTCAGCCATTGGTGGAGGGGCGCGAGTACGTTCCACTGCCTGCAGACTTTCTTACCAGCCCGGACTTGAAGTTTCCGGCCGGCAGCATGCTGTTCCTGACGAACAATGATGTCGGGACCGACCTTTCCCGCTACATGGATTTCTATAACCGCAATCCGGACGTATTGGCGGTAATCTGGGATTGGGATTCCCAGCACTGGATCCAGATGAGTGCGATGCTGGCCATGAGTTGCGACTTTTACATACCGGCTTCTTCCGAGAATGTTTTCCAGTTGTCGCATTTCAATCCATGCACGATTGGGCCCGTTTTCGTGGGGGTTCATCAATGGTCCCGGCGGTTTGTCGTCGACAATTTCGACACCTTGCTCGCTCCGCGCAGTGACGAGCCTTTTGGGCCTCACGCCTTCTATGGAAGCTATGAACGGCGGAATCGGGCGGTTGTCACCGTAGGCAATACGTTTCCGAGTGTCGGTTTTGTCACCAACGATTACAAAGGGCGTTCCGACCTGGATAACCTGCGGGAATGGTCCGCACACAAGACGCACTGGATCGCGCCCGTGCTCGGAGGCGTTCCGATCCGTGTCTACAATGCGCTGATGGCGGGCGGCATTCCTATCGTACCTTCTTTCTACCGCGCACTTCCCGAGGTTGCGCTGCTCGGGGATGTTCCGCTCTATTACGAGGTGTCGGATCTGATCAGCCCGCGTGAAGTGAATGCGCAGGCAGTCGCCAAATTCGATGCGGCGGGAGAAAGCGGCCTCATTCAACGGATTGCATCGGCGCTGGATCGGCACCATGTGGACAGTCGGTGTGAGCAGATCCTCGCAACGCTGGAGCGTTTTATTGCCGCCATTGCGAGTGGCGATCGCAACTTCGAAGCGGGCTACCTCGGCCTTAAGGTTTGACGGTTCCCGGTCGCTCTTCAGATGGCAATGCAAAAGACGGTCATTCTAGTCCCGATATACAAGGCTCAACTCGATCGCTTCGAGCGCTACTCGCTGGACGTGTCTCTGGCGACGCTGGGAGGGCGCCATCCCGTGCTTTTCATCGGGCCGGAGGGGCTGGACATTTCTGCATATCAGGTGCGCTATCCTGGAATGCAGTATATGCCATTTCCCGAGGAGTCCTTTGCGTCGATTCCCGGGTATAACCGCCTGTTGCTAAGTCCCGATTTCTATCGGCGCTTTCTCAATTACGAGTTCATGCTGATTCTGCAGACAGATGCGGTCCTGCTGCGGGATGAACTGGATTTGTGGGCAGCCCGACCATTCGATTACGTTGGTGCCCCCTGGCCGGAAGGTGTCGAGCTCTGGGTGAATGCAGGTGTCTTCGAGGGGGATAGGGGCAAGCGCACCCGGGCCCATGTGGGAAATGGAGGGTTATCCCTGCGGCGGGTCAGGCCTTGCCTGGCCTTGCTGGAAGAGTTTCAGGATGTGGTCGGGGTCTTTGATCGCACGGGCTCGAGCGAGGATCTGTTTTTCTCCATCATGGGTGGTTTGTCTACGGACTTCATACTGCCCAACGAGATCATGGCTTCGCATTTCTCGCTCGAGCTGAGTCCTTCTTTCTATTTCGCCGTGAATGGCGGCAGGGTGCCAATGGGGGGGCATGCATGGTGGAAGTACGAGCCGGTATTCTGGCATCGCTTCCTCCCGGATGCGCCGCGTTAGGTGTGGATGGTGGCAACCGTCACCGCCTGTCTGGAGTCGTTGTAATGTTTAAGCCCGTACCGTGTGCGGTCCGGGCTCCTTGTCTGCAGGTTCCGAATATATGAACGCTCCTCTGGTGCCCAGGGTTTATGTCGCAGGCCACCGTGGCATGGTGGGAGGCGCCATCGTGCGCGAATTGTTGGCTCAGGGGTGGGCGCCTGAGCAGATCGTGACCCGGACTCATGCCGAGTTGGATCTGACCGATCAGGCCGCGGTGCGTGCCTTTTTCGAGTCGGAAAAACCGGAAATGGTTTACCTGGCCGCGGCCAGGGTGGGGGGCATCCATGCCAACAATACATATCCGGCGGAGTTCATTTATCAGAATCTCATGATCGAGGCGAACGTGATCGATTCCGCATTCCGGAGCGGCACAAAGCGCTTGTTGTTTCTTGGATCGAGTTGCATCTATCCCAAGCATGCATCCCAGCCGATGGCGGAGGATGCTCTGCTGACGGGGGCACTGGAGCCGACCAATGAACCTTATGCGGTCGCCAAGATTGCCGGCATCAAGTTGTGCGAGAGCTATAACCGTCAGTATGGCGCCAGTCATGGCCTGGATTACAGGAGCGTGATGCCGACCAACCTGTATGGACCGGGCGACAATTACCATCCCGAGAACTCCCATGTGATTCCTGCGCTCATCCGCCGTTTTCATGAAGCGAAGGTCGAGGGGCTTCCGGCCGTACTCATCTGGGGAACGGGGACACCCAGGCGCGAGTTCCTTTATGTGGACGACCTGGCCGCGGCCTGTGTTCACGTCATGGAGACTTCTCCCGAGAACTATGCGCAGCATGTCCAGCCGATGCGCGGCCATCTCAACGTGGGAAGCGGCGAGGAGGTGAGCATTCGTGATCTGGCACTCACGATCGCCCGCGTCGTCGGCTATGACGGTGAAATTCGTTTCGATGCGGAGAAGCCGGACGGGGCTCCGCGGAAGTTGATGGACAGCGGCCGCTTGCAGGCGCTCGGGTGGCAGCCGAAGGTGGATCTGCTGTCCGGGCTTGAATTTGCCTATGAAGACTTTTTGAAGAGTTGCACATGACAAACAAGGTTGCGCTTATCTCCGGCATAACGGGGCAGGACGGCTCTTATCTGGCCGAGTTTCTCCTCGATAAGGGATATACGGTACATGGCATCAAGCGGCGGGCCAGCTTGTTTCATACGCAGCGGGTGGACCATATCTATCAGGATCCCCACGTCAGCAACGCCCGTTTCCGGCTGCATTACGGTGATCTGAGCGATACCAGCAACCTGATCCGCATCATTCAGGAAACGCGCCCGGACGAAATCTACAACCTGGGCGCGATGAGCCATGTGGCGGTGAGCTTCGAAAGTCCGGAATACACGGCGGACGTGGATGCCATTGGCACATTGCGCATCCTCGAGGCCATCCGCATCCTGGGGCTGGAGAAGAAGACCCGCTTCTATCAGGCTTCGACGAGCGAGCTGTATGGCCTGGTCCAGGAGATGCCGCAGCGGGAGACCACGCCGTTCTATCCCCGCAGCCCATATGCGGTGGCCAAACTCTATGCTTACTGGATTACGGTGAATTACCGGGAGGCTTATGGGATCTACGCCTGCAACGGAATCTTGTTCAACCATGAAAGCCCGCGGCGCGGGGAGACGTTCGTAACCCGCAAGATCACCCGCGGATTGGCCAATATCGGGCAGGGGCTCGAGCAGTGCCTGTACATGGGCAACATGGATGCACTGCGTGATTGGGGCCATGCCAAGGATTACGTGCGGATGCAGTGGCTGATGCTGCAGCAGGAGCAGCCCGAAGATTTCGTGATCGCGACGGGCAAGCAGTACAGCGTCCGCCAGTTCATTCAGTGGAGCGCCGAGGAATTGGGGGTAAGGCTTCGTTTTGAAGGAAGTGGCGTGGACGAGGTCGCCGTCGTGGAGAGTGTCGAGGGTGACAAGGCCCCGGAAATGAAGCCCGGGCAGATCATTGTCAGAGTGGATCCCCGTTATTTCCGTCCGACCGAGGTGGAGACGCTGCTGGGGGATCCGACGAAAGCCAAGGACAAGCTCGGCTGGGAGCCCGAGATTACCGTGCAGGAGATGTGTGCCGAGATGGTGGCGGGGGATCTCGCCGACGCCCAGCGCAATGCACTGTTGAAGAAGCACGGCTATCACGTGAATGTGAGTGTTGAATAAGGTGCATCGTTCGGCTGTAAGTCTGCTGATGGTGGCGGTGTTGAGTGCGTGTGCGGTCAAGCGTCCGCATTACGACCTGCCGGCCGTGCCCTTGCCGGCGGAGTACCGCAATTCGGTGCCGGTGATGGCGGGGGATGGGGGGCAGCCCGTGCCGGAGGCTGGTACGCAGCCGCTCGACGTGGCCAGTTGGTGGCGTTCCTTCGGCAATCCGGAGCTCGATCGTCTGATGGACCGGGCGCTTGCGAACAACCCGGATATCCGCATCGCCACATTACGCATCGCGCAGGCCAAGGCCCGCGCGGATCAGGGCCGGGCCGGCCGGTTGCCGTCCGTGACGGCGCAGGCGTTGACCGCCAAGCAGGCGCCGGGAGGGACCGTAGGTTCGGTTCCGGTGGGGGGCGACGTGCATCAGTCGCAGCGCTCCTATCAGGCGGGCGTGCAGGGGCAATGGCGTGTCGACCTGTGGGGCGAGATGGGGGCCTTGGCCGAGTCGGCGGAGTTTCAACTGTGGCGTGCTGCGTTCGAACGCGACAATGTGCAGCGGACGCTGGTCGCCAGTCTGGCCTCGAGCTATATCGAGTTCGTTTCGCTGAATGATCGACTGGGGCTGGCGCGGGAGACCGAGGCCGCATTGAAATCGACGCTGGCGACGGTGGAAAGGCGCGTTGCCGTGGGCGACGCGACTCTTGGCGAACTGGAGCAGCAGCGTGCGGCGATCTTTTCGCTGCGGGCTACGATCCCGGCCTTGGAGCAGCAGCGTGAAGAGGCGCTCAACTCGGTGGCTTTCCTGGTCGGGACGGTCCCGGCAACGCTTGCGCTGTCGTCTGCGGGGCTGGATTCGCTGGCGGTGCCCACGATCAATGCCGGTCTGCCGTCGGCGTTGCTGTTGCGACGCCCAGATGTGAGGGCCGTGGAGGCCCGCTTGCTGTCCGCAGATGCGGATATCGATGTGGCACGCGCGCGTCTGTTTCCTACGCTCGATCTGTCGGCGCAGATCGGCTACAGCAGCTTGTTCCTGTCCCAGATGTTTCAGCCGCAGACCTTGTTCTGGAACATGGTGGCCAGTACGTCTGCGAGTATTTTCGATGGTGGGCGCCGCGCCAAGGAAGAGGACTTTTCGCAAGCCATTCATGAAGAATTGGTCGAAACGTATATTCGAACGATTCACCAGGCATTGCGTGAAGTCGAAAGCGGGCTGGCGGGCATTCGATTGCTGGAGAGGCGCGTGCTTGCCCAGCGCGAGGCGGCGGAGGCGGCGCGCCGGGCATGGGAGATCAGTCTCAAGGTCTATGCCGCCGGCGGTCTGGACTATCTCGGTCTGCTGGATGTGGAACGAACCTACCACCGGCATCTGGATGAGCTTTTGCGGATGCGCATGGAGCGCTACCGGGCCTACATCAATTTGTTCCAGGCCTTGGGGGGAGGAGGTGTGTCTGAGCCTATGCCTCCGGACAATGATGGGTCGCTTGCGGCTCAGGCGTCGCTGCAAGAGCGCTCCGCTGCAGGGCTGTCGAGCGCTCCTCCAGGAATCGTGTGGGAGAATGCCGCCGGCCGTTCCATGGAGGCGGTGTGGCGGGTGGAGTTGCCGGCGCTCTATCTTCAGTCGACGGTTCCTGCCGTGTGGCGGGATCTGCGTTCACGCTATTCCGCGCAGCTTGAAAACCGCGAGCTGCATCCGGTACAGGTTGGGCGCGTCGAAATGTCGAAGGATACCCAGGAGGCTTGGTACCGTCTGTATGTCGCACCGTTTGCGCTTGCCTCCGACGCCGAGGCATTTTGCCGTACCTTGCAGGCGGACCAGCAGCGTTGTCGCGTGCTTCCGCTCCAGAAGCCATGAGCCTTCTTCCGGCATGAGCCGCTATTCCCGATAGAACTATGTTTTCCTGTTTCCTCGAAGAGTAATGGACGCCAAATTCCCTCATGCGGCGATTCAGTGCCTGACCGCGATCGCCCAGCACCATGGCATCCAGATCCATCCTGAGCGGGTGATCCACGAGTACGCCCTGGCCGACGAAGAACCGGCCGACAGCCTGTTGCTGCATATTGCATCCGAGATCGGCCTGAAGGCACGGTCCGACCGGCTCTCCTGGGACGGCCTGTGTGCGCAACAGGGGGTTTTCCCGTTGCTGGCGCGTTTTCAGGATGGTGTGTCAGTGATCGTTGTCGGGGTCCAGCCGGGCGAAGGGGGTACTCGGGTGGCGGTGGTCGATCCGCTGGCGGCTACCGCTGGTGTGCAGCTCTATGAGCGTGAGGCATTTTGTGCCCGCTGGCAGGGGGCCGTTGTTTTTCTCAAGCGCAGTTATGCGTTGAGTGATCCGCACCAACCCTTCGGACTCCGCTGGTTCATTCCCGAGATCCTCAAGCAGAAGACCGCTTTCCGGGACATGGCGCTGGCCGCCGTTGCGATGCATGTCCTCGCCTTGGCGGCCCCGATGTTCTTCCAGCTGGTCATCGACAAGGTCTTGGTGCACCGGACCATGTCCACGCTGTCGGTACTGGCGGCGGGAGTCGTCATCGCGCTCGTGTTCGATGCCGTGTTCGGCTATGTGCGCCAACTGCTGATGTTGGCGGCGACCAACAAGATCGACATGCGTCTGACCCGACGGACTTTCGGGCACCTGTTGTCGCTTCCTATCGATTATTTCGAGACGACGACGGCCGGCGTCATCACGCGGCACATGCAGCAGCTCGAGAGCATCCGGCACTTCCTGACGGGGCGCCTGTTCTTCACGGCGCTCGATACGACGGCGTTGCTGATCTTCCTGCCCCTGCTGTTTGCCTACTCGTTCAAACTGGCCTTGATCGTGCTGGGCTTCACGCTGGTGCTGGCCGGCATCATCGCGGCGCTGCTGCCGACATATCGGCGGCGTCTGGACGCGTTGTACAGCGCGGAGGGCAAACGCCAGGCCTTGCTCGTGGAGACGATTCACGGCATGCGTACCGTGAAGGCGCTGGCCATCGAGCCGATGCAGCGCCGCATGTGGGATCAGCTGTCGGCCGAGGCCATCACGACCCATTTCCGGGTCGGCCAGATCTCCATTTCCGGTGGCACGATCACCGACTTTCTCGGCAAGCTGTTGCCGGTCACGATCATCGTCGTCGGCGCGCAGGACGTATTCGATCAGACCATCACCGCCGGTGTGTTGATCGCCTTCCAGATGCTCTCCGGCCGTGTGGTGCAGCCCCTGATCCAGATCGTCGGGCTGATCAACGAATACCAGCAGACGGCGCTGTCCGTGCGGATGCTGGGCGAGGTCATGAACCGTCCGTCGGAAGGGCGGCTGGGGGCCGGCGGCGTGCGTCCGCAACTGAAGGGTGACATCGCCTTCGAGGACGTGACTTTCCGTTACCCGGGGGCCAGCATCAATGCGCTCGACCGTGCCCGCTTCCGTATCCCGGCCGGGGCCGTGGTCGGCGTGGTGGGGCGCAGCGGATCCGGCAAGACGACGCTCACCAAGCTGATCCAGGGGCTGTATCCAGTGCAGGAAGGGCTCGTGCGCTTCGATGGTCTGGATGCCCGGGAGATCGATCTGGCCCACCTGCGTGGACAGATCGGCGTCGTGCTGCAGGAGAATTTCCTGTTCCGGGGTACGGTGCGCGACAACATCGCGATGACCAAGCCCGACGCTTCCTTCGAAGAGATCGTTGCAGCCGCCGTCGCGGCCGGTGCCGACGAGTTCATCGAGCGCTTGCCGCAGGGATACGACACCCTGCTCGAGGAGAACGCGTCCAACCTCAGCGGGGGTCAGAAGCAGCGCCTCTCCATTGCCCGTTCCCTGCTGCCCAAACCGCGCATCCTCATCCTTGACGAGGCGGCCAGCGCCCTCGATCCCGAGAGCGAGGCCATCTTCATCCGCAATCTCTCGCAGATCGTCGTCGGACGTACGGTGATCATGATCTCCCACCGGCTGTCCACCCTCGTGAACGCCGATGCCATCCTGGTGATGCATCAAGGGCGTCTGACGGATTGCGGCCGCCATGAGGAGCTGCTGGCGCGTTGTGCGACCTATCAGCAACTTTGGAATCAACAGACAAGCCACCTATGAGCTGGATGCGCAAGAAACAGGCTGGCTCGGAAGAGGCCGCCGTCGATTTTCTACCCGATGCGGACGAGGTCGAGCAACGGCCGCTTCCCAGAAGTGCCCGTATCACGCTGCACGCGCTGCTCGCGGCGCTGCTGTGCTTCGTCGTGTGGGCGGCAGTTTCCGAAGTCGACCTGGTGGTGGTCGCCCGCGGTCGCCTCGTGACGCCGTTGCCCAACATCGTGGTGCAACCCCTGGAGACGTCGATCATCCAGCAGATCAACGTGCGCCAGGGACAGATCGTCAGGAAGGGCGAGCCGCTGGCGACCCTGGATCCGACCTTCACCGCCGCGGACGAAGCCGAATTGCGGACCCGTCTGCACAGCCTGAACAATCAGCTGGAACAACTGGAGGGCAGCCTCTCCGGGCGCAAGGTCGGAAAGCTCGAAGGCGCTGACGCGGACAGCCGGCTTCAGGTCGACCTCTCGGGCGAGCGGCAGGCGAGTTATGGTGCTCAAGTTCGCAAGCTGCGCGAAACGATCGAACAGATCCGCGCGGCAATGGAGACGAATCGCCGTGATCAGCAGGTCCTGGCATCGCGGGTCAAGGTGCTGAAGGACATGGCGGCCATGCAGGAGCAGCTCGTCGCGGAGAAGTACGCGGTACGCTCGCGCCTGCTCGACGCTCAGGACAGATTGCTGGAGGCGGAGCGGAGCCTGCAGCTTGCCACCAACAAGGATGCCGAGTTGAAAAGGGAGCTGGCGGCCCAGGAGGCGGAGAAGGCCTCCTTCGAAACAGGGTGGCGCCAGAAGCTGATGGAAGAGGTCCTGGCCGTTTCACGCGAGCGGGATGCCGTCGCCGAGCAATTGCAGAAGGCCGGCAAGCGCCACAATATGGTCGTGCTGTCCTCTCCTTCGGATGCCGTGGTGCTGGAGATTGCCAAGCTGTCCCAGGGATCGGTCGCCAAGGAGGCCGAACCGCTGTTCACCCTGGTGCCCCTAGGTGCCGCGCTGGAGGCCGAGGTGGAGGTTGACTCCATGGATGTGGGTTATCTGAAGGTGGGCGATACGGCACATCTGAAGTTCGACGCCTATCCGTTCCAGCGCCATGGAACGGTGCCGGCTCAGTTGCGGACCATCAGTGAAGATGCCTTCCGTAAGGAAGCAGCGGGCTCTGCCACGGCGTTTTATACCAGTCGGCTGCGTCTCGACGGCGGGCAGCTCAAGAGGATGCCCGAGCATGCCCGACTGCTGCCGGGCATGACGCTGAGCGCCGAAATCGTGGTCGGTAAGCGCAGTGTCATGTCCTATCTGGTGTGGCCGCTGGTCAAGGCGCTCGACGAGTCGATCCGCGAACCCTAGCCGCGCCCTGGCCGGGCATCAGGAGCGCACCGTAACTTTGGGGGCCCCGGAATGAACCCGTCCGATGACTGCGGCTTCCACGAAGCCGCCTTCACGGAAAGTCGTGAGCACCGTATCGACGGTCTCGGGTGAGCAGGCCACCAGCAGGCCGCCGCTGGTCTGTGCATCGGCCATCACGCTGCGTTGCCATTCCTCCACGCCTTCGGCAAACAGCACGTCGTCGCCGCAGCTCGCCAGGTTGCGGGCGATGGCGCCGGGGCCGATGCCTTGTTTCGCAAACGGGATTGCCGCCGGCATGACGGGTAGGGCGCCAGCGTCCACCGTCGCGCCCAGGCCGGCGCCGCGGCACACTTCCAGCAGATGGCCGAGCAGGCCGAAGCCTGTGACATCGGTCAGCGCATGCACGCCCGGCAGCCTGGCCAGCGCCGGGCCGACCTTGTTGAGGCGGGTGGTGGTGGCAAGCATCTGCGCGTAGCCGTCGGCGTCGAGCACGCCCTTCTTCATCGCCGAGCCGAGGATGCCGACACCGAGGGGCTTGCCCAGAACCAGCACATCGCCCTCGCGGGCATCCCGGTTGCGCTTGATCACGTCCGGATGAGCGATGCCGAGGGCGACCAGGCCATAGATCGGCTCCGGCGAATCGATGCTGTGGCCGCCTGCCACCGGAATGCCGGCATCGGCGCAGACCGCAGCGCCGCCTTCAAGGATGCGTCCGATCGCCGCCAGCGGAAGCTTGTTCACCGGCATGCCGACGATGGCCAGCGCCATGATCGGCGTGCCGCCCATCGCGTAGACGTCCGACAGGGCGTTGGTGGCGGCAATGCGCCCGAAATCGTAGGGGTCGTCCACGATCGGCATGAAGAAGTCGGTGGTGGCGATCAGGGCCTGCTCGTCGTTGAGGCGCCACACCGCGGCGTCGTCCGCCGTCTCGGTGCCCACCAGCAGGTTGGCGAAGGGCTGGGCGGCTGGCATGTGGGCGAGCATTTCGCTCAGTACAGCGGGCGCGATTTTGCAGCCGCATCCGCCGCCGTGAGACAATTCGGTGAGTCGCAGGGGGGCTTCGGTCATCTCTGTTTCCTGTCTTTTCCAGTATTTCCAACGTGTCCCATCCCGCCCCATTCTCCGCCAGTCTCGATCGTCTCGAAGAGTTCGATGAGATCATCGATGTCCGCTCGCCGGCCGAATACGCCGAAGACCATATCCCAGGGGCCATCAATTGCCCGGTGCTGGATGACGAGGAGCGGATCCGTGTCGGCACGCTCTACAAGCAGGTCTCGCCCTTCGAGGCGCGGAAGGTGGGGGCGGCACTGGTGTCGCGCAATATCGCGCAGCACATCGAGACGCATTTTCTCAATAAGCCGAAGGGCTGGAAACCTCTGATTTACTGCTGGCGCGGTGGTCAGCGCAGTGGCGCGATGACACTTGTGCTGGGGCAGGTCGGCTGGGGGGCGCGGCGCCTTGATGGCGGTTACAAGAGTTTCCGTCTGCGCGTGCTGGAGGATCTGGGGAGTCTCCCCGAGCGGTTGGGTTTCCGCATCCTGTGCGGTCCAACGGGCAGCGGCAAGACGGCGCTGCTGGAGGCACTGGCAACGACGGGGGAGCAGGTCCTCGATCTGGAGGCGCTGGCCAGGCACAAGGGGTCTGTACTTGGCGCCGAGCCGAACAGCGAGCAGCCCGGTCAGAAGGCATTCGAGACGGCCCTGTGGACGCAGCTACGGACTTTCGATCCGGCACGGCCGGTGTGGGCCGAGTCGGAAAGCCGGCGTGTCGGCCGGCTGCATGTTCCGCCTGAACTCTTCGAACGTCTGCGTGACGGCGACTGCGTGCGTATCGAAGCTGCACTGACGGCGCGGGTGGATCACCTGCTGGATCGCTACACCGGCCTGATCGCGGATCCCGCCGATTTCAACGCCAAGCTGGAACGTCTGGTGGGCCAGCACGGGCACAAGCGGGTCGGCGAATGGCAGTCGCTGGTGACGGCAGGTGAATGGCGGCAGCTGGCCGAAGAGCTGATCGTCGATCACTACGATCCAGCCTACCGGCGTGGCGGCGAGGGCTTGTACCGGCGGGCCGAGCAGGCCCGCGTGATTCCGGTGAGCACGCTGGATCAGGGCACTCTGCTCAGAGTGGCCCGCAGTCTGAGGGACGGGGCCGTTCAGGCAGACACCTGAACGGCGGGTTCAGGACTCCAGGCGGACAGCGATTTCGGCCAGCGTCGCCTCGAGGGCTGTGGCCAGCTCTTCGGCGAGCGTCAGCGCCTCGGGCTGGGACTGACGGGAAGCCTGTTCGGCGCGTAGTGCCAGGGCCATCAGCGCGTTGGCCATGATGTTGCCGGACGAGCTCTTGAGCGGATGGGCGATGGGTGCGATCGCGCTGATGTCACCGCTGGCTGCGGCTGCGCGCAGCGTTGCCACCGTCGGGGTCTGGCTCTGGATGAACACGCCGAGCAGGCGGCGGATGAAGTCGGCCTTGCCCGGAAAGCGCGAGTCCAGTGCCTGCCAGTCTATCGTGCCAGCAGGGCGCTCCAGGGTGTGCCGGCGGATCAGCGCGACCAGCGCTTCCGGGTCGATGGGCTTGCTGATCTGGGCTGCCATGCCGGCGGCACGGCAGCGTGCCTGTTCCTCGGCGCCGGAATTGGCGGTCTGGCCGATGATGGGCAAATCCGGTGAGTGGGCATGGATGCGCCGGGCTGCTTCATAACCATCCATTTCGGGCATCTGGATGTCCATCAGCACCAACTGGAAGGCCTTGGGGCCGGCTTCGGTGACGCGGTCCACTGCGGCGCGCCCGGTGCCGACGATCTCCACCTGGGCGCCCTCGTAGCGCAGGACGTCGTCCAATACGATCTGGTTGATCTCGTCGTCCTCCGCGGCGAGAACCGTGATGCCCGTCAGACGGGGCGTGGCGGAAATGTCTTGGCTTGTCTCGTTCATCGGATTCTTCTCCCCGTAGCCGGGTCCCCGTTATTTTTGTGAAAACCCCTTACGGGGCGTGGCGGGATGAGCCGGAGCAAGCAGCCCATCCCGCGTACAGCGTACTACTTACAGGACTTCCGCCGCGTGGTCCGCAAGCCGCGAGCGCTCGCCGCGCTGCAGCGTGATGTGGCCGGAGTGCGGCCAGCCCTTGAAACGGTCCACCACGTAGGTCAGGCCCGACGAGCCCTCCGTGAGGTAGGGCGTGTCGATCTGCGCGATGTTGCCCAGGCACACTACCTTGGTACCGGGGCCGGCGCGGGTGATCAGGGTCTTCATCTGCTTCGGCGTCAGGTTCTGCGCCTCGTCGATGATCAGGAACTTGTTGATGAAGGTGCGCCCGCGCATGAAGTTAAGCGACTTGATCTTGATGCGGCTGCGGATCAGGTCGCGGGTGGCCGCGCGGCCCCATTCGCCGCCTTCGCCGGTGGTGCCGTTGAGCACGTCCAGGTTGTCTTCCAGCGCGCCCATCCACGGGGCCATCTTCTCTTCCTCGGTGCCCGGCAGGAAGCCGATGTCCTCGCCCACCGGCACGGTGACGCGGGTCATGATGATCTCGGAGTAGCGCTTGGTTTCCAGCACCTGGGTCAGGCTGGCGGCCAGTGTCAGCAGCGTCTTGCCGGTGCCCGCCTGACCGAGCAGGGTGACGAAGTCGATCTCCGGGTTCATCAGCAGGTTGAGGGCGAAGTTCTGCTCCCGGTTGCGGGCGGTGATGCCCCACACGTTGTTCTTCTGGTGGGAGTAATCGATGAGCGTCTCGAGGGTGACCGTCTTGCCGGCCTTGTCCTTGACCCAGGCCTGCAGCGGCTGTTCGCCCTCCTGGTAGACGAACTCATTGACCAGCATGTCCGGTGCGTCCGGGCCCTTGATCTTGTAGTAGGTCCGGCTTTCCTGCTTCCACGACTCCATGTCCTTGCCGTTGGCTTCCCAGAAGGCGGCGTCGATCTCCTTGGTGCCGGTGTACAGCAGGTCGGTGTCTTCGAGGACCTTGTCGTTGAAGTAGTCCTGCGCCTCCAGGCCCAGCGCGCGGGCCTTGATGCGCATGTTGATGTCCTTCGAGACGAGGATCACCGAACGCTTCCGGTCGAACTTCTCGAACAGGTACATCACCACTGCGAGGATCTGGTTGTCGCCCTTGGAGGTGGGCAGCGCGGCCGGCAGCTGGCTGTTGATGGCCTCCGTCTGCAGGAACAGGCGGCCGCTGGCCAGCTCGCTGGAGGGGCCGAGCAGGCCGATGCCGGCTTCGATGCCTTCCGGGCAGCTCTGCACGATCTCATCGAGGGTGCGGCTGGCCTGGCGCGCGTTGCGGGCGACTTCGGACATGCCCTTCTTGTTGGAGTCAAGCTCCTCGAGGGTCATCATCGGCACGAAGATGTCGTGCTCTTCGAAGCGATAAAGGCTCGTCGGGTCGTGCATCAGCACGTTGGTATCGAGGACGAAAAGCTTGGTAGCGGGGGTCTTGGACTTCGCAGGGCGTCGGGTAGCCATGATGTCGGTCTTCTCGTCGGTCGTGGAAGGGGATGGAGCAGTCCTGCCTTACAAGGTTTTCACGTAGTCGAGCACCTCCTGAGCGTGGCCGGGGACCTTGACGCCACGCCATTCGCGACGCAGCACACCGTCGGCGTCGATGACGAAAGTGCTGCGTTCGATTCCGCGCACCTGTTTCCCATACATGTTTTTCAGCTTCATGACGCCGAACAGCGTACAGGCGGTCTCGTCCGGATCGGAGACCAGATCGAAGGGCAGGGCCTGCTTGGCGCGGAAGTTGTCGTGGGACTTGAGGCCGTCCCGCGAGATGCCCAGCACGACGGCGCCGGCAGCGAGAAATTCGGGATGCAGGTCGCGGAACTGCTGGCTCTCGGTGGTGCAGCCGGGCGTGCTGTCCTTCGGGTAGAAATACAGCACCACCTTGCTGCCCTTCAGCGCGGAAAGGGTGAGCGTCTGCCCGCCGGTGGCTGGCAGGCTGAAATCGGGTGCGGCCTGGTCAAGCATGGTTTCTCCGGAAATTGACTATTCCGGCGTCAGCCTAATCCCAAGATGCAGGCCTGGCAATGCATCCAGGCATATGAACGGTATTCACTCCGGATCGAACAGAAGCGCCGCGGCCACGTTACGATGTTCCGCTACCAGGATGTTGTAGGTCCGGCAGGCAGAGCCCAGATCCATCACTTCCAGCCCGATGCGGGCCTCGATCAGCGCGCGCATCAGGCGCGGCTGCGGGAAGCGCTGCTTCATGCCGGTGCCGAGGATCAGGATCTCGCAGCCCAGCGCCGCCAGGCGCTGGAAGGCGGCTTCGTCGAGCGCATCGAAACCGCCGGCGTGCCAGTCGGTTTCGATGCGCTCGGGCATTACGATCACGCTGGATTCGTAGCGGGTATCGGACACCATCACGTGGCGGGCGTCGTAGCGGGCGATGGTGTTGTATTGCTCGCTCTTGTCGAGGTGGAGTTTCATGGCTGGCTTCTCTGCAGTGGGCACTCTTACTGATTGATTGGACGCGGATTTGCCCGGTCCGGGTGGCTTGGGTAACATTATAGCTTTGCGTCGCCGGGCACCCGACCGGGTTTCACCACCGATCGTCCCTGACGGGGCCATGACCATGAGCCGCCAAGCCAAATTGCGGGTTGTCAATGAGCAGCCCGTGCTCACCAGTAAGGAAACGGAAACCGCCGTGCAACCAATCCGCAAGTCCGACAAGCTCGCCAACGTCTGTTACGACATCCGCGGCCCCGTGCTGCAAAAGGCGAAGCAGATGGAGGACGAGGGCCACAAGATCATCAAGCTGAACATCGGCAACCTGGCCGCGTTCGGTTTCGACTCCCCCGAAGAAATCCAGCTCGACATGATCCGCAACCTGCCCAACGCCGCAGGCTACTCGGACTCCAAGGGGATCTTCTCGGCCCGCAAGGCGATCATGCATTACACCCAGCAGAAGCGCATCAAGGGTGTGACGCTGGAAGACATCTACGTCGGCAACGGCGTTTCCGAACTGATCGTGATGGCCATGAACGCGCTGCTCAACAGCGGCGACGAAGTGCTCGTCCCGGCCCCCGACTACCCGCTGTGGACTGCCGCGGTAAGCCTCTCCGGCGGTACGCCGGTGCACTACATCTGCGACGAGGCCAACGAGTGGCTGCCCGATCTGGCCGACATCCGCGCCAAGATCACCCCGCACACCCGCGCCATCGTCCTGATCAATCCGAACAACCCGACCGGCGCCGTCTATCCGGACGAAACCCTCAAGGCCATTGTCCAGATCGCCCGCGAGCACGGCCTGATCATCTACGCCGACGAGGTCTACGACAAGGTGCTGTACGACGGCGTCGAGCACACCTCCATCGCCTCCCTGTCGGAAGACGTGCTGACCGTCACCTTCAACGGCCTGTCCAAGAACTACCGTTCCTGCGGCTACCGCGCCGGCTGGCTGGTGGTATCCGGCGACAAGCGTCCGGCGGCCGACTACATCGAAGGCCTCAACATGCTGGCCTCGATGCGCCTGTGCGCCAACGTGCCCGGCCAGCATGCGATCCAGACCGCCCTCGGCGGCTACCAGAGCATCGAAGACCTGGTTTCCCCCGGCGGCCGCATGCGTCGCCAGCGCGACCTGGCTCACGAGCTGATCACCGCCATCCCGGGCGTCAGCTGCGTCAAGCCGAAGGCCACGCTGTACATGTTCCCGCGCCTCGACCCCAAGATCTACCCGATCGAGGACGATCAGCAGTTCATCGCCGAGCTGCTGGAGGCCGAGCGCGTGCTGCTCGTCCAGGGCACCGGCTTCAACTGGCCGAGCCCGGACCACTTCCGTCTGGTCTTCCTGCCCCACGAAGAAGACCTGAAACTCGCCATTGCCCGCATCGCCCGCTTCCTCGAAAGCTACCGCAAACGGCACGGCACCTGATTTCACCCCTAGACCCTTACCTTCACCAGACACATGAAACCCATCAATGTTGGCCTCCTGGGCATCGGCACCGTAGGCGGTGGCACCTTTACCGTTCTCAAGCGCAACGAAGAAGAAATCACCCGCCGTGCCGGCCGGCCGATCCGCATTACCGCGGTGGCCGACAAGAACCTGGAACTGGCGAAGAGCGTGGCGGGCGCCGACGTGCGCATCACCGACGACGCCTTTTCGGTGGTCACCGACCCCGAGATCGACATCGTCGTCGAGCTGATCGGCGGTTACGGCGTCGCCAAGGAACTGGTGCTGAAGGCCATCGAGAACGGCAAGCACGTGGTCACCGCCAACAAGGCGCTGCTGGCCGTGCATGGCAACGAGATCTTCGCCGCGGCCCAGAAGAAGGGCGTGATGGTGGCCTTCGAAGCCGCCGTCGCCGGTGGCATCCCCATCATCAAGGCGCTGCGTGAAGGCCTCTCCGCCAACCGCATCCAGTGGCTGGCCGGCATCATCAACGGCACCACCAACTTCATCCTGTCCGAGATGCGCGACAAGGGCCTGCCCTTTGCCGACGTGCTGAAGGAAGCCCAGCGCCTCGGCTACGCCGAAGCCGATCCCACCTTCGACATCGAAGGCGTGGACGCCGCCCACAAGGCGACCCTGATGGCCTCCATCGCCTTCGGCGTGCCGGTCCAGTTCGACAAGGCCTACGTGGAAGGCATCACCAAGCTCGAAGCCGCCGACATCAAGTACGCCGAGCAACTGGGCTACCGCATCAAGCTGCTGGGCATCGCCCGCCGCCGTCCGCAGGGCATCGAGCTGCGCGTGCACCCCACGCTGATCCCTGAAAAGCGCCTCATCGCCAACGTGGAAGGCGCCATGAACGCCGTGCTGGTGCAGGGCGACGCCGTCGGCGCCACGCTGTACTACGGCAAGGGCGCCGGTGCCGAGCCGACCGCCAGCGCCGTGATCGCCGACCTGGTGGACGTCACCCGCCTGCACACCGCCGACCCGGAACACCGCGTGCCGCACCTGGCCTTCCAGCCGGATCAGATCACCGACGTGCCGGTGCTGCCGATCGACGAAGTCGAGACCAGCTACTACCTGCGCCTGCGCGTGCTCGACAAGCCGGGCGTGCTGGCCGACATCACCCGCATCCTGGCCGACCAGTCGATCTCCATCGACGCCATGCTGCAGCGTGAGCCGGAAGAGGGCGAGTCCCAGACCGACATCATCATCCTGACCCACCTGACCATCGAGAAGAACGTGGACACCGCCATCGCCAAGATCGAGAGCCTCGACTCCGTGGCCGGCAAGGTGATTCGTCTGCGTCTCGAGAACCTCTGATCGGGTTCCGCGTCCCACCAAGAAAAAGCCACGCACTGTCGTGGCTTTTTTTTTTTCGCCTGCGACAGGTGATCGAGCCTGCAGAAAGTCCTGTCTCGGCGAATTCATCCGCCTGCTGTCGGTCCAACCTGCCGGGATGATTGTCGCGCGTGGCGGACTATGCTGAGTACTCGGGCCGCGGCGAGGGTTGATCGATATCGGGGCCAGGACCAGAAGGAGGAGCTTGATGGACATCAGCGCATCGGTTGGGGCGTGGGAGCGCGGCGCTCAGAACCACAAGGACGATGTGATCACCGTCCAGACTCTGCTGACCGCCGCCGCCAGACGGTTGGCCAAGCCGGCCGTCGACCCCAAGGGCATCGACGGCGGCATTGCCCGGCCGCCGAAGGAATCATCGACGGTGGCGGCGATCAAGGCCTTCCAGTTACTGTCCGGACTGGCACCCAGCGGGCTGATTGCGGTGCAGAGCCAGGACTGGCAACACCTGCGGCAGGCTGCCGCAGCCGGCCTCGATGGCGGCAACGGCACTGCCGAGGCGTATTTTCCGCTTCCGATCCTGCCCAGGGCGGACTGGATCCAGCCGCCGCGCGCCTATGGCTCGAACCGCAGCAGCGGCGCCCGCGCCCACGCTGGCTGCGACCTGTATGCGCCCATCGGCACCACCGTCCATGCGGTTTGTGCCGGGGTGGTGGTGCGCGACCCCTACGCCTTCTACGCGGAAACCGACGCGCTGGAAATCGACCACGGGGATTTTCTGATCCGCTACGGCGAGATCCAGCCCGGCTCGCCACTGCGCAAGGGCGAGCGGGTCGTCGCCGGCCAGTTCATCGCCAAGGTCGGGCATCTGGTCGGCGTCAGCGTGCCGAGCGCCATGCTGCACCTGGAGATGTACGCGGGTACCGCCAGCGGCCGCCTGACCGTGAGCGAAGATGAATCCGCCCGACGCGCGGATGGCATCCCTTTCCTGCGTAGAGCCGATCTCATCGACCCGACCCCCTATCTGGACAAATGGAAGCTGCACCTGCCCAAGGCATGACATATCGAACCCTGTTGTATGGCGGCCTAGCCGCCGCCTTGTTGACGATCTCTGTTCCCACCCACGCCGCCACGCCGTGCAAGGCCGGCCCACCGGCCGGCACCAGCGTATTGACCGGTGATTTCGACGGCGACGGCACACCCGACCGTCTGTGGGTGCGCCGCCAGTCCCGTCGCGAAATCCCGGCGCTGGCCTGGGACCCGTGGAATGCACGCCTGCGCCGCAATGCCGGTGTGGCCTTCATGCTGGTGGTGGATCGCCACGCCGGCTGCACGCTGATCCAGAACCGCCGCTTCTTCTCCACCCCGATCTGGCAGGAGAGCCCCGCGCCGCTGCAGGCGCTGCCCCAGGACGCGCCGCAGGCCGAGTCGTGGCGTGCCTTTGCACCGCGCTGGAGGGGCGACGGCATCCTGCTCGGCAGCGAGGCCGGCATCGACATGCTGCTGTACTGGGATGGGCGGCGCTTCCGAGTCGTGCATTCCAACGACACGCCATAGCAGGCCGACGCGCATATTTCTTGGCACTTCGATGCGCCTCGTCTAATTTTGGATGACACCGGCCTAGCGTGCCGGCACCAACCGGACGAGGACGAGATGGCGACACGATTCAAGTACGAGAACGATTTCCTGGTGGGCGGCCCGGCGGCGGGCAGCGTGACGCCGAGCTTCCAGCTGCGCGAGTACGCCAGACCGGATGGCAGCGTGCATATCCACCGGGAACTGGTCGGTTCCGTGCAGGTGCTGCGCGACGCCATCGGCATGCCGCTCAAGATCGCCTCGGTGCTGCCGGTGGACGGCATCGGGCAGGGGCTGGACGGGCGTTTCGTATGGGTCAGCAGCGCAAAGCCGGAAGAGCTGTTCAAGTCCGCCTCCCGCCTAGCCCAGGAGGGGCATTTCCAGCGCGTCGAGCAGGAAGGCAAGCTGGTGTATCTGGAAATGCCCGATCCCGCCGCGCTGCCGGCGGTGCGCCCGGAACTCGCCATCGCTAACGCGCTGCGCGTCACTGCTGCCTTCGAGACCAGCGGCGATCCCTTCCAGCAGGTCACCGGCAATTTCGACGGTGCCGGCCTGTCCTTCGGGCCGCTGCAGGTCAATCTCAAGACCGGCACGCTGCAGGAGCTTTTCAAGCGCTTCGCGGTGCGCGACGAGGCGGCCCTCAAGGCCTGTTTCGGCGCGCTGTGGCCCCAATGGCAGGCCATGCTCAAGCTGCCCAGCATTGCCAAGCAGGTGGCCTGGGCCGATGCGCTGTCCCGCGGCGGGCGCAAGACCGACTTCGACCCGGCCTGGAAAGCCGCGCTGCAGGCAGTCGGCCGCGTCCCGGCCTTCTATACCGAGACCCTGCAGTACGCCTATGACGTCTATGGCCGCAAGCTCATCGCCGCGTTGTCATGGCTGCACGGCCTCAACCCGATCCGCATCGACAACGTGCGCTGCCTGGCGGCGCTGTACGACCTGTGCGTGCAGCAGGGTAGCCTCGACAAGGCCCGCGACGCCATCCGCGCCCGCGTGGACAAAGAGAAGCCCACCGACCAGTTCCAGCTCACCCGCATCGCGGTGGAGGAGCGCGGCAAGACCGCGCTGCCCCCGTGGCGGGCCGACTGCGTCAGCCGCCGCCTGTGCATCCTCGACCGGGAACCGGTGCCGATCACCCTCAACGGCAAGTCGGCGGAGCGCGTCAATGCGCAGCTCTATCTGCTGCGCAACGCACCGGTGAGCCGCATCGAGCAATACCTGTTGTAGTCTGCCCGCGGCGGGCGGCGCCTAGTGGTGGTGCCCGCCGCTGTTCAGGCCCTTGATCACGTCCCGCGTCACCTCGCCGAAGGCCAGCACCTTGCCGCCCTGGGCCTTGGCGAAGGCGTCTGCCGCCTCGCGCGTGGCGAAGGCCGGCAGGTTGGGATCGTTCATCGGGCCGGTAGCCTTCGAGCCGAGCACGAAGAAGGCCTTCTTCGCATCCACCGGCGTCTTGCGCTCGTAATCCGCCACGTAGATCGCACCGATGTCCGCTGGCTTGTGCTGCTTGTCGAACAACACCATGTTGTTGAGGAAGCGGAACAGATCCACCGGCGAATCGAAATGGCTGGCGCTCTGGTCGTTGAAAACGATCTGCGCCGCCCACTGGGGCGTGCGCGCCGGATACATGCCGCACACCGGGCAGCGCGCTGCGCGGGGGATCGCCTGGGCGGCAAGATCGACGGCAAAGGCCGGCATCGACAGGGCCAGCGCCAGCAGCGGGGCGGCGAGGCGGGCAGGGGACAGACGAGCAAACATGGCGAAGCTCCTGAAGTCTTAAGAGGCGGGCCGGCGTTCGAGCAGCGGATCGGCGAGCACCGCATCGAGCACCGCACACAGGTTGTCCCACGGTGCTGCGCCGCAGATCGTCAGCGGGTCGTGCTGCAGATTGCCGTCGGCGGCGTGCAGGTGGTTGGGCCAGGTAGCCAGGTCCTTGTGCACCGGCGCGGTGTCGATGCGCAGCTCCGCCTCGCCCCAGGCCCACGCGATGGCATAGGCGTCGGGGGCGGCGATGCGCGCCTCCATCACCACACCGTTGTCCAGGCGCAGGATCAGCGCATCCAGCTTGATCTCCGGCGCCGATTCCAGATGGGCGCCGAAGTCCTCTTCCACGCGGGCAGCCAGTTCCAGATGCAGGTTCATTGTTCCTGGGCCTCCTTGACGAGGGCGGCCAGTTCGGCGCGCACCTGGTTGTGCAGCCCGTTGAGGATGCGTACCGACAGATAGTGTTCGTAGCCCGGATGCTCGGGCAGCTGGCCGTCGACGATGCAGGCCAGCGCCTGCTCCGCATCCGCCGCGCCGAGGCGGGCCAGCATGTCGTCGCGGGCCGCGCGTACCTCGTACATCAGGCGCGACACGCGCTGGATCTCCAGCGCCTGCTCGGCGGGAACCTTGTCGTAGAAATTGTCCATCGGGCTTACATCCTCTGATCGTGCAGCGCGCCGCCGTCCAGGCGGGCCATGTCGGGGGTGACTTCCGAGAACGCGACGACCTTGCCGCCCTCGGCGGCGGCGAACTTCTGCGCCCCCTCGCGGGTACCGAAGGAGGGCAGCGTCGGACCCATCGCGGCGCGCTTCTTCGATCCCACCACATAGAAGGCCGTCTTCGCGTCGATCCAGGCGCCCTTCGGCTCTTCCCAGGTCGTCTTGTCCAGATCCTGCACGTAGATCGCCACCACCTTGCGGGCCTGTTCCGGCTTCAGGTAAATGGAGAACATCTCCATCGTGTCGCAGAAGAACTCCGGCTCCGGCTGGCCGGCGAAGTGGATCTGCGCCTTGGGGCCGGGGTAGTCGCCGAGCAGCATGCCGTCGAGGGCGCAGTAGGTATCCTTGCCGATCTCCGTCGGGGCGACCTTGCTGTCGGCGCTCTGGCCGCAGGCCGTCAACAGACCGCAGGCCAGCAGCACGGCGGCCAGGCGCGGCAGGGCGAGGAAGGGGGAAGGGCGTTTCATCGTTCGAATCTCCAGATGGCCACCATCAGCGGGCCGGCGATCCACGCCAGCATCACGCCGCCCAGGGTGGCCGGATTGCTCAGGGCTTCGGGGAACACGGTGGCGAGGCCGTACAGCGTGCGCACCTCGTCCAGGCTGAACACGTTGAGCACGCGGAACACGTCCGCCGGGTTGAGCAGCAGCAGGTAGGGGAAGACCGTGCCGCCGTAATCGCCGGCGGTCACAACCAGCGCGCCGAGGATCAGCAGGTCGAACACCAGCACGAAGAAGAACCACGTGCCGATGGCCATGCCCGACGCCCGCGTGCGGTCGCTGGCGAACACCGATAGCATCACCGCCAGACTCAGGAAGGCGAAGCCGAGCAGGATCGCCGAGGCCATGAAACCGGCGTAGTGGAACAGCGCGTTGAGATCCAGCTGCGGCGACAGGATCACCCCCACCGCGCCAAAGCCGGCGATGGTGGAGAAGGCCAGTGCGCCGGCCAACCCGGCGTACTTGCCGAGGATCAGCTCCTTGCGGGTGATCGGCAGCGTCAGCAGCAGGTCCAGCGAACCCCGTTCCCGCTCGCCGACGATGGCGTCGAAACCGAGGATCAAGGCGATCAGCGGGATCAGGTAGATCACCAGGCTGACCAGCGAGGCGATGGTCACATCGATGGAGTGGAAACCCACGGTGCCCTGCTGGGCCGCGCCGAAATAGGCGATCACCAGCGCGAACACGGTAAACACCACGGCCACGGCCAGCACCCAGCGGTTGCGGATGCGGTCCCAGAATTCCTTGCCGGCAACGATGCCGATCTGTCTGAAGTCGATGGAGAACATGGTTCAGGTCCGGTAGCCGAAGAACACGTCCTCGAGGGACGGCTCGCGCACATGGAGGTCGCGCAGCGTTTCGCCGAGGGTGGCGAGGCGGGCGAGGGCGGGCATCTTGGCTTCGCGGGGCAGGCGGATGTGCAGGCTGTGGCCCGAATCGTCGATACCGTCGATGGCGAGGCCTTCGAGCACCCGCGCCACCTGTTCGCGCAGGCCGGCGCCGCCGGCAATCTCGAGCGTCAGCGGCAGGTTCATCGCCTCGCGCAGGGATTGCACCGTGCCGGTCGCGCGGATCACGCCGCCTTCCATGATCGCCAGTCGATCCACGCGCTCCTGGATCTCGGCGAGGATGTGGGAGGTGAGCACCATCGTCACCCCCTCGTCGCGCAGCTCCCGCAGGATGCGGTAGAAGTCGCGGATCGCCCCGGGATCGAGGCCGGTGGTCGGCTCGTCGAGGAACAGCAGGCGCGGCTTGCCGAGCAGGGCCTGGGCAAAGCCGAGGCGCTGGCGCATCCCCTTCGAGTATTCCCGCACGCGCCGGCCGGCGGCGTGGGCGAGGCCCACCTTCTCCAGCAGCGCGGCGCAGCTGCTGCGCGGCACCGTCTTCAGGTCGGCAAAGAAATACAGGGTCTCGATGCCGGTCAGGTTGTCGTAGAGAACGACGTTCTCGGGCAGGTAGCCGATCTTGCGGCGCGTATCCCGAAAGCGCGGCCCGGTCACGGATTCCCCGTCCAGGCGGATCTCGCCACGGGTTACGGGAATCAGCCCGAGCATCATCTTGAACAGCGTGCTCTTGCCGGCGCCGTTATGGCCGATCAGGCCGAACAGCTCGCCGGGGGCGATGGAAAGGTCGACACCCTTCACCGCCTGAATGGAGCCGAAGTCCTTGGTTACGCCGCGGGCTTCAACGATAGTGCTTGCCAAGCCAGTTTCTCCAATCGGTATGTTCGGGGCGCATGCGCGGATTCTTGTCCACGATGCTGGGGGCGCGCAGCAGCGGAAACTGCTGGGCGATCAGGCGCAAGGTCTGGATGGCCGGGCTGGCGAGCAGCAGCTTGACCATCGGATGGCGCCACGACAGGCGGTCCACCATGTCGTTGGCCTCGTAAGGCACGTCGCCGTGGCCGTCGCCGTTGCGGTCCCAGCCCACGTAGTTGCTCCAGTGGTTGCCCACCTTGCCACCCCAGGGCTCGTCCTTGGTGGCCACGTACTTGATCTGTTCCCGGTTGGAGATGAAGTCGTTGCCCTCCACCGTATTGCGTACCGAGCCCGCCCACAGGTGCACGCCCACCTGGTTATCCACCACCAGGTTGTTGCGCAGGGTGTTGTACTCCGCGTCGTAGATGAAGAAGCCGCGCGCATTGCCGGCCACGATGTTGTTCTCCACGACGGAATCCTGGATCGTCCGCAGCATGATGCCGTGGTCCGAATTGCCCCACGCCCGGTTGTTGCGTACCACCTGGTTGCGCACCTCCATCAAGGCCAGGCCGCCGCGGTTGAGGTAGCTCTCATTGTCCTCCCACAGGTTGTAGTGGGAGTTCATGTAGTGTGTGCCATAGCGGCTGTGGTGCATCTTGTTGCCACGGAAGACCGCGTGGTTGCTGATGTCCACATAGATCGCATCGCGCACGAAGCTGATCTGGTTGCCGATGATCTGCGCCCCGGCACTGTTGTAAAGCTCGATGCCGTTGCCCCGCTGGGCCGAATCCAGATCCCGCTTGCCGGTGATGATGTTGTATTCCACCTGCACATCCCGGGCCTTCTCGATCCACAGCCCGAACAGCGTATAGCTGAAATCGCAATGGGCGACCCGCGCCCGGTCGGAGCCCGGCTGGATATACACACCCGCGTTCTGGGCGCCCAGGTCGGCGCCGGAGTTGGCGATGATGAAACCCTCGATACTCACATCGGTAGCCACCACCCGGATCGTGTCGCCGTGGCCGCCGCCGTCGAGGGTCGGGCGATTCGTACCGATCAGCTTTATGGGTTTGTCGATGCGCAGGTTTTCCGCGTAGATGCCGCGGGCCACGTGCACCGTGTCACCAACTGCTGCGCGGTTGAGCGCGGCCTGGATCGACTCGCCCGGCTTCACCAGCCAGTCGGCCCCATGGGCCGCCAGCGCCGGCACGGCCAGCAGGGCCGCAAGGCCACTGCGGACGACAGAACGAAGGGTGAAACGAGAAAGCGGCATGGACAGGCTGGAGGCGACAGGCGGGAAGTGACAATGGCCGCCAGTCTGCGGCGGAATGTCGCAGCCGGCCTTGATGTAGGTGAAGTCGGCGACCGTATGGCCTATTGCAGGAGCAGATCGCCGATCTCTCTGATGCAGGCTTCCGCGCCGACTACTGCTTGGTCGGTGCAGGCGGCGAACTGTCCACCGCGCCGGAGCTGGCCGCGCTCGATGAGGCAACCACCACGCTGCTGGGCGCGGTCGGCGGCGCGGGGCAGCGATTGTTCGCCCCCGGCTCCAGTGCCGGCAGCAGCAGCGGACCCATCGACTTCAGGATCTGCACCGGCAGCGCCGACGTGAAGTGATAGCGGGCGGCATCGGGGCCGATGACGTAAGCCGTCAGCGTCCCGAAATGGCGGGGGCCAAGATAGAACACGAAGGTCGCCGTCCGGTTCAGCGCAACCCCACGGACCGCGCCGCGGCCGAGCACGATGCGGTTGTCGCCGGTGCCTGTTTTACCGCCGACACTCAGCGTGCTGCCGTCGGCAAGCTTGAAGGCGCCGGCCAGGCGCCGTGCCGTACCGCCTTCCACCACTTCAGACAGCGCGCTGCGCAGCGCGGCGGCCACCTCCGGCGCCATCACCCGTTCGCCCTGTTCGCCGCCGCTGGCAAAGCGGGTCTCATAGGGGGTGCCGATGGCAAAGTTCAGGCTGTCGATGCGCAGCGTAGGCTGGCGGATGCCGTCGTTCTCGATGATGCCCATCAGCTCGGCCAGCGCTGCCGGGCGGTCGCCCGAGCTGCCGAGGGCGGTGGCCAGCGAGGGCACGAGATGACCGAAGGGATAACCGAGGCGCGCCCAGCGGCGGTGGATGTCGAGGAAGGCTTCGACCTCCAGCATCGTGAAAATGCGCGAATCCTGCGCGCCCTTGAAGCGGGTGCGGAACAGCCAGCGATAGACAGCCTGGCGTTCGGCAGTACTGGCTTCCACCAGCTCGGTCCAGCTGGCTTCCGGCTTGGTGGAAAGATAGCTCACCAGCCACAGCTCGAGCGGATGGACGCGGGCGACATAGGCGCGGTCGGTCAGGTCATAGGCCTCCGGTGCCGTGCGAGTGTACAACTTGCCGATCTGTTCGGCGCTCAGCTTGCTGCCTTCCAGGCGCTGCTGCAGGAAGGTGCCAAGGGCTTCCGGCGAGGCCTGTGGCGACAGATAGCGGAAGACCGCGGAGAGGCGCTCGGCACTGGGATGCAGGCCGTCGAGGAAATCGTCCTGGATCTCGGCGGCCTTCTTGCCCCGGTACTTGTTCCAGAAGCGACGCAGGAAAACCTGCCCCTCCTTGTCGGCAAAGCGGGCCAGATAGTCCGCGCGGCGCGGGTCGTCGGCCTGCTGCAGCAACTGCGCCGTGCTGCCGGACACCTGGTACATGGCGTGGCGCACGACATCGCGCATCAGGCGGACGAAGGGCAGGTTGATCGAACCCTGCAAGGCCTCGCGCACGGTGGGCATGCGGCCGTTGTCTTCCTTGCGGAAATTGTTGAAGGTATGCACGCCGCCGCCCGTAAAAAAGCTCTCGCCCGGGCTGGCCGAGTAGTTGCGGGCCAGGGCCGCCTGCAGCATGGCCGGCAGGCTGCGGTCGCTGGCGTGGGCCAGGTAATCGATGGCCCATTGGCCGATGCGGTCGTGCGGGTCCACCTGCAGCTTGCGCAGCTCGGCCGGCGTCTTGGCCACGTGTTGCTGATGCAACTCGGCGACGATCTCGAGATAGGTGGTCAGCACGCGCAGTTTGGCGGTGGAGCCGAGTTCGAGCTTGCTGCCTTCGTTGATGTCGAGGGGCTGGTCAGTGGTGTCGGTCTGCACGCGCACGCGGTTGCTGCCCGGCGTGCCTTCGACCAGGTTGAAGCTGTAGCGTATCGCGTCCAGCTTGCCGGCCTCGAGCATGTGCTCGCCGATCAGGCCCTGCTGGCGGGCGAACTCCGGCTCGACGAGGCGCCCGAGGAAGGCGCTGACGCGCTGCTGCAGTGCGCCGTCGAGGGTGGTGGCCACATCCGCATCGTAGCGGTCCAGTTCGTACAGCGACGCGTCGAGGAGGCCTGCCAGGCGGTTGCGGATCGCCGTCGCCCCCTTGCCGGCATCGGCTGGCAGCAGGGCAGGGTTGGCCATCATGTCACGGAACTTCAGCGGCTCGGCCAGCGCCGCATCGCGCAGCGCAGGGCCGATCATGCCGTTCTCGGCAAACAGCCGGATGTAGCTCGCCGAGAGCTGGCCAAGGCTCTCGCGGCCCTTGGGGGCGAGATAGTAGGTTGGCCGGCGGTGGGCGATCATCAGCGCCACCACCTGGCGCAGCGCACGGCCCTGGGCAGCGAGGCGCGGGCCGCTGTCCTCAGGCGCGGCGAGCAAGGCATTGACCTCGTTGAAGTCGGCGGCGAACCACACCCACAAGCCATCGCCGAGGCCGTTGACCTCGCCGAAGCCGGGCGCCGCCGACAGCGGCACCGTGTTCAGATAGTCCACCAGCAGGTCACGGCGCTGGGGCAGGGTCTGCTCGCCGTCCCGGTAGGCGCGCACGCTGGCCGACACCATCTGGCGGAGCTTCTCGCTACCGTTCGGCGTCACGCCATCCGGCGAGTGGCGGAACTTCTCGATCTGCGTGGCCAGCGTGCTGCCGCCCGGCGCGTCGAAGTCTTCATTGACCAGACGGCCGACGCGGCCGAGCACGGCGCGGCCAAAGCGCACCCAGTCCACCGCCGGGTTCATCAGGGGCCGTGCTTCGTCGAGCAGATCGCGGTTTTCGATGAAGGTCAGGGCCTGGGCGACGCGCGGCGGTACCGCCGCAAAGTCCGCATAGGCCCGGAAGGGATAACGGAAGCGATACAACGTCTCGTTGCGGCAATCGGTAACCGTGAGGCCGGCCGAAGTCTTCTCCCGGTAGGGCGGGAAGTAACCGCGATTGGTGTAATCGAGCAGCGCGTTCGAGAAGTGCGCCTGCCGTGTCAGCTTGAAGCCATGCGCAGCAAGGCGGGTGCCGATCTTGGGCAACTCGCTGTAGCCCATGCGCTCATCGAAGGGGCCGTGGGCCGGTGTGCGGATGGCGTCGCTGCTGCCGTCGACCACCGCATAGCTCAGGTCGGCGGCGTAGCGCGCCAGGTAATGCGCCTGCAGGCGCGACGTCTTCACCTCGTCGGCGACGAGCACGCCGCCACCGACAACAATGAGCACCAGCAGCCCGCCGAGGGGCCAACGCAGGCGGCGCAGCGCGCTTGTGGGCTGGTCTTCTTGCACTTGGGATTCGTTGTCTGAGCTCACCGCGCCAGTATAGGGGGATCACGCGGCGCGCGGCCAGATCGATGGACTTGAATGTCATCGATCTTCCCATGCTTGTGTTGCGGAACTGCGCTGGAGCCGGCTCATCCTTGCGGAGCAGGGTCCGGCGGGCTCGCGTCAGCCCGGCAGCACGTCCGCAATCGCCGCCGGCAGATCGGCCATGCACTCCACCAGCGGATGCCGGCAGTACTTCTGGAACTCCGCCGCCCGCGTAAAACCCCAGGCCACCCCCAGAAAGGCCATGCCCACCGCCGCCGCGGCCTCCGCATCGCGGATCTCGTCGCCCACGTACACCACCTGCTGGGGCTTCAGCCGGCTCGACCACAACAACTCCTGCAACTTGAAACGCTTGCCGAACAGGGACGCACCGCAATGCACCTGCGCAAACAGCGCCAGCGTCTCCGCACCCAGCACCGCCCGCACCGCCTCGCGGGAGTTGGACGTCACCAGCGCCAGCGCTGTGCCCTGAGCCGCAATCGCCCGCAAGGCCTCCGCCGTGCCCGGATAGGGCTGCACCATGTCGATATGCGCCAGCACCCGCTGCCGCATGTCCACCGCAATCGCCGGCACCTTCCAGAACGGAATCCCCAGGTAATCCATCAACTGCCGCCCCGACATCTTGCGCGGCTCTTCCGTTGCATCCGGCGCAATACCGCGAAAGCCATGCCGCTTGGCCACCTCGTTGAGAGACACAAGAAAAGCATCGAAGGAATCGGCAAGCGTGCCGTCGAAATCGAATACTGCGAGGCGCTGCGACATGATCAAGAAAGCCGGAACAGACGAAAGTGAAAGGCGCTCGGTCGATGTTGACCGAGTATGCCGAAGGAATGGTGGGCGCAGACTACGCGAAGCCGCGTGCACGGTAAAGAGCGCCGCGCCCCCACTCGATGTTGCCGCCCGCGCACAGAACAACGCCGCCGCAACATCGAATGTAGACGGCGCATGCATCGATGCGTTCGCCGCCGCATTGGATACCAGCCTGCCCAAGGTGCCGTGTTCACCTGTCAACAAAGCATGTGCACGTCGCAACATCGAATGCGACGCCGTCCACATTCAATGTGCACACGACAACATCGAGTGTGCACCGCGCAACATGAAATATGCTGTTGAGTTATAAAAAATAGGCATTTAACATAGCCGTAACAAGCCTCGCATTCCCTTCCAAACCACACGCAGGAGGACTCATGGCAAACCCGCTGTTCAAACGGCTTCCCAGTCAGGTAACGCTGGCCGACCTCGAAACCTACCGCGCCTTCAAGGCCATCCCCGACTACAAGCCGGCCAACACCGACTACAGCTTCGATGTCGTCACCGCCCTGTTCAACAAGCTGCAGAGCGCCCTCGACGCCGAACTGCACAGCCAGAACACTTACGCCGCCGCCCGCGACGCAGCCGTCGCCATCCAGCACGAATTCCACGCCGCCATCCTCGGCGTGAAAAACCAGTTCAAAGCGCAATACGGCGTGGACTCGGACCAGGTTGCAGCGCTGGGGCTGAAGAAGAAATCGGAGCGGAAGTCGCGGGCGAGGGCAGGGAAGGCGGAGGAGGCGACGACGTAGAATAGGATGTAGTCGCCGACTGATGGTCGGTTATGTGCTTAAAAGCGAAGGCCCGGCGGAAGCTGGGCCTTTTCACGTTGAGAGACATCTACCGTCCGAAGTGAATTTCCGCACTACCCAATATGGTCAGCCGTCATAGCGCTCGTTCGTCATGCCGTGGGAGCCTCGTCGCATCACAAACTATAGGGGGGGATGTCATGGAGTTCATCGAAACGCTCAACGCACTCGCCACCAAGATCCGCCAGCAAGCTGCCGCGATTGAGACGGAGGAGGCAACGAAGAACGCGTTTTGATGCCTTTCGTCCACATGGTGCTCGGATACGACGTATTTGACTCCGTCGAAGCGACCCCGGAATTGGTTGGAGGTGATGATCTGACTAATCAGTTCCATTGGATGGAAGGGCTGCTTGTCGGCCATTGCCGACCTTGGGCCTGGCGTCGGTGTCGGGCGGGAATCCGTCGGTTACCCGCCGTTCGCCTGCTTCGTCTAACCGCACAGTCTTTCGCGGACGATCAGCCGGACTGGCCGGCTGATGTTGTTTGCATCGACATGAACGCACGGTGTACAGTCCAAATAGCAACGTTATCTACAATGAATTGAGAACTCATCAGATCGATAAGCCGTGCAGCGAGAAAGTGCGGCCTCATTGCGAGAAGAGGTGTTGTGACGCAGTCGTTTCCGAGCATTTCAGCCGCACAGTTCTCCACTGCTCTTGCATTGCGGCCCAACCTCGTTGCGTGGTTCCTTGGAGCTGGCGCCTCAGCTGCCTCTGGGATACCTACTGGCTACGACATGATCCGGAAGTTCAAAGCAGAAATCTTCTGCCAAGAGAACAACCTGTCCCCAAGGGCAATCGACACAAGCGACCAAATCTGGCTTGAGCGGATAGACCGCTTTTTCCGGCAGACCTCCATCCTGCCGCCAGATGGAGACCCCAACGAGTACGCAGCAGCCTTCGAAGCTGTATACCCTCAGCCGCGGCACCGTCGTCAGTTCATAGATGACGCAATCTCCAAGGGGACGCCGTGCTTCGGTCATCGTGTGCTGGGCAGTTTGATCGCGTCCGGGAAGGTCGATTGTGTCTTCACCACCAATTTCGACCCGCTGGTCGAAGATGCTGCTGTGGCCGCTCATGCATTGCTTCCTGTCGAGGGGCGTTCCCGACCAACGGTCGCGGGTATTGATTCAGGAGGCCGAGCGCGACGTTGCCTTAACGAGTCGGATTGGCCTCTCGTTGCCAAACTGCATGGCGACTACCAGTCCATCCGCATCAAGAACACCGCCGCGGAGCTCGCGAACCAGGATGAGAGCATGGAGCACGTCTTGGTAGAGGCTGGTCAGCGCTTTGGCATGGTATTCGTCGGCTATAGCGGCAGGGATGCTTCGGTGATGCAGGCGCTGACATCCGTCTTGCGAAAACCTGACCCATTTCCGAGTGGTTTGTATTGGGTCACTTCGTCGGTCTCGCAGTTGCTGCCGGCGGTCACCGAGTTCTTGGAGAACGCACACCTTGCTGGCGTTGATGTTGCGGTGGTGGAGTGCAAAACGTTCGATGAACTGGCTGCGGATGTTCTAAAGCGTTTGGACATCCCAAGGACCCTGATGGACCATGTCATGAAGGGGCGTTCCACACCACGCTTGGTGCCGGTCAACCTGCCGCAAGTCGAGGCGCGACATTTTCCTGTGCTGAGGTACTCTGCTCTCCTGATCGAGTCAGTGCCTCGCATCGCTCGCCGAATAACGCTCAAACAGCCCACGACGACGCCAGTTGTTCGAAACTTGTTGCGGTCTGAGGGCTGTAAAGCCATCGTGGCTGCGAACGGTCACGAGTTGGCGGTGTTTGGGAAAGACAAGGAGGTCCTGACTGTCCTCGCTCCACTCGGTCCTTACCTCAACGGAACTATAGACCTTGATGCCACGCAAGACACCTGGGCTCTAGGGCTTCTCTACGAGGCGTTGGCAAAGGCCCTTTCAAGATACCGACCACTCATCCCACGTTTCAAGCGGTCAGGTCACTCCTTGGTGGTGGCTGGCCCCCGTGAGGAAGACGATGAAGAACGAGCACGGCAGAGAGAGAAAGACCTCTCTTATCTGCGAGAAGCCTACGGCGGACCCGTCACCGGATTTGTTCCAACGGTTAACTTCCCCTACCGGGAAGGTGTGTTCTTAAAGCTTGAGCAGATTGAGGGGCGATGGTGGTGTGGCTTTGAGCCCTACACCTTCGTCGACATTCCGAGGCCTGTGGGAGACGTGCCGGATGCATTGGATATTCTGGCCTGCGCAGAGCGGGATGTTCTTGGGCGGACGTTTGACGCCAAAGGTGGTGATCCTGCGGGCGACTGGCGCCGCGAACGCTGGGCTACGAAGTACAACAGAAATTGGGCACAAATTGTTGAGGCTTGGACCAAGATGCTGACGACGACAAGGGATGGCACAGTGCGCGCCTTTGCTCTTCCGGACGGAGCAGGAGTCGATGCCGAGTTTGTCGTCTCTCGTTTCACCGGCTGGAGCCGGCCTGGTCACCACCATGCGTACTTCGATAGGACTAAGTGATGATCACTCGTCCTCAGGCATCCCAACTGCCGCCGTTTACCCTGTTGGAAGAGCCTCTGCTCTCCTTTTCGCCGTCAGACCCGGAAAAGGTGGACATTCACCCGTTGAAAGGACTTGCTAAGTACGGCCCATATTCCCTCGGGTCCTTCAGCGGGTACACGTCGGAAATCCGCATTGCGACTGTGGGGCCGGAGAGCGCATTCAAGCGTCGTGGTGAGTTGATGGCCTCGCTACGGCAGAGGCACAGCCCCATCGACAAAACCGAGTATGTTCCTCAGTACCCGGGCTTTGAAGCGCTGTTTGGCGTGAGCCTTGAGTCTGCCCGCGGTGCGCATATCAAGTGGCCAGAGTCGTTGAGCCAATTCCCCGGTGATAGTGACCTGCAGCAGCGTTTGTACAATGCAATGGAGTCATCTCTGCGTCGACTGGAAGCAGTACGGCATGGATTCGATATCGCGCTGTTTCACTTTCCAGAATCCTGGGCACAGGCAACCCGCACAAAGGACTTTGATGCTCATGATGTCCTCAAAGCGCTTGGTGCCAAGTACAGCATTCCTACTCAAGTCCTCAATGACCGAGCGTTTACCTTCAGCTACAAAGCGCAGTTGGCCTGGCGCCTTGCCATAGCACTGTATGTGAAAGCGGCCGGCACGCCATGGAAGCTGGCGCCATTGAAGGGCGTCCCCCAGGACACTGCCTACATCGGCCTGGCGTATGCACTGCGAGGTGATCAGCGCGACGCCCATTACGTGACCTGCTGCTCGCAGGTGTTCGACATGGATGGTGGGGGAATGCAGTTCGTGGCGTTCGAGGCGCGCGATCCGGTGGCTGATATTGCCGAAGCGCGTAGGAACCCCTTTTTGAGTCGCGATGACATGCGGGCAGTCATTGCTCGAAGCTTGGGCCTTTACCAGACTCGCAATGGGGGGAGCCTGCCCAAGCGCTTGGTCATCCACAAGACGACTGCCTTCAAGGAACAGGAAATTGAAGGCGCTTTCGACGCATTGTCGGGCGTGCCCGAAGTTGAATGCATTGAGGTGGGGGCTGCGTCATGCTGGAGGGGCGTGTGGCTGATTGAGAACCGCTATCATAAAAAGGGATCGGGGCAACCTTTGACCAAGCCCTCGGGCTATCCCGTTCCTCGGGGAACAGTGGTTGTTCGTTCTGGCAATTCCGCGCTTGTTTGGGTGGCAGGCAATGCTCCTGAGGCATCTCCGAAGGGGGACTACTTTCAGGGAGGAAAGAGCATTCCGAAGCCGCTGCAGCTCATCCGGCATGCTGGCAGTGGGCCGCTGGAGCTCATCGCGCATGAAGTGCTGGCTATGACCAAGATGGACTGGAACAATGATGCGCTATACGACCCGGTGCCTGTCAGCATTCGATACTCGCAACGGTTAGCCCGGACGATTGCCAACGTTAAGGAGTTGCCTGGCAACGTCTACCCCTATCGGCTATTCATGTAGACAAGGAGCATCGAGGGCGGGAAGGAAATAGCGCTAACCGTTTTCTATATCTGCTTTGCTGGGTGCGACAGATATAAACCTTCCAATCTTGGTAATGTCCGACTCCGACGCAGTGCTGACTGATGCCAATGCTCAACCGAACGTCGGCAATGGCCTGCGGTCATACGGTCGCCATGCGGCTTGTAGCACGGTCTCTGTTGCGGAGCAGACAATCAAACGTTTCTACGAAAGCAGAGGGGCGATTCAGTTGAGACAGAGACTACAACTTCCCGTTAGCGGTATCGATGCGGGAAACTAGACGGCGCCATAGGGGGCGTAGTTGCCTATACATTGCTCTTGATTCCATTATTCTTGCTGCGCGTAAACCGTATCGGACAAAATTACGCTTCCCTAAGTGCGAGTAACGCTCATATAGTTGCTTTCGCCAAATTTCCTCCGGAGCATGGCGAGATTTATTGTGTTTTTTTGTGGTTTGCATCGCCAAACTCACTCCTCGTCGCATTTTGTCTGAGAACCTGGCAAATGCAGCAGAGCGAATAAGTTTTCGGGTTCCATCGAAGTTAAAACCTAGGTACTGAAGTGGGCGATTGGCCGTTAATATGCCGGAGTGGATTTGAAAGTCGATCTTTTCGGTCTTGTCGTGATTAACTGTCAGGCCAAAACGTTTAATCAACGCCTCCACCACTGCGTGAAGGTCAGCAGCCTTGCTGGTCGGAACAATACACAGAACATCATCGCAATAACGCATGTAATGCCCGCCCCGCGCATTAATCTCTGCATGCAAGAGTTGATCAAAATCCAGCATGTAAATATTCGACAACAAGGCGCTGATTGGTGAGCCTTGGGGAATGCCTTTTATGTCTTTGTGTTTCTCAATTATTCCAGCGCCGCGCACCTTGCCTCGGAAGTCAGGGGCTGAGCAAAGACGTTCCGGGAAGTGAGGAGGATTGTTGTCTGAATGCCCCAGAGCCCGATAAACTTCCTCTCGTTGCACAAACGAATAGTGGGTCAACGATTTGAAGACTGCGTAATGGTCTTTGGGCAAAGCCGTGACGCCAAGAAGGCTGGCCCATACTTTCTTCAAATGGCGATGTTCAAGGTTGTCGAAAAATCCGCTGATGTCCGTGGCAAAAGCAACGCACTGCCCCATTTTTTTTATCAACTCAAACGCATCGTTAGCAAAGTGAATGTTTGATTTTCGCAGGGCGCGAAATGCCAAGACAGACTGCTCAATGCCAAGTTCCTTTAGACGCGCTTCGTACAGAGATGATAAAACGCTTCCGTAATAGCTGTAAATGTGAGCATCAGCATGTGCCGCAAAGGATATGGGGCGTTTTTTGATCGGCCTTTTAACTGCCATTCCCGTCGGGTTCTTTTCGATCTTCTGACTTTCTACCGTATATCGAAGCAAGGGGTAGAAAGCGTGACAGGCAACGGTATTCGGCGAGGTCACCAGCTTCTCAGCGGTTTTGAGACTGAGCGGTGAGTCAAAATGGACATAGCCGCGAGGCTTGTACCAGGGATGTTTTTCTTTTTTCATTCTTATTCATAGCCAAACCGGAGAAGAGTCAGACTGCGGCCATCTGATGACCTCTTCTCCGGCATGTCTGAAAGCTCTCGCTTTCTTCCACGTGAGTGCATCTGCACGTGCGCCGCTTACTGCTAGACATGATCTACAATGTCATAGTGCAACCAGAAGGAGAATGCATGATAAGTATCAATGCGATCATCATTCGTGGCTGGCGGATGGCAAGTCTCTTGATCGGGTTAACCGAAGGGCTTGACATCCTGCAACAGTCCCCAGTGGCATACTCCATGGGCAATTGCATCGTATCAGAGTTCGTCCCGGTGTAACACAGAATCATCCCGGCTCTCCCGGGGGCACTACGGTCGGTGGATGATCGGCAGGTGGCGAGCGCATTGCAGGCGTAGCGGTAAGCAACCCTCAAGAAGCGCTTAGGCCGATAAGCAGACGTGTTGTCCCGTTTTCCCAAGATCACTGCTTTGCTATCTGGATCTGCATAGAGCAGTCAGTTCTCCGAGCTTGCAAAACACCGTGAGAAGGCAGGCACCGTTTTCGTGCCTGCCATCCCAAACCCCTACACCCGTTCCCTTCCTCCCCGATCATCCACCCCCGCAAACCCACGCCCCTCAATCTTCCCCATCAACTCCCTGGCTTCGTCCGCGATCATTCCGCAGGCCCACAGGTAGTGTTCCTGGTTTTCCGCATTCATGCGCCGGAACACGTCGCCGGCGTTGCCGCGGGTCATGGCGAGCAGGGCTTGGAGTTGGGCGAGGCGGGCGCTGAGTTGGTCGACGAGGGCGAGCGTGTCCACGCTGTCCGCCAGCACATAGAGGGGCGTCGAGGGGGCAGGGAAGTTCATCGGGGCGTTCATGCTGCGGCCCTCCGTGCGCGGTGTGTCGTGTTCGTGGGGCGGGCTGCGGGGTGTTGCGAGGCGATGCATGTGCGTGCTTGTGCGCACGGCCGGGCGTGACGAGTCATGGCGTGTTGCTCCTTGATTGCGGTCTGAATCTCCGCCACCTACTTTCCACGGTGGGCGGCGGAACCGTGCGGGGGTGGAAATACCGGAATCAAGGAACCGGCCAGCCTTGCAGCTGCCCCGCACGGCCCGCCATTGAGTAGACGCGACCATGCTCCGACAAGAAAAAGCCGCGTCAAACGCGGCCTTCATCGGCCTTGATTATTTCCAGGTTTCCACACCCGGCCACCATTGTTTAGGTGACGTGGTGAGTATCGGCGCGGGCAGGGGAGGGCGTCAAGGGAATGACGTCGTATTTGGATGCAAGGCTTGCGGCTGCAGTTGTTTCCGGATCCTAAGGCACCAATCCGGCGTCTCGTAGCAAAGGCTCCTCATACACGGAATCTTCCGCTGGATAGCGCAGGCCCGGAAGATTGCGCGCTTTGGCATGTGCCCAAATGATGCTTTCTCCGGCAGGAAGGGTGTCTGGTGCTTGTGCGTACAGCGGATCTTGAAATGCGGTGTTCGCAGAGACGATTGTCCAGCCGTGAGCCGTCAGCGCCGCAACCACCTCCGGCAAGGCTTCGGCATTGATCTGGTTGGTGTGGAGGAGCATGACATGGGCCGGGCTTCTGCCGAGGACTTCGCGGGCGAGACCATCGTAATAGGCTGCTCGGTCGAGCAGATGGCGGATATAGCGCTGTTTCACGCGTTCCGCCTTGTCGGCATCGCCCGCCTTCAGATGCGCGGCATAAACGAGGTTGTAGTACCAGTCGCTTGCGTCGATGGATACGGGGGCGCTTTTGTAGCCATTCCGGGCCATCCAGGCCCTCAAACCATCACGCTTGGTGAGGGTGTCGCCTTCCTTCAGATAGGGAAACCGCAGCATCGGCACGAAGCTGGGTAAGTCTCTGACCATCGCGTCCGCGGCCTGGACGTCGGCAATGAACCATTCCAGCGACACTTTCGGATCGGCCAGGCTGCGGTGACTGGCTGTATGGTTCCCGACCAGATGCCCTGCCTGTGCCCATGCCGCCACCAACTCAAGTCCTTCAACTCCGCCCATGCGCGCCAGTGAAGGGAACAGGGCGGATTGGATTTTGTGTTCATGCAAGGCGGCCAGCATCTGCGCATTCCATTGCGCCGCCCTGGGCTGTGCAGTGGGATTGAAGCCATCATCGAAGGTCAGCGCGAGTGTCTGCGCGGAGCTCCACGGGGCCCATAGGAAGAGAACAAGAACAAGGATCAGTCGGAAGGAGGAAAGACGGGAAACCATGTTGGGAAGCAAGGCGCGCGATGTTACCGGGAGCGACAGGATACGGGGGCGGAGATCAGTAGTCTCTTTCCACCTTGCAAATCCGGATCTTGGATTCACGAAACCAGAGTTGCTCTTTCTGCTGCAGCAGTCTGTGTTCCGGATGCTCCTTCCAGGCCCGGATGGCTTCAAGGGAATCCCAGTAGGACACGGAAATCCCCATGCCCGCTCTGACACCTTCGTATCCGAGGAAGCCTGGCTGTTTCATGGCTAAAGACAAGGCGTATTGCGCTGCTTCGGCGTATCCATCGGCTTCATCGTGCAGAAACGACGTGAAAATTACCGCGTAGTACGGGGGCTTCGGCGTGGTGGCAATCTGGTTCATGGCGTCTGTTCCTTTCATGGGTGATGGCGATTAACGTGTCTGGCAAAGGCTCATCAGGATCGCCCAGCGCCAGACATTCATCGGGTTCAGGTAGGCGCAAAACGCCAACCCGATGCCGACTGTCAGCAAGCTGATCAGGATGAGCCGGTATTTCATGCATTGGCTCCCGATAGCGCGGGCCGTTGAATCTCGCCATCCTGGATCGGGTAATGCAGGGCTGCGGACAGCAGGCCGATGGCGATGCTCAGTTGCCAGACCAGGTCATAGGAGCGCGTCGTGTCGAAGACGTATCCGCCCAACCATACGCCGAGAAACGATCCAAGCTGGTGGCCGAAGAAGACGAAGCCGAACAGCGTTGTGAGATACCGGATGCCAAATATCTGGGAAAGCAGGCCATTGGTCAGTGGCACCGTACCCAACCAGATGAAGCCCATCACGGCACAAAACGCGTACAGGGTAAGTTGGCTGAGCGGCAGGAGGTAGAACGCCGCAATGGCCAGGGATCGCAGTACGTAAATCCAGAAAAGCACATATTTCCTGCGGAATCGGTTGCCCATCAATCCGCACACGTAGGTGCCGGTGACGTTGGCCAGGGCGATCACGGCGAGACCGATTACCGCTGCGGATTGGCTCATGCCCTTGTCGCGCAGATAGGATGGCAGGTGGTTGGCGATAAAGGCCAGGTGAAAGCCACAGGCAAAGAAGCCGATGATCAGCAGCCAGAACCCCTGATGGGAAAACGCCTCGACGAGTGCGTCCCGCAGGCTTTGCTGCTGGCTGCCTGTTTGTGCCGGAACGTCGGCAAGCGGCAAGGCCAGCGGCAGCACTACCAGGCAGGCAAGCGCGAGCGCGATGAACGAACCGCTCCAGGTAAAGGTGTCGATGAATATCTGTGAGACCGGAACCAGAAAGAATTGCCCCAGTCCGCCAGCGGCGCCGGCGAGCCCCAACGCCCAGCCGCGGCGCTCCGGTGGGACCAGGCGACTCAAGGCGCCGTAGATGACGCCGAATGACGTGCAGGCGAGAGCAATGCCGACGAGGACGCCAGCGCTGAGGGTGAAGACAAGTTGCGTCGAGCCATACGCCATGCCGACCAGTCCGCAGGCGTAGCAGATCGTTCCGACCATGACGACGCGACGGGAGCCGAAACGGTCGGCGATCATGCCGACGAACGGCTGCATGATGCCCCAGACAAGATTCTGCAATGCGATCGCAAAGCTGAACGTTTCCCGGTTCCAGCCGTGATCCATGGTGATGGGCACCATGAAGATCCCGAAAGCGTGACGTATCCCCAAGGACAAGCCCATCACGATGCCGCCGGCCAGCACGAACGCCAGGGGTTCCTGCCACCAATGTCTATCCGGTTGAGTGTCGATGTTCATCACCATGCCCTATCCACGGTTTGTCTGTTCCCAAATGCATGATTCATGAAGCGGCTTGGGTAGGATTAGAATCCGTCACAGTTTGGCTCTCAAGCGACATTCGGGAATTCGTTACATTCCAAAAGGGAATGAATTATGGTTACCAGCACGCCGGTGCGCATTCCATCCCTTGACCTGTTGAAGGGTTTTGTTGCGGTGGGGCGGCATCTGAGCATCACGGTTGCGGCCAATGAGCTGCACCTCACCCAGTCCGCCGTCAGCCGGCAGATCCTTGCCCTCGAGGACGCGCTTGAGTGCAAGCTCTTCCTGCGCAGTCATCGTTCGCTCAGCTTTACGCCGGAAGGCGAGCGTCTGTTCCGGAAAGTCGATCCATCGCTGCGGCGATTGCAGGAGGCTTTCGAAACCCTAAGGCCGGCAGAGCGCCCCGTTACGGTGACAGCGAGCATTGGCGTGGCAACGCTGTGGCTGCTGCCCCGCATAGGAAGGTTTCAGGAGCGCTATCCCGACATCGATCTGCGCGTGCTGGCATTGAATCGGGTGGCGGACCTGAAGCGGGAAGGCATCGATCTGGGGATTCGCTACTGCCGTCCTGAAGATGCGCCACCCGGGGCGACGCTGCTCTTCGAAGAGTCCATCGGCGTCGTCGCGAATCCTGTGCTCGGGATTCAGCGAATCCATTCTGCGGATGATTTCCAGAAGCTGGTGTTGCTGGAATATGAAGATCCCCAGCGCCCCTGGCTTACCTGGAAGTCATGGCTGGGTGAGCATGGCTGGCTGGATGCCCGCCCGCGCAGCGTGGTGCGCTTCAATCAATACGACCAGGTGATTCTGGCGGCCATGAGCGGTCAGGGCATCGCATTGGGGAGAGTTCCGCTCATCAGTGATCAAATCGAAAAGAGACTGCTCGGATATGTCGAAACACCGGCGTCGTCCCGCCCATGTCGGTATGGCTACTGGCTGATCCAACCCGAAACGATGCCGCGCCCGGTCGTGGAGGTTGCGACCAACTGGATAAAGGAAGAGGCCGGCAGCAAACGAGTCCAGCCCCCGCAACTGGGAGCTTCGTAGCCTGCCATCCCAACACCAGCGAGCAGGGCTTGGAGTTGGGCGAGGCGGGCGCTTGCTGAATCTTACTTCCTCGTATTGTTCAGCCAATGCAGCAGCGTCACGTACAGAGTCTCAGGATTGACTGGCTTCGAAATGAAGTCATTCATTCCAGCTTCCATGCAACGGGCGTTGTCTTCCGCAAAGGCATTGGCCGTCATGGCAAGTATGGGGGTTCGGTCCCTGTCTGATCGCAGCCTGATCTGTCGCGTCGCTTCAAGCCCGTCCATGTTGGGCATCTGCATGTCCATCAGGATCAGGGCATAGTCGTTTTCGGTGGCAAGCTTGAGAGCCTGCTGTCCGTCTTCGGCCACATCGGTCATCAAACCGGCATCATCCAGCATGGATAGGGTGACTTCGCGGTTGACCGGCTCATCTTCGGCCAACAGTATCCTGGTTCCTGCAAATTTATTCTTCAAAGTGCTTTCGGCACCGATCACCATCCTGGTGGCGATCGTGTCGTATTTGCGGGGGCTCTTCTTGAGCCGGACGGTGAACCAGAAGGTACTGCCTTCCCCCAGTTGACTGCTGACTCCCGCATCTCCACCCATGATCTGAGCAATCTTTCGGGTGATGGCCAATCCAAGCCCGGTTCCGCCATATCTGCGGTTCAATGAACTGTCGGCTTGCTCGAAAGCCTCGAACAGTCGCGGCAGGGCTTCTTTGGCAATACCTATGCCGGTATCTGTCACGGCAAATCTGATCAAGGCATCGTCAGGCGTCTCGTCCTCGATTCCGGCGCTGATCGTGATGTTGCCCTGCTGGGTGAATTTGACGGCATTGCCGATGTAATTGAGCAGTGCTTGCTGCAGGCGGGTGTGGTCACCCAGCAGGTCATCCGGCATCGGGTGGGGGTCGATGAACAACCTGAGTCCCTTGGTGCTGACCGTGTGGCTGACCATGTTGGCGACGGTCTCGATGATCTCTTCGAGCTGGAACTTGCCGGCCTCGATCTTGGAGAGATCAAGAATGGCATTGATGATCTCGAGAAGATGGTTGCCGGCAGCTTCAATCTTGTTGAGCCTGTCGGTCTGCTCCGAGGTCAGGCCGGAGCGGCGCAGGATATGGGCCATGCCGGTGATGGCATTCAGTGGCGTCCGGATTTCGTGGCTCATGTTGGCCAGAAAGGCGCTCTTGGCCACGCTGGCGGTTTCAGCAGCTTCTTTGGCCTCGTTGAGCAGGCGTTCGGTTTCCTTGCGTGCGGTGATGTCCATTGTGATGCCGGCTATCGCCATGGGCCTGCCGGCGTCATCACACGTCCGTTCGCCCCGTACCAGAATCCATCCACTGCTTCCGTCATTTCGGCGCGTCTGCAATTCCAGTTCGTAGGGAATGCCCGTTTCCGTGGTCTTGGCCAGCGCAGCAGAAAGACGGCTCCAGCTCTCAGGGGTGAAGATGTTGTTGTGCGTCGTGTAATTTGGTGGCGGCAGCTTGGGATCGGCGTTGAACATCCGGTACAACTCTTCTGACCAGGTGACGTCATTGGTGGCGAGATCGAGATGCCAGCTACCGACCAAGGCAATTCTCTGGGCTTCACGCAAGTCCGCGGTGCGTTGGCGTACCGTTTCTTCCAGACTTGCCCTGTATTGTTCGAGCGCCTGTTCGGCCCGCTTCCGTTCAGTGATGTCCTCCTGGATGGTGACGATTTCGAGAATGTGTTGATCCTGACCGAGCACCGGGTAAGCATAGACACGCAGCCACATCTTGTTGCCGCTATTCAGGCCGTCCGGCATTCCTGATTTGTCATATTCGTGCTCCGGCAGGACGACGGATTCGCCCTCAAAGGCCTTTTCCAGCAAGGGCAGAATGCCGGCCTCCTGCAGTTGCGGGTCTTTCAGTACGTTGTAGTATTTGAGGGCGCTGAAGGGCTTCAGCCACAGCTTCTCCCAGGCCGCATTGACCCGTAGAACCGTTCCATCCGGAGCAAAAACCTGGATCGCCAGGGGTGAAGCATCTGCCAGGATGCGATAGCGGAATTCGCTATTCCGCAATGCCTCATCCGCTTTACGCAGCTTGATCAGGTCTTCAGCCAGTTGCGCGGTCTGTTTGCGTACCAGTCTTCGCAGCACGTGGGCAAGCAGCAAGACGACCAGAACGGCGACGACCAAACTGCCAAGCAGCCAGACTACCCAGGGGGGAAGCGTGGTGGTGGCGGGTTCCGCGATCCAGCGCTTGATAATGGATAAATAGGGTGAGCCATCGGAAGATTTCCAGACTTTCAGGTGATGATCGATCGCCGCCAGCAGGTCTGCATTGGTGCCTTTGGCGGTTGCGAAGTAAAGCCCTGCCGGCATGAACAACAGCGAGGACGATGACAAGTGGTACTGTTCGGCGTTTCTTTCACCGAAGTAATTGTTGGTTACCACCACATCCGCACCATTGCGCGAAACCAGAGTGAAGCCTTCTTCGTAGGAATTCACCTGAACGAACGCTGCAGGAACACCAAAATCTTCCAGCAGTTTGTGGAGGTATCCCTCCTGGATCGATCCCTTCAGAACCGCGATCTTTTTACCTTTGAGATCCAGCACCGATTCGATGTGCCTTCCCTTGGGCACATAGGCAACCGACCAGCTGTTTAGGGCGGTTACAGTGTGGAAATCGTATTTGCGGCCTCGCTCCTCGGTAAAGGCAACATCCGGAAGCAAGTCAATTTGCCGGGCTTCCATCTGTTCCAGGCATGCCTGCCATTCGCATGGGACTGCATGCAGTGTCCAGCCTTCCTGCCGTGCAATCTCGCGCAGAAGCTCACCGAAGATTCCGCTGGGTTGCCGATTGCTGTCGAGCGTGATCTTGGGCGGATTTTCATACACACCGACACGAACCTCGCGGGCATCGGCGAACGCATGATTCGATAATGCTGGACAGCCAAGAGCAAGCAAGGTCCAAATCAGCCGGAGAGTTTCCGAAAGGCGTTTGCTACCGAAAGTTGAACTTTGGCTCATACCAAATGTTTTCAAAACCTATACTGCGCCAGCCCCGTGAAAGCACTGCCCCCGGTCACTGTCGGTCGGCATGAGTTCAAGAATTGGGCTCCGAAGAGGTCAGGTGCGCTCACGCGCAGGGGAGGGTGTCAGGGCAATGAGGGCATGCGCACGGATCCTACCCACGCGGAGCATGCAGTTTTGTTTTGCCCCATCGCTTTTCCAGCGCTCCGTTTGCTGCCGCCTTCAATAATTTCTGAAAGCTCGGGCACTCAGCATGGCTTGGTGCAGGGCAAGCCGCTGCGTGCCGGAGACCGCTGCTCATGGCCTTCAAGCGTTTGATCAGCGTATCGATCTCATCGGCCTTCGCTATCAGCAATTGCCTGTCGATATTGGGCTGTCCGTACGGCGAAAGCATTGAGCGAATTTCATCGAGGCTTAGCCCCGCGGCCTGACCAAGGGCGATCAAGGCCAGTTGGTCAAGTACGGAGGGGGCGTAATGGCGTCGCTCGCCTTTTTCACGAACCGAGGTGATGAGCCCCTTTTGTTCGTAATAGCGCAATGCCGATGAGGGTATCCCGGTCTGCTTGCTGACTTCGGAAATATCCATCGAAACACCCCTTGACTTGAAGTTGACTTCAACTTCTAGAGTGCACTCCAGAGTTTTGTTCGTCAACGTTCAAAGGAGTGCGTCATGGTATCGATTGCTGAAGTCACGAGGATCATCCTCATCGGGTGCGGAGCCACTTTGCTCATGGATATCTGGCTCGTGTTCCTGAAGCGGATCGGGGTGCAGACCCTGAATCTTGCCTTCATAGGGCGTTGGGTCGGGCATGTGTTCCATGGCCGCATTGCGCATGAATCTATCGGCAAGGCTTCGCCGGTTGTCCATGAAACCTCGTTGGGCTGGGTTACCCATTACGCCGTGGGGATTGCCTTCGCGTTTCTATTGACCGGTATTTCGGGTGTCGCGTGGACTAGAGCGCCTTCGCTCGGCATCGCGCTTCTGGTTGGCGCATGCACGGTGGTGTTTCCTCTTCTTGTCATGCAGCCCGCGATGGGGCTGGGGTTTGCAGCCTCGAAGACACCCACCCCAATCAAGAACTGCCTCAGAAGTCTGATCAATCACAGCATTTTTGGCTTCGGCCTTTTCCTGTCGGCTTGCGTCATCGAATGGATCGTTCGATGAAAGCCTATTCCCAATCGAAAAAATCCAACCCTCCCGGAGTTCGTCAAATGAAAAAACTAGCCGTCATCTACCACAGCAGCCATGGCCACACCGAACATATTGCCCGGCATATTGCAGAAGGGGCGCGGAGCATCCCCGATACGGAAGTTCGTCTCGTCAGGGCCGAGGAAGTGACATCGGAGCCTAACAATCTTCTCGAGTTCGATGGCTTTCTGCTGGGCTCGCCCACTTATCTGGGGGGCGTTTCAGGGACCTTCAAGAATTTCATGGATTCGACGGGCGGGCTGTGGCGCGCGCAACAGCTCAAGGGAAAACTGGCCGCCGGCTTTACGGTGTCTTCGCTTCCTGCCGGTGACAAGCAGACGACCTTGATTTCCCTGTTCACCTTCTGCATGCAGCACGGGATGCTATGGCTCGGCAATCCCATCCTCCCGGAGCAGCATCGTGGCGTTCCTTACGACGAAGCGGCCAACCGCCTGGGCTCGTGGTCCGGGTTGATGGCTCAGGCGGGACACTCGGCCGCTGCCGACGCCTTTGTCGTTGGCGACATCAAGACGGCCCGGATGTTTGGGCGCAACTTTGCCGAGACCGCGCACCGCATTTCAAACGAAACGCAGAATTGATCGGGAGAACACCTCATGATTCCCAAGAAATACGGGCCGGTGTTATTCAGCCTGCTTCTTTCCGGAATGATGTCTCTTCTGGTTTCCGGAATAGCCACGCTGCGTGCTGCCGGCTTGGTGGAAGGCGTGCTCACGATCTGGATGTCAGCCTGGATGACCGCCTGGTTGATCGCATTTCCTGCAGTCATGCTGGCCGCACCGCTTACGCAGAAAATCGTCGGCGTACTGCTGACCAAAGCCTGAGTGCCTGTGTGATTCTTCAGCCGGATGTCCTCATTCCGGATCGCCGGTCGGGTGACAGGAAGGTGTGCAATGACGTAATTGCGGCTTTACCCAAGCAGCTTCAGTCCCCGATCATCCCCATTTCCTTCAACACCTCCTGGGCCGAGCGGAAGGCGTCGATGGCGAGGGGGAAGCCGCAATAGACGGTGGCGTGCAGCAGTGTTTCCTGGATTTCCTTGACGCTGGCGCCATTATTGATGGCGCCGCGTACATGGCCTTTGAGTTCGGTGCTCCGGCCGAGGGCGGTCAGCATCGACAGGGTGAGCAGGCTGCGGGTCTTCATGTCGAGTCCGTCACGGCACCAGGTCGTGCCCCAGGCGTTGCGGGTGACGAGTTCCTGGAGGGGGGCGGTGAAGGCGTCCGCGTTGGCGAATGCTTTGTCGACGAAGGCTTCGCCCATCACTTGTTTGCGCTTTTGCAGTCCCTGTTCGAATTGTGCGTCGCGGGTCATGGTGGACACTCCTGATGGAAATGGCGGTGAGCTTATCCGCTGGAATTCCGGATTGGCAATATCGGCGATGCCACGCGCAAGCGTGCGAGGGGCGGCAGATGTTGACCCAGGAGGCCCTAAAATCAGGCGTAAGGGGTGTGCCCTTTTATCGATCGGTACGTTCCCGTCGGTCAGGTACCAATGGGTTGCAACCTTGTGATCGGATAATTGTCGAACAGCTTCAGCATCCTTCATCCTTATGAACCGGATCGTCCCGGATGCTGTGTGTTTCTCTCCACTAACATGCAAATACTTTGACGGGTGAGAACATGCCGGATCAACTCAATCTACTAGGCAAGCGGGTACTGATTACCCACTCCGATACCTTCATGGGGCCGACGCTATGCGAAGTGTTCGCAGAACATGGTGCCACGGTAATACCAAGTACTGCTACTTTGATCGGTGAGGATGAACCTGCCGCAATCTTCGCTGCTGCTGGCCATGTGGATATTCTTTTGGCCAATTTATCGATTCCGGCGCCAAATACCCCGGCCATTGAGGCCTCTGAGGAGGAGTGGAGGGAGACGTTTGCAGCGTTGGTGGATCCGCTTCCCCGGCTCTTTCGCGTTGCCCTGCCACCCATGATCGAGCGGCAAGCAGGAAAAATACTGGTCATGGGAAGCGCATCTGCTCTGCGGGGTATGAAGCGTGCATCCACCTATAGTGCTGCCAGAGGTGCGCAGCTTGCCTATGTGCAGTCAGTGGGCGCCGAGATGGCCGCACACAACATCCAGATCAACGCCATTGCCCAGAATTTCGTAGACAACCCAACCTATTTTCCTGCGGACGTGCAATCCAACCCGCGTTTTCAGGAACGACTCAAGAGAGAGGTTCCGCTCGGCCGTCTTGTCTCCGCAAGGGAGGATGCAGAGTTCGCCGCCTATCTTTGCAGCGCACAGGCCAATTGTTTCGTGGGGCAGGTATTCCCTGTCTGTGGTGGTTGGGTGCAACGATGATCCCATTGCCCGAGATCACCGTTCGATAGCTGGATCGGCGTAGCGCCGTTTCGTCCGCGTTCATTCCGCAGGCCCACCGCTCGTGTTCCTGGTTTGCCGCATCCATGCGCCGGAACACGTTGGCGGCGTCGCTGCTGTCTGGGCAATTTGCCTGATAAACAGAGAGGGATTTCCACGCTCCCCGGTTTGAGCCTGGCGGACTGCTATTTCACCGTATAGGCATTGGCAGGTTGCGTCATTGCTTCGAAGCGGGCAGCAACCTGTCGGGTCAGGGTGGTGGTATGTCCGGGGACAGGGCTGCCGATTGCAGCCGCTTGGTGAGGACCCGCATGGCAAAGGCGGCAAACTCGGGGGTGTCCCGGATGATCGCGTAGAAGGCTTGCTCGTTGATCTCGATGAACTCGCAGTGGGTTCGGGCTATCACCGTCACCGGGCGTGGTCCGGGTGTGAGGAGGCTGGTTTCTCCGATGAGGGTGCCGGGGAGAAGGACTTCGACGAGATGGTCCTGGGCGCTTGCTTCGGCCCGCCCATCGATCAGCAGGTACATCGAATTGCCCCACGTTCCTTCGCGGAAGAGGCTGCGGCCGTTGGCGATCCGGAACGAGGGGTAGGCCCTGGAAAAGCGCATGAGTTCGATGGGGCTGAGGCATACGCTGTCCCGCGAGTAGGGGATGCTTGCGGGCAGCGGATCGTCGGCCTGCTCACTTGCATGAGTGGGCGCCTGACTGTCAGGTTTCAGTAGGCTCAAGATCCACATGGCTCGAGCCTAGAACTTTTGTGTGACAGTTTTGCTGCAGGCCGGTGGCAGTAATTGTTACGGTGGATCGTCCCTGTCCCGATGTGGCGCGCGGCCGCCATGAAGCCGTCGCATATGCATCCTCACGGATGTTGTATCAGGAGCGGCTGGCCAGCCACTTCAGCAGGACGGCATACAGCTTCTCCGGGACCATCGGTTTGGTGATGAAGTCATTCATGCCCGCCGCAAAGCAGGCGCGCCGGTCTTCAACGAAGGCATTGGCGGTCATTGAGAGGATGGGCGTGTGTGCTCTGCCAGGCAATGCGCGGATGATCTGGGTTGCTTCAAGGCCGTCCATCTCTGGCATTTGTACGTCCATCAGAATCAGGGCGTAATCCATTTGCTGCACGAGGCGCACGGCCTCCCGTCCGTTGGAGGCTACATCCAGGACCAAGCCTGTATTTCGTAACAGCTCCAGGGCGACCTCTTGGTTGATGAGGTCGTCCTCCACCAGCAGAATCCGGGCTCCAGCATGTTTGCTCCGCAGGACATCTTCTGCCGTTTCCTGAGCTTCCGGAACAGCGATGGCGTGATCGGTGTGCGCTTTTTCGAGTCTGGCGGTCAGCCAGAACGTGCTGCCTTGCCCTGGCGTGCTTTCCACGCCTACTTCGCCGTCCATGAGCTCGGCAATGCGGCGCGTGATGGTAAGGCCGAGCCCGGTTCCGCCGAATTTGCGTGTCATCGAGCTGTCGGCCTGCTGGAAGGGCATGAAAAGCTTGGCGCTTTGCTCCTCCGTCATGCCCAGGCCTGTATCGCTTACTTCGAAGCGCAGCAGGTAGTCGTGGTCCGTCGCCTCCACCATGTGGGCCTTTAACGAAATGCTGCCGCGCTGCGTAAACTTGACGGCATTACCCAGGTAATTGACCAGGGCCTGACTGAGGCGGGTAGGGTCTCCGCGCAATGCCCGCGGCACATTTGCCATGTCGATGTGCAAGGACAGGCCTTTGGCATTGATGGGGTTTTCCACGACGGCAATGACATCGTGCAGCAGGTTGTCCAGGCTGAAGTCCGTATGCTCGATGATCAGCTTGCCGGATTCGATTTTGGACAGATCAAGGATGTCATTGATGATGCTCAGCAGGTGCTCGCCCGAGGTCGCAATCTTTTCGAGTTGCCTTGCCTGCACTTCGGTGACGCCGCCGCGGCGCAGGATATGGGCCATGCCGAGAATGCTGTTCATGGGCGTCCGGATTTCATGGCTCATGTTGGCCAGGAAGGTGCTTTTGGCGCGATTGGCGGCCTCTGCTGCATCGCGTGCCGCTGCCAGTTGTTCAAGGTTTCGGCGATTTTCGAGAAGAGTGGCAACTGCCTGGATGAAATTGTCGAGAAATGGCTCATATGCCTCATAAATCCGCGGGTCGGACAGGACCAGACGGACGTATCCAAAGGAGGCACGCGGTGTGCGGATTGAAAGACTGGCGCCTATCCTTCCATCCACACGGGCAAGGTCGGCAGTCTGTCCTTCGGTGACGCCACGGGTATCCGGAAAGTGGACCAGGCAGTCCGCGATTCCGGGAACATCCAGTAGCGCAAGACGCAAGAAGCCCGCGATGTGCCGATCAGGCAGCATTTCCATAGTCGGCTGTATGACAAGCAGGCGGCCCAGTGCTTGCGCTGTCGGATGCGGGAACGTCATGAGCAGGCCACCATCAGCACGAGGGATCGCTTTCTGCCACGATGTAGTATGGGTTTTTGACGACCCGGCCATCCACGATCATCATCGGATGAACCTTGAGAAGTCGGTAGAGCGTCTCTCCGTCAAACAGGCGGGCGTCGTACTGGCAGATGGCGGTTACCGGCACTTTGCGGAGGAGTTGATTGATGCGGGATTCATACTCGATCAGCAGCTCCGATCCCGGATGACCCCGAAGCGCCCAGTTCATTTCGCCGGTGACGCGTAATCCCTTGAAACCTTCATGACGGCTTTGCCCCCATGCCGACTCCAAGCTACCCAGCATGCGGTCAGGGCTGAAGGTGCCGTCCGGGCAGTAGGTTTCTTCGGCTGTCCGCAATATGCACTGGCGACCGTCGTGGTCGGGAAGCGCAACGCCCAGTTTCCGTAGCTGTGCCCGCAGTTCATCCGGCGTCATCGTGTCCACGAAGTACGCAACTTGTTCGTCGCTCTCCAGACCGCTCTGGATGTACTTGGCGAGGACTTGGCGCCGTTCATTGTCATCGTTGAAGATGAAGCACATGTGGGTGCCCTCGAGGAAGGGCCGGGGGTCGAAGCCCAGTGAGGTCATACGCCGAGCGGTACTGGAGGTTGTTGGCATCAAGAACTCCGCCCCAGTTGGGGCAATGATCTGACAAGCGTCAAACGCTATCGGGAAAATGTTGATGGGGATGCGGAGGCACCTGTTCGGCTAGCGAACACTATTACTATAGTAATAGATCCCCCGGAAACTCTGGGTGACAAAGCCAAGGCACAGGATCGCTGTACAGGTCCGCGGAATTGTCGTTCCCTGGGGGGCGTAGCGGCCTGATAACATCTCTGGCGGGTGCGATCGCACGGAACACGGTATCCCGGCGTTCGATGGGCCCGGACAGATTCACCGCCCACGTCAATTATTGTCTTTGCCAGGATGTCAGCCAGTCTGAAAGGATGTTCGTTCATCGTTGCTGATGCCAATTCGCAGATACGGTCGATATTGGCGACGATGGTGGCCCACGAGGGCGCGCGCGTGCTGGCCAGCCTGCGCACGCCTGCGGAGGCGTTGGCAACGGTCGCGCGCCTCAAGCCCGATATCGCGATATTCGATCTGCATCTCCTTGAGCCGTCGATGCCCGAAGCGCTTCGTGCCGTGATCGCGGATAACCCAGAGACCGCCGTTGTGGTAATGGGGCTGGACGATCAACGGGCGGCGGCAAGGATGGCGATGGACTGCGGGGCGTTCGGCTACATGCGCAAGCCTTTGAACGAGGCAAACGTACTGGCTTCGTTACTTCAGGTGAAGGCCATTCTGGCGTGCCGAAAGGGCTTGCAGGCTGTGCCCAGGCGCAAAGGCCCGGAACATCGCGCCGTCATCGTCGACTGCGATGCGCTGGCGCGGGGCCTCTTGCGCATCATCCTCGAAGAGAACGGTTTCGAGGTGGTGGCCGAGGCGGCTTCGGGCTTCGAAGGGCTGATGGCCGTCGAGCGCCATGAGGCGGATTTCGTCTGTCTGGCGGTCGATCTACCGGAGATCGACGGTTTGAATACCGTCGCCTGCCTGCGCGCGGTTCACCCCACTCTGCCCGTCCTCATGGTGACAGCCCATGCGGATCGGGAAACGGTCAGTGCGGCCATCCGGAGCGGCGTTCAGGATTACGTCATCAAGCCCTTCGATGCGGAGCGGGTGATTGCCGCCGTCAGGAAGGCCTTGGCTTGACCGGGCGGCTTGGTGGCTGTCTTTCTCAGTCCTGGGGCGCTTTGTCCGAGTCTTGCGCTTCATTACCTTTGAACACGACAAAGCGGCCCTTTCCAGCATCTTTGGCCTGATACATCGCTTCATCAGCACTCTTGACCAATTCTGCTGCATGCGTCCCGGCTTCCGGGAAGTCTGCGATCCCCACGGAGGCGCCAATTTTTACGGGGCAGCCGCGGATGTCGTTCAGACTGGCGATGTCGGATACGATTTGCGCAGCCAGCAGTGGGGCGTTGTTCAAGGAGCGAACGTCCTCCAGCAGGATGAGAAACTCGTCCCCGCCCAGTCGAGCCAAGGTGTCGGAGCCCCGGCGAACACGTTTTCCGATGCACCGGGCCACTTCCTGCAAGAGCAGATCCCCGATCTCATGACCAAACTGGTCGTTTACGGCCTTGAAGCCGTCGAGGTCGAACAGCATGACCGACAAGGTGGTACCACTTCGTCGTGAGCGTTCCAGCGCGTGATCCAGGCGGTCCATGATCAGCGCCCGATTCGCAAGTCCGGTGAGTGCGTCGTGGAAGGCCAGGTGACGCAGACGCTCCTCGTTTCGGTAGCGGTCCGTTATGTCGGAGAATATTCCTACGTAGCGCGTGCCAACCTCGTCACTGACGACTGTGTTGATGTTCAGGTGTTCGAGATAGGTGGTGCCGCTCTTGTGTCGATTCCACAGCTCGCCACTCCAGCTTCCGTGGGCGTGCAGGCTGCGCCAGAGGCGTCGATAGAAGTCGGGGCCGTGGCGGTCCGACTTCAGCATGCGTGGAGTCTGACCGATCACTTCTTTGGCGGTGTAACCGGTAATGGCCTCGAAGGCGGGGTTGACGGCCAATATCACACACTGATCGTCGGTCACCATTGCGCCTTCGCTGGTGTGCTCGAGAATACTTGCGGCGAGGCGTATCTCTTCGGTGCGCTCCTCGACTCTTCGCTCAAGGCTCGAAGCCAGTTGGCGCATTTCATTCTTGCTGGCCTCGAGTTGCTCGGCAAGTCGAGTCGTCTCCTGTGTAGATCGTTTGCGATGAGCGCCGCTTGCCGACATGAAGTAGACGACAAGAAGGAATGAGCCCAATGGAACGAGTAACAGGAGGCCGCTGTTCAGCGCCTGTCCGAGCCACACATCCGCGTAGCCATCGGACGACACATCCGCACTGATGAGAAAGGGGAGTCCGTCGATCTTGCGCACGGATTGCAGATGCACTACGCCGTCGGTGCGGCGGTAAGGCGGGAAGGTCGTTGCGGCCACGCCCGACGTGACGAACTCGTGCAGTGCCGATGGGAGCTGCGCATCGCCGACCTGCTCCGCGGGCAAGTTGCCGCCAGGATGCCGTGCGATGAGCACGCCCGACGATCTGTCCCTCAAGGTGGCAACACCGTGCTCACCCAACTGCTGGCTTGAAAGAAGCGCTTCAAAGTAGCTGAGCGGTACGGTAATGGAGACCACGCCACCAAAGCGGCCGTCAGCTCTATCGTATCGACGGAGAAAGCCCAGCACCCATCGCTTGGATATCTGGTCTAGATAGGGGGGGGTGATGACTGTGGTGCCATTGGTCGCCACGCGCATCTTTGCGAGGGTAGGGCGATCCACATAAGTTGTCGTGCTCGCTTGAACCCCCACTCCGTTCCCCCAGCGGACGATGCCTTCTGCGTCGGTAATGTGAATTCCGTCCAGTTCAGGCAACCGCTCCAGCTGCGCCTGAATGATGGGCGACAGCATGTCAGCGCTCAGGCTCGAGGATGCGTCCAACAGGGTAATCCGCGAGACGACGGCGTCCAGGCTCAAATCGACCAGCCTTGCTGTGGACGATATGCTTGAGTCGATGGCACGAATGGCATTCTCGGCAATTCCTTCTGCGTGGGACTCGTGACGCTTGGTGGCCTCCTTTGCGATATTTACGGAAAGAAAGACAACACCCGCCAGGAGCGGTAGCAGAAGAAGCGCGAGGGGGCGCCAGAATGTCTGCCTCCAGTAAGGCAGCGTCAAGTGATGTTGCCCGGTCAATTGACGGCTTTCGGGCTTTCGGATTCAGTTGCTGAATTCGAAAGCCCTGGCGTGAGTTGGAAGGCGGAAAGCATCGGCGCAGGAGCAGTCACGACGGCTTACGGCGAGAGCTTCAACCCGTTCCCGGCACCTGAAGTGCTCCCAGCGGGGCGCACCAGGGCAGTGATGGTCGAGGACAATTCACCAAAGTCGATCGGCCAGGCCAGGCTCCCGTCGACGATCTTCGCTTCAGGTGGTGTCGTGCCACCCTCGCGGTTCCCCGCCAGCAGAATCTTGCAGGACCACCGTTGCTTCAGACTGGCGACTTGCTCCAGCAGATCGTCGCTTCCCAGGAAGGCTCCAATGCTGACGATCAGGATGTCCATGGGTTCGTCTTTTGACAGGGAGTGGAGGCTCTTCAAGCTATCCAGGCCAAGGGCCCTATGGCCGAGGACGCCCAGGCCGGCAACGATGGCCTGCCGCGATAAGCTTGCAGGCTCAACGACGATAAGGCGGCAAGAACTGCCTTTTGTCGTCTTTGTTCCGTGGGTCCGGTCAGGGTCGGAACTGTGCATGTCCGACGGACTCTGGCTTGGAATCAAATCCAGACTCCGCACCAGATCCAGTACCGAGGAGACGTTCATCTTTCGGAAGATTTGAGTGCGATGAGTCTTGACGGTATTCACTGTCGTGCCAAGGAGTTCGGCGATTTGTTTGTTCTTGTTGCCGAGAATCATCAACTCGCAAACGTCCCTCTGACGCGGAGTCAGGGTATCCAGGCGTGCGCGTACATTTTCCGCGTCGTGGTGGGCGGCGGGGTTATTCGCTCCCGAAAACATGAGTGTGGTCGGCCGGTGGTGGAATACAAATTCGTCCAATATCTGGACAAGTTCGCCGTCGAATTTGATTTCCGTCTTCTCGATCTCCAGCAATTCCTTGGTCAGTGGGCGGTCGTATTCGACTGTATGGTCGCCGAGCCACTCTGAAAGCACCCGCCTCAACTTTACTGCCGTGGTAATGGGATCTATTTGCTCCCCTTCACTGGCAATAAGGCTGAGCTTTCTCAAAATATCGCTGTGAGCCTGTGTGTGGAGCTCAATATGGCGCAGGCAGACGGGTGTCGACGGCAATAAGGCCATCAGACTTTCCTCATAGATGGCATGGCCGACGAGAAACGCCATCATCTCGCCCGCAAGGCTGGCAAGGGCGCTGATACAGGGCTGGCAAGACTGCCGGTGCTGGCACTCTTCACCGCAAGGGCCTTCCCCCTTTGGGCAGAAGGAATGCAATTTGTCTGCCAGGACCGCAAGCAGGGAGTGCTGGTGATCAATCTCGAAGTGTCCGGTAAGGAAAACTGTCATCTAAAGCCCGCGTGCAATGCCTTTGTGCGCATTCAAAATGAAAGAATTGCTGCATTGTCGCAGATAAATTCGGTGCGCTCACTCACCCCAAGGGGTGAAGGCTGCGCTTCCAATACTCCGCGCGGTGACTGCTTGCAGTAGATGGGAGACGCGTGAAAAACCTACATTTCGAAGGGGATTTCGATGCCAGGGGGGCATCGTCCCGTCAGCGCCTCCTGTCTGGAGTGGAGGTGCGCTGCATTTTGCTTCCTGAGGGCGTAGGGGAAAGGAATTGAGTAGCAGGTCCGTCAGTTATTCCGATGCCAAAGAGGCCATGCCAGTGATAAAAGGTACTCCGAGTCATATTGCTGTTGGGTGACACTGTTATTTTTCAGGCTGCAGGCCCGATTGCATCGTCTTTCATATTTCCATTGTCGCCCCAGGTGTTTCGCATTTATCTGGCAATAGGCCGATCCACGACAATTCTATTTCCGGAGAACGGTATTCAGGAGATACGCACAGACGTGCTCCGGCCAGGGGAGCTGCTGGCGGTCTGGACCACACGTTTGAGGGTGGGGCGGAGGTTTGTTTATAGGTGCAGGGGGCGCAAGGCAAGGGCGTTCAAGTGAAGGCCCGCACCGCCTCTTTGAAGTCGTCACACACGCATCATGGCCGCGTACTACGCTGATAGCTCGATCCCATTTTCGAGGAGCTGAGCATGAGTCTTTTTGACAAAGCCAAGGAATTGGCCCAGAACCTGAGCGACAAGGTGTCGGACGCCGGGAATGCCATTGCCCATGGCGCAGAGGAACTGGCTTCGAGCGTGAACAGCGAGGCGAAGGAGGTTGCCGAAGCGGCTTCGAAGCGCATCGAGTCCCTTTCCGATGCCGCCAAGGAGCTGGCCGACGATGCGCTGGAAGCCGGCAAGTCCGCTGTATCGTCCGCTGCCGAACTCGCCGGCTCCGTCGCCGACCGTGCCAAGGCCGCGGGTCAGCAGGTTGTCGATGCGTCGAGCGAACTGGTGAGCAACGCGCGGCAGCGGGTGCTGGGGACGGATGAGGAGAAGGCCGGGCCGGAGCCGGATGCGGAGTCTGCCGAGGATAAGGAGCAGGGGCAGAAGGACACGGCGGTCTGAGTTGTTGCTGGAGCCGACCGCGCTGCTGCAGGGGCTGCAGTGCGGTCGGCTTCGAGGTGCCAGGTGCGGAGGAGCGTCGCCTTAAGCGCCGACAGGCTCCGGCGCAGCCACGCCGATCAGTTCAACATTGGGCGTGGTCGTCGTGCCCACGGCAGCCAGATCGGCGGTGATGCTGCCCTGGATGTCGTGGATGACGGCGGGGAGGACCTTGGCGAGGGCGTCCACAGTGGCTGAGGCGTTGGAGTCGACGGCGGAGAGGTAGCTGCGGGCGTTGCCGGCTGCGGTATCGCCGGCGTACAGCGCGCTGGCCTGGGTGTCGGCGGACAGGATCAACGTGAACAGCGTGGCGGTGACGAGCTTGTCGGTGAGCAGGGCTTTGTCCTGGCCGGTTGCGCCCTGGAGAATGTTCAAGGCGGCGCCGGCGGGGGATACGGCGCCGGCATTGATCAGGCCAACCCAGTAGTCACGGCCGGGGATGTCGGGGGCGCGGCCGAACAGCTGCTCGTAGATCTGCGTGACGACTTGCGTGGTGTCGCCGTTGCCGTACAGCGCCAGGGATTCGGCGGAGTTGCCGAAGGCGTTGATGATGCTGCTCAGGTTGCCGCCGCTGAGGGCCAGCTGGCCGATCCAGTAGCCTTCGCCGGCGGCGTCCGCCGGGCGGCCGTAATAGGCGAGATAGGCTTCCTGGACGAGATTGGCCAGCGGGTTTTCCGAGGCGATGGTGCTTGGACCGGCATTGCCGGCATTGCCTGTGGCTTGCATCTTGAGGTTGAGAGCCACGGTGCCGAGCGCGGTACCGGAGGTGTTCAGGTAATCGCCGGGATTGGCGATGGCCGATGCGCTGGCACCGATGAGTTCGGCATTGAGGTGCGATGCTTCGAGGGTAGGGGCGTTGGAGGCCCGGCTGTCGTAGAGGGCTTGAACGAAGGATTCGGTGATGGCGTTGCCCTGCTGGCCGAGCGTGTTGGTGCCGTTGGGAATCTCCGCAACCTGGACGTTGTATTTCTCTGCCCAGCCGATCAGTGCGCTGGAAGTGAACAGGCCTTCCTTGACACCCAGGCTCCCCATGATGAGGGACATGGTGCCCAGCTTGCGGGCCGGATCGACGCCGCTTCCGCCGTTGGCCAGGCCCATGATGTTCGCCCACTGGGTTACGTCGCTGAGCACGCCGGCGGCGTCTGTGGTTTCGACTTCCCAGGCCGAGCTGTTGTCCGGGAAGTAGTAGTCAGTCAAGGAACCGTCGTTATTGAGGGTGGCGCCTGTGGTGAAGGTAGTCATGGAAACCCTGGATGGATAGCGATGTTTGGACGTTTGCCTCTATTTCAGAGGATTCTTGGTATGGCGGGTACTACAAGAACTTATAGTTTGCGGCACTCTCCGCAGGCTTACGGGGCGATGATCCCCAAGGCCAGGGCCCGCGCGACGGTCTGGCTGCGGGTGTTGGCCCCCAGTTTCTTGCCGGCGTTGCTGATGTGGAAAACGATGGTGTTTTCCGAGAGTCCGAGGATGCGGGATATTTCCCATGAGGTCTTTCCGGAGGAGACCCAGGTCAGGCATTCCTTTTCGCGCTTGGTAAGGGCAGGGAAGTCCTTCGACTGGATGTGCGGCAATCCCAGCCGGGTGACTGTTTCGTGGATGTGGGCAAGAAGCATGTAACCCTGGCCCAACTGCGCGGCGATGTTCCTTTGATCCGCTTCGTCCTGGCTCTGGGTGGTGATGCTGAAGATGGCGAGTTCGCCGCTCTTGCCGATGACGGAGAACGTTGCGCCGGAGACGAGCCCGTGTTCGTGCGCTTCGTCGAACATCCTGCTGATGTTCCTGTCGTCGGTCTTTTTCTGTTGATGCCAGACGACGGGGAGTATGGAGCGGGAGCAGTGCCGGACCAGCGGGTCGATCTCGATGTAATTCTGAGACTGGTAACGCTCGAACCACGATTCGGGATAACTGGAGATGACGCCGCCGTGCTTTTGCTCGGTGCCGTCAAAGATGAAGCGGGCACGCTCGCCGTTGGGCTTGATGGGAGCGTGGGCGCCGTAGTGGAACGACGAGAAGCCCAGGCTGTGCACCATGCAGTTGATCGAGGCGCCGAGTTCTGCGACAGATCCTGCGTTCAGGATCTGTTCAAAGGGATACAGCAGATGGCTCATCCAGCGCGCTCCAGGTTTTGTGGCGCGCGATATTCTAATTTATGTAGCTTTCGGCAGTTTGTCGTATGCCATGTCGTGCCCTGTGGGCAGACCGTGAAGGCGCTGTCTGCCCGGCAAAAACCCTATCACCGTTGCAGTTTTCTAAACGGATACATGGACATATCCTAGTAGTACGTCGATAGTGGTTTGACCATTGTCTGTTTTTGCCCCCTTCCAACGACTCCGCCATGGGTTCCTTGATCTCTCCGCAAGACTTGCCGACCTGGGTGCCGGGGCGGGTGTTGTCGGCCAGCGATGGGCTGGGGTGGAAGGACGTGGGTCATCGGGCCTATCTGTATACGGGGCTCGATGTGGCAATTCCGCCGATGGATCATTTCATGGTGGTCCGTTATCAAACCGGGCAGACGCCGATGGATCGGCGCGTGGAAGGTCGATGGACGCGGCGGCAGTGTGCGCCGGGGGAGTTCTCCCTGCTGACCCGGTCGGAGCCGTCCCACTGGCATTGGACGGAGTGCATCGAGGTGTCCCACACCTATCTGGCTGACGCCCTGATGCAGCGGGTGGCGGCGGACATTACCGAGCGGGCGGTGGCGGATATCCGGCTGCACGATGTGTTGCAGGCGCGGGATCCGGTGGTGATGAACATCGTCGATGCGATCACCGCGGAGGCGGAGCGGAAGGGCTTTGGCGGCAGCCTGTACGTGGAGGCGCTGTCCATCCAGCTGGCGGTGCATCTGTTCCGCCATTACGCGTGCATCCAGTTTCGTGACGAGGTGCCGGCGGGGCCGTTGTCGCCGGCGGGTATGCGGCGGCTGAACGAGTTTCTGGATTCCCACCTGCAGGACAGCATCTCCATCGAACAGATGGCCGCGACGCTGGGCTTGGGGGTGTGGACCTTCTCGAAGCATTTCCGCGCGACGACGGGGGCTTCGCCTTACGACTACGTGACGCGGCGGCGGCTGGAGCGGGCGGTGCGTCTGCTCACGGCGGGGGAGCTGGCGATCAAGGAGGTGGCTCTGGATTGCGGTTTCTCCGACCAGGCGCACCTGACGCGGGTGATGCGGGCACGGATGGGAACGACGCCGGCACGCATGCGCAAGGAGGGCGGCGCATAAAAAGGGGCGCAACGGCATTGCCGATGCGCCCTGAAAGGCGCGTCCTGAAGAGCGGGGCGCCTGCACTTGCAGCCGGTCAGGGCTCCCTGGGCATCACCTTCCGGAGGTGATCGCTTGCGCCAGCAGTTCCTTCAGATGCGTGTCCGCTTCGGCGATGCAGTTGGCGTCGGTGCCGAACAGGGCGAGGTGGCCGTCGATGCTGTTGAGCGGCCGGAACTCGCTGTTGGGGATGAGCTGCTGCTCGGCCAGGCAGTCGGTGGGCGGAAAGAACATGTCGTGGCTGATCGGCATCACGAAGGTTTTCGCCTTGATGCGGCCGAGGGCTTCGGCGAGATTGCCGCCGGTGTGGCGGCTCACGTCGCCGCGCTGCCATTTCCAGGCCATGCACAGCAGGTTGTTCGGGTCCATCGGGCCGAAGTAGCCGTTCATGAACTGCTCGATGAAGCTCTGCATGGAGTCGAAGCCGAGCACCCGGTGGCGGCCGCAGCGGAAGAACTCGGTGCTCCAGCCCATCACCGTCCACAGCTTGGCGTGCCGTTGCAGGCCAGCGGCCACGTCGGCGGGGGACGTGTAGCGGCCGTCGCGAAAGCCCGGGTCGGTGGTGATGGCTTCCATCAGCGTGTCGGCAAACACGAAGTCGTGCTCAGTGTTGCGGGCCGTGCCAGCAATCGGCGCGGCGCGTTCGACCATCTCCGGGTAGCGCACCGCCCATTCGTAGGTCTGCTGGGCGCCCATCGAGCCGCCGACCACCAGCGCCAGCCGCTCGATGCCGAAGTGCTGGGTGAGCAGCCGGTGCTGGGCGCGCACGTCATCGCCGATACGCACGTGGGGAAAGCGCGGCCCGGCGATGTCGGCCGGCGCGTTGCTGGGCGACAGGGACAGGCCGCTGCCGATCTGATTGACGACGATGATGAAGTAGCGCTCGGGGTCGAGGGCGCGGCCGGGGCCGATGTAGACCTGCTCCATGATCTTGCTGGTGCCGGAGTACCAGGTCGGCACCAGGATGGCGTTGTCCCGCGCTTCGTTGAGGCGGCCGTGGGTGGCCACGGCGAGCGTGCACTCTTCGAGTACGCCGCCTTCTTCGAGTTCGAGGCGGCCGATGTCGATGAGCTTGAACGGGCCGTGGTTTTCCTGGGTGTAGTAGGTATTCATGGTCTTGTCTCCTCCTTGGGGGCGATGGTTCAGCGCATCGCGAAGCCGGGGTAGCCTTGGCTGGCGAGCTCGTCGCACTTGCTGTTGTAGTTGCCGACGCCGCCAATGTAGGAAATCAGCCGGCGCGGCTTGCCTTCGACGTTGGAGCCCATGTACCAGGAGTCGGTCTTGACCACGAGGGTGGCGGCGGCGGTTTCGTCGTGGTGCTGCACCCAGGCGTCCTCGAAGTCCTGGGTGGCTTCGATGATCTGCTTGCCGTTCTTGCGGGCGTAGGCGATGCAGTCGGTGATCCAGTCCACCTGTTGCTGCAGGCAGGTGGTCATGTTGCACAGGGCGGCGGAGGGGGCGAGGGGCGCGCCGGTGGTGAACAGGTTGGGGTAGCCGTGCACCTGCAGGCCCATCGAGGTGCGGATCTCCTGGCTCCATTGTTCCTTGAGGGAACGTCCGCCGCGGCCGCGGATGTCGATGCGGCTCAGCGCGCCGGAGCCGGCGTCGAAGCCGAGGGCCAGGATGATGACGTCCACCTCATGTACCTTGCCGTCGGCGGTCTGGATGCCTTCCGGTACGATGCGCTCGATGGGCGCCTTGCGGCAGTCCACGCCTTCCACGTTGGGCTGCAGGTAGACCTCCAGGTACTTGTTCTCCAGCGGTACACGGTGGGTGCCGAAGCCGTAGTCCTGCGGGATCAGCAGATCGCACAGGTCGGCGCGGTGCTGCAGCCGGTCGCGCATTTTGGCGCGCACGAACTCCGACACTTCCTCGCTGACGGCTTCGTCGAAGAACATCTCGGGGAAGGAGGCCAGCCACAGGGCCAGTGAGCCGTCGTTCCAGTTGCGTTCGAGGATGGCGGTGCGCTCTTCGGGCGTCTTCTCGTCCCACGGGCCGGCATCGAAGTCGTAGTCGAAGCCGGCGAAGGTGGTGCGCACGCGCTGCTTGGTTTCATGGAAGCGCTCGCCCCATTGCTGCCAGTCCTGTTTCGAGTACTTGGGGTTCTGCATCGGGATGATGTATTGGGGCGTGCGCACGAAGACCTTCATCGAGCCCACTTCGGGGGCGATGGTCTGGATCACCTGGATGCCGGTGGCGCCGGTGCCGACTACGGCGACCCGCTTGCCCTTCAGATCCACCGGCTCCTTCGGCCACAGGCCGGTGATGAGCACCTCGCCCTTGAAGCTGGACTGGCCGGGGAAGCGGTCGACGATGGGCGCTGATAGCATGCCGCAGCAGGCGAGCAGATATTGGGCGGTCACCGTTTCGCCGTCGGCGGTGGTGATGCGCCACAGGTCTTCCGCTTCGTCGAAATGGGCCGAGGCGATGCGGGTGTTGAACTGGATGTCCTTCTTCAGGTCGAGGCTGTCGGCCACGTAGTTGAGCCAGCGTTCGGTCTCCGGCTGCGCGGGGAAGCGCTCGGAGGGCTGCCACGATTTGTACAGCTCTTCGGAGAACCAGTACTGGTAGATCTCCGCCTGGGAGTCGAAGCGGGCGCCGGGGTAGCGGTTCCAGTACCAGGTGCCGCCGACACCGCTGCCGGTTTCATAGGCGCGCACTTTCAGGCCCATCTCGCGCAGGCGATGCAGTTGATACAGGCCGGCGACGCCGGCGCCGATCACCAGCGCGTCGAGATGTTCGGTTTGGGGCTGCTGGGTGGCAGGGCTCTGCGGGGTGTATTGCGTGCTCATTTCTTGTCTCCGTTGCCTCGTTGTTGTGCGAATGGCCACTGGCCGGTTTCCGGCGCGAGTGGCGACACGGTGTGCCTCGCGAAGGGCGTGGTCGTCGTGTCGGAGACAAATCTATGAGCGATGGACCAAGGCTTTCTTGTCGATCCTTGGCGAAGTTTTGAATAAAACGGGATCGAGTACGGATTCCAGCGGCTGGTAGTAAGAGAGGCCGACGGTCTTGCTGTTTCGCACCGGCATCGCTATGGATCTATTTCGATTTGAAGCCAAATGCGGAGGTAATGGATTTGTTTTTCTTTTAATTCCATTGTCTTTCTGAATGCACCGTCAATGAGAATTGGTGCTCATTTGCGAACCAAATTGGTGCGAATTTCAAGATATATGGCGTTATTCAGGATGTACGGTTGAATCTATATAACGCTATTTCCTATCATTTTTTCGTGATGTGCATGCTACGTGCACGCCGGATATGCACTGGGCGCCGCCTTTCGAAAGTGGTTCCGCCTGTCTTCTCCTGATCATGCAGGGGAATTGCGGTTTCGATGGGGGCGCTGCAGTGGATCGATACGATGAAAGGACTCACATGACGAATACGACGGCGGAGCTCGAAGAGCTTCTCATGCAGCGTTCGCTGACCGACCCGCAGCTTCTGGCGGCGGCGGAGCAGGCGCCGGAATTCCGCATCCTGCCGGATGCATCGGTGATCAAGATTGGCGGCCAGAGCGTCATCGACCGCGGTCGTTCCGCGGTCTACCCGCTGGTGGACGAGATCGTGGCGGCGCGCAAGGCACACAAGCTGCTGATCGGCACCGGCGCGGGGACCCGCGCACGGCATCTGTACTCGATCGCTGCCGGCCTCAACCTGCCGGCCGGTGTGCTGGCGCAGCTCGGCGCCTCGGTGGCCGACCAGAACGCCGCCATGCTGGGCCAGTTGCTGGCGCAGCATGGCATCTCCATGGTCGATAGCGCCGGCATGTCGGCGGTGCCGCTGTTCCTGGCCGAGGTGCATGGCGTCGTCTTCAGCGGTATGCCGCCGTACAAGTTGTGGATTCGTCCGGGTGCCGAGGGCGTGATTCCGCCTTACCGCACCGATGCGGGCTGCTTCCTGGTGGCCGAGCAGTTCGGCTGCAAGTCGATGATCTACGTGAAGGACGAGGACGGGCTGTACACCGCCAATCCGAAGACGTCGAAGGACGCCAAGTTCATCCCGAAGATTTCGGTGGATGAGATGAAGGCGGCCGGGCTGCACGACTCCATCCTCGAGTTCCCGGTGCTCGATCTGCTGAAGGACGCCCGTTACGTCCGCCAGGTGCAGGTTGTGAACGGCCTCGTCCCCGGCAATCTGACCCGCGCGCTCGCAGGCGAGCACGTCGGCACCCTCATCACCGCGAGCTGAGAACCACTGCCATGGCTGAAACTACCAATACCATCAAGCACGTTGCCTCGCCGCTGGCGCGTCAGACCCTTCTCGACGGCGATCTCGTCCGTCCCGTCGCGGGCGTGCGCCCGATCCGCCTGCTGCCGTGGCTGCAGGTCGTCAAGATCGGTGGCCGCGCGATCATGGACCGCGGCGCCGAGGCGATCCTGCCGATCGTCGAGGAGCTGCGCAAGGTGCTGCCCGAACACCGCTTGCTGATCCTCACCGGCGCCGGCATCCGTGCCCGCCACCTGTACGGCGTGGGCCTCGATCTGGGCCTGCCGGTCGGCTCCCTGGCGCCGCTGGCGGCCAGCGAGGCGGGGCAGAACGGCCACATCCTGGCGTCGCTGCTGGCGCCGGAGGGGGTTTCCTACGTGGAACACCCGACCATTGCGAGCCAGCTGGCAATCCACCTTGCCGCCGCCCGTGCGGTGGTGGGCAGCGCTTTCCCTCCGTACCACCACCATGAGTTCCCGGGTTCGCGCATTCCGGTGCACCGCGCCGACACCGGCGCCTTCCTGCTGGCCGACGCGCTCGGCGCCGCGGGGCTGACCATCGTCGAGGACGTGGATGGCGTCTACACCACCGACCCGAACGGGGTCGACGGGGCGAAGGCCGAGCTGCTTGGTGAGACGAGCGCTGCCGATCTCGCCAAGCAGGAAACCCTGCCTTTCGACCGCGCCTTGCTCGACGTGATGGCCAATGCCCGTCACCTGGAGCGTGTGCAGGTCGTCAATGGCCTCGTGCCGGGCCGTATCACCGCCGCGCTGCGCGGCGAGCACGTGGGGACCATCGTCCACACCGGCCTGCGTCCGCTGTAAGCGCAGACCTGTAGCGGTGTGAAAGCGCCCCCGCCAGCTTGGTGCTGGCGGGGGCGCTGCTGTTTCAGCGGTCGATCGGCACGAGGATGACCGGCACGTCGGCCTTCATCGTGACTTTATGAGCGACGGAGCCGAGGATGAGCTCGCCGATGGCGCTGTGGCCGCGGGAGCCCATGACGATCATGTCGGCCAGCACGTGCTTGGCCATGTCGAGGATGCAGCGGGCCGGGTCGCCCTCGACGGCGCGGATGCTGGTCAGCACCTTGTCCACGTCCATTTCCGGGTGGGCTTCGGTGAAGACCTCGATGCGCTGCCGCAGCAGGTCCTCGTCCTTGCTCTGGCCGGCGGCGCGCATCGCGTCGAATTTCTCTTCGGACATGAATTCCATGTAGGGCAGGCCGGTGGCCGGCAGCGACACGGTCATCGCGTGGAGCTTGGCGTCGAATCTCGCCGCCATCCCCACCGCGTGGCGGAAGACCGCCGGGGAGCGTGGCGTCAGGTCCGACGCGTAGAGGATCGATTTGATCTGGTAAGCCATGTCTGCCTCCTGGATGTTTGTTGTGTGCGCCCGAGTCTAGGGGCTTGGCGGCACCGCGGTGTCGTCGGAAGCTGATGTGCACTATTAGCGTTGGGATATGTCCGGACATGGATTTGTGTTGCGCGGGGCTCTGCGCGTCATCCAATGGCATCGAATCTGCTTGATGGCGACATGTACGGGGCAAAGCCCCTGTTTTTGTCGCAAATCTTCCATGGAGACCTGCATCGTGCCCACATTGGCCGAGAACACGACACACATCGATCTGGCAATTGCCAAGCCCAAGGGCCTGAGCCTGACGCAACTGGGGGTACCGCTGCTGGAGGGCACGGTGATCAAGAAGGGCAAGCTGCCCGAGTTCCTGCAGCTGTTCGAGGATGGTACGGCCGGGCGCCGTTACCAGAACATCCGCATCACCGCGGCCAAGGCCCTGGAAGGGGCGGTCGAGACGGCCCGCGTGATCGTGCAGTTTGAAGTCTTCGGTGACGAGAACGTGCCGCTGGCCGACAACAGCGGCTTTGGCGTCACCCTGTGCGCCGCTGGCGAGGCGGTGCTGGAGCTGCCGCAGACCGCGGCCTTCCTGCCTTACGCGGCGTGCTGGTATGAGAACCAGTTCTTTTACGAGGTGCCGCCGGCCTTGTTCGACAGCGTGGACGGGCTGCGCTTCACGCTGAAGGCGGATCAGGTCCGGCCGCTCTGAGCTGTGCAGCAGGCGGGCCAGCAGTGACGCGGCCCGCCGCGGCTTACTGGCGTGGGCCGATGCGCACCGCCAGCGCGTCGGCGCTGGCGCCGATGTCCTGCACGCGCTGGCGCATCAGCGCCAGCATCTCCCATAGCAGTTGTTCCGGCGCCGCTTCGACGACGCCTTCGCCGATCAGCCAGCAGGCCAGCGTGCCTTCGTCGCGCCCCAGGGCCCGGGCGGTTTCCCGCTGCCAGTCGCTGCCGTAGAGCTTGCGGGCGCAGTCGCGGAACAGTTTGCGGGCCTGCTCGTCGGTGATCTGGCCGGGGCTGCCGTCGGGGTCGGCTTCTGGTGCGCAGGGGGTGTCCTGCATCGCTTCCGCCAGGCGGCTGAGTTCCGGCAACACCGAGCGGACCAGCTCCAGCCCGCCCAGCGGCACAATCCAGCAGCGTTGCCGCGCGCTCCAGCGGGTCTTGGGCACCCAGCGCAGCAGGCGTTCTATCGTGTCGGTGTATTCCGCCTTGATGATGATGGCCTCGTCCGTGGCATAGACCCACGGGTTGGCTGGCAGGGGATGGCTGCTCAGGCGCGCGAGGGCTTCGTCCTTGCTTAGCATTCTTGTTGCTCCGTTCTCTTGTTCGGGGATGAATCGATCAGGAGCGGATAGCAACGAGAGTGCCAGCGCGGCTGGGAGGCCCGTCGGGCCCTAATCCGGTGACGGGGCCAGCTGTGCCTGCGGCTGAGCTTGCCGCCATTTCTGCAGGACCTGGTAGAAATCCGTGGGGTTGAAGGGCTTGCTGAGGTAGTCGTCCATGCCTGCGTCCAGGCAACGCTGCCGGTCTTCGGCAAAGGCATTGGCGGTGAGCGCGACGATGGGCGTGTGCCGGTGCAGCTCGGACTTGCGCAGCGCCCGTGCGGCGCTCGGGCCGTCCATGTTGGGCATCTGCATGTCCATCAGGATCAGGTCGTAACGGGTGTCGCGGGCCATGTCCAAGGCGATGAGGCCGTCGTCGGCGACGTCCACGCGGATCCCCACGTCGAGCAGCAGTTCGCGGGTGATCTCCTGGTTCACCAGGTCGTCCTCGACCAGCAGCACGTGCGCGCCGTCGAGGGTGTTGGAGGCGGGCGTTCTCCGGGCCTGTGCTTGTTGCGGCGCCTGCCGCAGTCGGGCGGGGTTGTTGCCGGCCTGGGCGCGGGGGAGGCACAGCGAGAAGGAGAAGCAACTGCCCACGCCCACTACGCTGTCGACTTGCAGCTGTCCGCCCATCAGCTGGATCAGCTGTTGGGTGATCGACAGGCCGAGGCCGGAGCCGCCGTATTTGCGCGTGGTCGACCCATCGGCCTGCTCGAAGGGCGAGAACAGGCGGGGAAGCTGGTCGGCGGCGATGCCAATGCCGCTGTCCTCAACCTTGAAGCCCACCTGCACGTCCGCTGGTGTCTGCGCCTCGATGGCGACGGACAGGCGCACGGCACCGTTTTCGGTGAACTTGATCCCGTTGCCGATCAGGTTGATCAGCACCTGTTGCAGGCGCAGAGGATCGAAGATCAGGCTCAGCCCGTCGAGCTCCGGTGCGATGGACAGCTCGAAATGCAGGTCCTTTTCCGCGGCCTTGTCGGTGAGCACGTTGTCGACGGTATGCAGGACGCTGGCCAGGTCGCCGGGCGTGGTGTCGAGGGTCAGGCGCTCGGCCTCGATCCTGGACAGGTCGAGGATGTCGTTGAGCAGTCCGAGCAGATGCTTGGCAGCGCTGGAGATCCGGTCGACCCGGTGGCGCTGCACAGGGCTGAGATTGCTGTGCGCGAGCATGTGGGAGAAGCCGATGATGGCGTTCATCGGCGTGCGGATTTCGTGGCTCATGTTGCTCAGGAACGTGCTCTTGGCGCGGTTGGCCGTTTCGGCGGCTTCTTTGGCGATGGACAGTGCCGTCGTGCGCTCGGCGACGAGCTCTTCCAGGTGTTCGCGGTGACGGGCCAGTTCGGCGTCGCGCTGTACTTCCTCGGCGATGTCCTCAACGAGGGACCAGATGTAGCGGGCGCCATCGGCACTCTTGATGGTCACGCCGTTGAGCCGGATGGCTGCCAGGCTGCCGTCCTTGCGCCGGTATTCCTTTTCGTAGGGGCCGTAATGGCCGGTGCGTTCGAGGGATTCCAGCTGCTGCATTTCCGCCGCCTGATACTTGGTGGGCGTCAGCTCCCAGTAGTCGATGGTCTTCAGTTCGGATTCCGAGTAGCCGCAGATGCTCCGGAAGGACTCGTTGAATTCGATGAAATGACCGTCCATGTCGGTCAGGGCAATGCCGACCGGCGACATGGCGAAGAGCCCGCGCAGCTTCTCGTCGGTTTCCGCTACGCGCTCCTGGGCCTGGTGCCGTTCGATGGCGGCACCGATCCAGCGGCTGAGGAGCAGCATGAACTCTTCGTCCCGCCCGTCGAACTCGCGGGAGTAGGGCGACGGGGAGCTGAAATTTACCGTTCCGTAGAGGCGGCCGGCCACATAGACGGGCGAGCCGATGTAGGCCTCCAGCTTGAAGCGCGGGTAACAGGGATGTTTGGCGTAGGCCGAGTTGCCCATGTGGGCAATGCTGAGCACACCTTCGCCGTGCGACAGCGTGATCGCGCAGTAGGTGTCGGCATAGGGAAACTCCTGGCCATCCTGCAGCGTATCGGGCGGGGAGACCTGGGAAACCACCTTGTAGAGGTCACCGTCGATCCGGCTGATGATGCCGACGTCGAGCCCGAACTGGGTGACGCCGATGCGCAGCACGGCTCGCAGCTCGTCCTCCAGAGCGTCGTAGTGGAGGACACCCAGTTCGTTGAGGGCCCTCAGGCCGGCCAGCTGTCGCTGTCGCGCCTGGTCGTTGGCACGTTGCTCGTTGATGTCTTCCAGGATCCAGATGCTGTCGTGTTCGGAAGGGGCACCCACCAGCGGCCGGCCGGACAGCCGGATCCACAGGGGAGCGCCGCTGCGATGCCGCATGCGGAGTTCCAGCGTGTGCTGCAGCCCCTTGGCCAGCGCCGGGTAGGATGCATCGCCAAGCGCGGTGTGGTCGCCGTCGTTCAGGTAGAAGCGCCGCGTCGGCTGGTTTTCCATTTCGCTGCGCGTGTAGCCGAAGATCTCGCCCATCTTCCGGTTGGCCCACAGTACCTTGCGGTCCTTGATCAGGGAGATGCCGACGCCCGCGTTGTCGAGAATGTCGGCCAGCTCTTCGTGGCGCACGGTGGCGTTGAGCAGGTCGATGTTCATGCGCTGCTCACGCCGTTCCACTTCGATCAGGCTGGTGTGCATGTCGTGGAGTTCGCGTACGAATGTCCTGGGGGCGGGAACGGCCTCGCCGCGCTGCAGTGCGCGCGGTGCTTCGGCGAGCGCCGCGATCTGCCGGGTCAGCGCGCGGGCGAGCCACAGGGCGCCGAGGCCGGCCACGGCGGCACAGCCGATGCCGGCCAGCAGCAGGTTGCGCAGAGGGGTATAGAACGTGGCATTGAATGCGTCCACCGGGGCGCCGACGATGACGCGCCAGCCCCAGTCCGACACGTGGGTGACCGAGGTGCTGACCTGTACGCCATCGAGGGTGGAGCTTTCGAAGATGCCGCGCTTCCCTTGGTTCAAGGCCTGCTGCAGCGTCGTGGAGATCTTCTTGCCGATGAACTCGTCCGGCGCCCGCGAACGGGCCAGCACGAGGCCTTGCTCGTCGATGATGACGCCGGTCCAGTCGCCGGGAAAACGTTGGTCGAACAGCAGCCTGTTGAAGGACTCGGCCGAGAGATTCATGCGCAGGCCGTAAGCCGGCTGGCCCTGCACGACGACCGGTACGCCCAGGGCGGTTTCGAAGCGACCGGAGGCCGGGTTCCGCAGTGCGCCGGACACGACCGGCCGGCCGGTCGAGAAGACCCGCTTCATGTCGCCTTGATCTTCCACCGGCTGCATCATCCGGCCGCCGAGGGGCTCGGACGTGGAGAACAGGGTCTGGCCGTCCGCCGCGAACAGGGTGATCGACACGGCATCCGGGTTCAGGTCCATCACCCGCCGCGCGTGTTCGTAGATGCCCTTCAGATCCCGGTTTTGCGCGGAGGCGGAGGTGGCGATGCCGTTGAGTTGCCCGAGGGCCATCTTGAGGCGCTCGTTGGCGGCGCTGGCGGCGGCCTCGGTGCGCTGCTGCAGCCCGACCTCCATGGCAGTGCGGCGGGCGGAATTGATCTCGGAAATCGTGTAGGCAGAGAACAGGAAGAAGGGGATTACGCCTAGGGAGGCCAGCACGAGCAGCCAGGCCCGCATGCCGAGGCGGGGAAAGTGAAGTCTAGACATGATTGTCGATGCGGAATGCGAGCCCCTGGCGTTCGGCCTTAGGGCGGACGACGCGATCCACCTCGTGGCAGATGTCGGCCAGAGTGAACGGCTGGTGTTCGAGCACGATGCGCTCAGCTTCGATGTCTGCGATGTCGATCAGGTCATTGACCAGCGACAGCAGGCGCCGTGACGAAATCCGTGCCTTGCCCAGGCAGTCCTGCACCTTGGCTCCGGACGGCAGAATGAAGCGGTATTCGGCATTGAGTGGGGCCTGCCCGTTCTTGCAGGCGATCTCGGCGGCGAGCAGCAGAGCCCGGTCGTCCGGATGCACGCGGGCGTAGAAGGCTTCCGGATTGACGTAGCGCTCGTCCTTGGGAAAGCCGCGAATCTCGAAAACCTTGTCCGACCAGAACCACTTGTCGTTGGCGGACTCCCATCGATAGAGGCCGATGTTGGAGACGCGCAGGGCTTTTTCGTACCAGTTGCTGAGTTGCTGCAGGCGTGCCAGCTCGGCGCTGGATGCTGTCGTCTGGGCGATGGGCTCGGGTTGGAGGTCGGTTGAGGCATGCATGGTCTGTTGTCGGTTCTTGCTGGGCTGACCAGACTTTGTATTATCACCGCGTTTATGGTGACTCTTGTCATTTACGTCGCGGCTTCTGTTCTCTACGACGAGATTCGTGCCGATCATCTGCTGCCGAATGTGTCGCCTTTGCCACAGCCCTGCCATCGCCACGTCGATGGTGCAAGAATGCGGTTGTAGACAACGGGAGGAGCAGGCCATGAGTCACAAGCATCGGAACGTGCTGGAAGCGATCTTTCGTGATCCGCTCAGCAGCAACATTCAGTGGCGTGAAGTGGAGTCCCTGTTGAATCACCTGGGGGCGGCGGTCGAGCCGAATCACGGCGCACGCTTCCGCATCGTGCTGAACCGGCACGAGTTCTTCATCCATCACCCGCACCACGGCAACGAGTTCACCAAACAGGAGGTCAAGCACCTGCGCGAGGCACTGGCCAGCGCGGGGGTCACGCTATCGGCTTACGAGGAACTGGAGCGCAAGACCTGATTCCCTGACTCGATCTTTTTTGGAGGCGGTTTACTCGTAGAGCAGGAAGGCCGCCCGTCGGACGAGATAGGACGACAGTGCGTCCTGCCCGGCGGCGGCGATGGCCGACGGTGGCGTGCCGGCACGGATCGCATCGAGGCTGGCGCGGTTGCCCAGGTTGCCGAGGATCCTGTCCAGCGTGAAGTGGCTGGGGTAGAGGCGGTACAGGCTCGCCGCGAGGGCGATGCCGAGGGTCGGTGTGTCGATGGCGTCCCGGTCGTCGATGATGACGCGCACGCCCTGGCAGGTTTCGTCGGAGTAAGGGCCCGCCACCGGTTGAAAGCGGGTGGCCCTGAAGTGCGCGCCGGCCAGCTGCAAGGTATTCAGTTCGGCCGCCAGTTGCGGGCCGTCGATCCACGGGGCGCCGATTACCTCGAAAGGCGTTGGTGTGCCGCGGCCGACGGAGACTTCGGCGCCCTCGACGATGCCGACCCCGGGATAGAGCAGTGTGGCGGTGAGGTTCGTCAGGTTCGGCGACGGCGGCAGCCAGGGCAGGCCGGTGTCGTCGTACCACATGTCGCGGCGGTAGCCCTGCATGGGGACGACTTGCAGTTGCACATCGACCTTGGCCTCGGCCTGGAACAGGCGGGCGAATTCGCCGAGGGTCAGGCCGTGGCGCACCGGTAGAGGCCAGTAGCCGGTGAAGCCCCGTCGATCCGCGTCGAGCAGCGGGCCCTGCACCCGGTCGGCGCGCAGCGGGTTGGGGCGGTCCAGCACGATGACACGCAGGCCTTGGGTGGCCGCCGCTTCCATCAGGTAGGCGAGGGTGCTGGCGTAGGTGTAGAAGCGGGTGCCGGCGTCCTGCAGGTCCACCACGACGGCGTCGAGCCCATTGAGCATGGCTGCTGTCGGCCGCCGGTCCTTGCCGTACAGGCTGCGCACCGGCAGGCCGCTGAGGCTGTCGCTGTCGTCAGCGATACGTCCCTCCTGGTTGGCAGCGAGCCCGTGCTCGGGGCTGAACAGGGTGACGAGTGTGACGCCCGGCGCATGGGCCAGCACGTCGATATCACGCCGGCCGGCTGCATCCACGCCGCTGCGGTTGGTCAGCAGGCCGATGCGCAGGCCGCGCAAGGGGGCGAAGGCGTCCGCTTCCAGCACATCGATGCCCGTTTTTACCGTTTGTGGGACGGCTTTCGGTATGTAGGGCGCCACGCGTTCGGACAGTTCGGGGTAGGTCGCCGCGATGCGTTCGGCCGGCAGCGCCGGCAGGGCCGACGCGACGGCGTCGACGATGCGGGCCCGCAAGGGTGCGGCATCGCCACCGCCGTTGGGATGTACGCGATTGCTGAGGATCACGATATAGACGCCGGACAGGGGATCGATCCACAGCCCGGTGCCGGTGTAGCCCAGGTGGTTGATGGCACCGAAAGGCGGCAGTGCCGCCCGATTGGCGGCGAGCGGCGCCTGTGGCTGCCAGCCCAGGCTGCGTGGCGGGGCGGCCGGATAGGTCTGGGGCAGGAAGATCTGGCGGATCGAGGCTGGCTTCAGCAGGGCGGGGTTGTTGTGGAGCACGGCGCGGGCAAAGCGCGCCAGATCGTCGGCGTTGCCGAACAGCCCGGCATTGCCGGCCACGCCGCCGAGGCGGGCTGCGAGTGGGTCGTGTACGACGCCGCGGCGCGGGCCGCCGCCGTTCCATGTGGTCGGTGCAATGCGCGGCAGCTGCGCGGCTGGCGGCAGGAAGTCGGTGTCCAGCATGTCCAGCGGCTGGAACAGCCGGCGCCGGCTGTATTCGTCGAGGGGCAGGCCGGACACCCGCCGGACGAGTTCGCCGAGCGTGATGAAATTGAGGTCGCTGTACAGCGGGTCGCCGCCGGCGCGGCGCTGAGGCTTGATAGACGCGATGCGGCGCAGCACTTCGTCGGGTGGTGTGCCGGGGCGCGCGTCCATGCCGGCCGGCAGTCCTGAGGTGTGCGCCAGTAGCTGGCGGACCGTGATCGCGTCTTTGCCCTGGGCGGCGAAGGGGGGCCAATAGCGGGCCACCGGCGTGTCGAGGGCAAGCAGTCCTTGTTCTACGAGTTGTAGAACGGCCGGGGTGGTGGCAACGGCCTTGGTCAGCGAGGCCAGGTCGAAGATTGTGTCGACGGTCATCGGTTCGGGCGCCGGCACCAAGGCACGTTGTCCAAAGGCGCGCCGGTAGACGACTGCATCGCCTTCACCAATCAGTACGACCGCGCCTGGGACATGTCCGGCAGCGATTTCCGCCTCGACGATGGGGGCGATGGCGACGTCGAGACGAGAGTTGTCGAGTTGGCCAGCGACGCCATGGAATGACAGGAGCAGGACGAGCAGCAGCCACAGCCGTCCGAGGTCGTCGCCTCTTTGCGGGCCTTGCCGGTTCCGTTGGGCGTCGGGATGCAGGTTGGCATTCATTTCTTGCCGAGTCCATCCGCCGTGTAGGCGTTGCGCGGGTTCCACAGCATCCAGCCGTTGGTGCCGATCTTCTCGGTGGCTTCGATCTGGCTGCGGATCTCAGGGCCGCCGAAGGCGCGGTGGTCGAAGGCGTAGTCGCGGAAACCCTGGATCCACGGGCGCAGGCGCAGCGGTGAGATGCCGCTGCGCTCCAAGCCATGTTTGAGGGTGAGGAAGACGATCTCGTTCGGGTTGGCCACCGGGTTGGTATAGCCGGGAATGCCGAACTTGAAGCCGGAGGGGTAGAGCATCGGAGCGAGGTAGTCGAGACGGCTTGCCAGCACGTCGAGCTTCTGGCCGATGAAGGTGTCGTTGGTGTTCCAGAACACGTAGCCGAAGATATCGGCGCTGAGGAAGACGTTGTACGGGAGCAGGCGGCTGCGCGCCGTTGTCAGGAAGTTGGAGATCGCGGCGACGCGGTTTTCCTCGGTGTTGGCGACGGAGAAGGCGAGGCCTGGCGAATCGGGGAAGCGCACGTAATCGAACTGGATCTCGTCGAAGCCGAGTCGTGCCGCTTCCACGGCCAGGTCGAGACTGTAATTCCATGCTTCCTGTCGGGAGGGATCGATCCACGCTAGCGCCTCCCGGTCATGGAAGAGGGCTCCGGCGGCTGTTTTGACGGCCCATTCGGGGTGGGCATTGGCCAGTGGGGCATCCTTGAAGACCACGATGCGGGCGATCAGGTAGATGTTCTTCGCCTTCAGCTGGGCAATCAGCTTGCCTATGTCTCCAACTGTGGTGATCTTCCGTGCGCCGATGCTCTCTGCCATGGCGACAGTCGTGGGATAGGGCACGCCGCCCAGGTCGCCTTTCACATCGATGACCAGCGCGTTGAGTTCGGTGTGTTCGATGAGTTCGAGCGCGGCTTCGCGCAGGCCCTGATGGCCGATGCCCCAGAAGGACAGGTACAGCGCCTTCGGGCGGATGGCCGTCAGACGCATCGTCGGTGCAGACTCACCGTCGGGTGGCATGACCGCCGCGCGGCGGTAGCCGATGGCGCGGGCGGCAACGGTCGCACAGCTGCCGGGAAAGGCGTAGCGGCCATCGGCGCCAGTGGTCAGTACGTCCTTCCCGCGGGTGACCAGTGCGCCGGCCAGAGGGGTGCCGCTGACCGCATCGACGATCTGGCCCGTGCAGCCCTGGGCTGCCGTGGCGACGAGCAGCAGCGCAAGGAAGACCAGTGCGTACTTGGCGAATCGCGTCATGGCTTCGCTCCTGTGGCAGGCAATTCCCCCGCCTGCAGGCTGTGGATCAGGCCGCTGACGCCTCGCTCGTCGACGATCAGGTAACGGGGCAGAGCGAAGGGGGAGTCGCGGGGCGTGGCGTGACGTTCGCCGAGGGCGAAGGCCGCACGATAGCCGACGGTTATCGCGGCCGCCTCCAGTTCGGTGTCGTGAATGCCGAAGGGCCAGGCGAGGTAGTCGGCGTCGACGCCGAGCCGGTGCCGCAGCACCTGACGGGGCTTTTCGAGCTGGTTGCGGACGAACTGCCGGTAGGCGCCGGTCTCCAGGCGTCGCCGCTCGATGCGGAAGTCCGGGTGCCAGTATGTGTGCGACTGGATGCTTACGCTTCCGGTGGCAAGCAGTTCCTGTAGCTGGGCCCAGTTCATCGCGTAGCTGGCATTGGAGATGGCCGATGGGTAGATGAACAGAGTCACCGGCAGGTGCTCGCGGCGGATGATCGGCAGCAGGTCGCTGTAAACCGTGCGGTGTCCGTCGTCGACGGTGATGGCGACTGCCCTGGCTGGCAGGGGCACACGGCCGGCGAGGCCATCAACAACGGTGGTGAGGGGGACGATGGTGTAGCCGGCGCGATGAAGTTCCGCCAACTGGGCAACGAAGACTTCAGTGCGGGTCGTCATGCTGTCGGCCACCTGCGGGCCGAAGCGGTGATAGACGAGGATGGCCGCGGAGGGTGTGGCCTGACTGAGGCTGGAGGTGATGATGGCGAGCATCACGCCTACCGCCTGAACTATCAAGCGGACGATCGGGAAAGACGTGCTTGCGCGACCAGCCATCTCACGCATCGCAGCTCCCTTCGGCGCTGCCGTGATGCTTCCGTTTCCTAAGGTGGATGGACGGCGGCGATCCGACTGGCGGTGGCCGCCGTCCGCTTCGATTCATGCGCTGCGACGCATGCCTCCTGTTTCACCATAGCCCTTGCGGGGCGCGGAGCACAGGAGGATTGCCGCCGCCGTGACGAACGGCACGGACTAGACGATCAGCACACCCGCCGTCTTCAGAGCGATGAACAGCACGGCGCCGATCAGCAGGTTCTTGAAGCTCACGTAGCAGATCATGTCCATCGCCGTCGCACGGCGGTACAGGCGGCCCCACCAGGGGCCTTCCTTCACGTAGGGCTTGGCGTCGAGGCGGACCAGTACCTCGAAGACGCTCCAGCCGAACCACCAGCCGATGATGGCGCCGGCCTCCAGGCGGCCGAGGGCGGCCATCACCCAGGCCAGTGTGGCGGCGATGGCCAGCGCGACGCCAGCGCCCTGGATCGCCTTGCGGGCTTGCTGGCCCTTGCCGGCCCACGGCCACAGGTGGTCGCGGAGTTCGGCGACGAGCCAGGGCAGGCCGTGGGCTTCGCCATAGGCCGGCTGGCGCAGTTCGTTGCGGTCGGCGATGGTCATGCCGTGGCTCCTTCCTTCTTTGGTTCGACCGGCACTTGATGGATGGGGATGAAGTAGCCCTTGCCGTTGATCGGGGTGAGTGGCTGGCCGGCCTTGGTGCGGCGTTTGCGTTCCTGGGCCAGCGGCGGGCAGGCGTGGTCGTCGTAGTAGAGCACCATGCAGTCGAGACACAGCATGCATTCGCGCTGGTCGATGTTGCCCTTGGCGTCGATGGCCTGGGAGCCGCAGCCCTTGGCGCAGGCCTTGCAGGAGGTGCACTCGTCCTTGCGCTTAAGGCCGAACCAGCGGAAGGTGGTCGGCATGGCCAGGGAGGCGCCGAGGGGGCACAGGTACTTGCAGAACGGCCGCTCGATGAAGATCGACAGGCCCAGCAAGCCGGCCGCGAACAGGCTGTAGGGCCAGCTGCGGTTGGTGATGCCGACCAGGAAGGTGGTCTTGAAGGGTTCCACCTCGGCGAGCTTTTCAGCTAGACCCATGCTGAAGAAGGACACTGCCAACAGGCCGAAGAAGACCACGTACTTCACCCACTTGAGCTTGTCGTGCAGGGGCTTGGGCAGCTGGAACTGGAAGCGCTTGAGGCCGACCAGCCGGCCGAGGCGGAACAGCAGTTCCGACAGGGAGCCGAAGGGGCACAGCCAGCCGCAGAAGAAACCGCGCCCCCAGATGAAGACGGTGGTGATGATGAAGACCCAGAACACGAAGATCAGCGGGTCGGACAGGAACAGCTCCCACTTCCACTGGAACAGCAGGCTGTGGAACCAGGTGAGCACCTGGGTGATGGACGGCTGGGCCATGGCCGAGAAGCCGACGAAGCCGATGGAGACTACCCAGCCGGTGTACTTGAAGGCATTGACCGGCCAGCGGCGCTGGCGGTTGGCGCGCCGCACCAGCTTGTCGCGGCTGGCGTAGGCGGCGGAGATGGCGAGCAGGAAGACGATGAAGCCGGCGATTTCGACGGCACGCTCTTTCCACACCTTGAGCCAGGTCGGGTCGGGCTTGACCACGACCGGACGGCCGCCTTCCAGATACTTGTCGGCCAGCCAGTATTCCTTGTCGAAGTTGGCGAAGGTCTTGGCGGCGGTCTCCTTGTCGATCTTGTTGCCGAGAAAAACGAGTTTCCACGGGTAGGCAGCGGAGAAACCTTTGCCACGGATGATGAAGATCGCCGATTCGCTGAAGGCCGGTGCACCGGCGGCAGCGACGCTCCACAGGTTCACGTAGTCCAGGTCGCGGAAGGTGAAGCTGTCCTTGTCCTGACGTACCTGCACGCGGTCGTAGATGCCGCCGCGCACGAAGCCGGAGCCCTTGAAGGAGTCCATGCCCGCCGGTTTGATGATGAATATGGCGTGCTCGCCTTCCTTCAGGCGGCTCATCAGGCTGGCGTAGCCGTCCTTGCCGAGGATGGCCTGGCCGAGGGTGGGTTGGTTGAGGTAGCCGAACCATAGGTCCATGTAGGGGCCATCGCCCTTCAAGCCGACCTCCTCGGGTTTGACGGTAAGGCGCTGGACGCTGCCATCCTCGACGAGTTCCGCCCAGCTCGGGATCGTCGTGGCAGGCGGAAACTTGGCCTGCGGGCGGATCACGGGCTTGAGGATGCCGACCTGTTTGGCGACCGTGGTGCCGGAGGTCATCATTACCTGGTTCTGCGAGATGACGGTGACGGTGGCGCCGGTGATCGCATCCAGCCCGATGATGTTCTCGTCGGGGCGCGACTTGCCGATTTCGATGTTGTCGCCGACGAACTTGCCCAGATACTGGTTGTTGAACTTGATCAGCGAGGATTCCGGAATGCCGAGCAGCAGGATCGGCTCGGAGTGCTTGAGGATTTTCACGCCGACGAACTTGCCGGTGGTGTCCATGCCGATCAGCGTCACCACCGGCTTGCCGGAGTAAGCCGGGGTGTCGGTGATGTCGGTGGACAGCATCACGTAGCCGAGGAGCTTCTTCTGGCCGCCGTCGTCCTTGTAGGCTTCGACGAAGGGGGGCTGGCCTTTGCGTTCTGAGAAGCTGGTGGCGCCGGGCATGACCTCCGTGCACGGTGCGTAGTCGCACATCTTCGGCGACGTGCCCAGTTCGGGGGGGAGCTTGACCTCGTAGGTGTTGGCATGGGCCGCGCTGGCGACGACGAGTCCGGCCAGGGCGGGGAGAAAGCGGCGCAGGGCGCGCAGGGCGAACATCGGTGACTCCGATCGATCAGGATGTCGGCAAATTGTGAGGATCTGTGGCGGGAGGCGCCTTAAGCTGGGTCAATTTGCCGCAGAGCCTTGTCGGGCGTGACCTTGCATGCCGATCGCAGGAGCAAAAAAAGGGGAGACGCGGACGTCTCCCCAAATTACTTCTTCGATAAGGAACGGTTTGCCGGTGGGCTTACTTCTCCACGATCATCCGGCTACGCATTTCGAGGTGCAAAGCGTGGCAGAAGTTCGTGCAATAGCACCAATAGACGCCCGGCTTGTCGGCTTTGAAGGTGACGGACTTGGTTTCCTGCGGGTTCACGATGAAGTTGATGTCGTACTTCGGAATCGCAAAGCCGTGGGTCAAGTCTTCGACCTTGTCCAGGTTGGTGAGGATGATGGTGACTTCGTCGCCTTTCTTGACGGTAAATTCCGGCAGGCTGAACGCTGGCGCCTGGGACACCATCTTGACGGTGACCTTGTTCCCCTTGCGCTCGACGCCGGACTCCTTCGGATCCTTGATCGCGTTGGGGAAGTCGTCCAGGTTGTAGACCTGACGGGTCTTGATCAGCTCGCGCTTGACGATGATGGAGTCATGGGGCTCGGAATACACGGCGTGGTCGGCCACCACCTTCATCTTGTCGCCGCTGATGTCGATGAGCTGGGCAGTTTCCGGGTGCAGCGGGCCGACGGGCAGGAAGCGGTCCTTGGAGAACTTGTTGTCGGACAGGAAATACTTGCCGTCCGGCGCCTTGGTCTCGCCCATCGAGGTGAAGCCGTGGCCGGGCTGGTATTGCACGTCCACTCGATCCAGCACGACCTTGGCGTTCTTGTCGCCCTTGAAGGACTGGATGGCCGCTTCCACATTCCATTTCACGATCTGGCTGTCGAGGAACAGGGTGGTGTAGGCGTTGCCCTTGTTGTCGAAGCCGGTGTGCAGGGGGCCGAGGCCGATTTCCGGTTCGCCGACGACGGAGTCGCGCGGGTCCTTCAGGTCGCCGTCGAACCACTTCAGCACCAGATCCAGCTGGATGACGCTGGCGGTGGGTGAAAGCTTGCCGGAACACACGAAGTACTTGCCGTCCGGGCTGGCATTGACGCCATGGGGGTTCTTCGGGATCGGCACGTAGCAGGTGAGGGCGGTCTTCGGATCCTGGTTGGCGGCCTTGGTGCCGTCCACCACGGGAACCTTGGAGTTGCCGTAGGTCTTGGTCTTGCCGGCCTTGACCGCCTCTTCGATGCGGGCGACGTTGAAGAACAGGCAGGCGTCGCGCTCGGAGGACATCATGTCCTGGTAGTGGGCGCCCATCTCGGTGTTGTACTGGTTGGTGGCGGCCAGCTTGCCATCGTAGGAGGTGGCGACCAGGTCGCAGTTGCCGTCGATCAGCACCTGCCAGCGCACTTCCATTGATTCCGAATCCACACAGGTGAACAGCGAGTGGTACTTGGTCGGGTCGGTCATGTCGTTGCCGTCATTGGGCAACGGAATGGAGAACTCGGAGCCGCAGAACACGCGGGTGGTGTGGTTGATCTTCTCGTCCACCGGGTCGCGCTTGTCTGGGAAGGTGCCGTGGAAGCCCTGGACGTTCGGCAGCTCGGTGATCTTGTCCGTCTCCATCGTATCCATGCGGATACGGGCCAGGCGGCCGTGGATCTTGTCGTTCACGAACATGTACTTGCCGTCGTACATCCCGTCCACGTAAGACTGGTGTACGTGGTGGGTGTCACCGGTGTGGTACTTGAGGCTGCCATCCGGCTTGGTGCCGATGATGGCCTTGGACTCGTTGGTGATGCCCCAGCCGACCAGGCAGTCCATGTTGAAGACCGGGATGCGCTTGAACAGGCGGCCGGACGGCATGCCGTAGATACGCACTTCGCCGGAATGGCCGCCGCTGGAGAAGGAATAGTATTCGTCGAGTTGGCCGGGGGGCACTTCATACTTGCCGTATTCACCGGCGCCGTGGGCGGCCGGTGCCGCAGCCGGCGCACTGGCGGCAGGGGCGGCGGCTTCCTGCTTGCAGGCGGACAAGCCGACAGACAGGCCGGCCCCGGCCAGGCCTGCGAGGGCGGCAGAGTTCAGGAACCTGCGGCGAGCCGGAACGGGGCTGGCGTCGTCGTGCTTGATGTCTTCGATACTCATTGTAGATGGTCTCCGTATGTCCCTAAGCTGAGTGCGAGCGGGCCGCGCAATGCGGGCTGCATTTCCAGACCAGGCGGGGATGGGCGCCGGTCATGGCGCTCTGCCCCTGCGGCAATCTGTCGCAGCGCACTGTAGGGGGGCGGACACGGAAAAAAATTGACGGCGGGCAAGAATCGCCGAATAGCTTTGAAGAAAGCGGCGAAAACCCCGAAATCTACTTAAGCGTATTAGAACTTACTGAAATAAAAGCGGATTTTCCGGGGGATTGCGTGCCCTGGAAGCGCCGGACGAGGCGTCAGCTGCGCGTGGCGCTTCCGGCTTGCAGCAGTACCAGCAGCGCACCGTCGCCACCGTCATGGGGGCGGGCTTGACAGAAGGCAAGGATGTCCTCGCGCTGGGCCAGCCAGCCACGGGACAGGTGCTTGAGGACCGGGATGCGGCCCGGCGAACCGTGGCCCTTGCCGTGGATCACCCGCAGGCAGCGGCGGCCCTGCAGCACGGCTTGGGCGATGAAATGGGAGAGGGCTGCGCGAGCTTCGTCGCGGGTCAGGCCGTGCAGGTCGAGTTCGCCCTGTACCACCCAGCGCCCGCGGCGCAGGTCGGTGAGGACCCGGCGAGGCATGCCGACGCGCAGATAGGCGGCTTCGTCGCCCATGTCGAGGCGGTCCTCGAAGCTCAACGGGGTTTCCAGCGCTTCGCGCAGGACTTCCCGCTCATCCTCTTCGCGCTTGCGCGGCAGGGGGGAAGGCGTCGGCTTGTCCACCGTGGCGAGGTTCTTGTCCTTCAGCGGGGCGACCTTGCCGGCGATGTGGCGGAATAGTTCTGCAGGGTCGTGCAGTATGCGCTCGTCGATGGCGGCTGCGGGGGCTTCCCAGCCCTCAAGCGCGCGGACCTGGGGATTGGCCTGCTGGCGCTGGCCGCTCAGGTCGACGCGGTTGAAGTCCTTGATCGGGGCGATGTCGCCGAGGGCCGCGCGGAACACCGCTGACGGATCGTTCTCGTCGACGCGCCGGGGCCGGCGCGGAGCTTCCGGCTCCGGCTCGATGATCTGCGGGCGGGGCTTTGGGACAGGCTTGGGCTTGTTGATCTCGGCCCGGTCCTGGCCGCGTACGGCTTGCAGCACGCCGACCTGTTTGCGGAAGAAGGTCGCGTCGTCTTCGGGGGGCAACTCCATTGCCGACGGGCGTGCCGGCGCTGCCACGGGACGGGCGATGATCGTCTTCAGCGTGCTGTTCGGTACCTGGTGCCGGATCGCCTTGAGGGCGTCGAGTCCGGCGGGGCGCTTGTCCTTGGCCATGGTGGTGAAATGCGGAGATCCAAATGGAAACGGACCGGGTTGCCCCGGTCCGTTAGGGGGCATGCGGGCCGTTTTAGCCGGCCAGGCCCAAGCCGTCCAGGTAGCGCTCGGCGTCGAGCGCGGCCATGCAGCCGGTGCCGGCGCTGGTGACCGCCTGGCGGTAGATGTGGTCCTGCACGTCGCCGGCGGCGAACACGCCCGGCACGCTCGTGGCGGTGGCGTTGCCCTCACGGCCACCCTTGGTGACGATGTAGCCGTTCTCCATCTCCAGCTGGCCTTCGAAGATGTCGGTATTGGGCTTGTGGCCGATGGCGATGAACACGCCCTTCAGCTCGATATCGCGGGTTTCACCGGTTTTCACGCTCTTGATGCGCATGCCGGTGACGCCGGTCTTGTCGCCCAATACTTCGTCCAGCGTGGAGTCAAGGGCAAGCTCGATCTTGCCGGCGGCGACCTTCTCATGGACCTTGTCCACGAGGATGCGTTCGGCCTTGAACTTGTCGCGGCGATGCACGAGGGTGACCTTGCTGGCGATGTTGGCCAGGTATAGGGCTTCCTCGACGGCAGTGTTGCCGCCACCGACAACGGCGACTTCCTGATTGCGGTAGAAGAAGCCATCACAGGTGGCGCAGGCCGACACGCCCTTGCCGGAGAAGGCTTCCTCGGACGGCAGGCCCAGGTACTGGGCGCTGGCGCCGGTGGCGATGATCAGCGCGTCGCAGGTGTACTCGCCCGCATCGCCGACCAGGCGGATCGGTTTTTCCGCCAGGTGGGTGGTGTGGATGTGGTCGAAGATCATTTCCGTGTTGAAACGCAGTGCGTGCTTCTCGAAGCGGGCCATCAGTTCCGGGCCCTGCACCCCATCCGCATCGGCGGGCCAGTTGTCCACTTCAGTGGTGGTCATCAGCTGGCCGCCTTGGGCGATGCCGGTGATCAGCACGGGGTTCAGGTTGGCGCGGGCGGCATAGACGGCGGCACTGTAGCCGGCGGGGCCGGAGCCGAGGATCAGGAGCTTGATGTGTCGGGTAGCCATCTTCGTGGGTCTTTCTTGTCCGTAAGGCGAGGAAGACCGATTATAAGGCCCGAGGTTCCCGCCCGCTTTGGGATTTGTGGGGCGAAGCACCGCTTGGCATCACCGCCGAGGGTGATATGACGTCAGTTTGATTTATACTTAATCGCAGAAGTTGAACGACAATTTTGTCACGTCGCCGAGAAATTAATCAGTGTCCCGCCGAGGAGAGGCCTTATGACCGTCACCAGCTCAGTGTCTACCATTGCCCTGAGGACCTTCCCGATCTTCCAGGGCCTGAGCGACGAGCGGCTGGCTACCGTGGCACGCGTGGCGATGATGCGGCGCGTAGCGCGGGGGGCCGCCGTCGTTCATGAAGGCGACCGTACCGATTTCGTGTATTTCGTGCTTACCGGCAACCTGAAGGTGATGGTCAGCGACGAAGACGGCCGCGAAGTGATCCTGACCATCCTGGGGCAGGGGGAAATGTTCGGCGAAATGGGCGTGCTGGACGACAGTCCCCGTTCCGCGTCGGTGGTGGCGGTGGCGCCGTCCGACCTGGTCACGATCGCCAAGTCCGACTTCAAGCGCCTGATGCAGGACAACTTCGAGCTTTCCTGGCACGTCATGTGCAACCTCACCCGCCGCCTGCGCGATGCCGACCGCAAGATCGAGAGCCTGGCCCTGATGGACGTCTATGGCCGGGTGGCGCGCCTGCTCCTCGAGATGTCGGAGGAGATCGATGGTGTGAAGGTGGTGAAGAAGAAGATCTCCAAGCAGGACATCGCCAAGATGATCGGAGCTTCCCGCGAGATGGTCAGCCGGGTCATGAAGGACCTGGGGCTGCGTGGCCTGATCGAGGAAACCGACGGCGGTGTGATCCTGAGGGAGAAGATCTACGACTTGTGACAGGTCAGGAAATCCTTCCTTACGTATTCGCAAACGGACGGGGAAGGGACGACCAGAGACCCTGGTTTATAATCGAAGCGCGGTGAAGAGCCGCGCTTTTGCTTTTTTGGTATCGCTTCCGTAGTGCCCGACCCTCGCCGAACCATGTCAGAACTTCCCTCCACCCGCCCGCTTCCGCTGCCCGAAAAGATCGCCAGCCTGTTGCAGGAAGCCCGCTGGCTGTTCCTCGGCGTACTGGCCCTGTATTTCTCGATGATCCTGTTCGGCTATTCCAAGGCCGATCCCGGCTGGTCCCACGCCGTGCAGGTGGAGCGCGTCAGCAATCCGGGAGGTCGTTTCGGCGCGTGGCTGTCGGATCTGCTGCTCTACCTGTTCGGCGTGTCGGCCTGGTGGTGGGTGGCGTTCCTTGGCTTCGGCCTGGCTATCGGCTTCCGGCGCTTGAAGCTGATGTTCGGGGCCGACCGGCGCTCCCTGCTCATCGTCGTCGTCGGATTCCTGATGGTGTTGATCGCCAGCAGCGGGCTGGAAGCGATGCGCTTCCACTCAATCAAGGCAGCGCTGCCTCTCGATCCCGGTGGCGTGATCGGCATCGAACTCGGCAATCTGGTGCTGCAATACCTGGGCTTCACTGGTGGAACGCTGTTGTTGCTCGGTACGATCGCGGGTGGCCTGAGCTTGTTCTCAGGGGTGAGCTGGGTCGAGGCTTCCGAACTGCTCGGCACCGGCCTGGAGCGGCTGTGGATCTTCGCCACCAACGGCTTCCAGACCTGGGAGGACCGCCGTGTCGGTCGCGAGGTGGCACAGAAGCGCGAGGAGGTGGTAGAAACCAAGCGCAAAAAGGAGGAGGTCGAGCCTCCGCCCCCGGTCCGCATCGAGCCTGCGGTGGTGAAGGTCGAGAAGTCGGAGCGGGTCGAGAAGGAGCGGCAGCCGCATCTCTTTACCGAACTGCCCGGTGGTACGTTGCCGCCGCTGTCCTTGCTCGATGAACCGTCCCACGACGTGGAGCCGCCTTCCGTCGAGACGTTGGAATTCACGTCCCGCCTGATTGAGCGCAAGCTGGCCGATTTCGGCGTTGAGGTGAAAGTGCTGGCGGCCTATCCGGGCCCGGTGATTACCCGTTTCGAGATCGAACCGGCGGTCGGCGTGAAGGGTAGCCAGGTCGTCAATCTGGCCAAGGACCTGGCGCGGGCGCTGTCGCTGGTCAGCATCCGGGTCGTCGAGACGGTGCCGGGCAAGGCTTGCATGGCATTGGAACTGCCCAATTCCAAGCGCCAGACCGTGCGCCTGTCGGAGATCCTCGGCTCCCGTGCTTACCACGACATGACCTCGCCGCTGACCGTGGCGCTGGGCAAGGACATCGGCGGCCAGCCGCTGGTGGCGGACATCGCCAAGACGCCGCACCTGCTGGTGGCGGGTACCACCGGTTCGGGCAAGTCGGTGGGGATCAACGCGATGATCCTGTCGCTGCTCTACAAGTCCGAGCCGAGCGATGTGCGCCTGATCCTCGTCGATCCGAAGATGCTCGAATTGTCCATCTACGAGGGCATTCCGCACCTGCTGGCACCGGTCGTCACGGACATGAAGCACGCCGCCAACGCGCTCAACTGGTGCGTGGCGGAGATGGAGAAGCGCTACAAGCTGATGTCTGCGGTCGGCGTGCGCAACCTGGCCGGCTACAACAAGGCGGTGGCCGAGGCGATCAAGGCCGGTGCGCCGCTGAAGAACCCGTTCTCGATCACCCCGGACAGTCCCGAACCCCTCGATAAGCTGCCCTACATCGTTGTGGTCATCGACGAGCTGGCCGACCTGATGATGGTCGTCGGCAAGAAGATCGAGGAGCTCATCGCCCGCCTGGCACAAAAGGCCCGTGCCGCCGGCATCCACCTGATCCTCGCCACCCAGCGCCCCAGCGTGGACGTGATCACCGGCCTCATCAAGGCCAACATCCCGACCCGCATGGCCTTCCAGGTTTCCAGCAAGATCGACTCCCGCACCATTCTCGACCAGATGGGCGCGGAGAGCCTGCTGGGCATGGGTGACATGCTGTATCTGGCGCCGGGTACCGGCCTGCCGACCCGTGCCCACGGTGCTTTCGTGGCGGACGATGAGGTCCACAAGGTGGTCGAGTTCCTCAAGTCCACCGGCGAGCCGGACTACATCGAGGGTGTGCTGACGCCGTCCGAAGAGGAGGGCGGCGATCTGCTCGGCGGTGGTGAAGGTGGGGAGGGCAGCGAGGCCGACCCGCTCTACGACCAGGCCGTGGAGATCGTTGTCAAGACCCGCCGGCCGTCGATTTCCCTGGTCCAGCGCCACCTGCGCATCGGTTACAACCGTGCAGCACGCCTGATCGAACAGATGGAGCGCTCCGGCCTGGTTACGCCGATGGGCTCCAATGGCAACCGGGAAGTGGTTGCTCCAGCCCGCGAAGGAGAATGATGATCCGCCGTACCCACACCCTGCGCGCCCTCGGGCTCGCGTTGCTGCTTGCAGCCGGTTCGGCCCGTGCCGATGCGCTAGGCCAACTCAAGCAGTTCATGGAAGGCACCCGCAGCGCCAAGGGTAGTTTCACTCAGCAGGTTATGTCCAAATCGGGCCGCAAGCCCCAGCAGGCCGCCGGTACCTTTGCCTTTGCGCGTCCCGGCAAGTTCCGGTGGACCTACGAGAAGCCCTACGCCCAGTTGCTGGTGGGCGACGGCAGCAAGCTGTGGGCCTACGACCAGGAGCTCAACCAGGTCACCACCAAGAAGCTCGGCCAGGCCCTCGGCACGACTCCGGCGGCGATCCTGGCCGGTGATAATTCCCTCGACAAGAACTTCGTGTTGAAGGATGCCGGCAGCGCCGACGGCCTGGAATGGGTTGAGGCGACGCCGAAGGCCAGTGACAGCAGCTTCGAGCGCATTCGCATGGGCTTTGCCGGAGGGCAGCTGAAAGCGATGATCCTCAACGACAACTTTGGCCAAACCACGTCGCTGAACTTCGGCCACATGGAGCGTAATCCGGCGCTGGATGCCGGGCTGTTCCGCTTCGTGCCGCCGAAGGGCGCCGACCTGGTCGGTGAGTGAGCCCGCAAATCCTTCATGGCTGATCTTTTCGACGCCCTCGACCCGCCGCGCCTGCCGCTGGCGGAGGCCATGCGGCCCAAGACGATCACCGAGGTCATTGGCCAGAAGCACCTGCTCGGGCCGGGTAAGCCGCTGGCGCTGGCTTTCCAGTCCGGCAAGCCGCACTCGATGATCCTGTGGGGCCCGCCGGGCGTCGGCAAGACGACGCTGGCGCGCCTGATGGCGAAATCCTTCGACGCGGAGTTCACGGCGCTGTCGGCGGTGTTCTCGGGCGTCAAAGACATCCGCGAGGCGATCGCCCAGGCCGAGGTGGCGCGCACCCGCGGGCGCCACACGATCCTCTTCGTCGACGAGGTGCATCGCTTCAACAAGGCCCAGCAGGACGCCTTCCTGCCCTACGTGGAGCAGGGCTTGGTCACGCTGGTCGGGGCGACCACCGAGAATCCGTCCTTCGAGGTGAATTCGGCGCTGCTGTCGCGAGCCGCGGTCTATGTGCTAGAGCCCTTGAATGCCGAGGAACTGGGCGAGCTCTTTGAGCGGGCCCGCGTCTTTGCATGTCCAGAACTGGTTTTCGAGGACGATGCCCGCGACCGCCTGACCGGCTTTGCCGATGGAGACGCGCGGCGCATGCTCAATCTGCTCGAGCAGGTGCAGACGGCTGCGACGACGGCGGGCGTCAATCCCGTTACGCCGGCCTTCATTGACGAAGCCCTGTCCCGCAACCTGCGCCGTTTCGACAAGGGCGGTGAAGCCTTCTACGACCAGATCTCGGCGCTGCACAAATCGGTGCGCGGCTCTGATCCGGACGCAGCGCTGTACTGGCTGTGCCGCATGCTCGACGGTGGCGCCGAGCCGCTTTACATGGGGCGGCGCTTGGTGCGTATGGCGATCGAGGACATCGGCCTGGCTGATCCGCGGGCGCTGGAAATCTGCCTGAACGCCTGCTCCACGTATGAGCGGCTCGGCTCGCCGGAAGGCGAACTGGCGCTGGCTCAAGCGGCCGTTTTCCTGGCCTGCGCAGCCAAATCGAACGCGGTGTACAAGGCGTATAATGCGGCCCGTAAGTTTGTTGCCGACGATGTGTCGCGTCCGGTACCGATCCACCTGCGTAATGCGCCCACCAAGCTCATGAAGGAGCTGGGTTACGGCAAGGCCTACCGCTACGCCCACGACGAGCCCGGCGCCTATGCTGCGGGGGAGAACTACTTTCCGGAGGGGATGGCGAAGCCGGGCTGGTACGTACCGGCCGACCGGGGTATGGAAGCGAAGATTGCCGAAAAACTGGCCCGCCTGCGCGAACTGGATCGGGACTATGAGGCCCGCGCAGGCGACGGTAGTGCTTAGTGCGAGATCGGATGGCTGGCCATGAAGCGGTCGCGGGCTGCGCGGAAACGCTGCGCCCGGCTGCGGTCGCCGCTTTCCTCGGCTTCGTCCACCAACTCGCGCATGAACTGGGTCAGCATCAGTGTTCCTTCGGGCGTCTGCACCAAGCCACAGGCGATCTGGGCAGCCGCTACCTCTGGAATGTCATGGTGTTCGGCGATGATGGCAACGTCTTCGTCGGTCAGGTCGCAGTAATCCAGGCAGTCGCGGATGGACAACATTGGTGTGTCTCCTTCAATGGATTTGGTCTCGGAAAACAGCGCCGTCTGCGGACGCCTTTTCTTTAATTGTGACCGGTGAGTTTGTTAAATCAAGAAGACTTTGACTCGAAGCGAGCTATTAACTTCTTGATTTCTATTGTGTCTTGTATTTCGATGGGCAGCGTTTGATGTTGCGCTGCAATATAACTGAAAACCGGAGGTCGTGTTCGGCATTTTCCGAAATCGGCTTCCAGATCTGCTAGCTTCTGATTTGAATAGGGATTCCCATGCTTGATGTGCAATTGCTGCGTACCCGCCTGGACTTTGTTGCAGAGCGTTTGGCAACGCGTGGAATGACGCTCGACGTGGCCGCCTTCCAGGCCCTCGAGGACGAGCGCAAGGAGCGCCAGACCCGCACCCAGGAACTCCAGGCCCGTCGCAATGCCCTCTCCAAGCAGGTCGGTCAGCTGAAGAGCAAGGGTGAAGACGCCTCCGCAGTGCTCGCCGAAGTGGCGGGCATTGGTGACGAGCTGAAGGCCAACGAAGCGGCCTTGGCAGAGCTGCTCGAGCGCTTCAACGCCTTCGTTGCGGGCCTGCCCAACCTGCCTCACGAAAGCGTGCCGGTCGGCCGTTCCGAAGAGGACAACGTTGAGGTGAGCCGCTGGGGCACCGTGCCGAGCTTCGATTTCGAAGTGCGCGACCATGTGGACATCGGCGCTCGCCTGGGTGGGCTGGATTTCGAGACCGCGGTGAAGATTTCTGGGGCCCGCTTCACGCTGATGAAGGGCGGTCTGGCCCGTCTGCACCGTGCGCTGGCCCAGTTCATGGTGGACACTCACTCCGGTGAGCATGGCTACACTGAGCTCTACGCGCCGTACCTGGTCAACGCCGACAGCATGTACGGCACCGGCCAGCTGCCCAAGTTCGAGGAAGACCTGTTCGCGGTGCCGAAGGCCGACGGCAGCAAGTTCTACCTGATCCCGACCGCCGAAGTGCCGGTGACCAACATCGTTCGCGACGAGATCGTGCCGGCCGATGCGCTGCCGATGAAGTTCGTCTGCCACACGCCGTGCTTCCGTTCCGAAGCCGGCAGCTATGGTCGGGATACTCGCGGGATGATTCGCCAGCACCAGTTCGACAAGGTCGAGCTCGTGCGTATCGAAAAGCCCGAAAACGCCTGGGCGGCGCTGGAAGAACTGACCGGCCACGCCGAGGCCATTCTGCAGAAGCTTGAACTGCCGTACCGCAAGATCGTCCTGTGCACCGGCGACATGGGCTTCGGCTCCGCCAAGACCTACGATCTGGAAGTATGGTTGCCGGCCCAGAACACTTATCGCGAGATCTCGTCCTGCTCCTGCTTCGAGAGCTTCCAGGCCCGCCGCATGCAGGCCCGCTTCAAGAACGCCCAGGGCAAGAATGAAACGCTGGCGACCCTCAATGGCTCCGGTCTGGCGGTTGGTCGTACCTTGGTGGCAATCCTCGAGAATTACCAGCAAGCCGATGGTTCGGTGCGTATTCCGACCGCGCTGCAGCCCTACATGGGCGGGCTGACTGTGCTTCAGGCTGCGCAGTAATGAAAAAAAGCCGGGCGGGCATGCGTCTGCCCGGTTTTCAGGGCAGGGTCCATCCTATATATTAGTACTTGTTGATGTACTAATTATTGGAGGCCCTCCATGAGCAGCAAATCTTTCACTCAAATTACCGGTGATCTTTCCAAGGGGCTCGCCACGCTGCGATCCGACATCCCGGAAACCATGAGTGCATTCAACACACTGGCCAAGGAGTCGATGAAGGCGGGGGCATTGACTGCGCTGCAGAAGGAGCTCATTGCGCTGGCGATCGGGGTGGCTGCCCGATGCGACGGCTGCATCGGTTTCCACGTCAAGGCCTTGATCCGGCTAGGCGTGACTCGGGAACAGTTGATGGAGACTCTGGCCATCTGTACCTACATGGGAGGGGGGCCGAACCTGATGTATGCGGCAGAGGCCGTACGGGCTTACGAGGAATTTACCGCAGCACAAACAAAAATCGCCGAATAGCTGGCTTTTTCTGATAAGTGCTATATAATGGCGCCCTTCGAGCGGAAAGGTGGCAGAGTGGTCGAATGCGCCGGACTCGAAATCCGGTATACGGTTCTCCGTATCGAGGGTTCGAATCCCTCCCTTTCCGCCAAGACCACAGTAAAGACGCCCCTTTTGGGGCGTTTTTGCTTTCTACCCATCATCCAGCCCCACATAAAAAAAGTGGTTGAATCGGCCCGGTAGATCGTCGCCAGTAGCTCACAGTGTGCGAGGTGTGTTTTTGTGGGTACCGCCGATTCCCTGCGTACCTGGCTGCGTACCAACTTCGTGCGTACCGCCGCCCCCAAAGAAAAACCCGCCACTGGGGCGGGTCGGTTCCGTGCTTCTCCTCAAATTGAGGGCCGGCGATGTGTCCTCCTTTGACAACTCTGCCTCCAGCTTTTTGGCCTCATCTTGGAGTGCGGTCTGAATCTCCGCCCCCACCTGCCAAGATGGGGTGGCGGAACCGTGCAGGTTGGCAGACCGGCCTACAGGAAACCGGCAGGGCTCGCGCCCTCCCACACGGCCCCACCATTGATCAGGCGTAGCCATGCAACCGACGTGAAAAAGCCGCCCCGGAGGCGGCTTGCAGGAAAGTCGAAACCCGCTTAAAACTCTTTGTCGAGCCCCGCTTGTTTCAAAACCCCATTTGCGGTGTGGCGAGACTTGATTTTGCTATCAACTGGAAAGCGGCGATCAGTGATTGGGCTATACCAAATATCGTGATCGCCCTTTCCGTGTCGCTCGAAATAACAGCCCTTGTTTGCGAGCAGCTCTTTCAGCTTAGCTGCGTAATCCGCCATCACTTACGCGCAGTGGCGATGGGCAATTAGCGTGCAGTGGCTGAGAAGCTCAACAGGTACGTCCCGGCCATCTTCAACGCCGTTCGCTTCCATCAGATCAGGAACCAACTCTCTCAGCTTAGTCACCAAAGCCTCAACGGTGTCGGCTTCCGTAACCAAGCCGGGCACGTCGTCACTTGTTGCGACCCACACGCCAGCTTCGTCGTCCCACTCTGCATGTACTTGGACTTTCATAATCTCTTTCCTCGCTGCATTCGAGTTGCTTCAGCAACTTCTATTGGATGCTGCGAATCTACCACTGTTCCATAGCTTATCCTGTGGATAACCGATTGATTCTCGCTATGGAAAGGCCCCGGTCAAGTCTTTGAGCTTACAAAGCGTGCTTGAGCCTCCAGTCGGCGTTCTGTGATTCCCAGGTGTTCAGACATTCCAGCCAGTGCAGCCCCCACAAGCGCGTCGTGCTCCGCGGTCAGTCGCCAGAAGGTGCGCCAGTGCATCGCCTTCGGCTTCGTCCTTGGTGTTGCGTTGAGAATGCCCACCGGCCAGCCCAGCCGCTGCCGGATCTTGTCCGCACGCCCGGCCAGCCGGTTGTAGTCCCTTTCCCGCTGGCTCTCATAGGCCAGTCGGTAGCAGTGCCGACAGGCAAAGACCGCGCCGCCGTACAAGATCGCCACGCGCCGCCCACAGCCACGCGCCGGGCACAGGAACCACGGACGCGCGCCACCGTACTGGCAGGGTGTCCAATCCAGACGCACCGGATAGCTGTACTCCCGCCGCTCGCCGTTCTCGGTCGCCGTATAGGTCAGGAACACGTGATCCTCTTGCGCTCGCACGTGAATAGAGGCCCGGAGCACGCCCCGGCTGCTCCAATTCCACATCGCAGCGTGCCTGGTGGTCAGCATTCCGGCCCTGTGCAGCGCTCGCACATCGAGCCGTCGATAGTCATCCGTGGTGTGTCGCGTCATGTTTCCTCGCAGATTTGTCGCGTCGAAATCAATAGGCAATTTCAACGGGTGGTAACCAAACAAAAAGCCGGAAACCCGCGCCCTGTCTGGCTTGGCGAAGGTTTCCGGCGGTGTTGCGTGAGTCCTTGCACGACGGTGTTACGTCGCAGTCTCCCAGGTGGTGCAGCTCGCCCCGCCATCATCCGGCAGGCGTCGAAGCGGATGCCCGGCGGTGTAGGCCGGTGGAAGATCGTCCCGCCCGCCGCAGTAGCCCGCCGACAGGCCGGGCCGCCTCAAGTGGTGGCAGGTGCGGCAGGATGAGGATGGTTCTTGCTGGCGGACGGGGTGCGCCGTGATCGCGGCCGGGTAGTCCGCGAGGACTTCGGCCAGCGTTGCCGGGGGTGAGAAATGCACCTCGAAGGGCTGGCGGCCTGGGTGGTGGATCAGCCAGACGGGAAAGGTTTCGGCTTGCACCTTCCCCTTTCCGTTTTCTGACGTTCCAGACGTTCCAGACGTTCCGCCCAGTATTGGCGCGGGTTTCGCCGGAACGTCCGCCATAAGGTCAGACGTTCCAGACGTTCCATGCTGGCGTTCCAGTGTGGCGAGCAGATCATCAAGCGCCATCGTCGCCCCCTTGCAGCGCGTCGGCGCGCACCTGATACGTGCGCACCTTGCGCCCACCGATAGTTTCCGGCTTTGCACGCTCGCCGCTGCTGCTGGCCTTGGGGATCACGCCAGCCTGTTCGAGCACATCCAGCGCCCGCTTGAAGTCGTACCCCTTCATCGCCTCGCGCAGCCCGTCCGCCGTGAAGAGGTACAGCCGCCCGCCCTGGTCGCCCGGTTTCCACCAGCCGGCCCGGTCACGGATCATGGAGCCGTCCGCCGTCCAGTCGGAGAAGCGGCTATCCCCATGCCGTTCGAGGAACGCGGCCAGCTTGTCGAGGATTTGCCGCCGCTCGTTGTTACCACCGCCGCGCATAGATCGCCAGGACTTGAAGCCGACCGCCGCCGCCTCGATGGCTGCCCCCTCCGGCCAGCCCGTGATGCCGTACTCGGTCGCCACCTCGCCGACAAGGGCGAGCAGGGCGAAGCGGCCCGCCGCGCGTTTGTCTTGCCCCTCGAAGTCGTTGCCGTTGAAGTGCGCCAAGCCCTTGATGCGTTCGAGCAGCGCCGCGAAGTCGCGCCCGTCGTGCGTCAGCCGTTCGAGGAATGCCCGCCCGGCCCGCCCGTAGTGCGTTGCCGCCGCCCGCTTGATCGTATCGGATAGGGCCGTTCCGGTCGCCATGCCGTGCAGCTCATCAAAGCAGCCATAGCGCCGAGAGGCCGGAATATCGAGTAGCCGCACAGCTTGCCCGGCCTTGGTGCGGTGCCCGCCTTCCGCCATCGTGGTTCCGATGGTGCGCTCGCCCGTCGAGATGATGAACGCCCGCCAGCGGGTCACGGCCCGCGCGTTGCCGGTACGGCCTGCCCGCTGCTTGCCCCGTCCGTTGCCCAAGGAATATACGATGTTCCCCACCTCGCGCGGGTCGCATTCGCTGATTTCGTCGAGGGCGAGCAGGCAGTCATTGAACAGCGCCGCAGCCCCTTCCATGCCGTTGGCCGTCGCCCGCCAACTTCGGCGGTAGCCCGGCCCGCCCCAGGTCGAGCAGGCCGCTTCCAGCATCGTGGTTTTCCCGGTCGAAGAGTCGCCCACTAAGTGAAGCCCGCCGCCTTCGGTATTGGTGCGTTCGAGCAGCGGCCCGGCGAACGCAGCCGACAGCGCCAGCAGTAGCAGCGGATTGCCCACCGCACGCGCCGCGATTTCTGCCCGCCAGCCGTCGAGGGTGCCGGCCTGCACGTGTTCCTCGTGCCCGCGCTCGCCAGACTGGAAGATCACGCCCGACGCATCGGGGCCGATGACTGCATCCGGCAGCACGAAAACGGAATCGCACCAACCGACTTGCAGCGCGCAGCGCATCCGCTTGAAGGGTGCCCGCTCTTGCAGGTAGCGGGCGAGGCTGTTTCTCGCCGCTGGGTCGATTTCCAGCCCCATCGCCAGCAGTTCGCCGCGCAGGTCGGAACCGTCGCCGCGCAACAGCTCCATCGGCATGGCCCAGGTGCGCCAGCGGCCCGCCGTGTTCTTGAAGCGCAGCAGTCGCCCGAAGTTGTTGCCGGTGCCATCGAAGGTTTGCGCCTCGATATGCAGCGGCCCGCAAACCCAGGTATCGACGGGGGCGGGCTCGCCGCCGCCCCTCGGGGTGCTCATGCCGTGGTGCCACACGCCGGGCCTCAACTTGCGCCCGGTATCGAGCAGCGTGCCGCCGTCATACACCCGGAAGCAGGGGCGCTCATTGTCGGGAACCGCCGGCATTGCCGCTTGCTGGCGCTCGCCGTCGTCCGTTTCCGATGCACGGGCAAGCAGATCGCCCAGCGCCGGAACGTCTGGAACGTCCGCCGTTCCGCGTGCCGTTCCGTGAAAACCCGCGCCGTTGCTGGCTTCCACGTCTGGAACGTCCAGAACGTCACCAAACAGACAAGACGAGGCATCCGCAGCCGGGATGCCTTCCGGCCAGGGTTCAATTTTCAGCGAGCTATTGATTACACGTTCGTTCCGTTCTGGCGTTCCGCCCAGTATTGGCGCGGATGTCGGCCCGGTCGCCGGAACGTCCGGAACGTCACAATGAAACAAATCGCCGGTTGCTACGTCGTTCAGATCAATGGGCATGGTCGGCCCCCTTCCTGCGAAGTGCCGCCCAGTCGTTCCAGTCGGTGCCCGGTTCATCGTCAGCGAATGGCGGAACCGCCAGCCCTGCGCCGGTCGCCTTTGCCGCAGCAGTCGCAGCGGTCAGCCCCGGATTGCCTGCGGTGCTCCGGTCGTTGTCCGCGCAGATCACCAGATCAGCCGCCGGCCAGGAGGTGCGGGCCACCTTCGCCACTGGCAGCAGGTTTCCCGCGTTCATCGCGCACAGGACCGGATGCCGGGACTCCTCGTGCAGCGTTGCGCCGGTCGCCCATCCTTCGCAGATCAGCAGCCGCGCCGGGTCGGTCAGGTCGCCAATGAACGAAAACAGCCCGCCAGCCCGGCCCGGCCTGAATCGCTTGCTGCCGTCCGCCTGAATGCGTTGGACGTTCCACAGCAGCCCGAAGGCGTCGAACAGCGGCACCAGCAGTGCGCCGCCCGTTTGGCGCAGGGTGTGAGGCTGCACGCCCTTGGCGATCAAGTACGGATGTGTCGCAGGAGCAGGCGAGGCTTCCGCCCATTCCCGCCGGGCCTCGATTGCCTGTGCTTCGTGCCCGGCCCGTCTTTCCGCCTCCGCCTTGGCGCGCGCAGTCCGCACCAGCTCGGCAAAGGCTTCGCGCTCGGCGGCATCGAGTCGCCGCCCGTTCGCTGCCCAAGTGCAGCGCAGGCCGGTTTTCCAGTTTCCGAAGATGCCGGCGGCTCGCCCGTCGAGGTGCAGGCAATACCAGCCGTTGAGCGTGCCGCGCTTGTCGCCTTCGACGTGGAAGCGGTGCAACAGCCCATCCGCTTCAATCACATCGGGCGAAGGCGTGCCGGCCTCGTGGATTGCAGCCCGGAAGGCGTCGATTGTATCGAGGGTACTCATCATCCAAGCCCCCCGAGCAGCAGCACAGCGGCCACCAGCAGAATCAGCAGGCTCGCCAGCAAGTCAGGGCTGATCGCGCCACCCGTGCGTCGCCAGGATCGTTTCGGCGGCCGATCACGTGACGGCTTGGCGAGGGCGTGCCAGCCAACAAGCGGGTCAGCGGACTTGTTAGAATTGCGAAGATCGTTTTGCCGGCCTGCTTCCTTTGGGGAGCGGGCCGTTTCTTTTTTGAGGGCGAGCGTTTCCCCGCCATCGGGGTGGCGTTTGGTCGTCATGGCGGGGCACCTCAGGCGTGCAGTTGAGCGAGGGCTGCGCGCAGATCGCCAACACGCCAGGCGGTCGTGCTACCAATTTTGATAGGGGCAGGGATCAGTCCGGCCTTCACCCGCCGCCAGACCGTTGCCGGCGAGCACGCATAAAGCGACTGGACAACGGGGAGTCGGGCAAGCGCGTCGTCCGGCAAGTGGGGCAGTTGCGCGAGCGCGTCGGGAATGCGCGCAGCGGAAGGGGCCGGCAGATCGCCAGCAAAAGATGAATTGTGCTTTTTGGTCATGGTGGTGTGAGTCCTAAGTGGATCACCCATCCCGCACCGACCGCGCGCCGATCATGTAAGCCATCTTTCACCATTAGGTTTACTATTGGCTGCTAGGTGACGCATAATCAAACGCGCGATCGAGCCAAGGCCCCGCATCATGCGGGCCTCGGTTGCAGTCGCTGCCACTGGTAATGGCAAGCAAAAGGTGAAGATCAGTTACGCCTTATCCGGCCCGGTTGGAGTTCCACCTCCTTCCGGGCCTTTCCTTGTTGCTCCACGTATCAACCGTGGGCAACGCCGATCATATTAACAGCGACCCTCTGTTCGGTGGAAGAGTTATCCACAAGTGGCGAAACCCGCGCCAGATGGGCATTTCGTCGATTTCGATGTCGTCGGATTGGCAAGAGGGGGTAGGGTCAAACACTTGCTTTTCCACTGAGCTGCGTTATCGGGCTGCGGTCTTGCCCCGAAGCGGCACGACTTCGCCGGCTGGCGTGATCGTGTCGCAGAACTTCGCCCATTCCTGCATCATCCGCGCCCGCTTCTCGAAGAGGTCGCCGCGTCGATAGGCCGCTTCTACGGCGTTGCCGATTGCATGGGCGAGCGCCATTTCGGCTACCTCGCGAGGATAGTTCGTGCGCTCGGCGGCCCAGTCCCGGAACGTCGAGCGGAACCCGTGCGGCACCTCTTCGCGCTTCATGCGGCGCATGACGGCGGTTAGGGTCATGTCCGACAGCACGAGGCCACGCGGTGACGGGAAAACCAGATCGTTGCCAGCGAAGCGTGGCAGGGATTCCAGCAGGCGCACGGCGGTATCGGACAGGGGAACGCGATGTTCCTTGCCGGCCTTCATGCGCTCCGGCGGAATTGTCCAGACACGCCCGGCCATGTCGATTTCCGCCCAGGTCGCCCCGCGCACCTCGCCAGATCGGGCGGCGGTCAAGATCAGAAATTCCAGCGCCCGCGCCGCGATGCCTTCGCGCTTGCGCAGCTCTTGGACGAATGCCCCCAGGGAATCGACGGCCACTGCTTCGTGGTGTTCCACCCTCACCACCTTGCCGGGGGCGGGAAGGATCTTGTCTAGATGCCCTTTCCAGCGGGCCGGATTCTCGCCCTTGCGAAACCCTCGCACGGTCGCCCAATCAAGCACGGACTCGATGCGCCCGCGCAGGCGGGTTGCCGTTTCGGTCTTGGTCGTCCAGATCGGTTCAAGGATTTTCAGGACGTGGGGTAAAGCAACATCGCCACATGCCAGCTTGCCCACGACCGGGAAAGCGTAAGCCTCAAGGGTGTTCGTCCATTGTTGGCCGTGCTTGGCGTTCTTCCACTCGGGAGACTTGGCCGTGATGAACTTGCGCGCCGCTTCCTCGAATGTGATCGCCGCGCCGCGCGATGCTTCCAGTGCGCTACGGGCGGCGGCACGTTGGGCAATGGGGTCGATGCCTTTCTCGATGGTCGCGCGGGCCTCGCGGGCCTTCTCGCGAGCCATTGCAAGTGTCACGTCAGGGAAGCCACCTAGCCCCATGTCCCGGCGTTTGCCAGCCACCATAACGCGCAGCACCCAGGACCGCGCATCCTTAGAGATAACTTGGAGGTACAGGCCGGCCACTCCGCCGACAGCGTGCATTCCGGGCCTGGTCAGTCGTTGCACCTCGATGGGTGCCAGCTCTCGCGCTTTCTTGGGCATTTCTCCGCCTCATTTGTCATTCCATCATCACACCCATCAACCTGGATGCAATTACATGGTTTGTATGAGACGGCATGATACAACTATCCCCATTGTTTAAAAGGCTTTTCGGGGTTGGTGATGCGATGTGATACGGCGTGAAGTTCGATTCCTGCGGACTCCCTTTCCGCCATGCATAAACAACAAAGCCCCGATGATTCGGGGCTTTGTTGTTTACCGGTGTGCCATTGGGTATGTCATGGCAGCTTGGTTTCGGTCGATTGTCGTTGGACTGGAACTGGATAAAGTTCTGACTCCAGCGCTCATACCCGTTTAGGGGGCTCGCTCCGGTGTAATCCGGCGGGCTTCGCGAAGCTGTGGGCACACTGTCCGGGTTCTGTCTGTACCTGCCGTGTCGCTTCGTTTCGCTGCATTGCAGCAGGGTGATGATGAAGACAACACCGAATGAGCACTGGTCGGTCGAGTTGATTCGGATTGGAAACTCGGCGGTGCGGGAGGCTCAGCGACGCAACCGCCAACTGGGCATCCCGAACTGGTATTCGCTGAATGGCGTGCTGGTCAGCGATGCCCCACGAGAGGTGAAGGCTGTTGCCCGTCGTCCGATCCCCGCGGCGGTGACTTGGCTGGGATCCCCCCGCAGCGGAACATCATCCCCTCCGGTTTGAACCTGTGCAGCCCGAAGATGAAGGTCTGCCGTCGGGGTTTGAACCCGCTTCCCCCGGATCTGAATCCTCGCATTTCCGATTTGAACCCGCTGCCCGCGGATTTGAACGATTGATGCAGCGACATGAACGGGTTCGTTCCGGAATGGGGGAAGTGCCCATCCGGAATGAACCGGTTCAACGAGAATCAAAACCTGTACTGTCTCGAGCCCGAGAGGTTCAAGTCCGGGGCCCGTGCGTTCATCTGTGGGCCAGGATGATCAAGCCGGGACGGTGCCCGGTTCATCGCGACGCCGGCCTTGTCCCTTGAAACGCACCGATGCCTGAGCACGGAGTTCATCCAGTGCCGCGCCTTTGCCGGCGAGTTTGGCAAAGCGGTAGGCCTCCAGCGCTGCGCTGTAGAGGTCGCTGCCCAATGCCATCTCGGTGTCCTCCCCGCGCTGGGCCAGTGCGGTCAGCCGGGCCAGCAGCGGACGCAGGTGGTCCAGCGCCTGGATGTCCTCGGCAAAGGCCTTGAGATCGAAGGCGCCCGGCAGGATCTCCGGAGACTGGGTCATCACGTCATGCGCCTTGCGCACAAAGGTCTCGGACTTCGGACCCATCTTGCGCAGCTCGCGGCGCTGATCCACGGACAGGGAAATCAGCCCCGACAACTGCTTTTCCAGCTCATCCAGGGCCTTTTGAACCTGATCGATCTGCTGGTTGGACAGCGTCAGGGAAATCACGTTCTGGGTCATTCTCTCGCTCCTCCTCGGTTCTCCGAATGATGACATTGGCACGAATCCGTGCGCCGGGGATTCTGCGAGAAGGGGTCTGTGAATGTCAAATGAATGATCCTGGCGCTCGCCCGGATCGATCCGCTGGAACGCCGGATCGGCAGGTCGATTGCCCTTGGGCTGCCAGTGCGTGCGGGGCGACAGCTATTGATATCATCCATCCCGGCAAGGTTCGAGACTCATCGCGAGTCAGCCCCGAGCGCTCGGCCGGCGCCATTCCGGCGTGGGCAGATCGTCGTCGAAGCCTTGCCGAATCCCCTCGTTCCCATTGTCAGTTCCTGTCCGATGCAAGCACTACTCGATACCATTTCCCGAATTTCCATGCCGACCGAAGCAGGCCGTGTCTTTCATGGGCGCGGCGGTCTGTTTCCCGGCTGCGAGCACTGGACGCTGGATGTCTATCCGCCGGTGTGGGTGCTGACCAGCTTTCTGCCCGCCACCGAGGCGGAGTTGGAGGCCGTCCATGCGGCCTTGTCCCGCCGTTGGGCCGAGCTGCATCCGGACTTGCCGCTGAACTGGGTCTACCAGTACCGCTTCGAGGCACGGGCCGAGACCCGCTTGATGGCTGGCAGCGTGCCGGACCCTCACGTGGTGGAAGAGCAGGGCGCACGCTTCCGTGTCCACCTCCTCAAGGGGCTCAACCATGGCTTCTTCCTGGATATGGCCGAGGGGCGGCGCTGGGTGCGCGAGCATGTGGCAGCGCGGCCGGGGATCAAGGTGCTCAACCTGTTCGCCTACACCTGTGCCTTCTCGGTCGTGGCCTTGCAGGCCGGAGCGCGGGAAGTGACCAATATGGACATGAGCGACGGCGCCCTGGCGATCGGCAAGCGCAACCACCTGCTCAACGGGCTCACGGAAGGCGCACGCTTCCTGCCCCATGACATCTTCAGTTCGTGGGGCAAGATTACCCGTGGTGGGCCGTACGATCTGATTGTCCTGGACCCGCCCAGCTACCAGAAGGGCAGTTTTGTCGCGGAGAAGGACTACGCGCGGCTGATGCGGCGCCTGCCGGATCTGCTCGCGCCAGGCGGGCATGCGCTCCTGTGCCTGAACTCACCGAAGCTCGGCGTGGCTTTTCTGCAGGAGGGGATGCAGGCGCTTGCGCCCGGCTTGTGCTTCGAAGGTCGGGTGGCCAATCCTGTCTCGTTCGCGGATGTTTCGGAGGAGCGTGCGTTGAAGGTGCTGGTTTACCGCTCACCGGACTGACTTCATGGTTGTGGGGGCGATAGGGCTGTGCCCCGCCGCAACCGTCTTCATCGCGGGGCGATGACTGCGGGTGGAGCCCGGGTCCTGGTTGATGGAATCGTGTTCTTCAGGGGCGCAGATTCTGGTCGATGGCCCACACGGCGGCCTCGAGGCGGGAGCGGAATTTCAGTTTTTTCAACAGGTTCTTGATATGTACCTTGACGGTGCCTTCGGCGATGTTCAAGTCGCGGGCGATGAGCTTGTTGGACAGCCCGCTGGCCAGGCAGCCGAGGATGTCCTTCTCGCGCTCGGTCAGCGGTGCGACGCTGCGTTCGGCGGCCTGGGCTTCCTCGCGTAGCGAGCGGGCGAGCAGGCCGTTGAGGCTGGGGCTGATGACGATGCGGCCGCGCTGGGCCTCGACGATCTGGGTAAGGAGCTCCTCCGGTTCCATGTCCTTCAGCAGGTAACCGTCGGCGCCGGCGCGTATCGCAGCAACCAGGTCGTCGGCGGCGTCGGAGACGGTGAGGATCAGGATGCGGGCGGCCAGATCGGCATCCCGCAGGGCTTTGAGGGTCTCGATCCCATTCATGCCCTTCATGTTGAGGTCGAGCAGGATCAGGTCGGGCTCGAGGGCCTTGGCCAGTTCGAGGCCTTCCTCGCCGCTGGAGGCTTCGCCGATCAAGTGCAGTTCGTTGTTGAGGGCGATCAGTTGGGAGACGCCTTTGCGGAACAGAGGATGGTCGTCGATGATGATGACGGAGCTGAGGGAAGGGGCTGTCATGGCTGTTTTCCTTGGCTGGACACCGGGTTTTCGTTGGCGGGGAAGCTCAGTGCGACGCGGGTTCCGCCGCCTGCACGGTGGGCGATAGTGAGCTCCCCGTCCAGGCTCTGGGCGCGGTCGCGCATGATCACCAGGCCGTAACGATGCAGGGGCAGGGCCTGCGGGTCGAAGCCGACGCCGTCATCGTCGATGTTGACGCGCAGGAGGCCGTCGTCCGCGTGTTCCAGGCGGATGTGGACATGCGTGGCGCGGGCGTGGCGTTCGATGTTCGAGAGGGCCTCACGGATGATCTGCAGCACGTGGATCTCCCGGCTCGGTGGCAGGGCAATGCCACCGAGCTGGTTGTCGAGCAAGGGCGTGAGACCGGTACGCCGGTGGAAGTCGCGCACCGCGTCGTCGATGGCTGCCGGCAAGCCACGGCCATCGATTCGCAGGCGGAAGGTGGTGAGCAGCTCGCGCAGCTGCCGGTAGGCCTCGCTGAGGCCGTCACGCAGTTCGCGCACCACGTCATGAACGGGGTCCGGGGTTGGGGCACGGCCGAGCATGGTCTGCAGGCGCGTGACCTGGATCTTCAGGTAGGACAGGGATTGGGCGAGGGAGTCGTGCAGCTCGCGCGCGATCACCGAGCGTTCGTCCAGTAACGCCAGGCGATGCTGCTCCTCGTTGCGCTGACTGGTGGCGAGGGCGGCGCCCACGTGGCGGCCCACTGTTTCCAGCAGCTCTATCTGCCACGGCGCGAGAGTCTGGCCGTCCGGCCGGGCCAGCAGCATGGCGCCGTGACTGAGGGTGCCGTCGAAGAGGGGGACGGAGATCAGCGGTGCATGCCCCGCGACGTCGTCGTGGGTGCGGACCTGCCCATCAGTCTCGCTTCCCGCGGCCTGGATCAGGGCCTCCAGCATGGCCGGGGCCGTTGTGCCGTCCATCGGTACGATGTCTGTGTAGTCGGCCTTCTTCAGGCACAGGGCCACGGCCCGGATGCCGATGACTTCATCGACTTCCTGCAGCACCTGCAGCAGGGTTTCCCGGGTTGCGGTCTTCTCCGACAGGGCGCGGGTTGTACGGTACAGCAGACGCAGGGACTGGTTGCTGAGGGCTAGCTCCTCGGTTTTCTCCTGTACGCGGCTTTCGAGTTGCGCATAGAGCTGGGAGAGGTCTGCCACCATATAGTTGAAGGCTTCACCGAGCTGACCCAGTTCGTCCGGCTCGCGGGGCGGGATTCGCACGCCGAAGTCACCGCGGCGGACGATGCGTGCCGACGTGAGCAGATGTTCCAGGGGGTGTACGACGTGCCGTTTCAACTGGAATACCGTGCTGGCCCCGACGATCAGCAGGAGGATCAGGGAAATACCCTGGGCGATGCGCAAGAGCTGGAGTTTGGCTTCCAGACCCTCCTCCACCAGGGCGACGAGGTGGTCGATCTGCCCGACGATGTCTTCGGTGGCGGAGCGAACCTCACTATCGTCGGAGTGGCCGTCGATGGAACGTTCGACTACAGGGCGGAAACGCAGCTGCCAGGTCTCGCCGACTTTGGCGTAGGCCTGGCGCACGGGGTCGTCCGGCCGGGACGGGATCACCCGGATCAAGTCGGCGCTGCGGTAGCGTGTATCGAACTCGGCGAGGGTGGCGGCCAGGCGTGTCGGATCGTCGCTGCGACCGGCGGCGGCACCGATGACGTAAGACTGCATGCGCAGCGACCCCGCCAGGTTGATCGCCCGGGCTTCACCGGACGACAGTTCGGCCACGGTGATCGAGGCGAGGATCGATACGGCGGCAAGACTGGCGATGGCGGCGATCCAGGCGCCCAGGCGACGGACGACGGATGGGGTGCCCACCGGGCCGGACCCTGCGGCAGAACGGGCGAGACTCAAGACGATGACTCCTGAACGGATTGCAGCCGCGATTGTGCGTCGGCAGAGCCCTCCGGCGCGACTGGCGGCTTCGGGTTGGGTATGGAAAATGGTAGTAGGGAAGGGGGCGCACTCGCTTACTCCGAAAACCGGCCGCACTGCCCCCTGTGACGATCAAACTTCAAAAAAAACAATGGCGTGAAGGCTTGTTTCGTCTATCTTTGGATTACCTCTTTTGGGGTAATTTACGCGTTTGTACTGAGTTGGCGATTCTGATCTAAATCAAACTTTGGGCCGGATCGGGCTTCTAGACTGCACTCCATATCAACGGCGCGTGATCGTTTTTCAGCGCCCCCGACACACGATTTGAGAGGTGAGCGATGCATACCAGTTTTGACGATCTGAGCTTGGTACTGGGTGAGATTGCACTATTCCGCGGACTGTCTCCTGTCGTGGTGGGGGAAGTGGCACGTGCATCGCAGGTGCTCAGCCTGCCCAAGGGACGAGTAGTCTACGCTGCCGGTGACCGGCCCCGCGGCATCTACCATGTGATGTCCGGGCACCTGAAGACGGCGGTGTCCTCGCCGGACGGTGGCGAAAAGGTCATCGAGATCCTGTCGCCGCGCCAGGCTTTCGGCGTTGCGGAGCTGTTTGCAGATGCGGCCTGCGTGTCGACGGTGGAAACTGTGACGCCGGTAGTCTTGCTCGCGGTCGGACGGGAAGGCATCTTCCGCGCGATGGAGCAGGAGCCCGAAGTCGCCCGCCGCATGCTGAGTGCGATGGCTGAGCGGCAGTCGTCCATCGAGCGGGATATCGCCGCGGACTGTTTCCAGAGCGGCACGGCGAAGGTCGTGGATTACCTGGCCCGACTGGCTGCGGAAAGCGGTCATGGCGCCGGCCGGGTCGCACTGGAACTGGAAATTCCGAAGCACGTGCTGGCCGCGCGGCTGGGCTTCACGCCGGAGACGTTGTCGCGCATCTTCCGGGAGCTCTCGGACGCCGGAATGATCCACGTGCACGGCAAGCAGGTGACGCTGCTGGAGGCCTTTTCGCGCCAGCATCGGCCCTGTCCGGTGCCCCGCCAAGGGGCCGCCGGGGCTGCGCGGCGAACGGGGCAGCCGGCCGGGAACTGGTTCGAACGAGCGGCGGGCTACAGCGAGGGCAGAATGGTGGCTTGGGGTTGATCCCATCGATTTGATGGACCGGGTGGGGGCGTGCTGTTCGGCCCCGCCCATGGAGTATCCTTGCCGCCTTGTCCATGTATGAGGTGAGTGGAATGCTGGTCGAGGATTCCGATTTCAACAGCCCGGTACCGGGACTCCCCCTCAGTCGCCAGGTCTTCGTCAACGATGTACTGGCGGCTGACTATGCACTGGCCGTTCGTCCGCGCAGCGGGCAGTGTGTGATCCAGACTTCTTCCGATGGTCTGGTGGCCGGCGATATCCACATCCGCGGCATCGACAAGACGGCGATACGTGCGTACTGGGTGCAGCCGGCGGGCAAGGGGCCGTTTCCGACGGTGCTGGTGGTGCAGGAAATCTTCGGCATCCACGAATACATCCGCGATACCTGCCGGCGTCTGGCACGCCAGGGTTACCAGGCGATCGCGCCCAATCTGTTCCAGCGCTACGGTGACCCGATGGGCGTGCCGAACGTGCAGGAAATCATGTCCGACATCGTTGCCGATGTGCCCGACGCCCAGGTCCTGAGCGATCTGGATGTGTGCGCGGAGTGGGCGGCCTCGAATGGTGGAGACCCGCAGCGCCTGGGCCTGACCGGCTTCTGCTGGGGCGGCCGGATCGCCTGGCTGTATGCCGCCCACAATCCGCAATTGAAGGCGGCGGTCGCCTGGTACGGCCGCCTGACCGGGAAATCCACGCCGATGACGCCACGTCATCCGACGGATGTGGTCCGCAGCCTGCATGCGCCGGTGCTGGGCCTGTACGGTGGCAAGGACGTCACCATTCCGCTCGAGGACGTGGAGACGATGCGCGAAGCGCTTGCAACGGCCGGCAAGCGGGCCGACATTGTCGTCTATCCCGAAGGCGGCCACGCCTTCCATGCCGACTACCGCCAGAGCTTCCGGGCCGCGGATGCGGCGAACGGTTGGGGGCGCATGCTGGAGTGGTTCCGCGCCAACGGTCTGTGAACGTCGGCGCAGTTGCGGGGCTCAGCCGCGCAGGCTGATCACCGGCCAGCAGAGCATGTCGGCATGCTTGCGTAGCGTGTCGTCCGGATCGACGGCCACCGGGTCGGTGACCTTGCCGAGCAGCGGCAGGTCGTTGTGGGAATCGCTGTAGAACCAGCTGCGCTGGAAGCTGCCCCAGCACAGGCCGATGCTTTCCAGCCAGGCCTCCACGCGTTCGATCTTGCCGCCCTTGAAGGCAGGCGTGCCGCGCGGCTTGCCGGTAAAGACGCCGTTCTCCTGGGCCGGAATGGTGGCGACCAGATGCGGAATGCCGAAGGCGCGGGCGATCGGGCCGGTCACGAAACTGTTGGTGGCGGTCACGATGGCGACGATGGCGCCGGCGTTCAGGTGCTTGTTCACCAGCGCCACCGACTTGGCAGTCATCATCGGCCGGATGTGCGCGTCCATGAACTCCCGGTGCCAGGCGTCCAGCTGTTCGCGGCTGTGGCGGGCCAGCGGCTTCAGCTGGAAGTCGAGGAATTCGAAGATGTCCAGCGTGCCGGCCTTGTACTGGTCGAAGAACTCCTGGTTGCGGGCTTCATAGACTTCCTTGTCGAGCACGCCGCGGGAGATCAGGTATTGGGCCCACTCGAAATCCGAGTCGCCGGCGAGCAGGGTATTGTCCAGGTCGAAAAGTGCGAGTTCCATCGGGGGCTCTGTTCAGGAAGGTTTTCTTATAGGGTGCTGTCCCGCTGCAGGATTTCCCGCAGCAGGGGGAGGGTGATCGGGCGTTTGCGCTCCAGCGAGGCCGCATCTAGGGCGTCGAGGGTACGCAGCAGGCTGGCCAGGTCGCGGCGACCGTGGCGCAACAGGTATTGCACGATTTCCGGCTCAAGGCGCAGACCGCGGGTGGCCGCCTGGGCGTCGAGGATCGCGTGGCGGTCCTCGTCGGTGAGGGCCTTGACCTCGAAGATCAGGCACTGGCCGATGCGCGTGCGCAAGTCTTCGCGCACATGCAGGTGCAGCGGCGCGGCGCAGCCGCTGGTGATCAGCGTCATGCGCAGGCCGCGGGAGGCGTTGAAGGCACGGAACAGGGCGATCTGCGCTTCCGGGCCGAGGGACTCGACGTCGTCGATGGCCAGCAGCAGGCCCGGCGCTTCCGGCAGGTAGTTGTCCACGTCGCCGGCGCGCAGGTAACAGGCCGGGCGGCCGGCCTGGGCTGCGGCGCTGACGACATTGCGCAGCAGGTGGCTGCGCCCGCTGCCGGGGTCGCCCCACAGGAACAGGTGCTGGGGCACATCCGACACGGGGACCGCCTCGTAGAGGGAGGCGAGCAGGTCGGCATTGGCCGCGGCGGCGTAGTTCTCCAGCAGCGGGGGGGTGTCGGAGTGCAGATCGAGAGTGAGTTGCTTCACGGGGCGCTCTCGCGGGAACGCACCTGGAAGGGGCGGTCGGGCGACATTTCGGCTAAAATTCGGGTTTATTTGCGTGCGCAGGGCGGGTTGAACCGGTCTTTTGCGCCGCAAGGCCTGTAATGTAGCCGGTCGCGGCGGGGCGCTCAACCTGAAGAGCGTATTCCTTCCGTGCCGGATGCCGCCGGGCCACCCCGCAATTTTCTTGAAAGAAGATCACAGAACCCATGAGCTCCCTTACTTATCGCGATGCCGGTGTGGATATCGATGCCGGCGATGCCCTGGTCGACCGTATCAAGCCCTTTGCCAAGCGCACCATGCGCCCGGAGGTGCTGGGCGGCATCGGCGGTTTCGGCGCCCTGTTCGAGATCTCCAAGAAGTTCAAAGAGCCGGTGCTGGTGTCCGGTACCGACGGCGTCGGCACCAAGCTCAAACTGGCCTTCCAGCTCAACAAGCATGACACCGTCGGCCAGGATCTGGTCGCGATGAGCGTCAATGACATCCTCGTGCAGGGTGCCGAGCCGCTGTTCTTCCTCGACTACTTCGCCTGCGGCAAGCTGCATGTGGACACCGCGGCCACCGTCGTCGAGGGCATTGCCCGCGGCTGCGAGCTGTCCGGCTGTGCGCTGATCGGCGGCGAAACCGCCGAGATGCCCAGCATGTACCCGGACGGCGAGTACGACCTGGCTGGCTTCGCGGTCGGCGCCGTCGACAAGTCCAAGATCATCGACGGTTCCACCATCCGTCCGGGCGACGTGGTGCTGGGTCTTGCTTCCAGCGGCGCCCATTCCAACGGCTACTCCCTGATCCGCAAGATCATCGAAGTCAGCAAGCCCGACCTGGAAGCCGATTTCCACGGCCGCAAGCTGAAGGACGTGATCATGGAGCCGACCCGGCTCTACGTGAAGTCCCTGCTGGCGCTGATGGAGCAGCGCGACGGCCTGGTCAAGGGCCTGGCCCATATCACCGGCGGCGGCCTGCTGGACAACGTGCCCCGCGTGCTGGCCGACAACCTGACCGCCGTCCTCAAGAAGGACGCGTGGACCCTGCCGCCGCTGTTCCAGTGGCTGCAGCAGGCCGGCAATGTCGATGCCCAGGAAATGTACCGGGTCTTCAACTGCGGCATCGGCATGGTCGTCATCGTTGCCAAGGAAGACGCCGCTGCCGCCGCCGAACAGCTGCGTGCCACCGGCGAAACGGTGTACGAGCTGGGCACGATCGAAGCCCGCGCCGAAGGCCAGGCCCAGACGGTGGTGGTCTGATCCTGCGGGGCCGCGGCCCCAGGAATATGCGTTCGATCAAAGCGGGCCCTTGTGGCCCGCTTTACATTTGCGGGGTGAAATCCACTCTCGGTGCGCCGCCTTAACGCAGCTTTACGGTGGGCTAACCGCGGCTTACCCGCAGAAAGGCAATGATCGGCCGGTCGCTGCGCGGAGCATGCAGCCCTTCCGTTCCCTTTATGTCTATCGAACCCCTACGCCGCCTGCCGGCGCTGCTGGCCTGCCTGCTGACCGCCTGTGCCAGCGTCGGCCCGGACTACCGGGCACCCCGGCCCGATGTGCCGGCCGCATGGCAGTCCGTACCCGTCGAGGGGACACGGCAGGCCGACCCGCAAACCCTGGCCCGCTGGTGGACCCAGCTGGCCGACCCGCAATTGAGCGTGCTGATGGACGAGGCGTTGCAGGCCAATCCGGACCTGAAGAGCGCCCGTGCTGCGCTGCGTGCCGCCAGGGCCGGCCGTGACCTGGCCTCGGCCAAGCGCTTCCCGACCCTCAGTGCGTCTGGAGGCGTGAGCCACAGCACCACCTTCGGCGCCTCACAGAGTCTGTACCAGGCTGGCTTCGACGCCGCCTGGGAGCCTGGCGTCTTCGGTGGTACCCGCCGTGGGCTGGAGGCCGCCGAGGCAGACCTGGACGCCGGCCTGGCCGATCTGCACGCCACGCAGGTGAGCCTGACCGCCGAGGTGGCCCTCAACTACGTCGAGCTGCGGGCCTTCCAGGCACGGCTGGCGATTGCCCGTGACAACCTGGCCAGCCAGTCGGAAACCCTGCAGATCACCGACTGGCGCGCCCAGGCCGGGCTGGTAGGCAGCCTCGACGTGGAACAGGCGCGCAGCAATCGGGAAACCACGCGGGCGGCGATCCCGACCCTCGACACCGGCCGCGCCGAGGCCGAGCACCGCCTGGCGCTGCTCACCGGGCGTACGCCGGGCAGCCTGCACGCACGGCTAGCCGTGGCGGAGGGAGCCCGCAGCGGACTGCTGCCGCAACTGCCGGAGGCCACCGGGCTGCTGATCCCCGCCGAGGTGCTGCGCCAGCGCCCGGACGTGCGCGCCGCCGAGCGGCGCCTGGCAGCCGAGACGGCCCGCGTCGGGCAGGCGGAAGCGGCGCTGTATCCATCCTTCAGCCTGTCCGGCTCGATCGGCCTGCAGGCCCTCGGCCTGTCCACCTTCAGCGGCGGCGGGCAGGTGGCCCGCTCGCTGGCCGCCGCGGTCAGCGGGCCGCTGTTCGATGCCGGCCGCCTGCGCGCCCAGGTCGAGGTGCAGGACGCGGTGCGCGAGCAGCAACTGGCGACCTACGAGAAGACCGTGCTGACAGCGCTGGAGGATGTGCAGAACGCTCTCGTCGCACTGGCCAACAGCCGCCAGCGGCGGGAGGCCCTGGCCAGCGCCGCCGACGCGGCCCGCAATGCGGCGCTGCTGGCGCGCCACCAGTACGCCTCGGGCCTGATCGACTTCCAGACGGTGCTGACGACCGAGCGCAGCCTGCTCAGCATCGAAGATAGCCTGGCCTCGGCGGAGGCTGAGCGCGTGACGGCGCTGATCCAGCTCTACAAGGCCCTCGGCGGCGGCTGGTCCGCCGACCGCAGCGAGGCCGCTCCCCAATCCGGAAAAGACGCATGAACAAGCCCGAATCCCCGTCCGCGGACGCGCTCCGCGAACTCGTCCTCAACAGCGGCCAGGGCCGTTTCGGCGGCCGTCGGCGCCTGCTGATCGGCGGTGCCGTAGCCACGCTCGCGCTGGCCGCCGGCTTCGCGCTGTTCGGCAACGGCGGCGACGAAGGGCCGCGCTACCGTACCCAGCCGGTCCGTAAGGGCGAACTGGTCATCAACGTGTCGGCCACCGGCAACCTGCAGCCGACCAACTCGGTGGACGTGGGCAGTGAGCTGTCAGGCATCATCGAGACGGTGCTGGTGGATGTGAACGACCACGTGAAGAAGGGGCAGGTCATCGCCCGCCTTGATACGTCCAAGCTAAAGGATCAGGTCCGCCAGTCCAAGGCCGACCTGGCGGCGGCCGAGGCCAAGGTGCGCCAGGCCCAGGCGACGGTGGCCGAAACCGCGGCGAGTCTGGCCCGCCTGCGCGAGGTGGCACGCCTGTCCGGCGGTAAGGTGCCATCGAAGGCCGAACTGGACAGCGGCGAGGCCGCCGCGCTGCGTGCCGTGGCCGACCAGAAGGCCGCCGAGGCAGCGGTCGCATCGGCCCAGGCGCTGCTCAGCACCTACGAGATCAGCCTGTCCAAGGCCACAATCCTGTCGCCCATCGACGGCATCGTGCTGACCCGCAAGGTGGAGCCGGGCCAGACCGTGGCGGCGGCGATGACCGCGCCGGTGCTGTTCACGCTGGCCGAGGATCTGCGCCGCATGGAGCTGCAGGTGGATGTGGACGAGGCCGACGTGGGCAAGGTGAAGGAGGGGCAGGACGCACGCTTCCATGTGGACGCCTGGCCTGGGCGGAACTTCCCGGCGACCGTCACGCGAGTTGGTTGGGGCTCCCAGACCAAGGACCAGGTGGTGTCCTACCTGACGATCCTGTCCGTCAAGAACGACGAGCTGATGCTGCGCCCGGGAATGACCGCGACCGCCGAGATCACCACTGCCCGCCGCCAGGATGTGCTGCTGGTGCCCAATACGGCACTGCGCTTCTCGCCGTCTGTGCAACAGGAGGCCCAGAAGCGCAGCTTGCTCGCCAGCCTGATGCCGCGTCCGCCGGCACCGCCGCCCAAGGCTGCATCAGACGCCGCTGCCAAGGACGGTACCCAGACCCTGTGGCTGCTGAAGGACGGGCAGCCGCTGGCTGTGAAGGTGAGTGTGCTGGGCACCAACGGCCAGGTGTCGGAGGTCCGTCCAGTGGATGGGGACGCGGCGCTGCCGCCCGGTGCCGAGGTGATCACCGAGGCGCTGGCGGCGAAGAAATGAGCGAAGCGCTGATCGTGCTGTCCGGCGTCACCCGCAGCTTCGGCAGCGGGGCGGCGGCCTTCCAGGCCCTGCGCGGCGTAGATCTGACCGTTGAGGAGGGGGATTTCGTCGCCATCATGGGCCCCAGCGGATCGGGCAAGTCTTCGCTGATGAACATCCTCGGTTGCCTCGACACACCCAGCGGCGGCAGTTACCGCTTCCGCGGGCTGGCGGTGGAAAGCCTCGGCCGCGACCAGCGGGCCATGCTGCGCCGCCACGCGCTGGGCTTCATCTTCCAGGGCTTCAACCTGCTGGCACGCACCTCGGCCCAGGAGAACGTGGAACTGCCGCTGCTCTATCGCGGCGAGCCGGCCGCCCGGCGCCATGAGCTGGCGCGTGCCGCGCTGGCGTCCGTCGGCCTGTCGGGCTGGGAGCACCACACGCCGGCCGAGCTCTCCGGCGGCCAGCAACAGCGCGTGGCGATCGCCCGCGCGCTGGTCACCGGGCCGTCGCTGCTGCTGGCCGACGAACCCACTGGCAACCTCGACAGCGAGCGCAGCCGGGAGATCATGGACCTGCTCGCCGGCCTCAACCGGGAACAGGGCATCACCGTGCTGATGGTCACCCACGAGCCGGACATGGCCGAGTACGCCCACCGCATCGTACGGCTGGTGGATGGACGCATCGCCAGCGACACGCGCAAGGGTGCGTTGCAGGAAGCGGGAGGCGTTCGATGATCTGGAATGCGTTGCTGCTCGCGCTGCGGGAGATCCGCCGCAACCTGATGCGTTCCTTCCTGACCATCCTCGGCATCGTCATCGGTGTGTCGGCGGTGATCACCATGGTCACCCTCGGCAACGGGGCGACCCAGGCGGTGTCGGACCAGATCGCCAGTCTCGGCAGCAACCTGCTGATCATCCGCCCCGGCCAGCACCTCGGCCCGGGGCGGGATTCGGCCGGTGCCGCACAGTTCAAGGTGGCCGATGCGGACGCGCTGCGCAACCAGGTGAGTGGGCTGGCGGCGGTGGTGCCGGTGAGCAGCAAGAGCGTCACCTTGGTGGCGATGTCGCGCAACTGGTCGTCCGGTGTCACCGGCACCAGCCACGACTGGTTCGCCACCGGCAAATGGCAGCTAGCCGGCGGGCGGATCTTCAACGAGGCGGAAGAACGGGCTGGTGCAGCGGTGTGCGTGATCGGCGACACTATCCGGCTGGAGCTGTTCGGCGGGCAGGACCCCGTCGGCCAGCAGATCCGCGTCAAGCAGTTCTCCTGCGAGGTGATCGGTCTGCTGGCGTCCAAGGGGCAGTCCACGATGGGCAACGATCAGGATGATGTGGTGGTGATGCCGTTGCGCACCGTACAGCGCCGCCTCACCGGCTCGGTGGACGTGGCGACGCTGATGGTGTCGGTGCGTGATGATGCGTCCATGGAGACCGCCAAGGACCAGGTGACCTGGCTGATGCGCGAGCGCCGCCACATCGGCCCTGGCGACAACGACGACTTCGCGGTGATGGACACCCGTCAGATTGCCGAAACGCTGTCTGGCGCCACCAAGGTGATGACCGGCTTGCTTGGCGCGGTGGCGGCAGTGAGCCTGCTGGTGGGCGGCATCGGCATCATGAACATCATGCTGGTGTCGGTCACCGAGCGGACCCGTGAGATCGGTATCCGTCTGGCCATCGGAGCGCTGGAGCGGGAGGTGCTGCTGCAGTTCCTGATCGAGGCGGTAGCGTTGGCTTCGCTCGGTGGCATCGTCGGCATCGTGCTGGCCACGCTGGCGTCTATCGGCGGCGCTGGGCTGATGCATGTGCCCTACCTGTTCGATCCGGCAATCAACCTCTTGTCCTTCGGCTTCTCGGCAGCCATTGGCGTGCTGTTCGGCTATGTGCCGGCTCGCCGGGCGGCACGCCTCGATCCCATCGAAGCCTTGCGCCACGAGTAGGTCGGGCCTCCTCGGTGGCCTCGACATGGAGCTTGTTGCCGTTTCGCAAGCCCATTTCGGGGCGCTGAGGTCGGAACTTACCGCGCCGGGCTGCCTCTACGAAGCACGCCCCCCGCGCTCGTCCCTGATGGAATAAGCGCGGGGATTCATGATTCGCCGTTCTTCGACGATCCGCGCCCGGTGTTTGCGATTGGGTGTGCGCTCGTCCGGTAGGAGATTGCATGGCGCCCGATCTTTCTTTTCTTCCCGGTTGGATAGCCCCCCTCGATACCAGCTTCTGGCTGGCCATGCTGCTGGTGATTGCGCCATTGGCAGGCGAAGCGGTGTTCCGCCTGCTGGGCTGGCCGCGCATCGTTGGCTACACCCTGGTCGGCCTGTTTGCATCGAATCATCTCGACGCAGGCGGATTGGCCCTGTCGGAGGGCTTTCGCCACGGCCTTGAGGTGGCGATGGCGGTCCTCCTCTTCGAACTCGGCAGCCGGGTACATCTGCACTGGCTGCGTGACAACCCGTGGCTGATTGCCACCAGCCTCGCGGAGGCTGGCATGACTTTCGTGATGGTCTTTGGCATCGGCCATTACCTCGGGCTCGGTTTCGGCAGCTCGATTGCCGTGGGGGCCGTCTGCATGGTCAGTTCGCCGGCAGTGGTGATGCGCGTCGCCTCCGAGCTGAATGCCCGCGGCCAGGTGACTGAACGCCTGTTGATGCTGTCTGCCCTCAACACGATCTATGCGGTGCTCGCCGTGCAAGTGCTGCTGGCGCTGCTCGGGCAGGCCCATGGGCAGAGCGTGCTGCAGTCCCTGCAGGCGCCGCTGCGCTATCTGGTGAGTACCTTCGTGCTGGCGCTGTTGCTGGCGGCGGCGGTCGGTGTTGCGCGGCGGCGCCTCGACCTGGCCAACGAGAACAGTGTGCTGCTGCTTATCGGTCTCCTGTTCCTGGCGCTCGTGCTGGTCCGTCTCGCTGGTGCATCGCCGATCCTGGTGCCGCTGCTGGCCGGCATGGTGCTGCGCAGCCGCGACCTGCGCCCGTGCCTGTGGCCGCGCCACTTCGGCACCGCGGGTGGCGCACTGGTGGTGCTGCTGTTCGTGGTGAACGGCATGGCGGCGGACTGGCGCCTGATCGTCGGCGGTGGCCTCGCCGGCGTGACGGTGGTGGTCCTGCGGGCGGCTGCGAAGGTGGGCGGCAGCGTGTTGTTCGGGCGGCTCTCGGGCCTGTCGATGGGGCAGTCGGTCGCGCTGGGCATTGCGCTGCTTCCCATGTCGGGCACGGCCTTCCTGCTGACCGCCAGCCTGTACCTGGCCTTCCCCGAACTGGGCCGGCATGTGGCGGCGGCGCTGGCCGGTGCTGCCGCGGTCATGGAGATCGCCGGTCCCATCGCGACCCAGTGGGCGCTGCGCCATTGCGGCGAGACCAATATCGGCAAGGAGGCCCACCATGTCGCTTGAGGCCTTTTCCACCTCCCGTGCGCTGACCCTGGGGGTCGAGCTGGAGCTCCAGCTGGTGGGCACCCATGATTTCGATCTCGTCGCGGCGGCGCCGGATCTGCTGCGGGTGCTCGAGCAGCAGGGCTTCGTCGGTGACGTGAAGCCCGAGATCACGTCGAGCATGATCGAGATCGCCACCGGCATCTGCGAGGACTACGGTGACGTGCTGGCGCAGCTCACGGCCTTGCGCAATGGCCTGCTGGAAGGCGCCCGGCGCCTCGATATAGGTATCTGCGGAGGCGGCGCCCATCCCTTCCAGCTATGGGGGGAGCGGCAGATCACCGACGGCGTCCGCTACAAGCACCTGAGCGACCTGTACGGTTACCTCGCCAAGCAGTTCACCGTGTTCGGGCAGCATGTGCACATCGGCTGCCCCGGCCCCGACGAAGCGCTGCGGCTGCTGCACGGCATGTCGCGCTTCATCCCGCACCTGATCGCGCTGTCGGCGTCGTCGCCCTTCGTGCAGGGGCACGACACCGGCTTCGATTCGGCCCGGCTCAACTCGATCTTCGCCTTTCCCCTGTCCGGCCGGGCGCCCTTCGTTCTTACCTGGGCCGATTTCGAGGCCTACTTCGAGAAGATGGCACGGACCGGCGTCGTGGAAAGCATGAAGGACTTCTACTGGGACATCCGCCCGAAGCCGGAGTACGGCACGATCGAAGTCCGGGTGCTCGATACGCCGCTCACCGTGGAGCGGGCGGCACGCCTGGCCGCGCTGATCCAGACCATCGCCCGCTGGCTGATGGTGGACCAGCCCTTCACGCCTGCCGAGGACGACTACCTGGTGTATGCCTTCAACCGCTTCCAGGCTTGCCGCTTCGGCTACGAGGGAGTGTGGGTCGATCCTGAAAGCGGCGAGCGCTGCGTCCTCGGCGATGCGATCGTCGCGCTGGTGAACCGCATCGGTCCACATGCGGCAGTGCTGGGCACGCAAGCGGCCTGCGCCGCGTTGGCCCATGACGCGGCGACGCGCACGAACGACGCGATGTGGTTGCGTGAGCAGTATCGCGCCGATCCGCTGCTGCCCGAGCTCGTGCGCCAGCAATGTTTGCGTTGGGCGGAGTGAGGAAGCTGCCAGACTGTCTGGTATCAGCGGTACTGGCCGATGTCGGCCACCCATTCCGCACTGCGCCGCCATAGCTCGGCGGCCAGGCGAAAATCGCAGGCGCGGTCGGTCGGCGCCGTCACCGCGGATCGGGCGTAGTACAGCCCGCTCTCGCTGGCCGGGGCGTGCAGTGCGCAGTGCAGCGTGGTGCGGGCACCTTCCTCCGGGGTGAGCAGACCACGCAGCTTCAGGAGTGGCCGTAGCGGACCCGGCACGGCACGCCACACTTCGGTATCCACGACTCCCGGATGCAACGCATAGGTGCTGACGCCGCTGCCATCCAGCCGGCGGGCCAGCTCGGCACTGAACAGCACGTTGGCGAGCTTGGATACCGCGTATTCGCGTACGCCGGTCAGGGAGCGGGTCGGTCGGCGCACGGCATTCCAGTCGATGGCCGGTGCGCGGCGGTGGGCGCGGCTGGCGACGGTGACGACGCGGGCCGGCGCGGATGCCTTGAGGCGTTCGAGCAGCAGGTCGGTGAGCAGGAAATGACCCAGATGATTGACGCCGAAGGCCATCTCGAAGCCGTCGCGGGTCAGACCACGGGCGCCGGCCAAGCCGGCGTTGTTGACCAGAAGATGAAGCGGCTGCCCGGAATCCAGGAAGCGGCTGGCGCAGGCGCGGATCGAGCGGCTGTCGGCGAGGTCCAGCTCCAGCCATTCGGCGGCGGCGCGGCCGGTGAGGCGCTGGATCTCGTCGATGACCGGGCGGGTCCGGGCTTCGGAACGGCAGGCCAGATAAACGTGGGCACCTTGAAGGGCGAGTTGCCGGGCGGTGACCCGGCCGATGCCGGTGCTGGCGCCCGTGACGAGGGCGATGCGGCCCGCGAGGGGCTGGGACGGGCTGGATTGCATGGGCCCGATGGTGGGCCCGGCGGATTACCGTTTCATTGCATCGGGGCGGCGTGCTTCAGCTGCTGGCGCGCTTGCGCACCGCTTCCACGTAGGCGCGGCCATCCAGCGGAGCCTTGTCGCGCTGGGCTTTCCAGATGGTCTCGCCGAGGCATTCGAGCACGTCGTGCAGCGCAGCGTGGCGGTCACCGTGGCGGGCTTGGCACTGCTCGAAGGCTTCGCGGATGCCCGGTGGCTGGTTGATCGACAGCTGCTCTTCAATGGCCAGATGCAGGGACAGGTGCAGGAAGGGATTGACCTGACCGTCCTCCGGGCTGAAGTCCTTCATGACCGCGTCCGGGTCTTCCAGCAGCGCGTGGTATTCCGGGTGATGGGCGACCAGGTCGGCGGCGATGATCTCGAGCTGGGTCAGGACTTCGCGGTTCTTGTGCTTGCTCCAGGAACTGACGAAGAACTGGCGGGCCTGGTCACGGGAGGGATCGAACATGATTGTTGGGGGGAGATGAGGTTTTATTGGAGGTGTCGTTGCGGCCGCGGCCGCGGCCGGGACGGCGGCCGGTGCTGTGTTCAGTCCGTCTTGTCGCGGTACAGGCACAGGTCGCGGATGATGCATTCGCCGCACTTGGGTTTGCGCGCGACGCACACGTAGCGGCCGTGGAGGATCAGCCAGTGGTGGGCGTCGCGCATGTATTCCTTGGGGATGCGGCGCAGCAGGCGCTTCTCCACTTCCAGCACGTCCTTGCCGGGGGCCAGGCCAGTGCGGTTGGCGAGGCGGAAGATATGGGTGTCCACGGCCATCGTCGGTTCGCCGAAGATGGTGTTGAGGACTACGTTGGCTGTCTTGCGGCCGACGCCGGGCAGGGCTTCCAGGGCCTCACGGTCGTTGGGCACTTCGCCGGCGTGGCGCTCCAGCAGCTGGCGGGACAGGGCCAGGGTGTTCTTGGCCTTGTTGCGGAACAGGCCGATGGTCTTGATCTGCTCGGCGATGCCTTCCTCGCCCAGATCGGCCATGGCTTCCGGCGTCGGGGCCAGCGCGAAGAGCTTGCGGGTGGCGATGTTGACGCCCTTGTCGGTGGCCTGGGCGGACAGCACCACGGCCACCAGCAGCTGGTAGGGCGTCGCGTATTCGAGCTCGGTAGTCGGGTTCGGGTTGGCTTCGCGCAGGCGGCGGAAGGCTTCGGCCACAGCGGCCAAGCGCATGTCGGGCATCAGGCGGGCTCGGCGGAGGTGGGTTCGGGGGCGGAGGGTGCCTGAGGTGCCGGCGGATTGCTGCGTGCCCGGGCCTGGCGGCGGGCTTCCAGCCAGTTGCGGCCGGCGATCAGGCAGCCCAGCGCGAAGAAGGCGCCGGGCGGCAGGATGAAGGTCAGGAAGCCCGGGTAGTCGCCACCGAAGACCTGGATCTCGTGGGCACCGGGGATGACCATCTCGATGCCTGAGAAGAGGGTGCCGTTGCCGATCAGCTCGCGCATAGCGCCGAGCACGGTAAGCACCATCGTCGCGCCGAGGCCCATCGCGGCGCCGTCCAGCGTGGAGGCCAGGGGTTCGTTTTTGGCGGCGAAGGCCTCGATGCGGGCCAGCACGATGCAGTTGGTGACGATCAGCGGGATGAAGATGCCGAGCACCAGATACAGGGAGTGCAGGTAGGCGTTCATCGCCAGGTCCACCACGGTGGTCAGCGCGGCGATGATCAGGATGAACACCGGGATGCGGATCTCATAGGGGATGAAGTTGCGCAGCAGCGAGGAGGCCAGGTTGGACATGGCCATCACCAGCACGGTGGCAAGGCCCAGGCTGACGGCGTTGACGATGCTGGTGGTGATGGCCAGCGTCGGGCACATGCCGAGGATCTGCACGACGCCGGGGTTTTGTTTCCACCAGCCGTTCCAGGCGATGTCGCGGTAGGCACGCAAGTCCATGGTTGTCGCTCCTTGTCAGAGGGATGCGCCGGTGGCCGCGCCGAACAGGCGGTCCCGGTTGGCAGCGGCATAGCGGGCGGCACGGGCAACGGCATTGGTTACCGCGCGGGGACTGATGGTGGCGCCGGCATGGCTGTTGATCTGGCCGCCGTCCTTCTTCACCTTCCAAGCGTCGAGGGGCAGAGTGGCAGGGTTGAGGCCGGAGAACTGGCCTATCCACGGGGATTTCTTGTCCTTGTCCTTCTTCGGGTCGATGTAGTCGCCGAGGCCCGGGGTTTCCCGGTGGGACACGACACGTACGCCATTGACGGTACCGTCCGGGAGGATCGCGACGATCAGGTCGATGTCGCCGCTATAGCCGTCCGGCGCGGTGGCTTCGAGCAGCAGCCCGACTGGGGCGCCGGCCTTGCGGGCGCGATAGACGCGGCCGCCGTGGTCGAGGCCCAGTTCGCGGGTCGGGCCGAGCTGCACGTAGTCGTCCAGCAGGCTGTTGTCGTAGGCGTTGGCGGCCAGCACCTCGGTGATGAGTTTCATCTTCTCTTCGTTGGCGGAGGCGGCGATCTGCGCGTGGGTGGCTTCGTAGGTGAAGGCCATCAGTGCCGTGAAGGCGGCGGTGAAGGCCATCATCGCGCCGGCGGTCCGGGTGGACAGGCCCAGGATGGTCGATTGGCTCATGCTCAATCCTTCTTGTGGCCGAAGACCGGGGCCTGGGTGTTCATGTCGATCAGCGGCACGCACAGGTTCATCAGCAGCGTGGCGAAGGCGACTCCGTCCGGGTAGGCGCCGAAGGCGCGGATCACGAAGGTCAGTACGCCGGCGCCGGCAGCGAACAGCAGCTTGCCGCGGAGCGTGGTGGCGCCGGACACCGGGTCGGTGAGGATGAAGAAGGCGCCCAGCATGGCGCCGCCGGAGGCCAGGTGGAAGACTGGCGAGGCGAAGCCCTCGGGGCGGATTGCCCACAGCAGGCCGGCCGAGGCCGCCAGCGCGAGGCAGAAGGCGCCGGGTATGTGCCAGGTGATGATGCGCCGCTGCAGCAGCCACAGGCCACCGAGCAGGAAGCCGAGGGCCACCCATTCGCCGCCCTTGCCGCCGAGCATGCCGTAGGCAGGGCCGTCCATCAGCTGGGAAGCGCGCAGGCCGTGGAGCTGGGAGTCCGGATTGGTGGCGGCGCGCAGCGCGGTGCGCAGCGCATCGAGGGGAGTGGCGCCGGTGATTGCGTCCACCTGGCGTGCGCCGCCGAAGATCAGCTGCAGCTGACTGGAGAAATCCAGCTGGCCGGCGGCCGGCCACTGGGACATCAGCGCCGGGTAGGCAACGATCATCAGGCAGAAGGCCGCCATCGCCGGGTTGAAGGGGTTCTGGCCGAGCCCGCCGTAGAGCTGCTTGACGACCACAATGGCCAGCAACGTGGCGGTGACGGTGAGCCACCAGGGCACGATGGGCGGGAAGGTGAGGGCGATCAGCCAGGCGGTGACGATGGCCGACAGGTCGCCGAGGAACAGGGCCTTGGGCTTGCCGCGGATCGCCAGCATGGCGGCTTCGCCGGCCAGCGCGGCGGCTGAGGCGAGGGCGATCTGCACGAGGATGCCGGCACCGAAGAACCACACATAGGCGGCAATGCCGGGCACGAGGGCCAGCAGCACCTGCAGCATGACCTGCTGGACGCTGGCCGGTTTGCGGACGAAGGGGGAATTGATCATCGGTGTGCGTGGCCTGGATCAGGCGTCCGGAGTCGGGGGCGTGGCTGCTGCAGCCCTGCGGGCTTCGATGGCAGCGATGTCGGCCTGGGTCTCGGTGCTGAGCTGTTCAGTGTTCTTCGGCGCAACCTGGGCCTTTTGCTGACGGGCTTTTTCCATCGCGGCGGCGATCAGTGCGCGCTTGGTGTCCTCGGCGGACGGAGCTGCCGGTTTGGCGGCAACGTCAGGGGTTTCAGCGGCAGCGCTGGTCGTGCCGGCCTGGCCCTCGGCGGCGACTTTCTCACGGGTGGCGGCGGCCTTGGCGGCGAGCTTTTCGGCCTTCTCCTGTTTTTCCCGCTCCTGACGGAAGTTCTTGAACTCGAAGCGGTCGCGGGCGGCGTCGGAGGCTTCCTTGTCGCGCTCGCGGGCCCAGATCTCGCTCTTCGAGAAGCGGAAGTAGTCCACCAGCGGAATGTGGGACGGGCAGACGAAGCTGCAGCAGCCGCATTCGATGCAGTCGAAGAGGTGGTATTCCTGAGCCTTGCCGAAGTTCTTCGAGCGCGAGAACCAGTACATCTCGAAGGGGGCCAGGTCGGCCGGGCAGGCCTTGGCGCATTCGCCGCAGCGGATGCACGGCATTTCGGGCGGCGGCGGCGGGAACAGGGCCGGGCTGCCAACCAGGATGCAGTTGGTAGCCTTGACCACCGGCACACCGAAGGCCGGCAAGCGCACGCCCATCATCGGACCGCCCATGATGTAGCGGTCGCTGTCGGGGCGGGCGCCGGACTGGCGCACCACGTGGTCCATCGGCGTGCCGATGAGGACCTCGTAGTTGCGTGGCCGGTCCACGTTGCCGGCCACGGTGACGACGCGGGAGATCAGCGGGCGGCCGAGCTCCAGGGCTTCGTAGATGCTGTAGGCGGTGCCGACGTTGAAGCACTGCACGCCGAAATCAGTGGAGCGGCGGCCGTGGGGCACCTCGATGCCGGTCAGCACGCGGATCAGCTGCTTGGCGCCACCGGCTGGGTAGCGGGTGGGGATGGCGACGGCCTCGATACCCGACTGACCGCTGGCGGCGATGGCGGCCTGCACCGCGGCGACGGCTTCTGGCTTGTTGTCCTCGATGCCGATCAGTACCTCCTCGGCCTGCAGCATGTGACGCATGGCGACGATGCCCTTCAGCATGTCGGCGGCGCGTTCGCGCATCAGGAGATCGTCGCAGGTGATGAAGGGCTCGCACTCGGCGCCGTTGATGACCAGGGTCTTGAGGCGGCCTTCCTTGCCGGGCTTGAGCTTGGCGTAGCTCGGGAAGACCGCGCCGCCGAGGCCCACGACGCCGGCGTCACGCAGGAAGTCGCGCAGTTCGTCGGGAGGCGTCCTGCGGTAATTGACCTTGTCCAGTTCGCCCCAGCGGTCCTCGCCGTCCGGCTCGATGATCACCGACAGCGTGGTGAGGCCGGAGGTGTGCGGCATCAGCGCCGGCACCACGTCGTGCACGATGCCGGAGGTGGATGCATGCACGGCCGACGACAGGCTGCCGTCGGCACCGCCGATGCGCTGGCCCTTGAAGACCTTGTCACCGGGCGCCACCAACGGGCGCGGATGGCCGCCGACCGCCTGGTGCAGCGGTATCACCAACCGATCAGGCAGCGGCACCTGCGCGATCGGCTGGGTGGTGGATTCGGTCTTGTTGGTCTGCGGCTTGACGCCGCCGTGGAACTTGAAGAGTTTGCGCAGCATCAGGCGGCCTGCTTGATCTGGATGACCGGGTAGCGCCATTTCCAGGTGTCGAGGGTATCGACGATGGGCTCCATGGCGATGCAGTCCACCGGGCACGGCGCGACGCACAGCTCGCAGCCGGTGCATTCGCCGGCGACGACGGTGTGCAGCTGCTTGGCTGCGCCGACGATGGCATCCACCGGGCAGGCCTGGATGCACAGGGTGCAGCCGATGCAGGTGTTCTCGTCGATTACCGCGACGGACTTGGGTTTCTCGACACCGTGTTCTTCGGACAGGGACTTGAACTCGCGGCCGAGCAGGTCGGCGAGCTTGCGGATGCCTTCCTCGCCGCCCGGTGGGCACTGGTTGATGTCGGCCTCGCCGGATGCGATGGCGGTGGCGTAGGGCCGGCAGCCGGGAAAGCCGCACTGGCCGCATTGGGTCTGCGGCAGGATGGCGTCGATCTTTTCGACCAGCGGATCGCCTTCGACCTTGAACTTGAGCGAGGCGTAGCCGAGCAGCGCCCCGAGCACCAGGGCGACGGCGGTCATCACGAGAAGGGCGGTTAGCATGGCGGGGCCAGGAGCGGAATGGCTAGGGGTTAGCGGTACTTGTCGAGGCCGGCGAAGCCCATGAAGGCCAGGCTCATCAGCCCGCCGGTGATCATCGCGATGGCCGTGCCCTTGAAGGGTGCCGGTACGTCGGCACCGTCCAGGCGTTCGCGGATGCCGGCGAACAGCACCAGCGCCAGCGAGAAGCCGACTGAGCTGCCGAAGCCGAACAGCAGGGATTCGACCAGATCGTGGCGCAGGGACACGTTGAGCAGCGGTACGCCGAGTACCGCGCAGTTGGTGGTGATCAACGGCAGGTAGATGCCCAGCACCTGATACATGACCGGGCTGGTCTTCTGGATGACCAGCTCGGTGACCTGCACGATGGCGGCGATGATGACGATGAAGGCCAGCGTGCGCAGGTATTCGACGCCGGCCGGGATCAGTACGTAGTGGTCGATGAGGTAGCTGGTGCCGCAGCCGAGGGTCAGCACGAAGGTGGTGGCGGCCCCCATGCCCATCGCAGCATCCAGCTTCTTGGATACGCCCATGAAGGGGCAGAGGCCGAGGATGCGGACGAGGACGACGTTATTCACCAGAACCGCGCCGAGGATCACGAAAAGGTAGCTGCTCATGGCTGTCGGTGTCGGAGTGACGATAAGTTGGGATTATCCCGCGCCGGCCGCGCCGTACTCAAGCCCGCGATGAGCGGTATTGCGGCCGGCGCGTGGCTTCAGGCGAAGTCCTTGGTTTCCTCTACGGCTTCGCGTACGAGGGCTGGGCCGCGGTAGATCAGGCCGCTGTAGATCTGCACCAGCTTGGCTCCGGCCTCCAGCTTGGCGCGGGCCTGACGGCCATCGAAGACGCCGCCGGCAGCGATGATCGGGACTTCATCCTGCAGCGCCTTGGCGAGGGCCGCGACGACGGCGGTGGATGCCTCGAACAGCGGCGCGCCTGACAGGCCGCCCTGCTGGTCACCGTAGCGGATGCCCTGCACCTTGTCGCGGGCCAGCGTGGTGTTGGTGGCGATCACCGCGTCGATACGGTGGCGGCGCAGCGCGTCGGCGATGTTGGTGATCTGGCTGTCGTCCAGGTCCGGGGCGATTTTGAGGGTGATCGGCACATAGCGGCCATGCTTGTCGGCCAGTTGGGCCTGGCGTGCCTTGAGCTGGCCGAGCAGTGCGTCGAGTTCCGACTCGCCCTGCAGCTGGCGCAGGTTCTTGGTGTTGGGCGAGGAGATGTTGACGGTGATGTAGCTGGCCAGCGGATAGGCCTTGTCGAGGCAGATCAGGTAGTCGTCGGCGGCCCGCTCGATCGGCGTGTCGGCGTTCTTGCCGATGTTGATGCCGAGGATGCCTTTGTATTTGGCTGCCTCCACGTTGCCGATCAGCGCATCGATACCGTGGTTGTTGAAGCCCATTCGGTTGATGATGCCCTTCACTTCGGGTAGCCGGAACATGCGTGGCTTTGGGTTGCCGGGCTGGGCACGCGGGGTGATGGTGCCGATCTCGATGAAGCCGAAGCCCATGCGAGCCAGTCCGTCAATGGCCTCGCCGTTCTTGTCGAGGCCGGCGGCCATGCCGATGCGATTCGGGAATTGCAGGCCCATGACTTCCACCGGCCTGGCGGGCCGCGGCTTGCCGGCGGGCAGCAGGCGGCCGGCAAGGTTCAGGCCGGCGAGGGCGGTTTCGTGGGCGGTCTCCGGATCGAGGGAGAAGAAAATGGGGCGTGCGAGTTCGTAGAGCATCCCGCATTCTACCGCAGCGCGGCAAAGTGCTGTTTCTAAACCCTGTTTCGGGTTTCAGTCGACGGCGAGGCGAAATTGCAGGCCGAGGTAGCCACTGTAGCCGGGCAGGTTGGGCAAGGCGACGAGGTTGGCGCCCACACGGCCGAATTCTGCGGAGACGGTTGGGATAACCAGTACCGGCGACGGGTAGCCGGTGCCGACCAAGCCGAAGGCGCCGAAGCGGAACGGGCCGGCCTGCAGGGGTATCCAGCGGGCGCCGGCGTAAAAGGTGTTGCGGTCGTAGCTGTTGCGGAAGTAGCCGGCGGTGGCAACCCATGGGGTGCCGGTGAAGGCGCGTTCGAAGCCCGCGCCCGGATTGAATTCGCGCCAGTCGCGGCGGTCGGGTTGAAAGTGATGGGATACGCCCGAGACGGTGAGCCAGTCCTGATGCGGTGCGTTCTGGAAGTCGTCGAGGCTGGGCGTGGCTGTGGCAATACTGGCGCAGACTAGCAAGGGCGCGGCTGCTGCCATGTGTGGCAGAAAGTGCATCGGGAGGGTCTCAGTCGAGTTTGTCGAGATCGGCGTCAGCGAGGGTTTGCCACTGGCCGCCGATGCGTCCCTGGATCGGGCGGAAGCGCGCTTTGTAGGCCATCTTGCGGCTGTCCCGGATCCAGTAGCCGAGGTAGAGGTAGGGCAGATTGAGCTGACGGCACACCTCGATCTGCCACAGGATGCCGAAAGTGCCGAGGCTGCCGCTGGTCTGATCCGGGTCGTAAAAAGTGTAAACGCTGGACAGGCCGTCGGTCAGGCAGTCGATGACACTGACCATGCGCAGGATGCCGTTTTCGCGGAACTCGAGCAGGCGGCTGTCCACGTGGCTCTGCAGCAGGAAGTGGGCGTACTGCTCGCGGTTGTCCTGATCCATGCCGCCGCCGGCGTGGCGGGTCGCCTGGTAGCGCTGATAGAGGGCGTAGTGCTCCTCGATGAACTCCAGCGGCATCTCGCGCGGGAGCAGGTTGGCGTGGGCGGCCCAGGCGCGGCGCTGGCTGCGGTTGGGCGCGAAGCTGGCCACCGGGATGCGTACCGGAATGCACGAGCGGCAGGTGTCGCAGTAGGGGCGGTAGGTGAAGATGCCGCTGCGGCGGAAGCCGGAGCGCACCAGTTCGCTGTACAGCGGCGTGTCGATCAGGTGGCTGGGCGTGGCGACCTGGGAGCGGGCCTGGCGGTCCGGCAGGTAGGAACACGCGTAGGGCGCGGTGGCGTAGAACTGCAGCAGCGAGTAGGGATAGTCCTTCAGCATGGGGCTACGTCCAAGGGGCTTGCGCTCCGTTCATTGGCCAGCGTTCCGGGGGCGGGCCTTCCCGCGTGGCCTCGTCGAGCAGTTTGACGAAGGTTGCGCGCGGAATCTCCTGCCCGCCCAGCGAGGCCAGGTGCGAGGTCGTCATCTGGCAATCTAGCACGCGAAATTCCCGTTGCTCAAGGAAGCGGGTCAGGTGTGCAAAGGCGATCTTCGAGGCGTCGGTGCGCCGACTGAACATTGATTCGCCGTAGAAGGCCCGGCCGAGCGCCATGCCATACAGTCCGCCGGCTAGTTCGCCATCGATGTAAGTTTCGACCGAGTGGGCATAGCCGAGTTCGTGCATGCGGATGTAGGCCTCCTGGATCTCGGTTGTGATCCACGTGCCGCCGCCGGGGTCTCGCGGTGCGGCACAGGCACGGATGACTGCCGGGAAATCGTGATCCAGTCGGACCTCGTAGGCGGCGTTGCGCAAGGTCTTGCGCAAGGAGCGGGTCAGGCGGACCTGGCTCGGGAAGACGACCATGCGGGGATCCGGGCTCCACCACAGGATCGGTTCGCCGTCGTTGAACCACGGGAAGATCCCGTGCCGATAGGCGGTGAGCAGCCATTCGGGAGTGAGTGCTCCGCCTGCAGACAGCAGCCCGTTGGGCTCGCGCAGCGCTCGGGTGACCGATGGAAAGGCGGGTTTGTTGCCGAGCCAGGGAATCATGTCGGATCAGGTGGGGTATGAACCGGATCCGGACAGGATATCAGGCGCAAGCCGGAATGCGGCCTGCGCCGTGCGCTCGACGGGATTGCGTGTTCAGTTGGACTGCGGCTGGCGAGACTGGCCGTTTGGCAGTACCCGGCGGGCGCCGTCGTAGCGGGCCGCCCAGTAATCGAGGCGCATGTCTTCGACGCGGACCACACCGCCTGTAGAAGGCGCATGCACGAACTGGTAGTTGCCGAGGTAGATGCCCACGTGGGAGAAGGCGCGGCGCATGGTGTTGAAGAACACCAGATCGCCCGGCTTAAGCTCTGCAAACTTGACCTGCTCGCCCATCTGGGACATTTCGGCGGCCGTGCGCGGCATGCCGAAACCGAGGGCATCGGCGAACACCTTGCCGACAAAGCCACTGCAGTCAAATCCGGTGAGCGGGCTGGTGCCCCCGAAGCGGTAAGGAACGCCAAGGAAGTTCAGGCTACGGTCGACCAGATTACGGATCGAATCGGTGTAGCGCTCGAACATGGAAGCCGGAAGGGCTTCGTCGCTGGCAGAATTGGAGGGCTCCGACGCAAGGACCGCGCCGGAACACGCGATCGCTACAAAAAAGCCGAGTATCGTCTTTTTGATAGGCATCAAATAACTATACCCAATGGATTGATCAGTGTAAAGATTTTCGACATACATTAAGTTGTGCCATGCAGCATGTGCATTGCTGCACGGAGTTCCTGACAAAGCATCGCTAGTATCGGCTTCGCACTGGTCGCGAGCAGCAACGTTCAGGAGGCCGCGCGGGAGGCAGGTCGTACCGGTCGGCATGCCTCCATCGAAGGGCCCTTCGGCTTTCTGCAGCGACGCGCTCGTGCCAGTCGCACTAATTTCGCTGTCAGGCAAACAGGTTCAGGATGCCGTCGAGGCCGCTGTGGTTCAGCGCGTAGGTGGCTTTTTCCCTGACGACCGGTTTGGCGTGATAGGCAATGCCGACGCCTGCTTCCGTGAGCATTGGCAGATCATTGGCACCGTCGCCCGCGGCAATGACGCGGTCGGCGGTGAAGCTGCGTTGCTGGCAGACCTGCAGCAGCGTCCGGCGTTTGACTTCCCCATCTACCACCTCGCCCTTGACCCGTCCGGTCAACCGTCCGTCCTCGACCTCCAGTTCGTTGGCTACCGCGTAGTCGAAACCCAGCTGTTGTTGCAGGCGTTCGGTGAAGTAGGTGAAGCCACCGGACACCAGCACCGTGATGATGCCCGCCTGCTTGAGGCCGGCAATCAGTGCCTCGGCGCCGGGATTGAGTTTGAGGCGCTCGCTGAAGACACGCTCAAGCGCCGCTACGGGCAGGCCGGCGAGCAGTGCGACACGGCGGGTCAGGGATTCGCAAAAATCCAGCTCGCCGCGCATCGCCGCTTCGGTTATCTCGGCGACTTCCGGCTTGAGGCCTTGCATGTCGGCGATTTCGTCGATGCACTCGATGGTGATCAGCGTCGAGTCCATGTCGGTGACGAACAGGCGGTAATCGGTCAGGCGCTGGTCCTCGGGCACGAAGGCGTAATCCAGTGCGTGCTGTTCGCAGTAGCCGGCTACGTCGGGGTGAGGCGTGGCGCGGAGCAGACGGAACGCAGTGTTGCTGATGCGGCCAATGCCTTCGGAGGCTGTCAGGGCGGCCAGATCCTTCAGGGCGCGGGTTTCGACCTGCAGTCCCTGCACGACGAGATTCATCAGGCGGCGCTCCGTTGGGCCAGTGCCTCGCGAAGGATGTCGCGGGTGTTACGGATCATCTCTTCGGTGGTGTTCCAGTCCACGCAGGCGTCGGTCACCGAGCAGCCGTAGCGCAGCTCGCTGAGGTTGGCGGGGATCGGCTGGTTGCCGGCTTCGATGTTGCTTTCGATCATCAGGCCGACGATGGAGCGGTTGCCTTCGCGGATCTGATGCGCGACGTCACGCATGACCAGCGGCTGATAGTCGGGGTTCTTCCACGAGTTGGCGTGAGAGCAGTCGATGACGATGTTGGCTGGCAGCTTGGCCTTGACCAGCGCCTTTTCGGCTAGGGAAACCGATACCGTGTCGTAGTTTGGGCGTCCGCCACCCCCGCGTAGCACGACGTGGCCGTACGGGTTGCCGCGGGTACGGATGATGGAGGACTGGCCCTCGCCGTTGATGCCAAGGAAACTGTGCGGGCTGGAGGCCGACAGGATGCCATTGACGGCAGCTTCGAGAGAACCGTCGGTGCCGTTCTTGAAGCCGACCGGGGTGGACAGGCCAGAGGCCATTTCCCGGTGGGTCTGGGATTCGGAGGTGCGGGCGCCGATGGCGGTCCACGCGATCAGATCGCCATAGTATTGGGGCGCGATGGGATCCAGTGCTTCGGTGCCGGCGGGTAGTCCGGCTTCATTCACGTCGAGCAGGAAGCGACGGGCCTTCTCCATGCCTTCGTCGATGCGGAAGGAGTCATCCATATGGGGATCGTTGATATAACCCTTCCAGCCCGTGGAGGTGCGAGGCTTCTCGAAATAGACCCGCATCACCAGTACCAGGGTGTCGGAGACTTCATCGGCAAGCTTCTTGAGACGGCGGGCGTAGTCCAGGCCGGCGACCGGATCATGGATGGAGCAGGGGCCGACGACGACGAAAACCCGCGGATCTTTACGGTCGAGGATGGCCTGCAGGGTCTGGCGGCCTTCGAGGACGACCTGCGCTGCCTTGTCGGTGAGCGGCACGCGGGCGGTGATTTCCTCGGGGGAGGGCATGCGGTCGAAGGCCGCGATGTTCAGGTTTTCGGTTTGGGCGAAGGGCATGGCGGACTCGCTGTGTGAGTAGCGGAATCCGGCATTTTACCCCGAAGCGCCGGATCTCATGGGATGGCGCATCAGTCCGAGCACGCTGGGTAGCTGGACGTCCACGTAGTCGGGCTGGCGTAGGCTGCGGCTGATCCATACCGTGCGCATGCCGAGGCGCTTGGCGGTGCGCAGGTTTTCTGCGCTGTCCTCGACCAGGATGCAGCGTGCCGGGTTGAGGCGGTGGTCCTTGATGAGGTGCAGGAAGCCGAGGCGCTTGGGCTTGGGGTGGTAGCGCATCTGTTCGACCGCATAGACGTCGGCCAGCAGGTGGCGGATGCCCATGATGTCGAGCACGGCTTCGGCGTAGCGCTTTGGGCCGTTGGAGAAGACGATCTTCTTGCCTGGCAGGCGGCGCAGCAGGTGGAGCAGCGCGTTGTCGAAGACGACCATCCGCGACAGGTCGGGAAACTGGTGGGTGTCGTGCAGGAAATGCCGTGGGTCGGTGCCGTGGTGGCGCATCAGGCCGGTGAGGGTGGCGCCGTAGCGGCGCCAGTAATCCACCCGCAGCCGGTTGGCCGCCGCTTCGTCCAGATCAAGCTGATGCATGAGGTAGGCCGTCATGCTCCGATTGATGTGCGGGAAGATGTGCGGACTGGCGTTGTGCAGCGTGTTGTCGAGGTCGAACAGCCAGATGGGATGCATGCTCACGCGGGTTTGCGCTCGAAACGGATGATGGCGCGGCCGTCGTCGGCGACCTTTGGGGCGGCCTTCCATGCGTGACCGTATACGACTTCGACGGTGGCCGGCAGGCGGCCGTCCCGACGCAGCTTTTCGTAGTTGGCGCGCAGGGCTTCCCAGTGACGCTTGCCAACCAGCGCGTGCGGCCGGGTGAGTGCGGCGTTGTTGGAGCCGCTGAGGCGGAGGTCGCGGAACAGGTCATCCAGCTTGGTGTAGGTGACAGTGAGCATCTCCATGTCCATCACCGGGTCGGAGAAGCCCGCGCCGACGAGGGCGTCGCCCAAGTCGTGCATGTCGATGAAGCGGTGCAGATGCTCGGCATCCGACGGCGGCTGCGCGGCGCGTAGCTCCTTCAGGGTGTCAGGGCCGAGGGTGGCGAACATCAGCATGCCGCCCACCTCCAGCACTCGGTGGATTTCCTTCAGGGCCGGCAGCGGATCGTGCAGCCACTGCAGCATCAGATTGGACCAGGCCAGCGAAACGCTGCCGCGGGCCAGCGGCAGTGCTGCGGCATCGGCGCAGACGAAGTCGGGATCGGACGGCTTGCCGAAACGCATGATGCGCTTGAGCAGGCCGCGTTCGCCGCGGGCCTGGGCGAGCATCGCCGGTGAAACATCCACTGCGATGCGCGGGATGTCGGGATAGCGCGTGGCAAAGCCCGGCAGATCGGCGCCGGGGCCGCAACCCAGGTCAAGGACGCGCTTCGGCTCGATGCGGATGTAGTCGAGGCGCTCGGCCATGCGCCGGGAGATCTCCCGGGCCAGGGTGTCGACGCTGGCGTAGCCGGCTGCCGCCCGCTCGGCCCGGCGCCGCACGAGGCGCGGGTCGAGCTGGAAGTCCGGCATGGTCATGGATGGGCGGTCGCTTAGAAGGACGTCAGGCCGAGACGGGCGAACAGCTTGTCGTCGGCGTCGGCGTCCGGGTTGTCGGTGGTCAGCAGGCGCTCGCCGTAGAAGATCGAGTTGGCGCCAGCCATGAAGCACAGGGCCTGCACCGCATCACCGAGTTCCTGACGGCCGGCGGACAGGCGCACGTAGCTCTTGGGCATGGTGATGCGCGCGGCGGCGATCATGCGCACGAAGTCGAAGGGGTCGATGGCTTCGTTGTTGCCGAGCGGTGTGCCTTCCACCTGGACCAGGTTGTTGATGGGCACGGAGTCCGGCGGCGGGTTCATGTTGGCCAGCTCGGCGATCAGTGCGGCGCGGCTCTTCTTGGTTTCGCCGAGGCCGACGATGCCGCCGCAGCACACGTTGATGCCGGCGTCGCGCACCTTGTCGAGGGTGTCGAGGCGATCCTGCAGCGTGTGGGTGGTGATGATCTGGCCGTAGAATTCCGGCGAGGTGTCGATGTTATGGTTGTAGTAGTCGAGACCGGCGTCCTTCAGCTGTTCAGCCTGGCCGTCCTTCAGCATGCCGAGGGTGACGCAGGTTTCGAGGCCGAGCTTCTTGACCTCGCGGACCATGTCCAGCACCGGGGCGAGGTCTTTTTCCTTCGGGCCGCGCCAGGCGGCGCCCATGCAGAAGCGGGAAGCGCCCTTGGCCTTGGCGGCGCGGGCGTTCTCGAGCACTTCGGTGAGCGGCAGCAGGGATTCCTTCTCGAGGCCGGTATCGTAGCGGGACGACTGGGAGCAGTAGCCGCAGTCCTCGGAGCAGCCGCCGGTCTTGATTGACAGCAGCGTGGAGCGCTGGACGGCGTTGGGCTCGAAATTTTCCCGGTGCACCTGTTGGGCGCGGAAGATCAGGTCATTGAAGGGCAGGGCGAACAAGGCCTCGACCTCGGCGACGCTCCAGCGCTTGCGCGCGGGCGTGGTGGTGGCGTTGGAAGGAGCGCTCTCTGCGTGGGCGACGGTGGCGGTCATTGTCATGCACCCTTTTTTTGGCTGTAATTCAAAATTACGAAGCCTTTTAGTTTCCCTGAAGGGGTCTGGACTTGTCAAATCAAGTGCTTGGATGGCAGGCCTGGCTGGAGGTCGGGGCGAACATCCTTTTCCCGCAGCAATGCTTCGCCTGTGGCGCGCCGAGCCGAAGCGAGGTGCTGTGCCAGGACTGTGCAACCGGTTTGCCCGGTGCGGACCTCGCCCGCTGCCCGTGTTGTGCCTTGCCGGTTCCGGGCGGGCTGACCTGCGGCAATTGCCTGCGTGAGCCGCCGCCTTTCGAGCGGACCCTGGCGGCTCTCGATTACGGTTTTCCGGTGGATCGTCTGGTGCACGCGCTGAAGTACGGCCACCGGCTGGCGGTCACGCGATTGTTCGTGGACTGGATGGCGGCGATGGCGGTTCCGCAAGCGGATCTGGTCGTGCCGCTGCCACTGCATGCGTCCCGCCTGCGTAGCCGAGGCTTCAATCAGGCTGCCGAGCTCGGGCGTGCATTGGCGCGGCAGTGGGGCATTCCTTTTGTCTGCGATGGCATCGAGCGCGACGTGAACACCGTGCCTCAGGCTGGCCTGCCGTGGAAAGACCGGGCCGCCAACGTGCGTGGCGCGTTTCGTGTGACAACCAAGGTCGAAGGGCTGCGCGTGGTGGTCGTGGATGATGTGATGACCACCGGCGCGACGCTGGCCGAACTGGCGCGGACCCTGAAAGGCGTCGGCGCACGCAGCGTGGAGAACCGGGTGCTGGCCCGCACTCCGCCGCCGGGTTGATCGCTCCGCGCCGGGCGGGCACAATCCGCGCCCATGTTCCACGTCGTCCTTCATCAGCCGGAGATCCCTCCGAACACCGGCAACATCATGCGCATGTGCGCCAATTCCGGCGCCCGTCTGCACCTCGTCAAACCCCTCGGCTTCACGCTAGAAGAAAAGCAGCTGATCCGCGCCGGCCTCGACTATCGGGACATGGCGGTGGTGACGGTCCATGAGGACTGGCCGACCTGCAAGGCTGTTTTGGCCGGGCGGCGTTTTTTTTGCGCTGACCTCCCATGGCGGCCGCAACTACGCGGATGTGCCCTTCGAGGCGGAGGATGTGTTCGTCTTTGGTTCGGAGTCCCGCGGCTTGCCGCCGGAACTGCATGCGGAATTCACCGACGACCGCCGCCTGCGCATCCCGATGCGTCCCGGCAACCGCAGCCTGAATCTCTCCAATGCGGCGGCCGTGGTGGTCTATGAGGCGTGGCGTCAGACGGGGTTTGCCGGCGGCGCCTGAGCGCGCCGGCAGCGCTGCAGCTTATTCCTGCTTGGGGTCGCGGGCGAGCAGCTGCTCCACTGCGTCCCGTGCCGACAGCGTGCCGCGGAGGACCTGATCGACGGCGCTGGTGATCGGCATGTCCACGCCCAGGCGTTCGGACAGCGCGGCAACCTCGCGGGTCGTGCTGACACCTTCGGCCACATGCCCGAGCGCCGCCAGGATGTCCGGCAAACTCTTGCCCTCCGCCAGCAGCAGGCCGACACGGCGGTTGCGGGACAGATCGCCAGTGCAGGTGAGCACCAGATCACCGAGCCCGGCAAGGCCCATGAAGGTGTCGCGGCGGCCGCCGAGGGCGATGCCCAGGCGGGTGATCTCTGCGAGGCCGCGAGTGATCAGTGCTGCCCGTGCGTTGAGGCCGAAGCCCATGCCGTCGGCCACACCGGCGGCGATGGCCATCACGTTCTTGACTGCGCCGCCCACTTCGGCGCCGACGACGTCGTCGTTGGCGTACAGGCGCAGGCGGTTGTCGTGCAGGGCGTGGACCCAGTAGCGGGCGAATTCGACGTCATTGGCGGCGATGGTGACTGCTGCGGGCAGGCCCTGGGCTACTTCGGCGGCAAAGCTCGGGCCGGTGAGCACGCCACAGGCGGCGTTTGCACCCAGCTCTTCGGCGACGATCTGGTGCGGCAGTTTGGCGGTGCCCGCTTCGAGGCCCTTGCAGGCCCATAGCAGGGGCGTGCCGGGGGCAGCGATCTGCAGCGCGCGGGCCGTGGTGCGCAGGCCGGCGAGTGGCGTGACCACCAGGTGCAGGTCGGCTTGCGCGGCCTCCTGCAGATCGTCGGACAGCTGCAGGCCGGACGGCAGCGGGATGCCCGGCAGGTAGCGGCGGTTCTCGCCGTCGCTGCGCATGGCGGCGATCTCGGTGGATTCGCGGCTCCACAGAACGACGTCGTTATTGCGGGAGAAGGCAAGGGCCAGGGCTGTGCCCCAGGCGCCGGCCCCGAAGACGGCTATGCGCATGGCGCTCAGAGTCCCCAGACTTGATTGGCGCGGATGAAACCGACGGTACCGTCCCGATGCTTGACCTTGACCCAGCCGTCGGCCGGCTTGTCAGCGAGCTCCAGGACCACGTCCTTGACGGCTTCGAAAGCCAGCGGCGCGGCGCCGTCAGGCTTTTGCCGGATGTCGGCACGGGCGGCGGTGACGATGACTGTGCGTTTTTCGGACAGCTGGCGACGTTCCAGCCACAGCATGCTGCCGGCTGGTTCGCGTACCTTGACCCAGCGATCGATATTGACGATCGCCTCGACCGGGGTGTAGCGCTGGATGACGAACATGGGCTTTCCCTGCTTCGACGGTGCATCGTAGAGGATGGCCGGTTCGGCGAGGGAGCGGAAGTCCGAGGCGCCGGCCTGCGCCGCCGCGAGGGCGAGGGGCAGGCCGAGCAGCGCCGCGGTGATGGAGCGCCGCAGCATCATTACTGGATGGGAACGTCGGTGCCGGACTGCTGGGCGGCTTCGCGGTTCTGCTGGAACAGGGCCTCGAAGTTCACCGGAGCCAGGATCACGGGCTGGAAGCCGGCGCGGGACACGGCGTCGGACACCGCTTCGCGGGCATACGGGAAGAGGATGTTGGCGCAGCCAATCATCATGATGGGTTCGAGGTCCTCCGCCGGCACGTTGCGGATCTGGAAGATGCCGGCCTGGGCCACTTCAACCAGGAATACGGTCTTGTCGCCGGGCAACTGGGCGGTGACGGTGACGGTCAGGGCAACTTCGAAGATGCCTTCGTCCACCGCGTTGCTCTCGGTGCGCAGCTGGACGTTGATCTGGGGGTTCTCGCGCTCGAGGAAAATCTGCGGTGCGTTCGGCACTTCCAGGGACAGATCCTTGACGTAGAGCTTTTCGATGGAGAAGACGGGGTCTTGCGTGGTGTCGGCCATGTTGATTTTTCCGGTTGTGAAATGGGTTGAACGGATGGTGGTCGCGTGGTTCAGCTGGGCTCGCCGCGCAGCAGGGGGTCGAGCTTGCCTTGGTGGTCGAGGGCAAACAGGTCGTCACAGCCGCCCACGTGGTAGTCGCCGATGTAGATCTGCGGCACGGTCCGCTGGCCGGTGCGCTCCATCATCTCGTCGCGGCGGACGGGGTCGAGGTCGATACGGACCTTCTCGATGTCGGTCACGCCCTTGCGGCGCAGCAGGCCTTCGGCGCGGACGCAGTACGGGCACACCGCGGTGGCATACATCAGGATTTTCGGTTGCATGGCGTCACTTCTTCTTTTTGCTGACCGGCATGCCGGCCTCGGTCCATGCGGCAATGCCGCCTTCGAGATTATGTACCTGGGTGAAGCCCGCCTTGCGTAGGACATCACAGGCCGACGAGGAGCGGCCACCGGTCTGGCAGTTGAGGATAACAGGCTTGTCCTTGAATTTTTCGAGCTCGGCCAGCCGGTTGGGCAGGTCGCCGAGGGGAATATGGCGCGCGTTGAGCAGATGGCCTGCGGTGTATTCGCCTGCCTCGCGGACGTCAATCACGATGGCATCTTCGCGGTTGATCAGCTGGGTGGCTTGGGCGGGCGAAATGCCGCGGCTGCCGCGCAGGGATGTGGCGATAAGAAGGCTGCCGCTGACGGCAGCCAGCGCAGCCCAGTACCAGTTGTGCTGGAGAAATTCCACTGAAAAGCTCCGGTTGGGATGAATGGGGCAGTTTATTCGGCGTCTTCGCCGCAGAAGACTTCGCGCATCATCGCGATCAACTGCAAGGTACGAGGATCTCCGACCCGGTAGTAGACGCGGTTGGCGTCCTTGCGGGTCAGCAGTACGTCCTTGTCCCTGAGGATCGCGAGATGCTGGGAGATGTTGCTCTGGGAGGTGCCGACGGCTTCCACGATGTCCTGCACGCAGACCTCTTCACCCCCGATCACGCAAAGAATCTTGAGGCGCAAGGGGTGGGATATCGCCTTGAGCGCCCGGGCGGCCGTTTCGATGTGCTCCTGCTTGGCGATGAGGTCGATAGTTCTGGCGTTCACGAAGTCGAAGGT